>NZ_JBIRYJ010000007.1:210481-349401 GCF_044389785.1 Streptomyces sp. NPDC019443
TGCCGGGCGGGGGGCCCTCTCCCCCCCCGGGGCGCCGCGGGGCCCGGGGGGCCCGGGCGGCCCCCCCCCCCCCCCCCCCCCGCGGGGGCCCCCCGGCGGGGGGGGGGGGGCGGCCCCCCCCCCCCCCCCGACTGCGTTTCGTCAGGCCGGTGGGATCACTGAGCGCCGGGGCGCACCAGACCGCTCTCGTACGCGTACACCGCGGCCTGCACCCGGTCGCGCAGGCCCAGTTTCGTCAGCACATGGCCCACATGCGTCTTGACGGTGGTCTCGCTGACGAACAGATCCGCGGCGATCTCGGCATTGGACAGCCCGCGCGCGACCAGCTTGAGCACCTCCACCTCGCGGTCGGTCAGCGTGTGCAGCGTGTCCGGGACCGGCTCCTCGCCGGACGGCAGATGGTCCGCGTACTTGTCGAGCAGCCGGCGCGTGATGCTCGGTGCCAGCATCGCCTCGCCCGCCGCCACCACCCGGATCGCCTGCACCAGCTCATTGGCGGGCGCGTCCTTCAGCAGGAAGCCGCTCGCGCCGGCCCGCAGCGCCTCCACCACGTACTCATCGAGGTCGAAGGTGGTCAGCACCAGCACCTTCGCCGGGCCGTCGCGTCCGGGGCCGGTGATCTGCCGGGTCGCCTCGACGCCGTCCATCCGGGGCATCCGGATGTCCATCAGCACCACATCAGGCTGCAGCGCCCGCACCTGGTCGAGGGCCTGGAGGCCGTCCCCGGCCTCGCCGACGACCGCGAGGTCCTGCTCCGCCTCCAGGATCATCCGGAAGCCGGTGCGCAGCAGCGGTTGGTCGTCGACCAGTAGGACGCGGATAGCCACGGGTACTCCTTCGTTTAGACGGGGCCCATTCTGCCCTGGCCATCCTCGGCCGAAGTGGTCGGGGAAATGCTCAGCGGATACACCGGGGGAGTGCCGCCGAATTCCGGACACACCGCCTGGTGGTCGCACCAGCCGCACAGCTTCGTCGGCCGCGGTCGCCAGTCACCCGACTCGGTGGCCTGTCTGATCGCTTCCCACAGCGCCAGCAGCTTGCGCTCCATACGCTCCAGGTCCTCCGGGACCGGGTCGTACGTCAGCACATCGCCGCTGCCCAGATACACCAGCTGAAGCCGGCGCGGCACAATGCTTTTCAGCCGCCAGATCACCAGCGCATAGAACTTCATCTGGAACAGCGCGCCCTCGCTGTACTCCGGGCGCGGGGCCTTGCCCGTCTTGTAGTCGACGATCCGCACCTCGCCGGTGGGCGCCACATCGACCCGGTCGATGACCCCGCGCAGCCGCAGCCCCGACTCCAGCTCCGTCTCGACGAACATCTCCCGCTCGGCGGGCTCCAGGCGGGTCGGATCCTCCAGCGAGAACCACCGCTCCACCAGCTGCTCCGCCTCGCCCAGCCAGCGCGTCAGCCGCTCGCCCTCGGCGTCCTCTGCGAACAACTCGCCCAACTCCGGCTTGGTCTCGAGCAGCCGGTCCCACTGGCCCGGGATCAGCGCCTTGGCGCGCGGAGCCGTGCGCTCCGCCGCCGGGGCGTCGAAGAGCCGCTCCAGCACCGCATGCACCAGCGTGCCGCGGGTAGCCGCCTCGCTGGGCTTCTCGGGCAGCTTGTCGATCACCCGGAAGCGGTACAGCAGGGGGCACTGCATGAAGTCGCTCGCCCGCGACGGCGACAGCGATGTGGGCTGCTGACTCGTACTCATGACTCAGACCCTACGGCCCGCCACTGACAGCGAGCGGAATACCATCGACCTCAGACCCTCGCGCACTGCATCATCGAGCGAGCGACGTATTCGCAATGAAGGGGACCCGTGAAAGAGGACGACACGAGCGGTGAGCGCAAGCGGCCGCAGTCCGGTACGGGGGGAGCGGACCCCGAGGGCGGCAAGCCGCGGCGCTCCGACGGCCCCGGCGGCGGCATTCTGATGGGCCGTCCCTTCGGCGTGCCGGTCTACGTCGCCCCCAGCTGGTTCATCGTCGCGGCCCTCATCACCTGGGTCTTCGGCGGTCAGCTCGACCGCGTGCTCCCCGAGCTCGGCGGTGCGCGCTATCTCGTCTCCCTCTTCTTCGCGGTCGCCTTCTACGCTTCCGTACTCGTCCACGAACTGGCCCACACCATCGCCGCGCTGCGCTTCAAACTGCCGGTGCGCCGCATCCAGCTGCAGTTCTTCGGCGGCGTCTCCGAGATCGAGAAGGAGTCAGAGACCCCGGGCCGCGAGTTCATCCTCGCCTTCGTCGGCCCGCTGCTCTCGCTCGTGCTGGCAGGCGTCTTCTACTTCGGCATGCAGGCCGTGGAGCCCGGCACGGTCCCGGGTGTGCTGCTGGCCGGCCTGATGATCTCCAACCTCATCGTCGCCGCGTTCAATCTGCTGCCCGGGCTGCCGCTCGACGGCGGCCGGATGCTGCGTGCCGTCGTCTGGAAGATCACCGGCAAGCCGATGGCGGGCACCGTCGCCGCGGCCTGGGTCGGCCGGGCGCTGGCCGTCGCCGTGCTCATCGGTTTGCCGCTGCTCACTCACACCGGCGCCCTCGGCAACGCCACCGAGGACATCGGCGGCATGGAGACGGTCACCGACGCGCTGCTCGCCGCGATTCTGGCCGCGATCATCTGGACCGGTGCGGGCAACAGCCTGCGCATGGCCCGGCTGCGCGAACACCTCCCCGAGCTGGAGGCCCGTACGCTCACCAGGCGCGCCGTCCCCGTCGAGTCCGACACCCCGCTCTCCGAGGCCCTGCGCCGCGCCAACGAGGCGGGCGCCCGCGCACTGGTCGTCGTCGACGGCCACGGCGAGCCGAAGGCCCTGGTCCGCGAGACGGCGATCGTCGGCGTCCCGGAACACCGCCGCCCGTGGGTCGCGGTCAGCGGCCTCGCCCAGGAGTTGACGGAGGGCATGAAGGTCTCGGCCGAACTCGCGGGCGAGGCCCTCCTCGACAAGCTGAGGGCGTCCCCGGCGACGGAGTACCTGGTGGTCGAGAAGACGGGCGAGATCTACGGCGTACTGTCCACGGCGGACGTGGAGCGCGCCTTCGTAGCAGCGATGGCGCGGCCTGCTGCTTCTTAGCGGCCTGCTGCTTCTTAGAGGCACGGTTCTCCCCCTGCCTTCGGCGGGGGATCCCTCACAGGGCGGCTCACTCGCTGCCGAGGCGAGCGCTCAGTCGGCTCAGGGGGCGCTCGCCCGGCGGCCGGGGCGGGGTGCCCAGGTCCTCGTGGTCCCCGGGTCCGACAGGGGCCGGTAGGCTGGTCACATGTCCGAACCGACCGGTGCCGCCCGCCGACGCGGGCCCTTCAAGGTCGGGGACCAGGTCCAGCTCACCGACCCCAAGGGACGCCACTACACGTTCACGCTCGAGGCCGGGAAGAATTTCCACACCCACAAGGGTTCCTTCCCGCACGACGAGCTGATCGGTGCTCCCGAGGGCAGTGTTGTCCGTACCACGGGAAACGTCGCCTACCTTGCGCTGCGCCCCCTGCTCCCCGACTACGTCCTGTCCATGCCCCGCGGCGCCGCCGTGGTCTACCCCAAGGACGCGGGGCAGATCCTGGCCTTCGCCGACATCTTCGCCGGCGCGCGCGTCGTCGAGGCGGGGGTGGGCTCCGGCTCGCTCAGCGCCTTCCTGCTGCGCGCCATCGGCGACCACGGGATGCTGCACTCCTACGAGCGCCGCGAGGACTTCGCCGAGATCGCCCAGCAGAACGTGGAGCGCTACTTCGGCGGCCCGCACCCCGCCTGGCAGCTCACCGTCGGCGACCTCCAGGACAACCTGACCGACGCCGACGTCGACCGCGTGATCCTGGACATGCTCGCCCCCTGGGAGTGCCTGGAGGCCGTCTCCAAGGCGCTCGTGCCCGGCGGCATCCTCTGCTGCTACGTCGCGACCACCACCCAGCTGGCGCGGACCGTGGAATCCATCCGCGAGATCGGCTGCTTCGCCGAACCGCAGCCCTGGGAGTCGATGATCCGCAACTGGCACGTCGAAGGCCTGGCCGTCCGCCCCGACCACCGGATGATCGGCCACACCGGGTTCCTCGTCACCGCCCGCCGTCTCGCCGACGGTGTGGAGCCCCCGATGCGCCGCCGCCGTCCCGCCAAGGGCGCCTACGGCGAGGACTACGAAGGCCCCAACAAGGGCTGAACCCGTACAACGCACGCACGCCGCCGCCGAGTTCCCGCGACATCGCAGGGAACTCGGCGGCGGCGTCCTTACGTTGACCGTTTCTTGACGAGCGCATTCGGACCCCGCTGTTCCGCACCCACTGTGACGTATGGCACGATGCAGGCCACCCCCACCGGACCGCCGTCACAGGAGACATCCCGCGTGCAGACCTCCGCCGTCCCGGACCTCGCGCACACCCACGCCCGCCCGGTGCACTGGCTGGCCACGGCGACGGCGATGGCCGCGGTCGTCGCGGCCGCCGGACTGCTGCAGCCCAGGGCCGCCACCGCGTCCCAGACGGGCGCACCCGGCACGGGCAGCGCCGCCGCCGCGGCCCCCGATCCGGCAGGCGTGCAGCTCCCGCTGGAGTGCGGCGGGGCGAAGACCGTCGTGACCGGCAAGGCTTCGGGCGATCTCGACGGCGACGGCAGCCCCGAGACCGTGGCCGTGGCCCGCTGCGACGCCGGCTCCGGCACTCCGCCGAGCGGCATGTACGTACTGACCCAGGGCAGGGGTACGGATCCACGCGTCGTCGCGACGCTGCTCGAGCCCTCGCAGAAGCAGTCCGTCAAAGACTTCGCCGTACGTGACGGAGCGGTTACGGCGACGTTGCTCGGCTACTCCTCGCCGGAAGTGCCGAGCTGCTGCCCCGACGAGCAGGAGAAGGTCAATTGGCGGTGGCAGGGTGGGAAGTTCGTCCGCAGCGCCCCGGCGCAAGCGCGCAGTATGTGATTTGTCACTCTGCGTCGGGGCCGTAGACCTCGACCTTGTCCGAAACGCGACGCACATGGATGCAGTCGCCCGGGCACTCCTTCGCGGAGTCCACGATGTCCTTCAGGAGCGGCAGTGGTACGGGCGTTGTGGCGCCCGGGTTCTGGAGCAGTTCGTCCTCGCCGCTCTTCACATACGCGAGCCCGTCGATGTCCAGCTCGAATACCTCGGGGGCGTACTGCGCACAGATCCCGTCCCCGGTGCAGAGGTCCTGGTCGATCCAGACCTCCAGGGCCTCCCCGACGCCTTCGGTGGGAGCCTCGTGCTGCACGGTCATATCTCCTGCCGTTTCCTTCGTCGGGTGTAGCAATGTGAAGCAAGTCGCGCCAGCCCTGACGGGTGTTGAACGCTTCGACGATACAACCGCCCGCTTTCCGATGTTGATGGGTGGGTATTCCCCTGGCGTGAGGGAGAGCGCAAGGGTGAAGATCGGACACACCCCTACCGTCTTTGTGATCTAGGGGTTTCAATCACCACCCGCCCAGGTAGGGTCAGGAAGCGTCCAGCTCCCCATGGAGGAGGTGAGGACCGTGGCAGCCCACGACGACGACATCAACCGCGGCATCCGGCCGGGGCGAGGGTCTGAAGACCCCGCCGGTCAGGTTGCCTATCTCGAGCAGGAAATCGCCGTCCTGCGCCGCAAGCTCGCCGACTCTCCGCGTCATACGAGGATTCTCGAAGAGCGGATCGTCGAGTTGCAGACCAACCTGGCCGGCGTCTCCGCACAGAACGAGCGGCTCGCCAACACGCTCCGTGAGGCCCGCGACCAGATCGTGGCCCTCAAGGAGGAGGTCGACCGGCTCGCTCAGCCGCCGGCCGGCTTCGGTGTCTTCCTGCAGGCCAATGAGGACGGCACCTGCGACATCTTCACCGGGGGCCGCAAGCTCCGGGTGAATGTCAGCCCCAGCGTCGAGCTCGACGAGCTCAGGCGGGGCCAGGAAGTCATGCTCAACGAGGCGCTCAACGTGGTCGAGGCCATGGAGTTCGAGCGCGCCGGGGACATCGTCACCCTCAAGGAGATCCTCGAGGACGGCGAGCGCGCCCTGGTGCTCGGGCACACCGACGAGGAACGGGTGGTGCGGCTTGCGGACACGCTGCTGGACACCACCATCCGCCCCGGCGACGCCCTGCTGCTCGAGCCCCGCTCCGGCTACGTCTATGAGGTGATCCCGAAGAGCGAGGTCGAAGAGCTCGTCCTCGAAGAGGTCCCGGACGTCGACTACGACAAGATCGGCGGTCTGGGCGGCCAGATCGAGATGATCCGCGACGCGGTCGAGCTTCCGTACCTCCACCCGGACCTCTTCAAGGAGCACGAACTGCGGCCGCCGAAGGGCATCCTGCTCTATGGCCCGCCCGGATGCGGCAAGACGCTGATCGCGAAGGCCGTCGCCAACTCCCTTGCCAAGAAGGTCGCCGAGGTGACCGGCCAGCCCGCGGGGAAGAGCTACTTCCTCAACATCAAGGGCCCCGAGCTCCTCAACAAGTACGTCGGTGAGACCGAGCGGCACATCCGCCTGGTCTTCCAGCGTGCCCGGGAGAAGGCGAGCGAGGGCACACCCGTCATCGTCTTCTTCGACGAGATGGAATCCCTCTTCCGCACCCGTGGTTCCGGCGTCAGCTCGGACGTGGAGAACACCATCGTCCCGCAGCTGCTCGCCGAGATCGACGGTGTGGAGGGCCTGGAGAACGTCATCGTCATCGGCGCCTCCAACCGCGAGGACATGATCGACCCCGCGATCCTGCGCCCCGGCCGGCTCGATGTGAAGATCAAGATCGAGCGCCCGGACGCGGAGGCCGCAAAGGACATCTTCGCCAAGTACCTGACCGCCTCGCTGCCGCTGCACTCGGACGACCTGTCCGAGCACAATGGCTCCAAGGAAGCCGCGGCGCACGGGATGATCCAGTCCGTCGTCGAGCAGATGTACGCGGAATCCGAGGAGAACCGCTTCCTCGAGGTCACGTACGCCAATGGCGACAAGGAAGTCCTGTACTTCAAGGACTTCAACTCCGGCGCGATGATCCAGAACATCGTCGACCGGGCCAAGAAGATGGCCATCAAGGCCTTCCTCGACCACAACCAGAAGGGCCTTCGGGTCTCCCACCTCCTCCAGGCATGCGTGGACGAGTTCAAGGAGAACGAGGACCTGCCGAACACGACCAACCCGGACGACTGGGCCCGGATCTCCGGAAAGAAGGGCGAGCGGATCGTGTTCATCCGCACCCTTGTCACCGGAAAGCAGGGCGCGGACACCGGACGTTCCATCGACACGGTGGCGAACACCGGTCAGTACCTGTAGAACGCAGACCGGCTGCGGATGCTGGAGGTCCCCTCGCCGCAGGCAGGGGGACGGGGCATCCGCAGCCGAATGCTTTTCCGACAGGTCCAGCCATAGCCGGAGCAATGACGAAATTGATCTCCCCACCAGTGCAGAGGCGTTCTAGGCTCTTCGGTACCACCGAGTCGCGCAGTGCGGGAACGGGCACCGCACAGGCACCGGAGAGACAGCGGTACTTGAGCGCCGTTCCCGGAGGGGAGCGCCGCCGGGCAAGGAGGGCCGCATGACCGTACGGCGAGTAATGGGCATCGAGACGGAGTACGGCATCTCCGTCCCTGGCCACCCGAACGCCAATGCCATGCTCACCTCGTCCCAGATCGTCAACGCCTACGCGGCGGCGATGCACAGGGCGCGGCGCGCCCGCTGGGACTTCGAGGAGGAGAATCCGCTGCGGGACGCCCGCGGCTTCGACCTCGCCCGCGAGGCCGCCGACTCCAGCCAGCTCACCGACGAGGACATCGGCCTGGCCAATGTGATCCTCACCAACGGTGCACGGCTGTACGTCGACCATGCGCACCCCGAGTACAGCTCACCCGAGGTCACCAACCCGCTCGACGCCGTCCTGTGGGACAAGGCGGGCGAGCGGATCATGGCGGAGGCCGCCGAGCGCGCGGCCCAGCTCCCCGGCGCCCAGCCGATCCACCTGTACAAGAACAACACCGACAACAAGGGCGCGTCCTACGGAACGCACGAGAACTACCTGATGAAGCGGGAGACCGCCTTCTCGGACATCGTGCGCCACCTGACGCCGTTCTTCGTGTCCCGGCAGGTCGTCACCGGCGCCGGACGGGTCGGAATTGGCCAGGACGGCCATGAACACGGCTTTCAGCTCAGCCAGCGGGCCGACTATTTCGAGGTCGAGGTCGGGCTCGAGACCACGCTGAAGCGGCCCATCATCAACACCCGTGACGAGCCCCACTCCGACGCCGAGAAGTACCGCCGGCTGCATGTGATCATCGGCGACGCGAACCTGTCCGAGATCTCGACCTACCTCAAGCTGGGCACGACGGCCCTGGTCCTGTCGATGATCGAGGACGGCTTCATCGCTGTTGACCTGGCGGTCGACCAGCCGGTACGCACCCTGCACCAGGTCTCCCACGACCCGACCCTCAAGCGCCTGGTCACGCTGCGCAGCGGCCGGACACTCACCGCAGTCCAGCTCCAGATGGAGTACTTCGAGCTGGCCCGCAAGTACGTCGAGGAGCGCTTCGGCGCCGACGCCGACGACCAGACCAAGGACGTCCTGGTCCGTTGGGAAGACACCCTCAACCGGCTCGAGAACGACCCGATGAGCCTGTCCGGCGAGCTGGACTGGATCGCCAAGAAGGAGCTCATGGAGGGCTACCGGCGGCGGGACAGCCTGGGCTGGGACGCGGCACGGCTGCACCTGGTGGACCTCCAGTACGCCGACGTACGCCCCGAGAAGGGCCTGTACAACCGGCTGGCGGCCCGCGGCAAGATGAAACGACTGCTGGACGAGCCCGACGTCGTACGGGCCGGGACGAAGCCCCCTGAGGACACCCGGGCGTACTTCCGCGGCCGCTGCCTGGAGCAGTACGCCGACGATGTGGCCGCGGCCTCCTGGGACTCGGTCATCTTCGATCTGCCCGGCCGTGACTCGCTGCAGCGGGTGCCGACCCTGGAGCCGCTGCGTGGTACGCGCAACCACGTCAAGGAGCTGCTGGACCGGTGCCGCACCGCGGAAGACCTGGTCCGGGTGCTGTCCGGGGGCTGAAATGGTTCTCGTCCGGGAATCATCGAGGTGGTCCCCGGACGTTGAGGCAAGTGCGGGGCCGATGTCGGACCCTGCTTGTAGGGTCTGATCTTGACCGAACGAACTCACGTCAGGGCAAACCGAGCGGGGTGAGGGATATGGCGACCAAGGACACCGGCGGCGGGCAGCAGAAAGCCACGCGTTCCACTGAGGAGACCGAGGAGCAGACGCAGGAGGCGCAGGCTTCGGAGGACCTCAAGGAGCGCCAGGACAAGCTGTCGGACGACGTCGACTCCGTACTGGACGAGATCGACGACGTCCTCGAGGAGAACGCAGAGGATTTCGTGAGGTCGTTTGTCCAGAAGGGTGGCGAGTAGTCGCTGAATGTCCGAATTGCATCACGCTAAGAAATGCTCGCGATGCAAACGGACTCTGGACCGTGATGCATTCGCCAGCAACAGCTCCACGGCGGACGGCCTCCAGGCGTACTGCCGGGAGTGCTCTGCGGAGTACTACCGGCAGCGCCAGGAGGCCAAGGGGCGCACTGTGCGGGTGAAGGTGCCTGTGCAGCGTGGCCACAAGCGGTGTCCACAGTGCGGCGAGATCAAGCCGCACACGGAATGGGAACGCAACAAGACCTCCTCGGACGGCTGGGCGAGCTACGCGAATGCCGCGCACAGCGCAATCGTGACAGTTACTTCCGCCGCAAATACGGGCTCACTCAGGCTGAGTTGACTCAACTCATCGCCGAGCAAGGCGGTGTCTGCGTGATCTGCCTTGCTGCTCCGGCAGAGCATGTGGATCACGACCACGAGACGGGTAGGGTCCGAGGCGTACTGTGCTTCAGCTGCAATGCCGCACTGGGGCAGTTCAAGGATCGGCCGGATGCCATAAGGCGTGCAGCCGCCTATGTGGAAGGAAACGCGTGGAAGCCAACACTCGTAGCACCGGGCGTCTACCAGCTGCCTTCCTGACGCCGGGCTCCTCTTCGTTCATGGACTTCCTGGGCCAGCACTCCCCGGAGATGCTGCCCGGCAAGCGCATCCTGCCGCCCGTACAGGGCGCCATCGAGGCACCGCACGGCACGACCATCGTCGCGACGACGTTCCCCGGCGGTGTGGTGCTCGCCGGTGACCGGCGGGCGACCATGGGCAACATGATCGCGCAGCGCGACATCGAGAAGGTCTTCCCGGCCGACGAGTACTCGGCCGTGGGCATCGCCGGCACCGCCGGCCTCGCCGTGGAGATGGTCAAGCTCTTCCAGCTGGAGCTGGAGCACTTCGAGAAGGTCGAAGGCGCCCAACTCTCCCTGGAGGGCAAGGCGAACCGGCTCTCCACGATGATCCGCAGCAACCTCGGCATGGCCATGCAGGGCCTGGCCGTGGTGCCGCTCTTCGCGGGGTACGACGTCGACCGCGAGAAGGGCCGGATCTTCTCGTACGACGTCACAGGCGGCCGCTCCGAGGAGCATGGATTCGCGGCCACCGGTTCTGGTTCGATCTTCGCCCGCGGAGCGATGAAGAAGCTCTACCGCGAGGACCTGACGGAGCAGCAGGCCACCACCCTGGTCATCCAGGCGCTGTACGACGCGGCCGACGACGACTCGGCGACCGGCGGGCCCGATGTGGCCCGGCGGATCTATCCGATCGTCACCGTCATCACCGACGAGGGCTTCCGCAGGCTCACCGAGGCCGAGTCCTCCGAGATCGCCCGCTCGATCCTGGAGCGCCGCCTCGAACAGCCCGACGGCCCGCGGGCCGCGCTGCTCTGAGATGCTCCCCCAGCTACCGCTGGGAGGTGCCCCCTCGCTACTGACAGAAAGGGACGGATAGCCGGTGTCGACGCCGTTCTATGTGTCACCCCAGCAGGCCATGGCCGATCGGGCGGAATACGCCCGCAAGGGCATCGCCCGTGGTCGCAGCCTCGTCGTGCTGCAGTACTCCGACGGCATTGTCTTCGTCGGTGAGAACCCGTCCCGTGCACTGCACAAATTCAGTGAGATCTACGACCGGATCGGCTTCGCCGCCGCCGGCAAGTACAACGAGTACGAGAACCTGCGGATCGGCGGCGTGCGCTACGCCGACCTGCGCGGTTACACCTACGACCGTGACGATGTGACGGCCCGCGGTCTCGCCAATGTCTACGCCCAGACGCTGGGCACGATCTTCTCCAGCGCGGCCGAGAAGCCGTACGAGGTGGAGCTGGTCGTCGCCGAGGTCGGGGCCACTCCCGAGGGCGACCAGATCTACCGGCTGCCGCACGACGGATCGATCGTGGACGAGCACGGCTCGGTCGCGGTCGGCGGCAGCGCGGAGCAGATCAGCACCTTCCTCGACCAGCGGCACCGCGACGGGATGTCGTTGGCCGAGGCTCTGAAGCTGGCCGTACAGGCCCTGTCCAACCAGACCAACGGCAGCGAGCGGGAGATCCCCGCGGACCGGCTGGAGGTCGCGGTGCTGGACCGTACGCGACCGCAGGCCCGGAAGTTCAAGCGCATCGTCGGACGGCAGCTGTCCCGGCTGCTGGAGGCCGACGGTGCCGCGTCGACGCCGACGGACGCGCCGTCGGACACCGAGGAGACCGAGGAGACCGAGGGCGGCGAGGAGTAGCCCACGGCCCCGGCCGCTGACCCGGCTGCGCCCCGGACCGCCCGTGCGGACCGGGGCGCAGCCGTATCCCCAGGTCAGGGGAGCGCCCAGCGGTGGAGGCGGGAGCGGTCCCGGGTGAGCCAGGTGCCGTCGCCCAGGGGGGTCACATCGCCGCCGACCGCCACCGGATACCGCACCCGGCCCAGCGGGCGGAGCGTCACCGTGTCGCACAGCCAGTGACGTACCGACACCGGCCGCCCGGGCAGATAGATCCGGCCGGTGACCAGGACATGCGCGCCGTCGATCAGGTGCGCGCCGGTGAACTCGTCGTTGTCGCGGTCGACCGCCAGCTCGCCGAGGTCGAACAGCACGGCCGGGTCGTCGGCGCCCACATCGTGGGACGCGAGCTCGTCGCGGTCGTCGTTGTGCGCGATTCCCTCGGCGCGCCGGATGGTGAGCACCCGGGACGCGGCGGGCAGGAAGTCGATCACCTCGCGCATCGTCGTGCCGCCACGGATGTGCAGCCCGTCGTGGCGCGGCTCGATCCACCAGGTCGACCAGCTGTACCAGGCCGTCCAGCAGGAGAGCGCGAGCAGTGAGCCGTCCGGATGCCACCGCTGCGTCACGTCCGAGGCGACGGCCCCGATCGGGCGGCGGGCCCGGACGTCGCCGGACGCGGCGTCGAGGAGGAGCAGGGTGTCCCGCGCGTAGCGATGCCGTGGCGGGGTGTCCTGGACCAGTATCGCGGCGCGCTCGCCGGTGGCGAGCGTCGGCACCAGGACGCTGACGAGACTGCCGTCAGGGCTCACGGCGGGCGGGCCGGGCGGGCGCGGGTCCCGGTGCCCACCGTGCCAGCCGGCGTGCCGCAGCTCCCAGCGGGTGGCACCGTCGGGGCCGACGACGCGGATCCTGGAGCCCTCGGCGACGACGAGGGCTCCGCCGGGCAGCGGGGTGGCCGCGGCGCACGGAGACAGGCGCAGGGTCTGCGCGGGGGTGAGGGTGCCGGAGAGGAAGGTCTCTGAGTCGTGGATCTCCAGCCGCTCATCGGTTCTGACGATCAGCCGGTCCCTGGAGAGAGGTGTTACGGAGCCTGTTGCGGAGACCGTCCCGATCAGCGTCGCGTCGATCGGGGTCTCGGCCGTACTCGTCATGATCGTGATCGTTCCACGGCGGGTGTCGTGGGCTCAAGGCCGCCGGGTACGGACCATCCGGACGAGTTCAGACGGTCCGTACGGGGGCTGACGAGCCGCGTACGACCAGTTCGACCGGGATGTCGCCCTCCTCGGACGGACGGCCTTCGAGGACCGCGAGCAGGGCGGACATACCGCGCTCGCCAACCCGTTCCGCGGGCAGGCTGACCGTGGTGAGCTCCGGCTCCAGCGCGGTGGCGAGCGCGAGGTCGTCGAAGCCGGTGACGGACACGTCATCGGGGACCCGCAGGCCCAGTCGCCGTACCGCCTTGCAGGCCCCGGCGGCCAGGATGTCGTCGTCGCACACGATCGCGGTGGGCCGCAGCCCCGGACCGGTGAGTGCCCGCTCCGCGGCCTCGCGCGCGCCGGCCACGTCGAGGGGTGCGGGCACGGTCCGTACGACCGCGTCGGGGACGTCGCGCAGCGCCGTGGCGAGTGCCCGGGCCCGTACGTCGAAGGTCCAGGAGGACACGGCGGATGCGAGATGGACGAAGCGGCGATGGCCGAGCCCCAGCAGATGGGCCGACATCTGCCGCATGCCGTCGGCGATGTCGAGATTGACGTGGGCCGCGGCGCCCGGGTCGGCGGGGTCGCTGTCGAGCATCACCAGCGGGAGATCCGTACCGCGGATGGCGGTCAGGGCCTGTGCGGCCATGGAGGACGCGATCACGCCGTCGAGCGCGGCGCGGGCCGAGGCGAAGGGGTCCTTGGCGGGGCCGACGCCCTCGGGGGAGGGGTAGAGCACCACGCCGAATCCGTGCTCGGAAGCGACGGTGGCCGCGCCCGTGTAGACGCGGGCGAAGAACTCGTTGGTGAGGGCGGGCACCACGAGCAGCGCGGTCCTGGTCCGCCCGAGCCGCAGATTGCGCGCGGCGAGGTTGGGCCGGTAGCCGAGCTGGCGCGCGGCATCCCGTACGAGCCCGGCGGTGCGTTCGGAGACCCGGCCGCGCCATTTCTCGCCGAGGACGAGGGACACGGTGGCCTGCGATACACCGGCGAAGCGGGCGACATCCCGGCTGGTGGGCCGGGGGGTGCCGGCGCGGGGTCCGACCGGCGGGGGCGCCGCCCCCTGGCCCGCCGCCGCGGGGTGGTCCTTTGGGGACCCGTGTGCCATCGGTGCCGTCCTCAGCCGCAAGCCACTTGTTCAGGTACGCCTCCGCGGTGGACCCGCGGACTGTCGACATGGTACGTATGACCGAAGACGTTATACGTAAAACCTCGGATCGTGCCGGGGGAGAGGGGCGGCAACATGGCGGCGGGAGCCACCGGCTACGCAGACATCCTCAAGGCGCCGCACGCCGCACGGCTCCTCACCGGGACGCTCGTGGGGCGGCTGCCCAACGCCACAGCCCCCGTGGCCATGGTCCTGTTCACCCGCGCCGAGGGCGGCAGCTACAGCCTCGCCGGCGGGCTCGCCGCCGTGTACGGCATAGCGACCGCGATAGGCCAGCCACTCCTCGGCCGCGCCGTCGACCTGCACGGGCAGCCGCGCGTCCAGTTCCCCGCCGCCGTCGTCTCCGCCATCGGCATGGTGCTCCTCGCCGCGGCCGGCATCGGCGCGCTGCCCGTCGCTTACGCGGCCGCCGCCGTCGCGGGCGTCTTCACGCCGCCTCTCGAGGGCGGACTGCGCGCCTTGTGGCCCAGCGTCCTGGGTGGCGAGGACAGGGTGCACAGGGCCTACGCCATGGACGCCGTCGCGCAGGAGATCATGTTCACCGTCGGTCCGCTGCTGGTCACCCTGCTCGTCTCGCTCTGGTCGGCCGGCGCAGCCCTCCTCGTCATCAACGTCATCGGCGTCCTCGGCGCGCTCTCCGTCGTACTTTCCAAGCCCTCCCGCGGCTGGCGCTCCGCACCCCGCGAGGCCCACTGGCTGGGCGCACTGCGCTCGCCCGGCCTGCTCGCCCTCCTCGGGTCCTTCTTCTTCGTCGGCCTGGCGCTCGGCTCGATCACCGTCGCCGGAGTCGCGTACGCCGACGACCAGGGCCGTGAGTCGGTGTACGGCTGGCTGATGGCGGCGCTCGGCCTCGGCGCGCTCATCGGCGGCATGGCCTACGGCGCCCGCCAGTGGGCAGGCGCCCCGGAACGCCGCCTCCGCGTCATCGTCGGCCTGCTCGCGCTCGGCTATCTGCCGCTGGCGCTCACTCCCGGTGTGGTCGCCATGACCGCGCTCGCCGCCGTCTCCGGCCTCTTCCTCGCGCCCGCGATCGCCTGCGCCTTCATCGTCGTCGACCGGCACGCCCCGAGCGGCACCGTCACCGAGGCGTTCTCCTGGCTCGTCACCACCTTCGGCGTCGGCGCCGCGGTCGGAACCGCTGTCGCAGGTCCGGCGGTCGAGCTCGGCGGCACCGCGTGGAGCTTCGCCGTCGCGGGAGCCGGAGGGATCGCCGCGCTGTTGGTTCTGACGGGCACTCAGCGGGTCCTCGCAGTTCCCGGCCGTACCAAGGACATCGCAGGCTCATCGGAAAATGATCGAAACGGTGCTGCCGAACCCGGTTTCAGCTCAGGCCGTGAGGCGTAATGTTCAGACATGGACCGCCGCATTTTCGGGCTGGAGAACGAGTACGGCGTCACGTGCACGTTCAGGGGACAGCGCCGACTGTCACCTGACGAAGTGGCGCGCTACCTCTTCCGCCGTGTTGTCTCATGGGGCCGCAGCAGCAATGTCTTCCTGCGGAACGGCGCCCGCCTCTACCTCGACGTGGGTTCGCATCCGGAATACGCAACTCCCGAATGCGACAACGTGACCGAACTGGTCACCCACGACAAAGCCGGCGAGCGCATTCTCGAAGGCCTGCTCGTCGACGCCGAACGCCGCCTGCACGAGGAGGGAATCGCGGGCGACGTCTATCTCTTCAAGAACAACACCGACTCGGCGGGAAACTCCTACGGCTGCCACGAGAACTATCTCGTAGCCCGCCACGGAGAGTTCTCCCGGCTGGCGGACATCCTCATTCCGTTCCTGGTCACCCGTCAGCTGCTGTGCGGCGCGGGCAAGGTGCTGCAGACCCCGCGGGGCGCGGTCTACTGCGTCAGTCAGCGCGCCGAGCACATCTGGGAGGGCGTCAGCTCCGCCACCACCCGCTCGCGCCCGATCATCAACACCCGCGACGAGCCGCACGCCGACGCGGAGCGCTACCGCCGCCTCCATGTCATCGTCGGCGACTCGAACATGTCCGAGACGACGATGCTGCTGAAGGTCGGCGCGACCGATCTCGTACTGCGCATGATCGAGGCGGGCACCGTGATGCGCGATCTGACCCTGGAGAACCCCATCCGGGCGATCCGCGAGGTCAGCCACGACATCACCGGCCAGCGCAAGGTGCGCCTGGCCAGCGGCCGCGAGGCCTCCGCCCTCGAAGTCCAGCGCGAGTACTACGAGAAGGCCGTCGACTTCGTCGAGCGGCGCGGGATCCGCACCGGCACGGTCGAGCAGGTCCTGGAGCTCTGGGGCCGCACGCTCGACGCGATCGAGGCCGAGGACCTCGACCGGATCGGCACCGAGATCGACTGGGTCATGAAGTACAAGCTCATCGAGCGCTACCGCGCCAAGCACAACATGACCATGTCGCATCCGCGAGTCGCCCAGATAGACCTCGCCTACCACGACATCCACCGCAGGCGCGGGCTGTACTACCTGCTGGAGCGCAAGGGCCAGGCCGCCCGGATCTGCAACGACCTGAAGATCTTCGAGGGCAAGTCCGTGCCCCCGCAGACCACCCGGGCCCGGCTGCGCGGCGACTTCATCCGCCGGGCGCAGGAGCAGCGGCGGGACTTCACCGTCGACTGGGTGCACCTCAAGCTCAATGACCAGGCGCAGCGCACCGTGCTGTGCAAGGACCCCTTCCGGTCGGTCGACGACCGGGTGGAGAAGCTCATCGCCGGCATGTAGGCCACCAGCCGGTGGAACGCCACTCGGGCCCCGTACGTTCCTCGTGCGGGGCCCTTGGCACGCCCTAGAGTGTCGGGCAACTACTGTGCCGTCTGAGATCTGAGGAACACGTGCGCCGACTTGCCGGCCTTCTCGTCGTCCCCCTGCTGCTGCTGTCCACGGCGGCGTGCGGCAGCGACGACAAGGGCTCCGACTCCATCTCGTCCAAGAACGGACTGCCCGCGATCACCGCCGGAGCCAAGTTCGGCGAGAAGCCGACACTGGCGAAGGGCGAAGGCGATCCGCCCAAGGAGCTGAAGGTCGAGACGATCAGCGAGGGCAAGGGCACGACGCTGAAGAAGGGCGACCCGGTCCAGGTCAACTACCTCGGCCAGAGCTGGGACTCGGACAAGCCCTTCGACAACAGCTTCGACCGCAAGCAGCCGTTCGACCTCACGCTGGGCGCCGGCGGCGTCATCCAGGGCTGGGACAAGGGCCTCGTGGGCCAGAAGGTCGGCAGCCGTATCGAGATGTCGATCCCGCCGGAGCTCGGCTACGGCGCGCAGGGCCAGGGCGACATCAAGCCGAACGCCACCCTCGTCTTCGTCATCGACATCCTGAAGTCCACCCCGGTGCCGCTGTCCGCCAAGGGCACCGAGGTCGCCCAGGACAACATCGACCTGCCGAAGGTGGGCACCAACACCGACGGCAAGGCCCCCTCGGTCACCTTCCCCAAGTCCGCCGACGCGCCGAAGAAGCTCGTCTCCAATTACGTCCTGGAGGGCACGGGCCCCGTGCTGACGGCGAAGGACACCGTCGTCGTGAAGTACGAGGCGTATCTCTGGGACGGCGCCAAGAAGTTCGACAGCACCTATCAGGCGGGAAAGACCCAGACTTTCCCGCTGGCGCAGGTGACGCTCAAGGGCCTCAAGGACGGCATCGTCGGCAAGAAGGTCGGCAGCCGCATCCTGCTCGTCATCCCGCCGGACCAGGCATTCGGGGACAAGGAGCAGCAGGGCATCCCGAAGAACTCGACGCTGGTCTTCGCCGTGGACCTGCTGACCAAGGTCTAAGCACCAACGTGTAAGCACCAATGGGGTCGGCACGAAGGTGTAAGACTGTCCTGGTTGCCCCGTTCATCATTTAGAGGAGCAGTTCAGTGAGCATCGAGAAGCCCGAGATCGACTTCCCGGGTGGCGAGCCGCCGGCCGACCTGGAGATCAAGGACATCTGGGAGGGTGACGGCCCGGTGGCCAAGGCGGGCGACACCGTCTCCGTCCACTACGTTGGCGTGGCTTTCTCCACCGGCGAGGAGTTCGACGCGTCCTGGAACCGCGGCACTCCCCTGCAGTTCCAGCTCGGCGTCGGCCAGGTCATCTCCGGCTGGGACCAGGGCGTGCAGGGCATGAAGGTCGGCGGCCGTCGCCAGCTGATCATCCCCGCGCACCTCGCGTACGGCGACCGCGGCGCCGGTGGCGGCCGTATCGCCCCCGGCGAGACGCTGATCTTCGTCTGCGACCTGGTCGCCGTCTGACCACGTACGGACAGTGAACGAGGGCCCATGCCTTGTGGCATGGGCCCTCGGCTTTTGCCCCGGCGCTCCCGAGCGGTACGGTCAACAATCGGAAGCACTTTGAGGAAGGGCGTCGATGGCCATTGCCAAGGCCGAGCGGCTGATGAATCTGGCGCTGTGCCTGCTGGGGACCCGCCGCCCGCTCAGCAAGCGCGAACTGCGCGGTTCCATCGAGGCCTACCTCGAGGCAGGTTCCGACGACTCCTTCAACCGGATGTTCGAGCGCGACAAGGATGATCTGCGCGAACTCGGCCTGGTCATCGAGACGGTGGAGAATCTCGACGGCGACACCGGCTATCTCGCCCGCCGCGACTCCAACCGGCTGCCCGCCATCACGCTCGACGCCGAGGAGGCGGCCGCGCTCGGCCTCGCCGCCAAGGTCTGGCAGCAGGCGCGGCTCGCCGGAGCCGCCAGCGGCGCCCTGCAGAAGCTGCGCGCGGCCGGCATGCCCGAGGCCGAGGATTCGTACGAGGCGCACCACAGTGCACTCGAACCCCGCATCCCCGTCCATGAGGCCGCCTTCGAGCCTTTGATGCTCGCCTGCCGCGACCGCCGCCCGGTCGTCTTCGACTACCGCAAGGCGAACGCCGCGCGCCCCGAGCCGCGCCATGTCGAGCCATGGACGCTCGAGTGCTGGCGCGGCCACTGGTATCTGGCGGGCTGGGACCGGGACCGCGGCGCCGAGCGGGTCTTCCGGCTCTCCCGCATCACCGGCCGGGTCCGCTCGCGCGCCGGCTCCTTCACCGCGCCCGTGCCCGACGTCGTCACCGTCCGGGAGACCGTCGAGAGCTGGGCGGGGGAGACGGCGACCCGTTCCGCGCGGATCCGGCTGCGCACCGGCTGCGGCTATCCGCTGCGGTCCAGAGCCCAGTCGATACGGGAACTGGGGGAGGGCTGGGACGAGTTGGAGATTCCGTACGGACACGGGCTCGACGCCTGGCTCGTGGAGTTCGGCCCGGACGTCGTCGTACTGGAGCCCGCGGATCTGCGGGCCGATGTGGTGGACCGGCTGCGCGCCGTGGCCAAGGGCTGAGGGGGACTCGTACAACCATGGCCGCCAATGCCATTGACCAGACCCGGCGGATGCTCTCGCTGGTGACCTATCTGCGGGAGCGCCCCGGCGCGCGCGTCGGCGACGTCGCCCGTGCCTTCGGGATCACCGAGGACGAGCTGATCTCCGACCTCGACGTACTGCCGATGTGCGGGACGAGCTTCCGCGGCGGCGATCTGCTGGACATCGACACCGACGGTGAGCGCATCTGGTGGCACAACCCCGACGATGTCGCAGAGCCGCTGCGGCTCGCTGCCGACGAGGCGACCGCGCTGCTGGTCGCCGCGCGCGCCGTGGCCACGCTGCCGGGGCTGCGCGAGAGCGACCGGGAAGCGCTGCTGCGGGCCACCGCCAAGCTGGAGGCCGCGGCGGGCGAGACGGCGGGCGCCAGCTCCCGGCTGTCGGTGACCTTCGAGTCCGAGGGCGGCGTCTTCGCCGACGTCGACCGGGCGATCTCGGAGCGACGGCGCCTGTGGCTGAAGTACTACTCGCCCGCGCGCGACGAGCTCACCGAGCGCGAGGTCGACCCGATCCGGCTCTTCGCCGTGGGACATACGTATATGGAGGCCTGGTGCCGTCTCTCCGAGGCGCGCAGGACCTTCCGCCTCGACCGGGTGGCGGAGATCAGGCTGCTGGACGCGCCCGCGGCCCCGCCCGAGCTGGAGCTGCGCGATCTGTCGGAGGGGCTTGTGCAGCCGTCCGCGGACGACCCCGAGGTCGTGGTCGAGGTCGGCCCCGGTGGACGCTGGGTCGCGGAGTACTACCCGCACGACAGCGCGGAGGAGCTGCCGGACGGCGGTCTGCGGATCACTTTGCGTACGCCTGAGCCTGCCTCGCTGCGCCGGCTGGCGCTGCGGCTGGGGCAGGACGGGCGGATCGTCTCGCCGCAGGACCTGGCGGACAGCGCCCGGCTGGCGGCGCGCGAGGCGCTCGCGGCCTACGACGGTCAGGAATAGGGAGACTCGCGTCATATGTCTGTGATGTCAGGAATCGCGGCCCATGTGGGACCGGTCCTCTTCAAGGCCGCTTGCCCCGACTGCCGCGCCCGCTTCGAGCTCTCGGCGGGTGCCCTGCGACTGGCGATCGGCGCGAGCGCGCGGACCACGTTCTACTCCTTCACCTGCCCGGAGTGCGGGTCCGCGGTCCGCAAGCCGGCGGGGGAGCGCATCGTCGAACTCCTCACCGGCGGCGGCGTGCGGACGCTGCGCCTCCATTCCTCCCTCTGAGACGTCTAGGCTCTGCCCATGCTCTGGCCCATGCTCGCCATCGCCCTCGGCTTCGTCGGGATCGCCGTGCTCGGCGTCCTCGGCATCCGGGTCTTCATCGAGGCCCAGCGCCTGGGCCATGAGGTGGCCCGCACGACGGAGCGGATCAACCGTGCGGCGGAGGATCTGGAGAGGGCGGCGACGGATCTGGCGCGTACCGGCGAGGCCTTGCGGTAAGGCGGGCGCACCCTGATGCGTGGGCGACTCGGGCGGTAGGCTGATAACTGGCGGCAACAGGCAATGAGGCGCCGGCCGCGACGGGAGTATGCAAGGGGATTGCCCTGCGTTTACCCGTGAGAGTTACGATCGCAGCCGGTCGCGGTTCGGACACCAGTCCACCGCGATCAGCAGCTCAGCCCCATGCCGCCTCGGTGAGAAGGTAGACACCAGCTATGTTCCGACAGATCGGTCCCCTCGAGATCAGTCTCATCCTTCTCGTCGTCGTTTTGCTCTTCGGGGCCAAGAAGCTTCCCGAGATGGCCCGTTCGCTGGGTAAGTCCGCCCGCATCCTGAAGAGCGAAGCGAAGGCGATGAAGTCCGAGGGTCAGCCGGCCGCCACTCCGGCCGACCCGCCGCAGGACCCGGCCCAGGGTCAGGCCGCCCCTCGTACGATCCAGGCGTCGCCCGGCGACGTGACGAGCGCTCGCCCCGTGAACGAGCCCACCGACACCACCCCCCAGCGCTGACCCCAAGGCCGCCGATCACGGCCTGCCGCACGAGATGAGGACGTGGGTTGCTCAAGCCTGCCCGCTCGAAACAGAAGCAGGAGAAGGACCCCGAAGGGCGCATGCCACTCGCGGACCATCTGCGTGAGCTGCGCAACCGGCTTGCCAAGGCGATGCTGGCGGTCACGATCGCGTCCATCGTGGCGGCGTTCTACAGCCAGGACCTGATGAGGATACTGGCCTCGCCCGTCCACGCCTGTGAGCAGGGACAGCTCGAGACCGGCGGCAAGTGCGCCACGATCGTGTACACCGACCTGTTGTCGCCCTTCACCACCACCGTGAAGGTCGTCATGATGGCGGGCATCATCGCGGCCTGCCCGGTCTGGCTGTACCAGCTGTGGGCCTTCGTGGCCCCGGGCCTGCACAGGAACGAGAAGAAGTACACCTACTTCTTCGCCGCCGCGGCCGTTCCGCTCTTCGCCGCGGGTGCCTATCTCGCGTTCGTGATCATGCCGGTGAGCATGAGTGTGCTGCTGAGTATCACCCCGGACACCGCCGCGAACTTCCTCGAGGTCGACAAGATCCTGGACTTCGCCGTCCGCATGGTGCTGATCTTCGGGTTCTCCTTCGAGCTGCCGCTGCTGCTGATCATGCTGAACGTGGCCGGCGTCGTGACCGGACGCCGGATGGCGGGCTGGTGGCGCGGTGTCGTCATGGGCATCTTCGTCTTCGGAGCGATCGCCACCCCGTCCACCGACCCCCTGGGCATGATCGCGCTGGCGGGACCGATCATCGTGCTGTACTTCATCGCCGTGGGCGTCTCGCTGCTCAACGACCGGCGGCGACGCCGCAACGACCCCGACGCCGAACTCGACGACGACGAGGCATCCGACCTCGACCTCGCTCCCGAAGCTGTCGGCGAGATCGAGGCCGTATCAGCCTCCAGGGCGCTGCCCGAGCAGGCGAGCGGTGAGGCCGACGGACGTTCCCACCGGCTCAACGGTTACGACGACATCACCTGATCTTGTATGGTCCTGCCCCCAGACTCCGTCCAGGGGGACCCCCAGTGACCAGCGAGATCACCCTTTTCGTCAATCCCACCGCGGGACGCGGCCGGGGCGCTCATGCCGCGCAGCCGGCCGCTCGCGTGCTGCGCGAGGCCGGGTTTTCCGTGCGTACCGTTCTCGGCGAGGACGCCGACGATGCCCTGCGGCGGGCGCGCGAAGCCGTCGGCGGTGGGACCGGGGCTCTCATAGCCGTCGGTGGGGACGGGATGATGTCGCTCGCGCTGCAAGCCGTCGCCGGGACCCGGACGCCGCTCGGTGTCGTCGCCGTCGGGACCGGCAATGACTTCGCCCGTGCGCTCGGGCTGCCCGTGCGGGAGCCTGCCGCCGCCGGGCGGATCGTGGCCGAGGCGCTCAAGGGCGAGCAGATCCGGGAGGTGGACCTCGGACGCGTGGGGCAGAAGTGGTTCGGGACCATCCTCGCCTCCGGGTTCGACTCGCGGGTCAACGACCGCGGGAACCGCATGCGGTGGCCGAGCGGGCGCTTCAAGTACGACCTCGCGATGGTCGCCGAGCTGGCGGCCTTCAAGACCGTCCCGTACCGCATCACCCTCGACGACGGGGAGGTGCGCGAGATCGAGGCCACCCTCGTCGCCGTGGGCAACGGATCCTCCTACGGCGGCGGCATGCGGATCTGCTCCGGCGCGCGCATGGACGACGGGCTGTTCGACGTGACCGTGGTCGGGGACTGTACGCGTACGACCCTGCTCAAGGTCTTTCCGCAGGTCTACAAGGGGACGCACCTCAGCCACCCCAAGGTGACAACCCACCGCGTCCGCACGATCACGCTCCAGGCGGAGGGAGTCACCGGGTATGCCGACGGCGAACCGATGGGAGCGCTGCCGCTGACCGCGGAGTGCGTTTCGGGTGCCGTCCGGGTGCTCGCTCCGGCACGCGCCCCGGCGATCGACCAGTGATCGCACGGTGATTGCCCAGTGATTGCCCCGGTCAATTAAAGACCGGGCTCACTGTCAGAGGTGACGGGTAGGCTCGTGAGCAAGATGACCGAGGACCTCTCTCCCGCTGAGCGCTATGCCGCCGCCCGCATCCGTGCTGTTGAGGAGGCCACTGCGCTGGCCCCCTTCCGCGCGATGTACGAATTCGACCTGGACCCCTTCCAGATCGAGGCCTGTCAGGCCCTGGAGGCGGGCAAGGGCGTGCTCGTCGCCGCGCCCACAGGCTCGGGCAAGACCATCGTCGGCGAATTCGCCGTCCACCTGGCCCTCCAGCAGGGCCGCAAGTGCTTCTACACCACGCCCATCAAGGCCCTGTCCAACCAGAAGTACACCGACTTCGTCAGGCGCTACGGCGCGGACAAGGTCGGTCTGCTCACCGGCGACAACAGCGTCAACTCCGAAGCACCCGTGGTCGTGATGACCACCGAGGTGCTGCGCAACATGCTCTATGCGGGCTCGCAGTCGCTGCTCGGCCTCGGCTATGTGGTGATGGACGAGGTGCACTACCTCTCCGACCGCTTCCGCGGCGCCGTGTGGGAGGAAGTGATCATCCACCTCCCCGAGTCGGTGACGCTGGTGTCACTGTCGGCCACTGTTTCCAACGCGGAGGAGTTCGGCGACTGGCTGGACACCGTCCGCGGAGACACCGAGGTGATCGTCTCCGAGGAGCGGCCCGTCCCGCTGTGGCAGCACGTCTTGGCCGGCCGCCGGATGTACGACCTCTTCGAGGAGGAGACCGACCACGGCGGCCGCGGCTCGGCCCGGCGCGAGGTCAACCCCGATCTCGTACGCCTGGCGCGGATGGAGAACCAGCGCACGTACAACCCCCGCGACCGCCGCCGCGGCAAGATGGTGCGTGAGGCGGACCGAGAGCGGGAGCGGCGCCAGCGCAGCCGGATCTGGACGCCCGGGCGGCCCGAGGTCATCGAGCGGCTCGACTCCGAAGGCCTGCTGCCCGCGATCACCTTCATCTTCAGCCGGGCGGCCTGCGAGGCCGCCGTACAGCAGTGCATGTACGCGGGACTGCGGCTGAACGACGAGAACGCGCGGCTCAGGGTGCGCGAGATCGTCGAGGAGCGGACCGCCGCCATCCCCACAGAGGACCTGCATGTCCTCGGCTACTACGAGTGGTTGGAAGGCCTTGAGCGCGGCATCGCCGCGCACCACGCCGGCATGCTGCCGACGTTCAAGGAAGTCGTCGAAGAGCTCTTCGTGCGCGGTCTGGTGAAGGCCGTCTTCGCCACCGAGACGCTGGCGCTCGGCATCAACATGCCTGCTCGCTCCGTGGTGTTGGAGAAGCTCGTCAAGTGGAACGGCGAGCAGCACGCCGACATCACCCCCGGCGAGTACACCCAACTCACCGGCAGGGCAGGGCGGCGCGGCATCGACGTCGAGGGCCACGCCGTGGTGCTGTGGCAGCGGGCGATGGACCCGGCCGCGCTCGCGGGACTCGCGGGCACCCGCACCTACCCCCTGCGCTCCAGCTTCAAGCCCTCGTACAACATGGCGGTCAACCTTGTGCAGCAGTTCGGGCGGCATCGCTCCCGCGAGCTGCTCGAGACGTCGTTCGCGCAGTTCCAGGCGGACAAGTCGGTCGTCGGCATCTCCCGCCAGGTGCAGAAGAACGAAGAGGGACTCGAGGGCTACCGCGAGGGCATGACCTGCCACTTGGGCGACTTCGAGGAGTACGCGCGGCTGCGCCGCGAGCTCAAGGACCGCGAGACGGAACTGGCCAAGCAGGGCGCGGCCCAGCGGCGGGCCGCCGCGGCCGCCTCGCTGGAGAAGCTGAAGGCCGGCGATGTCATCCACGTTCCCACCGGCAAGTTCGCGGGCCTTGCGCTCGTCATCGACCCGGGCATCCCGGCGGGCCGGACCAACGGCCACCGCGGCGGCTTCGAGTACCACGACGGACCACGGCCGCTCGTGCTGACCGCCGAACGGCAGGTCAAGCGGCTGGCGTCGATGGACTTCCCGGTGCCGGTCGAGACGCTGGAGCGGATGCGGATCCCTAAGTCCTTCAACCCGCGCTCGCCGCAGTCCCGTCGCGATCTGGCCTCCGCGCTGCGGACGAAGGCCGGGCACATCGTGCCCGAGAGGCACCGCAAGCAGCGGGCGGCCGCCGCCGACGACCGCGAGATCGCGCGGCTGCGCACCGAACTGCGCGCGCATCCCTGCCACGGCTGCGACGAGCGCGAGGACCATGCGCGGTGGGCGGAGCGGTACCACCGGCTGCAGCGCGACACCTGGCAGCTGGAGCGGCGCATCGAGGGCCGGACGAACACCATCGCCCGTACCTTCGACCGGATCGTGGCGCTACTGACCGAGCTGGACTATCTGCGCGGCGACGAGGTCACCGAACACGGCAAGCGGCTCGCGCGGCTCTACGGCGAGCTGGATCTGCTGGCCAGCGAGTGCCTGCGCGACGGTATCTGGGAGGGGCTGAGCCCGGCCGAACTGGCCGCGTGCGTCTCGGCGTTGGTGTACGAGGCGCGCCAGGCGGACGACGCGGTCGCGCCCAAGGTCCCGGCGGGCAAGGCGAAGGCCGCGCTCGGCGAGATGGTCCATATATGGGGCCGACTGGACGCCCTGGAGGAAGAGTTCAAGATCAACCAGGCGGAGGGTGTCGGACAGCGCGAACCCGATCTCGGCTTCGCCTGGGCCGCGTACCAGTGGGCATCCGACCGGAGCCTGGACGAGGTGCTGCGCGAGGCCGAGATGCCCGCCGGAGACTTCGTGCGCTGGTGCAAGCAAGTGATCGATGTGCTCGGACAGATCGCGGCGGCGGCACCACGTGAGGGCACAGTCGCCAAGAACGCCCGCAAGGCGGTCGACGCTCTGCTGCGGGGTGTGGTGGCGTACAGCTCGGTGGGCTGAGCGGCGATATGTACGACGGCCCGGTTCACCGCAAGGCGGTGAACCGGGCCGTCAGCGTCCGGTCGGCTCTGGGTGGTCAGCCCCAGAACCTGTCCTCTTCGTCGAGGTCCTCGGAGCACTCGTCGATGTCGGTGATCTTTCCGCCGACGATGGTGAAGAAGAGGCCCTCGCGGATCTCGATGCCGTGGTCGCCCCGGTCGGCCCGCATTGTGTGAAGTGACATGGCGTGCCCGCGCCCGTCGGCCAGCACCGCTTCCAGCTGGATCTGCATCGTGCCGTCGGTCTCCTCGCCGAGCTTGCGGTATAGCTGGAGAACGGCATCGAGGCCCTTGTGGTGGCCGGAGAGCGGGTTGTCGCCCGGCACGTGGTGGACGACGTCCTTCGTCATCAGGGAGCCGAGTGTCTCCATGTCACCCGACACGAACGCTGCGTAACCCTGGCGTACAAGGACGCAGTCCGGGTGTTCAGCCATAGTTGTTCACACCTTTCGTCCCTATGGATGCCCATTTCCTCCATCCTCCGCCGGGTGTGGAGGGCTGTCCACGCAGGCGTCACGCGGCGGACGTGACCGCGTCTCGCTTGGCGACTTCCTCGCGCACGATCGGGATCACGTGGCGGCCGAAGTCGATGGCGTCGTCCAGCAGGTCGTAGCCGCGGGCGGAAAGGATCTCCACGCCCAGGTCGTAGTAGTCGAGCAGCGCCTGGGTGACGGTCTCGGGCGTTCCGGCCAGTGCCGACCAGTGCCGTCGAGTTGCCCGCGCCGCCCGTTTCGGCGGCGGTAGGAGTCCATAGCGCCCTGTCGTGGCGCTCGCCCTGCGCGGCGGCGGCGGCGAGGAGTGATGTCCGCCTCTGCGCCACCTGCCTCGTACGCCGCGGGCGAGGAGCCGCCGAACGAGACGCGCGGACGCGGCTGTTGTACGGGGAAGCGCCGTACGCGAACAGGACGCGGTCCCAGCCGTGGTCCTCATGGGCCCGGGCGAGCTTGAGTGTGTACTCCTTGTCGAAGGACGGGCCGGAGCGGGCCGTGACTTCGGCGCCTTCATTGGTTGCTGCGACGGTCGCGGGTGACCAGCCGCAGCCGAGGGCGCATATGCCCAGTGGGACAGGCATGTTGGGGTCGAGTCAACTGTTCCTGTAGGCCCGCCAGCCGCCGTACTCGGTGATGTCTTCGGCCTCGTCGAGGGCGGCGGGCTCGCAGAGGAAACCGGGGGCGGTGGTGCCGTCGGCGAGCTCTACCCGGCCGATTGCCATGGGGCGGGGGAGGGCGGCGGTGAGCGCGCCGAGGCCTTCGGGGGGCAACTCCCAGATCTCGGCCTCGATTGACTGTCCGTTGTCCGTGCCTACGTGGACGAGGCCCGGCTTGGGCGGTTCGGTGCGCAGGGCGAAGAGCCGGTAGGCGGGGGCGGTGGTGGTCGTGGCCTTGAACGTCGCGCCGAGGGCGAGGAGTTGGGGGTTGAGGGGCTGGCCGGTGAGGTGGGCGCCGACGACGGCGAGGCGGGTGGGCGGGGTGAGGTGTGCCGCGATCCGGGCGAGGCGGTCGTCCGTGCCTGGCGGGCCGACCAGCATGACGCCGAACGGGCGGCCGTCCACGTCGCCGGCCGGGACTGCCACCGCGGCCAGGTCGAAGAGGTTCGTGGAGTTGGTGAACCGGCCGAGGCGGGCGTTGGCGCCGACCGGGTCGGCGGCGACGTCGTCGAGGGTGGGGTGGCCGGGAGCGGTGGGCAGCAGGAGCGCGTCCGCGTCTGTGGCGGCGAGGGCGGCCATGGCCTGGTCGCGGAGGGCGGCGAGGCGGGCCTGGTCGGCGAAGAGCTGGTGGGCGGGGATATCGCGGGCGCGGCGGATGATGGCGGCGACGGTGGGGTCGAGGTCATTTGTCGCCTTGTCGATGAATGCACCCACGGCGGTGTAGCGCTCGGCGACGAACGCGCCTTCGTAGAGCATCGAGGCGGCGTCGGTAAAAGGCGTGAGGTCGATGGCTCCGAGCTGCGCCCCGGCGGCCTCAAGGCGTGCGGCCGCGGCTTCGTACGCCTCCTCCCAGCCGGGGTCCATCGGTCCCAGCTGGGCACTCGGCGGCACGGCGATCCGCCAGGGGCCGGGGGCGCGGGCCGTTTGCTCGCGGACCGGGCCTGTGGAGATGAGTGCAAGGGCGAGCTCGGCGTCCTGGAGCGTACGGGCGAAAACGCTGACGCAGTCGAGGCTCGCGCAGGCCGGGACCACGCCGTCGGTGGGGACGAGGCCGCAGGTGGGCTTCAGCCCGACGATGCCGTTGAACGCCGCGGGGACGCGGCCGGAGCCTGCGGTGTCCGTGCCGAGCGCGATGTCGGCGATGCCGAGGGCGACGGCGACGGCGGATCCGGAACTGGATCCGCCGGCCACGCGGGTGGGGTCGGTGGCGCTGTGCACCGCGCCATAGGGCGAGCGGGTACCGACCAGGCCGGTGGCGAACTGGTCCATGTTCGTGCTGCCGAGCACGACGGCGCCGGCGGCCTTGAGCCGGGCGACGGCGGGGGCGTCGGTGGGCGGGTCGTACGCGTAGGAGGGGCAGCCGGCGGTGGTGGGGAGGCCCTCGACGTCGATGTTGCCCTTGACGGCGAGGGTGCGCCCGGCGAGGGGGAGGTGCACGCCGGCGGCGAGTCGCTCATCGATGTCGCGGGCGTCGGCTTCGGCGTCGGCGCGGGGGCGGAGGGTGATCCAGATGTCGGGGCGGTGGGTGCGGTGGATGAGGTCGTAGGCGGCACGGATGCGGATGCGGGTGAGGGCGGGGGTGGGGGTCGGCATGGGGGGCGGCTCCTTGGGGTGCGGGCGGCTGGGGTGCGGGCTGGGGGATTTGTCCCCCACCCCGCCCCTTCCCTGAACCGGGGGCTCGCCCCCAGACCCCCAGTCCTCAATCGCCGGACGGGCTCAATCTTTCAACCCCGCCGACGATTGAGGTGTGAGGGTCCCCCCACGCCCGCAGGGCGTAGGGGGAGGGTCCGCGGCGGAGCCCCGGTTCAGGGATGGGGGTACCTCCCGGGCGAAGCTCTGCGGGCGGGCGGCGGGCGGGTGGGGGAAGGACTCCGCCCCGGTCAGGAGTTCGTCGGGGTCAGGACGGCCAGCGGGGTGCCTGCCTCCACCTGGGTGCCGGGGGCGACCAGGAAGCGGGTGACACGCGCCGCGTACGGGGCGTGGATGCGGGATTCCATCTTCATGGCCTCCAGGGTCAGCAGCGGCTGGCCCGCTGAGACCTCCGCTCCCGGTTCGGCGTTCAACTGCCAGACCGATGCCGCGAATTCGGCCTCCAGCACCAGGCTCCCCGGTGGGACGTCCGGTTCGGCGGCAGGGGCCGGGAGCGCGGTGGACGTGGCCGCTCGGGCGAATTCGCCAGAGGCCTCCCAGGCGTCGCGTTCCTCGGCGAAGGCGCGTGCCTGGCGGGTGCGGAAGGAGGCGATCGACGGCGCGTTGTCGGCGAGGAAGCGCTGGTAGTCCGCCAGCGAGAAGGTCCCCTCCTCGATACGCGGCGTGAACCGGCCCGCCGCCATGTCGGCCCGAAGCTCGAGGAGTTCCCCCGCATCCACCGCGTACCACTTGATCCGGTCGAAGAAGCGCAGCAGCCAGGGTCGTTCCTGCCAGCGCGACCACACCTGGGTCGTGCGGCCCACGAACTGGTAGCCGCCCGGTCCCTCCATGCCGTACACGCACAGATACGCGCCGCCGATGCCGACCGAGTTCTCCGCGGTCCAGGTCCTCGCCGGGTTGTACTTCGTCGTCACCAGGCGGTGGCGCGGATCCAGCGGAGTGGCGACCGGGGCGCCCAAGTAGACGTCGCCCAGCCCCAGTACGAGGTACTCCGCGTCGAAGACCGTGCGGTACACGTCGTCGACCGACTCGAGGCCGTTGACCCGGCGGATGAACTCGATGTTCCACGGGCACCAGGGCGCGTCGTCCCGTACCCCTGCCATATAGCGGGCGATCGCCTCCCGGGTCGCCGGATCGTCCCAGGACAGCGGGAGATGAACCGTGCGAGAAGAGACGACAAGGGCATCGGTGGGCGGGAGCCTGGACTCGATGCGGGTCAGCACGGACAGCAGCGTCCGCTGGGGGAGGATGTCGGGGTCGGTGTGGATCTGGAGCGAGCGGATGCCCGGGGTCAGGTCCACCACCCCCGGCAGGCCCTCCGCCGCCACTGCCTCTGCCAGCGCGTGGACCCGCATCCGCAGAGCGAGGTCGAGCTGCATCTCGCCGTACTCGACCAGTACGTTGTCGTCTCCGCTGCGGCGGTACGTGACCGACTCGCCCCGCCCCAGAATCCCGCCGTCGACGATGTCCGGGCGCGGAGCGCCGTCGGCCGTCACCGGCAGGAAGGTGACCGTGTCGCCCGGGCGCAGCTGTCCCAGTTTCCAGCGTTCGGCCTTTAGGATCGTCGCCGGGCAGACGAAGCCGCCGAGCGACGGGCCGTCCGGGCCCAGCAGGACCGGCATGTCGCCGGTGTAGTCGACGGCGCCGACCGAGTACGGCGTGTCGTGGATGTTGGAGGGGTGCAGGCCCGCCTCGCCGCCGTCCGTGCGTGCCCAGCGCGGCTTCGGGCCGATCAGCCGTACCCCGGTGCGCGCCGAGTTGAAGTGGACTTTCCACTCGGCGGCGTAGAAGTCGTGGATGTCCTCCTCGGTGAAGAACTCAGGCGCCGCGTGCGGGCCTTCGGCCGCCGCGATGTGCCAGACATCGTTGAAGGAAGGGCGGTCGGAGTGCGGGACGGGCGCGCCCGGCGGTGTGGCCGCGCCGCCGTGGAGGACGTCGCCCGCGCGCAGCTGACGGCCGCCGTGTCCCCCGAAGCGGCCCAGCGTGAACGTGGCCGCACTGCCCAGGAAGTCCGGCACGTCCAGGCCGCCGCCCGCGAAGAGGACATAGGTGCGCAGGCCACGGTCGGCGGGCGCGCCGATCGCCAGCGACGCGCCCGCGGGGACGGTGAACGGCTCCCACTGCGCTGCCGGTTCGCCGTCCACTGTGACCGGCGCGGGCGCGCCCGTCACGCAGACCGTCGTCGCGTGGCTGAAGCGCAGCGTCGGGCCCTGGAGCGTGCACTCCAGGCCGGGCGCGCCTTCGTCGTTGCCGAGCGCCCGGTTCCCGAGACGGAAGGAGAGGTCGTCCATCGGCCCGGACGGTGGGACGCCGACCTGCCAGTAGCCGGTGCGGCCCGGCCAGTCCTGAACGGTGGTGAGGGTGCCCGATGCCACGACCTCGATACGTGGCGTGGGGTCGGCGATGGTCGCCAGGGTCGCGGTGGTGTGTTCGGCGGCCCGTACGGACGCGTCCGCGAGCGCCGCCCGCACCAGGCCCAGGTTCGTCTCGATGCCGTCGACGCGCGTCGCCGCCAGCGCGGAGTCCAGCCGGGCGAGGGCGTCGGCGCGATCGGTTCCGTACGCCACGACCTTGGCCAGCATCGGGTCGTACGCCGTCGTGACCTCCGTCCCCGTCTCGATCCACGCGTCGACGCGAACGCCTGAGGGATCTGAGGGGCTTGGGGGCTCCGGGGGAAAGGCAACCCGGGTCAGCAGCCCGGCGCTTGGGCGGTGGTCGCGGCTGGGGTCCTCGGCGTAGAGGCGCGCCTCCACGGCATGGCCGCGCGGAGCGCCGGGCTCTCGTACGACCGAGGTCTCGCCCTGCGCGAGGCGCAGCATCCACTCGACGAGGTCTACGCCGTAGATCTCCTCGGTCACCGGGTGTTCCACCTGGAGGCGGGTGTTGACCTCCAGGAAGTACGCCTCCTCGCGGGCCGCGTCGTACACGAACTCGACCGTGCCGGCCGAGCGGTAGCCGACCGACGCGCACAACTCCCGTGCGGATGCGGCCAGGTGCGAGCGTACGGAATCGGTCAGGCCAGGCGCCGGGGCCTCCTCGACCACCTTCTGGTTGCGGCGCTGGAGCGAGCAGTCGCGGTCGCCGAGGGTGACGACCCGGCCCTCTCCGTCGCCGAAGACCTGCACCTCGACATGGCGGGCGTGCTCGACGAGTCGCTCGAGGAAGACCCCGGCCGAGGAGAAGGAGGCCGCGGCGACGCGCTGCACGCGCTCCCACGCTTCGGCCAGGCCCTTGGCGTCGTACACCGCTTGCATGCCGATGCCCCCGCCGCCACCCGTGGCCTTGAGCATGACGGGAAAGCCGATCCGGTCCGCGGCCACCAGCGCGGCGTCGAGCCCGGTCAGCAGCCCGGTACCGGGGGCAAGCGGGACTCCGGCAGCCTCGGCTGCGGCCCGTGCGGTGTGCTTCGCGCCGAAGAGCTCCAACTGCTCGGCGGTCGGCCCGACGAACACGATCCCGGCATCCTCGCAGCGGCGTGCGAAGTCCGCGTCCTCGGAGAGGAAGCCGTAGCCGGGATGGATGGCGGCCGCGCCGGTGTCTTTCGCGGCTCTGAGCACGAGATCGGCGTCGAGGTACGACTCCTTGGCGGGCGCAGGCCCGAGCCGTACCGCCTCGTCGGCGAGCCGGACATGGGGCGCGGAGCGGTCGGGGTCGGAGAAGACCGCGACCGTACGCAGCCCGAGGCGGCGGGCGGTGCGGATGATGCGTACGGCGATCTCGCCGCGGTTGGCGACCAGCAGCGTGTCAAAGGTCATGCCGGCGTCCCGATCGTCATCTCCACGGCGGTCGGCTCGAAGCCGTTGCAAGGGTTGTTGATCTGGGGGCAGTTGGAGACGAGGACCAGGACGTCCGTCTCGGCGCGCAAGGTCACCCGCAGCCCCGGGGCGGATATCCCGTCCACGATGCCGAGCGTGCCGTCCTTCTCGACGGGGACGTTCATGTACCAGTTGACGTTGGAGACGAGATCGCGCTTGCCGAGGCCATTACGCGCGCCCTCCGCGAGGAAGTTGTCGACGCACGCGTGCTGCGACCAGGTGTGGTGGCCGTAGCGAAGGGTGTTGGATTCCTTTGAGCAGGCGCCGCCGACCGTGTCGTGGCGGCCGCAGGTGTCGTCGGTGACGGTCATCAGCGGGGTGTGCTCGTTCGACATCAGCACGCTGCCCGTAGTGAGGAAGATGTTGCCCTGGGCGTGGACGGTGTCGGCGGCGCTGTAGCGGACGGCGGTGTCATGGGCGTCGTAGATGAGGAAGTCCACGGCCTGGTTGCCGTGCAGATCGGTGATGGTCAGCTGCTCGCCGGCGCGGACGACGGCGGACCAGGCGGCGCGTGCGGGTACGACTGTCATGACTGGCCCCTTGCGGCAAGGAAATCAGCGGTGTTCGCGTAGGCGCGGCGGCCCTCGGGAGTGGCCTCCCAGAGCGGATCACCGGGCGTGGTGGGGGCGGCGCGCCAGGCCAGCACCTCCAGCGGGGTGCTGACGTACTCCGGGCGCGGGTCCAGCGGGTGCGGGACGTTCGCGATCAGCACGGTCAGATCCTGCTCGGCACGGAGCGTTACGGAGGCGCCGGGGCCCGCGGAGCCGGTGAACTCGAGGGTGCCGTCGTCGCGTACCTCCACGCCCTGGAAGAAGGACAGAGAGGGCGGCAGATCGCGCGGCTCAAGGCCGTTCTTGAGCGCGGCGAGTGTGAGGAGTTCGCGGCCTGCGGGGGACGCGGATTGCGGGGTTCCGTCTCCGTACCGGTGGGTGTTCCGTACGAGGGTGGAGGTGCCGCACAGTGTGTCGTGGCGGCCGGCGGTGTCGGCGATCAGGGTGGCGAGCACTCGCCCCTGGTCGGACAGCAGGAGCCCGCCGGTGCGGAGGTAGGCGTTCCACTGGACCTTGACCGTGTCGGCGGCGTTGAGGCGTTCCCAGGGGCGGCCGTCGACGTACAGGAGCAGATGGGCGCAGGCGTCCCCGCGCAGGTCGGTGAGGCGCAGCTCAGTGCCCCGGGCGAGGACGCGGTGCGTGTAGTTGCCGCCGGCGACGGTCTCCGCCCACACCAGATGTCCGGCCTCGCAGGGCGGCGTGGGCCAGTCGGTGGCAGGGACCACGGGCATGGCCTCGGCGCACGCGCCGTCCTGGGCGCGGGCGTGTTCGCGGGCCCCGTATGTCGTCCTCGTCGCGGTCGCCATGGCGGTGTGCCTCCTCCGGCTCGGCGGTCATTTCTGTCGCGTGACAGAAATTAGGGCGAGAGGGAGTCCGTGCCATTGCCCGTCCGTTGCCGCACGGTTACGGAACGCTCACCGTGATCGCGGCGCAGGGGGTGTTCGGGGCGTGTGCGACGATCGGCAGCATGAGCACCACCAGGGGACGACGGGTCGGCCGGCCGCGCGCGACGCAGCGGCCGGACAGCGGGATGTCCGCGCGGGACGAACTCCTCCTGGCCGCAGCGGAGTTGTTCACCACGAGCGGCTACGCGGCGACCACGACCCGGGCGGTCGCGGAGCGCGCGGGTATGCGGCAGGCGACGATGTACCACTACTTCAGCGGCAAGGAGGACTTGCTCGCTGAGCTCCTCGAGTCGACGGTGGCCCCGTCCCTGATGCTCGCACTCCGGCTGCTCGCGGACGACGCGCGCCCGGCGGAGGAACGCCTGTGGGAGCTGTGCCGCGCGGACGTGGAACTGCTGTGCGGCGGCCCGCACAACCTGGGCGCGCTGTACCTGCTCCCGGAGGTCCGGGGCGAACGCTTCACGAGCTTCCACCGGGTGCGTACGGACCTGAAGGCGGCGTACGGGGAGCTGCTGGGGGCGACGGCGGCGGGGGGTGCGCTGGACAAGGGGGAGCGGGTGCTCCGTACGGACCTGGTGTTCGGACTGATCGAGGGCGTGATCCTGGTCCACAGATCGGACCCGGAGAGGGCGGTGGGGGCGTTTGCGGGGGCGACGGCGGACGCGGCGCTGAGGATTGTGGGCGCGGTTCGGTAACGAGGTGGCGGTTGGGTTTCCCCACCCCACCCCACCCCACCCCTCCCGAAACCGGGCGGTGCCCAGGACCCGTTGCGACGCTGACGGTGTCCGGCCCGCACGCGGCGTTTATGCGCCGCGGCCGTCGTAACGCTGTGCTCCCCGAGGCATCCGCCACCGCCACGCAGCTCCGGCGGCTACCGTGACCACCAGGAAGAGCACCGTGAACCACTGGAAGTACCAGTGGCCGCCCGACGGGTCGTACACCGCGGCCCGCGGCCAGGCGAGGTTGACCGTCATCGCCAGGCCGTAGACGAGGGCCAGTGCATTGACCGGCAGGCCCCAACGCCCCAGTGAGAACAGGGGTTTGCCCGCCTCGTCCAGGCCCGTGTCGCGGCCGTAGGCCCCGCGCAGGCGGCGGACCAGCATCGGGCCCGTCACCATCGCGTACGCCAGGTACAGCATCGCGATGCATGTCGTGCCGATGGCGAGGAATGCCTCCGGCGACGCGAGGTTGAGCATGCCGAGCGCTGCCGCCGCGGCACCCACGACCAGGGCGGGTCCGGCCGGCATTCCGGTGCGCGGGGAGACCTTCGCGAGGCGGGCCGAGCAGGGCAGCACCCCGTCGCGCGCCATCGAGAAGAGCATCCGGGCTCCCGCCGTCTGGATCGCCAGGATTGCCACGGCGATCGCGATCACCACATCGACGAGCAGCGCCTTGCCGACGCCGTCGCCGAGGCTGCTGGTGAGCACGTACGACAGACCCTCGGTCGCGAGCCGCCCGTCCGTCAGGCTCGGCGCGGCCAGTACCCCGCCGAGCAGCAACAGCCCGCCGAGGACACCGGCCGAGGCGAGCGCGAGCAGGATCGTGCGCGGAGCGGTACGGCGGGGGCTGCGGGTCTCCTCGCTCAGCTCGCCCGCGCTGTCGAAGCCGATGAGGACGTACGCCGCGGTGAAGGAGCCGACGAGCAGCGCGCCGATCGCCCCGCCCTGGCCGCCGGTGTGCAGGGTGACGCCCGGGCCGCGCTCGGAGTGGGTGAGAAGGAGTACGACGATCAGTACCGCGCCGATGATCTCGGCGGTCACGCCGATGCGGTTCACCGCCGACATGACGCGGTTGTCGAGGAGGTTCACCAGAGTTGTCAGGGCGAGGAGTACGACCGCCAGCAGCGCGGCGTTCGCGGCGCCCGACGGCGTGATCGGCGACGGGTCGCCGCCGAACAGCTGGAAGCCGGACCAGATCGCCGGGAGTACGACCTGGAGTGCCAGGGCTGCCGCGGCGACCACGACCACCTGGCCGATCACCATGATCCAACCCGCGAACCAGCCGAAGGACGGGGTGCTGAGCCGCGTCGACCACTGATAGATCGCGCCCGACAGCGGGTAGCGGGCGGCGAGTTCGGCGAAGCAGGCCGCGACGAGCAACTGGCCTACGAGCACGGCGGGCCAGGTCCAGAAGAAGGCGGCGCCGCCGAAGGAGTAGCCGAACGCGAAGAACTGGAAGACGGTGGTGAGGACGGAGATGAAGGAGAACCCGGCCGCGAAGGAGGCGTACCGCCCCATGCTGCGGTGCAGCTCCTGCCGGTAGCCGAAGCCGGCCAGCGCGGCTGCGTCGCCGCCCTGGCCCGTCTCCGGAGGATCGGGCCGTACGTCCGTGGTTGCGGTGGCGGTCATGGCAGCCCCTGTCGCTGTTTCCTGTCGGGTGACAGAAATTAGGGACGAGCTGTTTCACCGGCGTCACGCGCCCATGTCCGTAGGGGGCCCAAGTCCTCACGCCCGAAAGATCTCCCACTCGACCAATCCGGGGCCGCCATCGCACCGAATCAACTCCGTCCCCGTCAGCTTTCCTGGAGGGTGTGAAGTGAGCGTGTCCGTGTCTCCGGCGTCCCCCGCGTCCCCCGCGTCCTCGGTGTCTGAGCGAACCGCGTCCGTCGACGCCCGGCGGTGGCCCGATGTGGCCACCCTGCCCCGAGCGCCCCGGATGCGGACGGCCGCCGCCGAACGGCTCGTCCGGCGTGCCGTCGGCAGGCTGCCGCTACGGGTGCGCCTCGCCGGCGGCGCCCCGATCGGCCGGGGCGGACCGCTCATGGTGGTGCACGACCCGCACGCGTTCCTCCGGCGCATCGGCTCCGTCGGCCTCGTCGGCCTCGGCGAGTCGTACATGGCCGGCGAGTGGGAGGCCCACGACCTCGTCGGTGTGCTGACCGTGTTCGCCGAACACGCGGCCACGCTCGTCCCCGGGCCGCGCCGGCGGCAGCGCGGAGCCCGGCCGCCCCGGCAGCCTGCCGAACACCGCACCGGTGACCTGCCCTACGACATGCCCAATGAACTGCTCACCGAACTGTTCGCGCTCTTCCTCGACGAGACCTTCTCCTACTCCTCCGCCCTCTTCCGCGGCTTCCCGGCAGAGCAGCACCTGCTGCCCGCCGCGCAGCACCGCAAGATCGACCGACTGCTCGACCTGGCGGGGGTCGGCGCGGGCACTCAGCTGCTCGAAATCGGGGCCGGCTCCGGTGAGTTGGCGATCCGGGCGGCGCGGCGCGGCGCGCGCGTGCTGACCGTCACGCTCTCGCGGCAGCAGCAGGAACTGGTGCGGCGGCGCGTCCGCGAGGCCGGTCTTGAGCACCGCGTGACCGTCCTGCTGCGCGACTACCGGATGGTGCTCGGCCGTTACGACGCAATCGTCAGCGTGGAGATGATCGAGGCCGTCGGCCAGGAGCACTGGCCGCAGTACTTCATGACCCTGGACCGGCTGCTTGCGCCAGGCGGCCGGGTCGCCCTCCAGACGATCACGATGCCGCACGAGAGGCCGGCGGCCTCCCGCAGCACGTACGCCTGGACGCAGAAGTACATCTTCCCGGGCGGGCCGCTGCCATCGACCGAGGCGATCGGGCAGATCGTCACCCGCTGCACCGGTCTGCGGCCGGCCGAGCGGATCCGCTTCGGCCCGCACTACGCCGAGACGCTGCGGCTGTGGCGTGAACGCTTCACCCAGCGCGCCGCCGATGTCGAAGCTCTCGGCTTCGACGAGACCTTCCGCCGGATGTGGACCTTCTATCTCGCCAACTCGGAGGCCGGTTTCCGCGCGGGCTGTCTGGATGTGCAGCAAGTGCTGCTGACCAAGGAAGAGATGGCCTCCTGAGCCGCGCGGATCAGTCCAGGCCGCGCGCCCGCTCGAACCGCGCCCGCCCCTCCGCCACTTCCACCAACGGGTCCGGATAGTCGAGCCTGGCCCGTTCCAGGCCGTCGAGCTTCCACGGCTCGTGGACGGCGGCCCCGGCCACCTGCGCGAGCTCCGGGACCCAGCGGCGTACGTAATCCCCGTGCGGGTCGAACCGCTTCGCCTGCGCGAGCGGATCGAGGACGCGATTGGGGCGGGCGTCGGTCCCGGTGCCCGCCGCCCACTGCCAGTTGAGCTGGTTGTCGGCGATGTCCCCGTCCACCAGGAGGTCCAGGAAGTGGCGGGCGCCGATGCGCCAGTCCATGTACAGCGTCTTGGTGAGATAGCTCGCCGCCAGCAGCCGCGCGCGGCCCGGAATCCACCCCTCGTGCCGCAGCTGGCGCATCGCCGCGTCCACGATCGGGCAGCCGGTCCTGCCGTTCTTCCAGGCGGCGATCTCCTTCTCGTCCCTTCGCCAGTGGTCGCCGCGGGCACGGTAGTCGGCGTGGGCCGCATCGGGCCGGGCGGCGAGGACCTGGTGGTGGAAGTCCCGCCAGGCCAGCTGCCGTACGAACGCGTCCGCGCCCGGGCCGCCCTTGCCGCGTGCTCTCTGGACGACTTCTGCGGCGGAGAGCGTGCCGAAGTGGAGATGGGGCGAGAGCCTGGAGGTCGCGTCACCCGGCAGATCGTCGTGCCGCCGCTCGTACGCCGCGATGCCGCCGCTCTCGTCGGCCAGCCAGCGGCTCAGCCGCCGTCGGGCCTCCGGCTCGCCGCCCCTGGCGAGCCCGGGCGACACCCCGGCGACCGCGGTGCGCCGCGGGAGCGGATGGCCGGCGAGCTCCGGGACCGGCACGCTGCGCGGCGCGGCCACTGCCGCACGCAGCCCGGCCGCCTCCCACCTGCGGAAGTATGGCGTGAACACCGAGAAGTGGTCGCGGCCTGTGGGCGTCACGCGCCCCGGTGGCAGCGCGGTGACCACCCCCGCATGGACGTGCAGGGCGCACCGGACCGCCTCCAGCGCCTCGCGCAGCCGCGCTTCCCTGCGTACGGCATACGCGCTGACGCCTCCCGCGACATGCACCGAGCGGGCTCCGCTCTCGGCGACCACCCGGCAGACCTGCTCGGTGACTTCGCCGGTACGGATCACCAGTCGGCCGCCGCGCTCGCGCAGCCCGGCGTCCAGCGCGGCCAGGCAGTCGGCAAGAAAGGCACGGCGGTTGGGCACGTCGAAGCCCGCCCGGTGCACGCCCCGGTCGAGCACGAACAGCGGCACCACAGCATCGGCGCCGCGCAGGGCTGCGCGCAGCGCCGGCTGGTCGTGGAGTCGCAGATCGGAAGTGAAGAGCATGACCGCAACGCTCATGAGCCGTCCTTCCTCGGGTGGGAAGTGCAACAGGCGGGGAAATGCAGCAGTCGGCGAAAGGCGTCCAGGGGAACGGGTATCAGGCGGGAACACGCATCAGGCGGGAACGCGCATCAGAACGCGCGTCAGGTGGGGAAGCGCATCAGAACGCGCGTCAGGTGGGGAAGCGCATCAGGGCGAGCGGATCGGTGGTCGGCTCGGGGGAGCCGCCCGCCGGTTCGACAGTCAGGCCCATGCCCGAAGCCGCGCCCACCGGTCCGTCCATCAGTACGGCGTTGTCGGTGACGGCGGGGTCCATCAGACCGGCGGGACGCATCTTTCCCCCGTCCTCGAACCAGAGTTGGTAGACCTTGCCCTGCGGCGGCTTGGGCAGCCCGGAGGTGAGGAAGGCCGCTTTGTTCCTGCTGTGCGAGACGACGACCGTGCCGCGTGCCCCCTCCGGCAGTTTCGTTGCGCTCACCCTGGCGTCGGGCGCGGCGAGCACCGAGGCCAGCTCCTCGGCCTGCCGCTGTGAGCGCTGCGCGTCCTCGCGTGCGTCCCGCGCCTCCTGGTGCTGCCAGGCGGCGACCCCGCCGAAGGCGGCGGCGGCGGCGAGACAGGCCGCCAGCACGAAGCGCGACGCCGCCCGGCCGCGGCGGGCGGCACCTCGGTGGGCCCGCGAGACGCGGGGCGGCTCCTGGCGCTCGGCGGAGATCCGCCGCAGCACGTGCTGCTTGAGCGCAGGCGGCGGCGTCACAGCCATAGCGAGTCCCATCTTGCCGACGGTGGCGGCCAGTTCGCGCACCTCCTGGCCGCAGGCCGGGCAGAGCAGAAGGTGCCGTTCGAACTCGGCGCGCTCGTCGGGCGACAGCGCGTGCAGCACATAGGCGCCGGTCAGCGTGTGCAGATCAGCGGCGTTCATGCGCTCACCCCCAGGCAGTCGCGCAGCCGGATGAGCCCGTCGCGCAGTCGTGTCTTGACCGTGCCGAGCGGCACGGAGAGCAGTTCGGCCACTTCCCGGTAGGCCAGCCCGCGGTAGTACGCGAGTGTCACCGACTGCCGCTGCAGCTCGGTCAGGCCGCGCAGACAGCGCCGTACCTGCTCACGCTCCAGCCGGGCCTCGACCTGTTCGGTGACCTCGTCGTAGGCGGGGGTCTGCTCGAGCAGTGCCGCCCGCCGCTCTCGGTCGGTGGCGGCCTGGGCCGACCGGACCCGGTCCACGGCGCGGCGGTGGGCGAGCGTGAGTATCCAGGTCATCGCCGATCCGCGGGACGGCTGGAAGCGCGCCGCGGTACGCCACACCTCGATCAGCACCTCCTGCGTCACCTCCTCGGACTGGGCCGGGTCGCGCAGTACGGCGCGCACCAGCCCCAGGACCGGACCGCAGACCGCGTCGTACACCCGGGAGAAAGCCTCCTGGTCGCCTTGGGCCACCAGGCCGAGCAGCTGCTGCAGATCGGGCCCCGCCGAGGCGGGTCCGCCGATGTGTACGGCTTGGTTCACGCGGCTTTCCTCCACTGTGCGGGCATGTCGTCCGGACAGATTCCACCAGGCATTCGGAGCCCATGGAGCGGCGGATTGGTCCGGGTCCGCAGATGGTTGCACGTGACCGGATGACGGTCAGCGGCGAGGCAGCTATCCGGGCGTGGGTCGCCAGTTGGGCGCATGGCGTTGGCAAGGGCGGACTTGGGCCCTGGCGGTCGACAGAGCCCCCGCTGCTTGGCGAAAACCCCCACACCTCATCGCGAAAGCCCCCGGCCGCATCGCGCAACCGGGGGCCGAGGGGAGCCAGCGTCAGGCCGCCTTCTCCTGTTCGCGCTCCACCTGTTCGTTCCACTCGCGTTTGACCGCGCGCCACGCCTCGTCCGACTGGCCGAGCCGCCAGTACCCCGAGATCGACAGCCGCTCGCGCGAAATCTGCCGGTCCAGTCGCAGCTGGCGGCGCAGCTCCTTCACGAAGCCCGCCTCGCCGTGGACGAACGCGCAGACGTCGCCCTCGGGGAAGTCCAGCGCGCTCACCGCCGCCACCAACGCCTCGCCCACCGGCCGCGCCCCGCGGTGCAGCCAGTTGATCTCCACTCCGTCCGGCGTGACGATCTTCTGCTCCTCCTCGGGGCCCGCGACCTCGACGAAGGCATGGACGTGCGCGCCCGCCGGCATCCGCTCCAGCGACGCGGCGATGGCGGGCAGCGCGCTCTCGTCGCCCACCAGCAGATGCCAGTCGGCCGCCGGGTCCGGGGCGTAGCCGCCGCCAGGGCCCTGGATCCTGATCGTGTCGCCCACGCGCGCCCGCGCCGCCCACGGGCCCGCCAGGCCCTCGTCGCCGTGGACCACGAAGTCGACCGCGAGCTCACGGTGGGCCGGGTCCCAACTCCGTACCGTGTAGGTGCGGTTGGCGGGCCACTGCTCGCGCGGGAACTCCGCGCGGATCCGCTCGATGTCGAACGGCTCCGGATACCTCACGCCCACGGGCGCGAACAGCAGCTTGATGTAGTGATCGGTGAACCCGTCGAGACCGAATCCCGCCAGCCCTTCACCGCCGAGGACGACACGCACCATGTGCGGGGTGATCCGCTCGGTGCGCACCACCCGCGCCTCGTAGGGCTTCGGTGCCTTGCGGGCCGGTCGTTCTGTCACGGCGGTCTCCCCTGGGCTCGTACGCTGCTTAGGTTAGCCTAAGTTAACACCTCAGTGCTGAAGTGTGGACAGCAGTCGCGTCAGGGCGCCGCCGAGCCCCCACTGGGCGGCCAGCTCGTCGAGCGTCGCCGGATCGCGGGGCTCGGAAGGCAGCGCGGGGTCGAAGTCGGGCAGCGGCACGTCGGACGCGACCCGTACGACCTTCGGCGCGACCGCGACATAATCCCTGGCCTCGTCCAGCCGCTTGCGCTGCGAGGGCGTCAGCTTCGCGGTTCGGTCGTCGACGGCGGCCATGATCCCGGCCAGATCGCCGAAGGTGTCCAGCAGCTTGGCCGCGGTCTTCTCGCCGATCCCGGGCACGCCCGGCAGCCCGTCGCTCGGGTCGCCGCGCAGCAGTGCCAGGTCGATGTACCCCGGGCCGTCGACGCCGTACTTCTCGCGCAGCCATGCCTCGTCCGTCACCTGGAGCGTTCCGACGCCCTTGAGCGGATACAGCACCCGCCGCCGGCGCACGTCGTCGACCAGCTGGAACAGGTCGCGGTCGCCGGTGACGATGTCGACCGGGCCGGTCGCACGCCCGGTGAGGGTGCCGATGACGTCGTCCGCCTCATACCCGTCGGCCCCGACGCGCGCGATGCCGAGCGCGTCGAGCACGTCCATGATCACCGGGACCTGGGGTGTCAGGGTGTCCGGGATCTCCTCCTCGTCAGGACCCGTCGCCGTCTCCACGGCGACGCGATGCGCCTTGTACGAAGGGATCAGCTCCACCCGCCATTGCGGCCGCCAGTCGTTGTCCCAGCAGGCCACAAGGTCGTCGGGGCGATGGTCCTGGACCAGTCGCGCGATGAAGTCGAGCAGCCCGCGCACGGCGTTGACCGGGGTGCCGTCGGGGGCCCGGACCGAATCCGGGACCCCGAAATAGGCGCGAAAGTACAGGGAAGCAGTGTCGAGGAGCATCAGGCGTCGCGTCACAGACCTGATGATGCCGCACCCCACTGACAGCCACCCCGTGCGCTGCCCTTCGTGCGAAGGAGCAGGACGCGGTCCGCGCCTGGCTCGAGGAGGACCCGGGCCTCGCCGACAAGTGGACTCCCCTCGCCAGAGTTCAGCAGTGAAGACCTGGATGAAGCAGAACCCGGCATAGCGGAAAAGATGGCTCCGCAGTAGCCCGCAAAGTAGCCCGCAACATGTACAAGGGGTGGCCCCGCCAGTGGCGGAGCCACCCCTTGTGGCTTTCCGGTCCGCGGGCCGGCCCGCACGGGGATGGACTTGCAGGGAAGCCCGGGCAGGAAGCTGCGTAAGGTGAGACTGGACCAGGGAAGGGGAGCCCGGCAGATGGACGCGAAAGGCGCGAAGGACGCGATGGACGCGATGGATGCGATGGGCCCGAAGGACCCGAAGGAGACCGAACCCCTTCGGGTGGGCGCCGCTGTGCGCAGGCGCCGCCGTGCCCTGGACCTCACTCTCGCCGCGGTCGCGGCGCGCAGCGGCCTCTCCGTGCCCTTCCTCAGCCAGGTCGAGAACGAGCGGGCCCGCCCCAGCATGCGCTCCCTCCAGCGGGTCGCGGACGCCCTGGAGACCACGACCGGCCGACTGCTTGCCGCGTCCGACGCAGCGCGCACCGTCAATGTCGTACGCGCGGCAGCGGAAGGGGCACGGCCGCCGGGCACAAGGCCCCGTCGGCTCGTGCGGGGGCACCACCAACTGCAGGCCCTGGAATTCACCGGGGAGCATGATCCGGGACGCGAATTCCAGCACCGCAACGACGAGCTGATGTACGTCGCCGACGGCGCCGCGGAGGTCGAGGCGGAGGGCCGCGCCTACCGGCTGGCGCGCGGCGACACCCTCTTCCTATCCGGCGGCGTACGGCACCGGTGGCGCGCCACCGCCCCCGACACCCGGATCCTCGTCGTCTCGGTCGCCGACCACATCGACGACGCGGGGCCCGAGCCACGGCGCTGAGGGGCGGCCGCGTGCGCGTCGTGTCGCTGGTGCCCTCGCTGACCGAGGCCGTGGCCGTCAGTGCGCCCGGACGGCTGGTCGGGGCCACCGACTGGTGCAGCCACCCCGCCGAACTCGATGTCGTACGGATCGGGGGCACCAAGAACCCGGACGTGGGGGCGGTGATCGGGCTACGGCCCGATCTGGTGATCGCGAACGAGGAGGAGAACCGGGCGCCCGATCTGGCCGCGCTGCGGGCTGCGGGTATCGAGGTGCTGGAGACGGAGGTACGCGACCTGGAGCAGGCGTTCCGCGAGCTGGAGCGGGTGCTGGCAGCCGTCTGCGGGCAGGCCCGGCCGCGCTGGCTCGACGAGGCGCGGCAGGCGTGGTCCGCGGTCGCGCCGGTGGGGGAGTGGCAGGCGGTCGTGCCGGTCTGGCGGCGGCCGTGGATGGTGCTCGGCCGCGACACCTTCGCCGGCGATCTGCTGGCCCGGCTCGGCGTTCGGAACGTGTACGCGGGGCACGCCGAGCGCTATCCACGCATCCCTGTGGACGAACTGCGGGACAGCGGCGCCCAGCTTGCGGTCCTGCCCGACGAGCCGTACCGCTTCGCGGCGGACGACGGGCCCGAGGCATTTCCGGCGATGCCGGCCGCGCTGGTCAGCGGCAGGCATCTGACCTGGTACGGGCCGTCGCTGGCCCAGGCGCCTTCGGTGCTCGGCGCGGCGCTGCGACGAGCAACCCGGCAGCTGGGCTGAAACCTGCCCGTGCCACCGGCTGGGGGCGGGCGAACCGATCGTCGTATCGGCGGGGGCCGGACGGGACCACATGGTTGACAGGTGGTCAGAGAATCCGGTGACCGCCGGATGTCGGGCTGCCGCACCGCCGCAAACCTGCTAGCTGTGAACGCGGTAGCGAAGCAGACATGCCATGAACTCCCCAGAAACACCGGGTTGAGTCTCGGCTCTCACATGCCCTCAAGAAAGGTCCGGGATGCCCAAAATTTTCGGTATCGCCCTCCTTGCGCTCGTGCTTGCGGCCGCATCACCGACCCCCGCGATGGCCAAGGCGCCCGCACAGTCCGACCAGATCCCCGGCGGGTACATCGTGACCCTCAAGGACACAGCCGCCCCCGAGGGCACCGATATGAACGAGGCTGTGGACGCGTCTGTCGAGCAGGCATCCACCCTGGGTGCCAGGGTGCAGCACGTGTACCGCTACGCCCTTCACGGCTACTCGGCGTCCATGAGCCCCAGCGTCGCAGCCAAGCTCGCCGACGACCCCCGGGTGAGTTCGGTGGAGCCCGACCGGGTGGTGCATGCCACTGCCCAGTCGACCCCGACCGGTGTGGACCGGGTGGAGGCCGACCAGAGCCCCACGGCGGACATCGACGGTGTCGACGACGCCCGGGTGGACGCCGACGTCGCGGTCATCGACACCGGGATCGCCCCGAACCACCCCGACCTGAACGTGTACCGGGCCGGCGGCAAGAGCTGCTGGCTGTCCTTGCTGCCCCCCTACGACTTCCACGGCCACGGCACGCATGTCGCCGGAACCATCGGCGCCGTGGACAACGGCACCGGCGTGGTCGGTACGGCACCGGGCGTCCGGCTCTGGCCGGTGCAGGTGCTCAGCCCCCTCGGCAGCGGCAGCACCTCGAACGTCATCTGCGGCATCGACCACGTCACCGAGCACGCCGACGAGATCGAGGTTGCCAACATGAGCCTGGGCGGATCGGGCACCGACGACGGCAACTGCGGCAAGACCAACAACGACGCCATGCACCAGGCGATCTGCAATTCCGTCGCCGCCGGCGTCACGTACGCGGTGGCGGCCGGCAACGACCACTCCGACGCCGCGAACATGATCCCAGCCGCGTACGACGAGGTGATCACCGTCAGCGCCCTCGCCGACTTCAACGGCAAACCGGGGGGTCTCGGCGCGGCGACGTGCCGCAGCGACGTGGACGACACCTTCGCCAACTTCTCCAACTACGGCCCCGATGTCGACCTGATCGCGCCAGGGGTGTGTATCCGCTCCACCTCCAGCTCCGGCGGCTATACGACGATGTCCGGCACGTCGATGGCCGCGCCCCACGTCGCGGGCGGCGCAGCCCTGTACCTGGCCAAAAACTCCGGTGCATCGCCCCAGACCGTCAAGGCGGCTCTGCAGGCTGCCGGCAGCTTCGACTGGACCTGGCCGTCCCAGGACGGCGACGGCACCAAGGAGCCTTTGCTCAGACTCACGAACTTCTGACGGCGGCCGTCCTTCCGACGGCTGTCACCTGAATCATGATGTGGGCGCGCACCGGCATCGGTGCGCGCCCACACGCGTCGAGCCCGTCTTCACAGGCGCTGCGAGCAGCGCTCCGCCGAACAGGCCGCGCAGCGTACGGACGCCGGTCACCGCCCATGCGGCGACGAGGAACGCGTACAGGCCGACCGCGAGCCATTCGATGGCCGCCAGGCCGGTGTGGCGCGCAAGGCCCTCCGCGCCGGTCACGCAGGTGCCGACCGGGAAAGTGAAGGCCCACCAGGTCAGCGCGAACGGCATGCCGTCGCGCGCGGCCCGAACGACCATCGCACCGGCAAGCGCCAGCCACATCAGGGCGAAGCCCATCACGGGGATGCCGTAGATCACGGCGAAGGCGGCGAGCCCTTCGGCGTACGGTGCCTGGATCGCGCCCGGGGCCACGTCCGCCAGCTTGCTGACCGCGGTGGTCGACTGGCCGAGCGGGCCGAGCACCAGGAAGAGGGTGGGGGTCAGCGCGAGGGGCAGCGGGCCGTGGTGGACCAGCCGGGCGAAGACCATCGGCAGGATGAGCAGCGAGGCCAGCAGGCTGACCCCGAACATCGCGTAGCTCCCCAGCAGCATCGCCTCCCGCCACTGCCCGGCAGGCAGCCGCGGTACCAGGAGAGGGCCGAAGGACGCGGAGACCATCGGGGCGACGACGGGCAGCAGCCACACGGGAGAGGCAGTGCCGGGTGCGACTTTGTGGCGTACGACCATCAGATACGGGACGACCACGGCGGCGGCGAGCCCTGTCAGGGTGCCGGCGCAGAAGAGCGCAATCGCCGTCGCCACGGCCGCGGGTTCGCCGATCACGTCCCGGCCCACGGTCAGGGTGCCGATGCCGACGGCCAGCAGCGCCATCGACAGACAGCCGTAGAAGGGCGCGACCGCCGGGTCGAGAAGGTGGGCGCGGGCCTGGTCACGATGGTGGGCCCAGTGCGCGGCGCGGGCGGCGAGGACGACGGCCAGCAGCGCGGCGGACAGCGTCCACACCGCGGTGCAGGCCGTCCGCAGGCCGGGGATGCCGACGGGCAGGGCAGCGCCGGCGTTCGCGACGATGGCAGTGCCCATGACGGTCGCGTACCAGTTGGGGCCGAGGTGGCGGAGGGCGGGCAGCCGTACGGTGGTGAGGATGGACGCGGCAGTGCGGCGGCGGGGGTGGGGCTGCACGGCGGTGACCATGTCTTCACTCTCACCTGGGCCAGGACTCCCCACCAGGGATCTCTCACCTATGGCCCCATAAGCTGGATTTATGAGCGACGAGGAAGAACAACGGGTGCCGTTGGCGCACCGGGTGCCGGACCTGGGCGCGCTCGAGCTGCTGCTTGCCGTCGCGCGGCACGGCAGCCTGGGGCGGGCGGCGCGCGAGCTCGGCATCACCCAGCCGGCGGCGAGCAGCCGGATCCGCTCGATGGAACGCCAGCTGGGGGTGGCTCTGGTCGACCGCTCTCCGCGCGGGTCCCGGCTGACGGACGCGGGGGCGCTGGTCACGGACTGGGCGCTGCGCGTCGTGGAGGCGGCGGAGGCATTCGACGCGGGGGCGCAGGCGCTGCGAGGGCGGCGCGATTCGCGGCTCAGGGTGGCGGCTTCGATGACCATCGCGGAGTACCTGCTGCCGGGGTGGCTGATCGCGCTCAGGGCCGGGCGCCCCGGCACGGCGGTCTCGCTGCTGGCCGGGAACTCCGCGGTGGTGGCTCAGCGCCTGCTCGCGGGCGAGGCGGACCTGGGCTTCGTGGAGGGCCTGTCCGTGCCGGACGGCCTCGACGGGGCGGTCATCGGCCACGACCGCCTCCTGGTGGTCGTGGCCCCGAGCCATCCATGGGCCCGCCGCCGCGCCCCGCTGACCGCGGCGGAGCTGGCCGCCGCGCCGCTGATCCTGCGCGAACGGGGTTCGGGTACCCGTCAGGTCCTCGACTCGGCCCTGTCCGACTGCGGCGGCCTGGCCGAACCGCTGCTCGAACTCGCCTCCACCACGGCGGTCAAGGCAGCGGCGGTGAGTGGTGCGGGCCCGGCGGTCCTGAGCGAACTGGCGATCACAGAGGAACTGACGGCGCGCCGCCTGACGAGCATCCCGCTGGCCTCGGTCGACCTCCGGCGCGCTCTCCGCGCGGTCTGGCCGACGTCCCACCGGCCGACGGGCCCGGCGCGGGATCTGCTCACGCTGACGAGGAGACGCCCGACGTCCGGCTGACGCCGGATTCCCCGGGGGTGCGGGGGCGCGGATGCGCCTGCGGCGGGCGTTCCCGCGCCCTCCGCCTACGCCCTGGCGGGCGTGGGGGGGACCCCCCCGAACTGGGGCTTCGCCCCAGACCCCGTACGCCCTTCTGGGGGTCCCCCCACGCCCTCAGGGCGTAGGGGAAGTGTCCTCAATCTCCCCCAGACTTCGTCCGGGGGAGACCCCCAACGGGCTGGATTTCCGCCGGGGCGAAAATCCAGCCTCGCCGGCGATTGAGGCGCGGTCCCGGACGCGAAATTTCAGCCCCTCCGGCGATTGAGGAGCGGGGTACGGGGCGGAGCCCCGTCAGGCCGAATGTTCAGCCTCGCCGGCGTTTGCGTCGCGGGGTCCGGGGCGGAGCCCCAGTCGTGGGAAAGGCCTCCGTCAAGGCCTCGCCGCGGCGACCAGCGCCGACATCACCCGCATGTCGTCCCCCGCCTCCGGATGCCACTGGACCCCCAGCGCCCACCCCGCTCCCGACAGCTCCACCGCCTCCACTGTGCCGTCCTCCGCGTGCGCGCTCGCCACGAGGGTGTCGGCCAGGCGGTCCACTGACTGGTGGTGGTACGTCGGGACCGACGACTCCTCCGGGACGATCTCCGCGTACCGCGTCCCCGGGACCGGCTTGACGGTGTGGGCGCCGAAGACGCCCACACCCCCGACGTGCCCCTCCAGGTGCTGGACCAGCGTCCCGCCGAGCGCAACGTTCAGCAGTTGCAGGCCCCGGCAGATCCCCAGCAGCGGCGTCCCGGATGCCAACGCCGCCCGGATCAGGGACAGTTCCCACGCGTCCCGGTCCCGCGCCGGCGGGCCCGTACGCTCCTCGGGCTCGGCCCCGTACCGTACGGGCTCGACATCCGCGCCGCCCGCGATCACCAGGCCGTCCAGCCGGGACACGACCGGCTCGGCCTGGGCCGGGTCGTCGGGCGGGAGGAGCGCCGCGAGGCCGCCGACCGCCTGGATCAGGCGGGGGTATCCGGCCGGCAGCAGCGCCGCGGGCATCTCCCACACGCCCCACACGGCCGGCTCCAGGTACGTGGTGACGCCGATGAGCGGCTTGGACACAGTGACTCCGTTCTGTTCCGTTCCCTTGCATCCTGTTTTGGGCTCAGTCCCGTTCGAGTTCGGCCTCGGCCGCCGCCAGCGCCGCGAACTCCTCCTCCGGAGCCCGCGCCACCAGATGATGGCGACTGTAGATCGCGAAGTAGGCGAGTGCGACGGCGTAGACGCCCAGCGCGATGAAGGCCGCGTCCTTGTCCACGAGGAACGTTGCCACCAGCGCGGACAGCGCAAGGATGAAGGCGACGGACGAGGTGAGCGTGCCGCCGGGTGTGCGGTACGGGCGCGGGAGCTCCGGCTCGCGGCGGCGCAGCACGATGTGCGACAGAGCCATCAGCGCGTAACTGATCGTGGCGCCGAAGACCGCGATGTTCAGCATCCGCGCGCCGTTGCCCGTCCCCGCCGCCAGCGCGAAGCCGATCGCACCGGGGATCAGCAGCCCGAGGTACGGCGACTTGCGCCGGCTGGTGAGGGAGAGGAAGCGGGGGAGATAGCCGGCCCGGGAGAGCGCGAAGAGCTGGCGCGAGCCCGCGTAGATGAGCGAGAAGAAGGACGCAACCAGGCCCGCCAGGCCCGCGTAGTTGACGAAGCGGCTCAGCGGTGTCGGATCGCCGCTCCCCTGCAACGCCACCACCAGCGGATTTCCGGCTTCCTGGATCGCGGCGGAGCCCTGCGCGCCCGTCGAGGCGAAGAACGTCAGCACGGCCAGCAGCACCAGGATCCCCATCGAGATGGCGAGCGCCCGCGGCATCGAGCGCACCGGGTCCTTCGCCTCCTCCGCCGCCAGCGGCACGCCCTCGACACCGAGGAAGAACCACATGCCGAAGGGGAACGCCGCCCAGATGCCGAGCAGGCCGAACGGCAGCCAGGAGCCCGAGCCGAACGCGTCCTTGTCGACGGGGATGTCGTCCAGACCGCCCGCGCTGAACTCCGTGAACGCGCCGACCGCGAAGATCAGCAGCGCCGCGACCGCGATCGCCGTCACCACCAGGCTGAAACGCAGCGCCTCGCCGACGCCCCACAGATGGATGCCGATGAAGATCGCGAAGCAGGCGAGATAGACCGGCCAGCCGGACTCCAGGCCGAACAGGCCGAGCGATTCGACGTAGTCGCCGATGAAGATGGCGATCGCCGCGGGCGCGAGTATGTACTCGATGAGGATCGCGGTGCCGGTCAGGAACCCGCCCCAGGTGCCGAGCGCGCGGCGGGCGAAGCCGTAGCCGCCGCCCGCCGTCGGCAGGATCGCCGACAACTCGGCGAGTGCGAAGACGAGACAGGCGTACATCGCGCCCATCAGGAGGGTGGCGATCGCGAGCCCGCCGAAGCCGCCCTTGGACAGGCCGATGTTCCAGCCGGAGAAGTCGCCGGAGACGACATAGGCGACGCCGAGCCCCGTGAGGAGCAGCCAGCCGGCGCTGCCCCTGCGCAGGGTGCGGCGGTTCAGATAGGCGTCGTCGGCGGGGGACTGTTCGCGTGTGGTGGTGCCTTCGGCCATGAGTCGCTCCTGGCAGAGGTCAATGGTTTGTGCGGACACCTTTGCGGCAGGTATCGGGAATGCGCAAGCCCTGTGCGTAAAGCTGCGGTTACGGTTCGGTCGCCGTCGACGGTCACGAGAGGGTCACGAGAGGGGCGGGCGAGGGTCAGGAGAGGGGCGGGCGAGGAGCAGGCGAGGAGTGCAGGAGAGCGTCAGGAGAGGAAGCCGCGTAGTAGCGCCGCCGTCCCCTCGCAGTGCTCCCGCATCACCTCGCGCGCCGCGTCCGCGTCCCCCTCGAGCACCGCGTCGACCAGCGCCGTGTGCTGGTGCTGCGAGTGTTCGAGGTTTCGTACGAGCAGCGGAATGCAGTCCAGCAGATCGTTCAGCGTGGCGCGCACCGCGGCGTACTGCGCGGTCAGCGTGGGGGAGCCGGAGAGCTCGGCGAGGGTCAGATGCAGCAGCGTGTCCTGGCGCCGGTACTCGGTGAGCGGCGCGTCGTGCGTCGCGGCCAGGGCCGTACGCAGCCGTTCCGCGCCCTCGTCGGACAGGCCGTGCGCGGCGCACAGCCCGGCGGCCCCCACCTCGAGCACCTCGCGGAAGCGCAGGGTGTCCTCGACGTCCACCTCCGCCACGCGTCGGCGCAGCTCGTCCTCGCCGTGGGTGTCGGGGCGGTGCAGTACAAACGTGCCGCCGTAGCGACCGCGTCTGCTCTCCACGAGCCCCTGGTCGGTGAGCACTTTCAGCACCTCGCGCAGCGTGACCCGGCTGATCCCTATCCGCTCCGCGAGCTCGCGCTCCGCGGGCAGCCGCTCCCCGCGGGCGACCAGTCCGAGGCGCAGCAGCTGAAGAATCTGCTCCAGTGCTTCCTCGAAGCCGTTGCCCGCGCGCACAGGGCGCAGCACGGGCGTCAGCGGGTCGGCCGCGTCGTTCTTCTTCGCCACGTCGCTGTTTCCTCTTCCCATGCATTGGTCTTCAGTAATACCTTATGGCTTCCGGCTGACCCAAGGAGGCGTAATCCCGTGGCAGACCGCAAACCCCCGCTCGGGGTCGAGGAGCTTCGCGCCCTCGTCGCGAGCGGTGAGATCGACACAGTCGTCCTGGCCTTCCCCGATATGCAGGGGCGGCTCCAGGGCAAGCGGTTCGCCGCACCCTTCTTCCTGGACGAGGTCCTGGAACACGGCACCGAGGGCTGCAACTACCTCCTCGCCGTCGACACCGAGATGAACACAGTCGACGGCTACGAGATGTCCTCGTGGGAGCGCGGCTACGGCGACTTTGCCATGCACCCCGACCTCACCACACTGCGCCGTGTTCCCTGGAACGAGGGCACCGCGCTGCTCGTCGCCGACCTCGCCTGGAATGACGGCTCACCCGTCGTCGCCGCGCCCCGCCAGGTCCTGCGCCGGCAGCTGGACCGCCTCGCCGAGCACGGCTTCACGGCGCACGTCGGCACGGAGCTCGAATTCATCGTCTTCAAGGACACCTACGAGGAGGCCTGGGACCGCAACTACCGCGATCTCATCCCGGCCAACCAGTACAACATCGACTACTCCGTCCTCGGCACCGGCCGCATCGAGCCGCTGCTGCGCCGGATCCGCAACGAGATGGCGACCGCCGGCCTGGTCGTCGAGTCCGCCAAGGGCGAGTGCAACCCCGGTCAGCACGAGATCGCCTTCAAGTACGACGAAGCCCTGGTCACCTGCGACCAGCACGTCATCTACAAGACCGGCGCGAAGGAGATCGCCTCCCAGGAGGGCGTCTCGCTCACCTTCATGGCCAAGTACAACGAGCGCGAGGGCAACTCCTGTCATATCCACCTCTCGCTCCAGGACGAGACCGGCGCGAACGTCATGGCGGGCGACGGACCCGGCGGAATGTCGCAGGTCATGCGCCACTTCCTGGCCGGACAGCTGGAGGCGCTGCGTGACTTCTCACTGCTGTACGCGCCCAACATCAACTCGTACAAGCGCTTCCAGCCCGGCTCCTTCGCGCCGACCGCCGTCGCCTGGGGCTACGACAACCGCACCTGCGCGCTGCGCGTCGTCGGCCACGGCCGGTCGATGCGGTTCGAGAACCGGCTGCCGGGCGGCGACGTCAACCCCCACCTGGCCGTAGCCGGTCTGGTCGCGGCCGGTCTGTACGGCATCGAGCAGCAGCTGGAACTGCCGGAGGAGTGCACCGGGAACGCGTACACCGCCGGATACGCGCAGGTGCCCACCACGCTGCGCGAAGCCGCCGAACTCTGGGAGAACAGCCCCATCGCCAAGGCCGCATTCGGCGACGAAGTCATCGCGCACTACCGCAACATGGCGCGGGTCGAGCTCGAAGCCTTCGACGCCGCGGTGACCGACTGGGAGCTCCGCCGCTCCTTCGAACGTCTGTGAGGCACGCCTTGCCGTACGCGTACCACGAGGTGCTCAACCCCGCGACCGGGCAGGTCGTCGAGACCGTCCGGGCGACGACGGCCGCCGAGGTCGACGCCGCCGTCGCACGGGCCGCAAAGGCCCAGCAGGGCTGGGCGGCCGCCGCACCCGCCGACCGGGCCAGGCTGCTGCGGCGCTTCGCCGCGGTCGTCGACGAACACCTCGAAGAACTCGCCCGGTTGGAGGTGCGGGAGGCCGGGCACACCATCGGCAACGCCCGCTGGGAAGCGGGCAACGTCCGCGACCTCCTCGACTTCACGGCCGGGGGAGTCGAGCGCCTGAATGGCCGTCAGATTCCCGTCGCGGGCGGCCTCGACATCACCATCCTCGAACCGCTCGGTGTCATCGGCGTGATCGCGCCCTGGAACTTCCCCATGCCGATCGCCGCCTGGGGCACGGCCCCGGCCCTCGCCGCCGGCAACGCCGTCCTCCTCAAGCCCGCGGAGACCACCCCGCTCACCGCGCTGCGGCTGGCCGAACTCGCCCTGGAGGCAGGCCTGCCAGAGCACCTTTTCCAGGTGCTGCCGGGCGCGGGCGACGAAGCGGGCAACGCGCTGGTCGAGCACCCGGGTGTCGCGAAGATCGTGTTCACCGGTTCCACCCGCGTCGGCAAGCAGATCATGGCCAAGTGCGCGGACCGCGTGAAGCGCGTGACCCTCGAACTCGGCGGCAAGAGCCCGAACATCGTCTTCGCCGACTCCGACCTCGAAGCCGCGGTCGCCGCCACCCCCATGTCCTTCCTGGACAACAGTGGCCAGGACTGCTGCGCCCGCACCCGCATCCTGGTGCAGAGCTCGGTGTACGACCGTTTCCTCGACCTTCTCGCCCCGGCGATCGAGTCCGTCGTCGTCGGCGACCCGGCCGACGAGAACACCCAGATGGGCCCGCTGATCTCGCAGGCTCAGCTGGAGCGGGTACGTGCGTACGTCCCCGACGAGCTGAAGGCGATCCGCGGCACCGCCCCACAAGGTCCTGGTTTCTGGTTCCCGCCGACCGTCCTCACCGACCTCGCGCCCAACGCCCCCGCCGCCTGCGAAGAGGTCTTCGGCCCGGTCGCCGTCATCCTCCCCTTCGACGACGAGGCCGAAGCGATCCGGCTCGCCAACGCCACCGAGTACGGCCTGTCCGGCTCCATCTGGACCCGCGACGTGGGCCGCGCGATCCGCGTCTCCCGCGCCGTCGCCGCCGGCAACCTCTCCGTCAACTCCCACTCCAGCGTGCGCTACTCGACGCCGTTCGGCGGCTACCAGCAGTCCGGCCTCGGCCGCGAACTCGGCCCCGACGCCCTCACCGCTTTCACCGAAACCAAGAACGTCTTCATCAGCACGGAGGCCTGAAGCAATGACCGCCCAGAACATCTGCCGCCGCCTCGTCGGCCGTACCGCCGTCATCACCGGCGCCGGCAGCGGCATCGGCCTGGCCACCGCGCGCCGCCTCGCCACCGAGGGTGCCAACGTCGTCTGCGCCGACATCGACGAGACCGCGGGCAAGGCCGCGGCCGACGAGGTCGGCGGCACGTTCGTACGCGTCGACGTCACCGACGCCGAGCAGGTCGAGGCGCTGTTCAAGACCGCGTACGACACCTATGGCAGCGTCGACATCGCCTTCAACAACGCGGGCATCTCGCCGCCCGACGACGACTCGATCCTCACCACGGGCCTGGATGCCTGGAAGCGCGTCCAGGAGGTCAACCTCACCTCCGTCTTCCTGTGTTGCAAGGCTGCCATCCCCTACATGCAACGCCAGGGCCGCGGCTCGATCATCAACACCGCGTCGTTCGTGGCCGTCATGGGCGCGGCGACCTCCCAGATCTCGTACACCGCGTCCAAGGGCGGCGTGCTCGCCATGTCGCGCGAGCTCGGCGTGCAGTTCGCCCGCGAAGGGATCCGGGTGAACGCGTTGTGCCCCGGGCCGGTCAACACCCCGCTGCTGCAGGAGCTGTTCGCCAAGGACCCGGAGCGCGCCGCGCGCCGCCTGGTCCACATCCCGGCCGGACGGTTCGCGGATGCGGACGAGATCGCCGCCGCCGTGGCCTTCCTCGCCAGCGACGACTCCTCGTTCATCAACGCGACCGACTTCCTCGTCGACGGCGGAATCGCGGGCGCGTACGTCACTCCCGTGTAGAAGCACGGAAGCGGCCCGCCTAGGGTGGCCCGATGAGCATGACGACCCCGGCGGGCTGGTACCCGGACCCCAACGTGCCCGGCAGCGAGTGCTGGTGGGACGGGGCCGCCTGGACCGCGCATACACGCGCGGTCCAGGCGCAGGCCCCGTCCCAGGCGCAGGCCCCGTCCCAGGCCGCCGGGTTCGGCCCGCCGACCGTGCCGATGCAGCAGGCGGCACCCGGAGCCGGCGGCAAGGCGCGGCTGGTGGCGCTCGGCACCGCGGGCGTGGTGCTCGTCGCGGCGGTCGCCACCGGCGCGGTGCTGCTCGGAAACGACGACGGGGATGCGAAGCCCGAGTCCGCGCCGATCGTTTCCGAACCGGCCTCGACGACGGCGGACCCGAAGAACAGCCAGGCCGCCACCCCGCCCGCGGGCGACGACTCCGCGCTGCTGACCGACCAGCTCAACGGCATCACCATGGCCGTCCCCGAGGGCTGGGAGAAGTCCGACAGCTCCCTCGACGAGGGCACCACGATGGTGACGGACGAGACCTACGACTGCCCGGGAGGCGGCTCCTCGCTCTGTCGGCACGGCCGGGTGTCGTCGATCACCGCCACCCAGACCGATGTGAACTCGCCCGCGGTGCTCGCCAAACAGGACATCGTGACGGCGGCGGACAAGGCGTACAAGGAAGACACCCTCGGCACCCGCATCCACGGCGGCATCAAGTCCCACGCCGTGCTCAAGTCCCAGTCCATCGCCGTCGCCGGGCGGGCGGGCTATCTGGTGCGCTGGCGGGTCACCACCGGAGCGGGCCCCGGCGGGTATGTCCAGTCGCTGGCCTTTCCCTCGACGGTGGGCACCGGGGCGATAATCGTCGTGCGCTTCGCCTTCGACGCGGGTCCGGACGGGCCGAAGCTCGCCGACATGGACAAGATCGCCGCGAGCATCCGCCCGATCGGCGACTCCACGAGCGGCGGAGTCGGCAGCAGCATCGGCCCGTAACGAGCCCGTCCGGCGATTGAAGACACGAGGACGAACGGCCCCCCTCCGGGCGGTCCGGCGGGGCCGCCTCAGAGGCTGGCGGGCCGCCTCAGAGGAAGGTACGGCCCTCGCCCCGGTACGTGGGCGCGGTCCCCGTCACCCGGTCGCCCTCGATCAGTTGCAGCGTGTCGAAGCGCTCGCACAGCTCCCCGGCCTTGGCGTGCCGGAACCACACCTTGTCGCCGATCAGCAGATCGTCGGCAGCCGAGCCGAGCAGTGGGGTCTGCACCTCGCCGGGCCCCTCCTGCGGGTCGTAGCGCAGCCCCTCCGGGAGATACGGGACGGGCAGCCGATCCGCGCCGGCCGCACCCGATGCCGGGTAGCCGCCGCCGAGCACCGTCACCACGCCCACGCCCGGCCTGCGCACCACTGGCTGTGCGAAGAGCGCGGCGGGACGCCCCGTGAACGAGGTGTAGTTGTCGAACAGCCGCGGGACATACAGCCCGGACCCGGCGGCGATCTCGGTCACCGCGTCCTCGGCCGCGGTGTGCTGGACGCTGCCGGTGCCGCCGCCGTTGACGAACTCCAGGTCCGGCGTCACGGCCCGCACCGCCCGCACCACCGCGGCCCGCCGGGCCGCGAGCTCCTTACGGGCCGCGGACTGCATCAGCCGGACGGCCCGCGAACGCAGCGGACTGCCCGCCACCGCGTCCCCGACACCCGCCACATGTCCCTCGTACGCCATCAGCCCCACCAGCCGGAAGCCCGGGCGGCGCGCGATCGACCGCGCCAGCTCGGCCAGCTGGGCGGGCCCACGCAGCGGCGAACGCAGGGCCCCGATCCGTACCCTGCCGCCCAGCAGGTGCAGCGCGGTGTCGAGTTCCAGACAGACCCGGATCTCCTCCTTGCCGCCGGCCCGCGAGCAGTCGATCAGCTCCAGCTGCGCCGCGTCGTCGACCATCACGGTCACGGCGGCCGCGAGCTTGGGGTCGCCCGCGAGCTCCGCGAACCCGGACCGGTCCGCGGACGGGTAGGCCAGCAGTACGTCGTCGAACCCGGCCCGCGCCAGCCACAGCGACTCGTCCAGCGTGAACGACATGATCCCCGCGAACCCGTCCCGCGCCAGCACCCGTTCAAGGAGTGCCCGGCAGCGCACGGACTTGCTCGCCAGCCGGATGGGCTTGCCGCCCGCTCTGCGCACCAGATCGTCGGCGTTGGCGTCGAACGCGTCGAGATCGACGACTGCGAGCGGCGCATCGAGATGGGCGGTGGCCCTGTCGTAGCGGGCCCGGTCAGCGGCACGGGGAGTCATGGCCTGAGCTTGCCAGACCGAATTACCGCAGGGTAGGGGGACGTTTTGCGCAGATCCCCCCGGACCCCTGGTCTCGTTGCCGCGGCGCGTGTCCCAGCCCGTAGAGTGACGCACACGCGGTGACGAACGGGCCTGCCCCGAGAGGCGATCCGTTGGTGTACGTGGACGAGAATTCAGGGGGCGGGATGAGCACGGAGGCGCAACGTCCTCCCGGCCCGGCCTCGCCTCAGCCCGACGACGGGGAGCCGACGCCGAGCACGTCCCGCATCACGGAGGAGCTGGTCCCGCCGGATACGGCCCCGAGGACGCTGCGGGCATCGAGCATCACGAAACTGGTTTCCCCGGAGCCGGTGCTCCCGCCGCCGGGGCCGAGGGCCCCGCGGCATCCGGAGACACCGGCGGGCGAGCCGTCTGCCGACGCCCAGGCCCGGCCGACCGCTCCTGCGATCCGGCCCGCGTCCGAGTCCGGCGGCTCCGGTCGGACCGAGCCGGCCGCGGCCACCCCTGACATGCGGTCCGCTGACATGCGGTCCGCGTCTTCGGGCAGCGGCTCCGCCGGGCTGCCCGAGCCGGACGCCGTCTACGGGCCTGCTGACGGCGGGCGCCGCCCGTCCTCCTACCCGCTGCCGTCGCAACCGTCGTCCGGTGTCCCGCCGCGTCCGGAGGTAGCGCCCGCCCGCTCCGGCGCCCCCGTGCCCCCGCGTCCGGCCGCCGCCGAGCGCCCCGCCCCAACCCGGCCCGGCGCGTCCCCGAGCGGGCTCCGGTCTGCCGTTCCGCCGCCGAGTGCGCCCGCGTCGCAACCGTCGTCCGGTGTCCCGCCGCGTCCGGAGGTAGCGCCCGCCCGCTCCGGCGCCCCCGCGTCGCCGCGTCCGGCCGCCGCCGAGCGCCCCGTCCCAACCCGGCCCAAGGCGGCCTCCGCACCCCCCGTCCCGCCCGTAGAGACCACCGCCCGGCTGCGACCCATCGCCGCGCCCCCCGGCCCCCGTACCGACTCTGCGCCGCTGCCGCCCGAGGTGCCGCCGCGGCCCGCCGGTCCGCCTTCGCGGCGCAGGGCCGTCGGGTCCGTCGACCTCACGCCCCGGCCCGGCGCACGACCCGCGCACCCCGGCCCCGGAGCCGACGGCCGGTACTGGGCGCTGCCGGAGAGCCCGGCCGAGATGACCACCCGGCTCCGTCCCGTACGGACCCGGCACCCCGCGCGCACCCTCGGCGCCGTCGCCTGTGTCGTCCTCGGGCTCGGCCTGATCGGCGGCGCGGCCACCGGCAGCTGGCTGACCGGCGACTCCAGCGCCGACGCCACCGCTCGTACCTCGTACACCGAGACCCGCACCCTCTGGCACAGCGTCCCCGTCGACACCCTGTTCCCCCGCACCCTCAAGGGCGAGGACGCGGGACCCGGCGGAGCGGACCGGGTCTGGACCCGGATCGCCGTCGCGCCCGACGGCGACTGCGCGAGCGCCCTTGACCCGCTGCTGGTCACGACGTTGCAGCCGGTCGGCTGCGCCCGCGTGCTGCGCGCCACCTACGCCGACGCGACGGCCAGCAGCGTCACCACGGTCGGGCTGATCTTCACCGAGGCCGACGCGGCCGCCATGCACGCGCTGGCCTCCCGCTTCACCGCAGAAGGCCTCGACGAGCGCCCCGATCTGATGCCCCGCACCCTCCCGGCCAAGGGCACCGTCGCCGCCGGCTTCGGCGACCGCCAGCGCGCCAGCTGGACCGTGAACGTCCTCACCGAGGCGCCCGTCGTCGTCTACGCCGTCTCCGGCTTCGCCGACGGCCGTACCGTCACCGACCCGCAGCCCGCCGACGAGGCCAAGGCCAAGGGCGCGACGTCCGCGCCCGCCCAGGCGGGCCTCGGCCATGAGGCCAAGGGCATCGCGGACCGTATGCAGCGCGTACTGCGCAGGACTGTCAGCACGGCCACGGAGAAGCCCGAATGACCCGCCGCCCCGTCACCGGACACCGCCTCCGCCACCGCATCGCCGCCGCCCTCGCGGCCGCCGCCCTCGCGCTCCTGCCGACGACGCCCGCGCACGCGGACGGCATACGGCCCCAGCAGTGGGCGCTCAGCTCCATGAACACCGACCGGGCCTGGCGCACCACCAAGGGCGAGGGCATCACCGTCGCGGTCCTGGACACAGGCGTCGACGACCGCCACCCCGACCTGACGGGCTCCGTCCTGCCCGGCAAGGACTTCATCGGCTTCGGCGCCCGGCGCGGCGAACGCGCCTGGGCACGCCACGGCACCGCCATGGCCGGCATCATCGCCGCCCACGGCCACGGCCCGGGCAGCGAAGACGGCGTCATGGGCATCGCGCCCGACGCGAAGATCCTCCCCGTCCGGGTCATCCTCGAAGGCACCGACAAGGCCCGCGAGAAGGCCCGCAACTCCCGCGGCAACGCTCTCGCCCAGGGCATCCGCTGGGCCGCCGACCAAGGTGCCGACGTCATCAACCTCTCCCTCGGCGACGACAGCGAGTCCGCGCACCCCGAGGCGGCCGAGGACGCCGCCGTGCAGTACGCGCTCGCCAAGGGTTCCGTCGTCGTCGCGTCGGCCGGCAACGGCGGCGAGAAGGGCGACCACATCTCGTACCCCGCCGCCTACCCCGGCGTGATCGCCGTGACAGCCGTCGACCGCTTCGGCACCCACGCGGCCTTCTCCACCCGCCGCTGGTACGCCACCGTCAGCGCCCCCGGCGTCGACATCGTCATGGCCGACCCCGACCAGAAGTACTACCAGGGCTGGGGCACCAGCGCGGCCTCCGCCTTCGTCTCCGGCGCGGTCGCCCTGGTCCGCGCCGCCCACCCGGGCCTGACCCCCGCCCAGATCAAGAAGCTCCTCGCGGACTCCGCCCGCAACGGCCCCAAGGGCGGCCGCGACGACGCCAAGGGCTACGGCATCGTCGACCCGGCCGCCGCGATCAAGGCGGGCGCGAAGCTGCGCCCCGCCGGCCTGAAGGCCGCCTCCTCGGGTTACGACAAGGAGTACTTCGGCCCCGGCCCCGCGGCCGTGAAGAAGGACGTGGAGCCGGCCGGCTGGCTCGCCCCGCTCGCGGGCGGCATCGGCGCGCTCGTGCTGGCGGGCGCGGTCGTGCTCTGGCGCGGCGGCCGGGTCAGAGGCGCCTGACCGCCTCCCGCACCGCCGCCTCGACGCACGCGATGCCCTCCTCCTTCGTCCCATGCCCGTCGGAGAGCACCGCGATGAGCCGGCCGTCGGCCCGCCCCACCGAGTGCACGACCCACAGCCCTGTCCCCCGCATCGGCATCCAGCCGTTCTTGAGCGCCCACGCGCCGCCCGCGGCCGACACCCCCCAGTCCTGCCCCTGGGCCACCTGGCCCATGAGGGCCCAGAGATACGCGTACGGGCCGTCGAACACGGCCCGCATCAGCGCGAGTTGATCCGCCGCGGTGGTCCGCGTCAGCCCCCACGCCGTCTCGGCCCGCGTCTGTGTGAGCCCGAGCCGCGCATGCGCGGCGTCCAGCCCCGGCGCGCCGCCGATCGTCTCCCACAGCGCGGTCGCCGCGTCGTTGTCGCTCCGTACGATCATGGCCTGCGCCAACTCCCGCTCCCGCGCGGTCAGCGGACGCCCCTCCAGCAGCAGCGCGGCCAGGATCGAGACCTTCACGATGCTCGCCGAGGGATACGCCCGCTGCTCGCCGTACGACAGGCCGGGCACGGCGACCGAGACACTGGCACTCATACCAGGGAGGTTAGGCTCGTCGCGTGGCGCTCAAGAACATCCCTGACCCCGGTTTCTCCGACGACGACGGCACCGCCGATCCCCGGCTGACGGCGGCCCTCGCGGCCTGGTCCGCGGACCGCACGGCTCAGCAGCCGGTGCTCGAAGCCCTCAAGGACGCCCGGCTGCTGGTCCCGGTCGTCGCCTTGCTCGGCGAGGTCGAGGAGGACGAGAACGGCCTGCGCCGCGAGAAGACCAGCGACATGGCGATCCCCACGCTGACGGCGGGCGACCGCCGTGCGCTGCCCGCGTTCACCTCGATCGACTCGCTGGCCCGCTGGGACCCGCACGCGCGCCCCGTGGCCGTACCGCTGCACCAGGCATTGCAGGCCGTCGCCCACGAGCAGGCCGACACGCTGCTGCTCGACGTCGCGGGCCCCGTCCCCTACCAGCTGACCGGCAGCGCGCTGCTCGCCCTCTCCGAGGGCCGCACCAGCGCCGACCCGCTCGACGACCCAGCGGTCACCACGGCGGTACGGGACGCGGTCGCCGCCGAGCCCGCGGTGCTCCGCGCCCACCTCGGCCCCGGCCGCGCGGACGGCATCCTCGCCCTGGTCCTCGCCGCGGACGCGGTCCCGGCCCAGGCGGCCCGCCGCGTCGCCGAGACGCTGGCCGCCGACGACGTACTGAGGGCCCGCCTGGTGCGGGGCCTCGACCTGGCACTGCTCCCGGCCGAGGCCACCCCGCCGGGCGAGCCCCTCTTCGTACGCGGTTGAAGGAAGGATTCAGGCTCAGCCGTACACCGGGCCGGTGTACTTCTCGCCCGGTCCCTGGCCCGGCTCGTCCGGGACCAGCGACGCCTCGCGGAACGCCAGCTGCAGCGACTTCAGCCCGTCGCGCAGCGGCGCCGCGTGGAAAGAACTGATCTCGGTCGCGCTCGCGTCCATCAGACCCGCCAGCGCGTGCACCAGCTTCCGCGCCTCGTCCAGGTCCTTGTGCTCGGCGCCGTCCTCGGTCAGACCGAGCTTCACGGCGGCCGCGCTCATCAGATTCACCGCGACCGTGACGATCACCTCGACGGCGGGGACCTCCGCGATGTCGCGGGTCATGTCGTCGAAGCCGGGGGACTCATTGGGGGTGGTCGCGTCACTCATGACGCACACGATATGCCCCGCCGCAGACGGCCGGGCTCCGGCCACCGGTTAGCCGCTTCCGGCCCGAGCTGCTAACCTTGTGTAACGACCGGCCGGACACCTGTGTGCCCGGCCCACAAGTGGAGGCTCCGATCTCCCACCTGGCTGTCCTCCGGGACGGCGGGTCACCGGTCAGGCGGCGCCCATCGTTCCGTACGGACGATGGAGCCGCCCGATAAGCCCCGCGGTAGCACGCGGCGGTGTTCCGGTATTCGAGGAGCTCCCGCCTGTGTACCGTCCGGGGCATTTTTCACGTTCCGGTGCGGTTGGTCTCACGAAACAGACGTTACGCGGCTGCCTGCCAGACATCCGCGTGGTGCTACTTAGGAGGATCCATCAGCGCCGAGCCCCGCATCAACGACCGGATTCGCGTTCCCGAAGTGCGACTTGTCGGTCCCAGCGGCGAGCAGGTCGGGATTGTTCCGCTTGCCAAGGCCCTCGAGCTTGCGCAGGAGTACGACCTTGACCTGGTCGAGGTCGCGGCGAACGCCCGTCCGCCTGTGTGCAAGCTCATGGACTACGGGAAGTTCAAGTACGAGTCGGCCATGAAGGCCCGTGAGGCGCGCAAGAACCAGGCGCACACGGTCATCAAGGAGATGAAGCTCCGGCCGAAGATCGACCCGCACGACTATGACACCAAGAAGGGTCACGTCGTCCGGTTCCTCAAGCAGGGTGACAAGGTCAAGATCACGATCATGTTCCGTGGTCGTGAGCAGTCCCGCCCCGAGCTTGGGTTCCGCCTGCTGCAGCGGCTCGCTTCCGATGTCGAGGACCTCGGATTCATCGAGTCGAACCCGAAGCAGGACGGCCGGAACATGATCATGGTTCTTGGCCCGCACAAGAAGAAGACCGAGGCCATGGCCGAGGCGCGTGAGGCCCAGGCCGCCCGCAAGGCGGAGCGTCAGGGCTACGCGCACGAGGAGTCCACGGACGAGGCCGCCCAGGCCCCGGCCGAGGCCCCTTCCGAGACGCCCTCCGAGGCGTGACCTGATGGGGCTGCCACCCAGGCAGCCCCGGGTCCCGCCCGGAACCCACAAACCAAGATCTGACGCTCCTGTGGTCCGGTGTCCGCACCGGGGGAGCGCCACTGACGAGGAGATAACGGCGCTATGCCGAAGAACAAGACGCACAGCGGTGCCAAGAAGCGCTTCAAGATCACCGGCTCCGGCAAGGTGCTCCGTGAGCGCGCCGGCAAGCGCCACCTGCTGGAGCACAAGTCGTCCAAGCTGACGCGTCGCCTCACCGGCAACGCCGAGATGGCCCCGGGTGACTCGAAGACCATCAAGAAGCTTCTCGGCAAGTGACGTATGTGTCCCCGGTGACCGGGGACACGCGCCGAGACCGGGACCAATTCGTTTCCGGGCCGGGGTGAGTCGAACTCTCAATCCCAGCCCCGCTACAAGGAGTTAACAAGTGGCACGCGTCAAGCGGGCAGTCAACGCCCACAAGAAGCGCCGGGCGATTCTCGAGCAGGCCAGCGGCTACCGCGGTCAGCGTTCGCGCCTGTACCGCAAGGCCAAGGAGCAGGTCACCCACTCCCTGGTCTACAACTACAACGACCGTAAGAAGCGCAAGGGCGACTTCCGTCAGCTGTGGATCCAGCGCATCAACGCCGCTGCCCGCCAGAACGGCATGACGTACAACCGCCTCATCCAGGGTCTGAAGGCCGCCAACATCGAGGTGGACCGCAAGATCCTGGCCGAGCTCGCGGTCAACGACGCCGGCGCGTTCGCCGCGCTCGTCGAGGTTGCCCAGAAGGCGCTTCCGAGCGACGTCAACGCCCCGAAGGCCGCGTCGGCGGCCTGACGGCCGCGTCCAGCCGGACCGCTTTTGGACCCGCAGGCCTTCGGCCTGCGGGTCCGGTGCGTTCTGCGCTGTATCCGGGGACGCCCCCGCCCCACCGCCCCCCGTGCAGGCCCCTTTCGGGGCCGGCCCCGGACCCGAATCAGAGAGCCGCAGGCACATGGCCCCCGAGCTGATCTCCCCGCGTTCCCCGCGCGTCACCGCCGCCCGGCGGCTTGCCAAGCGCGCCTTCCGGGGCAAGGAGCGCCTGTTCATCGCCGAGGGGCCGCAGGCCGTGCGGGAAGCGGTCGCCCATCGCGGCCCCAGCGGTGAGCCCACCCTGGTCGAGCTCTTCACCACCGTCGAGGCCGCCGAGCGGTACGCGGACATCGTCGACGCCGCCCGTGCCGCCGGAGCCCGGGTGCACCACGCCTCCGACGCGGTGCTCGCCGAGATCTCCCAGACCGTCACCCCGCAGGGCCTGGTCGGCGTCTGCCGGTTCCTCGACTCGCCGTTCGAGGAGATCCTGGCGGCGCGGCCGAAGCTCGTCGCCGTACTCGCGCATGTACGCGACCCAGGGAACGCCGGCACGGTGCTGCGCTGCGCCGACGCCGCGGGCGCCGACGCCGTCGTCCTCACCGACGCCTCCGTCGACCTCTACAACCCCAAGTCGGTGCGCGCATCGGTCGGTTCGCACTTCCATCTGCCGGTCGCCGTCGGCGTCCCCGTCGAGCAGGCGGTGCGGGGGCTGCGCGACGCCGGAGTGCGCGTCCTGGCCGCCGACGGCGCCGGCGACGACGACCTGGACGACGAACTCGACGCCGGGACCATGGGCGGACCCACCGCATGGATCTTCGGCAATGAGGCCTGGGGGCTGCCCGAGGAGACCCGCGCGCTCGCGGACGCCGTCGTGCGCGTACCGATCCACGGAAAAGCCGAAAGTCTGAACCTCGCGACCGCCGCAGCCGTATGCCTCTATGCCTCGGCGCGTGCCCAGCGCGCAGTGGGTACTCACTGAGTGGGGAGTACTCGCTCAGGGGGTCCGCTCCGTCACTTCCAGCTAGTAGTGTGACGGGCTCGGGGGCCCACTGCGGCGGCGGGAGAGGTGGGGTACGGGGATGGCTGTCGGGACGAGCAGGCTCGCGGAGACACACGGGGCGTTGCTGTGCCAGTCCGGCGGCCTCGAAGAGTTCGGGATCGACCCCGACGACCTCCCCGACGGACTTGTCGTCGCCGACGAGACCGGCCGCGTGATCTGCTTCAACGACGCGGCCGTACGGATCACCGCGGTGTCCAAGGGCGAAGCGCTCGGCCTGCCGCTGGAGCGCGCGCTGCCGCTGGAGGACCTCAAGGGCTGCCGCTGGTGGACGCTGACCGATCCGTACGGCGGACTCGCCACCCGCGTCGGCCAGCCCGAGCGCAATCTGCTGCTGCCCGGCGGCCGCGAGGTCCTCGTCGCCGTCCGCTATGTGCGCGAGCGCCCCACCGGGCCGGTACGCCGCCTCGTCATCAGCCTGCGCGGCACCGAGGCCCGGCGCCGTACCGAACGCAGTCACGCCGAGCTGATAGCGACGGTCGCCCATGAGCTGCGTTCCCCGCTCACTTCAGTGAAGGGCTTCACGGCGACGCTGCTCGCCAAATGGGAGCGTTTCACCGACGACCAGAAGCGGCTGATGCTGGAGACGGTCGACGCCGACGCCAACCGCGTCACCCGGCTCATCGCCGAGCTCCTCGACATCTCCCGTATCGACTCCGGACGGCTCGAAGTGCGCCGCCAGCCGATCGACATCGCGGCCGCCGTCGGACGCCACATCCAGGCGCACATAGCCAGTGGCCAGTCTCCCGACCGCTTCTTCGCCCGCATCCAGCGCCGGCTGCCCGATCTGTGGGCCGACCCGGACAAGATCGACCAGGTGCTCGGCAACCTGCTGGAAAATGCGGTGCGCCACGGCGCCGGAACGGTCACCATCGAGGTGGCGCCGGCATCGGCGAAGGACGACGAGAAGGGTACGGCCGTCACCGTGAGCGACGAAGGCCCCGGTATCCCCGAGGAGTCGATGGGCCGTGTCTTCACCCGCTTCTGGCGGGGGAGCAAGCGCGGCGGCACCGGCCTGGGCCTCTACATCGTCAAGGGCATCGTCGAGGCGCACGGCGGGACGATCACTGTCGGCCGCGGACCCGGCGGCGGCGCCGAGTTCCGATTTATTCTGCCCGTCGGCGCCCCGGCCTACCTGGCTTAGGCGGCCCGCGGGCTCATTCGCCTCTCCACACCCCGTTAGACTCGACCCTTGGCACCTTTGCGTCCTCGGTCGACGAGCGGGGGCCCCAGCCAGCCCATCGGAAGTACGGGAAGAGATGTCCGCACCCAATAAGTCGTACGACCCTGTTGAGGTCGAGGCACTGAAACCGGAAGAGATCGAGCGCATGCGGGACGAGGCGCTCGCCGCCTTCGCCGCCGCCGACGACCTCGACGAGCTCGCCCACGCGAAGGTCGCGCACACCGGCGGCGGCTCGCCCCTCGCGCTCGCCAACCGGGAGATCGGCGCACTGCCGCCGCAGGCCAAGGCCGAGGCCGGCAAGCGCGTCGGCCAGGCCCGCGGCGCCGTGAGCAAGGCGCTCGCCGTCCGCCAGGCCGAGCTGGAGGCCGAGCGCGACGCCCGGGTGCTGGTCGAGGAGGCAGTGGACGTCACGCTGCCCTACGACCGCGTTCCGGCCGGCGCCCGCCACCCGCTGACCACGCTCTCCGAGCGCATCGAGGACATCTTCACGGCCATGGGCTACGAGGTGGCCGAAGGCCCCGAGGTCGAGACCGAGTGGCTGAACTTCGACGCGCTGAACATCGCCGCGGACCACCCCGCCCGCGGTGAGCACGACACCTTCTTCGTCGAGGGCGCGGACGGTGGTGGGGGCACCACCCAGGCCGAAGGGTCTGGGGGAAATTCCGGCGTCGTACTGCGCACGCACACCTCGCCCGTGCAGGTCCGCTCGATGCTCGACCGCGAGCCGCCGGTGTATGTCATCTGCCCCGGCCGCGTCTACCGCACCGACGATCTGGACGCCACCCACACCCCGGTCTTCCACCAGGTCGAGCTGCTCGCCGTGGACGAGGGCCTGACCATGGCGGACCTCAAGGGCACCCTCGACCACATGGTCCGGGCGCTCTTCGGCGGCGAGGGCATGAAGACCCGGCTCCGGCCGAACTTCTTCCCCTTCACCGAGCCGTCGGCCGAGATGGACATGGTCTGCTACGTGTGCCGCGGCGAGTCCGTCGGCAACCCGGACCGGCCCTGCCGCACCTGCGGCAGCGAGGGCTGGATCGAGCTCGGCGGCTGCGGCATGGTCAACCCGAAGGTGCTCATCGCCTGCGGCGTCGACCCCAACAAGTACAGCGGATTCGCCTTCGGGTTCGGCATCGAGCGGATGCTGATGTTCCGCCACAACGTCGAAGACATGCGAGACATGGTCGAGGGTGACGTCCGGTTCACCCGGCCGTTCGGGATGGAGATCTGATGCGGGTCCCGCTTTCTTGGCTGCGGGAGTACGTCGACCTGCCGGCCACGGAGACCGGCCGCGACGTACAGACCAAGCTCATCGCGGCAGGTCTCGAGGTCGAGACGGTCGAGCAGCTCGGCGGCGGCCTCAAGGGCCCGCTCGTCGTCGGCAAGGTGTTGACCATCGAGGAGCTGACGGAGTTCAAGAAGCCCATCCGCTTCTGCACCGTCGACGTCGGCATGGCCAACGGCACCGGCGAGCCGCAGGAGATCGTCTGCGGCGCGCGCAACTTCTCCGTCGGCGACAAGGTTGTCGTGGTCCTGCCCGGCGCCGTGCTGCCCGGTGACTTCGCGATCGCCGCGCGCAAGACGTACGGCAGGACCTCGCACGGCATGATCTGCTCCGGCGACGAGCTCGGCATGGGCGACGACGGCCGCGGCGGCATCATCGTGCTGCCGCCGGAGCACGAGGTCGGCACCGACGCCATCGAGCTGCTCGAGCTCGTCGACGAGGTCCTCGACATCGCCGTCACGCCCGACCGCGGCTACTGCCTCTCGATGCGCGGCGTCGCCCGCGAGACCGCCATCGCGTACGGCCTGCCGCTGCGCGACCCGGCACTGCTGGACGTGCCCGCACCGAACTCCTTCGGCTACGTGGTCAAGGTCTCCGACCCGATCGGCTGCGACCGCTTCACCGCGCGCACGGTCGTCGGCCTGGAGCCCGAGGCCCGCTCCCCGATCTGGCTGCAGCGCCGGCTGCAGAAGGCCGGGATGCGCCCGATCTCGCTCGCCGTCGACGTCACCAACTACGTGATGCTCGAAGTCGGCCAGCCGCTGCACGCCTACGACCGGACCCGTCTCGACGGGCCGATCGGGGTCCGCCGCGCCGAGCCCGGCGAGAAGCTCACCACCCTGGATGGCGTGCAGCGGGTGCTGGACGCCGAGGACCTGGTGATCACCGACGACCGCGGGCCGATCGGCCTCGCGGGCGTCATGGGCGGCGCCAACACCGAGATCGCTGACCTTCCCCAAGCTCTCGACTCCGCTCGAGCGGGGGAGACCCCAACCACCGCCGGTGCCACCACCGAGGTCGTCATCGAGGCCGCGCACTTCGACGCCGTTTCCATCGCCCGTACGGCCCGGCGCCACAAGCTCGCCTCCGAGGCGTCCAAGCGCTTCGAGCGCGGCGTCGACCCGCAGGCCGCCTCTGCCGCCGCGCAGCGGACCGTCGACCTGCTGGTGCTGCTCGCGGGCGGCACCGCGGAGGCCGGCGTCACCGAGATCACCGCGCCGTCCGCGCCGCGTACGGTCTCGATGCCCGCCGACCACCCCGACCGTGTCGCGGGCGTCCACTACGGCCGCGAGACCGTCGTACGCCGCCTCCAGGAGGTCGGCTGCGACGTGTACGGGCAGGACGAACTGGTCGTCACCGTCCCGTCCTGGCGTCCCGACCTCGCCGAGCCGAACGACCTCGCCGAAGAGGTCATCCGGCTGGAGGGGTACGAGAACCTGCCCTCCACGCTGCCCAAGCCGCCGGCCGGCCGCGGGCTCACCGGCCGTCAGCGGCTGCACCGCCGCATCGGCCGCGCACTGGCCGGTGCCGGCTATGTCGAGGCGCCGAACTACCCGTTCATCGGCGAGGCCGTGTTCGACCAGCTCGGCCTGGCAGCGGATGACCCGCGACGCACCGTCGTCAAGCTGGTCAACCCGCTCTCCGACGAGGAGCCGGCGCTGCGCACCACGCTGCTGCCGGGCCTGCTCGGCGCGCTGCGGCGCAACGACGGCCGTGGCTCGCACGACCTGGCCCTCTTCGAGACGGGTCTGGTCTTCCGGCCGACCGGCGAGGAGACGGTCCCGGGCCCGCTGCCCGTCGACCGCCGTCCCACCGATGAGGAGATCGCCGCGCTGAACGCGGCGCTGCCGCACCAGCCGCGCCGCGTCGCCACCGTTCTGACCGGAGCGCGCGAGCAGGCCGGATGGTGGGGCAAGGGGCGCCCGGCCGACTGGGCCGACGCGGTCGAGTCCGCCCGTACGGTCGCCCGCGAGGCCGGCGTCGAACTCATCGTCCGCGCCGACCAGCACGCCCCGTGGCACCCGGGCCGCTGCGCCGCGCTGTACGCCACCGTGAACGGCGAGGAGACCCTCGTCGGCCACGCCGGCGAACTGCACCCGCGCGTCATCAAGGCGCTCGGACTGCCGGAGCGCACCTGCGCCATGGAGGTCGAGCTCGACCTTCTTCAACAGGCCGGTGAGGGCACCCTCCGGGCCCCGCGGATCTCCACCTTCCCGGTGGCGACCCAGGACGTCGCGCTGGTCGTGTCCCAGGACGTGCCGACCGCCGAGGTCGAGAAGGTGCTGACCGAGGGCGCGGGTGAACTGCTGGAATCCATCCGGCTTTTCGATGTGTTCGTCGGGTCGCAGATCGGCGAGGGCAAGAAGTCCCTGGCGTACGCCCTGCGGTTCCGCGCCCCGGACCGGACGCTGACCGTCGAGGAGGCGTCGGCCGCCCGCGACGCCGCCGTCGCGCTCGCCGCCGAGCGCACCGGGGCGGTGCTGCGCGGGGCCTGACCGTTCCCGATCCCTGAGGGGCGTGCCCGGACTCCGGGTGCGCCCCTTACGCATTCGCCGGGCCTGGGGCGCCTGCTCACTCATTCGGGTGAGAACGTGGGGCGTCGTTCCTTTCGGGCCCGGTCGATCGACAGAATCGTCCCAGCCGTAGGGGCGGGCCTGCGCGCCGGACAGGTCTACGAGGGGACCATCCGCATGATCCGTATCAGGTCTCGGGGTCCCTTTCCCGTCTCGCGGTGGGCGAGGGCAGCGCGCGCGCAGGATTCACGGGCAGGGCGGTTGCTCCCCTTGCTGCTTCCCACCGCCTGGGGCGTCGCGGCCCTGACCTGGAAGATCGCCTGCCCGGCCGACGAGCCCGAGAGCCTGGGCCAGCGGATCGTCACCGGCGTCGTGTTCTTCACGGTCGGCACCGCGCTTGTGCTCGGCATCAGGCGGCAGTTGAGCCGCGAACTCAGACGTGTCCGCGCGGTCGCCCACGCCGCCCAGCGGGTGCTGCTGCGTCCACCGCCGCCGCGCCTGGACGGCCTCGCTCTCGCCGCGGGCCAGCTTTCGGTGAGCCGCGGTGCCGCGATCGGCGGTGATCTGTACGAGGCGGTGGCCACCCCGTACGGCGTCCGCATCGTCATCGGCGATGTCCGCGGCCATGGCCTCGCCGCGATCGGGGCGGTCGCGGCGGTGCTCGGCAGTTTCCGGGAGGCAGCCCACGACGAGCCCGAACTGGGCGGTGTCCTTGGGCGGTTGGACCGGGCGATGCAGCGGTATCTGCGGGAGCGGGCCAGGGACGAGCATCCGGCGGCCCGAGGGGGAGAGCCGCACTGCCCGTCGGCGGAGGAGTTCGTCACCGTACTACTGCTGGAGATCGGGACGGACGGGAGCGTGGTGGCTCTCAACTGCGGTCATCCATGGCCGTATCGGCTCGGTCGCCATGGGGCGGAGCCGCTCGCCTGCGGAGATCCGCTGCCGCCGCTCGGCATGTTTCCGCTCCCCGCCGAACTGCCGCTGCACCGGTGCGCGCGGCTGCTGTCCGGCGAGGCGCTGTTCCTGCACACGGACGGGGCGGCGGACGCCCGAGACGCGTCGGGGAAGTTCTTCGGTCTGGAAGCCGTGCTCGCCGATGCCGCGCTCGGCTCACCGGTCTCGCCCGCCGCCGTGATCACCACCGTTCACTCGGAGTTGCTGCGGCACACCGGTGGGCGGCTCGCCGACGATGTGGCGCTGCTGGTGCTGCGCAATGACCGCTCGCGGGTGCCGGCGCAGTGCGGGGACACCGCCCTGCGCCGTACCCGGCCGGAACCCTCCAATCGCTAGCTGTCATCTGCAGCCATGTGCAGCGATCGGCAACCAAGGGATTGCCGTGCGGCCGGCGCCGCCCGCCCTGCCGCGGAGTGTCGGGCAGATCAGCAGGGCAGACGACGCGATCGAGGGCCGCCGCACTGTACGAGGGGGAGCCGGCGGCCCGGCCGCCTCCATGAGAGGCATTTCAGTCAACCGGCGCGAACGGTACGGCGGCAGAGCGCGCGAGGCACAGATCGGGGCACTCCAATCACACCCCGTGCGAATCCCCCTCTACTACGCTGAGCGGACCGAGCCAACGGAGGGCCCACATGCAGCCCAATACCCTGCTCGACGCCCTGCTCGACGAGGCAGGCATCTCCAACGCGGGCCTCGCCGCCCGTGTCAATCAGGCGGGCCGGGCCAGAGGCCTGTCACTGCGGTACGAACACACGGCCGTGGCACGGTGGTTGAAGGGCCAGCGCCCGCGCGGCCAGGTGCCCGACCTCATCTGCGAGGTTCTCGCGAACCGGTTGCACCGGGCCATAACGCTGGGCGACATCGGCCTGGGCGTGCCCGGCGAGTCGGTCACGCCGCCCGGCTCGCCGCTCTCCGGTTTCGTGGAGCGCGCCACCGCGCTGTGGCGCTCCGACGAACAGCAACGGCCGCACATCATCGGGGCGCCCGCGGTCACCGGCACGCCCGCGGTGATGCCCGTATGGGAGTGGGAGAACCCTCCGGAGGACTCCGATGTCTCCCGCGCCGGACAGACGCGCGTCAGCATGGCCGACATCAAAATGCTGCGTGCCGCCCGGGCGCACTACGAGCTGATGTACCGCAAGGCGGGCGGCATCGCCACCCGCGCCCGGATAGTCGGCTTCCTCAACGCCGAGACGGCACCTCTGCTGCGCGGCGCCTACAGCGACGCGCTGGGCCGCCAACTGCACCGTGCGACAGGCGGTCTGGTGGCGGTCGCCGGCATCTGCGCGTACGACTCCGATGCGCACGGCCTCGCCCAGCGTTACTTCCATCAGGCGCTGCGGCTCGCAAAGGCCAGTGGCGACCGGGGGCTTGGCGCGTATGTCATCGCGCTGCTGGTCAACCAGTCGCTGTTCATGGCCGAGCACCGGCAGGCGGTGGCCTTCGCGGAGGCGGCTCTGCGGGCGGCCGGGCGCCAGCTCACCCCGGCGCTGGCTGCCGATCTGTACGCGATGCAGGCGAAGGCGTACGCACATCTCGGCGACGGCGGCAGCGCGCTGCGGTGCATCCGGCGCGCGGAGTCGGAGGCGGAGCGGATCCGTCCCGGGGCCGAGCCGGACGAGACCGGCTATGTCCAGCCGGGGCTGGTGAACGTCCAGGTCGCGGAGGCCCTGCTCAGCCTCGGTGATCTGCCGGGGGCACGTGAGCACGCCACGGCGGCCGTCGACACTCCGGCGCACGACCGCGGCCGGGTCCACCGGCTCGCCATGCTCAGCCAGATCGAGCTGCGTCAGGGCGAGGTGGACCGGGCGGCGCGGACGGCTGCGGAGATGGTGGAGCGGGCGAGGGGGATGGAGTCGCAGCGGCTCAGGGACCGGCTGCGCGCGGTGCGCGAGCATCTGGTGGCGAGCGGTTGCAGCAATGCCGACGAGGCGGCCGAACTCATCGACGGGGCACTGCGCGTTCCCCTCTGACCGAGCTCCTGCTGCGATATTGCCATCTACTTGTCGGAAGGTGGCAGAAAAGTGCAGTGGACGAACTTAAGCGAACAAACTGTCTATGAAAACCGCTGGTTCAGGGTCAACCTCGCGGACGTCGTGCTCCCCGACGGCCGGCACCTGGACCATTTCCTCATCCGGCTCCGCCCGGTCGCCGTAGCGACGGCGGTCAACAGGGCCAACGAGGTGCTGATGCTCTGGCGGCACCGTTTCATCACCAACAGCTGGGGTTGGGAGCTCGCGGCGGGAGTCGTCGAGGACGGCGAAGACGTAGAGGCCGCCGCGGCCCGGGAGATGGAGGAGGAGACAGGCTGGCGCCCCGGCCCCCTCCAGCACCTCCTGACCGTCGAACCGTCCAACGGCCTGACCGATGCCCGGCACCATCTCTACTGGGCCGAGGACGCCACGTACATCGGGCACCCCGAGGACGACTTCGAGTCGTCGCGCCGCGAGTGGATACCGCTCAAGCTGGTGCCCGACATGATCGCCCGCGGTGAGGTCCCGGCCGCCAACATGGCGGCCGGGCTGCTGATGCTCCACCATCTGCGGCTGGGCTGACCCCCGGCGGCTAGCGGCCCAGCGCCTGCCACACGGTGACGGCCAGCGCTCCCAGCGCAGTGAGCGCGGCGACGGCGGGCAGCGGCCACCTGGCGTGCTCGAGTGCCCCGACGCGCGCGGCCAGATCGGTGAGATCCCGGTCGATCTGGTCGTTGCGCTGTGCGAGCAGTGCCAGATGCCCGTCGATCCGGGCAAGGCCGACGTCGAGGCTGCGGCGTAACTCAGCGAACTCTTCGACGACCACTAAATGATCAGCGTCGGTGGTCACGGATTGGCTCCTCTTCGACAAAGTTGTACTGCGGACCCTTGACTGAGCGGAACCGAGTCAACTCGCCCTGGTCGGAGGGCGGGAGCGTGTGCGCACGGCATATGCGGGCACGCCCGGCACACTCCGTGTGAATCAGGAGTACGGGTAGAACCCGGAACCCGTCTTGCGGCCGAGGCGGCCCGCGTCCACCATCCGCTGCAGCAGCGGGGGAGCGGCGTACAGCGGCTCCTTGAACTCCGCGTACATCGAGTCGGCGACCGAGGCGACGGTGTCGAGGCCGATCAGGTCGGAGAGCTTCAGCGGACCCATCGGGTGGGCGCAGCCCAGCTCCATGCCGTTGTCGATGTCCTCGCGGCTGGCGATGCCCGACTCGAACATCCGGATCGCGGAGAGCAGATACGGGATGAGCAGGGCGTTCACCACGAAGCCCGAGCGGTCCTGGGCGCGGATCGGGTGCTTGTCCAGCACGTTCTGCACCACGGCCTCGGAGCGCTTGATCGTCTCCTCGGAGGTGGTCAGCGCCGGGATCAGCTCGACGAGCTTCTGCACCGGGGCGGGGTTGAAGAAGTGGATGCCGATGACCTGGTCGGGCCGGGAGGTCGCGACGGCCAGCTTCACCAGGGGGATGGAGGAGGTGTTGGAGGCGAGGATCGCGTCCTGGCGGGTCACCACCTGGTCGAGCACCTGGAAGATCTCGGTCTTGACCTGCTCGTTCTCCACGACGGCCTCAATGACGAGATCGCGGTCGGCGAACTCCCCGAGATCGGTGGTGAAGCTGAGCCGGTCCAGCGTCGCGTCGCGCTCCTCCTCGGTGATCTTGCCGCGTTCGGCGGCCTTCGAGAGGGAGTTGTAGAGCCGGGTGCGACCGATCTCCAGAGCCTCGCCCGTGGTTTCGGCGACCTTCACCTCGAGGCCGCTGCGGGCGCACACCTCCGCGATGCCTGCGCCCATCTGGCCGCAACCCACGATTCCGACGCGTGCAATGTCGGCCATTGAGTCCGTCACCTCGTGCCTTTCGCTGATCTCTGCGGCAGGCGCTCCCGTATGGTTCCGGTGCCCGCCTCGACCCCACGACGTTACTCCGGGTGCATCTGTGCGCGGTGGCCAGGGGCGGGCATGCTGTGCGGATACGGTGACCGGCACCGAGCGAGAACGGGGTGAGATATGGGGCGTATCGGTAGAAGAGGGTTCGTGCTGACGGCGGCCGGAGTGCTGGCCGTGCTGGCAACGGGCGGCGACGCAGCCGCCCGGCCCCTCGGCTCGTCGGCCGGCGGCGCGCGGCGCCGGCACAAGCCGCTCACGGAGTTCCGCGGCATGTGGCTCGCGACCGTCGCCAATCGCGACTGGCCGTCCCTGCCCGGCCTCACCGCAGACGGGCAGCGCTGCGAACTCCTCGACCACCTCGACACCGCCGTCGCCCGCAAGCTGAACGCCGTCGTCCTCCAGGTCCGGCCCACCGCGGACGCCCTGTGGCCCTCGCCGCACGAGCCCTGGTCGCAGTACCTCACCGGCGTACAGGGGCAGCACCCCGGCTGGGACCCGCTGGGCACCGCCGTGCGCGAGGCCCATCTGCGCGGTCTTGAACTGCATGCCTGGTTCAACCCGTACCGCGTCGCGACCCACATCGACCCGTCCCGTCTGGTCGAGAACCACCCGGCCCGGGTGCACCCCGAGTGGGTTCTGCCGTACGGCGGGAAGCTGTACTACAACCCCGGCATCCCCGAGGTCCGGGCCTTCGTCCAGGACGCGATGATGGACGCCGTCAGCCGCTACGACATCGACGCCGTCCATTTCGACGACTACTTCTATCCGTATCCGGTGGCCGGCCAGGTCTTCGACGACGACGAGACCTATGCCCGGTACGGCGCGGGCTTCCCGGACAAGGCCGCCTGGCGGCGGGACAACATCGACCGGCTGATCAGAGAGATGGCCGACCGGATCAAGAAGGCCAAGAAGGACATCAAGTTCGGAATCAGCCCGTTCGGCGTGTGGCGCAATGCCGCCACCGATCCGCTGGGCTCGGACACCACGGCGGGCGTGCAGACCTACGACAATCTGCACGCCGACACCCGTAAGTGGATCAAGCAGGGCTGGATCGACTACGTCGTACCGCAGCTGTACTGGCACATCGGCTTCGGCCCGGCCGACTACGCCAAGCTGCTGCCCTGGTGGAGCGACGTCGTACGGGGCACGTGCGTCCGTCTCTACGCCGGTGAGGCCCTCTACAAGGCGGGCGACCCTGCCCAGCCCGCTCCCTGGCAGGACCCCGCCGAGCTCTCCCGGCATCTCACGCTGGCGCGCACGTACGCCGAAGTGAGCGGCCACTGCTTCTTCTCGGCCAAAGAGGTCATGACGGACCCGGTCGGGGCGATGGCCAGGGTGGTGGCCGACCACTATCCGACCAGGGTGCTGCCGCCCGCCTGAGGGGCGAGCCGGGTCAGGGGGCTGGTCGAGGGGTCCGGGTCAGGTCTGCTCGTGGTGGCGTACGACAGTGTCGGGGCCGGGAGACAGCAGCGCCTCATGCCCGTCGTCGAAGCGCACGCGGTACGGGGGATTGCCCTTCTGCCCCAGCACCTCGACGACTTCGGCGGTCTTGTCGTGCTGTCCCACGGTCCTGCCGTGTACCAGCAGCGTGTCGCCCACGTTTGCTTGCATCGGGAGTGACCTCCTCGAAGGCGGTGGTCCGTGCTTCGAGTCTACGGCCGGGGCCGGGAGTTGCACCCTCAGCTTCTGGCCCGCTGTGTCACCGCGATGCACACCAGGACGGCCACGGCCGCAACCGGGGCGGCGGGGGAGAGCCGCTCGTGCAGCAGGGACACCGACCAGACGAGGGTGAGCAGCGGCTGAGCGAGCTGGAGCTGGCTGGCCTTGGCGATGCCGATGGAGGCCATGCCCCGGTACCAGACGTACAGACCGAAGAAGGTTGAACCGGCCGCGACCCAAAGCAGTCCGATCACGCCGTGCGCCGTCAGCCGGACCGGCTCGAAGGCCAGGGCGACGGCCGATCCCGCCAGCGCGAGCGGCAGGCAGAGGATCAGTGCCCAGCCGATCACCTGCCAGCCCGGCATATGGCGGGCCAGCCTGCCGCCCTCGGTGTAACCGGCCGCGCAGACCAGCAGTGCGCCGAAGAGATACAGGTCACCGGTCTGGAGCGCGCCGCCGCTCTGCTGCACGGTGAAGGCGATCACCACGGCTGCGCCGGCGAGCGCGGCCAGCCAGAAGGTGCGCGAGGGGCGGCGGCCGGTGCGGACGGCCGCGAAGGCGGCGGTGGTCAGCGGCAGCAGCCCCACCACCACGGCGGCGTGCGAGGTGGTGGAGGTCTGCAGCGCGAGCGTCGTCAGCAGCGGAAAGCCCACCACCACACCGCCGGCCACCACGACGAGGCCCGCCCAGTGCCGGCGGTCGGGGAGCGGTATGCGCATCACCAGCAGAAAACCGCCGGCGATCAGGGCGGCGAGGGTGCTCCGTACGGCGACCAGGGACCAGGGGCCGAAGCTCTCCAGGCCCCAGACGGTGGACGGAAAGGTGAGCGAGAACGCGATGACGCCGAGTGCGGCGAGGAGGGTGCCGCTGCTGACCGCTATCGAGCTGGTATGGGTAGCGCTATCCTGTGCTGTCATGCAAGAGCGTAGCAGTGTGGCGGAATTGGCAAATGCCCTGAAGCGAGAGCTGGACCGCTACTCACCTGGTGGGAAGCTGCCGTCGAGCCGGGCGCTGGTCGAGCGGTACCGGGTCTCGCCGGTGACCGTCTCCCGCGCGCTCGCCCGGCTCGCCGCCGAGGGCCTGGTCGTCACCCGCCCCGGCGCCGGTGCGTACCGGGCGCAGCCCCCTACCGACACCGCCCGGGCGCCAGGGGACACCTCCTGGCAGGAGGTCACCCTCAGCGCGGACACGGCCACCGAGCTGGCGCCGCGCGCCGTGGACGCCTCCGGGGTCCTGGCCACGCTGGCCGCGCCGCCGCCGGGTGTCGTGGAGTTCAACGGCGGCTATCTGCACTCCTCGCTCCAGCCGGAGCGGGCGATGGCCGCCGCGCTGGCCCGGGCGGGACGGCGGCCCGGGGCCTGGGGGCGGCCGCCCACCGAAGGGCTGCTCGAACTGCGCGAGTGGTTCGCCCGCGGCCTCGGCGACAGCATCGGCGCGGCCGACGTACTGATCACGGCGGGCGGCCAGTCCGCGCTGACCACCGCCCTGCGCGCACTCGCACCGCCCGGCGCACCCGTCCTCGTCGAGTCCCCCACCTACCCGGGCATGCTGGCCATCGCCCGCGCCGCCGGGCTGCGTCCTGTGCCGGTCCCGGTGGACCCCCAGGGAGTCCGTACGGAACTGCTCGCCGCCGCCTTCAAGGCCACCGGCGCCCGGGTCTTCGTCTGCCAGCCGCTCTTCCAGAACCCCACCGGCGCGGTGCTCTCGCCCGATCGCCGCCCCGACGTGTTGCGTATCGCGCGCGAGGCCGGAGCCTTCGTCGTCGAGGACGACTTCGCCCGCCGCATGGTCCACGAGGACGCGGGCCCCCTGCCGCGCCCGCTCGCCGCGGACGACAACGACGGCGTCGTCGTGCACGTCAGCTCGCTCACCAAAGCGACCTCGCCCAGCTTGCGGGTGGGCATGCTGGCGGCTCGCGGCCCGGTGCTTGAACGGCTGCGCGCCATCCATGTCGTCGACACCTTCTTCGTCCCCCGTCCCCTCCAGGAAGCGGCTCTGGAACTGGTGGGATCACCGGCCTGGAACCGTCATCTGCGCACCGTGGCGGCCGAGTTGAAGGCCCGTCGCGACACCATGACCGCGGCGCTGCACCTCGGACTGCCCGAGCTGTCCCTCCCCTACATCCCCTCCGGCGGCTACCACCTCTGGCTGCGCCTCCCCGACGGTGCGGACGAGACCACCCTGCTCGCCGCGGCACTGCGCGCGGGCGTGGCACTGGCCCCCGGCCGCCCCTACTTCTGCGCCGAACCTCCGGCCGGACACGTCCGGCTGAGCTTCGCGGGAGTGGCGGGCCCCGCCGAGATCGCCGAGGGTGTACGACGGCTGCGAAAGGCCTGCGACGAGGTGCTGGGCTGAGCGCCGTCAGCCGTCAGCCGTCCGGGACCGGGCGATCATGAGCAACTCGGCCACCATCCCCAGCATCCCGGCCAGGATGGACAAATCCCCCCTTGACCTGCGGGGCTTTCGCATCCACGATCTCGCCATGAGTGTCCGGATCACGCTGGTCGCCGCCGCGCGCAGTTCCTCCCTGCTCACCGAGCGGTTCGATGACGACCGGCCGCTCGACCAGGCCGGCTGGCACGAGGTGCAGCTCAACGCGTACCGGCTGGTGCCGCTCAGTGCCGCCGAGTTGCGCTACTGCTCGCCGACCGCCCGCAGCCGGGCGACCGGCGACGCACTCGGCTTCGCTCCGCTCGCCCAGCCCGCGCTGCGCGACTGCGACATGGGCCGCTGGCGCGGCCTCACGCTCGCGGAGGTCACGGCCCGTGAACCGGCGGCCGTCGACGCCTGGCTCGCCGACCCGCGCTCCGCGCCGCACGGCGGCGAGCCGCTGCTGGCGTTCATCTCGCGCATAGGGGGCTGGCTGGACACGAGGCCCGCCGACGACGGTGCTTCCCTCGTCGCGGTCGCCGAACCCGCCGTCGTACGGGCGGCACTGGTGTACGCCCTCAAAGCGCCGCCCTCGTCGTACTGGAACGTGGACGTCCGCCCGTTGTCGACCGTCTCCCTGACCGGTCAGGCGGGCCGCTGGAGCCTGCGCCTGGAGACGGCCGCCTGATCCCGCGCCTGTGGGTCCACGGCCGAGGGCTGGAGCCGCTCGCCGGGGACGGCCGGCAGGGGGTTTACGGCGCGCAGTCACCTCCGCCGAGCACCTCGAGTCTGCGTCGCAGAAACGCGCGCTCGGCCTCGTTCGCGGTGCGTGCGAGCGCCGCCTCGTACGCCCGGGCCGCCTCCTCGTCGCGGCCCAGCCTGCGGAGCAGGTCGGCGCGGATGGCGTGGAACAGGTGGTGTCCGTCGAGGTCGATGTCGTCGACCAGGGCCAGTGCCGCGGCCGGGCCGTCGTGCTCGGCCACCGCGACCGCGCGGTTGAGGGCCACGACCGGGTTCGGGGCGAGGGCGAGCAGCTGGTCGTACAGCCGGAGGATCTGGCCCCAGTCGGTGCCCGCCGCGATCGGCGCGTCGCTGTGGACCGCGTTGATCGCCGCCTGGATCTGGTACGGGCCGGGCTGATCGCGCCTCAGACACTGGCGGACCAGCGCCTGGCCCTCGGCGATGAGCGCGTGGTCCCACCGGGCACGGTCCTGGTCGGCCAGCAGAACGAGTTCGCCGTCGGGCGTGGTGCGGGCGGCCCGGCGTGAGTCGGTGAGCAGCATCAGCGCGAGCAGGCCCTTGACCTCCGGTTCGTCGGGCATCAGCTCAGCCAGCAGCCGACCGAGGCGAATGGCCTCCGCGCAGAGGTCCTCGCGGACGAGGCGCTCGCCCGAACTGGCTTTGTAGCCCTCGTTGAAGATGAGGTAGACGACGGCGAGCACGTCCCGCAGGCGGTCCGGGAGGTCGGCCTCGCGCGGGACCCGGTAGGGGATGCGCGCATCGCGGATCTTGCCCTTGGCGCGGACCAGCCGCTGGGCCATGGCGGGCTCGGCGACCAGAAATGCGGAGGCGATCTCCGTGGTGGTGAGCCCGCCGAGGAGCCGCAGGGTCAGGGCGACCCGGGATGCGGTGGCGAGCGCGGGGTGGCAGCAGGTGAAGATCAGGCGCAGCCGGTCGTCGTGCACGGGATCCTCCTCCTGGGCCGGCGCGTCGCGGGCGTGCAGCAGCTCGGCCTGGGCATGCCGGTCCTGACGCGATGCCTCCCGGCGCAGGCGGTCGATCGCCCGGTTGCGCGCGGTGGTGATGATCCACCCGGCCGGGCTCGGCGGCACCCCCGCCGTCGGCCACCGTTGCAGCGCCGTGGTGAACGCGTCCTGGACCGCCTCTTCGGCGATGTCGATGTCACCGAAGACGCGGACCAGGACGGCGACCGCGCGACCGTACTCCTCGCGGAACACGCGCTCCGTCACCGACGCGGGCACCTCCGGCATGCCGGATGTCACCCACAGGTTCCGTGCTGCAGCGGCCTGACCTCGATCGGGAGCGTGATCGCCCGGGCGAGCTTGCCGCCCCACTCGAGCGCGGCGTCGAGATCGGGCGCCTGGATGACGGTGAACCCGCCGATGTGCTCCTTGCCCTCGATGTACGGGCCGTCGGTGGTGAGCAGCTCACTGTCCTTCAGCCGCACCACGGTGGCCGTGCTCGGCGGGTACAGGCCGCCCGAGAACACCCAGGCGCCGGCCGCCCTGATCTCGGCATTCACGGCCTCCAGGTCCCGCATGATCGGTTCCAGAACCTCGGGCGGCGGCGGGTCTCCGTCGGGCTGGTAGATGCTGAGCAGGTACTGCTGCATGGCGTCTCTCCTCGGTGTGGTGGCTGGCCTCGTGCCCGCCTCTCACCCTCTATACGAACGGCTTCCGTCCGGATCGACACCGGACACGGCCGGGCCGGAAGATTTCTTCGCGTGGTGGTGGGCGGGGCGGGCGGCGCCGGAAACTGGCTTGCGGGCCTCGGCCGCGCCTGCCACGATCCACGGCATGACTAACGGAAAGGCGGACACCGCCACCCTCCGGTGAGCGCCGTGACGACTCCGCGCGGGACAGTGTTCCGCAGCACGAAACCCCTTCCTCTCGATGAACGCGTGCTGTTGGCGTGCGCCGTACGTGACGAGTGGCTGAGGCACGGCACATCCACACATCCGGCCGACCGGGCGAGAGCCGAGGCCGCTGTCACCGAGCTGTACCGCTTGATCGACGAACCGCGGCCACGGTTCATCTGGGTGTCCTCTCCAACTGCCGCGTTGGCAAGGGTGCTTGACGATCCGGGCAGCTTCACCCCCTCCCGGTTGCGTGCCGGTTCTGCGCCCACGCACGGGGTCGACTGGCCACTCGCCGCCCGGCTGGCGTCCCAGCTGTCGGATCTGCGGACCCGCATGGACGCGCGGATCGGCCGTTCGCCGTCGAGCTGGAGCTGGAGTTCCTCCGGGCTCCGGAGGGCACAGGCCATGTCTCCTGAGGACGCCCTCGAAGCCGACATCCCGCTGGACAGCGTGCTCGATGCCGTAGTGCACGAATCGCTGGGCGCATCGCTGCGCGACGCGTTCCGCAATCGGGTCCGGGCGGCATTGCTGCCCGCGGCAGGCGACTTGCTCGGGCTCACCTGGTACGGCCAGCACGACGCCTACTGGGTCGCCCACTACGACGTGCACGCCCGCATCGGGTCGGCCACCTACCGCGGCGGCGACGCGCACCAACTCGGCCTCTGGGCGGAACTGGCCCGGTCGGCCGGCTGGTGGTGGCCCCACAAGGGGCTGTGCGTCATGGCTGAGCGGCCGACCGAGGTGCACACCGAACCACTGCCCAACGGTCGTCACGGCGAGCTGCGGCTGCACCACGAGGACAGCCCCGCCGTCCGGTTCGCGGACGGCGCGCAGCTGCACGTCCTGCACGGAACCCACGTGCCGGCCTGGGTGCTCACGGACCCGACCGTCGAACGGATCCACCGTGAGACGAACGTGGAAGTGCGCCGCTGCGCCATCGAACGCATCGGCTGGGACTCCTACATCGAACAAGCCGGCCTGCAACTTGTCGCCACGGCCGGCGACCCCGGAAACCCCGGCTCGGACCTGCATCTCTTTCACGTACCTCGTCAGGTTTGGGGCACGCCCGCGCGCGTACTGCTTGTCGTCAACGGCTCCGTCGAACCCGACGGGCGGCGCCGTCGCTACGGCCTGAGCGTCCCCGCGAACATCGACGACCCCGTCACGGCCGCCGGATGGTCCTACGGCCTGACCGGCGCCCAGTACTCCCAGCTTGTCCGGCGCACCTGATCCGCGCCTGCCCGAGCAACTTTCCAGCACTCATCCAGCACTCATCCAGCACCTTTTCCAGCACTCTTCGAGCACCCAAGGTGATGCAAATGACCACGACCATGACCCTTGCCGATCTCACCACCCGGACCGGCCTCGATGTCCTCGACCACCTGGAGCGCGAGGTGACGATCCCCGTCGTCGACGGGCTCCAGGCCCAGGGCGACCTGATCGTCATCCCGCACGCGCTTCTCGAAGGCGTCACGGTGTCGGAGCACGCGCGCCGGCGGGAGGTCCCCTCCGCCGGCATCGAGCTGCTGCGCAGCGCCGCGGGCGGCAACCCGCACACGGTCGCGGCCGACCCCGGCACCTGCTACTGGACCGCCAGGGTCGTCGATCCCCAGGGCCTGGCTCTCGGGATGATCGAGACCACGGCGATCGCCTATCTGATCCACCCGGAACACGGCGGTACGGGTATCGCACCAGGCCGGTATGTGATCCGCCGGCAGCGCGAACGCGGCGAGGGGACAAGCCGGACCAGCGACCGCCTGGTCGCCGACTGATCCGTATCCGTATCCGGTTCCGGCACCGGCACCGGCACGGTCTGGCCGGGCGCGTCGACCACCGCGCCCGGCCGGACTGCCGGCTCCTGGGAAAACTCCGCGCGCAGGCTCATTGACACCCCGCCCACCCCGCCGGACACTCATGCGACTCCGATAGTGAATTGAAGTTCACCAGACGAACCAGCCGCTCGTATCCAGGGACTGATATGACTTCCACCGGCGCGGCGGGCGCACCATCCCCGCTCTCCCACCCTTCTCCGCACACCTTCCGCACAGTGCTTCCCGTCCTCGCTCTGTGCTGGCTGGCCGTCTTCTTCGACGGCATGGACGTCAACATCTACGGCGCCGTCATGCCGCACATGCTCGACGACCCGGGACTCGGCCTGACGCCGTCGAGCGCGGGCACCATCGGCAGCTGGACCACCTTCGGCATGTTGATTGGCGCACTCACCGCCGGGAACATCACCGACTGGCTCGGCCGCCGCCCCATGCTGGTCGGCAGCGTCACCGTGTTTTCCCTCGGGTCCGCGCTCTGTGCGACGGCCGGGTCTCCGGCGCTATTCGGGGCCGGCCGGTTCGTCGCCGGGCTCGGGCTCGGCGGGCTCATGCCGCTGTGTCTGGCCATGGTGATGGAGTTCGCGCCCCCGCGCCGCGCCGCGCTGACCACCGGCCTGCTGATGACCTCGTACCACGCGGGCGGCATGGTGGCCACGGCCCTCGGCCTGACGCTGGCGCCGTCCGCCGGCTGGCGCTGGGTGTTCTGGGCAGGTGTGCTACCCGCGGTGATCGCCGTGCCGCTCCTGCTGATGCTGCTTCCCGAATCGCCGGGCGTCCTGCTCGCGCGCGGCGACCAGGCGGAGGCGGACGCCGTCGCCGACCGGTACGGGCTGCCGCGGCCCACCCTGGTCGAGGCCCCGGCCGCCGGGGCCAAGGGGCGGTTCGACGCGGTACTCGCCCTCTTCAGGCCCGAGGCGCGCTGGGCGACCCCGCTGCTGTGGCTCGCGTCCTTCTGCGGTCTGCTCCTCGTCTACGGCGTGAGCACCTGGCTGCCGCAGATGATGCGCGCCTCCGGCTACGGCCTGTCCTCCTCCGTCAGTTTCCTGCTGGTCATCAACGCGGGCGGCATCGTAGGCATGCTCATCGCGGGCCGCACCGCCGACCGCTTCGGCGCGGTCAGGGTCTCGGCCATCTGGTTCGTCCTCACCGCGGTGGGCGCACTGTTGCTGAAGGGGCACCTGCCGCTGGCGGCGACGTATGTCGTGGTCGCTGTCACCGGCATCTGGCTGTTCAGTGCCCAGGTGATGGTCTACGCGGCCACCAACACCGTCTACCCGGGCAGCGAACGCGCCGCCGGGCTCGGCTGGGTGACCGGCGTCGGCCGGACCGGTGCGGTCGTCGGCCCCTGGCTGGGGGGCGTCTTCGCGGCGGGCGGCCACGAGAGCTGGGGGTTCACGACGTTCGCCCTGACGGGACTGCTCGGCGCCACCGCCATCGCCTTCGTTCCACTCGCGGCCCGGCTCGGCGGACGCCGAAGCACCTCTGCCGGGGCCTCTACGGTGAGCGCGTCGCCCGCCACCGGCCGGTGAGGTTCACGGGGTGAGCCTCACCCGGTGAGGCTCACCCCGGGAGCGGCAACCCCGTGTAGTTCTCCGCCAGTTCGGCCGCGGCGTGCGGCGAGGCCGCCACGCGGTCGAGCTGGGAGAGCTGCAGACGGGTCTCGAACGCGGACTGGGCCGGATCGGTGTGCAGCATCGTGGTCATGAAGTACGAGAAGTGCTCGGCCCGCCAGACGCGGCGCAGGCACGTGTCGGAGTAGGCGTCGAGCAGTTCGGTGGAGCCGGCGTCCCGCTCGTTGATCAGCGCGCGGGCGAGGACGATCACATCGGCGGCGGCCAGGTTGAGACCCTTGGCACCGGTCGGCGGGACGATGTGCGCCGCGTCGCCCGCCAGGAACATCCTCCCGTACCGCATCGGCTCGGTCACATGGCTGCGCATCGGCAGGACCGCTTTGCCGGTGACCGGGCCACGCTCCAGCTTCCAGCCGGGATCGGCGTCGGTGGCGAAGCGGGCGTCCAGCTCGTCCCAGATCCGCTCGTCGGACCAGTCGGCCGGGTCGGTGCCGCCCGGGACCTGCAGGTAGAGCCGGCTGACGGACGGGGAGCGCATGGTCGCCAGCGCGAAGCCGCGCCTGGAATGCGCGTAGATCAACTCGTCGTACACGGGCGGGGCTTCGGCGAGGATGCCCAGCCACGAGTACGGATAGACCCGCTCGTACGTCGTCCGTACGGACTCGGGGACGGCGCCTTTGGCCACCCCGTGGAAGCCGTCGCACCCGACGACGTAATCACAGGTCAGAGTCTGCTCGCGGCCTTCGTGTACGTACCGGACGGAGGGCCTGTCGGTGTCGGCGCCGTCCACGCCCCGCACTTCGGCGTCGAACAGCAGCGGCCCGCCGTCGGCGAGCTGGAGCGCTATGAGGTCCTTGACCACCTCGGTCTGCGCGTAGACCATCACGCTCCGGCCGCCGGTGAGGGCGGGGAAGTCGATGCGGTGGGAGCGGCGGTCGAAGCGCAGCTCGATGCCGTCATGGGGCATGCCCTCGCGGTCCATGCGTTCCCCGGCGCCCGCGGCGCGCAGCGCGTCGACGGTGGCCTGTTCCAGGATGCCCGCCCGCTGCCGCCGCTCGACGTAGCCGCGGTCGCGGCGCTCCAGGACCACGCTGTCGATACCGGCGTTGTGCAGCAGCCGGGCCAGCAGCAGGCCCGCGGGGCCGCCGCCTATGATGCCGACGGTGGTGTGCATCAGTGTCCTCCAGGTGTGTCGGCAGGTGGTGACTCGGCCGCGGTGCCGGCCCGGACGGGTGCGAACGAACCGGCGTCGTCCGGGTCTTGGCATTACCTCTCCAGTACGAGAGCCAGGCCCTGCCCGACGCCGATGCACAGCGCCGCGAGGCCTGTCCCGGAGCCCGCTGCGGCGAGCTGGTGGGCGACGGCTCCCGTGATCCGGGCGCCCGAGGCGCCGAGCGGATGGCCGATGGCGATGGCGCCACCGCGCGGATTGACGATCTCCGGGTCCAGTCCGGGCCACTGGCTGAGACAGGCGAGCGCCTGGGCGGCGAAGGCCTCATTGAGTTCGACGGTGTGCAGCCCGCCGAGGCCGCGCCCGGCCTTCTTCAGCGCGCGCTGTACGGCTTCCACCGGTCCCGCGCCGAAGTACTGGGGCTCGATGCCGGTGACGGCCGAGGCACCGATCCGCGCGAGCGGCTCGCGGCCGGTGGCGCGCAGCCCGTCCTCGTCCACGAGCAGGAGGGCTGCGGCGCCGTCGTTGAGCGGGGACGAGTTGCCCGCCGTGACCGTGCCGTCTGCCCGGAACACGGGCTTCAGCTTGGCCAGCGCCTCTGGCGAAGTGGCGTCCCTGATGCACTCGTCCCGTGCCAGTTCCACGCCGTCGACGGGGACGACCTCGCCGTCGTACAGCCCTTCCTGCCAGGCGCGTGCCGCCTTCCGGTGGCTGGCCAGGGCGAAGGCGTCCTGCGCCGCGCGGTCGATTCCGTAGCGCTCGGCGACCAGTTCGGCGCCCTCGCCGAGGGGGACCGTCCACTCCTCGGGCATGCGCGGGTTGACCATCCGCCAGCCGAGGGTGGTCGAGTACATCTGCTGATGCCCGGCGGGGAAGCCCCGTTCGGGCTTCTGCACCACCCAGGGGGAGCGGCTCATCGACTCGACGCCGCCCGCGACGGCGATGGACGCGTCGCCGGCCGCTATGGCGCGGGCCGCCTGGATCACGGCCTCCATGCCGGAGCCGCAGAGCCGATTGACGGTGCTGCCCGGCACGGTGACGGGGAGCCCGGCGAGCAGCACGGCCATGCGGGCGACATCGCGGTTGTCCTCGCCCGCGCCGTTGGCGTTGCCGAAGAAGACGTCGTCGATCCGGGCCGGGTCGAGGTCGGGCGTACGGGAGACGAGCGCGCCCAGCACACCGGCGGCGAGGTCGTCGGGGCGTACACGGGACAGGGCTCCGCCGTACTTCCCGATCGGCGTACGGACGGCGTCGACGACGTAGACGTCACGCGGGCGGCCGGTCATGTCAGCTCCTTGCACGGGTGGTGTCGGTCAGGGGTGCGGCTGTCTTTTGCCGTACGTCGTCCGGGGTGACTCCGGGAGCCGTCTCGACGAGTACCAGTCCCGTGTCGGTGATGTCGAGGACGCCGAGGTCGGTGATGACGCGGTGCACGCACGCGGTGCCGGTCAGCGGGAGGGTGCACTCCTGGACGATCTTCGGGGAGCCGTCCTTGGCCACATGGTCGGTGAGGACGATCACCCGGCGGGCGCCGTGGACCAGATCCATCGCCCCGCCCATACCCTTGATCATCTTTCCGGGGACGGACCAGTTGGCGAGATCGCCGGTGGCGGACACCTGCATCGCGCCCAGGATCGCGGCATCGATATGGCCGCCGCGGATCATGCCGAAGGAGAGCGCGGAGTCGAAGTACGCGGAGCCGGGCAGGACGGTGACGGTCTCCTTGCCCGCGTTGATCAGGTCCGGGTCGACCTCGTCCTCGTAGGGGTACGGGCCGACGCCCAGGATGCCGTTCTCCGAGTGGAGCACCACATCCACGCCGCGTGGCAGGAAGCCCGGTACCCGGGTGGGCAGCCCGATCCCGAGGTTGACGTAGGAGCCGTCGGTCAGTTCGGCGGCCGCGCGGGCGGCCATCTGGTCGCGCGTCCAGGCCATCAGGTTCGCACCGTCTTCCTCTCGATGCCCTTGGCCGCGGCCTGTTCGGGGGTGAGCGCCACCACGTGCTGGATGAAGACGCCGGGCAACTGGACGGAGTCCGGGTCCAGCTCGCCGGGCTCGACCAGTTCCTCGACCTCTGCGATCGTGATCCGCCCGGCCATCGCGGCGAGCGGGTTGAAGTTGCGGGCGGCCTTGTTGAAGACGAGATTGCCGTGCCGGTCGCCCCTGGCCGCCCGTACGAGCGCGAAGTCGGTGGTGATGCCGTACTCCAGGACATGCTCGCGCCCGCCGAAGACGCGGATCTCCTTGGTCGGGGATGACAGCGCCACCGCGGCTGCCCCGGCCTCCGGCCGGGAGGAGCCGCCGGGGGTGTAGCGCCAGGGCAGTCCGCCGTCGGCGACCTGGGTGCCGACACCGGCCGGGGTGTAGAAGGCGGGTATGCCGCAGCCTCCCGCGCGCAGCCGTTCGGCGAGCGTGCCCTGGGGTACCAGCTCGACCTCCAGCTCGCCACCGAGGTACTGGCGGGCGAACTCCTTGTTCTCGCCGATGTACGAACAGGTGACGCGGGCGATCCGGCCTTCGGCGAGCAGAACGCCGAGCCCTGCGCCGTCCACGCCGCAGTTGTTGGAGACCACGCTCAGTCCGCCGGCCCCCCGCGCGTGCACCGCCTCGATCAGTGTGCTCGGCACTCCGCTGAGGCCGAAGCCGCCGACGGCGAGCGACGCATGGTCCGCGATGTCACCGACTGCCTCGGCCGCGCTCTGTTTGACTTTGTCCATGGAGGGATTCCTTGTCGCACACCGACGGGGGTACGGAGTGTTCCGCTCGTTCGTCAGATGAACTAGAGTTCATTAACTGCCCTGAGTGTGCGTTCACCCGCCACGTGTGTCAACGCCCATGCTGTGCGAGTACCGCGAGATCCGTACCGGAGAGCCGATGACAGCCATGACGTTGACCGATGCCTCGCCGCCGGCCGAGGCCGTCGGCCCGCTGATGCGCGGGATCGCCGTACTGCGTGAAATCAGCGACGCGGGCGGCCGGACGAGCCTCAGCGACCTCGTCCGCACGACCGGCCTCGCCCGCTCCACGGTGGACCGCATCGCCGCCACCTTCGCGCGCATGGGGTACCTCCGGCTGGACAGCCACTCCGCCGCCCTCACCCCACGCCTGATGGAACTGGGCAACGCCTATCTGGCGAGCCTCCAGCTGCCCCGGCTGCTCGGCCCGCTCGCCGAACAGCTCGCGGAGGAACTCGACGAGTCGGTGTCGCTGGCCGTGCCCGACGGCGACGGCATCCGCTTCGTGCACCAGACCACCCGCCGCCGAGCGATGTCGCTCACCTTCCGCATCGGCGACCTGCTGCCCGCCGAACGCACCGCGCCAGGGCCGCTGTTCGCGGCAGGCTGGAGTGAGCAGGAGTGGGTACGGTGGCGCGAGCGCCGGGCGGCCGACCCCGAGGACCGCGGCTTCCCCGCAGTACCGCCGCGGACCGCAACCGATGGCGGGCCCGGCCTGGAAGAGCGTGCGGCCCGGGCGGGCAAGCAGGGCTGGGCCCTGGACGACCAGTTGATCGAGCCCGGCCTGATCGCACTCGCCGTGCCCGTGCACAGCCCTGACGGCCAGGTCGTATGCGCCGTGAGCGCGGTCAGCCACACCAGCCGGCACAGCGTCGGCTCACTGCGGCAGTCACTGCTGCCCCGGGTGCGCAAGGCCGTGGCCGCCATGGAACGGGAGCTGCGGCAGGCCCGCCCCGCACCGTCGGCGCCCCCGGCGGGACTCGCGGCCTGGACCACCGCCTCCAAGCAGGAGCTCGGCGCGGAGTTCGTGGAGTCCCTGGCCCGTGGCCTGACCGTACTGACCGCCTTCGGCGAAGGCAGGCCGGAACTGTCGCTCACCGCCGTCGCCGAGGCCACCGGACTCGCCAGAGCCACCGCCCGGCGTGCCCTCATCACCCTCGAGCACCTCGGCTACGTCGCCTCATGGGACCGGACCTTCCGTCTCACCCCACAGGTACTGGCGCTCGGCTGTCCGCCGCTGTCCAGTACGACACTCCCCGACATCGCCACACCGCATCTGGCCGCGCTGGTCCAGACTGTGCATGATTCCGCGTCCCTGGCGGTGCTCACCGGCGACGACATCCAGTACACGGCGCGTGTCGCCACAGGCCGCATCATGAGCGTCAACATCACGATCGGCACCCGCTTCCCCGCCTACGCGGCCTCGATGGGACGGGTGCTGCTGGCGGACCTGCCGCCCAAGGACCGGGCCGCCTGGCTGGCCCGTACCGAACTGCGGGCCCTGACCCCGCGCACGGTCACCGCCCCGGCGGAGCTCGCCATGCTCCTGGACCGTGTGGGGCAGGAGGGGTACGCCCTGGTCGACGAGGAACTGGAAGAGGGTCTGTGCTCCCTCGCCGTACCGGTGCGCGACCGTGCGGGGCGGGCGGTGGCCGCCGTCAACGTCGCCATGCACAGCAGCCGGCGCACCGCCGCGCAGTGTCTGACCGAGGTGCTCCCGGAGCTGCGGGCCACCGCCGCGAGGATCGAGGCAGACCTCCATGTCGCCGGGCGCTTCACGCATATCCCGTCTGCCTGATGTCCGGGAACGAACCTGACGTCCGGGAACGAAGACGGAACCGCCCCGGCCGGGCGTGATGCCGGCCGGGGCGGAACAGGTACAGGTGCGGGTGCGGAAGGAGGGCGGTCGTCTGCACCCTCCCCCTTCCGCAGCTGTCGCGTCAGCCGAGGGTCGCGATGGCCTGGTTGAAGGTCGTCGACGGGCGCATGACGGCCGAGGCCTTCGAAGCGTCGGGCCGGTAGTAGCCGCCGATGTCGGCCGGTGAGCCCTGCACCGCGAGCAGCTCGTCGAGGATCGTCTGCTCCTGCTCGGTCAGCGACTTGGCGAGGGCGGCGAACGCCTCCGCGAGCTGTGCATCCTCGGTCTGCTTCGCCAGCTCCTGCGCCCAGTAGAGCGCCAGGTAGAAGTGGCTGCCGCGGTTGTCGATGCCACCTACCCGGCGGCTGGGCGACTTGTTCTCGTTGAGGAAGCTGCCGGTCGCGCGGTCGAGCGTGTCGGCGAGAACCTGAGCGCGTGCGTTGCCCGTGGTCTGCGCGAGGTGCTCGAAGCTGACCGCGAGCGCGAGGAACTCGCCCAGGCTGTCCCAGCGCAGGTAGTTCTCCTTGACGAGCTGCTGGACGTGCTTGGGCGCGGAGCCGCCCGCGCCGGTCTCGAACAGTCCGCCACCATTCATGAGCGGGACGACCGAGAGCATCTTCGCGCTCGTGCCGAGCTCGAGGATCGGGAACAGGTCGGTCAGGTAGTCGCGCAGCACGTTGCCGGTGACCGAGATCGTGTCCTCGCCCCGGCGGATGCGCTCCAGGGAGAAGGCGGTCGCTTCGACCGGCGACATGATCTCGATCTGCAGGCCCTCGGTGTCGTGCTCGGCGAGGTAGGTCTTGACCTTCTCGATGAGGGTCGCGTCGTGCGCGCGGCCCTCGTCCAGCCAGAACACCGCCGGCTCGCCGGTCGCACGGGCGCGGGTGACGGCGAGCTTGACCCAGTCCTGGATCGGCAGGTCCTTGGTCTGGCACATGCGGAAGATGTCGCCGGCGCCCACCACCTGCTCGAGCACGACGTTGCCGCCCTCGTCGACGACCCGCACCGCGCCCGGGGCAGGGATCTCGAAGGTCTTGTCGTGGCTGCCGTACTCCTCGGCCTTCTGCGCCATGAGGCCGACGTTGGGCACCGAGCCCATCGTCGACGGGTCGAAGGCGCCGTTCGCGCGGCAGTCGTCGATGACGACCTGGTAGATCCCGGCGTAGCTGCTGTCGGGGAGGACCGCGAGAGTGTCGGCCTCCTGGCCGTCCGGGCCCCACATGTGACCGGAGGTGCGGATCATGGCCGGCATGGAGGCGTCGACGATGACATCGCTCGGTACGTGCAGGTTGGTGATGCCGCGGTCGGAGTCGACCATTGCCAGTGTGGGGCCGTCGGCGATCTCGGCCTCGAAGGACGCCTTGATCTCCGCGCCCTCGGGCAGCGACTCCAGGCCCTTGAGGATGGCGCCGAGTCCGTCGTTCGGGCTCAGGCCGGCGGCGGCGAGCGCCTCGCCGTGCCCGGCGAACGTCTTGGGGAAGAAGGTCCGCACCACGTGTCCGAAGATGATCGGGTCGGAGACCTTCATCATCGTGGCCTTCAGGTGCACCGAGAACAGCACGCCCTCGGCCTTGGCGCGTGCGACCTGCTCGTCAAGGAACGCGCGTAGGGCCGCCACGCGCATGACGGACGCGTCCACGACCTCGCCCGCGAGCACGGGAACCGACTCACGCAGAACGGTGGTGCTGCCGTCGTCCCCCACGTGCTCGATGCGCAGCGAGCCGGCCTCGGCGATGACCGCGGACTTCTCGGTGGAGCGGAAGTCGTCGGCGTCCATGTGCGCGACGTTCGTCTTTGAGTCGGACACCCACGCGCCCATCCTGTGCGGGTGCGCCTTCGCATAGTTCTTCACCGACGCCGGCGCACGGCGGTCGGAGTTGCCCTCGCGCAGCACCGGGTTGACGGCACTGCCCTTGATCTTGTCGTAGCGCGCACGGACGTCCCGGTCCTCGTCGGACTTCGGGTCGTCCGGGTAGTCCGGCAGCGCATAGCCCTGCTGCTGCAGCTCAGCGATCGCAGCCTTCAGCTGCGGAATCGAAGCCGAGATGTTCGGCAGCTTGATGATGTTCGCCCCGGGAGTCTTGGCCAGCTCGCCGAGCTCGGCCAGTGCGTCATCGACGCGCTGGCTCTCCTCAAGACGCTCAGGGAAGCTGGCGATGATCCGCCCCGCCAGAGAGATGTCACGGGTCTCGACACTGACCCCGGCGGTCGAGGCGTACGCCTGGACGACAGGCAGGAACGAATGCGTCGCCAGGGCGGGCGCCTCGTCAGTGTGTGTATAGATGATGGTCGAGTCAGTCACCGGGTGCTCCGCTCCACGTCTGCAACATTGCTCGACATCAAGATATCTCGTGACCCACCCCCTCTGGACAGGGCCCTGCCCCACCGTGGCGGGCGGCACGGAGGTCGGGCCGCCCCGTGGTGGCATGGATGTCGGCGGAATGACTGGCTTAGCCCGGCCTTTCGTCATTCAGTAGCATTTGCAGGGATTTATCGAGCCGAATCTGCCTGGTCTCCGGCGTGAGCGCCTGAAGTAACCGCAGGATGACCAGGTAGCGCCCTGTCTTGTCGAGCGCCTCGAACGCCTTCTTGGCCTCAAGGTTCGCATCGAGCGCCGCCGCGAGGTCGGGTGGCACCGTCGCCGTCCTCTGCGACTCGTAGGCCCCTGACCATCGCCCGTCCTCCTGCGCCCTGCGCACCTCGGCCAGCCCGGGTTCGCGCATCCGCCCCGTGGCCGTCAGCATCGCGACCTTGTCCACATTCACCTGCGACCACAGGCTTTTGGGCCGGCGTGGCACGTACTTCTGCAGGTAGTACTGCTCGTCGAAAGACCGCCGTTGCCCGGAGATCCAGCCGTAGCACAGCCCGATGTCGACAACCTCGTCGTCAGTGACCGTCGGAATGCCGGACTTCTTCTTGGCCATCTTGATCCACACACCCTCGTGGCGCGTGTAATGCCCGGCCAGCCAGTTCTCGAACGCCTCGGCGTCCGGGAAGGCGATGATCTCCACTCCGTCGAGCTCATCCATGCGGCTCAGGCTATCGCCCGCATGGTCGGCGCCGGCTGAGTGCCGCAGGCCGACGAGGCCCGGCAACCGGCGCGCCGGATGCCGGGCCGACGACGGCCACGGCTGCGCGAGCGGGACCCTGGAGGGAGACGATGGGGGAGGCAGAGCCACGCAAGCCGAGCCGCGGGCTCGGGTCGGCGCCCTGACACCACAGGGTGGCGGCGCGTGCAGTGAGGAGGGCCTGGGATGTGTGCAGCCGAGTCCTTCCGGGGCGGTCCAGACACGGTGAGCGTCGCTCCGACCGCGTCTGGCGGCCTCCTCGATGTGCTGAGCGTGGCGGCCGTTCTCCTCGATGCCGAGGGCAGGATCGATCTCTGGAGCCCGCAGGCCGAGGACCTGTTCGGCTACAGCGCCGAGGAGGCCCTCGGCGAGTTCGCAGGCCACTTGCTGATCCATGAGGAGCACCAGGAGGCCGTGCTGAACCTGTTCGCCCACGTCATGGAAGGTGGCGGCAGCTGGGCCGGAGTCTTCCCCGTCCGGCACAAGAACGGCAGCACCCGGCTGGTGGAGTTCCGCAACATGCGGCTGCAGGACGACCAGGGGGACCACTACGCCCTGGGTCTGGCCGCGGACCAGGCGACGCTACGGCAGGTCGAACGGGACCTGGCACTGTCCGCCCGACTGGTGTCCCAGTCGCCGATCGGACTGGGTGTACTGGACACCGACCTTCGGTACGTCTCGGTCAACCCGGCGGAGGAGCGGATGAACGGCGTGCCTGCCGCCGAGCATGTGGGCAGGCACGTCCATGAGGTGCTGCCCTTCTTGGACGAGTCCTTCGAAGCGACGATGCGCAAGGTTTTGGCTACCGGCACCCCGGTCTCTGACCAGTACACCGTCGGCCGCACCCCGGCCGACCCGGACAACGAGCATGCCTGGTCGATCTCTTTCCACCGGCTCGAAGCTCCCAACGGAAAGGTGCTGGGGGTGGTGACCTCCAGCGTGGACGTCACCGAGCGGCACCGTGCCGTCCAGCAGCAACGCCGCATCGTTCTCACCCTCCAGCGCAGCCTGCTGCCCCACCCGCCACCGCAACGGCCGGGGCTGGTTGTCGCGTCCCGGTACCTGCCCGCCCAGGCAGCCAGCGAGATCGGCGGCGACTGGTTCGACGTCATTGCGCTCGGGGGCGACAAGACCGCCCTCGTCGTCGGAGACGTCATGGGCAGCGGCGTCAGCGCCGCCGCCACCATGGGCCAGCTCCGCACCGCCACCCGCACCCTGGCCGGCCTCGACCTCGACCCCGTCCAGGTTCTCCAGCACCTCGACCACATCACCGAGGACCTGGAGCAGGACACCATCGCCACGTGCGTCTACGCCGTCTACGACCCGCACGGCGCGCAGTGCCGCATCTCCCTCGCCGGCCACCTGCCCCCAGCCCTTCTTCGCCTTGACGGAAAGCACGAACTGCTCGAGCTGCCCACCGGAACCCCGCTGGGCGTCGGCGAGGGCGACTTCCACACCACCACACTCCCCCTGCACCCGGGCGACCAGCTCGTCCTGTACACCGATGGGCTGGTCGAGAGGCGCGACCGGCCCATCGACGCATGCCTGGCCAACCTGCTCGCCCTCCTGGACGACCCCCACCGCTCCCTGGACGAAACCTGCGAGTTGCTCCTGCACACCCTGCGCCACCCCGGCGACCACGACGACGTCGCGCTGCTCATCGCGCGAGTCCTGCCCTCCGTGCTCAGCCGCACGCCCCGGTCGGAAGACACGTAGCAGTTCTTCATCAGTGCCGGTGCCGGCCGCTGGGGAGCCGTACGGCTTCCAAGTCCTGGGCGACACTGGGCGGGTGATTGTCGAACGCGCGTATGCCCATCTCTCCTCGTACGACGACGACTCCTGGCCCTGGTCGGTGCCGTGCGTCCGGCAGCTGCTCGACGAAGGGCTGCGCTTCACCGCGCCGGTGACCTTTCTGGTCGGTGAGAACGGCTCGGGGAAGTCGACTTTGGTCGAGGCGCTGGCGGAGGGGTTCGGTCTGGACTCCTACGGCGGCTCCCACGACTGGCCGTACGCCTCCCCGCGTGGCAAGTCGGCGCTCGGCGAGCGGATGAGGTTCGACGCGGCCGCGCGCGGGCGCCGCATGGTGACCAGCTGGTCGGCCCGCAAGGGCTTCTTCCTGCGGGCCGAGACCGCGCTGGACGCCCTGGACAGGGAGGGGTTCTCGCCGGACTCGGTCAGCCATGGTGAGGGCTTTCTCGCGGCGTTCCGGAGGAAGTTCCTCCATGCCGGGCTCTATGTCCTGGACGAGCCGGAGGCGGCGCTCTCGTTCTCCTCGTGCCTCGAACTGATCGGGCACATCGACCGGTTGACCAAGGAGGGCGGCCAGGTCATCTGTGCCACGCACTCCCCACTGCTGACCGCCCTGCCGGGCGCGGACATCATCGAGGTCGGCGAGCACGGTATGCGGAGGGTCGCCTGGCGGGAGCTCGGTGTCGTGGACCACTGGCGCCGCTATCTCGCCGACCCGCACGCCTATCTGCGGCACATCGTCGAGCCGTAGGCGGGTGACTGAGCGCTTCGCTTGGCGGGTTTCGCCAAGCGAAGCGCTCAGCTTCAAAAGACCGGGTGTGGCCGTCTGCGAGGCGACTCGCCGTGTCGAGCGGCTCGGACGAAGCGGACCCCGGCGGCGACATCCGCCGGGGTCCGCGAGAGCCTCGGTCAGGTGCCGACGTAGGCCGCGAGGTGCTCGCCGGTGAGGGTGGAGCGGGCGGCGACGAGGTCGGCGGGTGTGCCCTCGAAGACGATCCGGCCGCCGTCGTGGCCGGCGCCGGGGCCGAGGTCGATGATCCAGTCGGCGTGCGCCATGACCGCCTGGTGGTGCTCGACGACGATGACCGACTTGCCGGAGTCGACGAGCCGGTCGAGCAGGCCGAGCAGCTGCTCGACGTCGGCGAGATGCAGGCCGGCGGTCGGCTCGTCCAGGACGTAGACGCCGCCCTTCTCGGCCATGTGGGTGGCCAGCTTGAGCCGCTGCCGCTCGCCGCCGGACAGCGTGGTGAGCGGCTGGCCGAGGCTGAGGTAGCCGAGCCCGACGTCGGCGAGCCGGCCGAGAATGCGCTGCGCGGCAGGCGTGCTCGCCTCGCCGGAGCCGAAGAACTCCTCGGCCTCGGTCACCGACATCGCGAGCACCTCGCTGATGTCGCGGCCGCCGAGGTGGTACTCCAACACCGCTGGCTGGAACCGCTTCCCCTCGCACTCCTCGCAGGTGGTGGCGACGCCGGCCATCATCGCCAGGTCGGTGTAGATGACGCCGGCGCCGTTGCAATTGGGGCAGGCGCCCTCGGAGTTGGCGCTGAACAGCGCCGGCTTCACGCCGTTGACCTTCGCGAACGCCTTGCGGATCGGGTCGAGCAGTCCGGTGTACGTCGCCGGGTTACTGCGCCGCGAGCCCTTGATCGCCGCCTGGTCGACCGAGACCACACCCTCGCCGGCGGGGATCGACCCGTGCACGAGCGAGCTCTTGCCGGAGCCGGCGACGCCGGTGACGACGGCAAGCACCCCGAGCGGGATGCCGACGTCGACGCCCTGCAGGTTGTGCGTCGTCGCGCCCCTGATCTCCAGGGTGCCGGTGGGCTTCCGCACCGTCTCCTTGAGGGCGGCCCGGTCGTCGAAATGGCGGCCGGTGATGGTGCCGCCGGCCCGCAGCCCCTCGACGGTGCCCTCGAAGCAGACGGTGCCGCCCGCCGTACCGGCGCCGGGGCCGAGGTCGACGACGTGGTCGGCGATCGCGATCGTCTCCGGCTTGTGCTCCACGACGAGCACCGTGTTGCCCTTGTCCCGCAGCCGCAGCAGCAGGGCGTTCATCCGCTGGATGTCATGGGGATGCAGGCCGATGGTGGGCTCGTCGAAGACGTACGTGACGTCGGTGAGCGAGGAGCCGAGGTGGCGGATCATCTTGACGCGCTGTGCCTCGCCGCCCGACAGCGTGCCCGACGGCCGGTCGAGCGCGAGGTAGCCGAGGCCGATCTCCACGAACGAGTCGAGGGTCTGCTGCAGCGCGGTGAGCAGAGGCGCCACCGACGGCTCGTCGAGGCCGCGGACCCATTCGGCCAGGTCGCTGATCTGCATCGCGCAGGCGTCGGCGATGCTGATCCGCTTGATCTTCGACGACCGGGCCTCCTCGGTGAGCCGGGTGCCGTCGCACTCGGGGCAGGTGGTGAAGGTGACGGCCCGCTCCACGAACGCCCGGATGTGCGGCTGCATCGCCTCCTTGTCCTTGGACAGGAACGACTTCTGGATCTTGGGGATCAGCCCCTCGTAGGTGAGGTTGACGCCGTTGACCTTCACCTTTGTCGGCTCGCCGTGGAGGAAGTCCTGCATCTCCTGCTTGGTGAACTTGCGGATCGGCTTGTTCGGGTCGAGGAAGCCCGACTGGGCGTAGAGCCCCACGGTCCACTGGCTGTCCGACTTCCAGCCGGGAATGGTGAACGCGCCCTCGGCGAGCGACTTGGAGTCGTCGTAGAGCTGGGTGAGGTCGATGTCGGAGACCGTGCCGCGGCCCTCGCAGCGCGTGCACATGCCGCCGGTGCGGTTGAAGGTCGCTTTCACGGCCTTCTTGGCACCGCGCTCGACGGTGATCGCACCGCTCGCCCGGACCGAGGGGACGTTGAAGGCGTACGCCCCGGGCGGGCCGATGTGCGGTTTGCCGAGTCTGCTGAAGAGGATGCGCAGCATCGCGTTGGCGTCGGTGGCGGTGCCGACCGTGGAGCGGGGGTCGGCGCCCATCCGCTGCTGGTCGACCGTGATCGCGGTGGTCAGCCCTTCGAGTACGTCGACCTCGGGCCGCGCCAGCGTCGGCATGAAGCCCTGCACGAAGGCGCTGTACGTCTCGTTGATCATCCGCTGCGACTCCGCGGCGATCGTGTTGAACACCAGCGAGCTCTTGCCCGAGCCGGAAACGCCGGTGAACACCGTCAGCCGGCGCTTCGGGATCTCGATGCTGACGTCCTTGAGGTTGTTCTCGCGCGCGCCGTGCACGCGGATCAGTTCGTGGCTGTCGGCAGCGTGCAGCGCAGGCGACTGCGTGTCCGGCCTCGGGGCCATGCTCATCGTGTCTCCATCTGTTGGGCGGGGCCGCCTTCGCGGTCTCCGTCGGCGTCGCCTGGCTAGATCTGCCCAGCTGCGGGCAGTACGTCTGGTTCTACTTCGTCGGCGCGGTCGCTGCAACGGTCCGCTGTCCACCTGATCGGCGGTGCCGGCCGGGGTGGCGCGACGTCCGTCCGGCTGACGCCGGCCGGGGTCGCTCTCGGCGCCAGAACCAAGGCATCCACGCCTCTTCGGCCCGTGGCGCCGCTGGGCCCCCACGCGGCGCGCCCGGCCGAGGCGTCAGACCAACCAGCGGCCGTCGCACATCAGTTCGCGGTCGGTCGGGCGGCGCAGACGGCGCCCGACCGCCGCCGACGTCGCCCCGGTCCCGGCGCCGGTGACGGTCCACTCGGGGGACCGGATGCGGCTCCGCGCGGAGCTGGTCGAAGATCTCGTCGGCTATCTTCGACCCTTCGGCCGCGCAGAGCGCCCTGTCGGCGTCGGCGAAGTAGTCGAGGAAGTGGCCGCCGAGCCGCTCGGCAGGCGCGCGGGCCTCCTCCTGCACCGCGTCGGGCGGCCCCTCGTCCACCTGCCACCGCCCGCCCTCCCCCTCTATCCCGGCCAGCGTCTCCGCCGGGCGTCTTCGCCGGTACGACCGCGGTGAACGCGGGCCGCGACCCTACCGCAGGCGGTCCCTACCGCTTGCGGGGCTGGGTGAAGCGGAGCATGTTGCCGGCGGGGTCGCGGAAGGCGCAGTCGCGGACGCCGTACGGCTGGTCGATCGGCTCTTGCAACACCTCCCCGCCGGCGGCCCGGATGCGTTCGAAGGTCGCGTCGCAGTCGTCGGTGGAGAAGATCACGCCGCGCAGCATGCCCTTGGCCAGCAGTTCCGCCATCGCCTGCTTGTCGGCCGGCGAGGCGTTGGGGTCGGCGAGCGGCGGCTCGAGGACGATCTCCACGTCCGGCTGCGCGGGTGAGCCGACGGTCACCCAGCGCATCCCCTCGAACGCGACGTCGTTGCGTATCTCCAGGCCGAGGACGTCGCGATAGAAGGCGAGCGCCTTGTCATGGTCGTCGACTGCGATGAAGCACTGTGCGAGCTTGATATTCATGCCCTCGACGCTACGAGGCGGCGGCGGATTCCGCTTCTCCATTCCTGACCGGTCGTGTGAGGATCTTGGCGACGCACGCCGGGATCGCGGCGCCGGCCTCGTGGCGGCGGGCCCGGTAGGCGCTGGGGCTCTCGCCGACCAGCTCGGTGAAGCGCGAGCTGAACGACCCCAGCGAGGAGCATCCGACCGCGAAGCAGACTTCCGTCACGCTCATGTCGCCCCGCCGTAGCAGCGCCTTCGCCCGCTCGACACGGCGGGTCATCAGATAGCTGTAGGGCGTCTCCCCGAAGGCGGCGCGGAAGCTGCGGGAGAAGTGCCCGGGCGACATGAGGGCGACGTTCGCCAGCGCCGGAACGTCCAGCGGCCGCGCGTAGTCGCGGTCCATCACGTCCCGGGCGCGGCGCAGCCGTACAAGGTCCTCCAGGGTCACGCGCACCAGCATCGCACGGCGGCCGTGGCCCGCCCCCGCGAACAGTGCTCTTGGGCCGTCGGGCGCAATGAGAGTGCTGGGCCGTCTCGACCGCGCCGATGCCAACTCCGGCAAGAATGAACGGGATTGCGAGCACGACAATCTCCCGGCCCAAGAACGCCAAAGGCTCGGCTGGATCATGCACGCACGCCGCAACTGCCGCGACTACGAGCGCCTGCCCGAGGTGAGCGAAGCACACCTGACCTGGGCACTCATCACCTTGATGACCCGGCGCCCGACCCACGGGGGAAGCCGTCGGGCAACGCCTTGAGCCGGATCAGGCGGTGATCGAGTGCCGGGTCGCCGAGCCGCGTTCACCGATTAGCGGCCAGCACTGCCGCGAGGCCCTCTTGTAGATCTTTGACGAAATACTCGGGAACCTCCAGCGACGGGAAATGTCCCCCGATTTCGGGCGACCTCCATCGGACGATCTGTCGGTACCGCTCCTGTGCCCAGGGGCGCGGACACTTCTCGATGTCGCGGGGATACATACTGATTGCTGACGGGACGTCGACCCGAAGTTCGGGATTGAGCGAGTTGTGGCTTTCGTAGTAAATGCGGGCCGACGATGCGCCGGTCCGCGTCAGCCAATACAGGGTGACGTCGTCAAGAACGCGGTCTCTGGAAATCGTCTCGAACGGGCTATCTTCGGTGTCTGACCACTCGGCGAACTTGTCAAGGATCCAGGCAAGAAGCCCGACCGGTGAGTCGACGAGCGAGTAGCCGATGGTCTGCGGTCGGGTCGCCTGCTGCTTCGCGTACGCCGCGTGGTGGCGCCAGAAATCGCGGGTTTCCTCGGTCCACTTGCGCTCGACCGCCGTCAGCCCGTCCGTTGTCAACCCGGGTGGTGCCTCCGCGAACGTTGTGTGGATGCCGAGAACGTGCGCCGGGAACCTGCCGCCGAGAACCGTGGTGATATTACCTCCCCAGTCGCCGCCGTGGGCTGCGAACTTGCTGTAGCCGAGCCTTCCCATCAGTTCCACCCATGCGGCCGCGATCCTCTCGGTTCCCCACCCGGTGGTAGCCGGCTTGTCGCTGTAACCAAAGCCTGGTAGCGACGGGACCACGACGTGGAACGCCGGCGCGTCTGCATCTTTCGGATCTGCCAGCTCGTCTACTACATCGATGAACTCAGCAATGCTGCCTGGCCAGCCATGCGTCAAGATCAGAGGAGTGGCATCTGCGCGCGCGGATCGGCGGTGCAGGAAGTGGATTCCCAGATCATCAATGGTCGTGCGGAACTGGCCGATCCTGTTAAGGCGCTCTTCGAACGACCGCCAGTTGTACCCGGTGCGCCAGTAGTTCACGACATCGACGAGGTCGGCGAGAGGAACGCCCTGTTCCCATCGGCGAGGGTCGGGCGCGGCGCGATAGACCGTCTCGGCCTCCGGTAGCCGCGCCGCGGCCAGTCGCGCGCGCAGATCGTCGAGGTCAGCGTCAGTTGCGTGGGCTTCAAATGCTTGCACGTCGCTGGTTAGACGGGGCATGAGACCTCCTGGCCATCGTGGAACCGGCTAAGACGGTTCTAGCAGTGCTCCGAGCCACGCTGCAACCCGCTAAGGTGGTTCCATGCGTGCTCGGTTCCCTGACTTCCGCCTCGGTAACGTGCTAGCGACCAGCTTCACGGGGACTCTGTCGGAGCGTCATGGCGACGCTGTGGAGCGCATTCCCGCGCCGCACCGACTCGTCGACTGGCTGGCAGTGAACGGCCTCGCCGTGGACTCCTGCACCACTGCCCAGCTCGACCTCGCTCGGGAACTGAGGGAGTCGATTCACGCCGCCGCGACAGCGGCCGCGATCCAGGACGCTCTCCCTGCGTCTGCCGTCCAAGTCATCAATGACTGCAGCGCTCAGGGTCGGGCCGCGGCGATTCTGACGCCCGAGGGCAAGCGGCGCTGGCGGCTCAGCTCGGCTTCCTGCGTGGAAGATGCCCTCGGCGTGATCGCCGCCGACGCGATCAGCATCATCGCAGGCGAACGAGACGGAAAATTGGCCTTGTGTGCATCACCAACCTGCCAAGCCGCCTTCTTCGACACCAGTCAAAGTCGCACTCGCAAATGGTGCGACATGAACACGTGTGGGAATCGTCAGAAGAAAGCGCGCTTCAATGCCAACCAGCGCAAAAACCCCAGATCAGCGGAGTGATCGTTACCTCGTGGTGCGCGACACGGTCGCGCGGCGGCTGGCGCATGAGCCGTTCGGGCACCGCCCCAAACGACCTTCACCCGCCAACCAAAGCTCACGGTCACACCGGACGGCCTGGCCCGGGGTGCGATTGCATAAATCTACGGGTCTGCGTATAGTCATGCCTTCGACGAGGAGGGTTCGATGGCGGTACGAGCAGCAGTGGCAGGAGCGAGCGGTTACGCAGGTGGGGAACTGCTCCGGCTGCTTCTTGCCCACCCCGGCGTCGAGATCGGCGCCCTCACCGGCAGCTCCAATGCCGGGCAGCGCCTCGGCGGCCTGCAGCCCCATCTGATGCCGCTCGCCGACCGGGTGCTCCAGCCGACCACCGCCGAGGTGCTCGCCGGGCACGACGTCGTCTTTCTCGCCCTCCCTCACGGGCAGTCCGCCGGTGTCGCCGAGCAGCTCGGCGACGAGGTGCTCGTCGTCGACATGGGCGCCGACTTCCGGCTGAAGGACGCCGCCGACTGGGAGGCGTTCTACGGCTCGCCGCACGCCGGGACCTGGCCCTACGGCCTCCCCGAACTGCCGGGTGCCCGCGCCGCCCTGGCGGGGGCCAAGCGCATCGCGGTGCCCGGCTGCTATCCCACCGCCGTCTCGCTCGCGCTCTTCCCCGCGTACGCGGACGGGCTCGCCGAGCCCGAGGCCGTCATCACCGCCGCGTCCGGCACCTCCGGTGCGGGCAAGGCGCCCAAGCCGCATCTGCTCGGCTCCGAGGTCATGGGCTCCATGACCCCCTACGGCGTCGGCGGCGGCCACCGGCACACCCCCGAGATGATCCAGAACCTCAGCGCGGCGGCGGGGGAGCGGGTCAGCGTCTCCTTCACGCCGACCCTCGCGCCGATGCCCCGGGGCATCCTCGCCACGTGCAGCGCGAAAGCGAAAAAGGGCGTGACGGCCGATTCCGTACGGGCGGCGTACGAGAAGGCCTTCCAGGACGAGCCGTTCATCTGCCTGCTGCCCGAAGGGCGGTGGCCCTCCACGGCATCCGTGTACGGATCCAACGCCGTCCACATCCAGATCGCGTACGACGAGGCAGCCGACCGCATCATCGCGATCAGCGCCATCGACAACCTCACCAAGGGCACCGCAGGCGGCGCGGTGCAGAGCATGAACCTCGCCCTCGGGCTCCCCGAGGACACCGGACTTTCCACGATTGGAGTCGCTCCGTGAGCGACGCACGCGCAGCCGCCGGGCTGCAGACAACCCCGAAAGCCGCGCCGCTGCTCCCCCTGCCTTCGGCGGGCGGTATCCCCGGCGCGGGCGGAGAAGCGATCAAGGAGATGCAGTGAGCGTCACGGCAGCCAAGGGATTCTCGGCGGCGGGCATCGCCGCCGGGATCAAGGAGAACGGCAATCCGGATCTGGCCCTCGTGGTCAACAACGGTCCGCGCCGCGCCGCCGCGGGCGTCTTCACCTCCAACCGTGTCAAGGCCGCCCCCGTCCTCTGGTCCGAGCAGGTCCTGCGCGGCGGCGAAGTCACCGCCGTCGTCCTCAACTCCGGCGGCGCCAACGCCTGTACGGGCCCCAAGGGCTTCCAGGACACCCACGCCACCGCCGAGAAGGCCGCCGAGGTCCTGGCCGGGCACAGTGCCGGCGAGGTCGCCGTCGCGTCGACCGGGCTCATCGGCGTACTGCTGCCCATGGACAAGCTGCTGCCCGGCATCGAGCAGGCCGCCGCCGAGCTCTCCCCGCACGGCGGTGAGAAGGCCGCCATCGCCATCAAGACCACCGACTCCGTGCACAAGACCGCCGTAGTCGACGGCGAGGGCTGGACCGTCGGCGGGATGGCCAAGGGCGCGGGCATGCTCGCCCCCGGCCTCGCCACCATGCTCGTCGTCCTCACCACCGACGCCGACCTGGGAGCCGCGACCCTCGACAAGGCCCTGCGCGACGCCACCCGGCTGACCTTCGACCGCATCGACTCCGACGGCTGCATGTCCACCAACGACACCGTGCTGCTGCTCGCCTCCGGAGCCAGCGAGATCACGCCCCGGTACGAGGAGTTCGCCGAGGCCGTCAAGAGGGTCTGCGACGATCTCGCCCGCCAGCTGATCGGCGATGCCGAAGGCGCGTCCAAGGACATCCTCATCGAGGTGATCAACGCCGCGACCGAGGACGACGCCGTCGAGGTGGGCCGCTCCATCGCCCGTAACAACCTCCTCAAGTGCGCCATCCACGGCGAGGACCCCAACTGGGGCCGGGTGCTGTCCGCCATCGGCACCACGAAGGCCGTCTTCGAGCCCGACCGGCTCAACGTCGCCATCAACGACGTATGGGTCTGCAAGAACGGCGGCGTAGGTGAGGACCGTGAGCTCGTCGATATGCGCTACCGCGAGGTGAAGATCACCGCCGACCTTGCCGCCGGGTCCGAGTCCGCCGTCATCTGGGCCAACGACCTCACCGCCGACTACGTCCACGAGAACAGCGCGTACTCCTCCTGAGGACTCATGAGCACTCGTAAGCACACCGCACTGCCCAAAGCCCAGATCCTCATCGAGGCGCTGCCCTGGCTGACCCGGCACAACGGCAAGACCGTCGTCATCAAATTCGGCGGCAACGCCATGATCGACGAGGACCTCAAGGCGGCCTTCGCCCAGGACGTCGTCTTTCTGCGCCAGGCCGGGCTCAAGCCGGTCGTCGTGCACGGCGGCGGCCCGCAGATCAGCGCCCAGCTCGACAAGCAGGGCCTGGTCAGCGAGTTCAAGGCGGGCCTGCGGGTCACCACACCCGAAGCCATGGACGTCGTACGGATGGTGCTGGCCGGCCAGGTCCAGCGCGAGCTCGTCGGCCTGCTCAACCAGCACGGTCCGCTCGCCGTCGGCATGACCGGCGAGGACGCCCACACCATCACCGCCACCAAGCATCAGCCGCAGATCGACGGCGAACTGGTCGACATCGGCCGGGTCGGCGAGATCACCAGAATCGACCCGGGTGCCATCGAGGCGCTGCTGGACGACGGCCGTATCCCGGTCATCTCCTCCATCGCCCGCTCCGCCGACGACCACCACGTCTACAACGTCAACGCCGACACCGCCGCGGCCGCGCTCGCCGCCGCGCTTGGCGCCGAGACGCTGATGGTGCTCACCGATGTGGAGGGGCTCTACGAGGACTGGCCGAGCAGCGACGAGGTGATCAGCAAGCTCACCGCGAGCCAGCTGGAGAAGCTGCTGCCCGACCTCTCCAGCGGCATGGTCCCCAAGATGGAGGGGTGCCTGTTCGCCGTACGCAACGGGGTCAACACAGCCCGCGTGCTCGACGGCCGCGTCCCGCACTCGATCCTGCTGGAGATCTTCACCGACGAGGGTATCGGCACCATGGTCGTGCCCGACGGACAGGGGGAATCATGAGTAACCAGGAATTCGCGCAGCGCTGGCAGGGCGTGATGACCGACAACTACGGCACGCCGAAGCTGTCGCTCGTCCGCGGCGAGGGCGCCAAGGTCTGGGACGCGGACGGCGTCGAGTACACCGACTTCGTCGGCGGCATCGCCGTGAACGCGCTGGGCCACGCCCACCCCGCCGTCGTCGAGGCCGTCTGCCGGCAGATTGCGTCCCTCGGCCATGTCTCCAACCTCTACGTCGCGGAGCCGCCCGTCGCACTGGCGGAGCGCCTCATCCAGCTCTTCGGCCGCCCCGGACGCGTCTTCTTCTGCAACTCGGGTGCCGAGGCCAACGAAGCCGCCTTCAAGATGGGCCGGCTGACGGGCCGTAAGCACATGGTCGCCACCGTCGGCGGCTTTCACGGCCGCACCATGGGGTCGCTGGCGCTCACCGGCCAGCCGGGAAAGCAGGAGCCGTTCCTGCCGCTGCCCGGGGACGTCACGCACGTCGAGTACGGAGACGCCGAAGCGCTGCGGGCCGTGGTCACCGAAGAGACCGCGCTTGTGATCATCGAACCGATCCAGGGCGAGATCGGCGTGGTCGTCCCGCCCAAGGGCTATCTGGAGGCCGCCCGGGAGATCACCCGGGCCACCGGCACGCTGCTCGTGCTCGACGAGGTCCAGACGGGCATCGGCCGGACAGGACACTGGTTCGAGCACCAGGCCCACCAGGGCGTCGAGCCCGATCTGGTCACCCTCGCCAAGGGGCTCGGCGGCGGGCTCCCCATCGGCGCGACCGTCGCCTTCGGCGAGGCCGCCGAGCTGCTGAAGCCCGGCCAGCACGGCACCACCTTCGGCGGGAACCCGGTCGCCTGCGCCGCCGGACTCGCCGTACTCGACACCCTCGCGGCCGGTGGAACCCTCGACGAGGTCAAGCGACTCGGCGAAAAACTGCGGGACGGAATCGAATCCCTGGGCCACCCGCTGGTCTCCCATGTCCGTGGCGCGGGCCTGCTGCTGGGTATCGTGCTCACCGAGCCCCTCGCGCCCCAGGCGCAGCAGGCGGCTCAGAGCGCCGGCTTCCTGGTGAACGCGCCTGCCCCCGATGTCGTACGGCTGATGCCTCCACTGGTCATCGGCGAGGCCGAGGTGGACGCGTTCCTCGGGGCCCTGCCCGGCGTTCTCGACGCAGCAAGCGGGGATGGACGATCCGGAGAATGAGACGACGATGACCGAGGCGCAGGACACCGAGCACGGCGGGCCCGCCGTTCCGCAGACCCGTACGGCCCGCCACCGCCGGATCGTGGACATCCTCAACCGGCAGCCGGTGCGCTCGCAGAGCCAGCTCGCCAAGCTCCTTGCGGACAACGGACTGAGCGTCACCCAGGCGACGCTCTCCCGCGACCTCGACGAGCTGGGCGCGGTGAAGATCCGCAACACCGGCGGCGAGCTGATCTACGCGGTGCCCAGCGAGGGCGGCTTCCGCACCCCGCATGCCCCGCTCGGCGAGTCGGCGAAGGAGGAGCGTATGCGTCGCCTCTCCGGCGAACTGCTGATCTCGGCCGAGGCATCGGCCAACCTCGTGGTGCTGCGTACGCCGCCGGGCGCGGCCCAGTTCCTCGCCTCGGCCATCGACCAGGCCGAACTGCACGGCATCCTCGGCACCATCGCGGGCGACGACACGCTGCTGCTCATCAGCCGCGACCCGGTCGGCGGCCAGGCACTCGCGGACCATCTGCTGCGCCTGGCCCAGAACGACCGCTGAGGCCGTCGGCGGTCCGGTCGTCAGGCAGTCAACTTCGCGGTGTGGCGGGCGAATCCGCTGGTCCGCCAGGTGCTGCCGTCGGCATTGACCGCAAAGCCCTCGGTATCGGGCAGCTCCTCCAGCCAGTCGCGGGCCCGCCCGCCCATGGCGTACGCGGCGGTCGCCCGGGCGTCCGCGTGGGTCAGCCCCGGGCAGACGACGGTCATCGACGCCAGGACCTCGGCGGGTGGCCGGCGCGTGTGCGGATCGAGAATGTGGCAGCCGCGCTCGGCCGGGCCCGAGGTGGCGACGGCGAGGCCCTCGTCGGCCTCGATCACCGTGACCAGCTCGCCCGGGTGCAGCGGGTCACTGACGCCGACCCGCCAGGGGCCGCCGTACAGCTGGATGTCGCCGCCTCCGTTGAGGCAGACCGAATCCGCACCGGACGAGGCGAGCATGCGGACCGCGCACTCCACCGCCCAGCCCTTGACCAGACCGGTCGGATCCAGCTCGCCGGCGTACCGGGCGGTGAACCAGCCGTCGCTCTCGCGCTCCGCGTCCGCGCACAGATCGAGTACTTCGGCAACCTCGGTGACACAGTCTCCGAGGGAGATTTCGCCGCGGGCGAGCCGGCTGAGCTGGCTGTCCCGACGGTACGTCGAGAAGGTCTCGTCCACGCGGTGCAGACCGGCCACGGCGGCGGCGAGTCCGGCGCGCACCCTGGGAGAGTCGCTGCCGTCGGCGATACGGATGTCGAACGAGAAGACCGTGCCCATGGAGTGCTCGACATGGCGCACGCGCTCTCGGCCACCGGGCATCACAGACCCGCCTTGTCGAGCGCGCTCTGCAGGGACTTGATGTAGCCCTCGCTGGTGTAGCTGGCCCCGGAGACCGAGTCGATCTGCGCGCTCTGTGCACTGACCGCTGCCTGGTTCAGTTTGGGCACAGCGTTGGCGGCGATCTGCCGACTGTTGGCGTCGGAGTAGGGTGCCTTGACGGCGTCGGCCGCGGTGACCTTGCCGCCGCTGACCGTGATCCGGACCTGCACCGGTCCGTACTGGGTGTCGGCCACGTCGCCGAGGACGGTCTTCGCCGCCGGGGCGCCACCGGAGCCGGAGCCCGAGCCCGCACCGGAGCCCGAGGCCGCACCGGAGCTCGAGTCCCCTCCGGGCTGCGTCCCTGCTCCGGGTTGTGCCCCGGCCTGCGCGCCGGACCCGTCGGTGCCGGAATTCCCGGCCCCGGAGCCCACCGCCCCCGCGGCCCCGGCCTTGTCGAGTGCGCTCTGCAGGGACTTGATGTAGCCCTCGCTGGTGTAGCTGGCCCCGGAGACCGCGTCGATCTGCGCGCTCTGCGCCGTCAGCGCGGCCTGGTTGAGCTTGGGGATCGCGTCGGCGGCGATCTCCCGGCTGTTGGCGTCGGCGCTGGGCGCCTTCACCGCCTGCGCCCCGGTGATTCTGCCGCCGCTGAGGGTGAGCTGGACCTGGACGTCGCCGTACTGCGTGCCGGCGACGTCACCGAGCACCGTCTGTCCTCCCGCGGCCACGGCGCCGTTCCCGGCGGACGCCGAGCCGGCGGGCGGCACCTGAGAGCCTGCCTGCGACGACGCCTCGGCCACGGTGTTGCCAGGCTGCTTCAGTGCGAGCAGCAGGACGACACTGGACGCGGTGGCGGCGACGCCGATCATGATCCGGCGAAGCGGATGTTTCCTCTTCAAGGACGGCCTCACATCTCGAAGGACTCGTGGTGGATCCGGCGGGACGGCACTCCTGCCTCGCGCAGTGCCTGGTACGACTCCTCGGCGAGACCGGGCGGCCCGCAGAGATAGACGTCGTGCGCGTCGATGTCCGGCAGCACTTCCTTCAGCCGCTCGGCGGTGATCTCGGGCCGTGCCCCGTCCGGGCCGTTCACCGCGTACATCAGCTGTGCGTCCCGGTGCTCAGCGATCTGCTGCAGCTCGTCCCAGAGCGCCAGGTCCTGCTTCTTGCTGGCCCGGTAGAGCAGCGTCAGGTCGCCAGGGCCGCCGGGCAGCGTCTCGAACAGTGCCCGCAGCGGGGTGATTCCGGCGCCGCCCGCGATCAGCAGCACCTTGTTGCGGCTCCGGCGGCCGGCGGTCATGGCTCCGTACGGGCCCTCCGCCCAGACCCGCGTCCCCGGCTCCAGCCGGGAGAGGGCCGTGCTGTGCTTGCCGACCGCCTTGACGGTGATCCGCATCAGATTGGGGCGGGGCGGGGCGGAGAGCGAGTACGGGTTGGCGCTCCAGCGCAGCCCCTTGGTGAGGAACCGCCAGCGGAAGAACTGACCGGCCTCGGCGCCGAGCCGGTGCAGCCGTCGCCCGGTGATCAGCACGGAGACCACACCGGGTGCTTCGTCCACGGTCGACTCGACCCGCATCCGGTGCCAGAGATTGAGCCGCACGGGGGAGAGGACGCGGTACCAGAGCAACAGCGCGCCGACCGCTCCGTACAGCACGTACCAGACGGTGCGCACCGTCGGGTTCGCCACGAACTCGGCACCCGTCGCCAGCTGGTGCCAGAACGTGAGATACACCGCGACATAGGTGAGAAGGTGCAGGTAGTACCACGTCTCGTAGGACATCCGCCGGCGTACCGCCCCGGCCGAGACGAAGCCGATGAGCAGCAGGAGTCCGGTTCCGATCGCCGCCTTGATCATTTCAGGGAAGTCGACGACGACGGTGACCGTCTGCTCCACGAGGCCGGTACGGGCCTGGACGGCGTACCCCCAGACGGTCAGCACGACATGCGTGACGATCAGACTGATCGCGTAGCGGCCGCTCATCGCGTGCCAGCGGGTCACCCGGTCGGAACCCACCCGCCGTTCCAGAGCCGGGACGCGTGCCATCAGCAGCACCACCAGCGCGATCATGTATCCGCCCAGCAGACCGGTGATCCTGCCGGCACCGATCAGCCACTCGGCGGTGGTCATGTGCACCACCGCCGTGTTCTGCCACCACAGGGACAGCACGGCCACCGCCCCTGCCCAGGCGACGGCCAGCAGCGCCACCGCCGGGTCACGCCGGGGGCGGATCGCCCGCATGGTCTGGCGTCTTGCGGCCCGACCGCTCTGCAACATCGCCACGACTGCTCCTCGGCTGTACCACTTTCGCGTACGGGGATACGCATGGGAGGCGCGTGGAGTTCAATGCGAAGGGCGCTTGTGCAATCTGTGAGTCGCCGGCCCGGTCAGTAGAGCGTGATACGGCTCAGGGTGTGGGCGGCAGCGGAAGCGGCAGCCCCGGGAGCCCGTCGATGCTGCTTGCGATGTGCTCCTTCTTGTGGAAGTAGCTGTCGAGACTCTCGTCGTCCTCGCGCTCGAACCGCCTGGCGTGCAGATCCCGGTCTTCGTCGTACGTCATGAAGGGCACTGCGTATCCGCAGGTGTCGCGGACGAGTTCGGCTGTCACCACGATGATCGCGCGCAGCCCGTGCCTGTTCGGATCGATGTCGGGGAAGCGGGCGAGGAGTTCCTTGAAGCGCGGGTCGTCACGGAAGACGGGCTCACCGCGGCCGTGTACGCGCACGATGTTCGGCGGCCCCTGGAAGGCGCACCACATCAGGGTGATGCGGCCGTTCTCCCGGAGGTGGGCGATGGTCTCGGCGTTGCTGCCGGCGAAATCGAGGTAGGCGACGGTCTGCTCGTCGAGGACCGCGAAGGAGCCGGTGAGGCCCTTGGGAGACAAGTTGATCGTGCCGTCACCGCCGAGTGGTGCGGTGGCGGTGAAGAACATCTGCTGCTCTTCGATGAAGGTGCGCAGTCGGCCGTCTATCCGCTCATAGATCTTTCCCATGCCATGGATTATTGGTGATCGGGGGCGTCCGCCGCGTTCGATTTCACCCGGTGATGTCCAACTCCCGCCGCAGCCGTGCCAATACGTAGTCGCTGAGCAGATGCGTGCAGCGGTCCACGGCACCAGCAGTACGGCGTCCGTGCGCGAGCCGCACTCGGCCGGCCCCAGCGGCGCGGCGGGCGGCAGGTCCCGGTCCCGTCGATCCGGGCGCGGGAGGGAAGGAGGGCCGGTTGCGGCTGTGCCCGCTCGCGTATGCCGATGTCGAGGGCTGTCCAGGCGGCGGCGTCGGCCGTTTCGGTGACCGTGTCGACCGGCTCGCCGTCCATGAGTCTGCCGGCGATCGCCCACCTGGTCAGAAATCCCTGATCACTGCCGCTCGTGCGTGCGAAGCGCCGATCGTAGGCGCGGTGCATGGCCCGGCGCCGCCGACATATGTGCACTCCCACAGAGCGCGTTGACAAAACATACGGAGGTCTGCATAGTTATACCCATCACCGACTGCACCGTAAGGAGAAACCAGTGACCGAGCGCGTCGTACTCGCCTACTCGGGCGGTCTGGACACCTCCGTCGCCATCGGCTGGATCGCCGAGGAGACGGGCGCCGAGGTCATCGCCGTTGCCGTGGACGTCGGCCAGGGTGGCGAGGACCTGGACGTCATCCGCAAGCGCGCGCTCGCATGCGGTGCCGTCGAGGCCGAGGTGGCGGACGCCAAGGACGAGTTCGCCGACGAGTACTGCCTTCCGGCGATCAAGGCCAACGCCCTTTACATGGACCGCTACCCGTTGGTCTCCGCCCTCTCCCGGCCGACGATCGTCAAGCACCTCGTCGCCGCCGCCAAGAAGCACAACGCGGGCATCGTCGCCCACGGCTGCACCGGCAAGGGCAACGACCAGGTCCGCTTCGAGGCCGGTATCTCCGCGCTCGGCCCGGACCTGAAGTGCATCGCCCCGGTCCGTGACTACGCGATGACCCGGGACAAGGCGATCGCCTTCTGCGAGGAGAAGCAGCTCCCGATCGCGACCACCAAGAAGTCGCCGTACTCCATCGACCAGAACGTCTTCGGGCGGGCCGTCGAGACCGGCTTCCTGGAGGACATCTGGAACGCGCCGATCGAGGACATCTACGAGTACACCTCGAACCCGGCGGAGCCGCGCGAGGCGGACGAGGTCGTCATCTCCTTCAAGGAGGGTGTCCCGGTCGCCATCGACGGCAAGCCCGTCACCGTCCTGCAGGCGATCCAGCAGCTCAACGAGCGGGCCGGCGGGCAGGGTATCGGCCGGATCGACATGGTCGAGGACCGTCTTGTCGGCATCAAGTCCCGTGAGGTGTACGAGGCGCCCGGCGCGATCGCGCTGATCACCGCGCACCAGGAGCTGGAGAACGTCACGGTCGAGCGGGAGCTCGCCCGGTACAAGCGGCAGGTCGAGCAGCGCTGGGGCGAGCTGGTCTACGACGGCCTGTGGTTCTCGCCGCTGAAGCGTGCCCTGGACGGCTTCATCAACGAGGCCAACCAGCACGTCACCGGCGACATCCGGATGACGCTGCACGGCGGCCGCGCCATCGTCACCGGCCGGAAGTCCGAGGAGTCGCTGTACGACTTCAACCTCGCCACCTACGACTCGGGCGACACGTTCGACCAGTCGAAGGCGCAGGGCTTCATCGAACTCTTCGGCCTGTCGTCGAAGATCGCCGCCAAGCGGGACCTGATCTGAGCAGTAGCGTGATCTCCGCCTCCTCACCCCCGGGGTGGGGAGGCGGTCGTACATCCACAGCCTTGAGGAGCACAGCAGTGAGCAGCAACAGCGGTGACGTCCGGCTCTGGGGCGGTCGTTTCGCCGACGGTCCCGCCGAGGCGCTGGCCAAGCTGTCCGCGTCCGTCCACTTCGACTGGCGGCTCGCGCCGTACGACATCGCGGGGTCCCGCGCCCACGCGCGCGTGCTGCACAAGGCGGGGCTGCTCACCGAGGACGAGCTGGCCCGGATGCTCGCCGGGCTCGACCGGCTCGAAGCGGATGTGGCGGACGGCTCTTTCGTGGGCACGATCGCCGACGAGGACGTCCACACGGCGCTGGAGCGAGGCCTGCTGGAGCGGCTGGGCCCCGACCTCGGCGGCAAGCTGCGGGCCGGGCGCTCGCGGAACGACCAGGTCGCGACGCTCTTCCGGATGTTTCTGCGGGACCACGCGCGGATCATCGGCGGCCTGATCGCCGATCTCCAGGACGCGCTGGTGGGTCTGGCCGAGGCGCACCCCGATGTGGCGATGCCGGGCCGCACGCATCTCCAGCACGCGCAGCCGGTGCTCTTCGCGCACCATGTACTGGCCCATGTCCAGTCGCTGTCCCGGGACGCGGAGCGGCTTCGCCAGTGGGACGAGCGCACGGCGGTCTCCCCGTACGGCTCGGGCGCCCTGGCGGGATCCTCCCTCGGCCTCGACCCGGAGGCGGTGGCCAAGGACCTCGGCTTCGAGCACGGCAGCGCCGGGAACTCCATCGACGGCACGGCGTCGCGTGACTTCGTGGCGGAGTTCGCCTTCATCACCGCGATGATCGGGGTGAACCTCTCCCGGATCGCGGAGGAGGTCATCATCTGGAACACGAAAGAGTTCTCCTTCGTAACCCTGCACGACGCCTTCTCGACGGGTTCGTCGATCATGCCGCAGAAGAAGAACCCGGACATCGCGGAACTGGCACGCGGCAAGTCGGGCCGCCTGATCGGCAACCTCACCGGGCTGCTCGCCACCCTGAAGGCGCTGCCCCTCGCGTACAACCGCGACCTCCAGGAGGACAAGGAGCCGGTCTTCGACTCCTGTGACCAGCTGGAGGTCCTGCTCCCGGCGTTCACCGGCATGATGGCGACGCTCACGGTCAACCGCGAACGCATGGAGGAGCTGGCCCCGGCCGGCTTCTCGCTGGCGACGGACATCGCGGAGTGGCTGGTCAGACAGGGCGTGCCGTTCCGGGTGGCGCACGAGGTCGCGGGCGAGTGCGTGAAGGAGTGCGAGGCGCAGGGGATCGAGTTGGACCAGCTGACGGATGCTCAGTTTGTCAAGATTTCTCCCCATCTGACACCAGATGTCCGCAAGGTTCTCAATGTGCCCGGCGCGCTCGCCTCGCGCAGCGGCCGTGGGGGCACGGCGCCCTCCGCCGTGGCCGTCCAACTCGCCGAAGTGAAGGCCGATCTGGCCGCACAGCGGGCGTGGGCGGACGCCAAGCGCTGATCTTCGTACGCGAGTCGCAGTCGCACCGGCCAGGGCATACGTCCTGGCCGGTGTGACATTTGCCGACGGCGCGAGTCTTGACGTGCAAGTAACTCGGAAGCAAATATTCCGTATCCCGGTCGGCATTGCCGAACGCTTCCGCGTCGACCGGTGCACGGAAAGGCCCCCACGTCATGCGTCTACGCACCCTCATCCGCCCGCTGGTCTCCGCCGCCGCGGTGGCGGTTCTCGGCGCCGCGGGGCTCGCCGCATCCGGATCCGCCTCGGCCGCGGACACTGCCGTCGCCCCGCCCGGTGCGAACGACTGGACCTGCAAGCCGGACGCGGCGCATCCGCAGCCGGTCATCCTGGTCAACGGCACTTTCAAGACGATGGCGGAGAACTGGGCCACGCTCTCGCCGAAGCTGGCCGCCGAGGGCTACTGCGTCTTCGCGTTCGACTACGGGGAGGCGGCCACCGCCCCGATCCCCGACTCGGCGGCACAGTTGCGCGACTTCGCCGACACCGTGCGCAGTCGAACGGGCGCCAAGAAGGTCGACTTCGTCGGCCACAGCCAGGGCGGCATGATGCCGCGCTACTACGTGAAGTTCCTCGGTGGTGCGACAAAGGTCGACGATCTGGTCGGCATCGTGCCGTCCAACCACGGCACCAGCAACCCGCTGGCGCTAGCAGCCGGTGCCACCGTCTGCCCGGCCTGTGTGGACCAGACTGCGGGCTCCCCGCTGCTGACGAAGCTCAACGCCGACCCCGAGGCTCCGGCCGGCCCCGACTACACCCAGATCGCGACTCGGTACGACGAGGTCGTGCTGCCGTACACCAGCGCGTATCTCACGGGCTCCGACCGGTACGTCACCAACGTGCTGCTCCAGGACGCCTGTCCGGTCAACACCTCGGAGCACGACCAGGCTCCCAAGGATGCGGTCGTCGCCCAGTGGGTGCTCAATGCCCTGGGACGGTCCGGGCCCGCCGACCCGGGGTTCCGGCCCGAGTGTCTGCCCGTCGGCTGATCTCCGGCTGACCTTCAGCCGCCTGACCGGAAGAGCTTTATCGCCGGTCAGGCGGCTTTCGGTATTCTGTACGAGCGCCGCCTTGAGACATTCAAGCCCCAGATGAGACAGAGATGTCTCATTCGGGGTATAGTCGTCTCATGCCTGTCGACCGGACACACGTGCTGCACGAAGCCGCCGCCCTGCTCGCCCGTAAGTCCACCGCCACCATGGACGAGGTCGCCCGGGCCGCAGGCATCGGGCGGGCCACCCTTCATCGGCACTTCGCCGGGCGGGACGCCCTCGTCAAAGCCTTGGAAGCGCTCGGTATCCAGGAGTTCGAGGCCGCTCTCGACCGGGCGCGGCTCGAGGAGGGTGGGGCCGGTGACGGGCTGCGGCGGCTCATCGCCGAGATGGAGCCCGTGGCCGATCTGCTGGCCTTTCTCGTCACCGAGAACCAGCTCTTCGAGGGCGAGCAGGTCAACGAGGGCTGGGCCAGGCTCGATGCCCGGGTATCCGCGCTCTTCCGGCGTGGCCAGGAACAGGGCGAGTTCCGGATCGACCTGACGCCCGCATGGCTGACCGAGGCTCTCTACGGCCTCATCGGCACCTGCGCCTGGGCCGTCATGGACGGCCGGGTCGCCAAGAACGACTTCCAGTACATGATCGCCGAGCTACTGCTCGGCGGAGCACGACGGAGTGTGGAGAAATGAGCAGCACCCTCCAGCGCACGAGCGGGACGGACGAAACCGTATACCGCCCCGGGCGCTGGCTCGCGCTCGCGGTACTCGTCCTGGCCGTCCTCCTGGTGGCCGTCGACGCCACGGTCCTCGGCCTCGCCACCCCCTTCCTCAGCGAGGACCTCGAGCCCTCGGGTACCCAGCTGCTGTGGATCGGTGACGTCTACTCATTCGTCATCGCGGGCCTGCTCGTCTCCATGGGCAGCCTCGGCGACCGCATCGGCCGCAAGAGGCTGCTGCTGCTCGGGTCTGTCGCGTTCGGCGCGGTCTCTGTCCTGAACGCGTACGCCACCAGCCCCGAGATGATGATTCTGGCCAGGGCGCTGCTCGGCGTCGCCGGCGCGACTCTGATGCCGTCCACCCTCGCGCTGATCCGCAACATCTTCCACGACCCCAAGGAGCGCAGCCTCGCCATCGGCATCTGGGGTGCGATGGCCTCGGCCGGCGCGGCCGTCGGGCCGGTCGTCGGCGGGTTCCTGCTGGAGCACTTCTGGTGGGGCTCGGTCTTCCTGATCAACCTGCCCGTCATGGCCGTCCTGGTGCTCGTCGGCGTCAGGCTGCTGCCGGAGTCGAAGAACCCGGTGGCCGGCCCCTGGGACCTGATCAGCGTCGTGCTGTCCCTCGTCGGCATGGTCGGTGTGGTCTACGCCGTCAAGGAGGCGGCGACACACGGCGCGAGCTGGGAGGCCGGCGTCGCGGCGGCGATAGGTCTCGGTGCGCTGTACGGCTTCGTACGCAGGCAGTTGACGCTGCCGACACCGCTTCTCGACATGCGGCTGTTCCGGCACCGCGGCTTCTCCGCCGCCGTTCTCGCCGACCTGCTCACCATCCTCGGCCTGTCCGGCCTGGTCTTCTTCCTCTCCCAGTTCCTACAACTGGTCCAGGGCCGGGGGCCGTTGGAGGCGGGTCTTGCCGAACTGCCCGCCGCGATCGGCGCGGTGGCCACCGGTCTGATCGCGGGCACCGTCGCCCGCCGGTTCTCCGTACGGTCCGTGGTGGCCGGCGGTCTCGCCGCCGTCGGACTCGCCCTCGCCGTGCTGACCCTGCTCGACCAGTCCACCGGCTATCCACTGCTCGGCGCGGCCCTGCTGGTCGTCGGTGTCGGCGCCGGATTCTCCTTCACCGTCACCGCGGACGTCATTTTGTCGAGCGTTCCGAAGGAGCAGGCGGGCGCCGCGTCCGCGGTCTCGGAGACGGCGTACGAACTGGGCGCGGCGCTCGGTATCGCGCTGCTCGGCTCCATCGTCACCGGCGTGTACCGCGGGTTCACGGCCCCGGCGGGTGTCCCGGCGGGGACGGCGTCGGCGGCCCACGAGTCGCTCGGCGGCGCGGTCGAGGCGGCGACGACGCTGCCGCGCCGGCAGGCCGCCGATCTGATGGCCGCCGCACAGGAGTCGTTCACGGACGGCCTGCGTCTCGCGTCCGGCATCGGCGCGGCGGTACTCCTGGCCACCGCGGTGGCGGCGTGGTTCCTGCTGCGCGGTCAGCAACTCGAGGACGGCCTCGAACACCCGTAAGGCCGAAAGTCCTCGCACCGCACACGAAAGGGCGGACCCCGACCGGGGCCCGCCCTTCACGCCGACAACGCCCCCGCGGCGGTCAGGCCGCCTTTGCCTTGGTCGCGTACATGTCCACGTACTCCTGCCCAGACAGCTCCATGACCTCCGCCATCACCGAGTCCGTCACCGCCCGCAGCACATAGCGGTCGCGGTCCATCCCCTCGTAGCGCGAGAACTCCATCGGCTCGCCGAAGCGGACCGTCACCCGGCCCGGCCGCGGCAGTCCCGCCCCGCCCGGCTGGAGCTTGTCCGTGCCGATCACCGCGAACGGGACCACCGGCGCGCCGGTCATCAGCGTCAGCCGGGCGATGCCCGTACGGCCGCGGTAGAGCCGGCCGTCGGGGGAGCGGGTGCCCTCCGGGTAGATGCCGAAGATCTTGCCCTCCTCCAGCACCCGGCGGCCCGTCATCAGCGCGGCCACACCGCCGTTGGCGCCGTCGCGGTCCACCGGGATCATGCCGCAGCCGGTGAAGAACCAGGCCATCAGCCGGCCCTTGAAGCCCTTGCCCGTGACGTACTCGTCCTTGCCGATGAAGTAGACCGGACGGGCGCACACCAGCGGCATGATCATGGAGTCGATGAACGTCAGGTGGTTTCCGGCGAGGATGACTGGACCGGTCCCGGGAATGTTCTCGGCACCTTCCACGCGGGGGCGGAACATCAGGCGCAGGATCGGGCCGAGCACTGCCTTGATGAGCGACAAGCGGGACAACGGGTCCTCCGGTGTCATGGACGGTGTCGTGGGGGCGGACGGTGGCGGCAGGCTAAGTCTCTGCAGGTGAGGACGATACTCGTGGGTCAACCTGATCGCACATCGGGTTCACGGAGCGGATACCCAGTGTTGACGTGTGTTTTCGCTGAGTTCGCCCAGGGTCTGCCGTAGGTAAGGCGTTGCCGCCTAGCATCGGGCGTCGCTGGACAGGTGCGGGACATCACACGCGGGACAGACGGAGGAAAGTCGATGACACAGGGTGCTGACACAAGTCCGGGGCGCCGGACGGTACTAGGAGCGGCGGTGCTCGGCACGGCCGCTCTCGGCGTCGGCGGCGCCACCGCGGCGCGCGCGGAGGCAGGCGAGCGCCAGGGCGGCCACGGATCCTCCTACCGGGATCTGCCCCGTCCGACCGTCATCGCCCACCGCGGCGCCAGCGGCTACCGGCCCGAGCACACCATCGGCTCCTACCAGCTGGCCCTCGACATGGGCGCGCACGTCATCGAGCAGGACCTGGTGCCCACCAAGGACGGCCATCTCGTATGCCGTCACGAGAACGACATCACGGGTACCACGGATGTCGCCGCGCACCCGGAGTTCGCCTCCCGCAAGACCACCAAGTCCGTCGACGGCGTCAGCCTCACGGGCTGGTTCACCGAGGACTTCACGCTCGCCGAGCTCAAGACGCTGCGCGCCAAGGAGCGGATACCCGGCACCCGTCAGGAGAACACCCTCTACGACGGCCGCTGGGCCGTGCCCACCTTCGAGGAGGTGCTGCGCTGGGCGGAGAAGGAGGGCCGCCGGCGCGGCCGTCCCGTCTGGCTCCATGTCGAGACCAAGCACCCCACGTACTTCCGCAAGCTCGGGCTCGGTCTCGAGGAGCGGCTGGCCAAGCTGCTGCGCCGGTACGGACGCGACCGCCACGACTCCCCGGTCTTCCTCCAGTCGTTCGAGCCGAGCAGCATGGAGCGGATGGCCAAGCTCGTCTCCTCGCCGCGTGTCGTCCTGCTCTGGACCGCGGACGACCGCCCATGGGACTTCCGCGAGGCCGGTGACCCGCGCACGGTCGCCGATCTGGTCAAGCCCGAGGGCCTGAAGTGGATCGCGGGCTTCGCCCAGGGCATCGGGCCCGTCCTCGACCTGATCATCCCCAAGGACGCGAGCGGCAAGCTCGGTACGCCGACGACGCTGGTACGGGACGCCCACGCAAAGGGCCTGATCCTGCACCCGTACACGATGCGCAACGAGAACGCCTTCCTGCCCGCCGACTTCCGGCGCGGCACCGACCCGAACGCGTACGGCGACGTCTTCGGCGCGTTCAAGGTCTACTTCGAGACCGGCATCGACGGCATCTTCACCGACAACGCCGACACCGGGCTGCTCGCCGCCGCAGACTTCCGCGGCTGACGGCTGACGGCTGACGGCTGACGGCTGACGGCTGACGGCTGACGGCGCCCGACCGTCCGTACGGGTGAGTGTGCTGCCGCGCGGCAACCGCTGCCGCGCGGCAGCACGTCCCGCAGGGCATGACCCTTCGCCACGAAACCGCCGCCCATGTGGTCAGCGCGCTGCGCTCGCTGGTGAGCGCAGAGGCGAAGGCGGAGGCGCCGGCCGCCGCGATGGAGGCCCGTGACCTCGAACAGGCCGTCTGGGTACGGCTCCTCGAGCGGCTCGGCGGGGAGGGTCTGCCGCCGGACGCCGCCCGCTGGGTCAAGTCGGCCGTACGCGCGGAAGCCCGCCGCGCCCGTCGCACGGCCGCCCGGGAACTCCCGTACGGCCAGGACCCTCCGGACCCGGCAGGCAGCCCCGAACGGGCCGCGCTGAGGTCCGAGCGGCGCCGCGTCCTTCGGGCAGCGGTCGCCCGCACCCCAGGGAACTGCCCCCGGCTGCTGACCGCGATACTGTCCCCCGACGACCCCACCTACCGACAAATCGCAGGAGAGTTGGGAATCTCACAAGGGAGTCTGGGGCCGATGCGTTCCCGCTGCCTGGGATGCCTGCGCAGAATGCTGACGGCAGAGGTTGCGGCTCCTGAACTCGGGGGAAAGGAGCGGTAGACAACCGGCGGACAGGTGAGCGGGAGGCATGCGCACATGGGCATGAGCGTGACCATCTCAGCGGCAAGAGCACACGACGCGGAGCACATCTTCAAACTGCAGTATCTGTGCTACCAGACCGAGGCCGAGCTCTACGGCGACTACGGAATCGAGCCCCTCACCCAGTCACTCGAGGATCTGCGGGCCGAAATAGCCCAGGGCCACGCCTTGGTGGCCAGGCTCGGCGACGAGGTGGTCGCCTCCGTGCGCGCCAGGGTCGACGAGGGCGGCACGGCCCGGATCGCCAAGCTGATCGTGCATCCGCGGATGCAGCGCCATGGCCTGGGCGGGCGGCTGCTCGACGCGATCGAGGAGCGCTTCGCGGGGGAGCCTGGCGCCAAGCGGTTCCAGCTCTTCACCGGGCACCGCAGCGAGAGCAATCTGCAGCTGTACCGCAGCCGCGGCTATGTGCCGGTGGCCAGCGAGCAGGTCGGCCCGAAACTCACACTGGTCACGCTGGAGAAGGAGGCGTCGGCACTGGGGGCACCTCCCGGACGGAGTCTGGGGGAGTATGTCGCCTAGGGCGTGTTTTGGAAGTAGCGCCGTCCGCCCGCAGGGCGGGCCTGCGGCGTCTGGTGCGTGCAGTCGCAAGGCGGTGGGGGCACCCCCGGACGAAGTCCGGGGGAGATCGCCCTCGTACTGGGCGTACTTGGGCGACTGAGACAACATCGCGTGGGGGCACCTCCCAGCGGTGGCTGGGGGAGTGCGTGCCAGGCGTCGCGGGGCTGGGGGCACCTCCCAGGCGAAGCTCTGGGGGGAGGGACTTCTAAAACACGCCCTACGCGCCCTGGCCCTGCCGGGACCTGCGCAGCCAGAGCATTCCGGTGACCGGCAGCAGCACCGGGATGAAGATGTAGCCCATCCCGTACCCCGACCAGACCGTCGAGTCCGGGAAGGCGGACGGCTCGACAACCGTCCAGGTCCCGACGATCAGTACGCCCGCGAGCTCGGCGGCGCAGCACACCAGCGCCGCCCTGCGGGCCGTCTCCCCGCCGCGTACGAGGGTGTACGTGATGAACGCGTACACCACGGCCGCCACAGCGGAGAGTGTGTGGGCCAGCGGCGCCGAGCCGTAGTCGGTGAGGATCTGGTAGACCGAGCGGGAGACGGCGCCGACGGACATCACCCCGTACAGCCAGACCAGCAGGAGTCCGGGTCCCTGCACCAGCTTGGTCCGGTGCTTGTGGTCCTGCTCCTCGGTGGCGGACTCGGCCATCGTCAGCCTCCCCAGATGTCGTAGAGCCGCACTTCGAGCACGGCGAGAACCACGGCGCCCGCAGCGACCGTTGCCGACCCCCAGCGGGTCCGCTCGGCCAGCGAGAGAAAGCCTGCCGCCGGGACCGCGGCGAACGAGCCGATCAGATATGCGATGAAGATCGCGGTGCCCTCGTGCGCCTTCTCACCGCGCGCCAGCTGCACGATCCCGACCACCAGCTGCGCAAGCGCCAGTACCGACACCACGGCTATGCCGATGAAGTGCCAGTCCTTGGTGGGCTGGTCGCGATAGGCGGCGAAGCCGCACCAGGCGGCGAGGGCGAGCGCGGTCACGGCGACCGCGACCGTCAGGGCGTCAAGCATGGCCCCGAGCGTATTACGGGCCAAAAGGCCTGATGCGCGCGGCCCCGTGCGGGGCCCGTAGGGTCGACGACCATGAAGATCCACGCCGAAGCGCTGCTGTTCGACAACGACGGAACCCTCATCTCCTCGCTGGAGTCCGTCCACCGCTGCTGGACCAGGTGGGCGCAGGAGTACGGAATCGCGGCGGAGGACTTCGCCCGTGTCGAGCTGCACGGCCGCCCCGCCGCCGAGATAGCCGCCGATCTGCTGCCCGCGGACGTGGTGCCCGAAGCGGTGGCCCGTATCGAACAGCTCGAGGTCGAGGACGTGCCCGGGGGAGTCGTCCTGCTGCCGGGCACCGCCGAACTGCTGGCGCAGCTGCCCGCCGACCGCTGGGCCGTGGTCACCTCCGCGACCCGGCGGCTGGCCGAGGCCCGGCTCGAAGAGGTCGGCATCCGGCCCAAGAACCTGATCGCCGCCGACGACATCACACACGGTAAGCCCGACCCGGAGCCCTTCCTGCTCGGGGCGCGGACGCTCGGCGTGGACCCGGCGCGCTGTGTGGTCTTCGAGGACGCCCCGGCGGGGCTGGCCGCAGGGCGCGCCGCGGGCATGCGAACCGTGGCCTTGGCCACAACGCACGAGCCCTCCGAGCTGCTCGCCGATGTGGTCGTCCATGACCTCTCGGCCGTGTCCGTGCAGGCCACGGGCGCGGGAGTGGAGATCGTCACGGCCGGCTGAGCCTGTCCACATGGCGCGTCAGATCCGTCCGATATTCGGACAGTCGTGATCGCTCCGTACTCCTGTCTGTTTTACTTGCCGCCATGACCACGATGAGCAGCCGCACCCTTGCGACCGAGGCGATCACGACGCCCGGTGCTCGTTGTATGTGTCGAATGTGCGCCATCTGAGGGCCCCTGCCTGTGGACCCCCGGCCGAAGGTTGGGGGACTCGCGCCCCGAAGCGAGACCCGACAGCCGAGCCGAATCCGATGCACCGTCAGGACCGCGTCGGACCGAGCATGCCCCGAGCACGTTGCCCACCGGCCACCAGCCGAGTCAGCCGTGCCGCGCCCGACTGTCCGAACCTGAATGCCCCGTGCCCGGCGGACACCCCGCCGTGCACTCGACAGTGACGGAAACCCCCTGTGATCACCACTACGGGCCTTACCAAGGTCTATGAGTCGCGAGGCCGCCAGGTCACCGCCCTGGACGGTGTCGACCTGCACGTCCGTGAGGGCGAGGTCTTCGGAGTCATCGGTCAGAGCGGCGCCGGAAAGTCCTCGCTCATCCGCTGCGTCAATCTGCTGGAGCGCCCGACCTCCGGCACCGTGACGGTGGCCGGCCAGGACCTCACCGCGCTGGCCGGCCGTGGCCGGCGCGCCACCAAGGAACTGCGCGAGGCACGCAGCCGCATCGGAATGGTCTTCCAGCACTTCAACCTGCTGTCCTCCCGCACAGTCAAGGACAACGTCGAACTGCCCCTGGAGATCCTCGGGATCCCGGGCGCCGAGCGCTCGCGCAAGGCCCTGGAACTCCTCGACCTGGTGGGCCTCGCCGACAAGGCCAAGGCGTACCCCGGGCAGCTCTCCGGTGGCCAGAAGCAGCGCGTCGGCATCGCCCGGGCGCTCGCCGGCGACCCCAAGGTGCTGCTCTCCGACGAGGCGACCAGCGCCCTGGACCCCGAGACCACCCGCTCGATCCTCCAACTGCTCCGCGACCTCAACCAGCAGCTCGGACTGACCGTTCTGCTGATCACGCACGAGATGGACGTCGTCAAGACGATCTGCGACTCGGCAGCCCTGATGAAGAAGGGGAAGATCATCGAATCCGGCACGGTGAGCGAACTGCTCGCGACCCCCGGCTCCGAACTGGCACGGGAGCTGTTCCCGGTGGACGGCGAGGCCTCAGGACCCGAGAGCACGGTCATCGACGTCACCTTCCACGGCGAGACCGCCACCCAGCCGGTGATCTCCCAGCTCTCGCGCACGTACAACATCGACATCTCGATCCTGGGTGCCGCGATGGACACCGTCGCCGGCAAGCAGATCGGCCGGATGCGCATTGAACTCCCGGGCCGGTACGAGGACAACGTCGTCCCGGTCGGCTTCCTGCGCGAGCAGGGCCTCCAGGTCGATGTCGTCGACGCTGACGCCGAGGCCCCCGCCGAGCCGGTTGCCCTCCCCGCGCAGGGCGGCCCCGCACTGGTCAAGGAAGGTGCCAAGTGACCTGGTCGGAGATGCAGCCGCTGCTGAGCCAGGGCACTGTCGACACCCTCTACATGGTGCTGTGGTCCACCCTCGTCACCGTCGCCGGCGGACTGCCTCTCGGTGTGCTGCTCGTCCTCACCGACAAGGGCGGACTGCTGCAGAACACCCCGGTGAACAAGGTCGTCGGCGTGATCGTGAACATCGGCCGCTCGCTGCCGTTCATCATCCTGCTGATCGCGCTGATCCCCTTCACCACGCTGGTCGTCGGCACCTTCATCGGTCCCACCGCGATGATCGTGCCGCTCGCCGTCGGCGCCATTCCGTTCTTCGCGCGACTCGTCGAGACGGCGATCCGCGAGGTCGACCACGGACTGGTCGAGGCCGTCCAGTCGATGGGCGGCTCCATCCCGACGATCGTCCGCAAGGTGCTGCTGCCGCAGGCCCTGCCCTCGCTCGTCTCCGCCGTCACCACCACCGTGATCGTGCTCGTCGGCTACTCGGCGATGGCCGGCGCGGTCGGCGGCGAGGGGCTCGGATCCAAGGCCGTCACCTACGGATTCCAGCGCTTCGAGACCCAGTTCATGCTCGTCACGGTCGTCATCCTGATCGCCCTCGTCACCGCCGTGCAGCTCATCGGTGACGGCGTCGTACGACTCCTGGCGCGCCGGGGCCGTACCGCCTCCTGACCTCATCCCGCACAGCCCGCACTCCTTGTCCGGGCGCCGTTCCGCTCCACCAGAAAGAGGCACTCTTCGTGCGTAAGAACATCAAGCTCACCGCGGCCGCCGCCGCTGCCGCCGCCGCTCTCTCCCTCGGCCTCACCGCCTGCGGCACCGCGTCCGACCCGGCCGCCAAGTCCGACTCCGGCGCCAAGGCCGACGAGTCCAAGGCGCTGGTCGTCGCCGCGTCCCCGACACCGCACGCCGACATCCTGGGCTACATCAAGGACAACCTGGCGAAGAAGGCAGGACTGAACCTCGAGGTCAAGGAGTTCACGGACTACGTCCTGCCGAACACCGCCACCGAGAGCGGCCAGGTCGACGCCAACTTCTTCCAGCACAAGCCGTACCTCGACGACTTCAACAAGAAGAACAAGACCCACATCGTCCCGGTCGTCAACGTCCACCTGGAGCCCCTGGGCCTCTACTCCAAGAAGTCCAAGGACATCAAGGAGATCAAGGCCGGCCAGACCATCGCCGTCCCGAACGACACCACCAACGAGGGCCGCGCGCTCAAGCTGCTCGCCGACAACGGCCTGATCACCCTCAAGGACGGCGCCGGCACCGACGCCAAGCTCTCCGACATCAAGGACAGCAAGGGCCTGAAGTTCAAGGAGCTGGAGGCCGCCACGCTGCCCCGCGCCCTGAACGACGTCGACGCCGCGGTCATCAACGGCAACTACGCCATCGAGGCCGGCCTCGAGCCCGCCCAGGACTCCCTGGCGCTGGAGAAGGCCGACGGCAACCCGTACGCCAACTTCCTCGCCGTCAAGGAGGGCAACGAGAAGGATGCCCGCGTGGAGAAGCTCGCGAAGCTCCTCAACTCCCCCGAGGTGAAGAAGTTCATCGACGACAAGTACGCCGGCTCCATCGTCGCGGCCTTCGGCGCCGTCAAGTAGCGCTCGCCGCAAGGCCTTTGAACGAGGCCCCGCGCACCGCGTTCCGGCGCGTGGGGCCTCGTCGCGGGCCCACCCGGCCATGCACATCCCCCACCCGATGCTGCATGCTGTGCCTTTACGGCTACGACCCTTACGACGGTCTTCGGCATGGAGCTGCGCATGACTACCACCTTCCCGGACGTGTCCATCAGCACGGAGCGGTTGGTGCTGCGCCCCTTCGAAGAAGCCGACATCCCGGCGCACACCGAGATGATGAACGACGAACAGGTGACCGCCTGGACCTCGGTGCCGCACCCGTACACCGCCGCCCACGCCGGGGAATGGGTCCGCAGGATCGCTCCTGCAGAGCGCTCCGAAGGCCGTGGAATCGTTCTGGCCGTCACTGAGTTCCTCACCCAGCGGCTCGTCGGCACCGTCCATCTGCAGAACACCAACTGGCGCACGCTCGCCGCCGAGGTCGCGTATGTCACCGCCCCCTGGGCGCGCGGCGAGGGCTACGCCACCGAATCGGTGCTGGCCGTGGCCCAGTGGCTGTTCCGCGACCAGAGGTTCGAGCGCCTGGAACTGCGCACGGCCGCCGACAACACCGCCTCCCAGCAGGTCGCACAGAAGATCGGCTGCATCAGCGAGGGCGTGCTGCGCAACGCCTGGATAGCGCGTACGCAGACGGAGGACGGCGGCTGGGCCGACATCCGCACCGATCTGATCGTCTGGAGCCTGCTGCCCGAGGACCTCGAGGGCGTCGCCGACCAGATGGCGGAGGCGGGCTACGCCTCCTTCACCGACTGGAACTGACGGAAGCCGGTCAGGACCGACCACCGCCGAGCCAGGTACTCTCACCCTGTCTGCACCCGTGCGGGCTGCCCCGACCTGCGACGACACCAAGGGACTGACAACGATGGCCGACCGGGTCACGGTGATCGGCTGGGACGGATCGCCGCTCACCGCTGCGGCCAGGTCCGCCCTTTCCGCCGCCACCCTGGTGGCAGGAGCGGCCCACCACCTGGCCCTCCCCGAGGTGCCCAAGGGCGCCGAGCGCATCCGGCTCGGCAGCGTCGACCTCGCCGCCCGGCGGATCGCGAGCCACCGTGGCAGCGCCGTCGTCCTCGCCGACGGCGACCCCGGCTTCTTCGGCGTCGTACGCACCCTGCGCGCCCCGGAGCACGGCCTGGAGGTCGAGGTCGTGCCCGCCGTCTCGTCCGTCGCCACCGCCTTCGCCAGGGCGGCGATGCCGTGGGACGACGCCCAGATCGTCGTCGCCCACCGCCGTACGCTGCGCCGCGCCGTCAATGTGTGCCGGGCGCACCCCAAGGTCGCTGTCCTCACCTCCCCGGGCGCCGGTCCCGCCGAGCTCGCGCTGCTTCTGGAAGGCGTGCACCGGACCTTCGTCATCTGCGAGGAACTCGGCACCGACCGTGAGCAGGTCACCGTCATTACCTCCGACAAGGCCGCCGACCACGCCTGGCGCGACCCGAATGTCGTCATCGTCATCGGCGGCGCGGGAACCCCTGCGGTGCCCGGTGGGGGCTGGATCGCGGGCCACGAACCCGGCTACCCGCCGGCGGTGCGCGGCTGGGCGCTGCCCTCCCAGGCGTACGGACAGTCGTACGGAGAAGGCCTCGGCGAGGGTGAGTCGGTGCAGCTGCGCGCCGCCCAGCTGGCTCGTCTGGGCCCCCGCATCGGCGACCTGGTGTGGGACATCGGCTCCGGCAGCGGCGCGCTCGCGGCGGAGGCGGCCCGCTTCGGCGCCGCGGTCATCGCAGTCGACGCCGACCCGTCCGCCTGCGCTCGCACCGATGCCACGGCCCGGCACTCGGCAGTCCAGCTCCAGGTCGTCCAGGGCCGGGCGCCGCATGTTCTGGAGCGGCTGCCCGAACCGGATGTCGTACGGATCGGGGGCGGGGGAGTGCCGGTTGTGACCGCTTGCGCCGACCGGCGCCCGCAGCGCATCGTGACCCATGCCTCGACCCGGGACGAGGCCGAGGCGATCGGCGCGGCGCTGGCCGCGGGCGGATACGCGGTGGAGTGCGCACTGCTGCAGTCCGTGGAACTGGACACCGCGGACTGGGCGGAGCGGGAGCGTTCTGTCGTCTTTCTGCTCTCCGGCAGGCGCTTGGACCGCGCCCCCTGACCCTGCCGCCGCGCGGCGCGGGGTAGGCTGGCCGATCGTTGTACCGCACCCGGTCGTTCGTCGCTTCGTTCGTCAATGTCCGGAAAAAGGGGGCGCTTTGGCTCCCGTATGTGGTACGTCGGAACCGGGGGAAGCGCAACGTGGCGCAGCCCACAGCGGACCGTGGCGGATCTCCCTGCCGCGGCGGCGAACGGCCGCGAGAATGCTTGGGGTCCGTGGGTCATCGTGCCGCTCGGCGCACACGCTCGTTCTTGTTGACGGGCGTCAGGTGTGCCGCGATCGGATGTCCCGGGCGATGGGCGAAGGAGCACAAGCGATGGGCGAGGGGTACGCATGACTGACACCGGCCAGATCCCGGGCGAGGGGCTGCCGGAGAACGCAGGCATGGTGGAGCAGCCGGGCATCCCCGCTCCGGGCGCGTACACCTTCCTCGAACCCTCCGAGAACGGTCCGGAAGAAGACGATCTGCTGCTGATGCCGGGGGCTCAGGGGGCGTGGAGCGACCCGCAGTCGGCGCAGCCCGTACAGCCTGTCCAGCAGGGCCCGGTGGGGCTGGGGGCCGGCGGTCAGGCTCCGGTGGCGATGCCGGTGCCGGTGGCTCAGACGCCCGGTCCGGAGCACGTCGCTGCTGAGCACCTCGTTCCTCAGCATCTCGTTTCTGAGCACGTCGTTTCTGAGTACCACGGGTCCGAGCCCTTTGCCTCCGAGCCTCATGTCGAGGTGCCCGTGCAGGTCCAGGCGCAGGTCCAGGCGCCCGTCGCCTCGGAGTTCGCGGCTCCGGATCTCGCCGCACCCGCCTTCGCGCAGGAGCAGTTCGCTCCGGCGCAAGAGCCCGTCGCCGAGCCGGTCGTGCCCGTCCACGACGCGAACGGGTCCGGCGTGCACGAGGCCGGGGGCCGTGACTCCGGCTCCGTCGACCTCAGTGCCGTACGCGTCCCGCCCTCATCGGCCACGCCGACGCCTCCGCCCGCGCGACGCCCGCTGCACATGGGCCCGCCGATGCCCGACAGCACGGGCGGCGTGGTGCGCTCTCTCGCCGACCGTGGTCCGGCGGGGACGCCGCCGCACGCCATGTCCGTGCACACTTCCGGGCCGCCCACGGCGGGTCTGGAGTACCTCGACATTCCGCGCGACGAGGCGGGCGCCGTGCTGCCGGGTCCGCAGCTGGGCGAGATCCCGCCGCAGGCCGGGGCTCCCTGGGACCCGCAGCCTCCGCAGTCCCATACGCCGCCTCCGGTACCAGCAGAAACGGTCGTCCCAGAGGCCGCGCCCGTCGCTCCAGTCACACCTGCCGCGCCAGTCACTCCGGAGGTCGCCGAGGCCCCTGCCCCGGCACCCGAGCCGCAGCCGGAACCAGAGCCGCAGCCGGAGCCTTCGGCTGCCGAACAGTTCGTACCCGTCGAGGGATTGCTCCCCGCCGCGCCCCACCTGGCGCCGACGCCGGTCGCCGTGATGGTCGAGCCCGAGCCGGAAGCCCAGCCGGAGCCCGAAGCGGTGCCCGAGCCCGAGCCCGAGCCCGTACAGGACGTTGCGGAAGCGGTCGCCGAGCCCGAGCCCGAGGCGTTCGTGCCCGAGCCCGCGCCTGAGGCGGTCGTCCCCGTGTCCCTGCCCGCGCCACGCGACGGCGGTGCGGAACTGCTCGCGGAGCCCACCGCCGAGCCCGCTGCCGAGGCAGAGCCAGTCGCGGCTCCTGAAATCGCCGAGGTCGCCGAAGTCGTCGCCGAGGTCGTTGAGGTCGCCGAGGAGGTCGTCGTGGCCGAAGAGTCCGTTCCGGCACCCGAACCGGAGCCCGCGCCCGAGCCGCTCGCGGTCGACGGCGCGCCGGCACCCGGTTACAACGACGCCGAGCGCGAAGCCGTACTCCGCGTCATGCGCGAGCGCCGGGACATCCGCAACGGCTTCCGCAGCGACCCCATCCCGCACGACGTGCTGCTCCGTGTCCTTGAGGCCGCCCACACCGCGCCGAGCGTCGGCCACTCGCAGCCCTGGGACTTCGTCGTCATCCGCTCCGCCGAGACCCGGCGCACGATGCACGAGCTCGCACAGCGTCAGCGCGAGGCGTACGCCAAGTCGCTGCCGAAGGGCCGGGCGAAGCAGTTCAAGGAACTGAAGATCGAGGCGATCCTCGACACCCCGGTGAACATCGTGGTCACCGCCGACCCGACGCGGGGAGGCCGCCACACGCTGGGTCGGCACACCCAGCCGCAGATGGCCCCGTACTCCTCCGCGCTCGCCGTCGAGAACCTGTGGCTCGCCGCCCGCGCCGAAGGCCTCGGCGTCGGCTGGGTCAGCTTCTTCGACGAGCGCGAGATGGTGCGCGCGCTGGGGCTGCCGGAGCACCTCGAGGCCGTGGCGTATCTCTGCGTGGGTTACGTCGACGAGTTCCCCGAGGAGCCCGAGCTGATGCAGGCGGGCTGGTCCAAGCGCCGCCCGCTGTCGTGGGTCGTCCACGAGGAGACGTACGGCCGCCGCGCGCTGCCCGGCGAGGAGCCGCACGATCTGCTCCAGGAGACCGTCTCCAACATCCGCCCGCTGGACGCGAAGGCGCTCGGCGAGGCGTGGGAGCGGCAGAAACGGATGACCAAGCCGGCGGGCGCGCTCGGCATGCTGGAGATCATCTCCGCGCAGCTGAGCGGCCTGTCCCGGCTGTGCCCGCCGCCGATCCCTGAGCCGGCCGCGGTCGCGATCTTCGCGGGCGACCACGGGGTGCACGCGCAGGGGGTCACGGCGTGGCCGCAGGAGGTGACTGCCCAGATGGTGGCCAACTTCCTCGGCGGTGGCGCTGTCTGCAACGCGTTCGCCACACAGGTGGGCGCGGAGGTCTGCGTGATCGACGTGGGTGTGGCCGGGGACCTGCCCGCCACGCCCGGTCTGCTGCCGCGCAAGGTCCGGCCGGGTACGGCGGACTTCACGACCGGCCCCGCGCTGACTCGCGAAGAGGTCCTCTCAGCGGTCGAGGTCGGCATCGAGACTGCGCGGGACTTGGTGGCGGCAGGCAACAAGGCGCTGCTCACCGGTGAGATGGGCATCGCGAACACGACGGTCTCGGCGGCCCTGATCGCCGTCTACACCGGCATCGACCCGGGTGAGATCACGGGTCGCGGCACGGGCATCAACGACGAGATGCACGCGCGCAAGGTCGACGTGGTGCGCCGTGCGCTGCAGCTTCACGCGCCGGACCCGGCGGACCCCGTCGGTGTCCTGTCCGCGGTCGGCGGCCTGGAGCACGCGGCGCTGGTCGGCTTCATCCTCGGTGGCGCGTCGCTGCGTACGCCGGTGGTGCTGGACGGCGTCTCGGCGGGCGCGGCCGCGCTGGTCGCCCGTGCGATCGCCCCCGAGGCGCTGGCGGCCTGCATCGCGGGCCACCGCAGCGCCGAGCCCGGCCATGTGGCAGCCCTCAACAAGCTGGGCCTGCGCCCGCTGGTCGACCTGGACCTGCGTCTGGGCGAGGGCACGGGTGCGTTGCTGGCGCTGCCGGTGGTGCAGAGCGCGGCGAGAGCGATGCACGAGGTGGCGACGTTCGACTCGGCGGGCGTGACCGAGAAGTAACGCGGCGGGGGTGGGGGCAGGGGGCACCGTGCCCCCAACGCCCCCGGCCCGTAAGGTGGGCGCCGGGACTTCGCACCCCGCCCCACCAGCCGCTTCACCGCCGCAGCGGCTCCCTACACGCATCACCCCGCCCGAGGAGCCCGCACCGTCATGGCCGAGCATGCCGAGCACCCCGCCTATCCCGTCGGACTCCGCCTGACCGGACGCCGCGTCGTCGTACTCGGCGGCGGCCAGGTCGCCCAGCGTCGGCTCCCCGCGCTCATCGCGGCCGGCGCCGAGATCGTCCTCGTGTCACCGGACGCGACCCCCTCCGTCGAGGCGATGGCCTCGGCCGGCGAGATCCGCTGGGAGCGGCGTCCGTACGCCGAGGGCGACCTCGCCGACGCCTGGTACGCCCTCATCGCCACCCCCGACGTCGAGGCGAACGAGCGCGCCTCGGCCGAGGCCGAGCGCACCCGCACCTGGTGCGTACGCTCCGACGACGCGAGCGCCGCCACCGCCTGGACCCCGGCCACCGGGCGGTCCGAGGGCGTGACCGTCGCGGTGCTGACCGGGCGCGACCCCCGCCGTTCCGCCGCCGTGCGCGACGCCATCGTCGAGGGGCTGCGCGACGGCTCGCTCGCCGCCCCCCACCACCGCACCAGGACTCCCGGCGTCGCCCTCGTCGGCGGCGGTCCCGGCGATCCGGACCTGATCACCGTCCGCGGCCGCCGCCTGCTCGCCGAGGCGGACGTCGTCATCGCCGACCGCCTCGGCCCGCGCGACCTCCTCGACGAACTCCCGCCCCACGTCGAGGTGATCGACGCCGCGAAGATCCCGTACGGCCGCTACATGGCCCAGGAGGCCATCAACAACGCCCTGATCGAGCACGCGAGGGCGGGCAAGGCGGTCGTACGCCTCAAGGGCGGCGACCCCTTCGTCTTCGGCCGTGGCATGGAAGAAGCCGAAGCCCTCGCCGAGGCCGGTATCCCGTGCACGGTCGTCCCCGGCATCTCCAGTTCCATCAGCGTCCCCGGCGCTGTCGGCATCCCGGTCACCCACCGCGGTGTCGCGCACGAGTTCACGGTGGTCAGCGGCCATGTAGCCCCCGACGACGAGCGTTCGCTGGTCGACTGGGCATCCCTCGCGAGGCTGCGCGGCACGCTCGTCGTCCTGATGGGCGTCGACAAGATCGGCGCGATCGCGCAGACCCTCGTCGCCCATGGCAAGAGCCCCGAGACCCCGGTGGCCCTGGTCCAGGAGGGCACCACGGCGGCCCAGCGTCGCGTCGACGCGACCCTGGCGACCGTGGCAGAGACGGTGCGGGCCGAGGACGTACGCCCGCCGGCGGTCATCGTGATCGGCGAAGTCGTCACCGTCGGCCCGCAGTCCGCACGGCGCAACGCGTAGCGCGTAACCGCCAGTAACAGACCTCCGCCCAGCCGTTGGCACCGCACCCCGGAGAAGGCAGTATCACCCTGTGGCTGATCTCATCACTGTCGAGGATCCCGACGACCCGCGCCTGCGCGACTACACGGGCCTGACCGACGTCGAGCTGCGGCGCAAGCGCGAGCCCGCGGAAGGCCTGTTCATCGCCGAGGGCGAAAAGGTCATCCGACGGGCCAAGGACGCCGGTTACGAGATGCGGTCGATGCTGCTCTCCGCCAAGTGGGTCGATGTCATGCGCGACGTCATCGACGAGCTCCCGGCCCCCGTGTACGCGGTGAGCCCCGAGCTCGCCGAACGCGTCACCGGCTACCACGTGCACCGCGGCGCGCTCGCCTCCATGCAGCGCAAACCCCTCCCGACGGCCGACGATCTCCTCCAGTCGGCCCGTCGCGTGGTCGTCATGGAATCGGTCAACGACCACACCAACATCGGCGCGATCTTCCGCAGCGCCGCCGCCCTCGGCATGGACGCGGTGCTGCTCTCGCCGGACTGCGCGGACCCGCTCTACCGCCGGTCCGTAAAGGTCTCCATGGGCGCGGTCTTCTCCGTCCCGTACGCGCGCCTCGAATCGTGGCCGAGAGGCCTGGAGTCCGTACGGGAAGCGGGCTTCAAGCTGCTCGCCCTCACCCCCGACGAGAAGGCCGCCGCGATCGACGAGGCGGCCCCGCACCGGCTCGACCGGGTCGCGCTGATGCTCGGCGCGGAGGGCGACGGGCTCTCCACCCAGGCGCTCGTCGCCGCCGACGAGTGGGTGCGCATCCCGATGGCACACGGAGTGGACTCGCTCAATGTGGGCGCCGCCGCCGCGGTCGCGTTCTACGCGGTGGCAACGGGCCGCCCGCAGTCCTGAGCCCCGGCCGGCCTACAGCTGCTGGGCCGCCGCGATCCCCAGGGCCACGATCAGCGTCACCACGAAGAAGACGATGATGCGCTGCCGCAGCAGCCGCGGGTTGGCGGGCCGCCGGCCGGTCGACGTCGTGCGGACGCCGGGCCTGGTGCCCTGACGGCCGTTCGTACGGGAGGTGTTGCGGGAAGTGTTGCGCGGCGGCTGGGGGCGGGTGCCGCCGGTGCGCGACGGCTGCGGGCGCGGCGCGGACGTGCCCGCCGTACGCCGCTCCGTCCGCTCCGTGCGTTCCGTCTGTGCCGCGCGTTCCGTCCGCTCCGTGTAGCGCGAGGTCGGACGGTCCTGCTCGATACGCTCACGCTGGGCCGGCGGCCGGGTCTCAGACAGCCCCTGGGCCTCCCGTGCCGCGATCTCCTTGAGTCGCATGGACAGTTGCAGCGTGCTCGGGCGCTCCTCGGGGTCCTTCGCCAGACAGGCCCGGACGAGCGGAGCCAGCGCGTCCGGGACCCCGTACAGCTGCGGTTCCTCGTGCACCACCCGGTACAGCATGACCTCCGAACTGCCGTGTCCGAAGGGCGAGTCGGCCGTCGCCGCGTACGCGAGCGTCGCGCCCAGCGCGAAGACGTCCGTGGCCGGGGTCACCGCAGCGCCGCGCACCTGCTCCGGCGCGAGGAAACCGGGCGAGCCCACGGCAGTGCCGACATGCGTCAGCGTGCTCGCGCCGGTCGCCCAGGCGATGCCGAAGTCGATGATCCGGGGGCCCTTGGGGGAGAGGAGGATGTTCGACGGCTTCAGATCCCGGTGCACAACACCGGCCTCGTGCACCGCGACCAGGCCCTCGGAGAGCGCAGCGCCGATCGCGGCCACCTCGGCGGCCTGCAGGGTGCCGTCCTCGGCGACCTTGTCGTGCAGGGAGGGACCGGGGACGTACTGGGTGGCGAACCACGGGCGGTCCGCCTCGAGATCGGCGGCCACCAGCCGTGCCGTACAGCCGCCGCGGATCCGCCGCGCGGCGGACACCTCGCGCGCGAACCGCGACCTGAACTCCTGGTCCTCGGCCAGATCCGGCCGGATCACCTTCAGCGCGACGCGCTGGCCGCGGCGGTCGGAGCCCAGGTAGACGACGCCCATGCCACCCGCACCGAGCCGCCGGTGAAGCCTGAACGAGCCGACGACACGCGGATCCTCGCGCCGGAGCCGCATCATCGCCATGTCCGTCCCCTACCTACGGTGGGGAGACCCCACCCCCGCTGCCACGGTCGTCCGCTTGACGTGGCACAGCTTACGTACCCCCGCCCCGGTGTGCTCATAGGCCGCGCCCTCACCGCCCGATCGATTGTCAGTGCCGGGTGGGAAACTTGAAGAGTGGTCAGGGGATGGCGGATCCGTCGCCCCGGGGCCCGTGCGAGATCTCAAAGGTCCGTCGCAGAAGGGGGATTGGATCAGTGAAGGGTGACCGCGTGGAGATAGTCGTGGATGCGGGAGACACGACTCGTACGTACGAAGTGGTGGCCAGCCGGGCGGGTCGCAGGGTCGAGACGGCGGTGCGCAGAGGGGTCGTGGAAGTGAGCGAAGTCACCCGCAGCGGCGGGGTGGTGCGGACGGCCCGCTTCATGGCCACCCGGGTGCTGGCGCTGGTCGAGCAGCCGGTGCCGCGTGAGGACTCCTCGGAGCGTCCCCTCCGGGAAGACCCCAAGGCCTAGGCCGGCGTCTCCACCCAGGGGAGTACGCCGCTGGGTGGCGGCTCATCCTCCGGGAGGCCCGGCAATCGGTACGCGGGCATGACGACCGGGCCTTGTCGCTTCCCTAATCTTGAAGTCAAGCGGCGGGTGCAGCACTCGTCCCCCGAGGTCAGACACCCGCCGCTGCCCATACGAACAGGAGAGGGACCATGGCGGACACGGCATCGCGGACCATCATCCGCACGCAGGGACGCAAGGCATTTGCCGCGTTCGGCGGCCGTCCGTCAGGCAGGCGCCACCCGTTGGTGGCGACGGCCATGGTCCTTCCTCTGGCGGCACTGCTGGTGGTCGCCTTCGGCGGCTGGGAAGCGGTGGTCACACAAGCGTCGTCCGTGGGCGTGATGCTGGGGCGCTGAGCGGCGCCCCGGTCCCGGAAGAGCGGTCCGGGACGGGGACATCCGGCCAACAACCCCGTGGGGACGGGGGTGCGGCGGACGGCAGCGTTTGGCCGGTCAGCTGGGGAGCTGACCGGCCATCGCGCTGCCCACCTCCACTCGCGGCCCTCGCCCGCGCGACCTGGTGTGCGGGTTCCGCGCTGCGAAGCCGGGTCTGGGGGCGTCAGCCTCCAGTTTTGGGAAGGGGCGGGTAGGGGAAACAGCCCCCCGCCCCACCGCGTACGCTCCCAGCCGGACCGCACCACCCCCGGGGGACACCGTGACCGCATCCGTCGTACGCGCGCTCGCCGACGCCGCCCGCGACGCCGCGCATCTGCCAGGTCCGCGCCCCGCCTGCCGGGCCTGTGGGCGGGACGAGGCCGTGCTCGCGGACCGGGACGACGGCGCTGTCGTACGGCACGGGGACGCCGTCGCCAAGGCGCACGCACCCGGCACCGACCCGGACGGACACCGCGCCCGCATCGCCGTCGCCGCGCACCCGCGCCTCGACGGGATCCTGCTTCCACCGCTCCCGCTCCGGGTACGGGATGTCCGCGGCCGGCCCGTCACGGCCTGGCCGTACGGCGTGCCCGTGGACCCCACGGACCCCGACGCCGCCCCCTGGGAGGACGCCGGGGCGCTGCTCGCCCGGCTCCACCGCGTCGACCCCGTCGAACTCCCCGGCCCCCTCCCGCCCATGCGCGGTCCCGCCAAGGCCGCCCGGGCCCTTGCGCGGATGCGCGCGGCGGCGGCGGACCACCCCGCGGCCGCCACCGTCCAGCGTGCCTGGGAGCGGCTCCCCGCCTGGGCACGCGACGAGGCCCCGTCGCCCCGCAACAGCACCCTCTGCCACGGCGACCTCCACCTTGGCCAGCTCGTCCGCCACCCCGCCCCCGCCGGCCCCTGGCTGCTGATCGACGTCGACGATCTCGGCCTCGGCGACCCCGTCTGGGACCTGGCCCGCCCCGCCGCCTGGTACGCCGCCGGTCTGCTGCCCCCAGAGATCTGGCAGCGGTTCCTCGGGGCGTACACAGCCGCAGACGGCCCGGCGGTCCGCGCAGACGCCGACCCCTGGCCCCAACTCGACGTCCCCGCCCGCGCACTGACCATCCAGACCGCCGCCCTCGCCCTGGCGAAATCCGCCGCGGAACACCGCGATCCGGACGACGTCGAGGAGGCCGTGATCGACGCCTGCGCCCGAATCGTGGCCCTCCCGGCCGAGTTGGAGTTCGAGCCTGGGTCGTAGTCTGAACTCCTCGTCACCGGGCATGCATCCCGGCGACGTCGACCGAACGGCGAGGAGCTGAGCAGACCATGCAGTGTCCCAAGTGCCATGCAGCGATGCACACCTACAACCGCAACGGCGTCCAGATCGAGCAGTGCAGCGGCTGCCGGGGGATATTCCTCGACTACGGCGAGCTGGAGTCCCTGACCCGCCTCGAGTCGCAGTGGACCCAGGCCCCGCCCCCGCCGGCCGCCCCGCAGGCCTACCCGGCCGCCCCCGCGCCCGCCTGGGGCGCCCCGCATCACGGCGGACACCACGGCGGGCACCACCGCCAGAAGGGCTTCGGCCGGATGCTCTTCTCCTCCTGAACCCTCTCCTGAACCGCCACCTGAACCACCCCTGAAACCGCACTGCGGGCCCGGGCACTCCGCCCCGGGCCCGTAGTGCATACGGACAACTTGCACGCGACCATCCCGGCCCATCTGAAAGACCTCTTCGGCACGCACCAGGTCGGGGCCAGCCACGGCCGGCTGCCCACCGCCTGGTCCACCGCCGACGTCCTCGGACCGCTGATCGTCAACTGGGTCGCCGACACCCAGGAGTCGGCCGGCCGCACCGGACCCGGCCTCTACGCCGCCTCGATGTACATCATGATCGGACTGCTGGCGGTGGCTTCGTCGCCAACGAGCTCGTACGCCCCGTCCATCCCCGCTTCCACGAGTCACGGCAGGAGGAGACGCTCCATGAGCAGCCCCAGCACCAGGAGTCGTAGGGCGCTCGGCGCCGCGGTCTGGCTCTGGGTCGCCGTGCCGTTCGGCTCGGCCTGTACGAGTTGATCCGCAAGGCCACTCAGCTCTTCACGGGGTGAGAGGCGGGCCCCGGCAACGACGGAACCCCCGGCCGTCGATGCGGCCGGGGGTTCTGGCTGGTGCGCGATACTGGGATTGAACCAGTGACCTCTTCCGTGTCAGGGAAGCGCTCTCCCGCTGAGCTAATCGCGCCGGGCTTGCGAACAGATATTGACACGCCGCTGGCCTGCACTGCAAATCCGTGGACGTCCGTG
>NZ_JBIRYJ010000008.1:0-341626 GCF_044389785.1 Streptomyces sp. NPDC019443
GCCCGGTTACATTCCGAACCCGGAAGCTAAGCCTTTCAGCGCCGATGGTACTGCAGGGGGGACCCTGTGGGAGAGTAGGACGCCGCCGAACAATCATTGTGGGAAAGCCCCGCACCATTTTGGTGCGGGGCTTTTCTGCGTTTAGGGGCCATACAACCGCCTCCCTCAGAGCAGTACCATCGCCTCCCTCAGAGGCGGCCGGCAGCCTTTAGCGCGAGGTAAGCGTCTGCAAGGGCAGGCGCAAGGTTGTCAGGAGTCGCATCGACGACGGTGACACCGTGGCGTTGGAGTTGCTCTGCTGTGCGGCGGCGCTGAGCCTGGGCCTGGGTGCCGGCAGCGGCGTCGTAAACATCCTCGATGGTGCCTCGGGCGGTGGACATCTGCTGGACGTGGGGGTCGGCCACCGATGCCACAAGCACCGTGTGGCCCTTGGTGAGCAGGGGGAGAACGGGGAGCAGTCCCTCTTCGATGGGCGCGGCGTCGAGGCTGGTGAGCAGCACGATCAGGGACCGGCGTGGGGCACTGTTCAGCGCTGCGGCGCTGAGGCCGCGGGCATCGGTTTCGACGAGTTCCGGTTCGAGGGGAGCGAGCGCGTTGACCAGGGCAGGCAGGAGGTCGCCCGCTGATCGGCCTTGAACCTGGGCGCGGATGCGGCGGTCGTAGGCCAGCAGGTCCACACGATCGCCGGCGCGTGAGGCCAGCGCGGTAAGGAGCAGTGCTGCGTCCATGGCCGCGTCGAGGCGCGGGATATCCCCGACTCGGCCGGCTGAGGTGCGGCCGGTGTCGAGTACGACGAGGATGTGGCGGTCGCGTTCAGGGCGCCAGGTCCGTACGGCGACGGTGGTCTGGCGGGCTGTGGCGCGCCAGTCGATGGAGCGGGTGTCGTCGCCGGGGACGTAGTCGCGGAGGCTGTCGAACTCGGTGCCCTGGCCGCGGATGAGGACGCTGGTGCGGCCGTCGAGCTCGCGCAGCCGGGCCAGTCTGGATGGCAGGTGCTTGCGGCTGGTGAAGGGCGGCAGGACGCGGACGGTCCAATGGACCTTGTGGTTGCCCTGGCGGGCGGCGAGGCCCAGAGGTCCGTACGAGCGGACGGTGACGCGGTCGGCCTGGCGGTCGCCGCGGCGTGTGGGGCGCAGGACGGTGGTGACGCGTCGGCGTTCGCCTGCGGGGACGGTGAGTTTGTGTCTGGACGCGGCTTGTCCGGCGCCAGTGAGCCAGCTGCTCGGGGGCCAGGCGTCCCGGAGGTGGGCGCGCAGGCGGCGGTTGGAGGGGTTGGTGACAGTCAGCTGGACTTCGGCGGCGTCACCCAGTCGAACTGATGTGTCACCGCTTCGGGTGAATCGGAGCGTTCGCACTGGCGCCGCGAGAGCGTAGTCGCACAGGATTGCTAGTGACAGAGGCGCATTCACAGCGAGCATCCCGGTCCAGCTCGGAGCCAGGATGCCCACGGGGAGAGAGCCGAGGGCGGCGAGGAGTGCGGTTCTGCCGGTGAGGGCCATGGGTCAGTGCCTCATCGGGGGACGGGGACGTGGCTGAGGATCGCGGTGATGACGGAGTCGGCGGTGACTCCCTCCATCTCCGCTTCGGGCCGGAGCTGGATCCGGTGGCGCAGGGTAGGCAGGGCCAGGGCTTTCACATCGTCGGGGATGACGTAGTCGCGGCCGGTGAGCCAGGCCCAGGCACGGGCGGTGGAGAGCAGGGCTGTGGCGCCTCGGGGAGACACACCGAGGGTGAGTGAGGGGGATTCACGCGTGGCACGGCAGATATCGACGACATAGCCCGCGATCTCGGCGGAGACCGAGGTCTTGGAGACGGCGGCGCGGGCCGCTTCCAGGTCGGCGGGGCCTGCGACGGGGCGCACGCCCGCAGCCTGGAGGTCGCGGGGGTTGAAGCCCTCGGCATGCCGGGTCAGGACGTTGATCTCGTCCTCGCGGGACGGTAGAGGGACCGTCAGTTTGAGGAGGAACCGGTCCAGTTGGGCTTCGGGAAGGGGGTAGGTGCCCTCGTACTCGACCGGGTTCTGGGTCGCGGCGACCAGGAAGGGGTCCGGCAGCGGGCGGGGGGTGCCGTCGACCGTGACCTGACGCTCCTCCATTGCTTCGAGGAGCGAGGACTGGGTCTTGGGCGGAGTGCGGTTGATCTCGTCGGCGAGAAGGAGATTGGTGAAGACAGGACCGGGCTGGAAGGAGAACTCGGCGGTGCGGGCGTCGTAGACGAGAGAGCCGGTGACGTCGCTGGGCATGAGGTCGGGGGTGAACTGGACGCGCTTGGTGTCGAGTTCGAGGGAGGCCGCGAGGGTGCGGACCAGGAGCGTCTTGGCGACGCCCGGTACTCCTTCGAGGAGGACATGGCCGCGGCAGAGCAGGGCCACGACGAGTCCGGTGACAGCGGGATCCTGGCCGACCACGGCCTTGGCGATCTCGGTGCGCAGGGCCTCCAGGGAGGTGCGGGCGCGGTCCGAGTTCTCAGCTGTCTCGGGGGTCGGGGCGCTCATGAAGTGCGTACCTCTCTTTCGAGGGCGTCGAGTTGGTCTGCCAGATGGACGAGAGCGATGTCGTTGGCCGGAGCCGGGCCGAAGAGCAGGGCCTTGAGATCCCGGTCGCCGGTGGCGAGATGGGCCGAGACGGCCGGGAGCAGGGCCGCGGCGGAGTGCGCGTCGGCCGGGGGGACACCGAGGAGCGGGGCAAGGCGGGTGCGGGTGGCGGAGCGCAGGGCCGATGCCGCGCGGTCGCGGGCGTTCACCTTGCGGTAGAGGCGGGCGCGGCCCTCGGTGGACTCGGAGGCGCGGATGGCTACGGGAAGCCGTTCGGTGACGAGGGGGCCCAGCCGGCGGGCGCGCCAGATGGCTGCCAGGACGGCGGCGAGGGTGAGTTGGAGTGTCCCCCAGAGCCAGCCGGAGGGGACGAGATCGAGGAACGTGCTGTCGGTGCCGCCGTCGGTGCTGTCTTCGGCGGCGGAGCTGTCGCTGAGCGAGGGGAGGTACCAGACCAGATGAGTGCGGGAGCCGAGGAGTTGCAGGGCGAGGGAGGCGTTGCCGTGGTTGTCCAGACGATCGTTGTACAGGATGTCGGGGGAGCCGAGCAGGACGGTGTCGCCATTGCCGGGATCGTCGATCCTGAGGAGAGTGGACAGGCCGTCGCTCGGGTAGCAACTGTCGGCGCCGGGCGTGTCGGTGGAGTACCGCTCACCGCCGAGGTCGGCGTTGCCGGCGCTACGGGCTGCGGGGAGGGAGCACTGAGGGGTGCGTGCCGAGACGGGGGCCGGGGTTTCGCTGTCGACGCCCGGGGCCAGCGCGTCGAGCGAGGTGGGGCCGGGAGAGAGGAGGACGGTGCGCCCGCCGGAGTTGGCCGTCGCGGTGCGGAGGGTCTTCTGCTGATGGTCCGACAGAAGGTCGGGTGCGGTGACCAGAAGGGTGGTGTCGGGGCCGGTAGCGGTGGTGGCCTCGTCGAGGGTGGTGACCACGCGGGTGGAAACGCTGCGGTCCTTGAGGAGTTCGGCGACGGCCCGGCTGCCGGAAGGGTCGGCGGAGCGGGGGTCGAGCCGGCCGTGCTGGTCCCCGGAGCGCAGGGCGGCCATGGCGATCCCGGCTGCGACGAGGATGACGAGCGCCAGCAGCAGGCCGCGGGTGCGGGTCCACACCTGGCGGCCGGTGGGGGACATGGAGGTGGAGCTGGGGGTCGCCCCGGTCATTCCGCTGCTCCTTGGGCCGCGCCGCTCAGTTGGGGCTTGGCGCGCTCCAGTTCGAGGTCGAGGTCACGCAGGCGCAGATATGCCTGCTGGTCGGCTGTGCGGCCGCCGTATGTGACGTCGTCGAACTCCCTGGCGGAGGCGCGGAGTCCGTCGGCGTGGCCGGGGAGGGAGCGGCCTGCCTCGGCGGCGGCTTCGTCGGCGGTACGGCCGGGGCGCGGGTCGAGAAGGGTTCGTTCCTCCAGGGAGCGGACGATTGCTCGCATGCGTTCCTGGACGGCTTGGTTCCAGCGTCCTGCGGCGGCGTGGGCCTCTGCGGCGGTGCGGTGTTCGGATGCGCTGCGGGGGCTGTCGTCGAAGAGGGAGTCCAGGGTTTCGGGGGTGCGCCGGGGTGTGCCAAGTCGCCACCAGAGGGCGGCGATCAGGCCGACGACGAGCAGGGCGACTACGAGAAGACCGAGCGGGCCGCCGGGGGCGGCGCCTGACGCGGCGTCGAAGATGCCGCCGATCCAGTCCCAGAAGCGGTTGAGCGCGCGCTGGAGCAGGCTCGGGTCGTTCTCGTGGTACATCGGCTTGGACAGTTCCCGCTCCGCCGCCTCCCGTGCGGGGATGCGGGGAGTGTCCACCGGTACGTCGTCGTTCGCGCGGATCAGCAGCCGCGCCATTGTCACGCCCCCCGTGGTGGACACCGCGTCAGTTCCTGGAGGGGGCGTTGCCGGGGGGCTCGGAGCCGTAACCGGGGACGCCTGCGGCCCGTGCGAGTTCGATGTCGAGGGCCTCGCGGCGGATGCGCTGGTCGATGTAGAGGAGGACGGTCACGCCGGCGGAGATCGGGTAGGTGATGGAGGACGCGATCACCGAGCCGATGCCCGTGATGATCAGGAACGGCCAGCCGAAGTCAGGGGTGGTCCCGGCGAACAGGTCGCCGAACCCGCTGCCGTCCACCGCGAACGCGATCAGACCGAACGGCACAGCGATGATCATCGACACAAGCAGCGTCAGCAGCAGTGTCAGCGCCACGATGCCGAAGGTCCGCCACCAGGCGCCCTGGACCAGTTTGGCGGAGCGGCGCAGGGATGCGATGACGCCCTGGCGCTCCAGCATGAGCGCGGGAGAGGCAAGGGCGAACCGGATCATCAGCCAGAGGATCACGACGCAGGCCCCCAGGCCTGCGAGTACGGAAAGTGCGATTCCCCCACCGGTGCCCAGCAGCAGGCCGGGCAGAATCGCCACGGTCATGATGCCGCCGCTCATGAGTGGCAACAGCACGGTCAGACCCAGCAGTTGGGGGAGCCGGGGCCGCGCCTCGTGCCAGGCCTCGGAGAGCGTCACCGGGCGGCCCAGCACCGAGCGGCTGATCACCACGGTGAGGAGCGCTGTGGTGAAGAGCGTGGCGATCAGGGTGATGATCAGCACCGGGCCCATGGCGAGCAGGCTGGACTGCAGCGAGTCCACCGACTGCCTCAAAGCCTCCGACGGGTCCGCGTCCGGGGAGACCTCGGGCGGGTCGGGGAGCAGGTAGCGGTCGACGAGGATGTTGCCGATCTCGGAGATCACGGAGACGGTGATCGTGATGCCCAGCACCGTTCGCCAGTGAGCGCGCAGGGTCGACACCGCGCCGTCGAGGATCTCGCCGACTCCCAGCGGACGGAGCGGGATGACGCCGGGCTTGGCGGCGGCCGGAGGCTGGCCCCAGCCGCCGCGCGGCTGACCGCCGCCCCAGCCGGGCACTGGCGGTGGCGGTGGCGCAGGGACGCGGTTGGTACCCGGGGCGGTCGGCGCGGACCACTGTCCCGGGGGCGGCTGCTCCTTGGACCACTTCGAGGCGGGGCTGCTCTCGTCGACGGGCGCGGCGGGCCGGGGCACGCCGCCGTCCTGGCCGTCGGAGGGAGCAGATCCGGGCGAGGCCCAGCCCGGAGTGTCGTTCACGGTCGTCCACCTCATGGATTGGTCATGGGGCCGACTCGGCGAGTCGGCACGTTCACGGTGCCCGTCCCCGTAGCGGGATGGCAGCTTGGCTGCCATCGTGCCACGCGTGGCCCGCTGGTGGGCGGGCCCCTGTATCTCCTTCGCACCTTCTTTGTCGGTGCCTCACCGGGCAGACTGGGCGGATGGCTGATCAGTACGTACAAAACCCGGTCGGTGCGGAGCCGCCCATGCTTCCTGCGCTGCGCTGGGACGAGCCACCGGAAGGGCCCGTACTGGTCCTCCTCGACCAGACCCGGCTGCCCGTCGAGGAGGTCGAGCTGGTCTGCACCGATGTGCCAGCCCTGGTGCGGGCGATCCAGACACTCGCCGTGCGTGGGGCGCCGCTGCTGGGCATCGCGGGCGCCTATGGTGTGGCCCTCGCCGCCGTGCGGGGCTACGACGTGGACGAGGCGGTGGGGCTGCTGGAGCAGGCGCGGCCCACCGCCGTGAACTTGGGATACGGCGTGCGGCAGGCGGCGGCCGCGTACCGGGCTGCGGCGGAGAAGGGGGCGGACGCGGAGCAGGCGGGACAGGCGGCGCTGGCCGCGGCCAAGGCGCTGCACCGGGAGGATGCCGCGGCCAGTGCCCGGATGGCTGAGCACGGGCTGGTGCTGCTCGACGAGCTGCTGCCGGGTGGCAGTCACCGGATCCTGACCCACTGCAACACCGGGGCGCTGGTCTCGGGCGGCGAGGGCACCGCGTTTGCAGTGGCGCTCACGGCGCACCGCGCGGGGCGGCTGCGGCGGCTGTGGGTGGACGAGACGAGGCCGCTGCTTCAGGGTTCCCGGCTGACCGCCTATGAGGCGGCGCGCGGCGGAATGCCGTACACATTGCTCACGGACAATGCCGCGGGGTCGCTCTTCGCGGCGGGCGAGGTGGATGCCGTACTGATCGGGGCCGACCGGATCGCCGCCGACGGTTCGGTGGCGAACAAGGTCGGGAGCTACCCGCTCGCGGTGCTGGCGAAGTACCACCACGTACCGTTCATCGTGGTCGCGCCGACGACGACGGTGGATCTGAGCACGCCGGACGGGGCGTCGATAGAGGTGGAGCAACGGCCTGGACAGGAGGTGACGGAGGTCACCGCGCCGCACATAGCGGCGGCCGGAGGGGGAGTGAGCGGCGGGCTGCCGGTGGCGCCGCTGGGAACGCAGGCGTACAACCCGGCGTTCGACGTCACACCCCCGGAACTGGTGACCGCGATAGTCACCGAGCAAGGAGCGTTGTCCCCGGTCACCGGGGGTGGAATAGCGGAGCTGTGTGCCAGGTCACGCCAGGTAACGATTAGCTAATGGGATGATGTCGATTATGAAGGGACGAGTCCTTGTCGTCGATGACGACACCGCACTGGCCGAGATGCTCGGGATTGTGCTGCGTGGTGAAGGTTTCGAGCCGTCGTTTGTAGCGGACGGCGACAAGGCACTTGCCGCTTTCCGTGAGGCCAAGCCGGATCTTGTACTGCTGGATCTCATGCTGCCCGGACGGGACGGCATCGAGGTGTGCAGGCTGATCAGGGCCGAGTCCGGCGTGCCGATCGTGATGCTCACGGCCAAGAGCGACACCGTGGATGTGGTGGTCGGCCTGGAGTCCGGGGCCGATGACTACATCGTCAAGCCGTTCAAGCCGAAAGAGCTGGTCGCCCGGATCCGGGCGCGGCTGAGGAGGTCCGAGGAGCCGGCGCCGGAGCAGCTGGCGATCGGGGATCTGGTCATCGATGTGGCTGGTCACTCCGTGAAGCGGGACGGGCAGTCGATCGCCCTTACCCCGCTCGAGTTCGACCTGCTGGTCGCGCTCGCCCGCAAGCCCTGGCAGGTGTTCACCCGCGAGGTGCTGCTTGAGCAGGTGTGGGGCTACCGCCACGCCGCGGACACGAGGCTGGTCAATGTGCATGTACAGCGGCTGCGTTCCAAGGTCGAGAAGGACCCTGAGCGCCCGGAGATTGTGGTGACCGTCCGTGGTGTCGGTTACAAGGCCGGGCCGAGCTGACATGTCCCGAGGCAGTGTTGCTCCGAAGCCCGGGGAGCCGGGAGTCCGTACGGGGCGGGCTGCCGGACCGGGGCGTGAGCCTTCGCGATTCGGCCGCCTGCTCCATGGCGGACGGCTGCCCCAGGAGAGTGGTCCCGGCGGCCCGATCCTTCGGCTCGCCATGCGCTGGGTGCGCCGTCCGCTGCTGCCGGCCGTCCGGCTGTGGCGGCGCAACATCCAGCTCAGGGTGGTCGCGGGCACACTGCTGATGTCGCTCGGTGTGGTGCTGCTGCTCGGCCTTGTCGTCATTGGGCAGGTGCGTAACGGTCTGCTCGACGCCAAGGGGAAGGCGGCCCAGAGTCAGGCGGCCGGTGGCTTCGCGGTGGCGCGGGAGAGGGCGAACGCGCCGGTCGGGCCCGGCGGGCAGGACGGCGCCTCGACGGACGGCAGGACCGCCCGGAGCTCCTGGCGGTCCGACCTGGTGGAGCAGCTCGCCAGTGGTGGTCAGGGCGCGTTCAACGTGGTGGCGCTGAGTTCCGGCTCCGAGGACGCGGGTTCCAGCCGCGGGCCCCGGACCTCGGGGAGTGTGGACTTCGCGAGCATCCCCGAGGGACTTCGGGAAGCCGTCGACCAGGGGACCGGGACGTACGAGACGTACATCCGGATCAAGTACAACAACGATGAGCACGAGCCGGAGCCCGGGCTGGTCATCGGTACGCGGCTGAACGACATCGAGGGCAATCCCTACGAGCTTTACTACCTCTTCCCGCTGGCGCAGGAGGAGCAGTCGCTCAGCCTGGTCAGGGGGACCCTCGCCACGGCCGGACTGTTCGTGGTGGTCCTGCTGGGAGCCATCGCCTGGCTGGTGGTGCGGCAGATTGTCACGCCCGTACGGATGGCCGCAGGGATCGCCGAGCGGCTCTCCGCGGGTCGCCTCCAGGAGCGGATGAAGGTCACCGGCGAGGACGACATCGCCAGACTGGGAGAGGCATTCAACAAGATGGCGCAGAACCTCCAGCTCAAGATCCAGCAGCTGGAGGAGCTCTCCCGCATGCAGCGGCGGTTCGTCTCGGACGTTTCGCACGAGCTGCGTACGCCGCTGACGACCGTACGGATGGCAGCGGATGTCATTCATGAGGCGCGGCAGGACTTCGACCCGGTGACGGCGCGCTCCGCCGAGCTGCTCGGGGATCAGCTCGACCGCTTCGAGTCGCTGCTCTCCGATCTGCTCGAGATCAGCCGCTTCGACGCGGGAGCGGCGGCCCTGGAGGCCGAGCCGATAGACCTGCGCGAGGTGGTACGGCGGGTGATCGGCGGCGCCGAGCCGCTGGCCGAGCGCAAGGGCAGCCGGATACGGGTGATCGGCGACGGGCAGCCGGTCGTGGCGGAGGCCGACGCCCGGCGTGTGGAGCGTGTCCTGCGGAACCTGGTCGTCAACGCCGTCGAGCACGGCGAGGGCCGGGACGTGGTGGTGCGGATGGCAGTGGCCGGCGGGGCCGTCGCGGTCGCCGTGCGCGACTACGGCGTGGGACTGAAGCCGGGGGAGGCGACCCGGGTGTTCAACCGCTTCTGGCGGGCGGATCCGGCGCGTGCCAGGACCACTGGCGGAACCGGTCTCGGTCTGTCCATCGCGGTCGAGGACGCCCGGCTGCACGGCGGCTGGCTGCAGGCGTGGGGTGAGCCGGGCGGGGGTTCGCAGTTCCGGCTGACCCTGCCGCGTACGGCGGACGAGCCGCTGCGCGGTTCGCCGATACCGCTGGAGCCGGAGGACTCGCGGCAGAACAGGGAGCGTGCCCTGTCCGCGTCCGCAGAGCCGAAGGTGAGCGGGCACCTGCTGGCGTCTGTGCCCGTTCAGCCGGTGACGGACCGGTTGCCCCTGCCCGGGCCGCCGCGTGCTCCGGTGCGGCCTCGTACGGGCCCGACGGGCGTGAATCCCGCGGCGCTGCCGGGCAGCGGTGCCCGGGTGGTGGCGCGTCAGGCGGGGGAGCGGCAGGACGACTCCGCGGCACAGGTTTCTTCGGACCGGGAGGACACGACTCGTGGGCGCTGATTCCCGTCGCAACGGCCGCCGAGGCGCGTTGCGCGTGTCGGCGCTGCTCGGCTGCGGCAGTGTGCTGATGGCCGGGTGCGCCTCGATGCCCGACAGCGGTGACATTCATGCCGTGAAGGCGTCCCAGGGCGCGGACTCGCAAGTGCGGGTGTATGCGGTGCCGCCGCGGAAGGGGGCCACTCCCCACGAGATCGTCACGGGCTTCCTGGAGGCGATGACCAGCGACGATGCCAATTTCGCAACCGCGCGGACGTATCTGATGCCGGAGACGTCCCAGAAGTGGCGGCCGGAGGCGGGCACCACGGTGCTGTCGGCAGCACCCGAGGCGGGACAGGCAAGCCAGGGCGACGCGGAGAATCCGGGTTTCGACTATCCGCTGTTGGGCAAGCAGATCGCCACGGTGGACACTCAGCACGCCTATCAGCCGGTCACGCCCACCGACTACCGCCGGACCATTCATCTGTCGCAGCAGAACGGTCCGGACGGCAAGCAGTGGCGTATCGACAACCTGCCGCCGGGGCTGGTGCTCGGTGCATCCGACTTCCAGCGCAACTACCGCTCGGTGAACAAGTACTACTTCGCCTCCGGGCGGAACATCCTGGTGGCCGACCCGGTCTACATCCGGCAGCGGCTGGATCCGGTGACCCGGATGGATCCCGTCACGCAGTCGGTCAAGACGCTGCTGGACGGGCCGACGAACTGGCTGAAGCCAGTGGTCGAGTCGCCCTTCCCGACCGGTACGACGCTGAAGGAGGGCACCAAGTCGCTCGCGTTCGACGACCGCAACGCGCTGAAGGTGCCGCTCAATGAGAAGGCGTCCAATGTGGACCGCCAGCAGTGCATGAAGATGGCGGCGCAGATCCTGTTCACTCTGAAGGATCTGACGTCCACCAGGGTGGAGCAGGTGGAGCTGCAACGTGCGAACGGCTCGCAGCTGTGTGTGCTCAACAGCGGTCAGGCGGAGGGTTACGCGACGGACCACGTCTCGGGCAGGCCGGTCAACCAGTACTTCGTCGACGACAAGTTCCGGCTGGCGCTGCTGGCGGGCGGAGCGAAGGACATAACCGAGCCGGAGAACGTGCCGGGGCCGTTCGGCAACGGGCAGCTGCCCATGAGCATGGTCGGGGTGGCTCGCGACGAGCACACCGCCGCGGCGGTCTCGAAGGACAACAGCCGTCTGTACGTGTCGTCCATAACCGCGGAGAGCGAACTGGGCGACGCGGTGGTGAAGAGCGTCGGCAAGAGCACCGGCAACCGTCTTTCGGCCCCCAGCTGGGACGGGCGTGGCGATCTGTGGGTCGCGGACCGCGATCCCGACCATCCGGCCCTGTGGCGTCTGGCGGACGGCGCGGGCCCGCCCCAGAACGTCAAGATCATCCCCGGACTGGACGGCGCGCGCATCGAGGCGCTGAAGGTGTCCGCGGACGGTGTGCGGATCGCACTGCTGCTGACGAAGGACAGGAAGACCACGCTGAAGATCGGACGAGTGGAGCGCCCGGGCCCCAAGGGCAGCCCAGTGGTGTCCGTCGCGGAACTGCGGCCTGCCGCACCGCAGATGGAGACGGTGACGGCCGTTTCCTGGGCCGGTCCCAGCCGGCTCGTGGTGGTCGGCAAGGAGTCCGGCGGGGTACAGCAGGTGCGCTATATGCAGACGGACGGCTCGAGTTCGGACGTGAGCGTGCTGCCGGGGCTGAACCGGGTCAAGGCGGTCGCGGCATGGGACGACGAGACTCGCCCCCTTGTGGCGTACTCCGAGGACGACGGCATCGTGCGGCTCCCGGTCGGCGCCAACTGGCAGACGCTGGTGAAGAAGGGCTCGTCGCCGGTCTACCCGGGGTAGCTGCGCCCGGCGCGGCCCCATTTACGGAGAGTTATCCACAGGGGTGGCACGGCACTCCAGCTGTTGGCAGAGTGGTTGCCATGCGGGGCTGGTGGAGGGAAATCTCCGGTCTGGTGCTGCCGGTCGACTGCGGCGGCTGCGGCACTCCGCGTACCCCGCTGTGCGAGGAGTGCGCGTGGGCGCTGTACGGCACGGCAGCACGCCGGGCGATGCCTGTTCCGGAGCCCGCGGGCCTGCCCGTAGTGCACGCCGCCGCACCGTATGCCGATGCGGTACGCGCGGTGTTGCTGGCACACAAGGAGCGGGGCGCGCTGGGGCTGGCCCGGCCCCTGGGCGTCGCGCTCGCCGGGGCGGTGCGAGCCGGCCTGCCGCGGGCCGCCCGGGAAGCGGGGCCGCTGCTGCTCGTACCGGTGCCGTCGGCGCGGAGAGCGGTCAGAGAGCGGGGGCACGACGCGGCGCGGCGGATCGCTCTGGCCGCCGCGGGCGAGCTGCGGCGTACGGGGACGGAGGCGAGGGCGCTCCCGGTGCTGCGGCAGTGGCGGGCAGTGGCCGACCAGTCGGGCCTCACGGCCCGCGGACGGGTGGAGAATCTGGCGGGTGCCCTGGAGGTCGCGGCCGGCGGCGGACGGCTTCTGGAGGGCGGCCGGGCGGTGCTGGTGGACGATCTCATGACGACGGGGGCGTCGCTGGTCGAGGCGGCGCGGGCGCTGAGTGCGGCCGCCGGGCTGCGATTTCCCGGCCCCATGCAGCTGAGCGCAGCGGTTGTCGCGGTCCCACCACTCTCTTTCCGGATGAACCGGAACTGACAGAGTAGTCAGAACGTTGCAGGTAGTGAGAGGAGAAATACCCCTGAACGGAGGTACGCGCTGGTAGCGGGTGCCGACAGCGCTCCGATCGAGCTATGTTCGGTTGTGAGGAATGGCGATCGCCGTACCTCACCGAATGTACTGCCGTGCTTCCGGGCTTTCGGTCAGAGATTCGAGGAAATACCAGCCTCGAAAGTTGGTGGGGTGGGGATCTTGTCGACTGGGGAGGAGGAGGTGAAAGTCGCCAAGTCCGAGGCTCCGGTGATCACCGGAGTCTGGTGCAAGAGGGAGACGCTCCGCAGCCTGCGAGCGGGCGGGGCTATCCGGGAACGGAGTTCTGCGTGGACATCGTCGTCAAGGGCCGCAAGACCGAGGTGCCCGAGCGGTTCCGCAAGCACGTGGCCGAGAAGCTGAAGCTGGACAAGATCCAGAAGCTCGACGGCAAGGTGATCAGCCTGGACGTCGAGGTGTCCAAGGAGCACAACCCGCGGCAGGCCGACCGTTCCGACCGAGTGGAGATCACTCTCCACTCCCGAGGCCCGGTGATCCGGGCGGAGGCGGCGGCCGGCGACCCGTACGCAGCACTCGACCTCGCTACCGGCAAGCTGGAGGCGCGGCTGCGCAAGCAGCATGAGAAGCGCCACAACCGCCGTGGCAACGGCCGCATTTCGGCGTCCGAAGTGGCTGATGTCGTTCCCGGCGTCGCCGAGTTGAACGCCAATGGCCGGCCGCACGCCGAAGAGGCGTCGGAATCCATTCCCACCACCAGGATCGGTTCGCTCGAAATCCAGGGCGAGGGACCGCTGGTGGTCCGCGAGAAGGTTCACACCGCAGCACCGATGACGCTCGACCAGGCGCTCTACGAGATGGAGCTGGTCGGGCACGACTTCTACCTCTTCGTCGACTCCGAGACGAAGCAGCCCAGTGTCGTCTACCGACGGCACGCCTACGACTATGGCGTCATCCACCTGGAGACCGACCCGCTGGCGGGATCCGAGGCGGGCGGCGCCGGAGGTGCACTCGGCGGCTGACGACGGCCGCCACAGCAGGTAGGTGGTGCCCCTGGAGCGCCCCGTGCGCCCCCAGGGGCACCACCGTGCGACCACTGGATCACCGCTCTTTCGTCCGGGCATGAAAGCATGGCCTCTCGCAAGCCAACCGGTGTGCTGTGCACTGACGTTGGTTGACCACACGTGATCTTCAGGCCACGGCCTCAGGGGGAGGAACGATGGCGGACAGCTTCGGGCCGGTTCGCGACGACGACGCGGACCATGCCGGTGCCCCAGTCGTCGCTGCCGACGCGGACCACGGCAGCTCCCGCAAGGAGCCGATCCGGGTCCTGGTTGTGGACGACCATGCCCTGTTCCGGCGCGGGCTGGAGATCGTCCTCGCTCAGGAGGAGGACATCCAGGTCGTCGGCGAGGCGGGTGACGGCGCAGAGGCCGTCGACAAGGCGGCCGATCTGCTGCCCGACATCGTGCTGATGGATGTGCGGATGCCCAAGCGCGGTGGCATCGAGGCATGTACGTCCATCAAGGAGGTGGCCCCCAGCGCGAAGATCATCATGTTGACGATCAGCGACGAGGAGGCCGACCTCTACGACGCGATCAAGGCGGGCGCCACGGGATATCTCCTCAAGGAGATCTCCACCGACGAGGTGGCCACGGCGATCCGCGCGGTGGCGGACGGGCAGTCGCAGATCAGCCCGTCCATGGCGTCCAAGCTGCTCACCGAGTTCAAGTCGATGATCCAGCGCACCGACGAGCGCAGACTTGTGCCCGCGCCCCGGCTCACCGAACGGGAGCTGGAGGTGCTCAAGCTCGTCGCCACGGGGATGAACAACCGCGACATCGCCAAGGAGTTGTTCATTTCCGAGAACACCGTGAAGAACCACGTCCGCAACATCCTGGAGAAGCTGCAGCTGCACTCCAGGATGGAGGCCGTGGTCTACGCGATGCGGGAAAAGATCCTCGAGATCCGGTAGCGGTCACCCGCGGGCAAGGGTCAGGAAACGGCCCGGACGAGGTCCGCGGTGAGTTCGGGGCGGTCGACCCGTTCGATGCGTACGGAATCGCAGCCGACCCACTCCGCCGCCTCGCGCAGCGCCTGCGCCATGGGTGCCACCGACTTCGCGCCGTGCAGGGACACCTGGCGTGCCACCAGCGTCGAGCCCTCGCGGGCCGGGTCGACGCGGCCCAGCAGCTTTCCGCCCGACAGCAGCGGCATCGCGAAGTAGCCGTACACCCGCTTGGGCTTGGGTGTGTATGCCTCGAGGCGGTGCGTGAAGCCGAAGATCCGCTCGGTGCGCGCCCGTTCCCAGATGAGCGAGTCGAACGGCGAGAGCAGGGTCGTACGATGCCGGCCGCGCGGTTCGGAGGCCAGCGCCTGCGGGTCCGCCCAGGCGGGCTTGGACCAGCCGTCGACCGTCACCGGCACCAGCCCGGAGTCCGCGACCACCGCGTCGAACTGCTCTCCCTTGAGGCGGTGGTAGTCCGCGATGTCCGCGCGGGTGCCGACGCCGAGTGCCTCGCCCGCGAGCCGGACGAGGCGGCGTATGCACTCCGTGTCGTCGAACTCGTCGTGCAGCAAATTGTCGGGGATGGCCCGCTCGGCGAGGTCGTACACCCGCTTCCAGCTGCGCCGCTCGGTGCACACCACCTCGCCGTACATCAGCGCGCGCTCGACGGCGACCTTCGAGGCCGACCAGTCCCACCACTCCCCGCCGTTGTTCGCGCCGCCCAACTCCGTCGAGGTGAGCGGGCCTTCGGCGCGCAGCTGCTTGACGACCGTGTCGTACGCGTCGTCCGGGAGGTCGTGGTTCCAGTGCGGGCGGGCGCGGTAGGCGCGGCGGCGGAAGGCGAAGTGCGGCCATTCCTCGACGGGCAGGATGCAGGCCGCGTGCGACCAGTACTCGAAGCTGTGCCCCTCGGTCCAGTACGCGTCCTCCACCGTCCTGCGGCCGACCGCGCCGATCCGGGCGTACGGAATCAGCTCGTGCGAGCGCGCCAGCACCGAGATCGTGTCCAGCTGTACGGCGCCGAGGTGCCGCAGCACGCCCCGCACCCCGGCCCGCCTGTCGGGCGCGCCCAGGAACCCTTGGGCGCGCAGAGCTATGCGGCGGGCTTCGTCGGCGGACAGTTCGGCGGCGGGCCGCGGCACAGGGGTCATGGTCGGCACCCTAGACGGCGGCACTGACAATCGGCCCCGGGCGGACAACCGGCCCCGGCCGCCAGGCCCTGCCAGGCCAGGCATCGGCAGACCAGGCCTCGCCCTGTCATCCCCGTCCCGTCATCTCCCCGTCCCGTCATCTCCGCGTACCGTCATCTCCGGGTCGGGAGATACGGATGGATGCTCGTCAGTCCCAGGTCGGACGGGAGCAGCGCGCCTACCCAGGTATCCCTGAGGGTGTCCTTGTTGAGCAGGGCCGCGCGCAGCGCCCCCTCGACGACGAAGCCGGTCTTCTCGGCGACGGCCCGCGAGCCCGCGTTGCCCACCTCCGCCCGCCACTCGAGGCGCGTCGCGCCCAGCCTGGCGAAGGCCCAGTGCGCCACGCCGCCCACGGTCTCCGCCATGATGCCGCGCCCCCGGTGCTCCTTGGCCGTCCAGAAGCCGATCTCCCAGGTGCCCGACAAAGTGCGCAGGGTCACCGCGACCGACGCCATCAGCGGGCCGCCCGCGCGCGGCAGCACCGCGAAGGTGCACATCGTGCCCGAGTGCCAGCCGTCCGGCACCATCTGCCCGGTGAAGTCGGCCGCGTGCTGCCGCTCGTAAGGCGAGGGAACCGTCGTCCACCGTTGGATGTCGGGATCCTGGCAGGCCTGATACACCGCCTCCGTGTCGTCGGTTGTGAACGTGCGCAGCAGTAGGCGCTCGGTGGTGAGGGTGATCGGCTCCATAGCCGGATTCTTGTCAGGTCCGCGGAGGGAAGCGAGCACTTTTCGTACCTCACCGGCACCTTCCACGCGTCCCGTGCGTTCTATTTGCGGATGACAGCAGGCCTGGCTGACGGCGGACCTCCCGACCTGGTGGGGTCCTCGCTTACGATGGCCGTTGCGGTGGGGCCCACCTGCCGTGCCCGCGCCAGTGTCCATAACACGACCCAGTGCCAGGCCCGATTGGCAAGGAGACCAACCTCAGTGTCCGTCTTCAACAAGCTCATGCGTGCAGGCGAAGGCAAGATCCTGCGCAAACTGCACCGCATCGCGGACCAGGTCAACTCCATCGAAGAGGACTTCGTCAACCTCTCCGACGCCGAGTTGCGGGCGCTCACAGACGAATACAAGGAGCGCTACGCCGACGGCGAAAGTCTGGACGACCTGCTCCCCGAGGCGTTCGCGACCGTCCGCGAGGCCGCCAAGCGCGTCCTCGGACAGCGTCACTACGACGTACAGATGATGGGTGGCGCCGCGCTGCACCTCGGACACGTCGCCGAGATGAAGACCGGTGAGGGCAAGACCCTCGTCGGCACGCTGCCCGCGTACCTCAACGCCCTCTCGGGCAAGGGTGTCCACCTGATCACGGTCAATGATTATCTGGCCGAGCGTGACTCCGAGATGATGGGCCGCGTCCACAAGTTCCTGGGCCTGAGCGTCGGCTGCATCCTCGCCAACATGACTCCGGCGCAGCGTCGCGAACAGTACAGCTGCGACATTACGTACGGCACGAACAACGAGTTCGGCTTCGACTACCTGCGCGACAACATGGCTTGGTCCAAGGACGAGCTCGTCCAGCGCGGCCACAACTACGCCATCGTCGACGAGGTGGACTCGATCCTCGTCGACGAGGCCCGTACGCCGCTGATCATCTCCGGCCCCGCCGACCAGGCCACCAAGTGGTACGGCGACTTCGCCAAGCTGGTCACGCGCCTGGCCAAGGGCGAGGCGGGCAACACGCTCAAGGGCATCGAGGAGACCGGCGACTACGAGGTCGACGAGAAGAAGCGGACCGTCGCCATCCATGAGCCGGGTGTCGCGAAGGTCGAGGACTGGCTGGGCATCGACAACCTCTACGAGTCGGTGAACACCCCGCTCGTCGGGTACCTGAACAACGCGATCAAGGCCAAGGAACTCTTCAAGAAGGACAAGGACTACGTCGTCATCGACGGCGAAGTCATGATCGTCGACGAGCACACCGGCCGCATCCTCGCCGGCCGCCGCTACAACGAGGGCATGCACCAGGCGATCGAGGCGAAGGAAGGGGTGGACATCAAGGACGAGAACCAGACCCTCGCCACGATCACCCTGCAGAACTTCTTCCGCCTCTACGGCAAGCTCTCCGGCATGACCGGTACGGCGATGACCGAGGCCGCCGAGTTCCACCAGATCTACAAGCTGGGCGTCGTGCCGATCCCGACGAACAAGCCGATGGTCCGCAAGGACCAGTCCGACCTGATCTACCGGACCGAGGTCGCCAAGTTCGCGGCCGTCGTCGACGACATCGTCGAGAAGCACGAGAAGGGCCAGCCGATCCTGGTCGGCACCACCTCGGTCGAGAAGTCCGAGTACCTCTCGCAGCAGCTCAACAAGCGAGGCGTCCAGCACGAGGTCCTCAACGCCAAGCAGCACGACCGGGAGGCGACGATCGTCGCCCAGGCCGGCCGCAAGGGCGCGGTCACGGTCGCGACGAACATGGCCGGACGTGGTACGGACATCAAGCTCGGCGGCAACCCCGACGACCTCGCCGAGGCGGAGCTGCGCCAGCGCGGCCTGGACCCGGTCGAGCATGTCGAGGAGTGGGCCGCGGCCCTGCCCGCCGCGCTGGACCGCGCCGAGGACGCCGTCAGGGCCGAGCACGACGAGGTGACCGACCTCGGCGGGCTCTATGTGCTGGGCACCGAGCGGCACGAGTCGCGGCGTATCGACAACCAGCTGCGCGGTCGCTCCGGCCGTCAGGGCGACCCGGGCGAGTCCCGCTTCTACCTCTCCCTGGGTGACGACCTGATGCGGCTGTTCAAGGCGCAGATGGTCGAGCGCGTGATGTCGATGGCCAACGTCCCCGACGACGTGCCGATCGAGAACAAGATGGTCACGCGCGCGATCGCGTCGGCCCAGTCGCAGGTCGAGCAGCAGAACTTCGAGACGCGTAAGAACGTCCTGAAGTACGACGAGGTCCTCAACCGGCAGCGCGAGGTCATCTACGCCGAGCGCCGCCGCGTCCTGGAGGGCGAGGACCTGCACGAGCAGGTGCGCCACTTCATGGACGACACCATCGACGCGTACATCCAGGCGGAGACCGTCGAGGGCTTCGCGGAGGAGTGGGACCTGGACCGGCTGTGGGGCGCGTTCAAGCAGCTCTACCCGGTGAAGGCCACCGTCGAGGAGCTGGAGGAGGCGGCCGGCGACCGGGCCGGGATCACCGCCGAATTCATCGCCGAGTCCATCAAGGACGACATCCACGAGCAGTACGACGAGCGCGAGAAGCAGCTCGGCTCGGACATCATGCGTGAGCTCGAGCGGCGCGTGGTGCTGTCCGTACTGGACCGCAAGTGGCGCGAGCACCTCTACGAGATGGACTACCTCCAGGAGGGCATCGGCCTGCGCGCCATGGCGCAGAAGGACCCGCTGGTGGAGTACCAGCGCGAGGGCTTCGACATGTTCACCGCCATGATGGAGGGCATCAAGGAGGAGTCCGTCGGCTATCTGTTCAACCTGGAGGTCCAGGTCGAGCAGCAGGTCGAGGAGGTCCCGGTGCAGGACGCGGCGGAGCGGACCTCGCTCGCCAAGGAGGACGCGGTTCCGGCGGGCGCGTCCCGTCCGGAGATCCGCGCGAAGGGGCTCGACGCCCCGCAGCGGCCCGACCGGCTGCACTTCTCCGCGCCCACGGTGGACGGGGAGGGCGGTGTCGTCGAGGGCGACTTCGACAGCGACGGGCAGCCTGCGCGGTCGGATTCGGACGGGCTGACGCGGGCGGAGCGGCGCAAGGCGCAGAAGGGCGGCGGGCGCCGCCGCAAGAAGTAGCGCCTGCAGGAAGTAGCGCCTGTACGAGAGTCGTAAGGCCGGGGCCGGACATCCATTGCGGTGTCCGGCCCCGGCCGTTTCTCTTTCCGTTCTCTTTGCGCTCAGGGCCCGACGGTGGCGCGGCCCAGGCCGAGGCGGCGCGCACTCCGGGTCATCGCCTGCGACATCCTCGAGGGCATCGAGTCGGGTGCGGGGACGGTGACGGGGCGCACCCGGCCGTTGTGGATGGCGGTGATCCGCCAGCCGTCGTCGGTGTTCACGACGACGATCGTCTGGCGTGAGCGGCGGCGCTTGGGGAGCTTGGAGCGCCACGGCATGAGCACGGACGCGGTGCCGTACACGATCGCGACGTCGGGCGTGATGTGGCGGATCGCCTCGATCTCGCCGACGAGGGCGGAGCCGGTGAGTACCCCGCGGAACAGCTTGTCGTGGTTGGCCCGGTGCTCGGCGAGCCCCACGGCTCGTGTGCCGTCGTACGAGACGTAGTCCGAGTCCGCGGTGAAGCAGGCGCCGAAGGCGACCGCGTCGCCGTCGGTCCAGGTCTGCATGAAGCGCTGGAAGAGGTCCTCGATGTGACCGTCGACGCGACCGCCGCTCTTGTGCTCGTGGGTACCCATGGCTTTGCCCTCCTGGTGCTATCCTTACGATCGACGAAACTTACGATATCAGAAAGATTCGAATGTCGAAAGAAGCTTTTGTGGAGAGCGTCGCTCAGCAGCTCCGGTTGCTGCAGCAGAGCTTTGACGCGTTCGACGAGGCGGCCGCCGCGCGGCTCGGGGTGAACCGCACCGACCTGCGCTGTCTCGACCTGGTGCTTGGCAAGGGGCCCCTGTCGGCCGGTGGGCTGAGCACCGCGCTGAAGCTCAGTCCGGCAGCGACGACGACGGTCATCGACCGCCTGGAGCGGGCCGGCCTGGTCGCCCGTACGCGCGACGCGGCCAACCGGCGGCGGGTACTGGTCACGGCCACGGAGGCCGCGGGTGCGGCCGAGGCGGAGGTCTATCTGCCGGTGGGTGCCGCGGGGGCTGAGGCGTTGAGGCGCTACGACGAGGAGCAGCTCGCCACGATCCTGGACTTCCTGCAGGTGGCGCGGCAGGTGCAGGAAATCCAGGCGGCGCGGCTGGCCGCGGAGTGAGTGCGGCGCTTGTTGGGGGCGGCGGGATGTGGGCCGCGGCCGTCGGCCGGACTGGGCTGCCTGGCCGCGGCTGTCGGTCGTCAGCCGGCCGCGTGTGTGCTCACGCGTTCGCCGCCCAGCTCGACCGCGGCGCAGCGCCAGCGCTGGTCCGCGCCCTGTTCGAGACGGAAGGCCATCGCGCTGACCCGGTCGCCCGAGCCGATTCTGGCGAAGGCCTCGATCACGCCGGGGCCCGGGTGGTACTCGCCGCAGTGGCGGACGACCGGCGTCACCCGCTCCGCCGGCCGCAGCGGGGCTCCCGGGGCGAGCCGCACCAGCTGTTCGTACGCCTCCCCGATCGTGTGTCCGAGCATCCAGTGCACCGGGCGCTGGCCGCTGAGCACCGCGAGCAGGCGGTCGGCGAACCAGTAGTGCGGCCTGTGCTGCCGCCGTGCGCGTGCCATCGCCGCTGCCGCCATCACGGCGGGGCGGCGCTGGTCGCGCCGCCCTGCGGGCCGGGTCCTGTCCATGCAGATCGCCCCCGTTGAGCCGGGCCCGGCTGATACCGGGCGGTAACTTCAGTGGTGATCTTCTACGGCTCGGGCTGCGCCGTCCGCAACGCGTGCTGTCCGACGAGGAGGCGGCGCCATAGATCACCTATCAGGGTGACGAGAGGCGGCCTGGGGCCGTCGCCGGGCGGGGCGGGGCCTTTGTCCGCTGACGGTGCGCGAGGCCGGGAGCGGCACTCCGAAGGGGGACCTCGCACGTATCCTGAGGGCGTCTCCGACTACGAAAGTGGCCAGCCATGCGCGTCTACGTTCCCCTGACCCTCTCCGGTCTCGCAGAGGCGCACAAGGCGGGCGAACTGGGGCCCGGCCCGCTGACCGCCTATGCCGTCACTCCCGGGCTGCGCGAGTGGTACGTCTCCGACGACATCGAGGAGCTCGAGTACGCCGCGCTGAACCGCGCCGCGGCCGCGTCACTGCGGCTGCTCGCCGGTGACCCTGACGCGGCCCGGCGCCGGGTGGTCGTCGCCATCGACGTACCGGACCAGGACGCAGTCGCCGACCCCGACCGGGTGCTCGTCGCGAGCGCGCTGGGTGAGGTGCGGGTCGGATCCGCGGTGACGCTGGCCAAGGCGGCGGCGGTCCATGTCGATGGCGACGACGCGGTCGGCGACGTGTCCGCGGCGGCGGACGCGCTGGGGGCGGCGGACCAGGGCGACGACGACGCGCAGTTCACGGTGGACGGGGCGGAGGACCACGAGCTGCTCTGGTACGGGGTGCAGGAGATCCCGAACCTCATCAGCTGAGGCAGGCGCCCGGTCCGCCCGAAGGGCCCGGCTTCCGGTCCGGGTCGTGCGTTGTCAGACCCGGCCGGTACCGTTTTCGCATGGGGAAGCACAACACGCATCTGGTCTGGGACTGGAACGGCACACTGCTCGACGACATCAAGGCGGTCATCGGGGCGACGAACGCCGCCTTCGCGGAGATAGGCCTGGAGCCGATCACGCTCGAGCGCTATCGCGAGCTGTACTGCGTGCCGATTCCCCGGTTCTACGAGCGGCTGATGGGCCGGCTGCCGTCGGACGCGGAGTGGGAGGTCATGGACGAGGCCTTCCACCGGCACTACAGCGAGCACCGGATCGGCTGCGGGCTGACCGAGGGCGTCGAGGAGCTTCTCCGGGAGTGGCAGCTGGCGGGGCGCAGCCAGTCGCTGCTCAGCATGTACGGGCACGAGCAGCTGGTCCCGGTCGTACGGGGGTACGGCATCGAGAGTCACTTCATCCGCGTGGACGGGCGGACCGGGCCGTCCGGCGGTGGCAAGGCGCTCCACATGGAGCGCCACCTCCGGGCGCTGGATGGGGCCGTCCAGCCGGGCCGCACGGTGGTGATCGGCGACGCGGTCGACGACGCGGTGGCGGCGGCGCACGTGGGCGCGCTGGCGGTGCTGTACACGGGAGGCTCGCACAGCAGGTCCAGCCTGGAGGCGGTGGGCGTGCCGGTGGTGGACACGCTTGCCGAGGCGGTGGAGGAGGCCTTGCGCCTGGCGGCGTGAGGCCTGCACGCACGAGTCCGTGGGCGGGGCAGCCCCGACCGCCCCGCTTTCAGACGCGCGCCGCGGTCCGCCTCGCCGCTGGATGAGCCCGCCCAGCACCAGGCCAGGCGCCGGCCGGCCCCGACCGCCCCGCCGCCCTCAGACGCGCCGCGGTCCGAGCGCTCCGCTACGCCACCGGTGCCTTCGCTCGTAGCACCTTCAGGAACTCCCGCATCCAGGCCGAGTGGTCCGGCCAGGCACGGGAGGAGACCAGGGTGCCGTCGACCACCGCCTCCACGTCCTGGAAGCTGGCTCCCGCTGCCTGCATGTCGAGTTCCAGGGCTGGGTATGCGGTGACCCGGCGGCCCTCCAGGCTGCCGATCGCCGCCGTCAGCAGCGGGCCGTGGCAGATCTGGGCCACCGGTTTGTCCGCGTCGAAGAAGGACTTCAGAATCTTGCGGAGCTCAGGGTCGTTGCGCAGGTACTCCGGGGCGCGGCCGCCCGGGATCACCAGCGCTGTGTACTGTCCGGGGTCGACCTCCGAGAAGGCGAGGTCCGCGGGCCAGGTGTAGCCCGGCTTCTCGGTGTACGTGTCGAAGCCCGGCTCGAAGTCGTGCACGACGAACTGCAGCTGCTTGCGGGCGGGGGCCGCGATGTCGACCTCGTACCCCTCCTCCCGCAGCCGTTGGTACGGGTAGAGGACTTCGAGGGACTCGGCTGCGTCGCCGGTGACGATCAGGATCTTCGTTGTCATGGCTGCTCCCGGTGTCGGGCTGTCGACGGTTCCCTGCCGTGGGTGCAGGGCGGCTGCCCCTCGCGGTGGTTGCCGTGTCGTCACCGCCAACCTGCACCGCGGCGGGCTGTTTGCCAAGAGTGGGCCTGTGTCGCTGTCCAGAGTGTCAAACTTCCGGCCCCGCTTTTGTACACATACGGCTCATGACGGGTCGGGGGGGCGGGGCGATAGCCTTGACCCGTGATCAGCGCTATATGCCGTGGGGGCAGCGAAGCCCCCGGCCTGCGCCCGGAGCGCCACAGCGCCCGGGCGATCGTTGATCTTCTCGTTCCGGCCCGGCTGCCAAAATTGGCCAATAACGGCTCGGACATCTCTCATCGCGGCATAGCGTCGACTCCGACCGGATACCCCGCGTCGTGGCGTTGCGTCGCTTCTTTCACCTACGTCACGCAACGGCGCGCGACAGGAGCCAGAGGACATGCAGACCAAGCTGGACGAAGCCAAGGCCGAGCTGCTCACACGGGCCGCCCGGGTAGCTGAGAACAGCCCGGTCGGGGGGCACCTTCCGACTGGGGCCGAGCAAGGGAAGCGTCCGGACCAGGACACCCTGCTCTCGTACCTCCAGCGCTACTACCTGCACACCGCTCCCGAGGACCTCGCTGACCGCGACCCGGTCGACATCTTTGGCGCAGCACTTTCCCACTACCGGCTCGCCGAAAACCGCCCGCAGGGGACGGCCAATGTGCGGGTCCACACCCCGACCATCGAGGAGAACGGCTGGACGTGCAGCCACTCCGTGGTCGAGGTCGTCACCGACGACATGCCCTTCCTCGTCGACTCGGTCACCAATGAGCTCTCCCGGCAGGGCCGCGGCATCCATGTAGTGATCCACCCGCAGGTCATCGTCCGCCGGGATGTCACGGGCAAGCTCATCGAGGTGCTGCCCGGCGAGACGAATAGCAAGGCCAAGGCCGAGGGCAGGGCGCTGCCGCACGACGCGCTCGTCGAGTCCTGGATCCACGTCGAGTTCGACCGCGAGACCGACCGGGCCGATCTGAAGCAGATCACCTCCGACCTGCTGCGCGTCCTGTCGGACGTGCGCGAGGCCGTCGAGGACTGGGAGAAGATGCGCGACGCCGCGCTGCGCATCGGCGAAGAGCTGCCGAGCGAGCCGACCGCCGACGATCTGCGCGACCAGGAGCTCGAGGAGGCGCGCGAGCTGCTGCGCTGGCTCGCCGACGACCACTTCACCTTCCTCGGATACCGGGAGTACGAGCTCACCGAGAACGACTCGCTGGCCGCCGTGCCCGGCACCGGCCTCGGCATTCTGCGCTCCGACCCCCACCACAGCGCCGACGAGACCCACCCGGTCAGCCCGTCCTTCAGCCGGCTGCCTGCCGACGCCCGCAAGAAGGCCCGCGAGCACAAGCTGCTCGTACTGACCAAGGCCAACAGCCGCTCGACCGTGCACCGGCCCAGCTACCTCGACTATGTGGGCGTCAAGAAGTTCAACGCCAAGGGCGAGGTCGTCGGCGAGCGCCGATTCCTCGGCCTGTTCTCCTCGGCCGCGTACACCGAGTCCGTCCGCCGTGTCCCGGTCATCCGCCGCAAGGTCGCCGAGGTCCTGGAGGGCGCCGGCTTCTCGCCCCACAGCCACGACGGCCGCGACCTGCTGCAGATCCTGGAGACCTACCCGCGCGACGAGCTCTTCCAGACGCCCGTCGACCAGCTGCGCTCCATCGTCACCAGCGTGCTCTACCTCCAAGAGCGCCGACGGCTGCGGCTCTACCTGCGCCAGGACGAGTACGGCCGCTACTACTCGGCGCTCGTCTACCTGCCTCGCGACCGCTACACCACCGGCGTCCGGCTGCGGATCATCGACATCCTCAAGGAGGAACTGGGCGGCACCAGCGTCGACTTCACCGCCTGGAACACCGAGTCGATCCTTTCCCGGCTGCACTTCGTGGTCCGCGTCCCGGCCGGCACCGAGTTGCCCGACCTCACCGACGCCGACAAGGAGCGCATCGAGGCCCGGCTGGTGGAGGCAGCCCGTTCCTGGGCCGACGGATTCGCCGAGGCGCTGAACGCCGAGGTCGGCGAGGAGCGCGCGGCCGAACTGCTGCGCCGTTACGCCAACGCCTTCCCCGAGGGCTACAAGGCCGACCACTCGCCGCGCGCCGCCGTCGCAGACCTGGTCCACCTCGAGCAACTGACCCAGTCCGGCAAGGAATTCTCGCTCTCCCTGTACGAGCCGGTCGGCGCGGGCCCCGGCGAGCGCCGCTTCAAGATCTACCGCATCGGCGAGCAGGTCTCGCTCTCCGCCGTGCTGCCGGTGCTGCAGCGGCTGGGCTGCGAGGTCGTCGACGAGCGTCCGCACGAGCTGCGCTGCTCGGACCGTACGAGCGCGTGGATCTACGACTTCGGGCTGCGTATGCCGAAGGCCACGGGCAACGGCGACTACCTCGCCGACGACGCCCGCGAGCGTTTCCAGGACGCGTTCGCCGCCGTCTGGACCGGCGACGCGGAGAACGACGGCTTCAACTCGCTCGTGCTGGGCGCCGGTTTGAACTGGCGGGAGGCGATGGTGCTGCGCGCGTACGCCAAGTACCTGCGCCAGGCCGGTTCGACCTTCAGCCAGGACTACATGGAGGACACCCTCCGTACCAACGTCCACACCACCCGGCTGCTGATCTCCCTCTTCGAGGCGAGGATGTCGCCGGACCGTCAGCGCGCGGGCACCGAGCTGACCGACGGTCTGCTCGAGGAGCTCGACGGGGCACTCGACCAGGTCGTGAGCCTGGACGAGGACCGGATCCTGCGCTCCTTCCTCACTGTCATCAAGGCGACGCTGCGCACCAATTTCTTCCAGGAGGCGGGGGGCTTCAGGCAGCACGGCTATGTGTCGATGAAGTTCGACCCGCAGGCCATCCCGGATCTGCCGGCGCCCCGCCCGGCGTACGAGATCTGGGTCTACTCCCCGCGCGTCGAGGGTGTGCACCTGCGCTTCGGCAAGGTCGCGCGCGGCGGGCTGCGCTGGTCCGACCGCCGTGAGGACTTCCGTACGGAAATCCTCGGCCTGGTCAAGGCGCAGATGGTCAAGAACACCGTGATCGTGCCGGTCGGCGCGAAGGGCGGCTTCGTCGCCAAGCAGCTCCCGGACCCGTCGGTGGACCGGGACGCCTGGCTGGCCGAGGGCATCGCCTGCTACAAGATCTTCATCTCCGCGCTGCTCGACATCACCGACAACCTGGTGGCGGGCGAGGTCGTGCCGCCGGCCGATGTCGTACGCCACGACGGGGACGACGCCTACCTCGTCGTCGCCGCCGACAAGGGCACCGCGACGTTCTCCGACATCGCCAACGAGGTCGCGCTCTCGTACAACTTCTGGCTCGGTGACGCCTTCGCCTCGGGCGGCTCCGCCGGATACGACCACAAGGGCATGGGCATCACCGCCCGCGGCGCGTGGGAGTCCGTCGAGCGGCACTTCCGCGGGCTCGGCCACGACACCCAGACCCAGGACTTCACGGTCGTCGGAGTCGGCGACATGTCCGGCGACGTGTTCGGCAACGGCATGCTGCTCAGCGAGCACATCCGGCTGGTCGCGGCCTTCGACCACCGGCACATCTTCATCGACCCGAACCCGGACGCGGCCCTCTCGTACGCCGAGCGCCGCCGGCTCTTCGAGCTGCCCCGCTCCTCCTGGGCCGACTACAACAAGCAGCTGCTGTCGCAGGGCGGCGGCATCCACCCCCGCAGCGCCAAGTCGATCCCGGTCAACGCGCAGATGCGCGAGGCGCTCGGCATCAAGGCGGGCATCGCCAAGATGACGCCCGCCGAGCTGATGAAGGCGATCCTCAAGGCCCCGGTGGACCTGCTGTGGAACGGCGGCATCGGTACGTACGTCAAGGCCTCCACCGAGTCCAACGCGGACGTCGGCGACAAGGCCAACGACGCGATCCGCGTCAACGGCGAGGACCTGGGGGTCAAGGTCGTCGGCGAGGGCGGCAACCTGGGTCTGACCCAGCTGGGCCGGATCGAGTTCGACCGCCACGGCGGCAAGATCAACACCGACGCCATCGACAACAGCGCGGGCGTGGACACCTCCGACCACGAGGTGAACATCAAGATCCTGCTCAACGGCCTGGTGTCGGACGGTGATCTGACCGTCAAGCAGCGCAACAAGGTGCTCGCCGAGATGACCGACGAGGTCGGCAAGCTGGTGCTGCGCAACAACTACGCGCAGAACGTCGCCCTGGCCAACGCCGTCGTCCAGGCGCCGAGTCTGCTCCACGCCCACCAGCGCTTCATTCGGCGGCTGGAGCGGGACGGGGCGCTGGACCGGGCCCTGGAGTTCCTGCCGACCGACCGGCAGATCCGGGAACTGCTCAACGCGGGCAAGGGACTCAGCCAGCCCGAGCTGGCCGTGCTGCTCGCCTACACCAAGATCACGGTGGCGGACGAGCTGATCAAGACGCCCCTGCCGGACGACCCGTATCTGCGCCGGCTGCTGCACGCGTACTTCCCGAGGCCGCTGCGCGAGAGGTTCCCCGAGGCGATCGACGGGCATGCGCTGCGCCGTGAGATCGTCACGACGGTGCTGGTCAACGACACGGTGAACACCGGTGGTTCGACCTTCCTGCACCGGCTGCGGGAGGAGACGGGCGCGTCGGTCGAGGAGATCGTGCGGGCGCAGACCGCGGCCCGGGAGATCTTCGGTCTCAGCGCGGTGTGGGACGCCGTCGAGGCCCTCGACAACAAGGTCGCGGCCGACGTCCAGACCCGTGTCCGGCTGCACTCGCGCCGCCTCGTCGAACGCGGTACGCGATGGCTGCTGGGCAACCGGCCGCAGCCGCTGGAGCTCGCCGAGACCATCGACTTCTTCGCCGAGCGCGTGGAGCAGGTCTGGGGCGAGCTGCCGAAGATGCTGCGCGGCGCCGACCTGGAGTGGTACGAGCGCATCCTGCAGGAGCTCACCGATGCGGGCGTGCCCGAGGAACTCGCGCTGCGGGTTGCCGGGTTCTCTTCCGCCTTCCCGACGCTCGACATCGTCGCGATCGCGGACCGTACGAAGAAGGAGCCGATGGCGGTCGCCGAGGTGTACTACGACCTCGCCGACCGGCTGCAGATCACTCAGCTGATGGACCGGATCATCGAGCTGCCGCGGGCCGACCGCTGGCAGTCGATGGCCCGCGCCTCCATCCGCGAGGACCTGTACGCAGCGCACGCCATGCTCACCGCGGATGTGCTCTCCGTCGGCAACGGCGCCTCGACGCCGGAGGAGCGGTTCAAGGCGTGGGAGCAGAAGAACTCGGCGATCCTGGGCCGGGCGCGCTCGACACTGGAGGAGATCCAGAGCTCGGACACGTTCGACCTGGCGAACCTGTCCGTGGCGATGCGGACGATGCGGCAGCTGCTGCGGATGCACAGCTGACGCGGTGACCGGCGAAGGCTGACCGGGGCCGCCGCCGGTGGCCGGTTTGTCCTCAATCGCCGGACGGGCTTGATTTCAAGCCCGTCCGGCGATTGAGCGTTCTGCTCAGTCGGCCCGGGTGGTGGCCGCCCACAGCCGATGGCAGGAGAGCAGCGCCGCGGCGAGCAGCAGCCCGTTCCGTACGACCATGAGCAGCAGGCCGAGTGGAGAGCCGGCCAGCACGTCGTCGTACAGCAGGGGGTAGGCGAGCGCGCTCAGCGCGGCAGCGGGCAGCATCAGGAGCGCGACCGGGCGCTGGGTGGTGTGCCGGGAGGTGAGGCAGACCGCGGCCAGACCGAGCAGCCAGATCAGATACTGCGGGCTGATGACGCGGCTGGTGACGGTGAAGAGCAGTACGGCTGTGAACGCGGCGTCGAAGGGCGTGGCCTGCGTCCAGCGCATTGCCCTTACCCGCCACAGCAGCAGCCAGCACACCGCGGCGGCGGTCAGCAGCAGGGAGATCCGCGCCACGCTCGGCACATAGGGGCCGACGAACTCGAAGGCCCCGTACTGGTATCTGACCGAGCCCGACCAGCCCGCCTTCTGCGCCAGCTGGAGCGCGGTCCCGCCGAGCGACTCGATCTGCACACCCCGCGCGCCCTGCTGGCGCAGAAAGTCCAGGCTGTGTGTGAAGGCGAGGGACAGCACGGCGAGCAGTGCGGCGGCGGAGGCGGTCGCGGAGAGCCAGGCGGCGCGTGTCGTAGGTCCCCGGGGCGTGCCCAGCACGGTGAGCAGCGGCCACACCTTGATCATCGCGCCGAGCCCGGCGAGCGCACCGCCGATCAGGGGCCGGTTCCGCATGGCAAGCAGCGCGAGCACGGCGACGGCGGTGACCTGGACGTCGTAGCGCGCGTAGGGGAGGTGCAGCAGCAGTGGCAGTCCGCACACCCACAGCCAGGCGCCGCGCACACCGGCCCGGGCGAGGGAGAGAGTGATGACGGCGTCGGCGGCGAGGGTGAGCGCGACGAAGGCCTGGAAGTACGTCAGCCAGGGCAGCGCGCCGGGGGAGAGGAAGACGAGCGCGGCGCCGGGCGGGTACTGCCAGGTGACGTCGTTCAGGGGGAAGGCGCCCTGGGCGAGCTGTTCGTACCAGCGCCGGTAGAGGGTGTGCACCTCACCGGCGACGCCGGTGTCGCCAACGCGGTCGACGACAAGCAGGGCGAACATGCCGACGCGGGTGGCAGCCCAGACGGCGGCGAGGGCGGCGGCTTGCCGGGGGTGGGGGCGGGTGCCGCCGCGGCGTGCGGTGCAGGCGTCTGAGATCCCCGGCGCCGGGGGGAGGCCGAAGGCGTGCGGGGGCGGGCCGATCCGATGGGTCGTCATCGGCCGGTACTTTAGCCCGCTTTAAAGCTATTTCAACAGATTTCCTGGCACTTCCTGTCGCTTCTCGCCGCTCCCTGCCGCGTCTCGCTGCCCCCTGCTACTTCTTGCCGCCGGTGAACTCTTCGTACGCGGCGACGACTTCTTTCGCCGGGCCGTCCATCCGCAGCGTCCCCGCCTCCAGCCAGATGGCGCGGTCGCAGGTCTCGGTGATCGTGCCGTTGCTGTGGCTGACCAGGAAGACGGTGCCCGCCTCCCCGCGCAGCTCGTCGATCCGCTCCTGGCTGCGCCGCCGGAAGCGGGCGTCGCCGGTGGACAGCGCCTCGTCGATCAGCAGGACATCATGGCTCTTGGCGGCGGCGATGGAGAACCGCAGCCGGGCGCCCATGCCGGAGGAGTACGTACGCATCGGCAGCGAGATGAAGTCGCCCTTGTCGTTGATCCCCGAGAAGTCGACGATGTCGTCGTAGCGGGCGTGGATCTGCTCGCGCGTCATGCCCATCGCGAGGCCGCCGAGGATGACATTGCGCTCGCCGGTCAGGTCGGCCATCAGTGCGGCGTTCACGCCGAGCAGGGAGGGCTGGCCCTGGGTGAAGACCTTGCCCTCCGAGGGCGGCAGCAGACCCGCGATCGCCTTGAGCAGAGTCGACTTTCCCGAGCCGTTGGAGCCGATCAGGCCGATGGCCTCGCCCTTGTACGCGGCGAAGCTGACGCCCTTGACGGCGTGCACCTCGCGCCCGCCGGGGGTGGACTTGCGAGAGATGATCCGGCTGAGGGCGGTGGTGGCGCTGCCCCGGCCGGTGCGGGCGCCGTTCACTTTGTACGTGACGTGGACGCCGTCGACGACGACGGTGGGGACGCGTGTGGTGGTGCGGGAGTCAGCCACGGCCGTACTCCTCCTCTGCCTTCCAGAAGTACACGAATCCGCCGGCCCCGAAGAGCACCGCCCAGCACAGGGCGAGAGCCCATACGTGCGGGGGGAGGTGGGCGGCGGTGAAGCTGTCGATGAGGGCGAAGCGCACCAGGTCGATGTAGACGGCGGCCGGGTTGCACTCCAGCGCGAGCATCACGAGGTGGGGCAGCTTGTTGTGGCTGAGCACCTTGTCGATGGACCACATCACGCCGGAGACGTACATCCAGGTGCGCAGGACGAACGGCATCAGCTGGGCGATGTCCGGGGTCCGGCTGGCCAGCTGCGCCATGATCATCGAGAGGCCGGTGTTGAAGCCGGCCTGCAGGAGCAGTGCGGGGATCGCGAGCAGCCAGCTGACGTGCGGGTACTCCCCGACGGCGATCAGGATCCCGACCAGCGCGGCGAGCGAGAAGAGCAGTTGCTGGAGCTGCTGGAGCGCGATGGCGATGGGGAGGCTGGCGCGGGGGAAGTGCAGAGCCCGTACGAGGCCGATGTTGCCGGAGATCGCGCGGGTGCCGGCCATGATCGAACTGGAGGTGAAGGTCCAGATGAAGACGCCGGTCACGAGGAACGGGACGAAGTCGGCAACGCCGTTCTTGGTGTCGAGCAGCACGCCGAAGATGAAGTAGTAGACCGTCGCGTTGAGCAGGGGGGTCATGACCTGCCAGACCTGGCCGAGCCTGGCCTGGCTGTACTGGGCGGTCAGCCGGGCGGTGGCGAAGGCGACGATGAAGTGGCGGCGGGACCAGAGCCGGCGGACGTAGGCGGGGAGGGTGGGGCGGGCGCCGCTGACGGTGAGGCCGTGGCGGACCGCGAGCGCGGTGAGGTCCGTCTCGGGTTTGTGCAGTTCCGGCTGTGGCCGGGCGATGGTCTGGCTGCTCACGGTGCTCGCTTTCCACAGGTCGGGGGCGGCGGCAGCGACGGGACGGACCCGTTTCGTCGCTACGGGGAGAGTAGGACGGAGTTACGTCGCGACGCAACCGTCTCGTCGTCCCGCTATGCTCTGCGCATGACCACGGATCCTGGAACCCCACGTCGTGCGCCGGCGGGAGCCGCAGTGCTCCGGGAAGACGTGACCGAAGCCATTCGCGCCGCCGTCTTCGAGGAGCTGGCGTCGGTGGGCTTCGCGCGGATGTCCATCGAGGGGATCGCTCGGCGGGCGGGCGTCGGCAAGACGGCGGTCTACCGGCGGTGGAAGTCGAAGCTGTCGCTGGTGCTGGACCTGGTCTCGGCGTTCGCGGCGCAGGGGTTGCCGGCGCCGGCGACGGGTTCGCTGTACGGGGACGTACGGGCGCTCCTGGAGGTGGCGTCGCACGCCCTGCGCCACCCGGTGGCCTCGCAGGTCATCCCTGACCTGCTGGTGGAGGCGGCCCGCCACCCGGAAATCTCGGACGCGATCAAGGCGGCGCTGCTGGACAGCCAGCAGGGGGTGGCGGCAGTGGTGGTACGGGACGCGGTGGCGCGCGGCGAACTGCCAGAGTCGACGGACCCGGACCGGGCGCTGGACGTGATTGTGGGGCCGCTGTACTGGCGGCTGGTGGTGGTGCGGGCGGGGTTGCCGAAGGGGTACTTGGACGAGCTGGCGCGGTCGGCGGTGGCGGCGCTTCGGGCGTGACGGGGCGTTTTCCCCTACCCCGCCGCCCCTTTACCCCGCCCCTTCCTGAACGGGGGCGAGACCCCCGGGCCCCCGCCGCGCGCGGCGGGGGCCGGACAGCGGAGGCCTTCGGCCCCGCGGGACGGGGGTGAATACGGCGTGGGGCAGCTTCACGTCGTATTCACTGGCGGCGCCGGGCCCGTGGGCACCCGCCGACAACCCGCGGCGGCTTCGGTCCCGCTGGGTGCGGCAGCTTTGCTCCGCGGGACGGGTCGTCGGCGTCGCGGACCGGGACGGGCCGTCGGCGTCGCGGACAGGGGCAGCGGGTCGTCGGCGTCGCGGTCAGGGGCGGGCCCCTGACCTCCGGCCTCCGGCCGCAGTCCCACCCGCGTGGCGGCGGCCCTGCCAGACGCCGACCGCCCCGGCCACCGACCCGGTGCGCACCAACCCCGCGCCGCCGGGCCTCGGGCCCGGGAGCGCCGCGAACCCCGCCCCGCGCAACCGCGGCCCCCGGTCAGGCTTCGGCCAGGGGTGCCGTCGTCAGTGGTGCCGGGGCTACTTGACCGCTCCCGCCATCACTCCCGTCACGAACTGCCGCTGGAACGCGAAGAACACCGCCAGCGGGATGATCATCGAAACGAACGCTCCCGGCGCCAGCACGTCGATGTTGTTGCCGAACTGCCTCACCTGCCGCTGCAGCGCCACCGTGATCGGTGCGCTCTCCGAGTCCGCGAAGATCAGCGCGACCAGCATGTCGTTCCACACCCACAGGAACTGGAAGATGCCGAGCGACGCGATCGCCGGGCCGCCCAGTGGCATCACCACGCGGGTGAAGAGCCGGATCTCGCCCGCCCCGTCCAGCCGCGCCGCCTCCAGCAGTTCCCTCGGGATCTCCGCGAAGAAGTTCCGCAGCAGGAAGATCGCGAACGGGAGCCCGAACGCCACATGGAAGACGATCACGCCGACCGTCGTCTCGAAGATGCCGATCTGGCCGAACAGCCTGGAAACCGGCACCAGCGCGACCTGGACCGGGACCACCAGGAGGGCGACCACCGCGATGAACCACCAGTCGCGGCCCGGGAAGTCCATCCAGGCGAAGGCGTAACCGGCCAGCGAGCCGATCACCACCACCAGGAGCGTCGCCGGGACGGTGATCAGCACGCTGGACAGCAGTGAGTCGGTGATCGCCTCGTTGTCCAGCAGACGCGAGTAGTTGTCGAAGGTGACCTGCGCGGGCGTCGTGAAAACCTTCCACCAGCCGCTCTCGCCGATGTCCGCCGGCCCCCGCAGCGAGGACAGCAGCAGCCCGATCGTCGGCATCAGCCAGAACAGGCCCACCAGGACCAGGAAGACGCGCATCACGCCGCCGCCCGTGCGCGCCGCGATTCGTGCGGGGAGGGACTGCTTCGCCTTCACCACACCCTCGGTCGTGGTCATCGGCGGGCCTCCCTTCGCATGCGCCGGATGTTGAACAGCATCACCGGGATCACCAGCAGCAACAGCAGGACGGCGATCGCGCTGCCGAGCCCCAGGTGCGAGTCCGTGCCGAACGACGACCGGTACAGCTGGAGCGCAAGCACGTTCGCGTCGTCCTGGGCCGAGCCCGGCGCGATGATGAAGACCAGGTCGAAGATCTTCAGCACATTGATCATCAGGGTGACCAGCACCACCGCGAGTACGGGCGCCAGCAGCGGGACCGTCACCCTGCGGAGGACCTGCCACTCGTTCGCGCCGTCCACCCGCGCCGCTTCCAGCAGTTCACGCGGCACGCTCGCCAGGCCCGCCGCGATCAGCACCATTGCGAAGCCCGCCCACATCCACACGTAACTGCCGATGATCGCCGGAGTGACGAGCGAGGGGCCGAGCCAGTTGACGCCGTTGTACGGCTCCCTGAAGTTGTCGGCGGGCAGCCGCAGTTGAGCCCCCTCCGCGGACGCCGGCAGTGTGAACGTACCGTCCGCGCCTGCCCGCACGGACGCGACGACCTTGCCGTCCCTGACCGCCTCCACCTCGATGCCCTTGAGGCCGAGCTCCCGCGCGTCGATGGCGTTCGGCTTGCCGCCGCCGCCCTTGGTGAAGTCCAGCCACGCCGTCCCGCGGATCTTCCCGTCGTCCGGCTGTGCCGCCTTCGCGGGCTTCGCGTCGGACGGCATCTTCGCCGGCGCGACGCCGACCAGCGGCAGCAGCGCCTCCTTGCCCGCAGTCACCGGCTCCTTCGTGACGAAAGAGCCGCCGCCGCCCGCCTTCAGCGGATGCACCGGCAGCGGATGCGCCTTGGGGAAACCGGCCGACTCGGCGAACGTGTCGTGCACGCCCACCCAGACCGCGTTGGCGACCCCCCGGTCCGGATCCTGCTCGTACACCAGCCGGAAGATGATGCCCGCGGCGAGCATCGAGATCGCCATCGGCATAAAGACGATGAGCTTGAAGGCCGTGCCCCAGCGGACCCGCTCGGTGAGCACGGCGAAGATCAGACCGAGTGCCGTCGAGACGGTCGGCGCAACCACCACCCAGATCGCGTTGTTCTTGACCGCGGTCAGGATGGAGTCCTCGGTGAAGATCTCCTTGTAGTTGTCCAGCCCGGCGAAACCGCTGCCGGCCTGGTCGAAGAAGGACCGGTAGACCGAGTACCCGATCGGGTAGACCACGAGCGCACCCAGCAGCACCAGCGCGGGCAGCAGAAAGCCGGCCGCGACGATTTTACGTGTGCCTGTCACGCTCTTGCGCTTGCCGGCGGGGGGCTGCGGGCTCGCCGAGCCCCCCGCGGTCGCCGCGGCTGTCACCCGCGTCAGCTCTTGTACGCCTTGGCCGCGTCCGACTCCAGCTTCTGCTGGGCCCCCGCGACGTCCTTCGGGTTCTTCAGGAAGTCCTGCAGCGCCTTCCACTCACCCTTGCCGGGCGTGCCACCGAACGACTGCGGCATCTGGTCCGACATGTCGAAGCGGAAGTCGTCGCCCGCCTCTATCAGCGCCTTCGCGATGTCGCGCTGCACATCATTGGGGTACGCGGCGAGGTCCAGGGCCTTGTTCGGGGAGATGAACCCGCCCGACGAGGCCGAGATCTTTGCCGCGTCCGGAGAGGCGAGGAAGGTCAGCAGCGCCTGCGCGCCCTTGGAGTCCTTCAGCGCCACGGCAGCGTCTCCGCCCGTCACTACCGGAGGCTCAGCGCCGACCGCCGGGAACGGGAACACCTTCGCGTCCGTACCGATCTTGGCTTCGGTCTGGGCGATGTTGACGGTCACGAAGTCGCCCTCGAAGACCATCGCGCCCTTGGGCTGGTCGCCCCCGCTGAAGGTCTGGGTGACCGATGCCGGGAACTCCGTCTGCAGCGCGCCGTCCGCGCCGCCCGCGATCAGGGCGGGCTTGCCGAAGAGCTCGCCGAGCGTCGTCAGCGCGGTCTTCACGGAAGGGTCGGTCCACTTGATCTTGTGCTGGGCGAGCTGGTCGTACTTCTCCGGGCCCGCCTGGGAGAGATAGACGTTCTCGAACCAGTCGGTGAGCGTCCAGCCGTCCGCGCCGGCCACCGAGACGGGGGTGACGCCCGAGGCGGAGATCGTCTCGGCCGTCGACAGGAAGTCCTTCCAGGTCTTCGGCTCCTGCGCGCCCGCGTTCTCGAAGGCGGCGCTGTTGTACCAGACCAGGGACTTGTTGGCGGCCTTGTAGTACACGCCGAACTGCGTGCCGTCCACGGCGCCGAGATCCTGCCAGCCCTTGGAGTAGTTCTTCGCCAGCTGCGCCTTGGCCTCCGCGCCAACGGGCTTGGCCCATTTACGCTGTACGGCCTGCTGGATCGCGCCCACCTGGGGGAGCATCGCAACATCGGGCGGACTGCCGCCCGCGATCTTCGTACCGAGGAAGTTGACGATCGGGTCCTGCGCGGGGACGAATGTGACCGTGGCCCCGGTCCGCTTCTCGAACTCCTTGAGGACCTTGGTGAAGTTCTCCTGCTCGGGGCCGCTCCAGACAGCGGCAACTTCTATCTTCTCGCCGTTCAGCTTGGGCAGTTGGACGGTTGCCGAGGACTCCTTGCCCTTGCTCTCGCCCGGTTTCGCCGTGTCGTCCTTGTTGTCGCCGCAGCCGGTGATGGCGAGGGCGCCGATGGCGGTGAACACCACTGCGGCCCTGCCCGTAGTCGTACGAAGAGTTGTGCGCATCACTGCCCCGTCTCTTCCGTGCGCTGTCCCGTGCGCTGTCCCGTGACCGACAGGTGTACGCCCGGTATCCGAGGGCCGCAATACCGCACCAGGCGTCATCAAGGCTTTTGTGATGGCCTTGTGACGTGATGTCAGGTCAAAGGCCGGACTTGTGGCGCCAGTCAGGGGCGGGCCGGAGTCAGCGGCGCAACCGGAGCCGCGTCCACCGATCGTGCAGCTCGCTCCAGGGCACTGGCCAAGAGCGCCAAGTCCGTTGGGCCATTGCCCAGTTCACGTACGGGACGACGGGTCGGCGGATCACCCATCCGCTCCCACTCGAGCGGCACCACAGTGGGACGCAAGGTCGCCGTACGCGGAATGCGTCCGGTGACCCGGCCGCTCTGGAACGGCGTCACCCGGCCGTCCGGATGTCCGAGCCTGCCGCGACCCGGAGCGGGGTCCTCCGGTCCCGGTGAGGCGGGCGGTGCGTCCAGCACGACGCGCAGCCGCGCGCCCTGCGCGAGCTCCGTGTCCGCCGTGCGGTCGGGGCGGGCGGATGTCGCCACCAGATGTACGCCGAGCCGCTCACCGTCGCGGGCAACGGCATCCAGCGCCCGTACGACCGAACCGGCCGCGGGGCGTCCCGGGCTGCCGAGCGCCGGGGCGACCAGTGCGTCGAAGTCGTCCACCAGCACGACGAGCCGGGGCAGCGGGGCCGGGCCCTCCGCCTTCGTACGAGCACCAGGGCGCAAGCGCAGCGTGCCGCTGGAGGGAGAGTCCAGGTCGCCGCGCTGCTCGGCGGCGGTCGGCGGGCGCTGGCCCACCATCCGGTCGGTCAGCTCGCGCTGCGTGTGCCACTCGGCGAAGCCCACGCTGCCGAGCAGCTCGGACCGGCGCTTCAGCTCGGCCCCCAGCGCCTGCGCGAAGGCCCTCATCCTGACCGGGTCGGAGGCCACCAAGTGCTCGGTGACATGCGGGAGTTCCGCACAGGCCGCGAGCCCTTCGCCACGCTCGCCGCCCGCGCCGTCGACCAGCAGCAGACCGAGCCGGTCGGGGCGGCCCGCGGCGGCCAGCGAGGCCGCGACGGAACGCAGCAGCTCGGTACGGCCACTGCCGGCCGGGCCCTCGATCAGCAGATGCGGGCCCTCTTCGATCAGATCGACGGCCAGCGGGCCGTACGGACCCGCGCCGAGCACGGCGGTGCCGTTGCCCGCGGACGCCCAGCGCGCCATCAGCGATGCGGGCGTGGCGCGGGCCAGGCCCAGCTCGTCCAGGAGCCGCGCGGACCGGGGCAGCGCCACGGCCCTGCCCGGGTGAGCGCCCGTGCTCCCGCCCTCGGCGCGCAGGGGTGCCAGCGCGCGGCCGAAGCGCTCCGCCCAGGCCGCCGACACCGCATCCACCGCGCCGACCGTGCCGTGCCCGGCGGGCTGCCCGCCGGCCGTACGCATCAGGCGCAGCGCGGTCGCCACATCGCCGCTCAGCAGGGCGACCGCCCCGCACTCGCGGAAGGCGAGCGAGGCCGCGCACGCCGTCTCGTACGTCGCGGCGACGGGGGACGCGGGCGAGGCGGCCGGGGTCTCGGCCAGACAGATCAGATGGATCCCGGCGGCCGAGCCTGCGTCGGCCAGCCGGGCCGTCGTCTCGCGCAGCACGGCCGAGCCCGGGTCGCCGTCGACGATGACGACGGTGCGGGCCCCTTCGTACCGCGCGGCGGCCTCGGCGAGGGACCTGCGGTCGGCGCTCGGCCAGCCGGGACCGAGCGGGCCGTCGTCCAGCCTGCGGGTGAGCTCCGCGCTGCGGGCGGTGGCCTGGTCCCGGTCGTACGCGAGCAGAAGTCGGCAGTCCTGGCCGTGGGCGGGCCGCAGATGTGGCAGCCAGCCGAGCCAGGCCCACTCGGCCCTGCGCTCCTCCAGGCTCCGGGTCCGGTCCGTGCTGATCAGCACGATTTCCAGGTCCACCGGCGAGTGCAGCGCGGCGAGCTGGGCCACGGCGGACCTGGCGAGACCGGCCAGCCGCGCCCGCGGTCCCGCGAGCCCCAGTGAACCGGCCTCCCGCAGGCCGACGGTCACCGGCACGGCGGGCAGCTCGGCCCGGTCGGCGGTGCCGAGCCGTATGACGAGTGACTCGGGATGCCCGGGCCCGCGCTCCCAGAGCCGTGGTCCGGGTCCGAGCGCGGTGAGCAGGACGGCTGCGGGGTCGGGCCAGCGATCGACGACGGGACCCGCGCTGAAGGGCGGACCGGGCTGAGGCGCGACCTCGGCGACGGGCTCCTCCCGTCCACCGGCCAGCCGCCGCGCCCAGGCACCTATGCCGCGCCTGCGCCCGACACCCTGGGGCAGCCGGGTCCCGTGCGCGGGAGTGCCATGCCCTTTGGGCCCTGCGGAGGGAGCCTCGTCCTGACCGTCGGCGGCCCTGGCATGCACGGCGTCGCCCTGGGGCCCGCCAGCGGGGTGGCTCGGGTACAGCGTCCCGGCGTCGCCCTGGCCGGCGCTGGTGGGTGCGGACGGGGCGTAGGGGTCGTATTGGCTGGGCACGCGGGGGGTGGCGTTGTAGGGGGCGGTGTACGCGTCGGGGCCGGGGCCACCTGGGGCGTACGCGTCGGGGCCGGAGCCGCCCTGCGCACCGGCGGAGCCGGTGCCGTACGGAGCCGGCCCGTCGGGACGGCGAGGGTCTTGTGCGGGGCCGCCAGGGCCTGAACCGGCCGCGCCGGAGGCGTACGGCGCCGACCCGGCAGCGCCGGAGCCGCCCTGTCCGGATCCCGCAGCGCCGGAGCCGCCCTGTCCCGATCCCGCAGCGCCCGAGCCGCCCGGCCCGAAGGCATACGCAGCCGACCCGCCGCCGCCCGATTCCGCCGGCCTGTCAGGGCCTTCGGCGCCAGTACCCCGCGTCACCCGCAGGTGTCCCTCACCGTCCGGAGCCGTGGCCAGGCCCGGCGTCCGGTCGCACGGGACCAGGCGGAGCGTCGACTCGCCCAGGCGCAGCAGCGCGCCTGCGGGCAGGCGGACCGGGCGCGCGCTCACCGGTGTGCCGTCCAGCGTCGTGCCGTTCGTCGAGCCGAGGTCCGCGATCGTGACGCGGCCGTCCTCGGCGACCGTGACCGCGCAGTGCAGCCGCGATACGTCCGGGTCGTCCAGCGGCACGTCCGCGTCGGCGGAGCGGCCGATCCTGATCTGGCCGCCGTGCAGCAGATGGACGCCGCCCGCGTCCGGGCCCGTCACCACATGGAGCTGGGCGGACGCGTCCTCGACGGGCGACTCGTCGTCGCGGGGGACCTGGAGAGAGAGCACCGCGCCGTCCACCAGCGGAGGCTCTCCCAGGGTGCGGCGCTGGGCGTCGAGCCGCTCCTGGCCCGCGTACAGCACGACCGAGCCCGAGACGTCCGGGCCGGAGACGGCCGCCGCCAGGCCGGAAGCCACGGCGGCCAGCGCCGTCCCGGCGGGCGCGGTGATCAGCACGTCACACGCGCGCCCCGCAGAGGCCTGTGCCGCGGAGCCCTGTCTCGCTGAGGACTGTCTCGCTGAGGACTGTCCCGCATAAGCGTGTCCCGCGGCCGCGGACTGCCCGCTGCACGGCGCGAGGACGGTCAGCCGGATCTGCATCGCCGTCAGCAATCCCTTCTGCGCGGGGTACCCGGCAGGGGAGCCGCCCCGTGATCGCCCCCACCCGGCAGGTCGGCACGCAGCGCGAGGCTCCCTCCCTCACGACTCCGTGCTGAGGGCATCCTCGCACCTGCCACTGACAACACGCCCGGGGGCCACCGGTAAGTGATCTTGATTGGTCGGCTCTGGACGTAAAAATGCCTGGTTGGGATCTGATCCGGAACGTGAGTGATGTTCGCGGCACGGCTGTTCGGCAACCATCCGTGCGATGCCCGCGTCTTTCTTTCGAACACCGCTGGGCAGGCGAGGGGACGGACAAACGGACAACCGGACGGGGCAACTGGACGGGCAACTGCCCGAACGACCGGCCGGTGTCCTGTCCGGCGGCACTAAAGTGGGTCGGACACCCGGACAGGGCACAGCGTCCCGGGACCACGCAAGGACCACGATCAGATCAGCAGGGAGCACATGACGTGCGGCCGGTAGGCAGCAAGTACCTGCTCGAGGAGCCCCTCGGGCGCGGCGCCACGGGCACCGTCTGGCGAGCCAGCCAGCGGGAGACCGCGGGCGCCGAGGCGGCCGTGGCGGGCCAGCCCGGCGAGACCGTCGCGATCAAGGTCCTCAAGGAGGAGCTGGCGAACGACGCGGACGTGGTGATGCGCTTCCTGCGCGAGCGCTCCGTCCTGCTCCGCCTGACCCACCCGAACATCGTGCGTACCCGAGACCTCGTCGTCGAGGGCGATCTCCTCGCGCTCGTCATGGACCTGGTCGACGGCCCCGACCTGCACCGTTATCTCCGTGACAACGGCCCCCTCACGCCGGTCGCCGCGTCCCTCCTCACCGCCCAGATCGCGGACGCGCTCGCCGCCAGCCACGCCGACGGCGTGGTCCACCGCGACCTCAAGCCCGCGAACGTCCTGCTCAAGAACGACGCCGACGGCCAGATGCACCCGATGCTGACCGACTTCGGCATCGCGCGCCTCGCGGACTCCCCGGGCCTGACCCGTACGCACGAATTCGTCGGCACGCCCGCGTACGTCGCGCCCGAGTCCGCCGAGGGCCGCCCGCAGACCTCCGCCGTCGACATCTACGGCGCGGGCATCCTGCTGTACGAACTGGTCACCGGCAGGCCCCCGTTCGCCGGCGGCACCGCGCTCGAAGTGCTCCACCGCCACCTGAGCGAGGAGCCGCGCCGCCCCACCACCGTTCCCGAGCCGCTGTGGACGGTCATAGAGCGCTGCCTGCGCAAGGAGCCCGCCGAGCGGCCCAGCGCCGAGAACCTCGCCCGCGGGCTGCGCACCGTCGCGGCCGGTATCGGCGTGCACTCCTCCTCCGCTCAGGTCGAGGCCGCGCTGGGGGTCGCCGCGCTGCTGGCGCCCGACCCGTCGCCGGCCACGGTTCCCGGCCTCCCGGGCGCGGCCGACCCGACACAGGTGCTGCAGAGCAATGCCGGTGCGTACAACCCCCCTGCGTACGACCCCAATGGCGCGACCAGCGTCATGCAGCAGACGGGCACCCCGCCGAACGGCGCCGACCCGACCGCGGCCATGCCCCCCGTGCCTCCGGGCCCGCCGCGTCCCGAGGATCCGCACCCCTGGCAGTCCCAGCTCCAGGCGGCACGCGACCGCAACGAACAGACGCAGGTCCAGTACCTCGACCCGAGCCAGGACCCGCTGCGCCGTCGCCCGCAGCGCCAGCAGCAGCCGCCGCAGCGCCCGCAACAGCAGCAGTACGCACCGCAGGCGCAGCCCCAGCGCCCGCAGCCCCAGCGGTACGCCCCGCCACCGCCGCAGCAACAGCAGTACGCGCCTCCGCAGCCGCCGCCCCAGCAGCCGGTGCCGCGCCGGCCGAGGCAGCGCAGCGCCAACCCGATGCGGATCCCGGGCCTCGGCTGCCTCAAGGGCTGCCTGTTCACCGTGGTCCTGTTCTTCGTCGCGGGCTGGCTGATCTGGGAGCTCACCCCGCTCCAGGGCTGGATCGCGCAGGGCACGAGCTACTGGGAGGCGATCGGCAACGGCATCTCGAAGGTGACGGACTGGATCTCGGACCTCGGTGCTTCGGACCCGGGCTCATCGGACCCCGGCACCGGCTCGGCCCCCGGGCAGTAGCCACTGAGTAGCTTTGTCGACTTCTACGGGGTGATTTCCCCCGCAGAAGTGAAGGTTGGCGCCATCCGGGGCACACAGCCCCCGGATGCCCGCGTACGTTACTCAGGTGCGCCTCGCGTGTCCCCGTCGGTCACGGTGCCTGGCCTGCTTTTCGGGCCGGGGGTCCGGGGGTTGTCCCCCGGGTGGACACAGCGGGCAACGCCAGCCGCTGAGGGAGCAGTCTTGGCACGGAATATCGGCAGCCGGTACACGGCCCACCAGATCCTGGGGCGGGGCAGCGCCGGCACGGTGTGGCTCGGCGAGGGGCCGGAAGGCCCCGTCGCCATCAAGCTGTTGCGTGAGGACCTGGCATCCGACCAGGAGCTGGTCGGACGCTTCGTGCAGGAGCGCACGGCCCTGCTCGGACTTGAGCACCCGAGGGTCGTCGGAGTCCGTGACCTCGTCGTCGACGGCAACGACCTGGCGCTCGTCATGGATCTCGTCCGCGGCACCGATCTGCGCACCCGCCTCGACCGGGAGCGCCGCCTCGCCCCCGAGGCGGCGGTCGCGATCATCGCGGACGTCGCCGACGGCCTCGCCGCCGCCCACGCCGCCGGGGTAGTCCACCGCGACGTCAAGCCCGAGAACATCCTTCTCGACATGGAGGGCCCGCTCGGCCCCGCCGGATCCCACCCGGCGCTGCTCACCGATTTCGGCGTCGCCAAGCTGATCGACACCCCGCGCCGCACCAAGGCGCTGCGCCCCACCGGCACGAACCCGCCGAACCCGCCGAACCCGTCGGGCATCATCGGCACCCCCGACTACATCGCCCCGGAGATCGTCGAGGGCCTGCCGCCCCGGGCCGCCGTCGACATCTACGCTCTCGCCACCGTCCTGTACGAGCTCCTCGCCGGCTTCACGCCCTTCGGCGGCGGCCACCCCGGCGCGGTCCTGCGCCGCCATGTCACCGAGACGGTGGTCCCCCTCCCGGGCATCCCCGACGAGCTGTGGCAGCTCATCGTCCAGTGCCTCGCGAAGGCCCCTGCCTCCCGTCTGCGCGCCTCCGAGCTGGCCACCCGCCTGCACGACCTCCTCCCGCTCCTCGCCGGTATGCCGCCGCTCGACGTCGACGAGCCGGATGCCGAGCCGCCCTCGGAGCCCTACGAGGACGTGGTGCAGGCCACCCCCGGCGAGCCCCGCCGCCGCGGCGCCGTCCCCCTCGTCCCCGGCGCGGCCCCCGCGGACTCCAACCGCGACACCCACACCTCGATGCGCGTCCCGGCCCCGGACGAGCTCGCGGGCGGCGCCCGCGGCACGGCACGCGCCCCTCGCACCCCCGGCCAGCGCCGCCCGGGATCGGCCCGCCACAAGTCGGACGCGGTCCGCAAGCGCCGCATCACCCTGGGTGTCGCGGCGCTCGCGGTGGCGGCTGCGGTGGGCGTCGGCGGCTGGCTGGCCACGAGCGACGACGGCTCGGACGCACCCCCGCAGGACTCGAAGCAGTCGGCACCCGCGGAACCCTAGGGGGTCGGGCTGTCGCGCCCAGCCGTTACGCTGGACGCGTGGCAGTCGTCGATGTATCCGAAGAGCTGAAGTCCCTCTCCTCGACCATGGGGTCGATCGAGGCCGTCCTGGACCTCGAGAAGATGAGGGCAGATATTGCCGTGCTCGAGGAGCAGGCCGCGGCCCCGTCCCTCTGGGACGACCCGGAGGCGGCGCAGAAGATCACCAGCAAGCTTTCGCACCTCCAGGCCGAGCTCCGCAAGACCGAGGCGCTCCGTAACCGGATCGACGACCTGAGCGTGCTCTTCGAGCTCGCCGAGACCGAGGACGATGCGGACACCCTCGCCGAGGCGGAGTCCGAGCTCACCGATGTCCGCAAGGCGCTGGACGAGATGGAAGTACGCACGCTCCTGTCCGGCGAGTACGACGAGCGCGAGGCGCTGGTCAACATCCGCGCCGAGGCCGGCGGCGTCGACGCCTCCGACTTCGCCGAGCGCCTGCAGCGTATGTATCTGCGCTGGGCCGAGCGCCACGGCCACTCCACCGAGGTCTACGAAACGTCGTACGCCGAAGAGGCCGGCATCAAGTCGACCACCTTCGTGGTGAAGGCGCCGTACGCCTACGGCACGCTCTCCGTCGAGCAGGGCACCCACCGCCTGGTGCGTATCTCGCCGTTCGACAACCAGGGCCGCCGCCAGACGTCCTTCGCGGGTGTCGAGGTGCTTCCCGTCGTCGAGAAGACGGACCACATCGAGATCGACGAGGCCGAGCTGCGCGTCGATGTCTACCGCGCGTCAGGACCCGGCGGTCAGGGCGTCAACACCACGGACTCGGCGGTGCGTCTGACGCACATCCCGACCGGCATCGTCGTCTCGTGTCAGAACGAGCGCTCGCAGATCCAGAACAAGGCGAGCGCGATGAACGTCCTGCAGGCGAAGCTGCTTGAGCGCCGCCGTCAGGAGGAGCAGGCCAAGATGGACGCCCTCAAGGGCGACGGCGGCAACTCCTGGGGAAACCAGATGCGTTCGTACGTCCTTCACCCGTACCAGATGGTCAAGGACCTGCGTACGGAGTTCGAAGTGGGCAACCCCCAGGCGGTACTTGACGGTGAGATCGACGGCTTCCTGGAGGCCGGAATTCGCTGGCGCAAGCAGCAGGAGAAGTAAAACGACGCTTTTGTCGACAAGGGAACTGCCGCCCCCGGGGCGGCAGTTCCCTTTTTATGTCACAGTTGCATCCGCGCAGGTCAGGCAAGCTCCCGCATACCGGACATCGCACGCGCAACGACCTTGACGCTAGTGCGAAAACTGGGAAAGCTGACGCGCGGCATGCGTATCTCTGGGGCGCGTGTGAATGGGGGAAGAGCAATCGCCCCCGACGAAGTCGCCCCGGGCGCTGCTCCATTGACGATTAGCTACTGGGGGTAGCAGCCAGATGACCAAGAAGACGCGGATCCGTGTGGCGCGAATAGCCGCCGGCGCGGTGATCGCTGCCGGTGCGTCGCTGACCGCCGCCGGCGCCGCCTCGGCCGTCGGTGTCGGCATCGACGTGGGTCCCCTCAAGGTGTCGGCCAACGCCGACGAGAGTGGCATCGACGCCGGTATCGGTATCGACGCCGACCCGACTGAGATCCCGACGGACATTCCGACAGACGTCCCCACCGACATCCCGACGGACGTACCGACGGATGTCCCCACGGATGTTCCTACCGATGTTCCGACGGACGTCCCCACGGACAAGCCCACGGGCAAGCCGACCGACAAGCCCACGGGCAAGCCGACGGACAAGCCCACGGGCAAGCCGACCGACGACCCGTCCGAGGACCCGACGAACCCGGGTAACGGAAACGGCAACGGAAACGGCAACGGAAACGGCAACGGAAACGGCAACGACGGCGACGCCGGTACCTGCACCGTCGACCTCGACGGTGCCGAGTGCGCCGACAACACCGACACCGACAGCGCCGGCTCCAAGCCGGTCGAGCAGGGCAAGGCCAAGGAGGAGCTGGCGGAGACCGGCGCCGCCGAGACCACCTTCCTGCTCATCGGTGCCGCGACGATGATCGCCGGTGGCATCGGCTTCCGTATGCTGCCGCGTCTCGTGAGTGGCGGTCGCACCGTCGCCTAAGCGACGAGCGACACAGCGTGTAGCAGTACGCGGAAGGGCCCGGGGTGCTACGGCACCCCGGGCCCTTCCGTATGCGTAAAGCTGTCCTACGCGGTCTGGTGCGCGGCCAGCAGTGCCAGGGCCGCGATCAACACCACCAGGAGGGTCAGCAGCGCCACCGGGCTCAGGCCGCCGAAGGGGCCCTGCTGCTGCAGTCGCTCGCGGTTCGCACGGCAGACCGGACAGCGACCCTCTGTGACCGGGGCCGCGCAGTTGGCGCACACCAATCGGTCGTAGGTCATGCGCTCTCCTCCTCCCGCGCGCCGGAACCGCAGGCGCGGACCGTAAGCACAGTTCTCTCCCGACAACGCTCAGGGAAACGCCACTGTTCCCCTACCACTGTGCCAGCTCGCGCGTGTTTCGGCGCGCCCCGCCGGATTACACCCCTTCCATGACGGGACAAAATGCGCAACTCATGGCGTCGACTGCGCGCGCCAGTCCGCTTCGCGTAAGGTCACGCACACCTACTCCCGGCCGACCGTGGTGCACCCGTGATCCGATTCGACAACGTCTCCAAGACCTACCCCAAGCAGAGCCGCCCCGCCCTGCGCGATGTCTCACTCGACATCGCCAAGGGAGAGTTCGTCTTCCTCGTCGGCTCGTCCGGTTCCGGCAAGTCGACCTTCCTGCGGCTGGTCCTGCGCGAGGAGCGCGCCAGTCAGGGCCTGGTGCATGTCCTCGGCAAGGACCTGGCCCGGCTGTCCAACTGGAAGGTGCCGCACATGCGCCGCCAGCTGGGCACGGTCTTCCAGGACTTCCGGCTGCTGCCCAACAAGACCGTCGCGGAGAACGTGGCGTTCGCACAAGAGGTCATCGGCAAGCCACGCGGTGAGATCCGCAAGGCCGTGCCCCAGGTCCTCGACCTCGTCGGCCTCGGCGGCAAGGAGGACCGGATGCCCGGTGAGCTCTCCGGCGGTGAGCAGCAGCGCGTCGCTATCGCGCGGGCCTTCGTCAACCGCCCCATGCTGCTGATCGCGGACGAGCCGACCGGCAACCTCGACCCGCAGACCTCCGTGGGCATCATGAAGCTGCTGGACCGGATCAACAGGACCGGTACCACGGTGATCATGGCGACTCACGACCAGAACATCGTCGACCAGATGCGCAAGCGCGTCATCGAGCTCGAAAAGGGCCGTCTCGTACGCGACCAGGCACGCGGCGTTTACGGCTACCAGCACTGAGCCCGTAGAGCGACACGACTGAAAGGCTGAAAGACTCGCCATGCGCGCCCAGTTCGTACTGTCGGAGATCGGCGTCGGTCTCCGCCGCAATCTCACGATGACCTTCGCCGTCATCGTCTCCGTAGCCCTTTCACTCGCCCTCTTCGGCGGTGCGCTGCTGATGCGCGAGCAGGTCAGCACGATGAAGGACTTCTGGTACGACAAGGTCAACGTCTCGATCTTCCTCTGCAACAAGAACGACGCGGCGACGTCTCCCAAGTGCGCCAAGGGCGCCGTAACCGCCCAGCAGAAGCAGCAGATCGAAACCGATCTCAAGAAGATGGACGTGGTCGACACCGTCCACCGCGAGACGGCAGAAGAGGCGTACAAGCACTACCGGGAGCAGTACGGCGACACTCCCATCGCGTCCACCATCACGCCGGACCAGATGCAGGAGTCGTTCCGGGTCAAACTGGACGACCCCGAGAAGTACAAGGTCGTCGCGACCGCCTTCGCGGGCCGGGACGGTGTGCAGTCCGTCCAGGACCAGCGCAACATCCTGGAGAACCTGTTCTCCCTGATGAACGGCATGAATGTCGCCGCGCTCTTCGTGATGGCGCTGATGCTGGTGATTGCGCTGATGCTGATCGTCAACACCGTGCGTGTTTCGGCGTTCAGCCGCAGGCGTGAGACCGGCATCATGCGGCTCGTGGGAGCCTCCAGCTTCTACATCCAGATGCCGTTCATCATGGAGGCCGCCTTCGCCGGTCTGCTGGGCGGCGTGGTCGCCTCCGCCATGCTGCTCGTGGGCCGGTATTTCCTGATCGACCACGGTCTGGCGCTGTCCGAGAAGATGCAACTGGTCAACTTCATCGGCTGGGACGCGGTGGTCACCAAGCTCCCGCTGGTGATCGCGATCGGGCTGCTGATGCCCGCCATGGCTGCTTTCATCGCATTGCGCAAGTACCTCAAGGTGTGACAAGCACCCCTGGCGCCGTGCGGTCAACCGCCGTACGGCGCCTTTCGCTTGTCCTAGAGTGTTCGCCATGCCGGGCCCGGAGTTCAGCCCTCGGCCCCGCCGCATCCGCCGCGGGGCGGCCCTGACATTGGTCTTCGCAAGCGTTCTCGCCACCGCGGCCGCCACCAACGCGCTGCCGCGCGACAAGAACGCTCCGCCCCTCTCCGCCCGCTCTGCCGCCGCGACCGTCGACCGCGACGACGTCGCCCGTGCCGCTGCCGAGGCGATGGCCGACGGCAAGTCCGGTACGGAAGCGGCCGAGGACATCGTCAGCCGCAGCGGGGACCGCTGGGGCGCGGTGTACGACAAGAGCGAGTACGAGGAGTTCGAGCAGGCCCTCGACGGTGAGTACACCGGTGTGGGCCTGTGGGCGCGCCGGGCCGGGGACGGGCGGGTGGAGGTCACCAGGGTCCAGCACGGCGGCCCCGCCGCCAAGGCGGGCATCAAGGCCGGCGACCGGCTCCGTACGATCGACGGGCTCACGGTCGACAAGCGCCCCGTCACCGAGGTCGTGGCGCTGCTGCGCGGCGGCGACCGTACGAGGGTCACGCTGGGCCTGGAGCGCGACGGCCGGGCATGGACCGAGAAGCTGCTGCGCACCACGCTGACCACCGAGGCGGTCACCGTCCGGCAGCTGGCGGGCGGCGCCGTCATGATCAAGGTCGCCTCCTTCACCAAGGGCGCGGGCACGCAGGTGCGGGACGCGGTCCGGGGCACCCCTGCGGGCATCGGCGTTCTGCTCGATCTGCGCGGCAACGCGGGCGGCCTGGTCACCGAGGCCGTCACCGCCGCCTCCGCCTTCCTGGACGGCGGTCTGGTCGCCACGTACGACATACGGGGCGAGCAGCGCGCGCTGTACGCCCCGCCCGGCGGGGACACCGTCAGACCCGTCGTCGCCCTGGTCGACGGCGGCACGATGAGCGCCGCCGAGCTGGTCACCGGGGCGCTGCAGGACCGTGGCCGGGCGATCACCGTCGGATCGCGCACCTTCGGCAAGGGCTCGGTCCAGATGCCCAGCCGGCTGCCCGACGGCTCGGTCGCCGAGCTGACCGTCGGCCACTACCGCACCCCGGCCGGGCACAGCGTGGATGGCCGGGGCATCACCCCGGACCTCGCAGCGAGCGAGGGGGCCGAGGAACGGGCCCAGACAGTATTGAGTGGCCTCGGGGGCGGGTCTTAGTGCGAAAATGACCGCACTATGGCTAAGGAAAAAGGGCGCAAGCTGATCGCGCAGAACAAGAAGGCGCGGCACGACTACCACATCCTCGACACCTACGAGTGCGGTCTCGTGCTGACAGGTACCGAGGTGAAGTCGCTGCGTCAGGGGCGGGCCTCGCTGGTGGACGGCTTCGTCCAGATCGACGATCACGAAGCGTGGCTGCACAACGTGCACGTGCCGGAGTACACCCAGGGGACGTGGACCAACCACAGCGCGCGGCGCAAGCGAAAGCTGCTGATGCACCGCGCAGAGATCGACAAGCTCGAGTCGAAGTCGCAGGAGACGGGGCACACGATCGTGCCGCTGGTGCTGTACTTCAAGGACGGCCGGGCGAAGGTCGAGATCGCGCTGGCGAAGGGCAAGAAGGAGTACGACAAGCGGCAGACGCTGCGGGAGAAGCAGGACCGGCGCGAGACGGACCGCGCGATCTCGGCGGTGAAGCGACGGCAGCGGGCCTGACGCCTGGCCGAGCGGAATATGGTGGCACCGTCGTGCGTTGGTCACGTACGATGGCATCTGCACCTCACAGCGGGTGCATGCATTGAAAACTCAACATGGGGATGATCGGTTTCGACAGCGGATGTCGAAGCAGGGGAAGCGAGCCGAGGAAGCGGCAATGATCTCGTTAACCATATGTCGCAACCAATAATCGCCAATTCCAAGAGCGATTCCCGCGCCTTCGCGCTCGCTGCCTAATTAGCAGCTAGCGAAGGCCTTCGGGTGTCAGCCCGGGGCTGTTCCCGACCCGGATCCTGGCATCAGCTAGGGAACTAAACCTCTAAGCCCGGTCACGGGGCGTAGAGGGAAATCAAACAGTGACTGAGCCCGTCGGAGACTTGTTCGCGTGATCTCCGGGGCTGAGAAAATCGCAGCGAACTGCGCTCGGAGAAGCCCTGATTCTGCACCGTTGGACGCGGGTTCGATTCCCGCCATCTCCACTCATCCCATGTGAGGCGAAGGCCCGGCTGTCACGACAGCCGGGCCTTTGTCGTGCCTGCCACCGCGAGGGCCACGGTCAGGGCCAGTGCCGCCGCCGCTGCCGGGACGGCGTAGCCGTGCGCCGCGCCCAGGTGCTCCACCGTCCAGCCGGCGGTTGCCGAGCCCGCCGCGATGCCGCCGAGAATGGCGGTGACGGCGAGCGTCATGCCCTCGTTCAGGCTGTTCTGCGGGGTCAGCCGCTGGACCAGGGTCATTCCGGTCACCATCGTCGGCGCGGTCGCCGCGCCCGCCAGCAGCAGGGCGACGGCGAGGAGGGCCGCCGAGCCCGTGCGGGCGGCGAGCAGTGGCAGGGTCATCAGGGCGGTCATGGCAGCGAGAGTGCCGGCCAGTCGGCCGGGCAGACTGCGGGCGGGGCGCATCGCCCCGTACAGCAGGCCCGCCACGCACGACCCGGCGGCCTGCAGTGCGAGCAGCAGCCCCGCCCCCGGGCTGTCCAGATACGCGAGCGTGGTGACCTCCAGCGCGCCGAAGACCGCGCCGGTGGCGAGGAAGACGGCGAGCAGCGGCGCCATCCCGGCCGTACGCAGCGGGGAGCGGGTCCCGGCAGGGCGGGGCGTGACCGGCGGTTCTGTGGAGCGCTGGGCCGCGAAGATCAGTACGCCGGTCAGCATCAGGACCGCGCCCGTGAGCGTGCCGGCCTCCGGGAAGAGCACGGCGCACAGGAACGCCGCGAGCACCGGTCCGAGCATGAAGCACAGCTCGTCGGCGGCCTGCTCGAAGGAGTTCGCGGTGTGCAGCGTGGCCGGGTCCCCGCGGTGGATGTGGGCCCAGCGGGCGCGGGACATGCCGCCGGTGTTGGGGGTGGTGGCGGTTGCGGCGTACGCGGCGAAGAGCGTCCAGTCGGGCGCGTCGTAATGCACGCAGAGCAGGAGGGCCAGCGAGCCGAGCGCGGCGAGCGCGGTGGCGGGCACGGCGATACGGGCCTGCCCGTGCCGGTCCACGAGCCGCGCGGTCCACGGCGCGACCAGCGCGGTGACGGCGAGCCCGGTCGCGGTGACGGCTCCGGCGAGGGCGTACGAACCGCGCGATCCGGCGATCATGATGACGGCGCTGACGCTGAACATGCCCATGGGGAGGCGGGCGAGGAGGTTGCCTGCGGTGAAGGCGGGGGCGCCGGGGGGTGCGAAGAGTTGCCGGTAGGAGGCGAGGGGGCCGGGCCTGCGGGGTTTTGGGACAGCCCCGCCGCAGGCGTCGGCGGGAGAGCTGGCTGAATGCGGCATGGACCCAACCCTCGCCGCGAGGCCCTCACGCGGTCCAACACCTGCTCCGACGCCATTGACGCACTCGCGTTGTAGATTCAACGGCGTGCCCCGAGACATGGACCCCCGCCTGCTCCGAGCCTTCGTCGCCGTCGCAGGCGAGCTGCACTTCACCCGTGCCGCCGCCCGCCTGTATGTCGCCCAGCAGGCCCTCAGCCGTGACATCCGGCGGCTGGAGCGCGAGATGGGCGCCGAGTTGTTCGTACGGACCACCCGGCAGGTGACCCTCACGGCCGAGGGCGAGCGGCTGCTGCCGTACGCCCGGCGGGTGCTGGCGGCCCAGGACGATCTGCTGGCGGCCGCCGCGGGGGCCTCGCGGCCGCTGCTCGTCGATCTCAACAGCGAGGGCATGGCCTCCGGCCGAGTCCTCGCGCGGGCGCGGGAGCTCGCCCCCGAGTGCGAGCTGATGGCCCGCTTCGAGAGCGGGCTGACCGGTGCCGCCGCCGAGATCGTCGCCGGGCGGCTCGATGTCTCCTTCGGGCGCTTCGCCGGGCTCGAACCGGCCGTACGGATGCTCCTGTCCCATCAGCCCGTACGGTACGAGCCGATGGCCGTCCTGCTGCCGCACGACCACCCGCTCGCCGGGCTGGCGCGTATCCCGCTGGACGCGCTCGCGGGCGAGAGCGTGTACGCGGGGGCGGGCAATCCGCGGACCCTGGAGTGGACGGATCTGGCGCGCCGGCTCTTCGCCGGGCGGGGGATTCGCATCGCGCCGCCCGCGCCCGTGGCCATCGGTGCCGAGGAGTTCCGGCGTGTGATGGCGAAGACCCGCAACCCGGTCCTGGCGGTCGTCGATTTTCCGGCCATGCCGGACAGCGTGCTGCGCCCGGTCGTCGATCCCGTACCGCTGTCGCCCCTCTCGCTGGTGTGGCGCAAGGGGCTCCGGCACCCGGGCATTGACGCGCTGCGGGCGGCCGCCGCACGACTGGCCGCGGAGGAGGGGTGGCTGGACCGTGATCCCGCCCACTGGCTGCCTGAAGACGACATATCGCTCATGAGTGACGCCCAGCCGATCATGAGTGACGCCCGGCGGCTCACAGACGCGCAGGCCGCCGGGTGAGAGCAAGGTTTCGCGCCGGTCACCTCGGGTCACCGGGGGCGAAACGCGCCGGTCCTAGCGTCCCTCCCACACCCGACACCCGTGGAGGCTTGTGATGGCTGGCCGATGGATCGAACATTGGGACCCCGAGGACGAGGCTTTCTGGGAGGCGGGAGGGGAGCGGGTTGCGCGACGCAATCTGATCTTCTCCATCCTCTCCGAGCACATCGGGTTCTCGATCTGGACCTTGTGGTCCGTCCTGGTCCTGTTCATGGGACCGGAGTACGGGATCGACCCGGCCGGCAAGTTCTTCCTGGTCGCCATGGCGACGCTGGTCGGCGCCTTCATCCGGGTCCCGTACACCTTCGCCGTCGCCCGCTTCGGCGGGCGTAACTGGACCATCATTGCGGCGTCGATGCTGCTCCTGCCGACGGCCGCCGCCTTCCTGGTGATGGAGCCCGGGACCTCGTACACCACCTTCATGCTGGTCGCGATGCTCACCGGCGTGGGCGGCGGGAACTTCGCCTCATCGATGACCAACATCAACTCCTTCTTCCCGCTGCGGAAGAAGGGCTGGGCGCTCGGACTGAACGCGGGCGGCGGCAACATCGGGGTGCCCGTCGTGCAGCTGGCCGGACTCGCGGTCATCGGCGCGGCCGGCGGACCGCGTGTGCTGCTCGGGATCTACCTCCCCTTCATCGCCGTCTCCGCGGTCTGCGCCGCGCTCTTCATGGACAACCTCGCTCCGGTCAAGAACGACACCGGGGCGTCGAAGGAAGCCGTGCGCGATCCGCACACCTGGATCATGTCCTTCCTCTACATCGGCACCTTCGGGTCGTTCATCGGCTACAGCTTCGCCTTCGGTCTGGTCCTCCAGACGCAGTTCGGGCGTACGCCGCTGCAGGCCGCGTCCATCACCTTCATCGGGCCGCTGCTCGGCTCGCTGATCCGGCCGGTCGGCGGACGGCTTGCCGACCGCTTCGGCGGCGCGCGCATCACCCTGTGGAACTTCCTCGGGATGGGGGCGGCAACGGGGGTCGTCGTGCTCGCCTCGGTCCAGGAGTCGCTGGCACTCTTCACCACCGCGTTCATCGCGCTCTTCGTGCTGACCGGGGTCGGCAACGGCTCCACGTACAAGATGATCCCGGGCATTTTCCAGGCGAAGGCGGTTGCAAAGGGCATGACCGGCGAGGCGGCGGCCGCGTACGGGCGGCGGCTGTCCGGCGCGTCCATGGGGCTGATCGGCGCGGTGGGCGCCCTCGGCGGGCTCGGCATCAACCTCGCCTTCCGCCAGTCCTTCCTGACCGCGGGCACCGGCACGTCGGCGTTCGTCGCCTTCCTCGCCTTCTACGCGGCCTGTTTCACGGTCACTTGGGCGGTATACCTTCGCCGGCCCGCCACCGAGGCGGCACCGGTTGCGGAGGCGAAGCCGCAGCTCAGCTACGCAGAGGTGTAACACCGGCGAAATCCAGGCGAACCGAGTCTGTCACGCCCCGTTGGCAGGCTCGGCCACCCATCCGCATACGTGGGGACGACAGCCATGCACAACCCGAAGCCGCCCGGGCCGCTCGCCGGATTCACCGTCGGCGTCACCGCGGCACGGCGCGCCGACGAGCTCGGCGCGCTGCTCTGCCGACGCGGCGCCGCCGTCGTCCACGCCCCCGCCCTGCGTATCGTCCCGCTCGCAGACGACGCCGAACTGCTCGCCGCCACCAAGGAGCTGATCGACCACGGGCCCGACGTGGTGGTCGCCACCACCGCGATCGGCTTCCGCGGCTGGGTGGAGGCCGCGGACGGCTGGGGGTACGGCGAGGAGTTGCTGGCCCGGCTGCGCGGTGTGGAGCTGCTGGCCCGCGGGCCGAAGGTGAAGGGCGCGATCCGCGCCGCCGGGCTGACCGAGGAGTGGTCCCCGCCGTCCGAATCCATGGCCGAGGTGCTCGACCGGCTGCTCACCCAGGGCGTCGCGGGCCGCCGGATCGCGCTCCAGCTGCACGGCGAGCCGCTGCCCGGTTTCGTCGAGTCGCTACGGGCCGGGGGCGCCGATGTCGTCGTCGTACCCGTCTACCGGTGGATGCCGCCGCAGGACCTCGCACCGCTCGACCGCATGCTTGACGCGACTGTCGCGCGCGCCCTGGACGCCCTCACCTTCACCAGCGCCCCGGCCGCCGCCTCGCTGCTCTCCCGCGCCGAGACCCGCGGACTCCTCCCCGAGCTGCTGCACGCTCTCGACCACGATGTGCTGGCCGCCTGCGTGGGGCCTGTCACGGCGCTGCCACTGCAGGCCCACGGCATCGCCACGGTGCAGCCGGAGCGCTTCCGGCTCGGCCCGCTGGTGCAGCTGATCGGCCTGGAGCTGCCGTCCCGGGCCCGTACGCTGCCGATTGCGGGCCGCCGCGTCGAGATCCGCGGCCACGCGGTCCTGGTCGACGACGACTTGCGGCCCGTGCCGCCCGCCGGAATGGCCCTGCTGCGCGCGCTGTCCCGGCGCCCCGGCTGGGTCGTCTCCCGCTCCGACCTGCTGCGTACGCTGCCGGGCGCGGGCCGCGACGAGCACGCCGTCGAGACGGCGATGGCCCGGCTGCGCACGGCACTTGGCGCGCCCAAACTGATCCAGACGGTCGTCAAACGTGGCTACCGGCTCGCGCTGGACCCGGCCGCCGACACCAAGTACGCGGACGTGTGACGTACGAAAACGGTCGCGCAAGCGCCTGTCCGGGCGTCTACGGTACGCAGGATGAGCACTGATCCCGTACGCCTGGAGCCCGACGGGCCGGACGCCGCCGCCCGCCTCGCCGAGGAAGTCGCCCGGGCTCTGGTCCGTAATCGCGACCACATGCGTCCCTGGGAGCCCAACCGCCCCGAGGCGTACTACACCCCCGAAGGGCAGGCCGCCCGGCTCGCCCCTCATCCGGCCACCAGGCGCTGGCACTTCACCGAAGGCACGCGAGTCATCGGCGGGATCACCCTCTCCGGCATCGCGCTGGGACCGTTTCGCAGCGGGAATCTCGGCTACTGGATCGACGCCGAGTACACCGGCCGCGGGCTCGCCACGCGCGCGGTCGAGGAGGTCTGCCGGGCCGCCCGCGAGGACTTGGGCCTGCACCGCGTCCAGGCGGGCACCCTCATCGCCAACGCCGCCTCCCAGCGCGTCCTCGCCAAGTGCTCCTTCGAGCTGATCGGCACGGCACCGCGCTATCTGCACATCGACGGCGCCTGGCGTGACCACCGCCTTTTCCAGCGGATCCTGCACGACGACCCGCCGACTCCCTGAAGAGCGGCGGAAGCTCACCCCTCCGGCTGCTTGACCCGTCGCTGCAGAAGCAGCCGGCGAACGCGCCCGGCGCCGCATACGCGAAGGATCGCCACGGTTCGCGGTGGCGAGGAGGTCAATACACGTACTCCTTCACGGCGAACGGGAAGTGCAGCCTCACCGTGGTGGCCGGCGCGTCGAACAAAGCCGACGTGCTGGGCGGCCGGACCGGGCCAGGAGGAGGGGTTCCGGCCGCACGCCCGGACGGGCACTCTGGTGGGGATACCCGGAAGTGACCCGAGGTGGTGACAGGCGCATGGCGGCAGGCGCGACGGGTGCGGCCGCGTACGACTGGAGGTTCGACTCCGGGCGGATCTGCCTTGACCTGGTGGCGACGGCGGAGGCGGCCACCGGCGGGCGTGAGCCGCTGGACGGGCCCGGGCGGCTCGGCCGGTGGCTGGTCGGCGCCGGTCTGGTGCCCGCGGGCACGCAGCTGGCGGCCGTCGAGGGCCAGTGGGTGGGGCGCTTCGTCGAACTGCGGGACTGCGTGGGCCAGTTGGTGCGGGCTCAGATCGAAGGCCGCGGCGCCGAGTCGGCGCTGGAGCGGGTCAACGCCCTCGCCGCGGGAGCGCCGCCCGGCATCCGGGCCGTACGCGACGCGCAGGGCTCGCTCGTACGGGCACTGAGCGCGGCGCCCGAGTGCGGGGCGCTGCTCGCCGCTGTCGCCCGCGACGCCGTGGAGCTGTTGACCGACCCGCCGGCCAGGGCGAGGCTGCGGCAGTGCGAGGGTGACAACTGCCGCCGCGTCTATCTGGACACCTCCCGCGGACGGCGGCGGCGCTGGTGCTCCAGTGAGGTGTGCGGGAACCGCGAGCGGGTCGCCAGACACCGGCGCAGGGCTGCCGTGGCGAGGGCCTGAGACCGGCTCGGACCCTTCCTCAAAAGATCTTGAAACTTTTTCGGCGGGACGTTGAGTGATGCGTCTGCGGCCCCCGTAGTGATGGGGGAGAAGCAGTCAGCCAAAATCAGGGTCTCGACCGGGAGGTTCAGGTGCGCAAGGATGCCGCCGTGGCCGATGACCGTCCGCAAAGGGCCCGCCATCGCAGCGAGAAGCCACGCAACGACTCCTCAGCACCTGACGAGGAGCTCATGCGCGCGCTGTATCGCGAACATGCGGGACCTTTGCTCGCCTATGTACTCCGCCTCGTCGCCGGCGACCGCCAGCGAGCCGAGGACGTGGTGCAGGAGACGCTCATCCGTGCCTGGAAGAACGCCGGTCAGCTCAACCGGGCCACCGGCTCTGTCCGACCCTGGCTGGTGACGGTCGCACGCCGCATCGTCATCGACGGTCACCGCAGCCGGCAGGCCCGGCCGCAGGAGGTCGATCCGTCGCCGCTGGAGGTCATGCCCGCGGAGGACGAGATCGACAAGGCGTTGTGGCTGATGACGCTCTCAGATGCGCTCGATGATTTGACGCCCGCCCACAGGGAAGTTCTTGTCGAGACGTATTTCAAGGGGCGTACGGTCAATGAGGCGGCCGAGACGCTCGGCATACCCAGTGGGACGGTGCGCTCCCGGGTGTTCTACGCACTCCGTTCCATGAAGCTCGCTCTGGAGGAGAGGGGGGTCACGGCATGACCATGTATGAGCAGGAATCCGTACACGATGCTGTCGGCGCGTATGTGCTCGGCATTCTGGACGACGCAGACGCCTCCGCCTTCGAGGCGCATCTGGCGGGCTGCGACATCTGCGCCGCCCACCTCGAGGAGTTCTCCGGAATGGAGCCGATGCTGGCCATGCTGGCTGAGGCCCCGGTGCCGGTGCAGCAGCCGAATGTGCTGAACATGCCCGGCATGCGGTTCACGCCCGACGTCCCGCCGCCGCGACCGGTCCCCGTGGTGCCCACCGCGCCCCGCCCGCAGCTGCTCGGCGGACTGCTCGACGAGGTCGCCGCCAAGCGCGCGGCCAAGCGCCGGCGCGGCATGTATATGGTCGCGGCCGCCGCCGCCCTGATCATCGGCGGTCCCACCGTCGCGGTCGTGGTCACGGCGGACGACACCGGAAGCAACAACCAGGCGCGCACCGATCCGCACCCCACCAGTCCCGCCGAGGACGCCTTCTTCAACCACATGAACGAGAAGGTGCAGGCCACGGACGCGACCACCAAGGTCAGCGCGACCGTCGGCCTGGAGGAGAAAGGCTGGGGCACCCACACCGTTCTCGAACTGAAGAACGTCAAGGGCCCGCTCAAGTGCAATCTGATCGCCGTTTCCAAGAGCGGCGAGGAAGAGGTCGTGACCTCCTGGGCCGTCCCGAAGTGGGGTTACGGCATCGAGGACAGCCCGAACAAGTTGGGCAAGAACCCGCTCTACGTCCACGGCGGAGCGGCGATGGACCGGAACGACATCGACCACTTCGAGGTCCGCACCTTCGATGGCAAGCGACTGGTGGAGGTCGAAGCCTGACAGATTCGCCCCCTTCGCGTACGGTTGACGGCTGCCCAGTGCACGTCAGAAGGGGGCCTCGGTGGCCGCGCAGGATGCCGCTGTCGAAACCGCTGATCCCGGTGTCGATTCCGTACGAGACCGCGAGATCGGTATCGAGCAGGAACATCTGAATCAGGTGTACCGCCGCCTCGAGGAGAAGATCCACGAGGCGGAGTTCCTCATGCACGATGCCGCCAAACGCGGGCAGGTCGGCACGCCGGGCGCGCTCGCCGAGCGGGACGCCCAGGTCTTCCGGGCGGGAGTGCACCTCAACCGGCTGAACAACGAGTTCGAGGACTTCCTGTTCGGCCGGATCGACCTGCTGCATGGCAAGGACGGCAAGAAGGGCCCGGACGGCGCGTACACCTCGGTCGAGCCCGCGGACGAGGCCGTACGGGCGGACAACACGGCCGACATCGGGGAGACCCTGCACATCGGCCGTATCGGAGTCCTCGACTCCGACTACGCGCCGCTGGTCATCGACTGGCGCGCCCCGGCCGCCGCTCCCTTCTACCGCTCGACCCCGGTCGATCCGGGCCGGGTGGTACGCCGCCGGGTCATCCGCTCCAAGGGCCGCAAGGTCCTCGGCGTCGAGGACGACCTGATGCGCCCGGAGCTGATCGCCACGCTGGACGGGGAGCAGCTCCCGGTCGTCGGGGACGGCGCGCTGATGGCGGCACTCGGGCAGGCCCGCAGCCACACCATGCGGGACATCGTCGCCTCCATCCAGGCGGAGCAGGACCTGGTGATCCGGGCCCCCGCCGCGTCCGTCACCTATGTGGAGGGCGGGCCCGGCACCGGCAAGACCGCGGTGGCCCTGCACCGGGCGGCGTATCTGCTCTACCAGGACCGCCGGCGGTACGCGGGCGGCATCCTGATCGTCTCGCCGACCCCGCTGCTCGTCGCGTACACCGAGGGCGTGCTGCCCTCGCTGGGCGAGGAGGGGCAGGTCGCGATCCGCGCGGTCGGCAATCTGGTGGACGGCGTGGAGGCCACGGCGTACGACGAACCTGCCGTGGCCCGCGTCAAGGGCTCCTCGCGGATGCTGAAGGTGCTCCGCAAGGCCGCCCGGGGCGCGCTGGAGCTGGGGGACGGCCCGGACCGGCTGCGCGTCGTCGCCTTCGGGCGCCGCGTCGAGCTGGAGGCCGACGAGCTCCAGCGCATCCGCCAGGCGGTGCTGGGCGGCACTGCCCCGGTCAATCTGCTGCGCCCGCGCGCCCGCAGGCTGCTGCTCGACGCCCTGTACGCCAAGTCGGGCGCCGCGACCCGTCACACCGACCCGGAGCTCGCCGCCGAGCTGCGGTCCTCGTTCGACGAAGACGTGGCCACCGAGGACGCCTTCATCGGCTTCCTGGACGCCTGGTGGCCCGAGCTCACCCCGCGCCGGGTGCTCACCGCGATGGCCGACGAGAAGCTGCTCGGCCGCTGGGCTCGCCGGATCCTCAACCCGGGCGAGGTGCGCCGCCTCGCCCGCTCGCTGCGCCGCGAGGCCCTGTCCGTACACGACGTGGCGCTCCTCGACGAGCTGCAGACGCTGCTCGGCACCCCGGCCCGCCCCAGACGCAGGCGCGATCTCGATCCGCTGGACCAGCTCACCGGTCTGGAGGAGCTGATGCCGCAGCGCGAGGAGACCCAGCGCGAACGGGCCGAGCGGCTGGCTCAGGAACGTACCGAGTACGCGCATGTCATCGTCGACGAGGCGCAGGACCTGACCCCCATGCAGTGGCGGATGGTCGGCCGCCGCGGTCGGCACGCCACCTGGACGGTCGTCGGCGACCCGGCGCAGTCGTCCTGGTCGTCCCAGGACGAGGCGGCCGAGGCCCGCGACGAGGCGCTCGGCTCCCGCCCGCGCCGCCGCTTCCAGCTCACCGTCAACTACCGCAACCCGGCTGAGATCGCCGAACTCGCGGCCAAGGTGCTGGCGCTCGCCATGCCCGGCATGGAGTCCCCGTCCGCGGTCCGCTCCACGGGCGTGCAGCCGAGCTTCGCGGTCGTACGGGACGGGAACCTTGCCCAGACCGTACGGGCCCAGGCGCAGCGCCTGCTGGACCGGGTCGACGGCACGGTCGGCGTGGTGGTCGCGATGAACCGGCGCGAGCAGGCGGCGCGTTGGCTGGCCGGACTCGGCGAACGCGTGGTCGCGCTCGGCTCGCTCGAGGCGAAGGGCCTGGAGTACGACGCGACGGTCGTCGTCTCGCCCGCGGAGATCGCGGACGAGTCCCCGGCCGGGCTGCGGGTTCTGTACGTGGCGCTGACCCGGGCGACCCAGCAGTTGACGGTGGTCTCGGACCGGCGCGACGAGCCGGACGCGAACGGGGTGCCGGACCTGCTGCGGGACTGATGGAGAGTCAACCCGCGATGCGGGAGTCACTTACCGGGGTTGAGGGTCCGGGGGCGTCCCCAGGGAAAAGCACAGTGTTAGCCTGGTTGTGGCACCGGCTCGATCCAAGCCCCCGGGCCCAACCTTCGTCGCTACGAGCGACCACTTGCCGCGAGGCGAGCATGGCGGGTCGGTGCCACCTATTCGTACGAGAGACAGGTCCGCGTCACCGTGAGGTGACGCGGACCTGTTTCGTTGGAGGTTTCCGCCCGAACCGCCACATCTCGTATGGTGAAAAATACTTTCCGAAAACAAAACGAACGCTATTACCTGCTACTCGCAGGTAGGTGCGACCATCGGAAAGCGTCGCCGGGCACCAGCCGCGGCCGCATGGCAATGAAGCTAGCAAAAGCGGAGGAACCCGGTCATGGCAACGGCGCCCAGCGTCTCGTACTCGATGACGGTCCGGCTGGAGGTCCCCGCGAGCGGTACCGCGGTCTCTCAGCTCACCACGGCCGTGGAGTCCTCCGGCGGCTCTGTGATCGGCCTGGACGTGACCGCTTCCGGCCACGAGAAGCTGCGGATCGACGTCACGATCGCGGCGACCTCGACCACGCATGCCGACGAGATCGTCGAGGAACTGCGCAAGATCGAGGGCGTCGTCCTCGGCAAGGTCTCCGACCGTACGTTCCTGATGCACCTCGGCGGCAAGATCGAGATGCAGTCCAAGCACCCCATCCGCAACCGTGACGATCTCTCGATGATCTACACCCCGGGTGTGGCCCGGGTCTGCATGGCCATCGCCGAGAACCCCGAGGACGCCCGCCGCCTCACCATCAAGCGCAATTCCGTTGCGGTGGTGACCGACGGCTCCGCCGTACTCGGCCTCGGCAACATCGGCCCCATGGCCGCACTCCCGGTGATGGAGGGCAAGGCAGCCCTCTTCAAGCGGTTCGCCGGCATCGACGCCTGGCCGCTGTGCCTGGACACCCAGGACACCGACGAGATCGTCGCGATCGTCAAGGCGATCGCCCCCGGCTTCGCGGGCATCAACCTCGAGGACATCTCGGCGCCCCGCTGCTTCGAGATCGAGGCGCGGCTGCGTGAGGCGCTGGACATCCCGGTCTTCCACGATGACCAGCACGGCACCGCGATCGTCGTCCTCGCCTCGCTGACCAACGCGCTGCGCGTGGTCGGCAAGGCGATCGGTGACGTACGGGTCGTCATGTCCGGCGCGGGCGCCGCCGGTACGGCCATCCTGAAACTGCTGATCGCAGCGGGTGTCAAGCACGCCGTCGTGGCCGACATCCACGGCGTGGTGCACGCGGTCCGCGAGGACCTGGTGGACGCGGAGCCCGAGTCGCCGCTGCGCTGGATCGCCGACAACACCAACCCCGAGGGCGTCACCGGCACGCTCAAGGAAGCGGTCGTCGGCGCGGATGTCTTCATCGGAGTGTCCGCCCCGAACGTGCTGGGGGCGGCGGACGTCGCGGCGATGGCCGACGGCGCAATCGTGTTCGCGCTCGCGAACCCCGACCCGGAAGTCGACCCGGCAATCGCCCGCCAGACGGCGGCAGTTGTGGCCACGGGCCGCTCCGACTTCCCCAACCAGATCAACAACGTGCTGGTCTTCCCGGGCGTCTTCCGCGGCCTGCTGGACGCGCAGTCCCGGACGGTCAGCACGGAGATGATGCTCGCGGCGGCGGCCGCGCTTGCGGACGTCGTCACCGAGGACGAACTCAACCCGAACTACATCATCCCGTCCGTCTTCAACGACAAGGTCGCCGGAGCGGTCGCGGGAGCCGTCCGCAGTGCCGCGAAGGCGACCGGAGCGGCTGTGACGGGCCACACGTCGGCGTGACGCCCGGCGCGTCGCGAGTCGCGGGTCCGCGACTGCCGCTCTAGGGTGGCGGACCATGAGCCCCGCGGCTCGCGGCTCCAAGGAGTCTCCACCGAGTGGACGGAACGTCACCACGACGAGGCCGTGGCGCTTTTCGTGTGACTCCGGAGGGTGCCGGATTGGCTTTCCCGCCGCTGGTGGGGGCAGGATGCGTATTCGGGCGCGAGGGTCTGACAGCAGACCCGGGTCCGGGGACTGTCCGAGGGCCCTGGCAGCATCGGCTTCGATCTCACGCCTCACAGGCAAGAAGAACACGGGAGTAACAACATGAACCGCAGTGAGCTGGTGGCCGCGCTGGCCGACCGCGCCGAGGTGACCCGCAAGGACGCCGACGCCGTGCTGGCCGCTCTCGCCGAGACCGTCGGCGAGGTCGTCGCCAAGGGCGACGAGAAGGTCACGATCCCCGGCTTCCTGACCTTCGAGCGCACCCACCGTGCCGCTCGCACCGCTCGTAACCCGCAGACCGGCGACCCGATCCAGATCCCGGCCGGCTACAGCGTGAAGGTCTCCGCGGGCTCCAAGCTCAAGGAAGCCGCCAAGGGCAAGTAATCCGCCTGGGCAAGCCAATGGGCGGCCACCCCTGCCGGGGGTGGCCGCCCATTGGCGTGTGGCTGGGGCTCCGGGGGCGTCTCTTCGGCGCCGCCGCGGAGCCCCCGGGGTCAGACGAGCCTGCCGCCCGGCAGCTCCACCTTCGCGCCCAGCTTCTCGAGCTTCTCCATGAAGTTCTCGTAGCCGCGGTTGATCAGGTCGATGCCGTGGACCCGGGACGTCCCCTGCGCCGCGAGCGCCGCGATCAGGTACGAGAAGCCGCCGCGCAGGTCAGGGATGACCAGGTCCGCGCCCTGGAGCTTCGTCGGGCCCGACACGACCGCCGAGTGCAGGAAGTTGCGCTGGCCGAAGCGGCAGTCCGAGCCGCCCAGGCACTCGCGGTACAGCTGGATGTGCGCACCCATCTGGTTGAGCGCGGAGGTGAAGCCGAGCCGCGACTCGTACACCGTCTCGTGGACGATGGACAGGCCCGCCGCCTGGGTCAGGGCCACCACCAGTGGCTGCTGCCAGTCGGTCTGGAAACCGGGGTGCACGTCCGTCTCCAGCGCGATCGCCTTCAGCGCGCCGCCCGGGTGCCAGAAGCGGATGCCCTCGTCGTCGATCTCGAAGGCGCCACCCACCTTCCGGTAGGTGTTCAGGAACGTCATCATCGAGCGCTGCTGCGCGCCGCGCACGTAGATGTTGCCCTCGGTCGCCAGCGCCGCCGACGCCCAGGACGCCGCCTCCAGGCGGTCCGGGATCGCCCGGTGGGTGTAGCCGCCGAGCTTGTCGACACCGGTGATCCGGATCGTCCGGTCGGTGTCCATGGAGATGATCGCGCCCATCTTCTGCAGTACGCAGATGAGGTCCTCGATCTCCGGCTCCACCGCCGCGTTGGACAGCTCGGTGACGCCCTCCGCCAGCACCGCCGTCAGCAGCACCTGCTCGGTCGAGCCGACCGACGGGTACGGCAGCCGGATCTTGCAGCCGCGCAGCCGCTGCGGGGCCTCCAGATACTGGCCGTCCGCCCGCTTCTCGATCGTCGCCCCGAACTGGCGCAGCACCTCGAAGTGGAAGTCGATGGGCCGCCCGCCGATGTCGCAGCCGCCCAGACCCGGAATGAAGGCGTGGCCGAGCCGGTGCAGCAGCGGGCCGCAGAAGAGGATCGGGATGCGCGAAGAGCCCGCGTGCGCATCGATGTCCGCGACGTTCGCGCTCTCGACGTGGGACGGGTCGAGTACCAGCTCACCCGGCTCGTCACCGGGCCGGACCGTCACTCCGTGCAGCTGCAGCAGTCCGCGTACGACGCGCACATCACGGATGTCGGGCACGTTGCGCAGTCGGCTCGGCTCGCTGCCCAGAAGAGCGGCGACCATCGCTTTGGGCACCAGGTTCTTCGCGCCGCGGACGCGGATCTCACCCTCCAGCGGGGTTCCGCCGTGGACAAGCAGTACATCGTCTGTGCCGGTCATGAATCTCGCGTTCCGGAGGGGGTCCCCCCAGCGGAGCGAGGGGATGTCGGGCAGGGGGCCAGTCAAAAGAGTAAGGGGCGTCTACCCCTGTCCCGTAAGGCCAAGGACGCTCCGCGAGCGTAATGAATTGGGCACAACACACTGGGTGGCTGCCCCCTTGCGGAGCGTCACCGTCCCGGGTTCGCGTGCCGCCCCTCCTGTCGCGTCCTGAGCTGCGCCGGCTCACACTCAGCCGCCCGCTCCCCGCAGAGGGCGAAGATGCGGGATCATGTCTCGCATGACCGAGGTGTCCTCGCTCACAGGGCGGCTGCTCGTCGCCACTCCCGCCCTTGCGGACCCGAACTTCGACCGGGCGGTGGTTCTGCTGCTCGACCACGACGACGAGGGCTCGCTCGGCGTTGTCCTCAACCGGCCCACCCCGGTGGTCGTCGGCGACATCCTGGAGTCCTGGGCCGCCCTCACGGGCGAACCGGGCGTGGTGTTCCAGGGCGGGCCGGTCTCCCTCGACTCGGCGCTGGGCGTCGCCGTCATACCGGGCGACGAGGGGCCGCTCGGCTGGCGGCGGGTGTACGGCGCGATCGGTCTGGTCGACCTGGAGGCCCCGCCGGAGCTGCTCGGCGGGGCGCTCGGCTCGCTGCGGATCTTCGCGGGGTACGCCGGATGGGGGCCCGGTCAACTGGAGGACGAACTGAACGAGGGCGCGTGGTACGTCGTCGAGTCGGAGCCGGGCGATGTGTCGTCGCCGCGGCCGGAGAGCCTGTGGCGGGCGGTGCTGCGACGGCAGCGCAACGAGCTCGCCATGTTCGCGACGTACCCGGACGACCCTTCGCTGAACTGAGTGGCGTGGCCTTCAGTACCCTTGGCAGTTATGAGCACTCTTGAGCCCGAGCGCGGGACAGGCACGGGGACCCTCGTAGAGCCGACGCCACAGACGTCGCACGGCGACGGCGACCACGAGCGCTTCGCCCATTACGTCCAGAAGGACAAGATCATGGCGAGTGCCCTCGACGGCACTCCCGTGGTGGCACTGTGCGGGAAGGTCTGGGTACCGGGGCGTGACCCCAAGAAGTATCCGGTCTGTCCGATGTGCAAGGAGATCTACGAGTCCATGTCCGCCGGCGGCGACAAGGACAAGAGCGGCAAGGACAAGAAGTAGTCCTTCCGCCGGGGACGGCCCCCGGGACGCGCATTCGTGCGCGCCCCGGGGGCCGTTTCCGTTGCACGGGGTGCGTCTGCTGGTCACAGAGTGGTTGAGACCTCTTGTCCGGTTGTTGGCGCGCCCTTAGCCTCCTGCGTGTTGTGCAGAACGAAACGTTCGTTGCGCAGAGTGCAACGCCTACTCGTAGGGGAACCACGCATGAAGCTCATCGCCCGAATTGCCGCCCCGTCCGTGGCACTTGTGCTGGCGGGCCTCACCGCCACCGCCTGCGCCCCCCAGACCTCCGACAACAGCGCCAAGAAGGACGACAAGAGCGGCACCCTGCGCGTCTGGCTCTTCCAGGAGGTCAACAACAAGCCCAAGGAGCAGGTCGTCGACGCCGCCGTCGCCGCGTTCCGCAAGGCGCACAAGGGTGCCGAGGTCGAGGTCGAGTACATACCGGTCGAGACCCGCGCCCAGCGGATCAAGGCCGCCTTCAACGACCCGAAGAGCGCGCCGGATCTGATCGAGTACGGCAACACCGACACCGCCGGCTACGTCAAGGACGGCGGACTCGCCGACGTCGGTGAGGAGTTCACCGCCTGGGACGAGGCCAAGGACACCGACCCGACCGCCAAGAAGTCGGTCACGGTTGACGGCAAGATCTACGGCGCCCCGCTCTTCGTCGGCGTACGAGCGCTGTATTACCGCACCGACGTCTTCAAGGAGCTGGGGATCGCGGCTCCCAAGACCCAGGACGAGCTGATCGCCACCGCCAAGAAGATCCACAAGGCGAAGCCGGAGCTGTACGGGCTCGCGGTCGGCGGCGCGTACACCTATGGCGCGATGCCCTTCATCTGGGCGCAGGGCGGCGAACTGGCGCAGGAGAGCGGCGGTTCGTACAAGGCGGCCATCAACAGCCCGGCCGCGCAGAAGGGCATCACGGCGTACACCTCGCTCTTCGGCGACGACAACTGCCCGGCCGCGAAGTGCGCGTCGATGGGCGGCAACGCGACGGTGACCGCCTTCGCCTCCGGCAAGGCGGCGATGGCGATAGGCGGCGACTTCAGCCACCAGGCGGTGGAGGCGGGCGCGGTGAAGGGCAAGTACGCGGTGGTGCCGCTGCCGGGCAGGGAGGCGGGCTCGATCGCGCCGGCCTTCGCCGGCGGCAACAACATCGGCGTACTGAAGAGCAGTTCGCACCGCACGCTGGCGGTGGACCTGATGAAGCAGTTCACCGGTAAGGAAACACAGCGCAAGCTCTTCGACGCGATGGGGTTCCTGCCGACGTACACGGATGTACGGGCGGAGGTCGCGAAGAAGGAGCCGTTCGTCGAGCCGTTCGTACGGACGCTGGGCGCGGGCGCGAAGTTCGTGCCGGCCTCGTCGGGCTGGGGTCAGATCGACGCGTCGCTGGTGCTGCCGACGATGTTCCAGGAGATCGTCAGCGGCAAGAAGGACGTGGCGGCGGCGTCGGGTGACGCGGCGAAGAAGATGGACACGGCGTTCGCAGCCGCGGGCTGAGTGCGATGACAAACGGTACGGAGCCGGGGCCGAACGCTCCGGACAGCACGGGCACGCGCGAGACCGCGGTCCCGCCGCCGGGGACCAGGGCGCCGGACGGTGGGGGCACGTCGGCCGGTGCTTCGGCGGCTGAGGCCGCTGCGTCTGCCGGTGGTGCGGGACCGGCGGTCGGTCTCCCGGCGGCTGCCGCTGCCGGGCCGTCGGTCGAGGGTGTGGTCGCGTCGGCCGCTGTCGGGGCGGGGCTGTCCGGTGGGACCGCTGCGTCTGCCGGTGGTGCGGGACCGGCGGCCGGTCTCCCGGCGGCTGCCCGTGGGGCGGCTACGGCCTCCGGCGGGCCGGACGCGTCGGTCGGTGGCTCCTCGGTCGTCGGCACCGCCGGGCGGTCCGAGGGGCCGCCCGCGCGCGTGCCCAACGCCCGGAAGGCGGCCGGGGGTTCGTCCCCCGGCGACGGGCGCGCGGCGCGGCGCGGCCGGCGGCGCGACGGCTCCTGGACCCCGTGGCTGTATCTCGCGCCCGCGCTACTCGTCCTCGGTGGGCTCCTCGTCTACCCGATCTACCAGCTCGGCCTGATCTCCTTCCTCGAGTACACCCAGGCCCAGGTCAGCGGCGGCGAGCCGACCACCTTCCAAGGCCTCGGCAACTACCGCACACTCCTCGCCGACAGCCAGTTCTGGCAGGTCCTGCTGGCCACCGTCGCCTTCGCCGCCGCCTGCGTACTCGCCACCCTCACCGTCGGCTGCGCCCTCGCCGTCCTGCTGACGCGCGTACGCGCCCTCCCGCGGCTCGCCCTCATGCTCGCCGCCCTCGGCGCCTGGGCGACCCCCGCAATCACGGGCTCCACCGTCTGGGTCTTCCTCTTCGACCCGGACTACGGACCGGTCAACCGTCTCCTCGGACTCGGCGACTTCTCCTGGACGTACGGGCGCTACAGCGCCTTCGCGCTCGTACTCCTCGAAGTCGTCTGGTGCTCGTTCCCGTTCGTGATGGTGACGGTGTACGCGGGCATCAAGGCGATCCCCTCGGAAGTCCTGGAGGCGGCCTCACTGGACGGCGCGTCCCAATGGCGGATCTGGCGCTCCGTCACCGCCCCGATGCTCCGCCCCATTCTCGTCGTCGTGACCATTCAGTCGATCATCTGGGACTTCAAGGTCTTCACCCAGATTTACGTGATGACGAACGGCGGCGGCATCGCCGGCCAGAATCTCGTGCTCAATGTGTACGCCTATCAGAAGGCCTTCGCGTCCTCCCAGTACAGCCTGGGCTCGGCCATCGGCGTCGTGATGCTGCTGATTCTGCTGGTGGTCACCCTCGTGTATCTGCGGCTGCTGCGACGCCAGGGAGAAGAACTGTGAGCCTGCTCAGCATTCGCCGCCCCTGGCGGCTCGCCGCCGAGGCATCGGCGCTCGTCATCGCGGTCGTCGTGGCCTTCCCGCTGTACTGGATGGTGCTCTCGGCGTTCAAACCGGCGGGCGAGATCCAGTCCACCGAGGCACGCCCCTGGACGCTTTCCCCCTCGCTCGACTCCTTCCGCCGCGTCTTCGAACAGCAGGAATTCGGCCGGTACTTCCTCAACAGCCTGTTCGTGGCAGGCACAGTAGTGATCGCTTCCGCGCTGATCGCCTTCCTGGCGGCGACCGCGGTGACGCGGTTCCGCTTCAAGTTCAGGACGACTCTGCTGATCATGTTCCTGGTCGCCCAGATGGTGCCGATCGAGGCGCTGACCATCCCGCTGTTCTTCCTGATGCGGGACTTCGGCCAGCTGAACACCCTCGGCTCGCTGATCCTGCCGCACATCGCTTTCTCGTTGCCGTTCGCGATCTGGATGCTCCGTGGCTTTGTGAAGGCGGTCCCGGAAGCCCTGGAGGAGGCGGCCTACATCGACGGCGCGAGCCGGACCCGCTTCCTGTGGCAGATCCTGTTCCCGCTGGTCTTCCCGGGGCTCGTGGCGACGAGCGTGTTCTCCTTCATCTCGACGTGGAACGACTTCCTGTTCGCCAAGTCCTTCATCATCAGCGACACCTCACAGTCGACGCTGCCGATGGCGCTGTTGGTCTTCTTCAAGCCGGACGAGAACGACTGGGGCGGCATCATGGCGGCGTCTACCGTGATGACCGTGCCAGTGCTCGTCTTCTTCGTACTCGTACAGCGACGCCTGGTCTCCGGCCTGGGCGGCGCGGTGAAGGACTGACGCAATGAGCCTTATGGCCATGACCCTTACGGCAACGAGCCCTGCGGATCTGATCCCCGCGCCGCGCGCCGTCGACGGCCCGTACCGCACCCCCTTCGTGCTCGGTACCGGTGCCGCACTCGCGGCGGCGCCCGGCACCGAGGGCGTCGCCCGCTGGCTGCGTACGACCCTCGGCGGCGCTCTGGGACGCGAACTCCCGTCGGGGGTGGCGGGAGCCGCGCACACCATCACGCTGCGGACCGATCCGTCCCTGGAGCCCGAGGCGTACCGGCTCTCGGTCGCATCCGGTGTCGAGATCGTGGGCGGCGCCGCGGCCGGGGTGTTCTGGGGAGCACAGACGCTCCGTCAGCTCCTCGGCCCCGATGCGTACCGCCGGGCCTGCGTCGATCCGGAAGCCTGGCGGGGCATTCCGCACCAGGTCATCGAGGACGCACCCCGCTTCCCCTGGCGCGGCATGATGCTCGACGTCTCACGGCACTTCCTGTCCAAGGACGACGTCCTGCGCTATCTGGACCTCCTCGCCGCCCACAAGCTGAACGTCTTCCACATCCACCTCACCGACGACCAGGGCTGGCGCATCGAGATCAAGCGCTACCCCAAGCTCACGGACATCGGCGCGTGGCGGGCACGCACCAAATACGGCCACCGCGCCTCCGAGCTCTGGGACGAGAGGCCGCACGGCGGCTACTACAGCCAGGACGACATCCGCGAGATCGTCGCGTACGCCGCCGAGCGGCATATCAGTGTCGTCCCCGAGATCGACATCCCCGGCCACTCGCAGGCCGCCATCGCCGCGTATCCGGAACTGGGCAACACCGACGTCATCGACACAACAACCCTCTCCGTCTGGGACAACTGGGGCATCAACCCGAACGTACTCGCCCCCACTGACAACACCCTCCGCTTCTACGAGGGCGTCTTCGAGGAGCTCCTCGGCCTATTCCCCGCCGCCGTCTCACCGTTCATCCACGTCGGCGGCGACGAGTGCCTCAAGGACCAGTGGAAGGCGTCCCCGGCCGCCCAGGCCCGTATGAAGGAACTCGGTCTGGCCGACGAGGACGAGCTCCAGTCCTGGTTCATCCGCCACTTCGACACCTGGCTCGCCGACCGCGGCCGCCGCCTCATCGGCTGGGACGAGATCCTGGAGGGCGGGAGTCGAGCCGGAGGCGAGACGACGGAATTGGGCCTGGCCCCCGGCGCCGCCGTCTCCTCCTGGCGTGGATACGCCGGCGGCATCGCCGCCGCCGAGGCCGGTCACGACGTCGTCATGTGTCCCGAGCAGCAGGTGTACTTGGACCACCGCCAGCACGGCGGCGCCCAGGAGCCGATGCCCATCGGATACGTACGCACCCTCGAGGACGTCTACCGCTTCGAGCCCGTGCCCCCGGCCCTCTCGCCCGATGCCGCCGCGCACATCCTCGGCACCCAGGCCAATGTCTGGACCGAGGTGATGCAGGACCGTTCCCGCGTCGACTACCAGGTCTTCCCGCGGCTCGCCGCCCTGGCCGAGGTCGCCTGGTCCGCCCTGCCCGCCCCCGCAGAGCGCGACTTCGCGGATTTCGAGCGGCGAATGACCGCCCACTACAAGCGCCTTGACGCGCTCGGTGTCGACTACCGGCCGCCCGGCGGCCCGTTGCCGTGGCAGAAGCGACCGGGGGTGATCGGACGCCCGATCGAGGGTGCGCCCCCAAACGTGTGAGCCCGGCTCAAAGACGCATCTCCCGGGCACGTGACCCTGGGACCGTGTAAAGCCGCAAGGAATAAGTCGCACAAGGATCGCCGAAAAGCGGCAATCCGCACGTGGCGGCGAGGATGTTGCAAACCGGACCATCCGCGCGAGCCGGTATATCCGGTACGGATCTGCCCTTCGCGGACCCTCTCGCCGGTCGGCTCGGAAGATGTGCCAGAGTTGCCACGTCCGGGCTGTGAGCACGTACGGTACGGCAACACAGGCGGGACAGCCGGGACACCGGGAAGGGGCAGCTGGGTGACCACGCACGCACCGCAGACGGGGCAGTCGGTGACGCTGCCGGCTTCGCTCGACGAGGCCGTGGCGGCGCTGACCGCCATGCCCGCCGCCGTGCCCGTCGCGGGCGGCACGGATCTCATGGCCGCCGTCAACAAGGGCCAACTCCGCCCGGCCGGCCTCGTGGGCCTCGGCCGCATCAGCGAAATCCGCGGCTGGCGCTACCAGGACGGACACGCGCTGCTCGGGGCCGGCCTCACCCACGCCCGGATGGGACGGCCCGACTTCGCGGCCCTCATCCCCGCGCTGGCCGCGTCCGCGCGCGCCGCCGGCCCGCCCCAGATCCGCAACGCGGGCACGCTCGGCGGCAATATCGCCACGGCCGCCCCGACCGGCGACACCCTGCCCGTGCTGGCCGCCCTGGAGGCGGACCTGGTGATCGCGGGACCCGGCGGCGCACGCCGCGAGATCCCCGTCTCGCACCTCCTGGCAGGCCGGGAGATGCTCGCTCCCGCCGAACTCATCGGCTTCGTACGCGTGCCCCTCCTGCACGCCCCACAGGTCTTCCTGAAGGCCACCGGCCGCACCGGTCCCGGCCGCGCCACCGCATCCGTAGCCGTCGTCCTCGACCCGGCGCGGCGCGGCGTGCGCTGCGCGGTGGGCGCGATCGCGCCGATGCCGCTGCGGCCGCTGGAGGCGGAGCGGTGGATCGCGTCACTGATCGACTGGGACGGCGAGCGCGGCCTCGCGGGCGAGGCTCTGGCGGCCTTCGGTGAGTACGTCGCGGCGGCGTGCATCCCGGATCCGGCACCGGCCGCGCAGGGCGAGGAACAGCCCGTGCTGCCGCCCGCCGTACTGCATGTGCGGCGCACCGTCGCCGCGCTGGCCCGACGTGCACTGGGGAGGGCGCTGTCGTGAGCAACGAGGAGAACCCGCAGGGACGCCCGCCGGAGCAGGGGGGCTGGCAGCCCACGCCTCAGGGCGGTGAGTACGACGCCGAGGCCACCGCCTTTCTGCAGCTCCCGTCCGAGGGCGCGCTGGACGCGGCGCCGCTCGAAGCGCCCGGACACGGCTACGTACCGCCGATGATCACGCCTCTGACTCCGGCCTCCGCGGCCGATCCGGCGGCGACGGGCGACTGGGCCGTGCAGCAGGCGACGGGGGAGTCGGCGGTGCAGTGGCCGGAGCCCGCGGGCACCGAGCAGCATGTCGACCCGCACGCCACGGGGCAGTGGACCTTCACGGGTGCCGAGCCGGCCGGGGCGCCGGTCCCGCCCGCGCCTGCCTCCGAGTTGACCGGCCAGTGGACGATTCCGGTGGCGGACGGCGATCTGCCCGACGAGTCCGGCGAGTTCACGACGTCTTCGCTGGCGTCCCACTGGGGTACGACGACCCCGCCCGCGACGCTGCCGGGCGGGGCGACGGCCCCGTGGGCGACCGCGCAGGAGCCCCCGGCGACGCTGCCGGGCGGAGCGGCCGCGCCCTGGGCGACGGCCCCGGAGCCGTCGCCGGAGCCCGCCGCGGTGGCCGAGGAGCCGGAGTCCGTGCAGTCGGGGCCCGTGCAGTCGGGGCCCGTACAGGAGCCGGAGCAGGCGCCGGAAGCGGTCGAGGCCGAGGCGGTGGCGAGCCCCGACGAGGCCGCCGAGGCGCCCGCCGACACTCCTGAGGCCGCCGCCCCCACCTCCTCCACGGGCAGTGACGAACACCCGCCGACCTCCTACGTCCTGCGCGTCAACGGCACCGACCGCCCCGTCACCGACGCCTGGATCGGCGAGTCCCTCCTCTACGTACTGCGCGAGCGCCTCGGCCTCGCCGGCGCCAAGGACGGCTGCTCGCAGGGCGAGTGCGGCGCGTGCAACGTCCAGGTCGACGGCCGTCTCGTCGCCTCCTGCCTGGTCCCGGCGGCGACCGCCGCCGGCTCCGAGGTCCGTACGGTCGAGGGCCTGGCCACCGACGGCGAACCCTCGGACGTCCAGCGAGCCCTGGCGGGCTGCGGCGCGGTCCAGTGCGGCTTCTGCATCCCCGGCATGGCCATGACCGTCCACGACCTGCTCGAGGGCAATCACGCCCCCACCGAGCTCGAGACCCGCCAGGCGCTCTGCGGCAACCTCTGCCGCTGCTCCGGCTACCGGGGCGTCCTCGACGCCGTACGCGAAGTGGTCGCCGAGCGCGCGGCGAGTACCGCGGCCGCCGCCGAGGCGAGTGAGGAAGCCCGCATTCCGCACCAGGCGCCCCCAGGCGCGGGTAGTGTGCAGCTCCACCCGCACGACGGAGGCATGGCGTGAGCAACGACGCGGCCACCACGACGACGCCCAGGACGGTAGACGGCCCCCAGACGGAGCCTCCCGCCCACGGCCTCGGCGCGTCCCTCCCGCCGGCCGACGCCCGCGCCAAGACCGAGGGCACATTTCCGTACGCCTCCGATCTGTGGGCCGAGGGCCTGCTGTGGGCGGCGATCCTGCGCTCCCCGCACCCGCACGCGCGTATCGGCTCGATCGACACCTCGGCGGCGCTGGAGATGCCAGGCGTACGAGCCGTGGTCACCCATGAGGACATTCCGGGCGATTCATCGTACGGCAGGCGAATCGCCGACCGTCCCGTCTTCGCCTCCGAGCTCGTACGCCACCACGGCGAGGCGATCGCGGCGGTCGCCGCGGACCACCCCGACACGGCCCGCCTCGCGGCGGCGGCCATCGCCGTCGAGTACGACGTGCTCGACCCGGTCACCGACCCCGAGAAGGCATTCGCCGCCGAGCCCCTGCACCCCGACGGCAATCTGATCCGCCACATCCCCCTCCGCTACGGCGACCCCGATGTGACGGGCGAGGTGATCGTCGAGGGCCTCTACCGCATCGGCCGCCAGGACCCCGCCCCGATCGGAGCCGAGGCCGGCCTGGCCGTCCCGCGCCCCGACGGCGGCGTGGAGCTCTACGTCGCCTCCACCGACCCGCACACCGACCGCGATCTGGCCGCCGCGTGCTTCGGCCTGGAACCGGACCGGGTGAAGGTCGTGGTCACGGGCGTCCCGGGCGCGACGGGCGACCGCGAGGACCCTGGCTTCCAACTCCCGCTCGGCCTACTGGCATTGAAGACCGGCTGCCCGGTCAAGCTGACGGCGACCCGCGAGGAGTCCTTCCTCGGCCACGCCCACCGCCATCCGACGCTGCTGCGCTACCGCCACCACGCGGACACCGAGGGCCACCTGATCAAGGTCGAGGCCCAACTGCTGCTTGACGCGGGCGCGTACGCCGACGCGTCCTCCGAGTCACTCGCGGCCGCGGTCGCGTTCGCCTGCGGTCCGTACGTCGTCCCGCACGCCTTCATCGAGGGCTGGGCGGTCCGTACGAACAACCCTCCCTCGGGCCATGTGCGCGGCGAGGGAGCGATGCAGGTGTGCGCGGCGTACGAAGCCCAAATGGACAAACTGGCCTCGAAATTGGGCGTCGACCCCACCGAACTGCGGCTGCGCAACGTGCTCGCGACCGGTGACATCCTCCCCACGGGCCAGACAGTCACCTGCCCCGCACCTGTCGCGGAACTCCTCCGCTCTGTCCGGGACTTCCCGCTCCCGTCCCTCCCCAAAGACAGCCCCGAGAACGACTGGCTGCTCCCCGGCGGCCCGGAGGGAGCAGGCGAACCCGGAGCCATCCGCCGCGGAGTCGGCTATGCGCTGGGCATGGTCCACATGCTGGGGGCGGAAGGCGCCGACGAAGTCTCCACGGCAACGGTCAAGGTCCACGACGGCATCGCGACGGTGATCTGCGCGGCGGTGGAGACCGGCCAGGGCTTCTCGACCCTGGCCCGCCAGATCGTCCAGGAGACGCTGGGCATCGAAGAGGTCCACGTGGCCTCGGTCGACACCGACCAGCCCCCGGCGGGCCCGGCGGCCCACGGCCGCCACACCTGGGTCTCGGGCGGCGCGGTCGAACGCGCCGCGAAGATGGTCCGTACGCAACTGCTCCAGCCCCTGGCCCACAAGTTCGGCATGTCCACCGAACTCCTCCAGATCACAGACGGCAAGATCACGTCGTACGACGGCGTGCTGTCGACGACGGTCACGGAAGCGATGGACGGCAAGGAACTCTGGGCCACGGCCCAGTGCCGCCCCCACCCCACGGAGCCCCTCGACGAGTCCGGCCAGGGCGACGCCTTCGTGGGCCTCGCCTTCTGCGCGATCCGCGCGGTGGTCGACGTAGACATCGAGTTGGGTTCGATCCGCGTGGTCGAAATGGCGGTGGCCCAGGACGTCGGCCGCGTCCTGAACCCGGCCCAACTGACCGCCCGCATCGAGGCCGGCGTCACCCAGGGGGTCGGCACGGCCCTCACCGAAAACCTCCGCACGGCCCGCGGCCTGGTCCGCCACCCGGACCTGACGGGCTACGCACTCCCGACATCCTTGGACGCCCCGGACATTCGCATCGTCAAACTGGTCGAGGAACGCGACGTGGTGGCCCCCTTCGGAGCAAAGCCGGCGAGCGCGGCCCCGGTGGTGACGTCCCCGGCGGCGGTCGCGTCGGCGGTGCGGGCGGCAACGGGCCGCCCGATCAACAGGCTGCCGATCAGGCCTCAGGCGGCGGTGGCCGTCCCCAACTCGTAAGAGTGTGACGCGCGTTGCATGTGCAGGTGCAATGTAAGGGTGCGCACTGTCGGCGTGGCTCGGTACAGTGATCCCTGTAGACGTGTGTAAACGGGGAGGCGTTCGTGGCGGAGGACAACGGGGCGGAGGCGGGGCTCTTCGGGGCCTTTAGTTTGATGCCCATCGTGGGTAGCGCAGTGTCGGCGGCCAAGTTGGTCGCCGACATGGAGACGATGTCGGACTTCAAGAGGGAGGTCGACAAGATCCTCGTCGACCTTGAAGGCTCCGAGGCTGCACCAGAGAAAGTCTCCGCCGACCGGCTTGAGCCGAGCCACTTCGGCAAGCCTGAGTTTCGCGAGAGCGCGTACCTGTACGGCGTCTATTCTATCGTCCATGACGAGCTCGAGAAGCTTTCCAAGATTCTCGCCTTGCAGGTCGACGGCCTGAGCATCGCGGTGCAGGCCTCTCAAGTGGGCTACGAGAACATCGATTACGACATCCGGCAGCGAATGCGACGGCTCGCCAGCGAGGTGCAGCAGCAAGAGCAGGCGCAGCAGAACGGTGCCAACCAGGCGGGTGGCGGCGGGTCGCAGTCCGGCGACGGCGAGGCCGCTGTCTGATGAACACGGGGACGGGGACGGGGAAGGCGGGATTGGTGATCCACCATGGCTGATGAGGCGAAGACTGGACGTAGCGCTGTGCCAGCACTGCGGGAGACGGACTTCGAGTCCAAGACGCACAACGAGCTGCTGGACATGCTCGAAGGGACCAACGCCGAGTCGGCCGCGCAGCTTGCCAAGAAGCTGTCCAAAGCGGCGTCCATGATCACGCAAGTCGGTGAGGGCATGAAGACCCATATGACTCGGGTCGTATGGGAGGGCGAGGGCGGCCAGGCTTTCAAGGACTGGGGTCACAAGGCGGCCATGGCCACGATGGAGCTCGGCAAGTACAGCGAAGGCGCCTCAATGGTGCTCGAGCAAGTTGCCACCGCCATCGCCCAGGCGAAGGCGGCCGTGCCGAAGAAGGACGGGTCGCTCGAAACGCAGGCGAAGGAAGCCCAAGAGCTCTTGAGGGCGGCGCAGAAGACTGGCGGCGCCGGCGACATGCCCGAGACCAGCAAGCAGCTTCACACTGCCCAGGTCGAGATGGAGAGGCGACGCCTCGAGGCGGCCGACCAACTGAGGAAGTTGGGGCAGACCTACACGCATTCCGGGCAGCAGATCATGAGCATGCCCCCGCCGGAGTTCCCGCCGCCGCCGGGCCAGTTCGTGCCGCCGCCGACCGCCAAGGTCTACGACGCTGAGCGCATAGGAGAATCTGGCACGCGTGACGGGACTGGACGGTCCACCGCTGACGCCTACGTGTCCCCGCCCAGCCGTGAGGGCATCGCGAAGCCAACAGAGCTCGCACCGGCGGACTCCCGTCACGCCGCTCTGCCAGATCGGTCTGTCGATATGGAGATCGACAGCGTGGCAACGCTGCCTGACGTGCACACAACGCCTCCTGGAACGTCTGGCAGCATTCCGCCGGTCGCCAAGCCTGACGGGCCGGGCTACCCGCTCCCGGGGATGATCCCTCCTACGTTCGCTGGAAATTCCGGCCTGCCCAATACCAGTGCCCCGGGGGGGAAGGCCCTTCCGAGTGCTCGAGGCCTGGTGCCGCCCGGACAAGCCGGTGTCGGCTCGAGGATGCCGCGTGAAGGAATTGTCGGTGGCCGCCCTGTTGCGCCGAGCACGGGTCGGCCCACGGGTGGGATTCCTCGTGGCACGGTGATCGGCGGCGAAGGGACCACCGCCCGCGGACCGATGGGCCGCGGAGGCATGCCCGGAATGCATGGCGGCGGGGCCATGGGAGGGGTGGGCCAGAGCGGTATCTCTGGTGGTCGTCGCCTCGCATCCGAGACGGGTGGTGTTGTCGGAGGCCGGCCTCAGCAGGGTGGTCAGAACAGCACCCGTCCCTTCACGCCCGGTGGCTCCGGTCTGGTTCGAGGGACCAACGCGAATGCGGGCGGCGGCGCAAACGCCGGACTCGCAAGCCGCGCCGGTGCAATTCCCCCGGCGTCGAGTGGTGCCAACCCTCACCGGGATGAGGGGAACGGCGAGCGTCCGGACTACTTGTCGGAGGACGAAGAGACGTGGCAGCAGGGCGGCCGCCGCGTAGTCCCGCCGGTCATCGACTGATCCAGAGCTGAAACCGTCAGAAGGAAGAGATGCGAACCACCAGCAGCAAGCGAATTGTCCGGCCCACTGCCGTTGCGTCGGCTGCATTGGGATTGCTGCTGGTGGGCATCGCAGCGACTCCCGCGCACGCAGAGGCTGCGCGGGATCAGCAGTGGCACCTGGACGCGATGAAGGCTGACGAGATGTGGAAGGTCAGCACGGGGAAAGGCGTCACTGTTGCCGTAATCGACAGTGGCGTGGACAAGAGCCTTCCCGATCTCCGAGGACAAGTGCTCCCCGGCCTCGACCTCTCCAATAAGCCCGGTGATGAATACTCTGACTACGACGGGCACGGGACTGGGATTGCTGCGATGATCGCAGGCACGGGGAGTGGGCCAGGCAGCAAGGGGGCGGTCGGGCTCGCTCCAGGCACCAAGATCCTTCCTATCCGGATGCCCAAGGAGACTGAGGGCACCAAGCTGGCTTGGAATCCGGAGCTGTTCAACAAGTCCCTGAGCAAGGCGATTCGCCACGCTGCGGATTCCGATGCGAAGGTGGTCAACATCGCGCTGGCCGTACCGGAGACGACGGACGAAGTCGCGGAATCGGTGAAGTACGCCCTAAGCAAGGGTTCTTTGATCTTTGCTGGTGTTGGCAACAGTGGCGACGAGGCGAACCCGGTGCTGTACCCGGCCGCGGTCCCGGGTGTCATCGGCATGGCGGCCTTCGACAGGAATATCAAGGCGACGAAGGAGTCGGAGCGAGGGCCGCAGGTGGATTTCGGTGCACCGGGTGACGAGATTGTTCATGCGTGCCCCGGCGGCTCGCAGCTTTGTAGGAGCCACGGCACCAGTGACGCCACTGCTCTCGCTTCGGCTTCTGCCGCACTGATTTGGTCCAAGCATCCGGATTGGACCAATAACCAGGTCCTCCGCGTCATGCTCAACACCGCCGGCAAGGCAAAGAGTGGCAAGCACCGTACTGACGCCGTCGGCTACGGTGCTGTCCGCCCCCGCATAGCCCTGAAGACCCCTGGCGACCCGGGCCCCGCCGACGAGTACCCCCTCCCGGACCTAGCGGCCGCAGCCCCCAAGTCGCCTTCCCCGGAAGCCTCCATGCCCGCTGGCGATGCCGAGACCGACAAGGACCAGCCCGCCACCGCCCCGGCCGCGTCCAAGGACGACAGCAACACCGGCCTCTGGATCGCCATCGGCGTCGGAGCCGCCGCCATAATCGGTGCCGCGGTCGCCGCCTTGGTCGTCCGCTCCCGTCGGCGCAGCGCAACTGTCCCAGCGGCTCCGGCCTTCCCGCCCAATGCGTATCAACAGCAGCCGCAATACCCGGCCTACGGCTCGCCGCACGCTGGCCACAACCAGAACCCGCCGTACCCCGGTCCGCCCGGACCTGGTCAGCTAGGGTGACGTAGCTGTCTCCATTGAGTCTCTGTGCCCTTGTGGCTATGGGTGTCGAATGGTATGGCCGTCGGCGAGGATTGCTCACAGAATCCCCATTGCACTTGCGCATGGTGGTGTCGTCTTCGATAGCGTTTCCACGCGCGATAAGCGGTGTCGGATGAACGTGACAAGACGGGGGAGAGACGTGGCGAGCGAGACGCAGCCGCAAAGCCTGCAGCATCTGGTCGAACTAGAAGGGCAGCACGCAGCAGGGGTCCAGTCGGCGGGATCCGGCTCTGGGGATGGTGAGATGACGCTTGCTGCGGCCGATCCGGCCGACGGCGGGGGCGGTGGTGCGGGTGCCGACGGACTCAAGCACAGTGAGGGCCCTTGGACACACGGTGCAACGGTCGTTGGTGAGCTGAAGACGGACACCAGCTCCGGCATGACCAAGCTTGAGACGGCACACGGCGGAGTCTCCACCGGCACCGAGGGACTGGAGACCACCGCTGCGCTCAGTGCCGTCCTCTACTCCTGGCAACAACGGCTGAAGTCAGTCCGGGACGAGTGCGGAAACCTGGAGGCGCCGCTGCGTCTGGTGGCCAAGGACCAGGGGGAGTTCGAGAAGTATACGATGGGGAAATTCACTCAAGTGATGCCCCCTAAGAGCCAGGACAAGGGCGGGCGTTGACAGCGATGGTGTCCTTGCTGGAGCTGAAGGATATGAAGCTGCCGGAGCTTGTCGAGGCGGCCGAGGGCTGGGCTGACGTCAGCAACCGTGCGTACACGTCTCGCAGAAGAGTCGACCACGAAGTAGTGGCTAAGCTGACTGACACTCAGGAGAGTGTGGCGGCCATATTCGCCGTGATTCGCCTGGGGCGGCTGAGCCGTAACTTTCAGTACATCCACACCGAATGCGGACTGCTCCAGGCTTCGCTCAGCGGTCTGGCTCAGGAATTGGCTGCCCCCCAACGCCGTCTCCTCACGGTGATGGCCGAAGCTCAGTACCGCAAATTCACCGTGCACGACGACGGTTCGGTGAGCTACCCGGCGGCGGGGGAGGAGGTCGACGGTCAGCAGCCTCAAGGCGACACCGTCAAGGGCGCCGACGGCCTGTTTGGGAGTCTCTTCAAGACCCCGATGGCCATGGTGAACCCCAACCCCAACCCGAACGCAGCGGAGGCGCAGCGCATCGCCGACGAGATTGCAAGCGCCCTCAGTGAGGCCACCGAAATAGACGCCGAGTACGCCGCCGCTGTGCGGAGACTCAAGGCGGAACAGGGCCTTGAGGTAACCGAGAACACCTGGGCCGACGTCAGTGGTGACGCGAAGGCCGTCCATGGAGCGGCGGACGATGTCCTCAAGGACGACATTCCGACGGGCGGGACTGCGGTGGAGCGCAAGACTTGGTGGGAAGGGCTTAGCGAGGACGAACGGATTGCCTATCTGGCGGTCTACCCGGACACCGTCGGCAACCTGGACGGCATCCCGGCCGTGGCGCGTGACGAAGCCAATCGCAGCTATTTGCCACAGCTCATGGGCAAGCTTCAGGAGCAAGGCGACGAGACGTCCATGACCAAGCTGGCAGGCCTGCGCAAGATCGACGAGAAGCTGAGGCTGGGGGAGCAGCCCCCCATGTATCTCCTGGGCATCGGAGATCAGGGGAACGGCCGCGCGATCGTCTCGTACGGAAACCCCGATACCTCGAGGAATGTGTCGGCGTATGTCCCCGGGCTGAGCACCAAGCTCGACGATGAGTTCGCTGGTGGCACGCTGAACCGTGCGCGAGACACGGCCGTCGGTGCTCAGGAAGTCCATCCGTCCAGCGCCTCAATCATTTGGCTCGGCTACGACGCACCGCTGAGCGCTGACGTCGCGACCACCAATGACGCAGCGAATGGCGCCCCCGCCTATCAGAGCTTCATGGGCGGGCTCGCGGCGACCAATGAGAATGCCGACCCGCACCTCACCGCCATTGGTCACTCGTACGGCTCGCTAACTGTCGGTACGGCCACACAGCAGCCAGGCGGCATGCCTGACGTCGATGACATCATCCTCCTTGGCAGCCCCGGTGTCGGTGTGGATCGTGCGGAGGACCTGGGCGTCCCCAAGAACCATGTCTTCGTCGGCGCTGCGGAGAACGACGTTGTCACCAAGGCACCCTCCGGGGGCTCGGTCGTAGGTGGAATCGCTGGAGGAGTGACCGGGTTCGTCGTTGGAGGTCCGGGGGGAGCGGTAGCTGGCGCCGCCATCGGTTCGGACCTGGGTGACCCGGGCGACGACGACAACTGGTTCGGCAAGGACCCGGCCAGCGACTCCTTCGGTGCCACCCGGTTCAGGACGGAAGACGGACCGAACGCGCTGTGGAACCTCACAATGGGCGCACACTCGAACTACTTCGACCCCGACAAGGATCAGATGTCTGCGGACAGCATCGCCAACATCGTGGGTGGTAAGCCTGGCGCCATCACTCCGGAGGCCCGGCGATGAGGGCACGTCTCGCTGCCGCTGCCGCGCTGGTGCTGCTCGTCACCGGCTGTGGCCTCACGGAAGGGTCGGGAAGCGCGGAAGAGCGAAAGGCTCCGGATATGAATATGCAAGAGGCGGCAGAACGAGCCGACGCGCTCTTGAACGACACCATCAGCTCCATCAAGCCTCCGGTGAAATGGGCGCACGGTATTTCGACAGACGGCGGCTGCGAGGTGTCCCGGCGGATCTCGGTGACGACCGTCATTTCTCCTGTGAGAATGGGGAGCTTCCTCGGAGCGGTGGAGCGCCACTGGAAAGAGCGCGGATTCACCTACCGGGGATCGAACAAGAGCGAGGAGAGCCCGGCGACCTACTTCCTGACGCCGGACGGCTTTCAGATCAGGGTGCGGTTCGGCTTCCAGGGGCAGGCGCACTTCGAGGTGGCAACGCCCTGCGTCGAAAAGTCCGTAGTCGAACCGCCGAGGCAGGTTCCCAATGGACCCAATTATGACGGCAACAAAGCTCCTCTTCCTAGCGAGCAGTCGGACTTCTGGTCCGCTGGAACACCTGCTCCGGGAAGCTCGCCCAGTACGTGAAAACCCAAGAGCAGGTGAACACGGTGGCGTTGTTTCGGTGGCTTCAGCCGAATCGCCGTTCTTCGGGCGATGGTGCATCGCACGCCTTCAACTTTGCTGACAGCCTCGTAATTCATGACAAAGCGGCCAAGGGGCGGCGAAAGTATCGGTCAGATTCCGGGAGGGCGTGGCACCCGGAGCTCTGCGGCGATTGCTTCTGCGGACTGACAGGCCACGGCCGCCAGCCAGTCTGGCGCAGGAGTTGCCTAGCGGTAGGCATGGGGCGGTGGCGCACTCCCGGACAGATGAGCCGAAGCGGAGCGTCTCCCGGGGTCAAATAATCCCAACCCTCGCCGTGATGAGAAGAACGGCGAGCGCCCGGACTACCTGTCGGAGGACGAGGCACCGGGAATGGACCAATACCCAGGTCCTCCGCGTCTTGATCAACCCGGCTGGAAGGCAAAGAGCGGGAAAGCCCGTACGGGCACTGGGGGTATGGAGCTGTGTGCCCTCGCATCGCCTTCAAGACTCCTGGCGACCCGGGCCCCGCCGACGAGTACCCCTCCCTGACCTCGCAGCCACTTCCCCCAAGTCACCCTCCCCGCAAGCCTCCAAGTCTGCGGCGGGCGGCAGCGAGTCCGACAACGAGCGGCCTGACGCCGCGGCGCCCGTGTCCAAGGATGACAGCAACACCGGCCTCTGGATCGCCCTCGGCGTCGGCGCGGCTGCCCTTATCGGCGCCGCGGTCGCCGTCCCGGCCATCCGCTCCCGCCGCCGCAGCGCCGTCGCGCCTTCGCTGGCCCCGGCCTCCGCGCCGTCGTATCACCAGCAGCCTCCATGTCCGGCCTACGGTCCGGATAGCCACCGACACACAGCAACGGGGAACCATGTCGTTCGACGAGGAATGGACCAGCGCACGATCCAGTGCGACCAGCACGCGACTCAACCGGTTGCCTGCCGAGGGTGGGGGCGGTGGTGGCGGAGCGTCGGACTACAAGGTCACGTCCAAGGACCTGCAGGCCATCGGTAATGAAGCCCAGGAGTTCTTCCACGGTCTCGAAGTCGCTGCCTTCCACGCGGGAGCTAAGACCGACGCCGCCTCCACGAGTCTTGATCAGGACGGCTTTAAGACGGGCGCGGGCATGTGGAGTGGAGGAACACAAGGACAAGGTCGACGATCAGATCCGAGAGCAGCGGACCATTATCTACACCGCAGGTGAGAACAACTCCAAGGCGGCGATGGAAGACTTCCTTCAGCGGCACCAGATCAAGCCCGACAGTGACTTTGGGTAAGACCTGAAGACGTCTGTCAACCTTGGATACATCAATGGTAATTCCAAGGAAGACCAGCAGGGGCAAGACCCCGAGACAGGCACCTAGGTGGATCGAGTGAAGAAGCGTAGTGTCGCGATGTCGGTAATGGTGGTTTCCTTCCTGCTTTGGGGAACTGCGGCGTGTGGTGGTGATTCTGGGCGCGAGGACGCGATCAAGGAGCAGATGTCCACAACTGCTGACAAATTCTGTGGTGGCGCGGTTTCACCGGATGCGGAGCGGGCGCTGGCGCTGCTGACAGGAACGTCCGACCTTCACCCGACAGATGCCGATGAGAACGTGCGCACTACCGCCGACGCGTTGATCGCGGGGTGGGCACCCTTCGGCCCTCCGCCCAAGACCCCAGTTGATCACGACCTGTGCTCGATCTCGACGGAGAAGAACCTTGGTGAAGGGCGAGGAGATGTGCGAATCACGTTCAGTCTCTCGGATGCCGAGCAGGCGAAGGGAGACGGGGAGATCGCGAAGTCGCTGACACCGTACGAGATGGGGGAGCGCGCCTCGATCGGTACTGAGCGGGCCTACATGTGGTTCTCGTGCAAGAGCGCTCAGCTGTCGGGGTCGGAGGAGACCCCAGCTCATATTCTCGGAGCGGTTGAAAACTGGCGCGACCCGCAGGGTGAGGACGGACAGCTGCGTGACGCTAACGCGACGCTGCTGCACTCCACGTCTCTCGCCCTTGCTCGTCAGCTCGCTTGTGAGGGCGATGGGGCACTTCAGTCGAAGCCCGCGCTGAAGCACGCGACGTAGTGTGTTCCGCACGAGCCGAAGAGGTGACATGCGAAACATGCTGAGCAGGCTCATGGTGCCCGCGGCCGTCGTCGTCATGGCGGTGACGACGGGCTGTTCCTCCGACAGCGGTGGCGGGGATAGAGGTCAGGGCAAGCCGGCCGATGAGGTCTGCGGCGCTTTCGCCAAAGATGATGCCGCTTCCGCCGCGCTCAACGCCATCAGTGGAGGAGGGAACTTCACCAGTAGTCTCTCGGAGCCGGAGAAGGTTATCGTTGCCCTCCGTGAGGCTGCGCGAACGCAGTCGAGCGCGCAGGAACGCGCGCAGAGCCGCCACTTCTGCTGGCTCCTCCCCGCCGAGGGGGGAGAGACGGATCTGATTATTGATTTCCGTGAGGTCACGGGCGTTCCGCAGCGGGATGCCCGGCTGGAGGATTCCGTCACCTACTTCTCCACCGGTGGGCTGGCATCATCGTCCGACAGCCTTGCGTCGGTCTTCTTCAAATGCCGTATGAAGGCCCCCGCTCACGAGATCGTCATTGCTGCGCAGCTCCGTGGACCGGCCGGGAACAACGCCTCAAAGAAGGGCATCCGGGGCAACCAGATCACCGTGGCCAACGCCGCCGCACGCAAGGTCGCCGCCGACCTGGGCTGCCAGAACGACACCAAGCTGGTGAGCGGGGTGCCCAAGCCCGCGGCCTGAGCCAGCGCAGAACGCCGGCGGTTCCGGAGGGCGGCAACCGCGGCAGAGGCCGGGTTCTGGAGCGCGGAAGGCACGGTCGCAGCGGTCGCAGTTCTGGAGGGGGTCCGGGCGCTCTTGTTGTCGCGTCGCCGGGAGCGGTGGGGGAAGCATCGCGGTGAGGCGGTGGGTGAGCAGCGCCGCCGGGTGGTGGATCGGGCCTGTGGGGAGAGCGGCGGTGAGAGTGCGGCGTACCGCCTCCGGGGTGATGCCGCGCTCCAGCCAGGCGTCGACCGCCGGGGCAAGGCGTCGCACGTCGCGTTCGGCGAGGAGCAGGCGCGGATCATCGCGCCGTAGGGACGCGACCAGGTCGAAGGCGGCCGCAGTCGCCGACGCGGGTAGTGGTAGGACGGGAGCGGGGCGCGCGGGTTGCGGGCGACTGGGTGGTTGTGTTGGAGGTGAACTCGGCTCCGTGGCATGGGGGTTGTTGTACGAGACCGTACGGGTGATCACCCTGCCCGACGACAGCCGCTCGCGCGTACGGGCGAGGTAGCCGTGAGCCTCCAACTCACGGAGAGCGGCGGCGCAGGGCCGAGGACGGTTCCCCAGCGGTCGGCCAGCACCTCGACGAGCAACAGTCCGCGCCCCGACTCGGCCTCCGGCTCCGAGGGTTCGGGAGTCCGAGGCAGTCTGTCCGCACGGGTGTCGGTGACCTCGATACGTACAGTCTCGGAGTCGCTGAGGGTAAGGGCGAGGCGGAAGTCCCGACCGGATACGCGGCCATGCAGGGCGGCGTTTGCTGCGAGCTCGGCGACGATTTGCTCGGCCGCGTCGAATGGCCGCCCCCAGTCGCTGAGTTGCTGCACAGTCAGACGTCGGGCCAGGCAAGCGCCTCCGCGGGTCGAGGACAGCAGGACCGTGAAGTGGCGGACGCTGGTTGTGGATTGGGTGACTTCCTGGTTCACGTCAGTCAGCGTGGCCAAGCACACCTACGCTGAACAATGGTGCTGCGTCGGCAGCTCGAACGCCTCTTGGAGGTAGGACAGTTGCGGAATGTTGGGATCCAGGTGATGCCCTTGGACCGCGAGGACAACGCCGGTCTCGGCGGTTCGTTCCGGCTGCTGAGGCTGCGAGCGGGTGCCACGGTGGGGCTGAATGAAGTGCAGCTCATTCAGCCGCGTGAGCTCCGATCCCAAAGAGATCCTCTGGGAGAGACATGACCATAACGCCGTTTACCGGAGACCAAGGTTGCGGGCTGGAGTGGCTCAAGAGCACTTACAGCGCGGACGATGGGCCTTCGTGTGTCGAGGTCGCCAACACCCCCGGCACCGTTCACGTACGGGACTCCAAGAACACCCAAGGCCCTCAGCTCGCGTTCGGGCCCGCCACTTGGGCCGACTTCGTCGGCTTCGCCTCTGGAGACTGAGTCGGCCGACGCCGCTCCGAGGCCTGACCAGAGGCGAGAGACCAGGATGTAGGCTCAGATCACGGGCAGTGCTGTCAGTGATTCCTCGGTCATCAGGAAGACGCGGTTGCCGTTGGCCCGGAATCCCCGGATCGGGGCGTGATCTTCTGGCCGGAAGGACGCGAAAAGCCTGCCGCCACCCAGCTCCAACACGTCCACCGACCTGTCATTCACGATCCAGGCGGAGTCGCCCTGCCTCAGGACAGGGCTCTTGGCCTCCCCCACCGCCCCAAGTTCCCAGGTGACGCTGCCGTCCGTCATCGTGAGACGTTTGGCAAATCGGCCGCGCATGGCGTACACCCATTGGCCGTCGACCGTTGGCGTCGACCAGGTCTGGAGATCGTCGTTGTAGTCCCTGTAAGGCTTGGTCGTCCAGATCTCCTTGCCGTCGGAGATACGACGCGCGGTCAGGTTCTTGCCGCCGAAGTAGACCGTGTTGCCGTGGACGGTGGGGGCGTAGGTGACCTCGGCCTTGGAGGGGAATCCCCATACCTTTCTGCCGTTTCTCGTGTCGATCGCCACGATGTCCCCGCCGTTGGCACAGAAGAGGAGACGACCCTGCGCGACGACTCCCCGCGGCCCTCCTCCCGCGAGGACGTCAGCCAGACTGTCAACCGTCCAGCGAATCTTGGCATCGGAGCGGCTTACGGCGCGCAGTCGGCCGTCCGTCGTGACCAGATAGACCGAGTCCTTGTCAGCGGCGAGGACGAATCGGGCCTGGGCGGAGGCTGTCCACTTGCGTTCTCCAGTGGAGGCGACGAAGGTCACCAGCTTGCTTCCGAGGCCGACCGCCGCAATCAGCTGGTCGGACAGGGAAATGTATCCACCGGCAGTGACAACCTCCGGGGCGCTCCAGCGCAACTTCCCGTCGACGACGCTGTGCGCCGCCAGGCCGCCGTTGCGCGCGCCGAAGACGATGACGTCTCGCACAGGCTTGGGTGGCGGTGAGTCTTTGGCGTTCACGGGCAGTGGGCCCCACAGCGGTTTGAGTTCCGCCCCGATGGTGGGCTCGAGCTCACTCGGGCCCAGGGTGCGGGCTTTTGGCGTCTCCACCGCAGGGGGGATGTCGAAGGGACCGGGTGCTGGTTTGCCCTGCGTACCGGAGTCCGAACTCTCGTCGCCGCGCCGCAGCCACCAGACGCCCCCGCCGGCTGCCAGTACGGTCCCGCCTGCCGCGAGCGTGGTCAGAAGTCGGCGGCGGGAGACGGTGTCTGAGGTGTCCGAGCCGGGCTGGGTGGTGAGCTGGTGGACTCCCGTCTCGCGTGCCTTGATGTCATCGGCCAACCTGCCCTGCTGCCAGGCACGTTCCGCGCCACGCGGCGGCGCGAAGGCCGTGGCGATCTGACCGGAGGTGGGTCGCATACCGGCGTCCTTGGCGAGGCATGGGCCGATCAATGCCCGGAGAGTGGGTGAGACCTGTGCCAGGTCCGGTTCGCCGTGCACCACTTCGTACTGAACGGCAGCGACATGGCCGGCGTCGAACGCGCGGCTGCCGCTCGCGGCGAAAGCGAGTACGGCTCCGAGAGAGAACACATCGGCGGGGGGGCCGACCCGCTGCCCGAGGACCTGTTCCGGGGCGCCGTATCCGGGAGTGACCGGGACCTGGCCCGTGGTGGTGAGTGTCAACCCGTGCTCGGGACGGGCGATGCCGAAGTCGATGATGCGCGGTCCGGCCGACGTCATGACGATGTTCGGCGGCTTGAGGTCGCGGTGCACGAGTCCGGCCGTGTGGATGTCGTGGAGTGTGCGGGCGAGTGCCGACGCGAGAGCCCGTACGGTCGCGTCGTCCATGGGCCCGTACGAGCGGATCGCCTCGTCCAGCGTCGGTCCCGCCAGGAACTCGGTGGCGATCCACGGGCGCCCGCCCTCCATCTGCGACCCCAGCACCCGGGCCACGCCCTTGCTGGTCACGGCCTGGGCCATCTGGGCCTCTCGCACGAAGCGCTGGGCAAGACGCTGATCGTGGGCGAGTTCGGGACGCAGCACCTTGACGGCAGCGGTCCGGCCCGTGCCGTCCTGGCCGAAGTAGACCTTGCCCATGCCTCCCTCGCCGAGCACGCCGAGAAGGCGGTACGGGCCGAGGCGGAGCGGGTCACCGGTGCCGAGCGGGTTCATGGGGCGAGGGCTTTCTGTGGGGGTCACTGGAGCGGGAAGGCGCTGAGGGAGTTTCCGCCCAGGGCAATCACGACCTGAGCGCGGTCGTGGGCGACGAAGCGAGTGCCGGTTGTGTCGTACACACGAGAGGCCCTACGGGAGGCGAGCGAGAGGGCCCGCAGACTACGAGATCCCCTCTTGACGTAGATGTGCTCCACGCCGATGACGGGGGGAACGGTGACGTCTACCGCCACGGCCGTCCCCTCCTGGTCCAACCACTCGAAGTCACCGCTGTCCGCCCCGATGCCTTTGATGCTGATGTTCCTCTCCACCGCGTACACGACGCCATTCGCGACAGCCGGTGGTCCGAAGCCATCGGCACGGGGCGAGTCGTGACGCCAGACTTCGCCGCCGTCACTCAGTCGCAGGGCGCGCAACGCTCCCATTCCCAGGTAGACATGCTTGTCGTCCGTCGTCAACATTCCGCGAACCTGGTCCGGCTTGGCACCGGTCATCGGCTTGTCCCAAAGGGCCTTTCCGGTACTAGCGTTGCGGGCGACGACGCGGACGGTCCCCTCGGCGGTCTCCTGGAGCAGGACGAGCCGGTCGCCGACGGCCCGGCCGGTGAGGAAATGCAGCCGCTTGGACCCCTCCGCGCGGGCCGGCAGACGCTGTCTCCACAGCTCCTTGCCGGTACGAGTGTCCAGAGCGGCCAGGAACCAGGGCTGATCGTGCTGGATTCCAGCCTTCTTGTCGGCGCCCTGGCCCATGGCGAGGTAGACGACTCCGTCCCCGACGCACACCAACTGGTTCTCCCGAATGACTCCGTTGAAGTCATTCATCTGAGGAAAGCGCTTCTTCAGCTTGCCATTCGTGAGATCGACCGTCTCGATGACGAGCGGCCAGGCGCGGTCCGTCTCCCCGGCGGACTCTTTCAACTTGCCTATGCGGTAGATCTCCTCGCCGTCGGTAGTGACCTGCCATTGGCGCTCGAGTTCGCCGGTCGTCCACGCGGTCTGCCCGGTTTTAGGGTCGACCGCCGCCAGCCCGCTACTGATGATCAAGGCCAGCAGGTCACCAACAGGGAAGGGGGTCGACGCCGCCGCGGGCCATAGATCCTCTTGAGGACTGCGGACCTGGACCTGCCAGACGTAGTCCTCATCAGGAACCTTCGGGGACGGAGAGGAGATGCCCAGGGTCTTCAATGTGTCGTGCTCAGTCTGATTCCGTGGGCGGAACCACGACCAGGCGCCCGCCCCGGCGCCAGCCACCGCCACGGCCGAACCCCCGCCTATCGTCAGAAGCCTGCGGCGGGACATGGTGGGGGTGCTCTGTGTCGTTGATGCGGTCGCCTCCTGAGCCGGGGCCTGGAGGCGGTACGGGTGGTACTGCCAGACCTCTGCTGCGCGGCGGGCGATTTCTGTGAGGAGGGTGTCGGGGAGGTGGTCGGCGAATTGGCCCTGGCCGTTGTGGAGTTGGGTGGAGAGTTCCAGCGTGGTGGGGCGCTGGCCGGGGTCTTTGGTGAGGCAGCGCGTGAGGATGGGGAGCAGCGACTCTGGTACGCCGGTGAGGTCGGGGTCTGCGTAGCGGACGCGGTACAGCAGGTCCGCCGGCTGGCCCGAGCCGAAGGGACCGTGGCCCGTTGCCGCGCAGGTGAGGACTCCTGCCAGTGCGAAGACGTCGCCCGCCGGTGTGTGTTCCCGGCCCGTGGCCTGCTCGGGAGACATGAAAGCCGGGGTGCCCGCCGCCGCTCCCGTGCGAGTGAGGCGGTCGTCTCCTGCCGCCCGTGCGATGCCGAAGTCGATGATCTTGGGGCCGTAGGCCGTGACCATGACGTTCGAGGGCTTGAGGTCGCGGTGGACGACGCCCGAGGCGTGGAGTTGGGCAAGTGCTCCGGCAAGTGCTGCTCCCAGGGCGCGGACCGACGGCTCGGGGAGCGGGCCGGAGAGGGTGACCGCGGTGTCGAGCGGTGGGCCGAGGACGTACTCCGTTGCCAGCCACGGGGTTTCGGCGATCGGGTCCGCGTCGACGACCGTGGCGCCGTGGTGGCCGCCGATGATGCGGGCCGCGTCGATCTCCAGCCGGAAACGGGAGCGGAAGTCGACGTCGGCCGCGATGCCCGCATGCATCGTCTTCAGCGCGACCGTACGGCCGCCGGCAGAGCGGGCCAGATATACCGTGCCCATACCGCCGCTGCCCAGGCGCGCGGTCAGACGGTATGCGCCCAGCTGGACAGGGTCGTCGTACATCAGAGGCGAAAGCACCGGTCAGATCCTGGGGGAGAGCGGGACGCGGAGCTCCGCGGCGAGTACTTCAGCCGACTGACGGGCAACCGCCGCCACCACCCGGCCCGGCAGCCAGCCGGGGGTGAGCAGCGACGCCGTGGAGTCCAGCACCGTCGCGGTGGGGGCGGGCGACGACGGCGGGAGGGCGTGCAGGACCTCGGGTGCCGTGGGGCGGTCCGCCGGGTCCCTGGTCAGGCAGGCGGAGATCAACCCCCTTAGCGAGTTCGGGAGTTCGGAGCGTTCCGGGACCGTGTGGCCGGTGGCGGCGTACGCGAGGACCGCGCCCAGTGCGTAGATGTCGCCCGGCGGGCGTGGACGGCCGCCCGATGCCTGTTCCGGGGCCAGGCTGCCTGGCTCCAGGCCCGGGAGGCCGGTGCGCTGTTCGCCGTCCGGGGCCGCCGCGCGTACCGCGCCGAAGCATGTCAGGCGTGGGCCGTCGCCGGCCAGGAGTACGGCCGCGGGGGACAGGCCCGCATGCGTGATGCCCGTCGCGTGTGCGCCCGCAAGCGTCTCGGCCAGCGCCGCGCCCAGAGCCCGTACCGTGCGCTCGGGCAGCGGGCCGCCGTGGACGGCCAGGGCTACGGGGAGCGGCAGCGCGGGGAGGTAGGGGGAGGCGTACCAGGGGGCCGTGGACGGGGGCGAGACTTCGGCGACGGGGGAGACCCAGGGGCCCAGCAGGCGGCGGGCCGCGTCGGCCTCGACGAGGAAGCGGCCCGGGTCGGTGCCTTCGAGCGGGGCCCTGACCAGCATTGTGCGTTCGCCGTCCGCGCTGCGCGCGACGAACCGGCGCTCGGGTACGGGCGGGAAGCCGGGGCCGGTCGGATCGAGACGGGTGATCAGGTAGTACGGGCCGATCTGGCGCGGAGTGTCCACGCGGTGCCGTTCCGCCTGTGCTCGTTCCATCTGCGAATCCCCCGGGCTGGTCTCGAATGACAGGAGCCTACTCAAGTCGCGGAACCTGCCCGAAGAGTGGTCGGAGCCTGCCCGGAGAGTGGTCGGCCGACCGTCGCGATTCTGAAGGTCAGGGCGGGCGCGGGACGGTACTCATGCCGGGACGGACAGGACGGTCAGTTCTTCGTGGGAGAGGAGGAACAGACGGTTGCCTTCCGCCGACATAGAGCGAATTGGCCAGTCCTGCGGGTGGAACCATGCGCGCTCACCGCTGTCCTTGCGGACTGCTGCGACCCCCAGGGCGGGGTCCTCGAGGGCACGCGCATAGACGAATCGGCCGTGAACCAGCGGACTTTTCTCGGACGATGTGCGGAAGTTCAGTTCGTGCGTCCAGACCTTCGCGCCGTCGCTCATGCGCCGGCAGTGGAGGACGTTGCCGTCGATCGCGTAGACGAAGGCTCCGGAGACGGTCGCCGGGCTCCAGCGGTTCTTGTTGAGGAGTCCCTGCATGGAAACGGACCACACCTCCTTGCCGTCGCTCAGCCTCACCGCCTTCAATGTGTCGTTGCCCAGCAGGACCAAGTCCTTGTGTATCGCCGGTGTCGTGGGAAAGAGAGCCAGGTCATTGCGGGCCCACACCTTCTTGCCCGTACGACTGTCGAGAACGGCCGCATCACCCGTCGCGCTGTAGAGGGCAAGCCGGTTCCCGGCAACGGCGCCCTGGGCTACGGCGTCGATGTTGGCGCGGATCGGTGAGGGGACGATCCACCGCTGTTTGCGCGTTGCCAGGTTGTAGCAGCGGATCTCTTCGCCGTAGTGGACGTACAGGGAATCTTCGTCCATCGCGATCAGCGTTTCCCACCCCGCGTAATCCGACCATCTCTCCGTTCCAGTGGATGGGTCGAGGCCAAATGTTTCGCCGTGGCTGCTCGCAAGGACCAGCCCGCCGGGCAGGGCGAGGAAGCCCTGCTGCGCGTCGAAATCGGGCTTCGCCCACTTCTGCTTTCCGCTCCCGGCGTCGTACGCAGCGATGCCCTCGTCCGGCATGCCGACGACCACGACGCCTCCCACCGGCAACGGCGGCGGGCTCAACACGTCCGCGACCTCCAGTGGTCCCCACAGCACCACCGGCTCCGTACTGGTCTTCAGGGCGTTCTTGTCCGCCCCGCCGTCCTCCTTGCCCCTCCCCATCAGCCAGGCGGTGGTTCCGCCGCCGGCCGCCAGCACTGCCGCCCCCGTCGCCAGGCCTGCCAGCAGCCGCCGACGGCTCGGCGCGGCCGGTACGACCGTCCCGGGGAGGGTGGCCTGCGCTTTCGCGTTCGCCTCGCGGTGCTGGATATCGGCGGCCATGGCCCCCTGCCGCCAGATCCGATCGGCGCCTCGCGGTGGTGCGAAAGCCGTACGGATCTGCGGGGGGAGGGGACGGTAGGCCGGATCCTTCGCAAGGCATGGCCCGATCAGTACGCGCAAGTGCTCCGGAATGTGGCCGAGGGACGGCTGCCCGTGCACGACTTCGTACTGCACCGCGGCCACATGCGCGCCTTCGTACGCCTGGCGCCCGCTCGCCGCGTACACCAGCACCGCTCCCAGAGAGAAGACGTCCGCCGCCGTTCCGACGCGCTGTCCCAGCACTTGCTCGGGGGCGCCGTAACCCGGTGTCACCGGGGTCTGGCCCGTGGTTGTCAGAGTGAGTCCGTGCTCGGGCCGCGCGATGCCGAAGTCGATGATGCGAGGGCCCCGCGAGGTCAGCACGATGTTCGACGGCTTGAGGTCGCGGTGGATCAGCCCGGTGGCGTGGATGTCCTGGAGCGTGCCGGCGAGCGAGGCGGCGAGCGCGCGGAGAGCCGGTTCGGCGAAGGGGCCGTACGCCTGCACTGCCTGGTCCAGCGTGGGTCCCGCCAGGAACTCCGATGCGATCCAGGGACGGCCGCCCTCGGTCTGGGCCGCGAGGACACGCGCCACGCCCTTGCTCGCCACCGTCCGGGCGGCTTCGGCCTCGCGCAGGAAGCGCTGCACCAGATGCTGGTCATGGGCGAGTTGAGGCAGCAGGACCTTGATGGCCGCGGCCCTGCCCTGGCTGTCGTGGCCGAAGTACACCTGGCCCATGCCGCCCGCGCCGAGTACGCCGACAAGACGGTACGGGCCGAGGCGAAGGGGGTCGCCGGGGCCGAGGGGGTTCATCGGGGTTGCCTTTCCGGGTCGGTCAGTTCTGGTCCAGCCGGATGGCCACGACCAGATCGTCGCCCACCCCGACGAGCCGCGCGGCGCGTTCGTGGAGGACGAAGGTCGAGGGACTGGGGCTGAAGGTCCAGTCCTTCTTGTACGAAGCGACATTGACGGCGCCCAGCTGCGTGCCGTCCGAGCTGAAGACGTGGGAGCCATGGATGACGGGCGGGATGCGGAGCGCGGGGAACTGATTCCGCGGCTGCTCCTCCCAGCGCAGATTTCCGTCGGCCGCGGCCAGGCCCACGAGCCCGCCCTGGTACTCCGTCACGTACACCACGCCGTCCTTCACCGCCGGTGTGCCGTACGAACGGGCGTCCGCGGCGGCGATGCTGTCGCGCCCCTCGCCGAACCGCCAGGCGACGGAGCCGTCGGAGAGACGCAGAGCCAGGGCCTCGTCGGCCCCGAAGTAGACGTGCCGACCGTCCACCGCGAGCTCGCCCGGGAGGAGGACACTTGTGTCGGTCTCGCCCCTGGCCACGGTCGCCTTCCACAGCTCCGCACCCGTACGGACGTCCCTGGCGCTGACTTCGAGGGCGTTACCGGTGGTGGCCTTCCGGCACAGTACGAGCCGGCTGCCGCTGCGGGCCGAGACGATGGTCTCCTCGAGCACGCCGATCCGGTACGAACGCAGGGGCGTGCTCCACAGCTCCTTGCCCGTACTCAGGCTCACGGCCATCACGTGCCAGCTCTTCTCCTGCACCGGGCCGGGGTCGCCGGACGCCCCCTTCCTGGCGGCGAGGTAGAGCGTGCCGTTGGCGACGTCCAGCAGCTGGGCCTGCTGGACGGGCTTGTCGAACTTCCCGAACGCGGTGAGCGGCGTTGTGCGGCCATCGGTGAGGTTCACGGTGTGCGGGGACAGCTGATGGCCGTGCGAACCGCCGGGAAGCAGCACGTAGATCCGGGCTCCATCCGAGTGCAGCTGCCAGGCCTGCTTGAGGTCCTTGTTGAGCCAGCGCTGCTTTCCGCTCGTGGCGTCCAGGCTCAGGAGCCCCTCGTCGGTGGGCAGTACGACGCTGTCGCCCACTGCCATCGGCGGGATCCTCGTCACCTCGCTCTTGATCGTCCGGCGCCAGGCCTCGCGTGGGTCCTTGGCCTGCGCGGGCGGCGTGCTGGACGGGGTGTTCGAGGCTGTGGGGCTTGTGTCCGGGGCGTCGTTCTTGAGCCAGGTCCAGGTGCCGAAGGCTGCGGTGGCCGTGCCGAGGACCGACCCACCACCGACGGTGAGGAGTTTGCGGCGGGAGATGGGGCGGTGGGAGGGGACGGTGGGGCTGAGGGCGTGGTCGGCGGGGGCGGGGAGGCGGTGGGGCTGGTGCAGCCAGACCTCTGCCGCGCGGCGGGCGATCTCCGCGAGGAGGGTGTCGGGGAGGTGGTCGGCGAATTGGCCCTGGCCGTTGTGGAGTTGGGTGGAGAGTTCCAGCGTGGTGGGGCGCTGGCCGGGGTCTTTGGTGAGGCAGCGCGTGAGGATGGGGAGCAGCGACTCTGGTACGCCGGTGAGGTCGGGGTCTGCGTAGCGGACGCGGTACAGCAGGTCCGCCGGCTGGCCCGAGCCGAAGGGACCGTGGCCCGTTGCCGCGTAGGTGAGGACTCCTGCCAGTGCGAAGACGTCGCCCGCCGGTGTGTGTTCCTGGCCGGTGGCCTGTTCCGGGGACATGAAGGCGGGGGTGCCCGCTGCCGCTCCCGTACGGGTGAGGCGGTCGTCGCCCGCCGCCCGTGCGATGCCGAAGTCGATGATTTTCGGGCCGTAGGCCGTGACCATGACGTTCGAGGGCTTGAGGTCGCGGTGGACGACGTCGGAGGAGTGGAGTTGGGCGAGGGCTCCGGCGAGGGCTGCGCCGAGCGCGCGGACGGAGGTCTCCGGGAGTGGTCCGGTGAGGGTTACGGCGTCGTCGAGGGGCGGGCCGAGGACGTACTCGGTTGCCAGCCAGGGGGTTTCGGCGAGCGGGTCCGCGTCGACGACGGTCGCGCCGTGGTGGCCGCCGATGATGCGGGCCGCGTCCGTCTCCAGGCGGAATCGGGTCCGCGAGGCCGGATCCGATGCGATGCCGGCGTGCATGGTTTTGAGCGCGACCGTACGGCCGCCGGCGGAACGGGCCAGATAGACGGTTCCCATACCGCCGCTGCCCAGGCGGGCGATCAGGCGGTGGGCGGCGATCGCGACGGGATCATCGTGCGTCAGCGGGGAGAGCACCGGTCAGATCCCGGGCCCGGGAAGGAGGCAGTCATGCACGGCAGCGCATTGCTGCAGGGCTGTGCGCAGTCGTCCCATGTGTGAATCCCCCTTGGTGTCCCCAACAGAATCAGGAGCTTACTCAGCGGCTCGACAGACGTTTGGCCGGGTCGCCTGCCTCCCGGAAGGAGTTGTGGGTCACCTTGCTGCCCCGGCGGGCCAGGCAGTGAGGGCAGACGTACTCAATTGCGTACGGAAACGCGGGCGATGGCCGGGTGGTGCCGCCGAGGACCTGAATGAGTGCCGGTGCTCAGGGCAGTTAGTGATCCATACTCATCCGGGCCCGCGCCTGAACCGGCAGGGTTCGTACGACATCCCCCACGTGCGGGTGGCATGCCCGCGGAACGAGGTGCGCACCGATGACTCAGCCGCCGTATCAAGGTCCTCAGGACTGGCCGGGGCAGTACGGTCAGCCAGGACCGGAGGATGCGCGGCCCGGGGTGCCACCGGTTCCGCCTCCGCCGCCGGCGCAGCCGCCACAGGCTCCGCAGTATCCGCCGAACCAGCCCTTGCCGAATCAGCCGCTGCCGAACCAGCCCCTGCCGAACCAGCCCCTGCCGAACCAGTATCCGCAGTACGGCACGCCCTACGGGTCGTACGGTCACCCAGCGCGCGGCGGCCCGGGGCCGCCGCGCGCTGCCGCTCAGACCGCAGTCCGCTCCACGGGGATCCACAGCTCCGCGTCCGCCTGTGCCGCGTCCTGCGACAGCCGGGTGCGCAGGATCTCGGGCCCCGGCCGGCTCCGGTACGGATTGGACGGGAACCACTGCGTGAACACGTCCCGCCACAGGTACTGGAGCGCCTGCGGAAACGGCCCGGAGCTCTCGAAGACGGCCCACGTCCCGGCCGGGACGGTGAGCGCGTCCATGCCATCGGGCACAGCGGCGCGGGTCACCACGCCGTGGTAGTAATCGAGTTCGGTTCCCTCCGCGCGACTGTCGTCCAGATTGTCACTCACCGAGACGATCCCCTCCGGCACCTGATCGGACAGGCTCTGGATGCGCTGCAGCGTCTCCTGGCCGATGTCCCGGATGAAGGCGGCGATGGCGGGATTCACCCCCTCGTGCACGAGGGGGACGCGCGCCTTCCTGCCGACCACACGGAACTCCTCCTTCTCCACGACCCTGTACCGCATGCTGCTGCTCCCTTCGACGATGAGGCGGAAGGACATCCGTGGCTGGGACTGCAGACTCGCACCGGCCCGCCTGGCCTCGCCGGGACCGACGCCGTGCATGACGCGGAACGCACGCGCGAACGCCTCCCCCGAGGTGTAGCCGTAACGCACCGCGACCTCCAGCAGCGTCCGCTCCCCGGCCAGCACCTCGGCACCCGCGACCGTCAGCCGCCTGCGCCGGATGTACTCCGACAGCGGAATCCCTGCCAGCGCGGAGAACAGCCGCCGGAAGTGGTACTCCGACGTCACCACGATCCGCGCCAGGTCGGACACCTCGATCCGCTGATCAAGGTGGCACTCGATGTGCTCCATGGCCTGGTTCAGCCGCTCCAGCACCCCGGCCTCCTTCCCTTTCGATCACTCACGTTAGGAAGGACTCACCCTGCCGGACCCGACATCCTGTGCCCGGTCCGGTCGGGCCCGGTCGGGTCCGGTCGGGCCCGGCGGGCCACGGACGGCCCGCGCACACCACACCTGCCTCAGTCACAACGAGCAAACGCGGCCTAGCAGGGGCTGGACGGCGTACGCAAGAGCATCCGCGCGCGGAAGGTTGAGTGGGAGGTCTCTCGCCGGGGATTCCCCGGCTCCGTAGCGTCACGGCCATGATGGCGACGGTCGGACGCAAGGCGCTGACACTGGCGGGGACACTTCTGGGCGTGTGGGCGCTCGGTGGGTGCCAGGTGATGGGGGGCGGAGGAGGTTCCGACCCGGATCCCGCTGTCTATCTCTCGGAGGCCAGGCAGCGGCTCGATGCGCGTTCGCAGAGTGTGTACGACGGACTGGGCCTGGCGGGCGAAGTCCAGGTCAACGACATCCAGTCCACCGGTTGTTACACCACGACCTTGAGTCTCAAGGAGGAGCTGAACGGTCTCGGCATGGAGCACCGGTGGCAGATCAAGGATGTCGCCGAGGCCGACGCCGGGTCCGCGGACCGGCGGATGCGGGAGCGGATGCGCGCGGACGGCTGGGAGGTCGTCTACGACAGGCCGGGCAGCAGGGACGGGGTCGCAGGCGTCAACGTCCGGTTCAAGGATCCCGAGACCAAGGACTCGCTCAACCTCTCCTGGTGGCCCACGGCCAGGAGCCTCTCCGTGACGCAGTACGTGAACTGCACCCCGGTCGACGGCGACAGACCGGGTGCGCACGACCTCGTCACCACGTGGGACACGGACTTTCAGGGAGTACGCGCATAGCCGGCGAGTACGCGCGTGACCGGCGCCCTGGGCATGGGGCGCGGGCGGACGCGGAACGCTGGGCCGGGTACGGCAGCGGCCGCCCCCGCGCTATGGGGGCGGCCGCTGCCGTACGTACGCAGAGGCCGTGACCGGAATCGAACCGGCGTAACTCGCTTTGCAGGCGAGTCCCTCAACCACTCGGGCACACGGCCGTGTGCATCCAATACGTCGACCGTAGGCGGGGCCGGGACACCGCTCAAGGGTTCCGCTCGGGACGAAATGCGACTGCCATACGGCGTTCACGGTTCACGGTCGTACGACCAAGGGACCAGTGGGGGCCCGTCCAGAGACAGGGCCCATCCAGGGCCACGCCCCTTACTCTGAGGCTCATGACCGCCCTCGAACCCCGTGACGCCGAGGTCACGCCGCCGACCGATGACAGAGATGACAGAGACGCGGTGCCCGATGGCCAGGGCGTCCTCGGCAGGACACATCGTGCGCTCAGTGTCGGCATCGTCTCCGTCGTCGTGCTGATCGCCTTCGAGGCGACCGCCGTCGGCACCGCGATGCCGGTCGCCGCGCGGGAGCTGCACGGCATTGAGCTGTACGCCTTCGCCTTCTCCGCGTACTTCACCACCAGCCTCTTCGCGATGGTGCTCTCCGGGCAGTGGGCCGACCGGGACGGTCCGCTCCGGCCGCTCGCCACCGGGATTTCGGCTTTCGGCGCGGGGCTGCTGATGTCCGGGACCGCGGGCACGATGTGGCTGTTCATCATCGGGCGGGCCGTCCAGGGGCTCGGCGGCGGGCTGGTGATCGTGGCGCTGTACGTGGTCGTCAGCCGCGCGTACTCGGAGCGGCTGCGGCCCGAGATCATGGCGGCCTTCGCCGCGAGTTGGGTCATCCCGTCGGTCGTGGGGCCGCTCGCGTCCGGGACGGTCACCGAACACCTCGGCTGGCGCTGGGTGTTCATCGGCATCCCGGCGCTGGTCGTCTTCCCGCTGGCGCTCGCGCTGCCGGCGATCCGGCGGATGGCGTCCGGGCCCGCGGATCCCGCCGCGCCGCCGCAGCCGTTCGACGGGCGCCGGATCCGGCTGGCGCTGGGCATCTCGCTGGGCGCGGGTCTGCTGCAGTACGCGGCCCAGGACCTGAACTGGTTCTCTCTGGTCCCGGCGGCGGCGGGCGCGGCACTGCTGGTGCCGGCCGCGCTCGGGCTGCTGCCGCGGGGTACGTACCGGGCGGTGCGGGGGCTGCCTTCCGTCGTACTGCTACGGGGCATCGCGGCCGGGTCCTTCATCGCGGCGGAGTCGTTCGTACCGCTGATGCTGGTCACCCAGCGCGGTTTGTCGCCGACGATGGCCGGGCTTTCGCTGGCGGTGGGCGGGGCGACGTGGACGCTGGGCTCGTACGTACAGTCCCGGCCGCGGGTCGAGCCGTACCGGGAACGGCTGATGGCGCTGGGGATGGTGCTGGTCGCGGCATCGATCGCGACGGCGCCGAGCGTGCTGATCGCGTGGGTTCCGGTGTGGATCGTGGGGGTCGCGTGGGGCGTGGGCTGTTTCGGCATGGGGATGGTGATCGCGTCGACGAGCGTGCTGCTGCTGAAGCTGTCGGCGCCGGAGGAGGCGGGCGCGAATTCGGCGGCGCTGCAGATCTCGGACGGGCTGTCGAACGTGCTGCTGCTGGCGGCGGGCGGTGCGGCGTTCGCTGCGCTGGGCGGGGGAGCGGTGGGGGCGGCGCACGTCGCGTCGGGGGCGTCGGGCTCGTATCCGGGGGCGTTCGCGGCGGTGTTTGTGCCGATGGCGGGGGTGGCGTTGGCGGGGGCGTGGGTGGGGACGCGGCTGCGGACGCGGTGAGGCCGGGCGGGGTGAGGGTGAAGTCGCCCAAGACCCGCGCACTGTGAGGCGGGTCTCAACGAGGCCCGCCTCGCCTCGTCTGCCGTGGGGTGCGACAGTCCCACCGGTAGGGTGGCCCGGTTGTCGTACCGACCGACGTGTACCCGAGCCCGTGAACCGGAGACCGTGACTACTACCGCCTCCCACCACCTCTCACCCGCCTTCCCCGGGCGCGCCCCCTGGGGTACCGCCAACAAGCTGCGTGCCTGGCAGCAAGGCGCCATGGAGCGGTATCTCCAGGAGCAGCCACGCGACTTCCTCGCCGTCGCCACCCCCGGCGCAGGCAAGACCACCTTCGCGCTCACCCTCGCCTCCTGGCTGCTGCACCATCACGTCGTCCAGCAGGTCACCGTCGTCGCGCCCACCGAGCACCTCAAGAAGCAGTGGGCCGCGGCGGCCGCGCGGATTGGGATCAAGCTCGATCCGGAGTACAGCGCCGGGCCGCTGAGCAAGGAGTACCAGGGCGTCGCCGTCACCTACGCGGGCGTCGGCGTACGGCCCATGCTGCACCGCAATCGCTGCGAGCAGCGCAAGACCCTCGTCATCCTCGACGAGATCCACCATGCCGGCGACTCCAAGTCCTGGGGCGAGGCATGCCTGGAGGCCTTCGACCCTGCGACCCGCCGCCTCGCGCTCACCGGTACGCCCTTCCGGTCCGACACCAACCCGATCCCCTTCGTCCAGTACGAAGAGGGCAACGACGGGATCCGACGGTCCGCCGCCGACTACACGTACGGATACGGAAATGCGCTGGGCGACGGGGTCGTCCGCCCGGTGATTTTCCTCAGCTACAGCGGCAACATGCGCTGGCGCACCAAGGCCGGCGACGAGATCGCCGCCCGCCTCGGCGAGCCGATGACCAAGGACGCCATCTCGCAGGCCTGGCGCACCGCGCTCGACCCGCGCGGCGACTGGATGCCGAACGTGCTGCGCGCCGCCGACAAGCGGCTGACCGAGGTCAGGAAAGGCATCCCGGACGCCGGCGGGCTCGTCATCGCGTCCGACCAGGACTCCGCACGTGCGTACGCCAAGCTCATCCGCGAGATCACCGGCACCAAGGCGACCGTCGTGCTCTCCGACGAGACCGCCGCCTCCAAGCGGATCGAGGAGTTCAGCGAGAACGAGGACCGCTGGATGGTCGCGGTCCGCATGGTCTCCGAGGGCGTTGACGTGCCACGCCTCGCCGTCGGTGTGTACGCCACGACCATCTCGACGCCCCTCTTCTTCGCGCAGGCGGTGGGCCGTTTCGTACGGTCCCGGCGCCGCGGCGAGACCGCGTCCGTCTTCCTCCCCACCATCCCCAACCTCCTCGGCTTCGCAGGCGAGATGGAGGTCGAGCGCGACCACGTACTCGACAAGCCGAAGAAGGACGGGGACGAAGACCCGTACGCCGAGTCCGAGAAGGAACTCGCGGAGGCGGAGAAGCAGCAGGACGAGGACACGGGCGAGCAGGACATGCTGCCCTTCGAAGCCCTCGAATCCGACGCGGTCTTCGACCGGGTGCTGTACGACGGCGCCGAGTTCGGCATGCAGGCGCACCCCGGCAGCGAGGAGGAGCAGGACTACCTCGGCATCCCCGGGCTGCTCGAACCCGACCAGGTCCAACTGCTGCTGCAGAAGCGGCAGGCACGGCAGATCGCGCACAGCCGCAAGAAGCCGGACGACGAGGCGGACCTGCTGGAGTTGCCCGCCGAGCGGCGGCCCGTCGTCTCCCACAAGGAGCTGCTGGAGCTGCGCAAGCAGCTGAACACGATGGTCGGGGCGTACGTCCACCAGAGCGGCAAGCCGCATGGGGTCATCCACACCGAACTGCGACGGGTGTGCGGCGGGCCGCCGAGCGCGGAGGCGACGGCCGGGCAGATCCGGGAGCGGATCAAGAAGGTCCAGGAGTGGGCGACCCGGATGCGGTGAGCTCCGCTCGTACCCAGGTCGTACCCAGGCCCGCCCCCCACGGGCGTCCATCGAACGATTCCAGCGGTAATAGGCAGTTAAGGGCTTTTTGTCATCTAAAGTCCATCGATGTCCGGATCTGAGTCCCTGTCGCGCCCGGATTCTGGACGAGGTCTTCCGCTGAGCGAACCAGGTCGCTACTGTCCCCGCATTGCACACGCCCCGTGGCAGCGCCGCCGCGGAGCGCAGCCGGTGCGCATGGCCTGCCGGCGGCCTCTGGGTGCGTCGCCAACGGGACCGGTGTCGTAACTTCCGTAAGAGGACCGCCGTCACTCACTCCGAAGGAGAGGGCGACGTGACCGCGGAGACCTCCCAGACGCTCGACCGGGGACTACGTGTCCTCAAACTGCTCGCCGACACGGACCACGGGCTGACCGTCACCGAGTTGTCCAACAAACTCGGTGTCAACCGCACCGTTGTCTACCGTCTGCTCGCCACCCTCGAGCAGCACGCCCTCGTCCGCCGCGACCTCGGGGGCCGCGCCAGGGTGGGCCTCGGCGTAATCCGCCTCGGCCGACAGGTGCACCCGCTGGTGCGGGAAGCCGCGATGCCGGCGTTGCGCTCGCTCGCGGAAGACATAGGGGCCACGGCCCATCTCACCCTGGTCGACGGCGCGGAGGCCCTCGCGGTCGCGGTCGTCGAGCCGACCTGGACGGACTACCACGTCGCGTACCGGGCGGGCTTCCGGCACCCGCTGGACCGGGGCGCGGCGGGCAAGGCGATCCTCGCGGCCCGCCAGGGCAAGTCGAACGAGCCCGGGTACACGCTCACCCACGGCGAACTCGAGGCGGGCGCGAGCGGCGCGGCCGCGGCGCTGGTCGGGGTGACGGGGATAGAGGGGAGCGTGGGCGTGGTGATGCTCGCGGACTCGGTCCCGGAGAGGGTGGGGCCGCGGGTGGTCGACGCGGCCCGCGAGGTGGCGGACGCGCTGCGCTGACGCGGGGCCGGTGTCTGTCCGGGGTGCGGGGCTGCGGGGTGCGGGGTCCGCTGGGCGTGGTGTCTGTCCGGGGCCTGGGGTCCGCTGGGCGTGGTGTCTGTCCGGGGCCTGGGGTCCGCTGGGCGTGGTGTCTGTCCGGGGTGCGGGGTCCGCTGGGCGCGGGGCGCCCGGTGCCCCGTGGGGCGAGCATCCCCGCCCGATAGATTGACGCCGTGCTCTCCAGTCTCACGCGCCCCCGCGCCATCGCCCTCTGCGCCCTCCCCGTCGCCGCGCTCTTCGCCGCCGCCGGGCTCGCGCCGCTGCCGTACGCCGTGGCGCAGCCCGGCTCGACCGCGAACGTCCTGGGCGACGTCAAGGGCACACCCGTCATTGCCATCACCGGCGCGCCCACCCGTACGACCAAGGGTGAGCTGCTGATGACGACCATCCTCGCGACCGGGCCGTCCGCCGACGTCGACCTCGGAGATGTGGCCGGCGCGTGGTTCAGGACCGACCGCGCGGTCCTCCCGCGCGACTCCGTCTATCCGGCCGGCAAGTCCGACGAGGAAGTCGCACGGCACAACCTCAAGGACATGCGGCAGTCGCAGGCCTACGCCACCCGTGCCGCGCTCTCCTACCTCGGCAAGGACCCGGCGAAGGTGAAGGTCACCCTGCACCTCGCCGACGTCGGCGGGCCCAGCGCCGGGCTGCTCTTCTCGCTCGGCATCGTCGACAAGCTCGACGGGGACGGTGCGGGCGGAGATCTCACCGGCGGCCGCAGTGTCGCCGGTACGGGAACGATCAGCGCCGACGGCAAGGTCGGCGCGGTCGGCGGGGTGTCCCTGAAGACTCAGGCCGCGAAGCGGGACGGCGCGAGCGTCTTCCTGGTGCCCAAGGACGAGTGTTCCGACGCGCAGGCCGAACTCCCCGACGGGTTGCGGCTGATCCCGGTCACGGCCCTGAAGGACGCGGTGGAGTCCCTTCGGGCGCTGGAGAAGGGCGGCAAGGTCCCCAGCTGCTGACGGAGCCCACGGCCGGCGCTTCCGCGCCGGCGAGGCGGGCCCCCGGCAGGCACGTCCGGCGAACGGCCCCCGGCAGGCACGTCCGCGCTGGCGACCGGGCCCGCCGCGCTCATGCCATGCGCGCTGTCCGTGCGGGCTGCTGCCGCTGCACCAGGCGCAGGCCCAACTCGACGAGAGTCCAGCCCAGTTGCGTACGGAGGTTCTTCCGCGGCCGGCGGTACCTTGCGGCCTCGGCCCGCAGCTCCGCGGCGCGCAGCGCATGCAGCTGGAGATGTATGTCGGAGTGCATGTGTGGTGATCCCCTCAGTCGGTGGCGCGCGGGAAGGCATGCAGATGGAAGCGGACCTGGGCGGAGTCCTGTGTGCCGGTTTCCACTTCCAACTCCCGGTAGCTCTCGATGAGTTGGTGCATCTTCTCGTTCAGCTCATCGGTGAGCTCCGGAGTCAGCCGCAGGGTCCAGTCGCTGAGGTCCGCTGCCTCGATCCAGGGCTTCGGCCAGTCGCCCAGCGTGCCGACGAAGGTCGTCAGCTCCTGTCCGTGGATGGACGCGACCTCGTGGATGAAGAAGTTCGCGGCCCCGCGGACGGATGGATCGGGATTGCTGTAGAGGTCGTTGTTGAAGCGGATGGACTGGTACGAAGCCTTCCACCACCGCTCGCGCCCCTTGCCGTGCTCCGGGGCGTCCTCCACGAAGCCGTGCGCGGCCAGCTGGCGCAGGTGGTAGCTGGTGGCCCCGCTGGATTCGCCCAGGGCGGCGGCGAGTTGGGAGGCAGTCGCGGGACCGTCGGCACGCAGCTTCGACAGCAGCCGCATCCGCAGCGGGTGGGCGAGCCCGCGCAGGGTGCGCGGGTCGAGCTCGTGGACCTGTTCCTCGGGAATCTCCGGCATGGCACCGACTGTAGAGTTGCAAAGGAGCCTTTGCAAGAGGTTCTTTGCAACCGGTTCTTTGTAACTAGCCCTTTTTGGTCGACAGTTGACTAACCGTTCTTGATGAAGCCCTGCTCGATCAGCCAGTCCTTCGCCACCTTGTGCGGGTCCTCCCCATCCACGTCCACCTTCGCGTTCAGCTCCTGCGCGATCTGCGTCGTCAGCCGTGCGCTCAGCGGGTTCAGCAGCTCCGCGATCGCCGGCCACTTGTCGATCGTCGCGCTGTGGATCTCCGGCGCCGCGTTGTAGTTGGGGAAGAAGTGCTTGTCGTCCGCGAGCGTGTCCAGATCCATCTCCTTGATCCGGCCGTCGGTGGTGTACGCCTCGCCCAGCAGGCACGAGTTGGACTTCGTACATCGCGTCCGCGTCGCCGCCCACGATCGCCTGGCGCGCGCTGATCGAGCCGGGCAGGTTCGTACGGTCAAGCACCTCCGCGCCCGCCGCCTTGAAGATCAGGCCGATCATCTGGCCCAGGATGATGTTCTCGCTGAAGTTCTTGGAAGCGACCGTCAGCGACGCGCCCTTGAGGCCCGCAGCCGGTCAGGCCCGTCAGCGTCAGTGTGAAGGCGACCGCCCCGCTCAGCGCGGTACGCACGTACCGCATCACGCCTCCAGTCCGCGCGGCGTCAGCGCCAGTTGAGCGGCAGCTCCACCCGGAACAGCCGGGCGGTCCGGGACATCCCGATGCCCCTGGCGGCATCCACCAGGGAGGGGTCAACGCCGCGCAGCCCCACGATGGCGTTACGGACGATGGGCAGCAGCCCGTACAGCGTCAGGGCGATCACCGTGGGCGGCACGCCCAGGCCCACCATCGGGATCAGCAGACCGATCAGGGCGAGGGAGGGGATGGTGAGGAAGGCGGCCGTGGAGGTGATGGCCAGATTCCCGCCCCAGGTGCTGCGGTAGGTGAGCAACGCGATCAGGATGCCCAGCAGGGTGGCGATGACCATGCACTGGAAAACGGCGCTGACCTGCTGGAAGGCGTCGGTGAACAGCTGCTGGTGGTGACCCGCGAGATAGCCCCGGAAGCTCACACCGCTTCAGCTCAGACCTCGTCGTCCTCCGCGGCCTGCTCCACCAGCGGAATGATCCGCAAGGCGACCGGATTCTCCATGACGATCGCCGTGGACGCCCGCACGATGCCATCAAAACCGACAACCCGGTCGATCACACGCTGAAGATCGGCGTTGGAACGGGCGACGAGCCGGCAGAGCATGTCACCGTGACCGGTGGTGGTGTGCAGCTCCAGCACCTCTGGGACGCCGTCCAAATGGGCGCGGACGTCCGCGCCTTGTCCCTGCTTGATCTCCAGCGTCGCGAAGGCGGTGACGGGGTAGCCGAGCGCCGCCGGATCGACGTCCGGGCCGAAACCGCGGATGACGCCATTTGACTGAAGGCGGTCCAGGCGGGCCTGCACGGTGCCGCGGGCCACACCGAGGCGGCGAGACGCCTCGAGCACACCTATCCGCGGCTCGCGCGCCAGCAGGACGATGAGCCGGCCGTCCAGATGATCGATCGCCATGAGTGTCTCCCGAATGGTCATCCTGTACAGATAGCCCCTTCATAGTGCGCATACGCTATGCAGATTGCCCAGAGGAAACTCAAACTATTGCGCACCTTGTGGATCGGAGGGAGTCTGCGGTCATGACTGAGACCATCGATCACACCCCGGACACCGCGCGCAAGGCAGACCCCTTCCCGGTGAAGGGAATGGACGCGGTCGTCTTCGCTGTCGGTAACGCCAAGCAGGCCGCGCACTACTACTCCACTGCCTTCGGCATGAAGCTGGTCGCGTACGCCGGACCGGAGAACGGCAGCCGCGAGACCGCGAGTTACGTGCTGACCAACGGCGCCGCGCGCTTCGTCTTCACTTCCGTCATCAAGCAGTCCACCGACTGGGGCCGCTTCCTCGCCGAGCATGTGGCCGAGCACGGCGACGGCGTCGTCGACCTGGCCATCGAGGTGCCGGACGCGCGGGCCGCGTACGCATACGCCACCGAGCACGGCGCCCGCGGCATCACCGAGCCGTACGAGATCAAGGACGAGCACGGCACTGTGGTGCTGGCCGCGATCGCGACGTACGGCAAGACCCGGCACACGCTGGTCGACCGCTCCGGCTACGACGGTCCGTACCTGCCGGGCTTCGCCGCCGCCGCCCCGATCGTCGAGCCGCCCGCCAAGCGCACCTTCCAGGCCATCGACCACTGCGTCGGCAATGTCGAACTCGGCAGGATGAACGAGTGGGTGGCCTTCTACAACAAGGTCATGGGCTTCACCAACATGAAGGAGTTCGTGGGCGACGACATCGCCACCGAGTACTCCGCACTGATGTCGAAGGTCGTCGCCGACGGCACGCTGAAGGTGAAGTTCCCGATCAACGAGCCGGCGATCGCGAAGAAGAAGTCGCAGATCGACGAGTACCTGGAGTTCTACGGCGGGGCCGGCGTCCAGCACATCGCGCTCGCCACGAACGACATCGTCGCGACGGTACGGTTCATGCGCGCGGCGGGAGTTCAGTTCCTGGACACGCCCGACTCGTACTACGACACGCTCGGCGAGTGGGCGGGCGAGACCCGCGTGCCCGTCGAGACGCTGCGCGAGCTGAAGATCCTCGTCGACCGCGACGAGGACGGCTATCTGCTGCAGATCTTCACCAAGCCCGTGCAGGACCGGCCGACGGTCTTCTTCGAGATGATCGAGCGGCACGGTTCGATGGGCTTCGGCAAGGGCAACTTCAAGGCGCTCTTCGAAGCGATCGAGCGCGAGCAGGAGAAGCGCGGAAACCTGTAGCGGTTGGCCTGCCAGTACCTGCGGCCCCACGGATCCTGACCCGTGGGGCCGCAGAACTGCTTACGATCGGCCGCGTGTGCGCATACGTCATGGTCGCTGAGGACGACGAGAAGCAGGCCGAACTGGTCCGCCGTTATCTGGAACGGGAGGGCCATGCCGTCACGCTCGTACGGGACGGCCGCGCCGCCATCGAATCCGTCCGGCACAGAGCCCCTGACCTGCTGGTCCTCGATGTGATGATGCCGCGGGCCGACGGCCTGGATGTGCTGCGCGTGCTGCGGGCCGAGGCCCGCGAGCTGCCGGTGCTCATGCTCACGGCCCGCAGCACGGAGGACGACCTGCTTCTCGGGCTCGACCTCGGCGCGGACGACTACATGACCAAGCCGTACAACCCACGGGAGTTGATGGCCCGGGTCCGCACGCTGCTGCGCCGCACCCGCCTCTCCGGCGGCGTGGGCCCGGCCGCCGCCGCGCTGCCGGTGGGCACGCTCGTCGTCGACCCGGACCGGCACGAGGTGACCGTCGACGGCGGCCATATCGACTGCACGCCCGGTGAGTTCCGCATTCTCGCGGCGATGGCCGCCGAGCCGGACCGGGTCTTCACCCGGCAGCGGCTGCTGGAGGAGTTGCACGGCTTCGACCGGTACATCAGCAACCGCACCGTCGACGTCCACATCATGAACCTGCGCAAGAAGATCGAGCAGGCCCCGCGGAGCCCCGCCCGCCTGCTCACTGTGTTCGGCGTCGGCTACAAACTGACCGACCCCGCGAGGAGCGCGACCCGTGCCTCGTCGTAGGCAGGGCAAGCGGCTGCCGCTGCGCAAGAGCCTGCTCGGCCGGCTGCTGGCCGTGTCCGCGCTGGTCGCCGCCTGTTCGGTGGCCGCCACCGCGTGGCTGGCCGTGCAGACCACCTCCGGCGCGATCAAGCAGGAGCAGGGACAGAACCTCGCCGACGACGCCCGGATCTACCAGACCCTGCTCGGCCATGCGGCGAGCCACCTGCGATGGGACGGGGTCGATGGGACCGTACGCGACCTGGCGAGGCAGACCGGCCGGCGGATTGCTCTGACCACCCCGCAGCGGCAGCTCCTCGCCGACTCCGCCACCCAGGCTTCGCCGCCCGCGCTGCCGCCCCAGGCCTCGGCGATCGTCGACCCGCTCGCCGCGGACACCGCTCTCGCGTCGGCGGGTCAGCAGAGTTCCGGTACCACGGCGGACCGCATCGACCCGCGCGCCGTCGGGCCGTTCCGGCTGCCGACGGCGGAGCGGGACCGGCTGCGCGAGAGCGCGGACCGTGGCGTGGAGTGCCTGCGCCAGTACGGCATCGCCTCGGACGTCGTCGTAAGCCCCAGCGGACGTCCGCGCATCCAGATCGTGGGCAACGGCGTCGGGCGCATCGAGGGCACCAGGTGCGCGACCGACGCCCTGGACGCGCCGACCGCCACCGAGAAGAAGGCGCTCACCGCCCTCAATCAGCTGGCGAACGCCTGCCTGGACCGCCAGGAACTCGCGCACGTACAGCTGAATCCGGACCTGTCCTGGACGACGAATCCCGCGCCGAGCGCGCCGAGCGCGCCGACCGTCCGCGGCCCCAGTGACAACGACCGGGCCGTCGCCTCCTGTGTCTCGGCCGCGCGCCGCGAACAGCTCAGCTCCCATGTCGCCTCGCCCGCGCTGCTGTTCATCGGCGACGCCGACAGCGCGACCGTCCCCGGCTTCGACCTGTCCCCGGCCAACACCGCCCGGATCGCGGGCGCGGCGGCGCTCGTACTGGCCCTCACTGTGGGCGCGTCCGTGCTCGCCGCCACCCGGCTCGTACGGCCGCTGCACGCGCTGACCGGCGCGGCACAGCGGATGAAGGACGGCCACGAGTCGTCCCCGGTCCCGGTCACCGCGGACAACGAGATCGGGCGGCTGGCCGCGGCCTTCAACGACATGTCGGCGCACCGGGCGCGCCTGGAAGAACAGCGCAAGGCGATGGTCAGCGATGTCGCCCATGAACTGCGCACCCCGCTCAGCAATATCCGCGGCTGGCTGGAGGCGGCGCAGGACGGCCTCGCCGACCCGGACCCCGCCTTCGTCTCCTCCCTGCTGGAGGAGGCGATGCAGTTGCAGCACATCATCGGCGACCTTCAGGACCTGGCGCAGGCGGACGCGGGCGCGCTGCGTCTGCACCCCGAGCCGGTCCGGATCGAGGAGCTCCTCGGACAGGTCGCCGCGGCCCACCAGAATCTCGCCGAGACCGCGGGCGTCACGCTGACGGCGCCGACGGGGCCGCCCCAGGGCCGGGTCCCGGCCCCCGCGCTGAGTGCCGATCCGGTCCGGCTGCGGCAGGCCGTCGGCAATCTGGTCTCCAACGCGGTACGCCACACCCTGCCCGGCGGCGGCGTCACCCTTCGCGCGTACGGCTCAGCGACCGGCTGCGAGGTGGTCGTCGACGTCGCCGACACGGGAAGTGGCATACCGGCCGAGGACCTTGCGTACGTCTTCGACCGCTTCTGGCGGGCCGAGAAATCCCGCAGCCGGCGCACCGGCGGCAGCGGTCTGGGGCTCGCGATCGTCCGCAAACTCGCGGAGGCGCACGGCGGCACTGCGCACGTGGAGAGCACGGAGGGGCAGGGCTCGGTCTTCACGCTGCGGATACCGGCCGCGGGCCCTGATGGAGCCCGGATGGGAAATGGGATGACGACTCCGAGCGGTGATGGCCCCGACGCGGTGATAGCCCCGACGCGGTGACGACTCCGACGCGGTGACGACGCTGATGCCATGACCACAGCGTTCTGACAGCTTCTTCATAACTTCGCGCCAGCCTGTCGCCATCACCACCAAGGCCGAGCTGGAATTGGAGCTGTCCCATGTCCCACCGTCTTTCCCTGCGTGCACTCGCCCTCGCCACCGCCGTGGCCGGCGCGCTGATCCTCCCGTCCACGACGGCCTTCGCCGACACCACGCCCTCGCCGCGGGCGACCGAGCGGACGCCGGCGCCCTCCAAGGGCGGCGACACCGTCACGGCCCCGCGGGACCGCGGGCCTTCGGCCGCGCCGCGCGGCGGCGTGGCCGCCGGGGACAGGCGCACCCCCGCACCGGCCTCGGATCAGGTCTCGCAGCGGCGCTCAGCCGCGCCCCGGGGCGGTGTGAACGCCGGTGAGCGGCCGGCCGGGAACGAGTTCGGCACCACTGCCGCCCTCGCCGGATCGGCCGCCGCGCTCGCCCTGGTCGCGGGCGCGGGCACCGTCGTGGTGCGCCGGCGCGCGGCCGCTCATCGCGCCGGCTGACACCCGCAGCGGCGCGGCCCTCGGGCGGCGCCGCTGCGTTCGTCCCCGTCTGCCGTCCCCGTTCGCCCTCCCGTCCCTGGAGAGTCATGCCCCGTACGCACCACCTGGCGCGGTGCACCGGCGCGCTGGTCGCGCTTGCCTGCATCGCGCTGGCGGGCTGTTCGGCCGGCGCCGTGGAGACGACGGTCGACTCGGCCTCCCGCGCCCCCTCACGTACTGCGTCCGCCTCCACAGCCCCCGGCGAGCCTGCCCAGGTGGCCATCCCGTCGATAGGCGTGGCGAGTTCCCTGATGCGGCTCGGCCTCAACAAGGACGGCACGGTCCAGGTCCCGCCGGCGGACAAGGGCATGACCGCGGGCTGGTACACCGGCGGCGCCGTCCCCGGCGAACGCGGGGCCGCGGTGATCATCGGCCACAACGACACCCGCTTCGGCAAGGCGGTCTTCCACGACCTCAAGAAGATCACCAAGGGAGCGGACATCGCCGTACGGACGACTCGGGGGACGACGGCCCACTTCACGGTCACCGGCACCGAGACGGTCAGCAAGAGCGCGTTCCCGACCGAGAGGGTCTACGGCGCGACCGGCGAACGCGCGCTGCGCCTCATCACCTGCTCCGGGGACTTCGACGAGCAGGGCCACCCGGTGGACAACCTCATCGTCTACGCCACCCTGCGCTGACGCCGGTCCGCGGCGTGAAACTGTCACCGCGGACCGGCTGGTTGGGGCCGGGACCCCTCACTCGCTCTCCTGCGACGGCGTCGGGCTCGCGGAAGGCTCCACCGTCTCCACGCTCTGCTCCGGCGACGACGACTGCGTCACCGGGGCGGCGTCCGAGCGACTCGCGTCCGACGGCGGCGAAGCCTCCTCGTTCTCCGAAGCCGCACCTTCACCCGATGCCGATGCCGATGCCGATGCCGGTGGCGAAGCCGATGGCGAAACCGAATCCGGACCCGCCTCCGCCTCCATCTCCATCTCTTCGGGGTCGTAGCCCAGCACGTCCTTCGGCCCGCCCGGCGGCGGCTCCCCCAGCATGTCCAGCGCCTCCCTCGCCGCCGGTGCCAGCAGGGGCGAGAAGTACGGGTTGATCCGCACCGCCTCGGCGAGGTGGCGGCGGGCCGGGCCGGGCAGGTCCAGGGCGCGTTCGATCTCGCCGCGGTGGTACGCGAAGAGCGGGCTCCGCAGCCCCTGGTCCGTCGCAGTCTTCGCGTAGGGCAGCGCATCCGTCGCCCTGCCCGTGCGGTACAGCGCCCAGCCCAGCGCGTCCGCCACGTACATGCTCCGGTGCCCCCGGTCCCACTCGGCCTGCAGGCGTTGGACCGCCGTCTGCGGATCGCCGTGGTCCGCCTCGAAGAGGCCGAGCACGAGCTCCTCGTTCACCCCGTCGATCCCCGCCCGCTCCGCCCTCTTCCGCAGCTTCTCGTACTGAGACGCCGCATCCCCGTCCAGCCCCAGCGACTGGTACAACTCGCCTGCCTCCAGGGTGTATTCGGGCAGCTGCGCACGGTCGAACGCCGACTGGTAGTCGCGGAAAGCCTCATCCGTACGGCCCAGCGCCGCCAGCGCACGCCCTCGTGACGCCAGCGACGGATGGTGGTCCGGCGCCAGCTTCAGCGCCATGTCGTACTCCTCGATCGCCTCCTCCGGCTCGCCCCGCTCCCATGCCAGGTCACCCAGCCGGTGCAGCGCGACCGCCTTCTCCGCGGGCGACTCGGCGCTGCCCACCGCGTCGTACGCCTTCGCCGCCGCGTCCTCGCGCCAGCCGCGCTCGCGGTAGACCTGGGCCATCCGGCCGAGCGTCTGCGCGCCCGGGCGCAGCTTCGTGAGCTTGTCCATCGCCTTGTTCACGGCCTTGTAGTCCCCGAGCCCGCTGTACGCGTCGATCAGCACCTGATACGCCGTCCACCGCTTCGGCTTCTGCTCCGCCGCGCTCTCGCCCAGCGTGCGCGCCTTGGCGAAGTCGTGCCGGGCGTTGGCCAGCGACGCGAGCCCCACCAGCGCGTCGACGTTCCCCTCTTCGCCCGGCAGCACGTCCAGCGAGCGCTGCAGCGCCTCCTCCGCCTGCGTGTAGTACGCCGGCTCCGCCAGCCGGGAGCCCCGCTCCACATACGCCGACCCCAGTACCGCCCACGACTCCTCGTCCCGCGGGTGCGCCCGTACCCATCGCTCCCGGTCCTCGATCAGCGCGGTCAGATCCAGCATGCTGGCAGGTGCGCCCGCGCCCACCGCAGCCATCGCCCGCCCGGCGGCGCCCGGCGTGGGCCGCGGTCCCGCGTTGCCCCACCCGGGCGCGAGCGTGATCACCCCGACAACCAGCGTCGCTCCGACCAGCGTGCTGATCGTGGCGTTCTTCACGTGTTCGCTCTTCATGGCGCTCACTGTGCGCCAGCGCGCAGTCAATACGAAGAACACACCCCGCCCCGCGAGGCTGAAGGCCGACGGGTTCACACCGATGGCCCCCCGGTGCGAGGCTTGCACCATGGACGATCTTCTCGAGCGGCTGCGTACCGGTCTGTCTGCCGAAGCCCTGATCACCGACCCCGACGTCACGGTCTCGTACGCCAACGACATGGCGAGCTTCTGCGCGGCGGGCACCCCCGCCGTCGTCGTCCTGCCGCACACCGTCGAGCAGGTCCAGCACGTCATGCGCACCGCGACCGCGCTGCGCGTCCCCGTCGTCCCGCAGGGCGCCCGCACGGGCCTGTCCGGCGGCGCCAACGCCTCCGACGGGTGCATCGTGCTGTCCCTGACGAAGATGGACCGGATCCTGGAGATCAGCCCGGTCGACCGGATCGCGGTCGTCGAGCCGGGCGTCGTCAACGCCGTGCTGTCCCGCGCGGTGGGCGAGCACGGCCTGTACTACCCGCCGGACCCCTCCAGCTGGGAGATGTGCACCATCGGCGGCAACATCGGCACCGCGTCCGGCGGCCTGTGCTGCGTCAAGTACGGAGTAACCGCCGAGTACGTACTCGGCCTGGATGTCGTCCTCGCCGACGGCCGCCTGATGACCACCGGCCGCCGCACCGCCAAGGGCGTCGCCGGCTACGACCTGACCCGCCTCTTCGTCGGTTCAGAAGGCAGCCTCGGCATCGTTGTCAAGGCCGTCCTCGCGCTCCGCCCGCAGCCTCCCGCTCAGCTCGTGCTCGCCGCCGAGTTCGACTCCGCTGCCGCCGCCTGCGAGGCCGTCTGCTCGATCATGGAGCGCGGTCACACCCCCTCGCTGCTCGAGCTTATGGACCGTACGACCGTCCACGCCGTCAACGCCATGGCGAACATGGGCCTGCCCGACTCCACGGAGGCACTCCTCCTCGCCGCCTTCGACACCCCCGACCCCACCGCCGACCTGGCCGCCGTCGGCGCGCTGTGCAGCGCGGCGGGCGCCACTGAGGTCGTCCCGGCCGACACCGTCGCCGAGTCCGAACTCCTCCTCCAGGCCAGGAGGTTGTCGCTCACCGCCCTGGAGACCGTCAGATCGGCCACGATGATCGACGATGTCTGCGTACCGCGCTCGAAGCTCGGCGCGATGATCGAGGGCACGGCCGCCATCGCCGAGAAGTACGACCTCACCATCGGCGTCTGCGCGCACGCGGGCGACGGCAACACCCACCCCGTCGTCTGCTTCGACCACACCGACGCGGACGAATCCCGGCGCGCCCGCGAGTCCTTCGACGAGATCATGGCTCTCGGCCTGGAGCTCGGTGGGACCATCACCGGCGAACACGGCGTCGGCGTACTGAAGAAGGAGTGGCTGGCACGCGAACTCGGCCCGGTGGGCGTGGAGATGCAGCGCGGCATCAAGCAGACCTTCGACCCGCTCGGCATCCTCAATCCGGGCAAAATCTTCTGAGTCCGCAGCCCTACGACTCATGCCCGATGGTCCGGACACCGCTCTGCGCATAGCGTGAAGGGAGAGGTCAAACCGCCTCACACCGCAGAGGAGGAGCCGTGCCCGCACGCCTTGACCACACCATCGTTCACAGCCGCGACCGGTTCGCCGGCGCCCGCTTTCTCGCCGAGCTGATAGGGGAGCCGGAGCCCAAGCCCTTCGGCCCGTTCGCCAGTCTGCCGCTGGACGGCGGCGTCACTCTCGACTATCTCGACGAACGTGGCCGCATAACCTCCCAGCATCTGGCCTTCCTGGTCTCGGAGGACGAGTTCGACGAGATTTTCGGCCGGATCACCGACCGTGAACTGCCGTACTGGGCCGACCCCACACATGACAAGCCGCAGCAGATCAACCACCTTTTCGGCGGCCGCGGGGTGTACATCGACGACCCAGACGGCCACTCCATCGAATTCATCACGCATACGTACGTCACCGACTGACCGCTACTGGTTGTCACTCTGCGACGACTCGTCCGAAGGCCAGGCGTTGGGCAGCCACAGATCGTCGGCCGCGGTGGGCGCGAGAAGTTTGGCGAGGCCGTCGTCGATGTCGAGGTGCTCGGACTCGGAGCCCGGAGGAATCACCCGCAGGGTCCGCTCCAGCCAGTTGGACACCACGGCGGCGGGCGCTTCGAGCAGTGCGTCACCATCGGGGGAGCTCAGGGCCATCAGCACCACGCCGTGGTCCTCGACCTTGGTCGGCCAGATCCGGACGTCTCCCTCGCCGCACGGCCTGAACACCCCCTTGACCAGCAGCTCGCGGGCGAAGGCCCACTTGACGGGGTTGTCGGAGCCGATGTGAAAGGCGATGTGCACGGCGTACGGGTCGTCCGTGCGGTAGGTCAGCCGGGCCAGGACGGGGATGCTGAGCTCGGGCGACAGCACCAGTTGGAGCTCCAGCTCACGTTCCACCACGGTGTGCATGACAGTGCCCTTCCTTCCGCTACGAGGCCTTGTGAGCGGGCCTTGCAGGGAGGGAGCGCGCTCCTGCGCGGCTATGACGCGCCTTTCGGCAACAACTTTCTGTGACGGCTCAGTGACTGGAAAGTGGTCGTTACGGCAGGACCCGCCCGGCGATGCTCAAGGGTCTGATAGATGTGGAGCCTTGAATTGAGGCTCTCGAGGAGATACGGGACCACGGTGATGAGCGCCCCCACCCCGGCCACCGGCGACGGCAGCCCCACGCCCGGCTATTACCCGGATCCATCCATTCCTGGATATGTCCGGTACTGGAACGGTGCTGCCTGGGTTCCCGGCACCAGTCGGCCCGCGCCCAAGACGGGCGAGGCGATGCCTGCCGCGCCCGGCTCGGCGGCAACCGCGGCCGACGCCGGGCCTGCGGCCCAGCCCCAGTCCCAGGCCCCGGCCCCGGCATCGGTGGAGGAGACCGGTCCGGTCTTCTTCGACGAGGAGCCGGACGACGCACCGTCACGCCCGGAGCCGGCCACCGCCTGGCAGGCCGACGCCGCGCGCCAGACCGGCTTCGGCGGCGAGCGCGACAACCGCGTCGCGTGGGGCGGCGGCCAGGACCCGCGCACCTCGGACCGGGGTGGCGCGCCCGCCGACCCGCGCCGGCCCGCCTCGTCGAGCGCGCCCGCGGACCCGACGGGCGGCGCCCTGCCCGGCGTACGCTCGCTGGGCCCGGCCGCCGGGGGCGAGCCCCCTGTGGACGGTACGGTCGCGATCCGCGCCCTGCGCCCGGGCAAGGGCGCGCCCGCGGCCGGGAGTTCGGGCACCGCGGACCCCGCGGCGGCAGCGCCCACCGGCGACCCGTCCGCCCGCCGCCCCCAGCCGCAGCCTCCCGTCGACGGGACGGTCGCCATCCGCGCGCTGCGCGCCGGCGGCGGTGCGTCCGCCGGGCAGGCCGATGGACCGTTGTCCGTCCGCTCGATGACCCCGGGCGCTTCCGCGGCACCCACCGCTTCCGCGGCACCCACCGCGCCCGCACAGCCCCAGCCCCAGTCCCAGCCGCAGGCCCCGGCCCAGCGCCGCCCGCAGCCCCAGGCGCCCGTGCAGCCACAGCCCCAGCCGCAGCCCCAGCCGCAGGTGCCCGCGCAGGCCCAGGCGCCCGTCACCAACGGCCCCGGCGGCGGCTCCGCCTCCTGGGCGCAGCAGGTCCACCGGCTCGCCCAGCCCGGACCCGCGTCCGCCGCCGAGGCCGAGCAGCCCGTCGTGCCCTGGAAGCCGCCGGTCAACGACCCGTTCCTGCAGGCCGCCCAGGCCCAGGCGGCGGCCCGTCCCGCCTCGCTCGGCAAGCGGCTCGCCGCCCGGCTGATCGACGCCCTGTTCCTCGGAGCGCTCGTAGGCGCTGTCGCCGTACCCGTCCTGTCCCGGGCGCGCGCCCACGTCGACGACAAGATCGAGGCGGCGAAGCAGTCGGGCGAGACGGTCACCGTCTGGCTGGTCGACTCCACCACCGTGGGCCACCTCGGCATCATCCTCGGCGCGCTGCTGGTCCTCGGTGTGCTGTACGAGGCGCTGCCGACGGCGAAGTGGGGCCGCACCCTCGGCAAGAAGCTCTGCGGACTCACGGTCTGGGACATCGAGTCCCACGAGCCCCCGTCCTTCGGGGCCGCGCTGCGCCGCTGGCTCGTCTACAGCGTGCTCGGCGTGATCGCCCTCGGGGTGCTCAATGTGCTGTGGTGTCTGTTCGACCGCCCGTGGCGGCAGTGCTGGCACGACAAGGCGGCGCACACCTTCGTGACCGGCTGACCGCGTTCCCCCGAACGGCGTGCGAGCCGTTGCGGGGGCCATCGGGGCGCGGTGCACTGCCCCCATGAGCAACAACCATCCGCCGCCCGGCCAGCCGCCCGAGGACGACCCCTTCTTCAAGAAGCCACAGGAACCCACCCCGCCGTCGGCGGGCGGTCCTCAGGAGCCCCCGCCTCCGGGGGGACCGCCGCCGCCAGGGGGACCGTACGGCACTCCACCGGGTGGTTCCGGTCCGTACGACGGCGGAGGCGGCCAGCCCCCGCCGCGCGATCCCTACGGAGGCGCGTACGGCGGCGCGGCGGACCCGCTCGCCGGGATGCCGCCGCTCGCGGACTTCGGCAGGCGGTTCCTTGCCCGCGTGATCGACGCGCTGATCGTCTTCGTGCCGCTCTTCCTGATTTCTCTGGCCTTCGGAGGCTGGGGCGTCGGGACGGGCACCGGCGACAGCTGGGACGACATCACCGACCAGGTGAACACCGGCAGGCAGTGGATCTGGTCGCTGGTCTCCCTGGTCGCGTACGTCGGCTACGACACCGTGATGACCACCAAGGGGCACGGGCAGACCGTCGGCAAGCGCCTGATGAAGATCCGGGTCGCCATGCTCAACGACGGCAGCGTGCCGGACACCAGCTCCTCGCTGATGCGCGCCATCGTGCTCTGGGTGCCCGCGCTGGTCTGCTGCTTCTGCATCTGGTGGCTCGTCATCATGGTGACGATCCTGGCCGACAAGCCGTACAAACAGGGTCTGCACGACAAGGCGGGTAAGACGGTCGTGGTGTCAGCGACGCAGTGACGGCTCGCCGACCCTTGTCTCGGTGCCCGCGTGCGCGCGGGATGCGGGCACCCGGGTGGTGAGACCGTCGGCGGAGGCGGCCGAGGCGGAAACGCCGGAGGCGGCGGCATGGTTCGTACGGACCGTGTGCGCCGCCTTCGTCGTCCTCGCTCCCTGTGCGGCCCTGCCCATCGGCAGGGCGGCCGCGACCACCAGACCGAGCACCATCGATGCGACGCCTATGGCGGCGACACCGATGCCGTTGGTGGTACGGGTGAGCAGCAGCAGGGCGAGGGTCGAGAAGACGACTGTGGCCGAACCGTAGGCAAGCTGTGCGGCAGTCGGACGCGGCATGACGGTATCCGTCCTCGGGACATGGTCAGGGGGTGTCTCTCAACGCGGTCGCACTGGTCAAGTGACTCTACGACGGTGGATGCCCGGGAGGAACCGGCGGTAAGCGTGACCTAACACACGGTGCCGGTGCATGGGGGGCGCACTGAGTCATTCGTTCGCCCAACTGTTCAATCCAATGCGCCCGTTGTTCGATTGCTCGTCGTCCGAATACCGGAACCGGGCTCGCGCATAGTGCAGTTGGTCTGCTCAAGTCAAGGACTGTCTTTTCTCCGGTAACTCCGGTCGAATGTCGTCACTTGTGACGCGACACCGCGCGCGGACGACCCCACATCCGGTCCGTTGCGACGGACCGCGGGGGAGGACAGCATCAAGTGACCACCAAGCGACGGACGATCAGAGCGTCCGCGGTGCTCGTGGCCCTGGCCGCGACAACCGCGTCGGCCTCGGCGTTCAGCAGTGCGCAGGCCGACAACCAGCCGTCGTCGGGCCCGGCAGGCATCGAGCGCCATGACCCGGCGCCGCAGAAGGGCCAGGTCGAGCACGACCTGGAGGGCCCGTTCAGCAAGCAGCAGGAGCAGCAGCGCGAGGCTGCGCTGGAACAGGTCATAGCCGGCGACGCGACCGTGCAGAAGCGCGGCGCGTCCAATGTCGTGAAGCTCGGCGACAAGAAGTACGTCGAGCTCGGCCGGGAGAAGACGGACAAGATCTTCACGATCCTGGTGGAGTTCGGCGACAAGGTCGACGACACCACGATGTTCGACCCGGACGGCCCGGAGGGCCCCGAGGCCCCGGTCAAGAAGTACGGCGGCACGCCGGGTCCGCAGCACAACAAGATCGCCCAGCCGGACCGTAAGACCGACAACTCCACGGCCTGGCAGGCGGATTACAACCAGAAGCACTTCCAGGACCTGTACTTCGGCACCGGCAAGGACAAGACCGGTCAGCCGAAGCACTCCCTGAAGACCTACTACGAGAAGACCTCCTCGGGCCGCTACTCGGTCGACGGTGAGGTCTCCGACTGGGTCAAGGTCGACTACAACGAGGCCCGCTACGGCTCCAACTACTGCGGCGACAGCAACTGCGCCAATGTCTGGGACACGGTCAAGGACGGTGTCACCGCCTGGGCCGCCGACCAGAAGGCCAAGGGCCGTACCGACGCGCAGATCAAGGCGGACCTGGCCAAGTACGACCAGTGGGACCGCTACGACTTCGACAACGACGGCAACTTCAACGAGACCGACGGCTACATCGACCACTTCCAGATCGTCCACGCGGGCGAGGACGAGTCGGCGGGCGGCGGCGCCGAGGGCACCAACGCCCTGTGGGCGCACCGCTGGTACGCGTACGGCACGGACGCGGGCAGGACCGGCCCGGCGAACAACAAGGCCGGCGGCACCCAGATCGGCTCCACCGGCATCTGGGTCGGCGACTACACCATGCAGCCCGAGAACGGCGGCCTCGGTGTCTTCGCCCACGAGTACGGTCACGACCTCGGTCTGCCCGACCACTACGACACCTCGGGCAAGGGCGAGAACTCGACCGGCTTCTGGACCCTGATGTCGGCCGGCTCCTGGCTCGGCACCGGCAAGGACTCCATCGGCGACCTGCCGGGCGACATGAACGCCTGGGACAAGCTGCAGCTGGGCTGGCTCAACTACACCAAGGGCAAGGCGGGGACGAAGTCCGCGCACAGGCTGGGTGTGGCGGAGTACAACACCAAGAACCCGCAGGCGCTCGTCGTCGAGCTGCCGAAGAAGCCGGTCACCACGACTGTCGTGAAGCCCTCCGAGGGCTCAAAGCAGTGGTGGAGCGACATGGGTGACGACCTCAAGAACACCCTGTCCCGCCCGGTCGACCTCACCGGCAAGTCCAAGGCGTCCCTCGAGCTTTCGGGCTGGTGGGACATCGAGGAGGGCTACGACTACCTGTACGCCGAGGTGTCGACGGACGGCGGCGCCAACTGGACGCCGGTGGACGGCACGGCGGACGGCAAGCCGATCGGCCGGGACGCGGGCGACAAGCCGGCGCTGACCGGTGCGTCGGGCGCGTACAAGAAGCTGGCGTACTCGCTGGACGCGTACGCGGGCAAGAAGGTCGACGTCCGCTTCCGCTACCAGACAGACGGCGGCGCGGGCGGCAAGGGCTTCGCGGCGGACGCGCTGAGCGTGGTCGCGGACGGCACGGCGCTGTTCACCGACAACGCCGAGGGCGACGACGCGGGCTGGACCTCGAAGGGCTTCTCGCGCATCGGTGAGTCCTTCACCAAGGAGTACGAGCAGTACTACCTGGCCGAGAACCGTCAGTACGTCTCGTACGACAAGACGCTGAAGGTCGGCCCGTACAACTTCGGCTTCAAGGCGCCGAAGGACTCCTGGGTCGAGCACTACCCGTACCAGAACGGCCTGCTGATCTGGCTCTGGGACACCTCGCAGAAGGACAACAACACCAGCCAGCACCCGGGCCGCGGCCTGGTCCTGCCGGTGGACGCGCACCCGAAGGCCCTCAAGTGGGCGGACGGCACGCTGATGCGGAACAAGATCCAGACGTTCGACTCGCCCTTCAGCCTGCGGCCGACCGACGGCTTCACGCTGCACAAGGCGGATGTGGGGCTCCGGATCAAGCCGCAGGCGGGCAACCCGGTCTTCGACGACCGCAAGGGTGTCTACTGGTTCGCCGAGAACCCGACGGCGGGCGTTCAGGTAACTGACACCAACACCAAGATCTCGGTCGTGAGCGAGCCGTGGAACGGCCAAACGATCACGGTCAAGGTTGGCCCGTCGACCAATTAATTCGCGTTTTACCAGGTCAGAGCATGATCGGCCGTCGCCCTCTAGCGGGCGGCGGCCGATCGTGTTTAGGTGCGTCTTGCCAGGTCCTTATTGACATGCCATCTCACGGGGGAGTGGTTCCGCATGCCCGGCGGAGGTTTTTGCAAGCTGCCGAACGGCAGCGTGGTGGTCGCGCTCAGCCTGCCGAGCCCAGTGGGCGACGGCAGCCAGGTCCGCTTTCTGGTCCACGCGGCGAACCGCGCGAGGGCGCTGACGCGGCTGCGGAATCTGGGCCTGCGGGCGGTGTACCTGCGGGGCAACGCGGAACCGCCGACCCCGGACGAGGTCACGGCCGTGCTGCACCACCCGGACGGCCTGCTGTGGCGCGCGACGCCGGAGAACCACGAGGAGCTGTGGCACCCGATACGGGCGTTGTTCAGCCCGGCAGCGACTGGGGCTCCGCCGCAGACCCTGGTACGCCCGCTGGCGGTCCCCCTGAGCCCGCAGGGCATAGGGGGAGTGCCCTCAATCGCGGGACGGGCTTAGAGATCTGGCCGTCCGGCGGAAATTCAAGCCTCGTGGGGGTCCCCCGGGGGGAAGTCTGGGGGAGATTGAGGAGCTGGGTCCGGGGCCCCGAAATTCAGCCCCGTGGGGTCCCCCCGGACGAAGTCTGGGGGAGTTTGAGGCGCGGGGGTCCGGGGGTGGAGCTGCCCCCGGTCAGACCACCGGCTTGCCGGACAGCTCCACACCCGCCGCCCGCAACTCCTCCAGCGCCCTCTCCGTCGTCTCCTCCGCGACCCCCGCCGTCAGGTCGAGCAGCACATGCGTCGTGAAGCCCTCCCGCGCCGCGTCCAGCGCCGTCGCCCGTACGCAGTGGTCCGTCGCGATGCCGACCACGTCGACCTCGGAGACCTCACGCGCCCGCAGCCACGCCGCCAGCGTCGTGCCGTTCTCGTCCGTGCCCTCGAAGCCGCTGTACGCAGCCGCGTACGCGCCCTTGTCGAAGACCGCGTCGATCGCGCCCGACGCGACCGCGGGTGCGAAGTTCGGGTGGAAGCCCACGCCCTCCGTGCCGGCGACGCAGTGGCGCGGCCACGATCTGACGTAGTCCGGGTGCTCCGAGAAGTGGTCGCCCGGCTCGATGTGGTGGTCGCGGGTGGCGACGACATGGCGGTAACCCGGCTGGGCCTGGCCCACCAGGTCCGTGATGGCGGCAGCGACTTCGGCACCCCCCGTCACCGCGAGGCTGCCGCCCTCGCAGAAGTCGTTCTGAACGTCCACGACGATCAAGGCGCGGTGCATGGCGGGTGTCCTTCGATGGGGGTTGGCGGGGAGACCTGCGCCCGCGAGCGGATGTATTGAGCCTAGAGACTCCCGCCGCCTTGCGGGAGAGGGCTTCGGGCGGCGTTCACGCGGACTGAAGTCATACGTACTCCGTGGGCAGGACCGGCTCGCCCCTGGACAGTTGCATTGCCGACAACGGCAGCCCCGCCCGCGCCGCTATGTGCCGCTCGCGCACCGCGTCCAGCGGCTCGCGGGCGACGACCTCGCCGCCCTTGATCAGTTCCACCAGCAGCTGCCGGTCCACCAGGTCCGACGGCACCGTGTCTACGCAGATCACCTCTGCCTCGGCGACCCCGTCCTCGTCCAGTCGGCGCGCGGCCCACTTGCGGCCGCCGATGGAGGTCTTGCCGCCCAGCGACTTCTTCGCGACCGGCAGCAGAGGAGCCCCGGGGTCGGCGGACTCGGACCTGGCGACCAGCTTGTAGACCATCGAGCAGGTGGGGTGCCCGCTGCCGGTGACCAGCTGTGTTCCCACGCCGTAGGCGTCCACCGGCGCCGCGGCCAGCGAGGCGATGGCGTACTCGTCCAGGTCCGAGGTGACCACGATCTTGGTGTCCGCCGCGCCGAGCTCGTCCAGCTGCTGCCGCACCCGGTGGGCGACCAGCAGCAGGTCCCCGGAGTCGATGCGTACGGCACCGAGCTCGGGACCGGCGATGTCCAGCGCCGTACGGACGGCCTCGGCCACGTCGTAGGTGTCGACCAGCAGTGTCGTGCCCCGTCCGAGCGAGTCGACCTGCGCCTGGAAGGCGTCGCGCTCGCTGTCGTGCAGCAGGGTGAAGGCGTGCGCGCTGGTGCCCACCGTCGGAATGGCGTAGCGGAAACCCGCCGCCAGGTCGGAGGTGGAATTGAAGCCGCCGACGTACGCCGCGCGGGCCGACGCGACCGCGGCGAGCTCGTGCGTACGCCGTGCGCCCATCTCGATCAGCCCGCGCCCGCCCGCCGCCGTCGACATACGGGAGGCCGCGGCCGCGATCGCCGAGTCGTGGTTGAGGATCGACAGGACGACGGTCTCGAGCAGCACGCACTCGGCAAAGGTGCCCTCGACCCGCAGGATGGGCGAGCCCGGGAAATAAACCTCGCCCTCCGGATAGCCCCAGATGTCGCCGCTGAAGCGGTACGAGGCGAGCCACCGCAGGGTCGGCTCGTCGACGATCTTCCGCTCCCTCAGAAAGTCCAGCACGCCCGCGTCGAAGCGGAAGTTCTCGACGGCGTCGAGCACCCGGCCGGTGCCCGCCACGACGCCGTACCGCCGGCCCTCGGGGAGCCTGCGGGTGAAGACCTCGAAGACGGATCGGCGATCGGCGGTGCCGGATTTCAGTGCCGCCTGGAGCATCGTGAGCTCGTACTGGTCGGTGAAGAGCGCCGTCGACGGAACGTCCACCGGCAGCCCAAGGTCCGCAGGGTTCATACGCCGGATGCTATCGCACATCTCGTCAGAGTGACGAGATGTGCGGGTCGTTTGTGCGATGAGCCCCCTTGGGTGGCAGCATGGACCAGGTGAGTGTTGCTCCCACTGAGATCGAACGCACTGAGTCGGCGGAGGAGACCTTCGCCGTGCCCGAGCCCGACGTGCCGTGGGTGACGCTCGTCCACAACGACCCGGTCAACCTGATGAGCTACGTCACCTATGTCTTCCAGGCCTATTTCGGCTACTCCAAGGACAAGGCGCACAAGCTGATGCTCGACGTCCATCACAAGGGACGCGCCGTCGTCTCCAGCGGCAGCCGCGAGGAGATGGAGCGTGATGTGCAGGCGATGCACGGTTACGGGCTGTGGGCGACGCTGTCCCAGGACCGCTTCTGATGGCCGGGCACTTCGAGTCGATTCCCGGCGGCGGCGCCGCCGTCGCGCTCGACGAGGTCGAGATCTCCATCCTGCGCTCGCTGGCCGTACAGCTGCTTGAGCTGATCGGGCCCGGCGACGAGCCGGTGGAGGGCGAGGACCCGCTGGCCGCGCTGTTCTCGGAGGGGCCGAGCGAGCCGCCGACCGACCCGGCGCTGGCCCGCCTCTTCCCGGAGGCGTACGCAGGTCCCGGCGCCGACATAGAGGACGAGGAACTGCTCGCCGCGTCTTCGGAGTTCAGGCGCTTCACCGAGAACGACCTGCGTTCCCGCAAGCGCGACGATGCGCTCGCGGTCGTCCGCACCCTCGACTCGCTGGCCGCGGCCGGCGAGGGCGGCGCCGTCCTGAAGCTGACCGCCGACGACTGCCTGCACTGGCTCGGCGCGCTCAACGACCTGCGGCTGACCATCGGCACCCGCCTGGAGGTCAGCGACGAGGACGAGAACGGCGAGCTGTACCGGCTGCCCGACTCCGATCCGCGCAAGCCGATGGTGATGGCGTATCTCTGGCTCGGCGCGCTCCAGGAGACGCTCGTCGAGACCCTGATGTCCTGACCCCTGATGTCCTGAGATGTCCATTCGGACGCCATCAGGTGTTCGCTCAACGGACACTCAAATCCGGATAACGATCCCGTCACCGCCGAGCCTTGGATTGCGGTGTCCGGGGGGCGTTTGTCCTCTTCTTCATGTGGTGTGTGCCACGTCTTCTGGGTGAATCAATGTTGCCGGCGTGATAAATCTTCACGACCGCCTGCGGGACGCCACCCATGTCCCCAGGGGCGCTTGGGCCGGCTGATCGCCGGTAGCACTCCATCCATTTCCGGGGGGATCAGGACCTGATCCGCAGTACGCGGCAGATGCGGCGGACGCGGACCAGCATGGAGAAAGGGCGCATCACCATGACCTCACTGCAGGTCGACAAGCACGACAGCAATGAGGCCGCGGGGTCCGCGGCAGGCGCGGACGAGGGCTACCAGCGTGGACTGGGTGCTCGTCAGATCCAGATGATCGCGATCGGCGGGGCCATCGGCACCGGCCTCTTCCTCGGCGCGGGCAAGGGCATCTCCAAGGCCGGCCCCAGCCTCATCCTGGCCTACGCCATCGCGGGCTTGGTCATCTTCTTCATCATGCGGGCGCTGGGCGAGCTGCTCATGTACCGCCCCGTCTCGGGATCCTTCGCCGAGTACGCGCGTGAATTCGTCGGTCCCTTCGCGGGCTTCGTCACCGGATGGACGTACTGGCTCTTCTGGGTCGTCACCGGCATCACCGAAGTCACTGCGGCCGCCACGTACATGACGTACTGGTGGGACATTCCGCAATGGCTCTCCGCGCTGGTCTTCACCGTCATCCTCTACGGCGCGAACCTCATCTCCGTGAAGCTCTTCGGTGAGCTGGAGTTCTGGTTCTCGATGGTCAAGGTGACGGCCATCATCGGCATGATCCTGATCTGCGCCGGTGTGCTCACGATCGGTTTCTCCGACGCCGGTGACACCGCGTCCGTCACCCACCTGTGGTCCGACGGCGGCTTCTTCCCCAAGGGCCTCGGCGGCACGCTGATGACCCTGCAGCTTGTGATGTTCGCCTTCCTCGCGGTCGAACTGGTCGGTGTCACCGCCGGCGAGTCCAAGGACCCGGAGAAGACCCTCCCCAAGGCCATCAACACCGTTCCGTGGCGTATCGCCGTCTTCTACGTCGGCGCCCTGATCATGATCCTGTCGGTGGTGCCCTGGACCCACTTCCAGCCGGGCATCTCGCCGTTCGTCGCCGCCTTCGAGAAGATGGGCCTCGGCATCGGTGCCGCGATCGTCAACTTCGTCGTGCTGACGGCCGCACTCTCCTCCTGCAACTCCGGTATGTACTCCACCGGCCGCATGCTGCGGGACCTGGCGCTCAACGGGCAGGGCCCGAAGGCCTTCACCAAGCTGACGAAGAACGGCCTGCCGCTGATCGGCACGACCTTCTCCGCCGCGCTGATGCTGGTCGGCGTCTGGATCAACTACAAGGCCCCGGGCGAGGCGTTCAACTACGTCGTCTCCTTCGCGACCATCTCCGGCATGTGGGCCTGGATCATGATCCTGGTCAGCCAGATCCGCTACCGGGCCAAGGCGGACCGCGGTGAGCTGCCGCAGTCGGCCTTCAAGGCGCCCGGCGCCCCGTACACCAGCTGGTTCGCGCTGCTCTTCATCTGCATGGTCATCGTGATGATGGGCATCGACAAGGACGCGCGGATCTCGCTGTACTGCGCGCCGCTGTGGGCGCTGCTCCTCGGCGTCTCGTACCTGGTCCTGAAGAAGCGCAACCCCGAGGGCGCGGCCTTCGCCAAGCGCTCACCGCAGCGCGGACCCCGGCGCCGACCGCTGCGCTGACCCCAGTCGACGTCCATCATCCGGGCCGGTCCGTACCACCCTTCGGTACGGGCCGGCCTTCTGCTTATCCTGTCGCTCATGCTGACCCTCACCCAGGCTCTGTTCGACCAGATCGTGGCGCACGCCCGCGCCGACCACCCCGACGAGGCCTGTGGCGTGGTCGCGGGCCCCGAGGGCAGCGGCCGCCCCGAGCGCTTCATCCCGATGCTGAACGCCGCCCGCTCGCCCACGTTCTACGAGTTCGACTCGGGGGACCTGCTGAAGCTCTACCGGGAGCTGGACGACCGCGACGAAGAGCCGGTGATCATCTACCACTCGCACACCGCGACCGAGGCGTACCCGTCCCGTACGGACATTTCGTACGCCAACGAGCCGGGCGCCCACTATGTCCTGGTCTCCACGGCCGACACCGATGACGCGGGCTCCTTCCAGTTCCGCTCCTTTCGCATCCTGGAGGGCGAGGTCACCGAGGAAGAGATCAAGGTCGTAGAGGCATACTGAGCGCGACCTTCACGCCGCGGCACCTTCCGTGTACCGCATGCTGAGCAGAGTTCGTCCATCATGCGAGATCACATTCCGGAACCCGGATGGGGAATCGTTACGATGACCGCATGGTTCCCCATGACGTGAGCGACAAGACGCCGAGCGCCCTGCTGCTCGTGGCGCGGCTGCACGTCGACCTGTGCCGTCTCGCCAGCGCGATGTGTACGAGCCGCGCTGCGTCCTGACCGTTCCGGCCGGTTGTGAACCACGGCCTCTCGGCCCGAGCGCACTGCATCGCACCACCCCCTCGCGCGGGGGCCAGAGCCGCGCGCCCCTTGTGCCACCCCCGCCACACTCCCGAAACAGGAGCCCATGTCATGGCCATTGAGGTCCGCATCCCGACCATCCTCCGTACGTACACCGACGGCGCGAAGGCCGTCGAGGGGAGCGGGGACACTCTCGCCGAGCTCTTCGCCGACCTCGAGACCCGGCACAACGGCATCCGGGAGCGCATCGTCGACGGCGACCAGCTGCGCCGCTTCGTGAACGTCTATCTGAACGACGAGGACGTCCGCTTCCTGGACGGCATCTCCACCAAGCTCGCCGACGGCGACAGCGTCACGATCCTCCCGGCCGTCGCCGGCGGCATGGTCTGATGCGTTACGACTCCCCGCTCGCGGCGGTCGGCAACACCCCGCTGGTCCGCCTGCCGCGGCTGTCCCCGTCGGACGAGGTCCGCATCTGGGCGAAGCTGGAGGACCGCAACCCGACCGGCTCGATCAAGGACCGCCCGGCGCTCCACATGATCGAACAGGCGGAGAAGGACGGCCGCCTGACGCCGGGCTGCACGATCCTGGAGCCGACGTCCGGCAACACCGGCATCTCGCTGGCGATGGCGGCGAAGCTCAAGGGCTACCGGATCGTGTGCGTGATGCCGGAGAACACGAGCGAGGAGCGCCGTCAGCTGCTGGCGATGTGGGGCGCGGAGATCATTCCGTCGCCCGCGGCGGGCGGCTCGAACACGGCGGTACGGGTCGCCAAGGAGCTGTCGGCCGAGAACCCTTCCTGGGTGATGCTCTACCAGTACGGCAACCCGGACAACGCGGGCGCGCACTACGCCACGACGGGCCCGGAGATCCTGGCGGACCTCCCCTCCATCACCCACTTCGTGGCGGGCCTGGGCACCACCGGCACGCTGATGGGAGTGGGCCGCTACCTGCGCGAACACGTCCCGGGCATCCGCATCGTCGCCGCGGAGCCGCGCTACGACGACCTGGTCTACGGCCTCAGGAACCTGGACGAGGGCTTCGTCCCCGAGCTGTACGACGCGTCGGTCCTGACGACCCGCTTCTCGGTGGGCTCGGCGGACGCGGTCACCCGCACCCGCGAACTCCTCCAGCAGGAGGGCATCTTCGCGGGCGTCTCCACGGGGGCGGCGCTGCACGCGGCGATCGGCGTCGGCAAGAAGGCGATGAAGGCGGGCGAACAGGCGGACATCGTCTTCGTGGTCGCGGACGGTGGCTGGAAATACCTGTCGACGGGCGTCTACACGGCCCCGACGACAGAGGCGGCGATCGAAGCGCTGCAGGGCCAGCTCTGGGCGTAGGAGCGCCGGCGACGCTGCGAGGGTGTGGGGGCGCGAGCCCCACGTACCCCGGGTCAGTCAGGGCGCGCCCCCATGTACCTCGGGTCAGTGGGGGCGCGAGCCCCCTGCGTACCCCGGGTCAGTGCGGGCGGGCCCCCCTTATGTACCCCGGGTCAGCGATGGCGAGATGTACCCCGGGTCAGTGAGGGCGAGCCCCACGTACCCCTGGGTCACGCCGACAGATGCCGCACCTGGTCCCACACCGTCGGGTCCACCACCCCCACCCTTCGGCGGAACTCCCACACCCCCACATCCCGCAGCTCGTCCGTCTCCAGGAAACTCGCCCGCCCCCGGGCGTCCCCCACAGTCCCGGGTGGCAGTGAGATCACGCCCGGACTCTCGTCGTGGTACTTGCTCGTGATCTTCGCGACCTGCGCCGTCCCGCCCCGCACCGACAGCACCAGGCACGGCCTGTCCTTCGACCCGGGGCCGTCCTCGTACGGGACCTCCGCCCACCAGATCTCGCCCGGCCGCGGGCGCCGCTTCGGGCCGCGCCGGGGGCCCGGCGGGCGGCCCGGCGGGCGGGCGCGACCGCCCGGGCGGCGGGACGCGGTCCGGCCGCGCCCGTCCACCACCGTGGCGACCAGCGCGATCACCACCACGGCGAGCACCGCTAGCCACCACGACGTGTCCATACCCCAGACGGTACCGGCGCGCCGCCACACGCGCGCGCTCCGTCCGAACCGGTGACAGAGCAGGTGAGTTCCCCCACAACGCCCTGCCACCGAGGAGCGACCAGCCCTTTCGCGCCTTACGCTCGACAGACCGCACGACCCTCTCCCAGCCCTCCCCGTCAACGGAGGTTCAAGCTCCATGAAGCTCACCGTCGTCGGCTGCTCGGGGTCGTTTCCGTCCGCGGAATCGGCCTGCTCGAGCTACCTCGTAGAGGCCGACGGCTTCCGGCTGCTTCTCGACATGGGCAACGGCGCCCTCGGCGAGCTGCAGCGCCACATCGGTCTCTACGACCTCGATGCGATCTTCCTCAGTCACCTTCACGCAGATCACTGCATCGACATGTGTGGATATTTCGTGGCCCGCTACTACCGCCAAGACGGCGGCCGCTGCGACGCCCTCCCGGTCTACGGCCCGGAAGGCACCGAGCAGCGCCTGACCACTGCGTACGCCGACACCCCCTCCGCCAGCTCCATGAGCGAGGTCTTCGACTTCCACACGCTGAAGGCGGGCAGTTTCCACATCGGCCCGTTCTCCGTCCGTACGGAGAAGGTGAGGCACCCCGTCGAGGCGTACGGCATCCGCCTGGAGCACGCCGGCAAGTCGCTGGCGTACTCGGGCGACACCGGGGTCAGCGAGACCCTGCACGAACTCGCCGAAGGCGCCGACCTGTTCCTCTGCGAGGCGTCCTTCACGCACGGCAAGGAGGACATCCCCGACCTCCACCTCAACGGCCGTGAGGCCGGAGCCCATGCCCAGCGCGCGAACGTCGGCCGGCTCGTGCTCACCCACATCCCGCCGTGGACGGACGGGCAGCAGAATCTGGCGGATGCCCGCATGGTCTACGGCGGCCCTGCCGAACTGGCTGCCGCGGGCGCGATCTACGAGATCTGATCCCGAAAGAAACTCGAAGAAACTCGAAGAAAGCCGAAGCCCCTGCCCTTCCGTACGGAAAGGCAGGGGCTTCGGTCCTCAGTGGACGTCCTCAGCGTTTGACTACGCCTTCGTCAGGTCCTCGACCTCTTCCTCGGGCTCACGGCCCGGGGTGGTGAGGTTGAACTTGATGATCGCGAAGCGGAAGACCGAGTAGTAGATCGCCGCGAACGCGAGGCCGATCGGAATGATCATCCATGGCTTGGTCGCGAGTCCCCAGTTCAGGAAGTAGTCGATCGCACCGGCCGAGAAGCTGAAGCCGTGATGCACGCCGAGCGCCCAGGTGACAGCCATCGAGACGGCAGTCAGAACCGCGTGGATGGCGTACAGGAGCGGCGCGATGAACATGAACGCGAACTCGATCGGCTCGGTGATGCCGGTGACGAAGGACGTCAGCGCCAGCGACATCATCATGCCCATCACGGCCTTGCGGCGCTCGGGGCGAGCCGTGTGCGCGATGGCGAGCGCGGCGGCCGGGAGGGCGAACATCATGATCGGGAAGAAGCCCGACATGAACTGACCGGCGGTGGGGTCGCCGTGGAAGAAGCGCGGCAGGTCACCGTGCCACATCTGGCCCGCGGAGTCCTTGAAGGAGCCGATCTCCTGCCAGGCCACGGTGTTCACGAACTGGTGCATACCGATGGGCAGCAGCGCCCGGTTGATGACGCCGAAGATGCCGGCGCCAACGGCGCCGAGGCCGGTCATCCACTGGCCGAAGTCGGTGATGACGTTGCCGACGGGCTCCCAGACGAGGCCGAACAGCACGCCCATGGCCGTGCCGACGAAGGCCATGATGATCGGCACGAGCCGGCGGCCGTTGAAGAAGCCGAGCCAGTCGACGAGCTTCTTGCGGTGGTACCGCTGCCAGATGACGGCAGCGAGCAGGCCCATGATGATGCCGCCGAAGACCTTCGGGTCGTTGTAGGTCGCGGGTATGTCGGCGCCGGCCTGGACCTTGGCCTCGGCGATGGGGAACGCCGTGAGGACGTTCTTGTAGACCAGGAATCCGACCAGCGCGGCGAGCGCGGTGGAGCCGTCGGCCTTCTTGGCGAAGCCGATCGCGATGCCGATACAGAACAGCAGCGGCAGGTTGGCGAAGACCGCGTCACCGGCCGTGGCGAAGACCGCGGCGACCTTGTTCCAGCCAAGGCCGTCCTTGCCGAACACGTCGTCCTGGCCCAGACGCAGCAGGATGCCTGCCGCCGGCAGGACGGCGATCGGCAGCTGCAGGCTTCGGCCGACCTTCTGCAGGCCCTGGAACAGACCCGATCCCCACTTCTTGGTGGGCGACGCCGCCGTAGCGGTAGCCGTACTCATCAACTTCCTCCAGTGGGCAAGGCGCCGCCAGGGGGCAATACACGGGGGAGGGCGGCATCTCAAGGGGAACGCGGCGAAGCGCCACGTGGTCTACACCACTCAGTGGTGTAGACCAGTTTTAGCACGGTGAGGGCGAGATAAGGAACCTTCGATTTCTGTGGCCTGGGCCATAGCGCGAAATGCACGACATAAGGCCCCCGACCACAGGTCCATGGGGCCTTATGAGGCATTACTCGGGGGCGCAGTGCCCAGGAACCACTGCCCTACTTGATGACGTCCCGCTCCAGTTCACCCTCGACTTCTTCCGGTTCACGCCCCGGCGTCGGGATATTGAACTTGGTGATCGCGAACCGGAAGATCGCGTAGTACACCACCGCGAAGCCCAGACCGATCGGAATGAGCAGCCAGGGCTTGGTCGCCAGGCCCCAGTTGATGACGTAGTCGATCAGACCCGCCGAGAAGCTGAAGCCGTCCTTGGCTCCGAGGCCCCAGCTCAGTGCCATCGAGACACCGGTGAGCAGCGCGTGGATCACGTACAGCAGCGGCGCGACGAAGAGGAACGAGTACTCGATCGGCTCGGTGATGCCGGTGACGAAGGACGTCAGCGCGACCGACAGCATCAGGCCGCCGATCTCCTTGCGGCGGTGCGGCTTGGCGCAGTGTGTGATCGCCAGCGCTGCCGCCGGGAGAGCGAACATCATGATCGGGAAGAAGCCGGTGGTGAACTGGCCCGCGTTCGGGTCGCCCGCCAGGAACATGCTGATGTCGCCGTGCACGACCGTGCCGTCCGGCTTGGTGTAGCTGCCGAACTGGAACCAGATGGGCACGTTCAGGAACTGGTGCAGGCCGATGACGAGCAGCGCCCGGTTGGCGACACCGAAGATGCCCGCACCCCACGCGTCCAGGCCCACCAGCCAGTCGCTGAAGCTCTCCAGCGCGTCGCCGACCGGCGGCCAGATCCACAGGCACAGGGCCGCGAACGCGATCGCGACGAAGGACATGATGATCGGGACGAGCCGGCGGCCGTTGAAGAAGCCGAGCCAGTCCACCAGCTTGGTGCGGTGGAAGCGCTGCCAGAAGTAGGCGGCCAGCAGGCCCATGATGATGCCGCCGAAGACGCCCGGGTTCTGATAGGCGTACGGCACGATCATGCCGCCCTCCGACTGGCAGCCGACGGTCACCGCCTTCGCCGCGCCCTCGCAGTCCTTGGGGAACTGGTGCAGGACGCCGTAGTAGACGAGGAAGCCCGCGACGGCCGCGAGCGCTGTGGAGCCGTCCGCCTTCTTGGCCATGCCGATCGCGACGCCGACGCAGAACAGCAGTGGCAGACCGATGTTGGGGTCCAGCAGCGCGCCGCCGGCGCCGGCCATCACCTTGGCGACGTCGTTCCAGCCCAGTCCGTCCGCGCCGAAGACATCGGGCTGGCCGAGCCGGTTGAGGATGCCGGCCGCGGGGAGGACGGCGATCGGCAGCTGCAGGCTGCGGCCCATCTTCTGGAGCCCCTGGAACGCACCGGTCCACCGCTTGTGCTGTGGCGCGGCAGCACTTTCCGAACTCATCGGCGTCCTCCCGGAAGGTGCCTGGCTTGGCAGGTGTTGCAGACTGGTGTAGACCAGTCGCGGTACGGTCCCGGGGACCAGTCGCGGGAGAGGGTTCCCGTGCTCGTCATCATTCGGTACGAGATGGTTACTCGCCCGTGAAGATGGGCCAACCGTGCGTTACCGTGACAAAGCGGACCGATGTAGGCCGAGGCAGCGCTGAGCGCCCAGCGAACGCGCTCTTGAACGCAGGGAGAAGACATGGCCAGCAAGGCTGAGAAGATCGTCGCCGGGCTCGGCGGGATCGACAACATCGAAGAGATCGAGGGCTGCATCACCCGCCTCCGCACCGAAGTCGTGGACCCGTCCAGGGTCGACGAGGCCGCCCTCAAGGCGGCCGGAGCCCACGGCGTCGTCAAGATGGGCAACGCGATCCAGGTCGTCATCGGCACCGACGCCGACCCGATCGCCGCCGACATCGAAGACATGATGTGAGCCGCTGAGCCACCGCACGAGGCCGTACGAGGCGTACCAGGCCGTACGAGAAGGGCCCCGCTCCGGCCGGAACGGGGCCCTCGCGCATGCGGAACGGCACCCTCGTACACCCGGTGCGGGTCCTCGTACACGCGGAACGAGGCCCGTGCGCACAGCAGCTAGGCTCGACGCCATGTCTCGAATCGACGGCCGCACCCCCGAACAGCTCCGCCCGGTCACCATCGAACGCGGATGGAGCAAGCACGCCGAGGGCTCCGTCCTCATCTCCTTCGGCGACACGAAGGTCTTCTGCACCGCCTCGGTCACCGAAGGCGTCCCGCGCTGGCGCAAGGGCAGCGGCGAAGGCTGGGTCACCGCCGAGTACTCGATGCTGCCGCGCTCCACCAACACCCGCGGCGACCGCGAATCCGTACGCGGCAAGATCGGCGGCCGTACGCACGAGATCAGCCGCCTCATCGGCCGCTCGCTGCGCGCCGTCATCGACTACAAGGCGCTCGGCGAGAACACCATCGTCCTGGACTGCGACGTCCTCCAGGCCGACGGCGGCACCCGCACCGCCGCCGTCACCGGCGCGTACGTCGCTCTCGCCGACGCCGTCGCCTGGGCCCAGGCCAAGAAGCTCGTCAAGGCCGGCCGCAAGCCGCTCATCGGGACCGTCGCCGCCGTCAGCGTCGGCATCGTCGACGGCACTCCGCTCCTCGACCTCTGTTACGAGGAGGATGTGCGCGCCGAGACCGACATGAACGTCGTCTGCACCGGCGACGGCCGCTTCGTCGAGGTCCAGGGCACCGCCGAGGCCGAGCCCTTCGACCGCAAGGAGCTCAACGCGCTCCTCGACCTCGCGACCGGCGGCTGCGCCGACCTGGCCGCGCTCCAGCTCGAAGCGCTCGGTTCGAGCGAGTCGCTCGTATAGATCGAGTAAAGAAGCAACCAAGAACGCGCCACTGGGCGTCGATAGAGTCACGGGCGCACGGGCCGAACCGTGCGCCCGTCCGTATCCGGGAGGACAGCTCCATGTCTGCGCGCCGCCGAATAGCCCTCACGCTCGCCACCGCCGCTCTGATCGTCCCCATCACCGTCGGCTGCGCCGCCATCGACAAGGCACTCGACTGCGTCGAGACCGCCGACGCGATCGCCACCAGCGTCGACAAGCTCCAGCAGGCCGTCTCCAGCGCCGGCGACGACCCGGCAACGGCCCGGCAGGCTCTCGACGACATCGACAAGGAACTGAAGAACCTTGGCGACAAGACCGACAACGCCGACCTGAGCAAGGCGGTCGAGGACCTGAACGCCGGCGTCGACAACGTCCGCAAGGCGATCGAGAACGGCGACACCACCCCGGACATCAAGCCCGTCACCGACGCCGCGGGCGAGATCGGCAAGGTCTGCACACCCTGATAATCGGGGCATGACCCGTCTGATCCTCGCCACCCGCAACGCCGGAAAAATCACCGAACTCAAGGCCATCCTCGCCGACGCGGGGCTCACCCACGACCTCGTCGGCGCGGATGCCTACCCCGACATCCCCGACGTCAAGGAAACCGGCGTCACCTTCGCCGAGAACGCCCTGCTCAAGGCGCACGCCTTGGCCCAGGCCACCGGCCTGCCGGCCGTCGCCGACGACTCCGGCCTCTGTGTCGACGTACTCGGCGGCGCGCCCGGCATCTTCTCCGCCCGGTGGGCGGGCAGCCACGGCGACGACAGGGCGAACCTGAACCTGCTGCTGGCCCAGCTCGCCGACATCGACGAGGCCCACCGCGGCGCCCACTTCGCGTGCGCGGCGGCTCTGGCCCTCCCGGACGGCACGGAACGTGTCGTCGAGGGCCGCCTGCTGGGCACCCTGCGCCATGAGCCGGTGGGCACGAACGGCTTCGGCTACGACCCGATCCTGCAGCCGGAGGGCGAGACGCGTACGTGCGCGGAGCTGACCCCGGCGGAGAAGAACGCGATCAGCCATAGGGGGAAGGCGTTCAGGGCGCTGGTGCCGGTGGTGCGGGAGCTGCTCGGCTGACCCACGCGATGGGGTACGCCGAAGGCCCGGACTCTGAGTCCGGGCCTTCGGTTCAAAGGTGTGCGGCCGGTGGGACTCGAACCCACACGGGTATAAACCCACTGGGACCTAAACCCAGCTCGTCTCGCCAGTTCCGACACGGCCGCCAGCCGACAGCCATCGTACCGGGCTGCCGGATGTGGCGGAGGGTGCCCTGCCTCTATGGGACAGGTCGCTCCTTCGCGCGGTTCCGACACCACGTGTCGGTCAATGCGTGGCAGTTGGGGCAGAGGTAGCGGAGGTTTTCGGCCCGATTGTCGAGCCAGTCGCCGCTCACGTGGTCGATCTGAAGCGTGATCGGCTGACCGAGCCATTCGCCGGTGTTCCCACACGACGTGCATCGGTATGGGACGCCGGTCTCTTGGAGCGCTCGGTGGAGACGTGAGCGATTTGTGCGAGGCGAACCCTCGGGCAGAACGATGAGGGTGTCCGTCGCGACCGGCCTCGGTTCGTGCGTCCGTATCGTTCCCCATGTGCGTCGCCTGAAGTGGCTGGTGTCGAGGTCGAGTTGAGTGGCTCTCCGGCGTACGCGACGGTGGTTTGTGTCTTTCACGGGAAGGCCGAGGGTGCGCATGACGTCGGCGTAACTGGCGGCTGTGGGCACTGCCTCGCGCAAGGCTCCCTCTGGGATTATGAGCCGCGCATTGCGGAAGTGGGCGGTGCTGATGCCCCGTTCCCTCAGCATCCTGCCGAGCGCCGCGCGCGACCGACTGTCGTCGGGTACGCCGAGTTCGCGGGCCACGCCGCGAATGCTGTGGGCGGACGCGGCGGCAACTGCGAGTTCCGCTGTCGTGAATGGCAGGTCGAGCTGCTCGCGGTTCATCCCGGGAAAGTGACTGATGTCTATCTCTGCTGCCGCGATACGGCGGCCTATGTGCGACAGCGTGCCGGCGGCCGGTGGCGCGCCCAGCTTGACAGCGACCTCGCGCAGCGTCGTTGAGGTGGCAGCAGCGGCTGCGATGGCCTCGTCCGGATATTTGCGCCACGGGCTGCGCTGCTTGAAGTGGCTGGTGTCGAAGCCGTGCCCGGCGACCTTCTCCTGGAGCACGCGGCGCTGACCGCCGCTCTCCTTGAGCCCGAGGCGGCGTATCAGGTCCGCCCAGCCCTGCGACGCGGCAACGGCGGTGGCCAGTCTGTCCCGGTTGTAAGGATCAGACACGGATCCCCCACAGGTGACCTCGGTGCGCGGGAGTGACGTGCAGCGTGTCGATCCCCAGTGCGGCTGTTCGGCGGCCGATATGGACCGGGTTGCCGCTCACCGGGTTGATCCCCAGTCGGCGTACGACCTCCGCCACGCTCCTGGGACGGGCGACCAGCTCGCGCAACGCGCGGAGGTAGCGCCTGCTGCCCGGTGTCGGCTTACCACCGCACCAGCGCACTGCGTCGTCGAAGTTCGTCGTCTCGCGGGCCGCCTCGTCGAGTAGCTCCCGGGTGTACCTGACTGGCACGGTTCCCCTCCGGTCCCGGCCGCGCGTTCGCAGCCTCGCACTGAGTAACGAACCGGTTATCGGATGGTCACGCCCGAAATGCGGAAGGGCCCGCACCGCCTGCCGGTGCGGGCCCTTCCGGGAACTCGGGACCTCAGACGCCGAGGTCCTTGATGATCTTGGCGACATGGCCCGTCGCCTTCACGTTGTACAGCGCCCGCTCGACCTTGCCCTCCTCGTCGACCACGACCGTCGAGCGGATGACACCGGTCACCGTCTTGCCGTACAGCTTCTTCTCGCCGAACGCGCCGTACGCCTCCAGGGTCTCCTTGGACGGGTCCCCGACCAGCGTGACCTTCAGGCTCTCCTTGTCGCGGAACTTCGCCAGCTTCTCCGGCTTGTCCGGCGATACGCCGATGACGTCGTAGCCCGCGCCCGCCAGCAGGTCCAGGTTGTCCGTGAAGTCGCAGGCCTGCTTGGTGCAGCCGGGCGTCAGGGCCGCCGGGTAGAAGTAGACGATCACCTTCCGGCCCCTGTGGTCGGCGAGCGAAACCTCGTTGCCGTCCGCGTCGGGCAGGGTGAAGGCCGGGGCCGTGTCGCCGGGCTGGAGTCGCTCGCTCATGGTTCTCCTCGGGGGACGTGAGGGTGTACGCCGTCGAGCGTAATAGGGGTGCCATGCGGTGCGGCCGCGGCCGAGCTGACAGACTGTCGAGGAAGGACTACCGGACACGACCACGGAGGCAGCGCGGTGTCGGATGCCAGGACCCCTGCGCAGATCGAGGCGGACATCGTCCGCAGGCGCGACCAGCTTGCCGAGACCCTCGACGAGATCGGGGTGCGCATGCACCCGAAGACGGTCATCGGTGACGCGAAGGCCAGGGTCGCCTCGACTGTGGACCAGACCGCGGGTCGTGCTTTCGTCGCGATGAACCGCACGGTGTCCGACATCAAGGCGCAGTTCGTGACGGAAAAAGGCGCGCCCCGGCTGGAGCGGGTGGTTCCGGTGGCGCTGCTGGCCGTGGGGCTCGTGAGCCTGCTCGCCGTGTCGGCGAGAAGGCGACGGGCGTGACCCTCGGGCGTACGGAATGCTCCCGGGCAGGTAGGTTCAAGGCGTGAGCGACAATACCCACCACGACAAGCTGCCCATCCGGATGCTGCACGACCGCGTGCTGGTGAGGACCGACATCCCGGAGGGCGAGCGGCGTTCCAGCGGCGGCATCGTCATTCCGGCGACAGCGGCGGTCGGCAGGCGTCTGGCCTGGGCCGAGGTGGTAGCCGTCGGGCAGAACGTGCGCACCGTGGAGCCGGGCGACCGGGTGCTGTACGACCCCGAGGACCGCGCCGAGGTCGAGGTGCGGGGCGTGGCGTACGTACTGATGCGGGAGCGCGATCTGCACGCGGTCGCGGCGGACCGTTTCCAGGGTTCCGAGGACTCCACCGGGCTGTATCTGTAGCGCCTGTGCCTTGAGCACCTCCGCCCCTGAGCCTTGAGCACCTGCGCCTGGAGAACGTGTAAAGGCGCAGGTCAGGCTTTTGCTATCGTTGACTGCTCCCGACGAGACGCGTCGTACCGGGTCATGCAAAGACGACGCACCCCGCTGAAGTTCCGCGTCTCGGAGGTGCCGTCATGGCCTGGGTTCTGCTTGTTGTCGCCGGTCTGCTCGAGGTCGGCTGGTCGATCGGGATGAAGTTCACCGACGGGTTCACCCGGCTCTGGCCGAGCGTGTTCACCGCACTCGGGATCGTCGCCAGCATGATGCTGCTCTCCCACGCCGCCAAGACCCTGCCGATAGGTACGGCGTACGGCGTCTGGGTCGGCATCGGCGCGGCCGGTGCGGCGGTCGTCGGCATGATGGCGCTGAACGAGCCCGCGACCGCCGCGCGGATCTTCTTCGTCTGTCTGCTGCTGGTTGCGGTGGTGGGGCTGAAGGCGACCTCGGGTCACTGACTCGCCGGCTCACCGGGGCCGGGCGGTACGGGTGGGTGTGGGCCAGCTGCCCGCGCTCCCCGTCGGCCGCGCCCTCTTCGGTCTCACCCTCCTCGGTCTCACCGCCGTCGGTTGTTCCTTCGGTGTCCGTGCCCTCGTCGGTCTCACCGTCGTCCGTCGTCTCCCCGTCGGTGGTGCCCCTGTCCGTCTGCCCCTCGTTCTCGCCCTCTGTCTCTCCTGGCGCCTCGTCCGGCGATTCCGGCTCCTCCTCCTGCGACGACTCGTCCGGCGGCTCTTCCTCCACCCGCTCTTCCTCCACCGGCTCCTCCTCTTCCTCCTCCGAGCCCTCCTGGAGGTCCAGGTCGAACTCCTCGATCTCGGAGCCCTCCAGCGCGGCGCCCGTGAACTGGCCCCAGATCTTCGCCGGCGCCCCGCCGCCGTTGATCCTCGGCAGCCCCAGCGCGCCATACAGCGGCTTCTGCACACCCGTGGCCGGGTCCTGGCCCATCACCGCGACCACCGTCGCCAGTGTCGGGGTGTAGCCCGCGAACCAGGCCGCCTTGTCCTCCTCCGCCGTGCCTGTCTTGCCCGCGGCGGGACGGCCGGCCGACCGGGCCGCGGTGCCGGTGCCTTCGTCGACCACGCTCTGCAGGATCGAGGTGGTGGTGTCGGCGGCCTCCCGGCTGACGGCCTGCTCGCTGTCCTCCTCGGGCAGCCGGACGTCGAGGCCGTTCTTGGTGACCTTCTCGACGAGGGTGTACGTGCCGTGCCTGCCGTGGTTGGCGAGCGTCGCGTACGCCTCCGCCATGTCGAGGACGCTCGCGGTGGCGGGGCCCAGCGCGATGGAGGGGGAGGCGTTCAGATCCGGGGTGCTCGCGGGGATCCCGAGGTCGATCGCGGTCCGTCTGACGTTGGTGGGGCCGACGTCCATGGCCATCTGCGCGTACACCGCGTTGACGGATTTGTCGGTGGCGGTGCGGACGGTGATCGGGCCGTACGAGATGTCGTCCTCGTTCCCGGGGGCGTACAGCCTGCCGCTCCAGCCCTCGACCGTACGCCTGTTGGTGCCGTCGTAGACGGTGCTGGGGGTGATGGTCCGGCCGTCCTGGGTGCTCGACCCGTTCTCGACGGCCGCGGTGAAGACGAACGGTTTGAAGGTGGAGCCGACTTGGTAGTCGCGGCGGGTCGCGTTGTTGACGTACTGCTTGGTGTAGTCGACGCCGCCGTACATGGCGACGACCTTGCCGCCGTCCGGGTCGATGGACGCTCCGCCTACGCGGACATTGCGGTCCGCCTTGCGGTCTCCGTCCAGCTTGGACATCACCTGGTCGTCGACGGCCTCGGCGAGCGCGTCCTGCTTCTGCCGCTCCAGCGTGGTGGTGATCCGGTAGCCGCCGGTGGCCAGGGTGTTCTCGTCGATGATCTCGTTGTTGGTGAGGTAGTCCTCGACGGCCTGGACGATATAGCCGCGCTGGCCCGACAGCGCGGTCGGGGGCTTCGCCGTCTGCGGCGTGGGGAACTTCATGGCCGCTCGGGCGGCGGGGCTGAGCCACTTCTTCTTGACCATGCCGTCGAGCGTGTAGTTCCAGCGGCTGAGCGCGCTAGCCCGGTTCTCGGGGTGTGTGGCGATGTCGTACGCGCTGGGGGCGTTGAGCAGCGAGGCCAGGTACGCGCCCTTCGCGGTGTCGAGGTCCTGGACGTCCTCGCCGTAGTAGGCATGGGCGGCGGCCTGGATGCCGTACGCGTTGCGCCCGAAGTAGCTGGTGTTGAGATACCCCTGCAGGATGTCGTTCTTGCTCTCCTCGCGGCCCAGCTTGATCGCGATGAAGAACTCCTTCCACTTCCGCGAGATGGTCTGCTCCTGGCCCAGGTAGTAGTTCTTGACGTACTGCTGAGTGATGGTGGAGCCGGACTGTTTGCCCTTGCCGGTGAGGGTGTTCCAGGCGGCGCGGACCATCGCCTTGGGGTCGACGGCGCGCGCGGAGTAGAAGTCCCGGTTCTCGGCGGCCAGTACGGCCCGCTGCACCGAAAGGGGTACCTGCCGGAGGGTCACGTTCTCCCGGTTGACCTCGCCGTCGCGGGCGATCTGGGTGCCGTCCTCGTAGAGGTAGACATTGGACTGGGCGGTGGCCGTGGCGTTGGCGGGCGGGATGTCGACGAGCTTGTAGCCGGCCAGGAAGCCGCCGATCAGTAGCAGGGCGACGATCAGAAGCGTACCGAGCACCATCCGCCAGGTGGGGATGGCGCGACGCCAGCCGGTGCGCTTGCGGCGGGGCGCGAAGCCCTTCTTCTCGAGTGCGGCCGGCGGTCCGACGACGGTCGCGTCCCGGGGTTTCCAGCCCTGCTGCTTTGGCTCCTCGCTCATACGCACATACTGCACTTTTCGGTGGGTCAACCCGCGGACCCGGCAGGCGTAAAAGCGCTCGCGGCGGCTCGCCCCGCTGGGCTAGGGTCGTGCGCTTTGGTGCCCGCGTGCGGAGGGGGGAATCGACGTGCGGCTGTACGCGGTCGTCGCCGCCGGTGGGTTCCGGCGCTATGCGACGTACCGGATGGCGACGGCGGCAGGGGTGTTCACCAACACCGTCTTCGGCTTCATCATGGCGTACACCTATACGGCCCTATGGGACGAGCGCCCGCAGCTGGGCGGGTACGACCTCTCCCAGGCGCTCACCTATGTGTGGCTGGGACAGGCGCTGCTGATGACCTGCGCCATGATGGGCGGCGGTTTCGAGGACGAGCTGATGGAGCGGATCCGCACCGGGGACATCGCGATCGACCTCTACCGGCCCGCGGACCTCCAACTGTGGTGGCTTTCGGGCGACTTGGGGCGCGCGGCCTTCCACCTCATGGGCCGCGGCATCGTGCCGATGGCGCTCGGCGCGCTCGCCTTCGACCTTGCGCTGCCGAGCTCGCCACTGACCTGGCTCGCCTTCCTGGTGTCGGTGGCGCTCGGCGTGGTGGTGAGCTTCGCGGTCCGGTTCCTGGTGGCGCTCTCCGCGTTCTGGCTGATGGACGGGGCCGGGGTGATGCAGATCTGCTGGCTGGCCGGGCTGTTCTTCTCCGGGATGCTGCTGCCGCTGAACCTCTTCCCCGGCACCCTGGGCGAAGTGGCCCGGGCGCTGCCCTGGTCCTCGCTGTTGCCGCGGTCTGCTGCCGGCTGGCCGCCCTCGCCTGGCGCGTCGGCCTTCGTTCGTACCGGAGCACAGGGAGCTGAGGGTGGATCTCGGCGAGGGGGACTTCATGGACTTCATCGAACTCGACGGCGTCGAGAAGGTCTTCGACGTACGACGGAAAACCGGCCGACTGCGCCGCGAGAAGCAGCAGGTGCGGGCCGTCGACGGGATCAGCTTCCGGGTGCCGCGCGGCGAGATGGTCGGCTACATCGGCCCGAACGGCGCCGGGAAGTCCACCACCATCAAGATGCTGACGGGCATTCTGACCCCGAGCGGCGGGCGGCTGCGGGTCGCGGGCATCGACCCGTCCCGGGAGCGTACGAGGCTGGCGCAGCGGATCGGCGTGGTCTTCGGGCAGCGTACGACCCTGTGGTGGGACCTGCCGCTGAAGGACTCGTACCGCCTGGTGCACCGGATGTACCGGATCCCCGACAAGCGGTTCCGCGAGAACCTCGACCGTTGCGTCGAACTCCTGGACCTGGCCGAGCTGCTGGACGTGCCGGTGCGCCAGCTCTCGCTCGGGCAGCGGATGCGCGGCGACATCGCGGCGGCGCTGCTGCACGACCCCGAGGTGCTGTATCTGGACGAGCCGACCATCGGCCTTGATGTGATCTCCAAGGCGAGGGTCCGGGACTTCCTGCGGGACCTGAACGCCGAGCGGGCCACGACGGTGCTGCTCACGACGCACGATCTGACCGACATCGAGCAGCTGTGCAAGCGCGTGATGGTGATCGACCACGGGCGGCTGATGTACGACGGGGCGCTCGCCGGGCTCCACGAGGTGGGGGAGAGCGAGCGGACGCTGGTGGTGGACCTGGAGCGCGAGCTGCCGCCGATCGTCCTCGACTCCGCTCGTACGGTGAAGGTCGAGGGCCCCCGCCAGTGGCTGGCCTTCCCGGCCTCCCAGTCGGCGGCGCCGCTGGTGGCCGCGCTGGCCGACACATATCCCCTGGTGGACCTGTCGGTACGGGAGCCGGACATCGAGGCGGTGATCGCGAAAATGCTGTATCGAATGGGGGACACCCCCAAACCCCCGCCGGAGAGGTCGGGGCCTTAGCGCAGAGACCGGGGCTGTAAGCGTGGCGCGGGCTTGACTAGGCTGCTGACCATGACGAGCGAACTCCCTGAAATGCGCGCTTCGGACTCCGAGCGCGAAAGGGTGGCCGAGCGGCTCCGCGATGCGGTGGCGGAGGGGCGGCTCGACATGGAGGAGTTCGAGCAGCGTCTCGACGCCGCCTACAGGGCGCGTACGCACGGGGACTTGGAGCCACTGGTCAGCGATCTTCCCGCGGCGGGCACGGTGTTGGCGTCACCGGCGGTCGTCGCCGGGTCGGGCAGCTGGGCCGCGCGCGTCGGCGGCCCGGCCACCTCGAAGGGGGCCTTCGCGTTCTGGGGCGGCTTTGTACGCAAGGGCACTTGGACGGTGGCCCGTAGGTTCACCAGCTTCACGATGATGGGCGGCGGCGAACTCGACCTGCGGGAAGCCCGTTTCGAGGACCGGGTGACCGTGATCCGCTGCATCGCGATCATGGGCGGGGTCAGTGTCGTCGTGCCTCCCGACCTGAACGTCGAGGTCAACGGCATCGGCTTCATGGGCGGCTTCGGCGAACAGGGCGAGGGCAGACCGGACCCGGCGGCGCCGCGCGTGATCGTCTCCGGCTTCGCGCTGATGGGCGGCGTGGGCGTGGAGCGCAAGCGCACCCGGGCGGAGAAGCAGCGCCTCAAGGCGGAGCGCGAAGAGGAGAAGCGGGGGCGGCTGGAGAAGGGCGACCGCAAGGAGCTCGACTGAGCGGGGAGTGTGCCGTCGTCCGGGGTGAGTGCCTGCGGGGGTGAGCCGGGCCCGCTTCGGGGATGCCCGCAAGGGTGAGCCAGGGCCGCTCCGGTAGTGCCTGCGAGGGTGAGCCCGGGCCGCTCCGGGAGGGCCCGCGAGGGTGAGCCCGGGCCGCTCCGGGAGGGCCCGCGAGGGTGAGCCGGGCCGCTCCGGGAGGGCCTGCAAGGGTGAGCCGGGCCGCTCCGGAAGGGCCTGCTGGGGGCGGCGCGAGCCCGCCGTCACAGCCGCGCCGGGTCCACCGCCTTGGCCATCCGCGCGTAGCCGGCGTCGCTCGGGTGGAGATGGTCGCCCGAGTCGTAGCGCGGGCGCAGCCGGTTCGGCGCGTACGGATCGCGCAGCGCGCGGTCGAAGTCGACGACCGCGTCGAAGGTCCCACCCGCGCGGACGATCGCGTTGACCTGGTCGCGTACGGACTCGACGGCGGGCGTGCAGCGGCGGTGTCCGCCGCAGGGCAGCAGCGTCGCGCCGATGACGCGCAGGCCGCGTTCGTGTGCCCGGTGGGCGAGTTCGGCGAACCCGGTCGTGATCGTGTCGGCGGTGGGGGTACGCGCGGAGTGCAGCAGGTCGTTGATGCCGATTGCGACGATCACGGTCCTGGCTCCGGACCGGGCGAGTACATCGCGGTCGAAGCGGGCGAGGGTGCTGGGGCCGCGGCCCTCGGCGAGCAGTCGGTTGCCGCTGATGCCCTGGTTGAGGACGCCGTAGTGGCTCGCGCCCCGGCGGGCCAGCCGGTCGGCGAGGACGTCCGGCCAGCGGCGGTTGGCGTCGGCGGTGGAGGTGACCCCGTCGGTGATCGAGTCGCCGACGACGACCACCGCGCCGCGTGCGTCCCGGGTCAGCACGTCGACGGCGGTGAGGTGGTGCCAGGCGCGGGTCCTGCCGGTGTACGCGTCCCCGCTGACGTCCCGCGTACGGTCGCCGTCCGCGACGTACGACGTCTGGCGCGCGCGTGGGTGGATGGTGACGGGCCCGTCGGCGGCATGCACCGTGACCAGCAGATCACTGTCGTGCGGGATCTCCAGCACGACTGGGTCGCTGACCCACTGGCCGCCGGCCGCGATCGTGACGGCCTCGGCGCCCTGGAACGTCACGCGGCGCAGGGTGGCGGGCACGGCGGCGGGGCCGTGGCCCGCGCGGACGGCGAGCGAGACGTGGGCTATCTCGAGCGGGCGGCGGCCGAGGAGGTTGGAGAGGGTGAGCCGGGCGGCGACGCCGCCGATGCTGGTGTGGACGACATTGCGTATGGAGCGGCCGGTGGTGGCGCGAGCCGTGCCGGTTGTGGTGGCTGCGGCCTCGACGGGGGCGGCGGACCAGGTGCCGACCCAGACCGCGGGCGCGGCGGGCGTACGGACGGCTGTCCGGCCCTGTGCGGCCCCGACTCCGAGGTATATCGCGCCGCAAATGAGGACCACGACGGCGGTGAGGGCAGCGAGGGTCGCGTACCCACGGCGTTTGTGCATGAGCACATCATGCGACATGTCGTGGGAACTCGATGTGCGCCCCGGGAGTACCTGAGGAGGGACTATTGCGTACGGGACGCGCGCGGATGGGTGGAGCGGATGGAACGTACAGGACCGGAACGTACAGAACGGGAACGGACAGGACCGGAAGGGACGGGACCGGAACGGCCGGCGCACGCAGGGGGCGGCCGCGCCGACGCGAACCCGTCTGCCCAGGACCGGTCTGCCGGTGACGCGGTGCGCGCACGTACGCCCCTCCCCTCCTTCGCGTTCACCGAGGCGGACGCCGACAAGATGCGCGGCGTCCGCAGGATGAAGATGACGGCGACCGGCGCGCTGCTGTTCGTCGCGCTGATCTTCGTCCTCGCCACCTGGGGGAAGAACGCCGGGCTGGGCGGCTGGACCGGCTATGTCGCGGCCGCCGCGGAGGCGGGCATGGTCGGCGCACTGGCCGACTGGTTCGCGGTCACGGCGCTGTTCCGCTACCCCCTGGGCCTGCCCATCCCGCACACCGCGATCATCCCGAACAAGAAGGACCAGCTCGGCACGACGCTCGGCTCCTTCGTCGGTGAGAACTTCCTCTCCGGCGATGTCGTCCGCGCCCGGCTGCACGCCCTCGGTATCGGCGGCCGCCTCGGCGCCTGGCTTGCCGAGCCCGCCCACGCCGACCGGGTCACCGCCGAGCTGTCCACGGCACTGCGCGGAGCGCTGACGGTGCTGCGCGACTCCGATGTCCAGGCCGTCGTCGGCGAGGCGATCACACGCCGCGCCGACAGCGCGGAGATCGCCCCCGGAATAGGTAAGACCCTGGACAAGGTCGTCGCCGACGGCGCCCACCACCGCGCGGTCGACCTGATCTGCGCCCGCGCGGCCGACTGGCTGGTGCTCCACGCGGACTCGGTGATGGTCGCGGTCGAGGGCGGGGCGCCGGGCTGGACCCCGCGGTTCGTGGACAAGAAGGTCGGCGAGCGCGTCTACAAGGAGCTGCTGCGCTTCGTCACCGAGATGCGCGACATGCCGGCCCACCCGGCGCGCGGCGCGATCGACCGCTTCCTGACGGACTTCGCGGCCGACCTCCAGTCGGACACGGACACCCGGGCGCGGGTGGAGCGTATGAAGTCGGACCTGTTGTCCCGTTCGGAGGTTCAGGACGTGATCGCCTCGGCCTGGGCCTCCGTACGCACCATGATCATCTCGGCGGCCGAGGACGACCGGAGCGAACTGCGGCTGCGCGCCCGCGCCTCGCTGCTGTCGCTGGGCTCGCGGCTGGCGACGGACAGCCGGCTGCAGGCGAAGGTGGAGGGGTGGCTGGAGGACGCGGCGGTGTACGTGGTGACCACCTACCGCGCCGAGATCACCTCGCTGATCTCGGAGACGGTCGCGAGCTGGGACGCGGAGCACACCTCGCGCAAGATCGAGGCGCACATCGGACGGGATCTGCAGTTCATCCGTATCAACGGCACGGTGGTCGGCGCGCTCGCAGGCCTGCTGATCTACACGGTGGCACACGCGCTGGGCGCGTGACCGGTCCCTGCGGTACGGTCACGCGCCCAGCCACCTGGGGGAGGTGTCGTTGAGTACGTACGGCGAGCCGTACGCGTTCAGCGGAAGAGCTGCCCGCGGACGGCCCCGTCGGGGAACTCGGCGGTGTGGATGTTGGAGTAGTAGTTCTGCGGGTTGGCGCGGACGCGCTTGACCACGTCGGGGTTCTGCCCCGCCAGCTTCCCGGAGACGGCGAAGATCCCGTCCGGCACGGGCCGGTTGAAGAAGTCGAAGACGACATCACCGTTCTTGCCGAACGCGCCCTTGTGGAGGTGGCCCTTGGAGGGGCTCTTGATGTTGACCCAGGCGAAGGAGTAGTCGACGTTCGTACCCTTCGGGTGCAGGAACGTCACGGCGTGCCCGTCCGGGTCGCCCACCTTGGAGGTGTCGTTCTTCGGGACCTCCTGGTCGCCGTTGGACAGCGCCCGCAGCTTCCCGCCCTTGATGATGTCGAGCGGGTTGATGTTCTTGTGGAGCGGCTTGAGCTGTCCTCGTACGGCTCCGCCCGGGAACTCCGCGCTGTGCAGGTTCACATAGAAGCCGGACGGGTTGGTACGGATGCTCTTGGCCAGCTTGGCGTCGGTGATGGCCACCTGACCGGCCGCCGAGTGAACGGTGTCGGGCATCGCGGTCCCGAAGAGCGGGACCTTGACGCCGCCGTTCTTTCCGGCGACGCCCTCGTGGATGTGCCCGAGGCTGGGAACGAAGCCCTTCCACTGGAGGGCGAAGGTGACACGGTCGCCCTTCACCTTGACGAGGGCGACGGCCTTGCCGTCGGGGTCGTTGACGGCGGGCCCGCCGGGGACGGCGACCTCGTTGGCGCCCGAGAGCTGGGCGGCGAAGGTGACGGCGTGCCCACTGGAGGCCTTGGTGAAGGTGGTGGCGGCGTTGCCGCCCGCGGCCGATCCATGTCCGCTGCTGTGCCCGCTGCTGTGCCCGCTGTGACTGCCTTGGGCGAGGGCCGGAGTAACACCCGCAACACCAAGCACAATTGCGGCGGCGGTAACAGCAACATAACGCTTCTGCATTGTTTTGATCCTCCCGTTGAGGCCGACTCCGTACTGGGCCGGTCGCGATGAAGTACGCGCCCCGCAGTCGGCTCGTTCAATAGAAAATTTCTTGAATTCGCTTGAACCCCGGTTCAGTTGCCGCCGTAACACTCGATGTACCCATCACCCACACCACACCGGGGGAACAATCATGCGCAGCACCCGTAGGACACCTCTGCTCGCCGCACCGCTGGCATCGCTGGCGCTGCTGACTCTGGCCGCCTGCGGCGGCTCGACCGAGGACTCCAAGGACGGCGGCAAGGACGCCGCGGGGAAGCCGGGGGCGAAGCCCGCGGCGACTGTGTCCGTGCGGGCGGCGGACTCGCCCCTCGGTAAGATCCTCGTCGACGATTCGGGCCGTACGCTGTACGGATTCACCAAGGACAAGCCCGGCGCCAGCAAGTGCGACGCCGACTGCATCGCGGTCTGGCCGGCCCTCACCTCCGCGAAGGACGTGAAGGCGGGCACGGGGACCGACGCCGCCCTGCTGAAGGAGGCGAAGCTCGGCGAGGGCGCGGAACAGGCGGTGTACGGGGACTGGCCGCTGTACTACTACGTGGGCGACGCGACGGCGGGGGACGTCAACGGGCAGGGGCTGGACGGGGAGTGGTTCGTGATCGCGGCGGACGGCAAGCTCGTCAAGAAGACGGCGTGACTTCAGTGCGCATTGCGGAATTCATCAGTCCTTCATAAAAGCGGGACCTGATCCATCGGATTCAATTCCGTATCTGCTCCTCCTGCTCCCGCTCCTGATCCTGCTCCACAAAACCTGCGGCGGCCGTAACCCCCCACGGCCGCCGCAGTCATGCCCATTTCAGTTACTCGCAGCCGACGCCGTCGCCGTCGCGGTCGAGGTGCCGTCCGTAGCCGGGCTCCCCGGCGTGAATGGGATCGGCGCCTGCCGCGCGTACGGCGGCGCAGTTGGCGTAGTACGTACTCCCGCCTCCGCTGCCCCCGGAGCCACCGGTGCTTCCGCCACTGCCGCCACCGGAGGATTCGCAGCCGACCCCGTCCCCGTCGCGGTCGAGGTGCGGTCCGTAGCCGGGTTCTCCCTCGTGAATGGGATCGGCGCCGACGGACCGTACGGCATCGCAATTGGCGTACGAGACCTTGGGCTTCGCGGGCTTGGGTGTGGGCGTCGGCGCGGCGACGGTGATCCGCACGACGGCGGTTCCGGTCAACTGCTGCCCCGCGACGTCCACTCGGTACGTGAACTCGTCCGCGCCCCCGTACCCGGGGGTGGACGTATAGAAGATGGCGGACCCGTCGACTCGCGCGGCCCCGTGCGTCGGCGCGGTGTCCACGGCCACGGTGAACTCACCGGCGGCCAGAGCTACTTCGACCCGCCCGGTCTTGCCGTCCTTGAGTGTGATGCTGTCGTTGTCCAGCACCTTCACCTCGATCTCCTTCCCGGCGTCGGCGCTCTCCTCGTCGTCGACGAGGCCGAGGGCCGCCTTGACGGAAGGCGTGGGTGACGCGGACGTCGTCGCCGGGCTGGACGTAGCCGCGACGGGCTTGGGATCCGCGCTGTCGCTCCCACACCCCACGAGCCCCACGGTCAACACCACGGCACCTGCGGCCCACGCAACGCGCCCGTGGCTGCCTCTACCTCTCACTGACATGTGCCCCCCAAAGGCTTATGTGTCCGACTTGAGGGGCTGAGCATGACATTCCGGTTAAGTGATCGTCTCAATTGGGGCGTATAGAGGCCAAGTTGTGATGAAACTGTGCACAGTCGCGTACGGAGTGTGTGCTCGCGCGTCGGGCGTCGGCTGTCGCTGGGCGAGGACCGGACGCGTTCGTGGACGACGGCCTGGTCTTTCGGCGGCGACGAAGTGGTCTGGCCGGTGCGGGATCTGGCGGCGACGTCGGTGCTCTCGTCGCGGCCGGTGCGCCCGTTTTAGGTGACGGTCCGTCAGAGAAACTGGCCGGGACTGCAGTTCCTCGTCCCGACCGGCCGACACCACGGGTTCGAGTCGCTGGAGGAAGCGCGGCTGCATCCGGCCCTGGACTTCCTGCAGGTGTGGGAGGTACTGCCGCAGCCGTTCCGCATGGAGTTCGCGCACGTCGGCGGTCGCATCGAGCACTGGCCGGCGGCGGCATGTGTGGTCGGTGCCGGATGCGCTGTCGGCCCAGCGCCGCGCTGGTCCGGGCCTGCGTCCCCGCCGGCAGTGGACAGACGGTAGAGGCCGGTCAGGCGGCGCCGGTTCGGGCCGCGGCCACGGCCACCGTCGCGTAACGCATGGTGAAGCTGCCGCCCATCGCGTCGATAGCGGCCCCGACGCCCTCCAGCACCTCCGCCAGCTTGTCCGACGGGAGTTGGGTGAGGTTGCCAAGGGTGGGCATCTGGTCCAGCCACGCGTCCCGGGTGTAGGACCACTCCCAGTCGAATCGCCACTGCTCCGGGTCGCTGAACCCGCCCACCTCTCGGATCCCGTCGGCGGCCCTGGTGAACAGCACCGAGTACCCGTCCAGGGCTTGCTTCGTCATCGCCTGGAGGCTGAACGGCGAGTCGGGCATCACCCGCCGGTAGACCGCGGCGAAGGCTTCCGCCACGTCGGTCGGGAGCTGGAACACGTTCCAGAACGCTGCCAGCCGGCCGCCAGGCCGCAGCACCTGCGCGGCCTTGGTCGCCCCCGCAACCGGGTCTATCCAGTGCCAGGCCTGGCCGGCGACGACCGCATCGAATTCCCGGCCGGCCGGGTCCCAGGCTTCAAACGTCGCTACATCAACCTCGACCCCGAGCTGCCGCGCCGGGCCGGCCATCCGTGCGTCGGGCTCGACGCCCAGCACCTTGCAGCCGGCCGCCTGGAACTGCCGGGCGGCGATGCCGGTCCCGCAGCCGACGTCGAGGACGTCGAACCCGGGGCTGCCGGCGACGATCCGGTCCACCATGGCGTCGGGATAGCGGGGCCGGGTGCGGTCATAGCGTTCGGCGTCCGAGCCGAACGACTCCGCCGCCTGCCGGTATTGATGAGGCTCGTTCTCGGAAAGACACGCTCGCGCCGGGGGTAGAGTGGGCATGCGCCCACTATTAGTGGGCATGTGCCCACTCGTCAACCGGGCAGGGCCCCGCGAGAGAAGGAGAGATTGCACGGTGCCGACAGGGGTAGCCATCCGCGACGCGCGCGAGCAGCTGTTCGACGCCGCGGAGCGCGTTCTGCTCCGGGACGGGCCGAACGCGCTGACCAGCCGGGCGGTCACCACGGAGGCAGGCTGCGCCAAGGGCGTCCTGCACCGGCACTTCGCCGACTTCGACGCCTTCCTCGCCGAGCTCGTGCTGGACCGCATCGGCCGGATCGACAACCAGGCCGCCGCCCTGCGCAACTCCGCCGGGACCGGCACCGTCGCCGACAACCTCACCGGCGCGCTGACGGCCCTGTTCGGGTCGGTCGCTGTGGCGATCGTCGGCCTCATCACCTCCCGGGACAAACTGCGGGCCGGACTGCGCCAGGACAGGCCGGCCGGCGTCCCCGTACTAACGGAAGCTACGGCCATGATCGCCTCCTACCTCACCGCGGAGCGCGAACTGGGCCGCATCGCGGCGGATGCCGACGTCGACACGCTCGCGCTCATGCTGATCGGGACCGGACACCTGCTCTTCGCCGGCCGGGAAGGCACCCCGCCGGAGGCTGGAGCCGTCCGCAAGGTCGTGACCACGGTCATCGCCGGCGCCGTGCAAGGACCGCTGCTATGAACGGCCCAGCAGCAAGCCCGCACCCGGGGATCGGGCATCGGTGCGCGGAAGAGCTCAGCTTGGCGGACAGGTCCATCCGGCTGCACGCTCTGACGACGGCAGCGGCTGCCCGCCCCGCGTCGCCGTGATCGAGTCTTCGCTGTAATGGGGCGAAGCTGGTGATCGCTCACACCTGATGTCATCTCAGACGATGCTCGTCAGCCGCCATCAGCCCCCAACGACGCAGGCAGCAGCCCACCGGGGCCAACTGTCGCTCCTCGACGCGGCCAACTACCGATTCTCGGAAGCCGATGACCCTCAAAGCTCAACACCGGCCGGGCCAACAATCGGTCTTCGTCACAGGGACCGCCAGGACAGGGCGGGCGAGGCCGGCGACCCCCTGTCGCGCGGGCGGCCGATCAACCCGCCCAGGCGGGGCCGACTATCGGTCCTCGTCGCACTCTCCGGGGTCGTGTACTGGGATTGCGAGCAGCTTGGAATCCGGGTACAGAAAACGGGCACGGCCCTGACTTCGTAACAGCGGGTAGCGGAACGACCCGTGTGGGCATGGCTCCCACATGCGCACATCCACCGCCTCGCTCATCGCGGCCCAGGACGGCCTCGCCACCTCAAGGCAATTGGCCGCCCTGGGCTGGGCACCTTCGACCATTGCCCATCGCTGCACCTCTGGCGGCCCCTGGCAACGCGTACTCCCACGCGTGATCCTTCTCCAGACGGGAGCCCCGAGCGCCCGCCAACGCTTACGCGCCGCGCTCCTGTACGCCGCCGAAGGTGCACTGCTCACTGGCGCGGCTGCGCTCGCGCTGTACGGGGTTCGGGCGACGGGCCCGCTGACGCCGGTGGGCCCGGTGGATGTACTCGTATCCGGGACACGCAACCCCCGAAGCCGTGCGTACGTCCGCGTCCACCGCACGCAACACTCCTACCGCCGCCTGCCGATTGAGGGCCTGCCCTGCGCACCGCTGCCAAGGGCCGCTACCGACGCGATCCCGTATCTGACCGGCCAGAACGCGGTGACCGCCCTGCTCGCCGAGGTCGTCCAGCGCGGCCGTTGTTCCCTGGCCGAACTCACGACGGCACTACGATCCACCCACCGCGCGAGCGACCCGCGAGTCGCGACGACGATCGAGGGCCTGACGGCGGGGATCCGCTCCGTCGCCGAGGCTCAAGCCCGCCGCCTGCTCCGCGAGTCGGACATCCCGGACCCCGTCTGGAACCAGGACCTCTACCTCCCGGACGGCACCTTTCTGGCACGCCCGGACGCCTGCTGGCCATACGCGGGCGTGGTTCTCGAAATCGACTCGCGGGAATGGCACTTGAGCCCGGGCGACTGGGAACGGACGATGGCGCGCCGCAATCGCATGGCCCGGCATGGCCTGATCGTGCTCTCGGCGTCGCCCTCTCAACTCCGGGACAGCCCGGAGGAGATCACCACCGCGCTCCGAGATGCGCTGGCCACGGGCAGCGCGAGGACCCGACCGGCCGTGCACCTGGGTGCCCTTGGCTGAGCCGGCCCTCGCGCAGGGCGCGAGGAATTTCCGCGCCCCAGGACGCGGCAGGCCGGGGCCGGCGGATTGCTCAAGCCGTCACTCGATGGTGAGACGACCCGTGCGCAGGATCGCGTGATTGGCGAAGAGAACGTCGAGGTGGAACTCGCGGTTCAGGTCGGCAGTCCACTTGGCGTACGGCAGGTCGCGATAGGTGGGTGCTTTGACGGCGCGGGCCCGGGTGCATTGGGTGAGGATCCACCGGGCTTGTGTCTGGCTGGTGGGCGGGTTGTTGTACATGCTCGCGGCCAGTCGCCACAGGTGCTCGCCGGTGGCGGTGTCCGGGTCGGTGACGCCGACGATGGCGATGTCGCCGAGGCTGCGGGAGTCGCTCGACTGCGTGGTGTACGCGACGGTCAGGCCCTCCAGCGGGAAGACGGTGAGGCGGCTGCGGGCGGAGAGCAGGGCGGGCATGGGCGGGTTTCCGTTCTGCGCGCGAGGGTGCGCGGCCCGCTGGGGGAGACGGGCCGCGCAGGGGATCGGATCGGGTCAGCAGCCGTCGCCGTCGCCGCAGCAGGCGGGCGGGTTGCACTCCGCGGCGGTGCCCCACAGTTCGTGGTCGACGGTGTAGCCCATCTCTTCGATGGCCTGCACGGTGCGTTTGATGGCGATGCCGTCGCGCAGGCGCCGGCCCTTGAGCGGGTTGTGATGCAGGAACGTGCCGAACCGGCGGTGGCAGAAGTCGGCGTACTCGCGGCTGTGCAGGATGAAGGCGTGCCAGCCCGGGTCGACCTTCCGCGACGGGGACAGCGGTACGTCGCTGCGGTGCCCGGCCATGTCGATGAAGGCGAGGGCCTGGTCCATCACGCGTTCGGCCTGGGGCCGGTCCATGTCCTCTTCGAACTCGAGGAAGGTGACGAGCCGTTCGAAGAGTTCGGGGTCGAGGAGTCGGCGGCCGGTGGTCTGTTCGGTTGCAAGAGCGGTCATGCGATGCTCCTTGGGTGCGTCCTCGGCGCGAGGCGTTCCCTCACGCCGTCGTGCACGTGCGGGGGCCCTCAAGGGCCCGTCACCGCCTCGGCCGGGGTTTCCTGGCCGGAGTCGTCGGCCGAGGCGGGGCTCATTGGTTGGGGGCTACGGGCAGCACGCGCCCGCGAACACCTCGATGTCGAGGACGTGGACGCCGAGCCGGCCGCGCGATATCCCGACGCTGCGCGCGCCGGTCGTGAGGGGCTGGTCGCACCAGACGCAGGCTCTTCCCGCGTACTGCTCCCAGCTGAGGTCTCCGGCAGCTGGCAGCACGCGCGCATCGGCCGTGGATGCGGTCACCGGACGGCCCTGCAGCGGGGGCAGGAGCACGGCGGGAAGGCGAGGGAATCCAGGAGCCGCGCGGGGTCGCCCGTCGGGACCGTCAGCCTGTAGACCTCGCGCAGGCGGCGGGACGCGGCGTGCACCCGGTACACCTTGATCGTCATCACGGCCTGGCCCCTCGTCGGCGATCAGCTCCGATGCCGACGGTAGGAATCGCGCCCTTGCGTCCGCCACAAACCTGCACCAACTTGCACGGCAATGGATTTGACCTGTACCTGGCCGATTCGCGACCTTGACGGTCCGCGGCGATAGCCTGACAGTGATGCAAGTCCGAGCAAGCAACGAGGCGTTGGAGGTCGGCATGGCGTTACGGTGTATCGGCATCGATCCAGATACGGACCGCGATCACTGCCCGACAGTGTGGACCGACAAAGAAAAGCAGGAGTTGCTTTTCCAGGGCTGGAAGCCTGACGCCGGAACAGTTGCCGAATGCGAGGCGGCCAGCCCGGCGAACGGATCCGTACCGGAGACTGAGGCCATCATCAGGATTCCGGCGCGCATGGTGCCGGTGATCAGGAAGGCGTGCGATGCGATCGAGCGGGGAAATCCCGAGCTTCGCTGAGCTGCTGGCCAGCTGTCACACGTCCGCCGCGCACCTTGAAATGCGCGACAGCTACGCCGACAACGAGCGCTTCGAAGCCTGGCGGCGCGGAGACCGCATCGACTGGAAGGACCGGGCGACGTGGTGGCATCCCTACGACCAGACGATCGCAGACGCGGTCGCCCGCGGCGTCGTCATCCGCCGGGCTCGTATCGTCTCCGAGCCTGTGAGCGAATACATCCAGTGGGAGCACTACGTCACGACTGCCAACGTCACCGCAGGCGAGCAAGTGCGCTGGCTGCCACGTCGGCTGGCCACAGACATTGCCCTTCCTGGGAATGACTTCTGGCTCTTCGACGGCGCCCTTCTTCGGGTCCACCACTTCGACGGCAACGGCGCCGTGGTGGAAGACGAACTCACTGATGCCCCGGCCCTACTGAAGCTCTGTGCCGCCGCGTTCGAAACCGTCTGGGATCGCGCAACCCCGCACGATCAGTACCGGATCTGATAGCCCGTAGACACGTGACCGAGTTCGCATCGTCCAGCGTGCAATCCGCACGCGCCGCGCTTGCCGAGCGGCTGCGGGAGGTACGGCTGGACGCGGGCATCACCAAGCGGGAGCTGGCTGCTCGGTGCGGATGGCACGAGTCGAAGTCGTCGCGCATCGAGAGCGCCAAGACGCCACCGTCCGATGCGGACGTTAGGTTGTGGTGCCTCGCCTGCGGAGCCGACGGGCAGGCACCCGACCTCATTGCGGCGAACCGGCAGGCCGACTCCATGTACGTCCAGTGGAGGCGGCTCCAGCGCACCGGGCTCAAGCGGCTCCAGCAGGCAAGCCTTCCGCTGTACAAGCGGACCAAACACTTCAAGGTCTACTGCTCCAACGTGGTGCCCGGCTTCCTGCAGACGCCCGGCTACGCCACGGCGCTGCTGCGGGCCATCGCCACCTTCCGCGGCCTCCCGGACGATGTGGCCGAAGCCGTCAGCGCCCGTATGGATCGCTCACGTCTCGTTCGGGAAGGGAATCGGCGCTTCGCGATCGTCATCGAGGAAACCGTCCTGCGCTACCGCATCGGAGATGCCGGAATGATGGCTGGCCAACTCGGCTCACTACTGTCGGTGATGGATCTGCCGTCCGTGTCGCTGGGCGTCATCCCGGTCGGTGCAGAGCGCTCCGTGTGGCCCATCGAGACGTTCACAGTCTTCGACGACGAGCGGGTACACCATGAGCCGTTGTCGGCGTCCGTGAAGATCACCGCACCGGACGAGGTTGTCCAGTACCTGAAGGCGTTCGCGGCGCTGCACCAGCAGGCTGTGTACGGGGCGGAGGCGCGAGCACTGATAGTGAAAGCCATCGAGGCCCTGACATGACAGGCATACGAGGCAGCGAACACGGACCTGTGCGAGCCGCGGAGCCCCAGGGCTGGAAGTCGAGCGCCCGTCCGCGTCGACGCGCACACCCGCAGCGGACGCACCAGATGGCCGGCGCTGCCCACCTGGCCGGCCGACCCGATCCACTAGCAGGAAGGAACGTATAGGCATGCCCATCTCCCCGTCGTCGTCTGCGCAGGCTGCCCGCGAATCGGTTGCGCGGCGCTTGTGTGACTTGCGCAAAGCGTCTGGGCTGACGGTTTCCGAGCTGGCCGACCGATGTGGCTGGGACCACGCGAAGACGTCCCGCATCGAGAGCGTCCGCACCGCACCCTCAGCCAAGGACATACATCTGTGGTGCCGTGCGTGCGGTGACGCCGATCAGGCGGGCAACCTCATCGCGGAGTCCCTCAACACGGAGTCGATGTATAGCGAGTGGCGCCAGCAGGTGCGCAGCGGCCTGAAGCAACTCCAGGACAGCTATGTGGAGTTTTTTCACAACACCCAGCTGTTCCGCATTTACTCGTCGACGCTTGTCCCCGGTCTCCTACAGACCGAGGGTTACGCAGCCGCGTTGCTGAGCACCATCGCCGACTTCCGCGAGATCCCCAACGATGGGGCCGAGGCTGCGGCTGCCAGAGTCGAGCGTTCCCGCGTCATTCACGAGCAGGGGCACCGCTTCGTTCTCCTGATTGAAGAAGCCGCTCTGCACTACCGGCTCGGCGACGCGGACGCGATGGCCGCGCAGCTGGAATACCTCCTCACAGCGGGCGCTCTGCCGTCTGTATCGCTCGGTGTGATCCCGATGGCCACCCCGCAGCGTCGGCTCTGGCCGCAGGAGACGTTCAACATGTACGACGACACTCTCGTGTCGGTGGAGCTGTTGTCGGCGCAGGTGGACATCACGCAGCCGAGTGAGATCACCCTGTACCTGAAGGCGTTCGAGGAACTGCGGAGCATGGCCGTGTACGGGCAGGCGGCACGGGCGCTGATCGTGAAAGCAATCGATGCTCTGAACTAATCCAGGACGCACGAATGCACCCCCCTACCCGAGGGTGAGAGCGTGCTCTCGGCTTCCCTGAGCCAACTCCGGGACATCCTTGAGGAGATCACAGCGGGCGCTTGATCCGCAGCGACCGACGCTCTAACTGCGACACGTCCGGTTCGGACGAGGTCATGACACTGCGTGGCTGCAGATCTAGTGTCTAGCTATGTCCGTGAACGAAATGAGCGGTGTCAGCGCCCGCGTACAGTTCGATCCAGCCGAGGCCGATCCGTTATCCCAGCGACAGCGAGCCGGAGCGGCTGCCGCTCGGAGCAGGGTGCACCGCAGGCTCAGGAGTAATCGCCGCGGCGATGGTGGAGTGCTCACTCACCGGATGCGCATCGATACGGGCTTTGTTGCCGATGTCGGTGGCGGCCGCCAGCACCGCACCTGTGGCCGCCAGAACCTCGGCGTTGGGCGGTTGCCAGAAGTGTTAATGGCCGTCGGCCCTGTTCGCAGGCCAGGCGAATCCTGGTGGACCAGCCACCCCCGGACCGGCCCAAGCCGTGGTCGTCGGGCTCGGTTCGGATCCCCCGGTGGTTCCTTCTTCCCACGTGATCAGCCCGGCGCATCGGCTCGAGCCTGCAACCCCGTCAGCACCGCCGACCAGACACCATCGTGCTGCAACGGCGAATGAGCCCATAGATCGTCTGCCACGGTCCGTACTCCGCGGGCAGATCCCGCCAAGGCGCCCCGGTCCGCACCCGCCGTCGGATCCCGTCGATCAACCTCCGCCGACATGCTGACGGCCTGCCACCGCCGCGACAGGCAACAACGGCTCCAACACTGCCCACTGATCAACCGAGAGATCACTACCCCCCTCACCGAGATCATCACGGCATGAGGGGTGGCCAGGAGCTCAGTCTAAAACACGCCCTAGTCGAGCCGGCCCTCGCGCAGTGCTTCCACAAAGCCCCTCCAAGCGGAGGAGGGGAGGGCTAGCCGCGGGCCGTGCGGCACCTTGGAGTCCCGCACGCCCACGTCCTCGGCAGACGCGGCAACCTCGACGCACTCGGTACCGCTTCCTCCGCTGTACGAGGACTTGATCCAGCGGATGTCTTCCTGATCCATCACAGCTCCTTGCTGACCCGATCCAGGAGCGCAGCCGACGCCTGAATGTCCAGCGCCTGCGCGCGCAGGTATTCGAACGCCAACTTATAGCGCTCAAGTTCCTGCGGCTTCTCCATAAAGAGGCCGCCGCCGATGATGTCCACGTATACAACGTCAAGTTGAGGGGTGGGGCCGCCCAAGATGACGAAACTGCCAACTGCGGCGGCGTGGGCTCCAGCTGTGAACGGCAGTATCTGAACGGTCACTTGAGGCGCTTCCGCCCTAGCGAGGAGGAGGTGCAACTGCTCGCGCATGACATCGCGTCCGCCAACCATGCGTCGGATGACTGCCTCGTCGATCACGGCCCAGACGTGCGGTGGGTCCTGACGATCGAGGAGCTCTTGACGCTTCATGCGGATGTCGACCATGTGCGCGATCTCTTGATCGGTGCAGCGCATCTCGGATGCACGGTGCACTGCTTCTGCGTACGCACGGGTCTGCAACAGGCCGGGTACGTACATGCATGCGTAGTGGTCCTCGCGTACGACCTCGTCTTCGAGAGTCAGCATGAGGCTCATCGAGTCAGGAATCGGGTCCGCCAGCGAGCGCCACCAGCCTTGGATCTTTGCGCCTTTGGCCAACTCAACTAGTGTTTCGCGTTCTTGATCAGTAGCGCCGTACTCGCGGCAGAGTGCGTCGACCGCAGGCCACTTGACCGCGCCTTCCTTCTTCTCGTACCGACTCAAGGTGGCCTTGGAGACGCCAACCAAAGCCCCGGCTTCCTCCAGCGTCAGCCCCTTACGCTCACGCAGGCGGCGTAGGTCGGCGCCGAGTTGGCGCCTGCGGGTGGTTGGTCCAACTGTCATCGTCGAGGCCCTTCGTGTCGATCTCCCTGAGCGTGCACGCTGCATGCGACGCATACAAGACAGCGCACGCTGGGGGCGCGTGTGGATCGGCGTGCACCCTCAAACTTGCTATGAGAGTTCCATTTTGGGAGTCTCACTGTCACTCTCTAGATGCACCACTCAACGCAGTGCGATCAAGGAGACTACGGGAAGGGGCGGTTGGTATGGATGGATGTCGATTTGGGGTCCGTAGGAAGCCTTGGGATCTCCCCTTCATGGCAACGCCTGAAGAGTTGGCGGGATTACGGCGGGTGGTACGAGTGCATCTGGGAGTCTGGGGCCTGCCTGACCTGGTGGACTCTGCTCAGCTATGCGTGACGGAGCTGGTGAGCAACGTCATCGCGCACGTCGGTCCTGGGGCGCCAACAACCCTTGCTGTCTCGATGAATGGAACCCATCTGCGCATCGAGATCCACGATCCTGATCCCCGAGCGCTTCCGACGCTCGTTGCGGCAAAGGGAGAGGCGGAGGCTGGGCGCGGTTTGGTGCTGGTGGACGCGACTGCGGAGCGCTGGGGCGTGATCCTGCGTGCAGACAGTAAGGTCACGTGGTGCGAGTTGGCGACTGGGCTCCCTTCCCCAAACGGCCACACGGAAGGTCCGAGAGTCGCCAAGGCTGAGGCACTGCTGGGGCTCTACTGCTGGGACAGCCACCCGCCGGCGCCCGGTGCCGGTCAGCTCGGAGTGGGCCGCGCCCAGCAAGCGGCGATTGGCATGATTGTTGACATCCTTCACTGGTTCCGCGCCCATGGCTGCGATCCGGACGAAGCTCTGGACCGTGCCCAATTTCATTTTGAGGAAGAGATCAGCGAACGGAGCTGCAGTGTCTAACAACTGATGCCAGACGGTGGGCATGGGAGGGTGCGTTAGTGACCTATGTGCCTTCGGTGGTAGTCGAGGTGAACGTCACTGATCTCATGCTCGGGCACAGTGCGGAGGCTTGTGCGTTCCCCGGAAGAGTTTCTTACAACCGTCATGTCGCTGCAAATGGTCAACATCCCGAAGTCGAATTCCACGTGGTGATTCGGGCAAAGGCAGAGGATGTTGTCTGGTTCGTCCGGCCCTTCGTGAGGCTGTCCCAGTGGGCGTATGTGGGCAGCCTCGGAGTAAGCACCGGTTGGCGTCTCGATCCGCAATCCGCATATTTGACAGGTGTGTCCGTGAGCACGCTTCACCCAGTTCGCCCTCGCCGTGCTTCGGACTATCCGCTGCACCTCAGTCTTGCGACGTTCGGGTTTGGAGTTGCCCCCAATGGGCGGTGGGTCGACGGGTAGGGGGGTCGTCGTGGGAGCCGTCGTGGGCTCAGGCCATATCTTGCGCAGTCGAAATCGCCAGATGACGAAGCCCTCGGCGCACTTGTCCTGCCAATGCGCCTCAACTCGGAAGAGCCCGTCGTATCTCATGCCGGAGGGCGGGGCGTGCTCCGAGTGGCTGCCAGCACCTCGTAGAACCCGGACAGGGCGACCGGATGCGATGCTGTTTACCAGTGCTGCGTTACCACGGGTGAGGGTCTGGTCGTGCGTATGTCGTCCGTCTGTTAGGCCGCCTTGGCCGGTGTAGATGATTTCGTCGCCGTAGTCTCTGTCGTCGACGTAGCCGCCGGACAGGACTATGGACTTTGCATCCTCGCTTTGTTTGCCGGATATTCCCCCTTGTCTCTGGCCGTGTACCTTGGCCTCAAATGCGGCGACCTGGCCAGCAAAGACTGCACCAACAGGGATGTATGGAGGGTGCCCGTAGCCGTCAAATTTCTTTTCCTGTAGGCCGACTTCGAGAAGGATCTCTTCCCACGAGACCGCTGGGAAGTAAGTCTTTAGGAGGGAGTGGGTTGCCTCTTGGCGAAAGGTTTCGTTTGAGCCGATCAGGTTGTAGAGGTTCTCCTCAAGCCCCCCTTGTGGGTTGTGTTGATCGAGCCAGGGGCGGACGCTCGAGCCGCGGGCTTGCGGAACCTCCGATTTCACGTCCTCGAGTCGCCAGAGCGGCGATCGGTGGAGTGCGACGAAGGGATAGGCGGGCTCAGCCGTAGAGCCGGGGTGGCCGTGCCTTTCAAGGAGCGGTCGCAAAGACTTCTGCGCATCACGCCAGAAAAGGAGTCGCTGCTTACGTTGAAAGGCACGCCCCATCGCCCAGAGGAGGACGATTGGTTGATGACGAGCTGGGGTTCCGCTGGATCGATCGACTTTCAGGGAATCGAAGGCGTGCAGGTAGCCAGTTGTACTGCTGGTGGGAGCATCAGGCACGGTTGAACTTTCCTCCTCGCTTCGGGGTGGCTGTTAAGCCCCAATGCCAGATTGGAACTCTTGGAGACCTGAGCCGACGGTCGCCGTGCTCACCCCTGAACCGGCCCCCCGTGACAGTCCCGGTACGCCACCCCCGACCCGCACCAGCAAGCCGCCCCCTTCGCCGGCGGCCACGCCACCGCCCTGCCCCTTGCCGCCAGCGTCGTCGCGTACTGCGGCAGCAGGTCCGCGTTTGCCGGGGATGACTGTTCCGAGGCCGCGAACGCCTCGTACGACGGGACCGTCGCCGTCACGATGCCCAGGTTTTCCGTGCCCGTGGAGGACAGGTCCCGCAGCGACGCCTCGATGTCTGTCAGGTGGGCCCTCTGGGTCGGGTATTCCGATTCCAACTCGGGGTAGGCCGCGAGCAGTTCGGTCAGTTCGTCCTCCGGCCAGTGGAGCACCGCCACCGGGAACGGGCGGGACAGTGCCGAGCGGTACGAGCCCAGTTCGGAGCGGAGGCGGGCGATTTCAGCCTTCAGTTCGGCCGGGTTGTCGGAGCCCAGGGCCCACAGGCGCTTCGGGTCGTGGAGTTCGTCCAGGGAGATGTTCGACGCGTGGCCCCGGTCCGCCAGGGCGTCCCACTCGTCGTGGGGCAGGCCCAGCAGGCGGCGGACGCGGTGGCGGCCCGTGAGTAGGGACTGGATGTTGTACGGGACGGGCTCGTCGTCGCCTGCGGGGAGGAGCAGGGTGATCGCCGTCGTGAAGCAGTCGTGGGACGTCTCGAGCTCGTCGTGGGACTCCAGCGTCTCGGCGATGATCTCCCACGGTGCGGCGTCCGCCGGGGCCGCCGTGCGGATGCCGTTGATCAGGGCGCGGGCCTCTGCCTCGTGGCCGTACTCCCAGAGGTTCGCCGCCTGGAGGGCCTTGATCAGCAGGGGGTGCTCGGGGTTGGCCGCGAGCATGCGGTCGTAGAGGGTCGAGGCGCGTTCGCGGTCGCCTGCCAGCTCCAGATGGGCCACGGCTTGGAGGAGCAGTGGCTCATGGTCCGCGGGGTACTGCTCCGCGGTACGCAGCAGGCGCTCGGCTTCGGTGATGTGATCGGCAGGCGTGTCGGGGCGCATGGTGGACACCGTACTGCTGTACGGGGGTTCGGCGGGATCAGCCGATTCACGGGTCTGGTGACTTGGGGGATCAGCCCCTATCGTGCCGCCGTGCGGGAGCGGCAGCGGGAGCGGATACCGGTCGTGGTGCAAGGGCGCAGCTCGCGGCGGCGGGCCACGCTTGCCCATGGGCTCTGGGCCGGGGCCGAGGTCACCGTCACCCTCGGGGTCGTCGTACTCCTCCTCGTCGTGCATCAGCTGTGGTGGACCAACCGGCAGGCCCGGGAGGGCGCCGAGCACAAGGTCCAGGCTCTCGAGCGGGAGTGGGAGGACCCTGCCGGCGATGTGGGGGAGGACGTTCCCCAGGACGCGGGGGACGTTGTCGACGAGACCGCGCCGGGCGAAGCCGCCGCGCCCCCCGTCCGTGATCAACCCGCCTCGCGGACAGCCGCGCCCCGCTGGGACCAGGCCTACGCCGTCCTCCGCATACCCCGCCTCGGCGTCGTCGCTCCCGTCGCGCAGGGCATCGGGAAGAAGGGCGTTCTGGACAAGGGGTATATCGGGCATTATCCGCAGACCGCGCAGCCCGGTGAGGCCGGGAACTTCGCCGTCGCCGGGCATCGCAATACGCACGGCGAGCCCTTCCGGTACATCAACCGGCTGCGCGGCGGCGACGAGATCAAGGTCGAGACGCGCGACGGGGTCTATGTGTATGTGGTCGACCAGGGGGTGCCACAGACCTCGCCCCGGGACACCGGAGTGATCGCGCGCGTGCCGCGCAGCATCGTGAAGCCGGGCGCCGGGTACGGCGAGCCCGGGTACTACCTCACACTCACCACCTGCACGCCCGAGTACAGCTCCAAGTACCGGCTCGTCGTATGGGGGACGTTGAAGTCGATGAGCCCGCGCTAGGCTGAGGTTCGACACAGCGAGGAAAGCAGCGAAGGAATAGCGAGGGGGGACCATGGTCGGTCGTATGACGCGGCTGCTGCGGCCCGCCGCGCTGCTGCTGCTTCTCCTCGAGGTCCTGCTCGTCGACGGCGGCAGCCTCACCGCCGCGGTCGCGCTCGCCGCGACCGCCACCGCTGCCGCCGGTTCCGCGCTCGTCGTCTGCGCCATGATCAGCGCGCGCTGCGCACCCGCCGTGCCGCGCACCCGGGTTCGCACCGCCATCCGCGACCGTGAGCAGCGCACCGCCTTCCTGCCGCAGTGCGATCCCGATGCGAAGGGCCGGACCAGGCCCCGAGCGCCGGGCCGTGCCCTTCCGACGGCCGCGTAGGGGCCCCCACTCGCACCACACACCCCTCGCGGGTCGTCATGCCGCCATGTCCTCATCCCGGCACGACGAGACCCTCGGAGGGCTCACCCATGTCCGTTTTCGCAAGTTTGGTCGCGCACCTCGCCGACCTGCTCCAGCCGCTGTTCCACGCATCCGCCACCGCCGCCGCGATCGTCGTCTTCACCGCGCTCGTACGGCTGGCCGTCCATCCCCTGTCGCGGGCTGCCGCCCGCGGCCAGAAGGCCAAGGCGAGGCTCTCGCCGCAGATTGCCGCGCTGCGCAAGAAGCACGCCAAGAACCCGGACCGTATGCAGCAGGCGCTCATGGAGCTGCATGCGAAGGAGAAGGTCTCGCCCTTCTCCGGCTGCCTGCCGAGCCTGCTTCAGCTGCCCGCGTTCTTCCTGATGTACCACCTGTTCTCGAGCGGACAGATCGGCGGTGAGCCGAACGGCCTGCTCACGCACACCCTCTTCGCCGCGCCGCTCGGGGACAGGTGGACCGACGCGCTCGCGCACGGCGGGGTTTTCGGGGGCGCCGGGCTTGTGTACGTCGCGCTGTTCGTGATCGTCGCGGCCGTGGCGACGTACAACTACCGGCGTACGAAGCAGCAGATGGCGGGCGCGACCATGGACCAGCAGGTCCCCGGGATGGGGGCGATGACGAAGGTCATGCCGCTGCTCTCCTTCGCGACCCTCCTCACCGTGGCGTGGGTGCCGCTGGCCGCCGCGCTCTATGTCGTCACCAGCACCACTTGGACGGCGGTCGAGCGGGCGTTCCTGTACCGGGACATGCCGGTCGCGGGTGTGCTTGCTACCACTGTGTAAAGGTCCAGGTTGTGAACGGGGTCTTGCAGGGTGGTCCGATGTCTTGGAGGATCAGCCAACCCTCCGATCCCTCGATGGCCGCTACCCGTCGCCCGGGCTCACAATCTCGACCAGGGGAGACAGACCATGAAGCTGCTACGTGTCGGTACACCGGGCGCCGAGCGACCCGCCCTGCTGGACCAGGACGGGACGACCCTGCGCGACCTGTCGGGCCTTGTCACGGACATCGACGGGGAGCTGCTCGCCGACGCGTCCGCCCTCGCCCGGATACGGGCCGCGGCGGACGCGGGCGAGCTGCCCGTGCTGGACGCCGATGGTCTGCGTACGGGAGCGCCCGTCGCCCGGATCGGCAAGGTCGTGTGCATCGGACTGAACTACCACGATCACGCTGCGGAGACGGGCGCCAAGGCCCCGGGCGAGCCGGTCGTCTTCTTCAAGGCCGCCGACACGGTGGTCGGGCCGAACGACACCGTGCTGGTGCCGCGACGCAGCCGCAAGACCGACTGGGAGGTCGAGCTCGCGGTCGTGATCGGGCGTACGGCCCGCTATGTGGAGGACGACGAGGACCCGTTGTCGTACGTCGCCGGGTACGCGGTCGCGCACGACGTGTCGGAGCGTGAGTTCCAGATCGAGCGCGGCGGCACCTGGGACAAGGGCAAGAACTGCGAGACGTTCAACCCGTTGGGCCCGTGGCTGGTGACGGCGGACGAGGTCCCGGACCCGCAGGCGCTGAGCCTGAAGCTGTGGGTCAACGGCGAGCTGAAGCAGAACGGCACGACCGCGGACCAGATCTTCTCGGTGGCGGGGGTCGTGCGGTACGTCAGCCAGTTCATGACGCTGTACCCCGGGGACGTCATCAACACCGGGACGCCGGCCGGGGTGGCGCTGGGGCAGCCGGAGCCGAAGCCGTTCCTGCGGGCCGGGGATGTGGTGGAGCTGGAGATCGAGGGTCTGGGCCGCCAGCGCCAGGAGCTCAAGGACGCGTAGGCAAGCGCGTAGGCAAGGACGCGTAGGCAAACGGTAGGCGAGGACGCGTTGGCGTAACCCGCGGCTGCGGGCGGGGGAGTCCGCAGCCGCGGGTCGGGGAAGGGCCGCGGAGGTACGGGGGATGTCCCCGCGGCCCTGGTCTGTGGGTGTTTCAACGAGCCGAAGCTCGCCCGCCGCCATCACGTCGCGATGAACCGCTCCAACGCCTCGACCACCATCGCGTGGTCCTCCGCCTGGGGCAGGCCCGAGACCGTGACCGTGCCGACGACGCCCACGCCGGCGACCGAGATCGGGAACGATCCGCCGTGGGCCGCGTACAGATCCGGGTCCAGACGCGAGGACTCCTCGAACGTCGTGCCCTTCGCGCGGTGGCGGGCGCCGACCAGGAACGAACTCTCGCCGTACCGCTCGACGACCCGGCGCTTGCGGTCGATCCACGCGTCGTTGTCCGCGCTCGACCCCGGCAGCGCGCAGTGGAAGAGCTGCTGCGTCCCGCGGCGGATGTCGATGGCGACCGCCGCCTGCCGCAAATAGCCCATCTCGACCAGCATGCTGCCGAGCGCCCAGGCGTCGTCGTTCGTGAACCGCCGCACCGTCAGCCTGCGTTCCTGGGTGACCAACTCGTCGACGGTGAGCGGCGTGGGCGTGGGCGCGGGCGTGCGGCGTCCGGGCGTCGCGGGCGTGGGCGCGGTCATGCGGAGACCTCCACCGTGACGCCCTCGCGGGCGGAGCGGCGCGCGGCTTCCAGGACGTCCAGCGCTGCCGCCGCTTCGTGGGCGGTGACCGGCGGGGGCGTACCGTCGCGCAGGGCCGTGGCGATTCCCGCGTAGTACGCCGGGTAGTCGCCCGGCACCGTCTCGACCGGGCTGCCTTCCCCTCGCGCTTCGCCCTGGGGAGACCCCATGCCGGTCTGCGGGGACTCTCCCCCAGAGGCTTCGCCCTGGGAGGTGCCCCCAGCGCCGATCCGGCCCCACAGCGACTTGGGCTCGACGCCCCAGCTCTTGCCCGGCGTGGGGCGCTTGCCGTCGCGCAGGTCGGCCTCCTGCGGGTCCAGCCCGTACTTCACATATCCGGCCGTAGAACCCAGCACCCGCAAGCGCGGGCCGAGCTGCGCGGTCGTAGCACTCACGTACAGGTGCGAGCGCACTCCGTTCGCGTGCGTGAGCGCGATGAAGGTGTCGTCGTCGGTCCGGGCGCCCGGGCGGCGTACGTCCGCCTCGGCGTAGACCCGCACGACCGGGCCGAACAGGGTCAGCGCCTGGTCGACGACATGGCTGCCCAGGTCGTACAGCAGACCACCGATCTCGTCCGGGTCGCCGGACTCGCGCCAGCCGCCCTTGAGCTGCGGACGCCACCGCTCGAAGCGGGACTCGAAGCGCTGTACGTCGCCGAGCTCACCGTCCGCGATCAGCTGCTGGAGAGTGAGGAAGTCGTTGTCCCAGCGGCGGTTCTGGAAGACCGAGAGCAGCAGACCGCGCTCCTCGGCGAGGGCGGCGAGCTCGCGCGCCTCGGCGGGCGTGCCGGCGATCGGCTTGTCCACGACGACCGGGAGGCCGGCCTTGAGCGCGGCGGTGGCGAGCGGGACGTGCGTCTTGTTGGGGGAGGCGATGACGATGAGGTCGAGCTCGCCCGCGCGCTTCCACAGCTCGTCGGGCGAGGCCGCGAAGCGCATGTCGTCGCCGAACTCGGCGCGGGCCTGCTCCCGCCGCTCCGGGTTCGAGGTGACGATCGTGTCGAGGGCGAGGCCCTCGGTGGCGGCGATCAGCGGGGCATGGAAGACGGAGCCCGCCAGGCCGTAGCCGACGAGTCCGACGCGGAGAGGGCTGCGGGTGTCGGTGCCAGTCATGGTTCCACTTAAACAACGGTGTTGCCAAAGTGCAAGCGCAGAGGACAATGGGGTCCGTGAACAGAACCGTCAATGGAGCGAATCTGCCTGTGCTGCGCAGCCACAACGCGGCACTGGTGCTCGATCTGCTGCGTACGGCCGGGGAGGGCGGCATCAGCCGGATCGAACTGGCCGAGCGCACCGGGCTCACTCCGCAGGCGGTCAGCAAGATCACCGCGCGCCTGCGTGAGGGTGGCCTGGTGGTGGAGGCGGGCCGCCGCGCGTCGACCGGAGGCAAGCCGCGCACGCTGCTGCGCCTGGTCCCGTCGGCGGGGCACGCGATGGGACTGCACCTGGACCGCGACGAGCTGACGACGGTCCTGCTGGACCTGTCGGGAACGCTGGTCGCGGCGCGTACGGTGCCGCTGGACCTGGGGGCGGGGGCGGAGGCGGTCCTGGAGGCTGCGGCGGCGGAGATCGAGGCGGTCCTGGCGACGACGGCGACGGCGGAGGCCGAGGCGGTCCCGTCGGCCGGGCGCGTGCTCGGTGTCGGGGTTGCCATGCCCGGGCCGCTCGACCACTGGGCCGGCGTGCCCCGTCGCGTCACCGGGTTTCCCGAGTGGGACGGGTTCCCGCTCCGGGACGCTCTCGGTGCGCGGCTCGGGTTGCCTGTCGTGCTCGACAAGGACACCAACGCCGCCGCCCTCGGACTCGCCCTGCGTGGGCCCGGTGACTCGTTCGCGTATCTCCATCTCGGTACGGGGCTGGGCGCGGGCCTCGTACTCGGCGGGGCGCTCTACCGGGGCGCGCGCACCGGGGCGGGGGAGTTCGGGCATCAGGTCATCCAGCTCGACGGGCCCGAGTGCGGCTGCGGCAGGAGCGGCTGTATCGAGGCGCTCTGCCTCGCCGCCGTCGGGCGCGGCGACGTCGACCGGGCCGCGGGTGTCCTCGGGATCGGCGCCGCGAACCTCGTCGAGCTGCTCGACATCGACCGGGTGCTGCTCGGCGGCCGGGCCGTGACCGCGGCGGCTGAGTCGTTCGTACGGGGAGTCGGCGAGCGCGTCCGTGTCCCCGTTGCCCTCGCCGAAGGCGGCGAGCACGTCGTCGCTGAGGGCGCCGCGCAGCTGGTGCTCGCGCCCCTGTTCGGCCGCGCCGAGGCGTCACCTGCCGGACCGAAAATACGCTGATAGGGCGGAGTTGCGCCGCTGTTCGGCCCTAAGGAGAGCCGGAGCCGTGTCCCCCTGCGCGCGCGAGGGGAAGGTTTTGGGGCACGGCCGGGCGATCCCCCCGCCGTAGGCGATCAGCAAAGGCCCCTCATGCGACTGCGCTATGCCCTCACCGTCGGCGTCACCGCAGCCACCATCGCGCCCGCGGCGCTCACCGCCGCGACCGCGACCGCGACCGCGACAGCGGCGACGTCGGCGACGGCAGCCGCTCCCGTGGCCGCGCGCCCCGCAGCCCCGCGCCCCGCGGCCGACACGGCGCTCACCGGCTCGACGGCGACAGCCGCGATCACTGGGACGGCGACGATCCCCGGGACGGCCGCGATGACTGGGACGGCCGCGATCACTGGGACAGCCGCGATGACTGGGACGGCCGCGATCACTGGGACAGCCGCGATGACCGGGACGGCGGCGATCCCTGGGACGGCCGCGCTCACCGGGACGGCGTCGGCTTTCCTGACCCGGGTCCTGACCGCGCGCCCCGGCGCCGACGCCATCGCCGCGCCCGCGGCCACACCGCCGGCCCCGCCCACGGACAAGCCCGGCGAGCCGCCCGTCGCCACCGCCCTCCCCACCCAGCAGGAGAACCGCCCCGCCGACCGGCAGCCCACCTGCGGCAAGGCAGCCGACCCCGACTTCCCCATCGACACCCGCGTCCACGGCGGCGCGTCCGTCCACCGCCCCGGCGGCGGCTTCGAGCCCTGGTCCGTCGAACTCGCCAACACCACCGGCGAGGCCTGCCAGAACATCCACCCCGTGATCATCTTCACCGGACGCGACCTCGGTCTCACCCCGGCCCGGATCACACTGGAGTTCTACGACGACGAGGCCGCCCTCTGGCGCCCCGTCGTCCTCGAGACGACCGCCGAGGGCGAGGTCGTCGGCGTACTCGACGGTGGGGGCCGTTTCCCCGGCTTCGCCGTCCCGGCCCGCAAGTCCGTCACCGCCAAGGTCCGGTTCCGGCTCGCCACCGACGCCCCGCCCAACGAGGTCACGGTCAACGCCGCGGTCGTCCAGCGGCAGGGCGACGACGGCGACTGGGTCGGGGAGTCCGGCGACTACCGATTCGCAGTCCTCGGCGACGACGGCTCCGGCATCGACGCCGGCGTCACCCGGGACGAGCTCGCGGCCACCGGCACCGGCACCGGCTCCCTGCTCCTGCTCGGCGCCGCCTTCGGTGCGGTCCTGCTGGGCAGCGGGGCTCTGGTGCTCGCGTCCCGGTGGCGGCGTAAGGGCCGACGCTGATCGTTCTCGTACATCTGCGAACATCCCCTGGTGCAACGGGGGCTGAGGGCCGCCCGCGGGTGGTTCTGCCGGGGGTCCGGGGGCTGTCCCCCGGGAGATGCAGGACGGTGCACCTGGGCAATCGGAACTGAGGGCCGACTCGAACTTCGCGACGCGTCTGGTCAGTTCAGGTCCATGCCGAGTCCGTCCGCTCATCGACGGGGTCAAGATCAGCCCAGCCTGACTAGGCTGGGGGGCGCCGGAGACTCACAGGGCCGTGCCTCCGGCGTCCACAGCACACTGCGTACGGCAGGAGTCCGTCTGATGGCAGAGCGCAAGCCGATCGAATCCTGGCTCACCGACATGGATGGTGTCCTGATCCACGAGGGCGTGCCGATCCCGGGCGCCGACGCCTTCATCAAGAAGCTGCGGGAGACCGGGAAGCCGTTCTTGGTGCTGACCAACAACTCCATCTACACGGCGCGCGACCTGCACGCACGGCTGGCCCGGATGGGCCTGGACGTGCCCGTGGAGAACATCTGGACCTCGGCGCTGGCCACCGCGCAGTTCCTGGACGACCAGCGTCCCGGTGGCACGGCGTACGTCATAGGTGAGGCGGGTCTGACCACCGCCCTGCACGACATCGGCTATGTCCTGACCGACCACGACCCCGACTATGTGGTGCTCGGCGAGACCCGTACGTACAGCTTCGAGGCGCTCACCAAGGCGATCCGGCTGATCAACGCCGGGGCCCGGTTCATCTGCACCAACCCGGACGAGACCGGCCCCTCCGCCGAGGGCCCGCTGCCCGCCACCGGCGCGGTCGCGGCGCTGATCACCAAGGCGACCGGCAAGGACCCGTACTTCGCGGGCAAGCCGAACCCGCTGATGATGCGGACCGGGCTGAACGCCATCGGCGCGCACTCCGAGACCAGCGCGATGATCGGCGACCGGATGGACACCGACGTGCTGGCCGGACTGGAAGCGGGTATGCAGACCTTCCTGGTGCTCACCGGGCTCACCACCCCCGCGGCCGTCGACCGGTATCCCTTCCGGCCTTCCACGGTCGTCGACTCGATCGCGGATCTCGTCGACCGCATCTGAGCACGTCAGAGGCCTCAATCGGACTACGGAGCCGCTCCTGCGGATGCGAAAACGGCCCGGACGCGTGAATCTTTCCGTATCAGGAGGTTCACGATGCGTTCAAGTTTGGTTACTTTCCGTGCCGCAGGAGTGGCTGCCGTACTCGTCCTGGCGCCGGCCGCCGCGGCCGCATACGCCGCCGATTCCGTCAAGGTCACGGTCGTCCCGTCCAAGGTCGCTCCCGGCGGCGAGGTGGAGGTCCTCGTCTCCGGTTGTCAGGGCATGACCGGAGCTGCCAGGTCCCAGGGGTTCGTCTCGTACGCCGCGCTCGCGAGCCGCAATGGTGCGGGCACCCAGCTGTTCGGCGAGACGACCGTGAAATCCTCCGTGCAGCCCGGCACGTACGACATCGGCGTCACCTGCGACGGCCGTGAGCACCCGGTATCGGCCCGCGTCCAGGTCGTCTACAACCAGCCGACGGAGCAGCCGGACGAGTCGACCAAGCGGGCGGACGAGTCGAGCAAGCGGGGGGACGAGCCCACCAAGCGGGCGGACGAGTCGACCAAGCGGCGGGACGAGCCCACCAAACGGGCAGACGAGCCGACCAAGCGGCGGGACGAATCGACCAAGCGGCCGGACGAGTCGAGCAAGCGGGGGGACCGTCCGACCGAGCAGTCGTACGAGCCCACGGAGAAGTCGGACGAGGAGGACTCGGACGAGGAGGAGTCGTACGAGCCGACCGACGACTCGACGCCCTTCGCCCCGGTTCGCGCGGGCGGCGGCGGCACGGCCGCCCTCGCGGCCGATGGCCCGCCGGACCCGGCCGAGGCAGGCCCCGGCATCCCGCACACCGTGATCGGCCTGGTGCTCGCGGGCGCGGCAGCGGTCGCTGTGGCTTTCCGCAGCTCACGGCGGCGCCGATCGGATTCGGACTGACATGTCCTCCACCGATCGCCCGGCCGGGACCGGCCGGCTGCTCACCGGAGTGGCCTGGGCGGTACTCCTGCTCGGGCTCTGGCTCTGGGGCCGTGAGATGACCGGCGGCCTCGGCGGAAGCTCCGCGCCCACCACCGGCGACGTTGCCGCGGTCGGCCGGCCGCTGGGCGTGCCGCTGCCGCCCGCCCACGACCCGCTGGCCCCGGCCAGGCCGGACCAGGTGGCCATTCCGTCGATAGGGATCAGCGCCCCGGTCGTCCCGCGCGGCCTGGACGTCACAGGCGCGGTGGATCCGCCGCCGTACGCCATGCCGCACACGGTCGGCTGGTACGACAGCGGTACGCAGCCGGGCGCGGCGGGCACGGCGCTGCTCGTCGGCCATGTCGACACCGAGACGAAACCGGCCGTCTTCTACGGTCTGAGCTCGGCCCGGCCGGGCGAGAAAGTCCGGGTCACCAGGGCCGACGGCTCGGTCGCGGAGTTCACCATCGACGACGTCCAAGTGGTCGACCAGGACCGGTTCGACGCGCAGAAGGTCTACGGCCCGCGCAAGGACGGGCGCGCGGAGCTGCGGCTGATCACCTGCGGCGGCACCTTCGACCGCGAGACCCGCGCATACACCGCCAACGTGGTCGTCTCTGCCTACCTGACCGGGGTCACCAAGGGTTAGGGGAGTCCTCCGCCGCCGGACGGACGCTGTCTGCAACCTGGCCCGGCCGACGACATGCTCCCCCCAGAGCCGCCGGCCGAGCCGGGTCCTCAACCGCGGGTGCTCGGGCTGCGGGAGAAGCCCGGCGCCGACGCGGGAGGTGCGGGAAGGTCCGGTTGCGGTCCCGCCACCGGCCGGGGCGGTTTGCCGGACACTCTAGGGCCGCGAACGGGCCAGGCCTAGAGGCTGAATGACGCCATGTCGCGAAGTCGTCGCCTCCCCCGTGCGTCCCGTGCCCGCGTACCCGTCCTCTCCCGTCCGCCGCGTTGTCACAGCCTGTCCACGGTGCTCCGGCGGGGCTCGTGACCCTCCGCCGGGGTGTGCCACGATGGATTCGACCTGACTTGTCCGGCTGCAAGGGGGAGCGGATGTACGGCAGTTGGTCCGGCCGACGTGCCAGGGCGGGGGCGGTCGCGGCGGGGGCGGTGCTGTTGCTCGCCGGCTGTTCCTCCGACGACGGCAAGGACAGGAGACCGGCGACGAGCCAGCAGCCCAAGGGGAACGATCCGTACTGGGTCAACCCCGACGGCAACGCCGCCAAGCAGGTCGTCGCCTACCGCAAGGACGGCGACGACAAGAACGCCGAGCTGATCAAGAAGATCGCCGATCAGCCGGTCGGCGAGTGGATCGGCCCGGACAACCCCGGGGCCGAGGCCAAGGGCTACACCGAGGCGGCCTCCACAGCCGACCGGGACGCGCTGCTGGTGCTCTACAACATCCCGCACCGCGACTGCGGACAGTTCTCCAAGGGCGGCGCGGCCGACGGCAACGCCTACCGCGCCTGGGTCGACCAGGTCGCGACGGGCATCGGCGACCGGCGGGCCACGGTGATCCTGGAGCCGGACGCGGTGCTGCATCTGGTGGACTCCTGTACGCCGCAGGAGTTCCACGGGGAGCGGTTCGACCTGCTCAAGGGCGCTGTGGAACGGCTGAAGCAGCAGCCGAACACCAAGGTGTACCTGGACGCGGGCAACGCCGGCTGGTCCCAGCCCGACGCGCTCTTCGACCCGCTCCAGAGGGCGGGCATCGACAAGGCGGACGGCTTCGCCGTCAATGTCTCCAACTTCTATCCGACCGCAGCGAGCAAGGAGTTCGGCCAGAAGCTCTCCGCGAAGGTCGGCGGCAAGCACTTCGTCATCGACACAAGCCGCAACGGCAACGGCGCGTACACCGGCGGCGACCCTGAGGAGAACTGGTGCAATCCGCCGGGCCGCGCGCTCGGCGAGGCGCCGACCACCGAGACGGGCGACCCGCTGGTCGACGCGTATCTGTGGGTCAAGCGCCCGGGGGAGTCGGACGGGGACTGCAGGGGTGGGCCCAAGGCGGGGGAGTGGTGGCCGGAGTATGCGCTCGGCCTGGCCCGCGCGACGAACTAGGCGGCGCGCGGGCCCTTCCCGTAACCGGGGCGGAGCCCCGAAAACAGCCCCGCCGGCGATTGAGGCGCGGGTCCGGGCGGAGCACCGGTTATGGGACCTCGACCCACACGCCTTCGGACGGCGTCCCCTTCTCGTTCGTCACAAAGAGCATGTACCACCCGGACGGCACCAGCGCCCGGTTCCTGGGCACGGTGACCTCGATGCCGTCCGCCGTCCTCTTCATGCCGAGCGCGATGGAGCGCTGATCGACATCGGTGACATGCGTGACGGCGCTCGGCCGCATCAGCTTGGCCGACTTCACCGGGCCGCCCCTCTTCACCTTGAACTCGCCGCTCTCTCCGCGCTCGATCGACTTCGGGCCACCGCTCACCTCGGGCCTGGAGCCCCGGTAGCGATACGGCGGGGTGTAGATCTCGATGCGCTGCTCGAAGACGCCCGGCTTGGTGTCGGCCTTGTCCGCGAACAGCGAGTCCGAGCCGAAGATCATGACGCGGCCGTCCGGGAGCAGCACCGAGCCCGAGTGGTAGTTGCGCCCCACCTGGGGGTCGGCAACCCGCTTGTACGTACCGGACTTCGGGTCGTACATACGCGCCTGGAGGACATTGGAGCCGCCGCGCCCCCGGTAGTCCGACGAGCCCCCGGTGACCAGGACGGAGTCGTCCGGCAGCAGCGAGGCGCTCGGATAGCGGGTGCCTTTCTCCAGCGAAGCGCCGTCTGTGAAGCGGGGGTTGTTCTCCTTGAGGTCCACTAGGCGGGACTTCTCGCTGGACTTCTCGGACTCGCCGACCCCCCCGCCGCCGATGACCATGAACCGCTGGTCCTGGGCGGGCGGCAGCATGACCGTCGCGGAGGTCTCCATCCTGTCGGGGTCGCTCAGGCCGGGGATCTTGTCGAACTCGTTCGTCGCCAGGTCCCAGACGCCCGGCTCACGGCCCACGTCGGCCGGTCCGTATCCGGCGTTGGAGCCGGAGTAGAAGAGCTTGCCGTTGTCCATCAGGAAGATCGCCGGGTAGGTGGGGAACTTCCTGATGATCCCGGTGTACTTCCAGGTCCTGGTCTTCGGGTCGTAGATCTCGTCCTTGCCGGGGACGATCTGCCCGATCTCGTCGAGACCGGAGAGCGAGAGGACTCTGCCGTCCTTCAGGGTGGTCAGCGTGGGGTACCAGCGGGCCTCGTTCATCGGATCCACGGTGATGTACTTCTCCGCCACCGGGTCGAACTCGTAGGCCTCCTTGATGCCCTGAAAGTCCTTCTTGTCGAGCGCGAGCTTCTGCGCGATGCCGTAGACATTGCGGGCGTCGGAGCCCTTCAGGCCCTGCACTCGGTAGTTGTCCTCGGTGCCGGTCTCGTAGTCCTTCCCCGACGCCTCGGCCTCGACATAGATCCGGCCGAGCCCCGCCTCGGTCCGCAGGAACCTGCCGGTGTTCTTGTCGAAGATCTTCTTCGCCTTCTCCACCAGGACGGGGTCCCTGGAGACGAAGGTCTTGCCGTTCTCCTTGCCGGTGAACCTGGTGCCCGCGGGCAGTGTCTTGGGCTCGTCCGAGTCCTCGTTGTGGACGATCATCAGGCCGCCGGCCTTGGTCACATCGCCCTTGAGCTTCTCGTACCGCTTTGTGCCGCCCGCGACCAGCAGGTTTCCGTCGGGCAGCTGGGTGTGCCCGGCGCAGAACATGTCCTTGGGTGTGGGGATCTTCTTGAACTCATCGGTCTCCGGGTCCCACAGCACCGACTCGAACTTCTTCGCGTCGAAGTTCTTCTGGTTGTTGCCCGAGCCTGCGATCAGCAGCACTTTGCCGGTGTGCAGCAGGGCCGCGTGGATGGTGTTGACGCGGTACTCGGAGGGGACGTCGAGATAGTCCCAATGGCCTTTCGCGGCCTTGTAGTCCGGCTGGTTGATCTCGAAGTCGTGGTACTGCTCCGAGCCGAACCGCCACAGCGCGGGCCCGTTGAACGCGGCCAGCGTCACCACAACCGCCGCACCTGTCGCCATGCGGCGGGCGCGGCGGCGGCTTGGAGGGTAGTAGTTCACTTCTCACGTCCCCCAATGGCGATCTGCACGGTCTGTTCGGCAGCAGCGGTCTGTTCGGCAGTAGCGGTCTGTTCGGTAGCGGTGCCCTGTCGCTGCTGCGGCACATGGGCCTGAGGATGCCCGGCCGGCGGCTGCCCGCCTTCCTCCCGATTGCCGCGCTTCTTCTTCTCCGTGCGGATGTCGTGCCGCCAGGCGACGATGGGCGCCGCCGTGATCAGCAGCGCCAGCGTGGCCCAGGTGATCATCGCCGGATGGTCGTGCCCGAAGTAGAAGGAGGAGCCGAGCGATCCGCCGAAGACGAGGATGAAGAAGAGATGGATCCGGAAGGTGCCGAAGAGCGTGTCCGGACTGGACGAGTCGCCCTTGGGGGTCACGACGAACGAGCTCTTGCGGCGCAGTACGGCGTCCATCAGCGAGCGTGCGTAGACCGGCGCGGAGAGCGCGGACATCATCATGCCCGCGAGTCCACCGGAGCCCTCGGGCTCGTGCGGCGAGACATTGTGGCGGCGGTTCCAGATGTAGAGGCCGATCTGGAGGGCCGAGGCATTGCCGTACAGCATCATCCAGATCACCGGGTCGATCTGCACACCCGAGGCGCCCACGCCCAGGAACAGCGCACAACTCAGCGCCGCCAGGATCCAGTTGAGAGCGGACATCGGGTAGAAGATGATCATCATCGTGTAGTTGAAGAGCTTGCCCGCGGGCAGCGAGTAGAAGCCCTTCCAGTACTGCTTGAGGATCGTCTCGTACGTGCCTCGGGACCAACGTAACTGCTGGGTGAAGAAGTCCGTCCAGGCGGTCGGGCCCTCGCCGACGGCGAGCACGTCCGGGGTGTAGACCGAGCGCCACCTTTTGCCGGACTCGGGGTTGCGGGCGCGGTGCATCTCGAAGCCCGTGGCCATGTCCTCGGTGATCGAGTCGTACAGGCCGCCGATCTGCTTGATCGCCTTGATCCGTACGGCGTTGGAGGTGCCGACGAACATGGGCGCGCCGTAGCGGTTGCCCGCGCGCTGGATCAGCGCGTGGAAGAGGAACTGCTGCGACTCGGCGGCCTTGGTGACGAACGTGTCGTAATTGCCGTACACCTGCGGCCCGATGACGAAGCCGACGTCCGGGTCGCGGAAGTAGCCGAGCATCCGCTCCAGATAGTTGGGCATCGGGACATGGTCGGTGTCGACGGAGGCGAAGAAGTCGTAGTCGTCGCCGTGCGCCTGGAGCCAGGCGTTGTAGTTGCCGTGCTTGGTCCTGGCCCGGTGCGCGCCCTTGGGCTGGTTCCAGTGCGGGACGCCCTTGCGGGAGAAGTGGTGGACGCCGAGGCGCGCGCAGACGGCCTTGACGTCGGGGTCGTCGCCCTCGTCGAGCAGCCAGACGTGCATCAGCCCGCGGTGGCGCAGCCTGACGGCCGCCTCCAGGGTCTTGGTCACCATCTCCAGGGGCTCCTTGCCCGGTACGAAGGAGGTGAGGAAGGCGACCTTGGTGCCGGGTTCGGGCACCACCGGGACGGGGTCACGCGCGACCAGCGTCGCGTGCGCGTTGGACAGGACGTTCATCGTGCGGAAGAGCTCGATCAAGCCGATCGAGACGAGCATGACGATGTCGAGGATGAGCAGCGTGTCGTTCTTGAGGTTCGGATCGCGCTCGGTCCAGTGCTGAGGCTGCATCAGCCAGGCGAACAGGCCCAGTGACACCAGCGGCGCCGCGCAGAGCAGCAGGGCGGCCTGGATGCGGTGCGGCTCCTGCGAGAGCAGCGAGCGGTACTGCACGGTGTACGGCTTGGCCGGGTCGGGCTCGGTGAGGGGGCCGGCGAGCCGGCTGTAGTGCTCGTAGTCGTACCGGGACAGCGCCTTCTTGGGGCGCAGCCGGTGGCCGCCGGTGCGCAGATGCGCGGGTATCCGGAGCTGAACCGTTCTGGAAGGGTTGTTGGGCTGCCGGGCGCCGCGTGGTGTCGACGTCATGAGTCATCCCCCCGCACGCATGCTGGCTGCGTGTTATGTGGTCGGTCGGTCCGTCCTGAGCGCGGTCCCCCTGGACCCGCGGCCCTGGACGCATCAGTGGCGGGCCACCATCCCTACAGACACAAAGCAGTCACCTGCCGGTTGCAGCGATGCCCGTGGCGTCCAAAACACCCCCAACTGCACTTAACGGATGCCCTATTGGTGGCATTGGCCCCCAACAGGTTCTCCGACCCCCGCTGTGACCGCAAGGGTGGAAACGGGGGCGTAATCGGTCAAACAAGCGATTTACGAGACCCTTGCCGAAGGGGTGTACGGGAGTGCGGGGGTGGGCTGAAAGGGCGCGGGAACGACCGAGGCCCCCTCACCTGTGGTGAGGGGGCCTCGACTCTGCGTGCGCCGCCAGGGACTCGAACCCCGGACCCGCTGATTAAGAGTCAGCTGCTCTAACCAACTGAGCTAGCGGCGCCTGCTGACCTGGAGAACTTTACCGGACGGGGAGAAGTGCTCCTGACCATTATCTGATCATTCCGGCCTGTCGAATCCTCTTTTACTACCTTCATACCGTCAAAATATGCCGAGAAGGGACAGTTTGGACATTACTGCGGAGGGTTTACGTATGACCGTGCCGGTATTCGAGGAGTTCGAGCCCGCTGCCGACTGCGACTGCGCCGGGTGCGCCCAGCAGCGACGGGCTCTTGCCGCCGGAGGCCACCCGGCGGCGCACGGCTGCCGCCGTGCGCTCGTCCTGTTCACCGCGGCGGGCGTGGTGCTCGGCGGCGGGGGAACGAGCGCGGCGGCCGCGGCCGACTTCCCGGCGGGGCACGCGCGCCCGCACGCAATTGCCGACGCGGCCCCCGCCGCACCGACGGCCGCACCGAAGGCCGCACCGAAGGCCGGGCGCACTGCCGCTTCCGGGGCCGGGGTCGCACCCGCGCGCACCGCCGCCGACCCGGAGCCCGCCACCGAGCAGGGCGGCTCCGGGCCGCTGCACGGCGGGACGCTTGGCGGTCCCGCGGGCACGCAGGGCACCGCGCCCGCCAAGCTGCGCAAGATGACCCGGGCCCAGATCATCAACCGCGCCAAGCGATGGCTGACCGCCAAGGTCCCGTACAGCATGGAGAAGTACTGGTCCGACGGGTACCGCCAGGACTGCTCGGGCTATGTCTCGATGGCCTGGAATCTGGCCGGCAACGAGTGGACCGGCAGCCTCGCGTCATTCGCCAACAGGATCACGCGCGAGCAGCTGCAGCCCGGCGACATCCTGCTTTTCCACAACCCGGACAATCCGACCAGGGGTTCGCACGTCACGATCTTCGGCGGCTGGACCGACTACACGCACACCTACTACATCGCGTACGAACAGACGAAGCCGCGCACCCGCAGGCAGCCCACGCCCATGGGGTACTGGACCAACGCCGACCGGTATGTGCCCTACCGCTACAAGGGCCTCGCCACGACTTCTTCCGACACCGACACCGACACCGACACCGACACCGACACCGACACGGCCACCGGCACGGCGACCGCGACCGCCACCAGTACCGCGACCGCCACCGCCACCGCCACCGCCACCGCGAGCGGGGCGACGTCCGCCGACGCCTATCCGGGCCTGACCGCCTTCGGCCCCGGGGCGAGCAACACGTACATCACCCAGCTCGCCGAGATGCTCGCCGGGCGCGGCGGCAAGCACTTCTACCCCAACGGGCCCAGGACGCAGTGGGGCGAGTCGGACCGGCTGGCCACGCAGGCTTTCCAGCTCGCCCAGGGCTGGGCAGGCAGGGACGCGGACGGCCTGCCGGGACCTGAGACCTGGCGGCGGCTGGCGAGCAAGCAGGGCAGGAACATCACGGCCGTGGGCGCGGGCGGCCCCGGCGCCACGAGGGCGGCGGTGCCGAAGTACCCGGGGCGAGGGTTCTTCAGGCCCGGCCAGTCCAACGCGTACGTCACCCAGCTCGGCCGGCAGCTGGTGAAGCGCGGCTTCGGCAAGTACTACACATCGAGCCCCGAACCGCGGTGGAGCGAGGAGGACCGGCGCAATGTCGAGGCCTTCCAGCGGGCCCAGGGCTGGCGCGGCAGCGCGGCCAATGGCATTCCCGGGCCCGAGACCTGGCGACGGCTCTTCGCCTGGGCCCCAGGGGACGCTTCCATCGACAGCGGCTCCGCCACGGGGCGGACCCCCGCCGAAAAGCAGGTCGGCGGGTCTGAACAGACCACTCTTGCGAGGTGAATCGCAGTGAACCCAACTACGTCGGAACCGGAGGGCGGCGCGCCGTCCGACAGCCCGCGGCGCACCCCGGTCATCGCCCAGGAGGTGACGACCGAGATCCCGGTGCACCTCCTCTTCCGTGACGACGACACCCAGCAGGTCGACCTGCGCTCCGCCATGGTGGCGCGGCGGCAGGGAACCGGCGAGCAGCCGAAGGTCAAGGCCGGCAGACCCGCGCCGCCGCCCCCCGTTCCGCTGCGGGCCGCGCCGCCGGTCGACCCCGACCTGGCGGAGCGGGCCGCGCCCGCGCTGCCCGGCTGGACCGCGGCGGTCGCCGGGGCGTGCTCGCTCGCCGGGATCGGCGCGCTGCTGTGGGGTTCCGGGGCGCTGCCCGGCCGGGTGACCGGGCTGCTCGGGCTGACCTCGTACCCGTACCACGGCATCGGGTTCGGCGTGTGGTGCCTGCTCGCGCTCGGCGTGCTCCTGGCGCTCTTCGCCCTCGGCGGGCTCGGGCGCGCACAGGTCGGATACGCCTGGGTGCTCACCCTCTTCGGCGACTACGGCGGGACTGTGCGGCGTACGGGACTGGTGTGGATGAGCCCGCTGGTGCTGCGCCGCCGGGTCGATGTACGGCTGCGGCACTGGCGCAGCCATCCGATGCCCGCGGTCGACGCGAACGGCACCGCGCTGCGCGTCGTCGTGCTCGTGGTGTGGCGGGTCGAGGACACCGCGCTGGCGGCCCTCGGCGTCGAGGACCACGAGCGCTATCTGACCGAGCAGGTCGAGTCCGCGGTGGCGCGGGTGCTCTCGCAGCTGCCGGCCGACGTGCTCCACGAGGACGCTTCCTTTGCCTCCGCCGAAGGGACCCCCACGCTGCGCAACGCAGAGGCGGTCGGCGACGCGCTGACCCGGATGCTGTCGGCGGAGTGCGTGCCGGCGGGGATCGAGGTCTTCTCGGCGCAGCCGACGGGGATCGAATACGCGCCGGAGGTGGCGACCGCGATGCAGCGCCGGCGGATCGCGGCGATCGACGCCAAGCACCGGGACAGCGTGCTCACTTCGGTGGTGGAGGCGGTGGACGACACGGTGAACAGGCTGACCGCGCGCGGGCTCGTCCAGCTCGACGCCTATGAGCGCAACGCTCTGGTGAAGGACCTCACCGTCGCCTTCTACAACGGGCGCTCCGGGGCAGTGGAGGGTTAACGATTGGTCTGGACATGATGAACGCACGTCAATACATTGGGACTTGGTCTAGACCGGAACAAGCACTCTCGTACAACACGCACGCGTGCGGCACGGCTCACAGAACACCCCCACGTTCTCCTGGAGCGAAGCATGCGCAAGAAGATAAGTGCGGCCGTGGTCGGCCTCGTCGTGGCGGGCACCACCGTGCTCGCCAGCGGCAGCGCCAGCAGCCACGGCTACACCGAGTCCCCCATCAGCCGCCAGAAGCTCTGTGCCAACGGTACGGTCACCAACTGCGGCCCCATCCAATGGGAACCGCAGAGCGTCGAGGGCCCCAAGGGGTTCCCGGGCGCGGGTCCCGCAGACGGAAGGATCTGCGCGGGCGGCCTCGGCCAGTTCGCGCAGCTCGACGATCCGCGTGGCGGGGCATGGCCCACCACCAAGGTCTCGTCCGGCCAGAACTACACGTTCCGCTGGCGGTTCACCGCCAGGCACAGGACGACCGACTTCAAGTACTTCATCACCAAGAGCGGGTGGAACTCCAACCAGCCGCTGACCAGGGCGGCGCTCGAGTCGCAGCCGTTCCTGACCGTCCCCTACGGCGGCAACCAGCCGCCGGAAACCCTCTCTCACTCCGGTAATCTCCCGCAGCGCTCGGGGAGGCATCTGATCCTGGCGGTGTGGACCGTCCACGACACGGGGAACGCCTTCTACGCCTGCTCGGACGTTCAGTTCTGACAGCTAGTCAGTTACCGTGCTCCCGCGCGGCGGCCTTGGCCGGGGCCGCCGTGGCGGGCATCGACCCGCCCCGGCGCGGGACCGAGCCGGCCCGCGACATCCTGCACACCGACTGCCGGGTGCCCCCGGGCGCGACCCAGGGGTAGGGCCGGGCATACCCCCCGTCCGCCGCAGGACCCATGGTCGTGGGCGCGCGTCGGCGCCTACCGTTGGCGCATGACCGCCGCCCACAGCCCCTGGCAGGCCCTGACCAGGGGCGACTTTCTGCGCAGTGCCTGGCCCTGGCGTTCGGGCGGGTATCTGGTGACCAGCGCGCTCACCGGCGTTCCGGCTCTTCTCGCGCTCGTCGTGCTTGCGGCGTTCTCGCTCGTCCTCGTCGGGCTGCCGCTGCTGATCCTCGCGGGCGTCGCCCTCGCCGTCGTCGAGCGGCGCAGGCTGCGGATCGTCGACGCCGGGCCCGCGCCCAGCCCGCACCGCACCCCCGCAGAACCCGGTCTCGGAGCCTGGCTGCGGCTGCGGCTCAGTGAGCAGGCGACCTGGCGGGAGCTCGCGTACGGGCTCCTGCACGCGCTCGTCCTGTGGCCGCTCGACCTGGTCGCCGTCTTCGTCGCCATCGGGCTGCCCGCCGCGATGGCCGCCGCGCCCGTGCAGCTGGCGCTCGACGGGGAGGAGGCGCGGGTCGCCAAGGCCTTCCTTGTCACGTCGTACCCGCAGGCGTTCGCGGCGGCCGCGGCCGGGCTCGTACTCCTCGCCGTACTCCTCCATCCGCTCGCCGCGCTGGCCGGAGCACGGGCCCAGCTCACCCGGCTGCTGCTCGCGCCCCGTGAGGGCGAGCTGCGCGACCGGCTGAGCGAGGTGACCCGGTCCAGGGCCCGGCTGGTCGCCGCATTCGAGGCCGAACGGCGGCGTATCGAAAGGGACTTGCACGACGGTGCGCAGCAGCGGCTCGTCGCCCTGACGATGACCCTCGGGCTCGCCCGCCTCGACGCGCCCGCCGGGCCGCTCGCCGACCGCATCGCGGCCGCGCACGACGAGGCCGGTCAGGTCCTCACCGAGCTGCGCCGGCTCATCCACGGCATCCATCCGCAGGTGCTCGCCGACTACGGGCTCGGCCCCGCGCTCGCCGACGCCGCCGACCGCTCGGCCCTGCCTGTGGACGCCGACGTCGAGCTGCCGCGGCTCGACCAGTCCGTCGAGACCGCGGCGTACTTCGCGGTCTGCGAGGCACTCGCCAACGCCGCCAAGCACAGCGGCGCGGACCGGGCGCGGCTCACCGCCCGCCGGCTGCGCGGGGTTCTGGAGATCGAAGTGCGGGACGACGGCCGCGGCGGCGCGACCGCGGCGAAGGGCAGCGGGCTTGTCGGCCTCGCCGACCGTATCGCCGTCCTCGATGGCACACTGACGATCACCAGCCCGCCGGGCGGGCCGACCGTGCTGCGTGTGGAGATCCCGTGCGAACCGAGAGAGAGCGAACCGACCGCCCCCTGCGAGTAGTTCTGGCCGAGGACAGCGTCCTCCTGCGCGAGGGCCTGATCGGCCTGCTGGCCCGGTTCGGCCACGAGACCGTCGCGGCGGTCGGCGACGCGGACGCACTGCGGGACGCGGTCACGGAGCACGACCCGGACATCGTGGTCACCGACGTCCGCATGCCGCCCGGCTTCCAGGACGAGGGCCTGCGCGCCGCCCTCGCCCTGCGCGCCGAGCGCCCGTCGCTGCCCCTGCTGGTGCTCAGCCAGTACGTCCAGCGCTCGTACGCCGCCGAACTGCTCGACGCGGGCGACGGCACCGGCGTCGGCTACCTCCTCAAGGACCGGGTCGGCCAGATCGAGGAGTTCCTGGACGCGATCGCCCGGGTCGCCGCGGGCGGCACGGTCGTCGACCCCGAAGTCGTACGGCAGCTGCTGCGCCGCCGCCGCGACCCGCTCGCCGCGCTGACCCCGCGCGAGCGCGAAGTCCTCGCCCTGGTGGCGGAGGGCCGGTCGAACGCGGCGATCGCCCGTGCGCTCGTGGTCACCGAGGCGGCCGTCGGCAAACACATCGGCAACATCCTCGGCAAACTGGACCTGCCGCCCGCCGAGGACACCCACCGCAGGGTGCTCGCGGTGCTGGCCTTCCTCCGCGCCTAGGGTGCCGCCGCGCCCAGGGTGTGTGGAGGTGGTCCGGGCGTCTGGGCGCACGAAAAAGCCCCTCGCTCTCGCGAGGGGCTTTCCCCGTCTGTGCGCCGCCAGGGACTCGAACCCCGGACCCGCTGATTAAGAGTCAGCTGCTCTAACCAACTGAGCTAGCGGCGCCTGCTGACTCGAAAATACTACCTGGTCCGCAGGGGTGCTCGTGACACCCGCCGCCGCCCGGCTAGATCGCCAGCGACAGCACCACCGGCGCCGCCTTGCGGTTCAGCGTGTCCGCCGCCGCGCGCAGCCGGTGGGCATGCTCGATCGGGAGCGAGAGCGCCAGGCACCCCACCGCCGAGCCCGCCGTCAGCGGGACCGCGGCGCAGACCGTGCCCACCGCGTACTCCTGGAGGTCCAGGATCGGGACCGTCGGGGGCTGGCTGTCCAGCTTCGAGAAGAGCAGCTTCTCGCTGGTGATCGTCCGCGAGGTAAGTCGGGCGATCTTGTGGCGCGAGAGATGATCGCGGCGGCCGTTGACGTCCAGCTGGGTCAGCAGGCATTTTCCGACCGCGCTCGCGTGCGCGGCCGAGCGGAAGTCGACCCACTCGTTGACCTTGGGAGCGCGTGGACCGTCGGCGTACTGCGTGATCTTGACCTCGCCGTCGATGTACCGGCTGATGTAGACCGCAGCCCCGACCGAGTCCCGCAGCTCGGTGAGCGTCTCCTGGATCTTCGCCTCCAGCGCCTGCTGGCGGGTGACCCCTGAGCCGAGGAGTATCAGGGAGTCGCCGATCGCATAGGCGCCGCCCGTGACCTGCTCCACATACCCCTCGCGGCGGAGCATCGCCAGCATGGGGGCCAGGTGGCCGGTCGGCAGACCTGTCTCGCGTGCGATCTGGACGTCGGTGACACCGCCACCGTGCTTCGAGACCGTCTCCAGGACGCGCAAGACGTATTGCACCGAGTGGAACGGCGCGGTCGGCTCGGGCTTCAGCGCCACGGTTTCCCCCTAGCAGGTTGTGACCGCAAGCTTTCGTACCACGATAGCGGCCAAGAGCCGTTTCGGGGGCGGCTGTTGGCGAGTTTCGTGCTGTGCCCCAGCCTCATGGGCTGGGGCTCAGCACTCTGGCATATGCCACAGTCACACCTATTTATCGGAGTGAATGGTCAGAGCACCGCGCCGAGAAACTCGCGGGTACGATCATGCTCCGGCTCCGAGAAGATTTTTTCCGGCGATCCGGACTCGATGACCTTTCCGGCGTCGAACATCAGAACCTCGTCCGAGATGTCCCGGGCGAAATTCATCTCGTGCGTCACGCACAGCATGGTGATGTCGGTGGAGCGGGCGATGTCCCGCAGCACGTCCAGCACGCCCGCGACCAGCTCAGGGTCGAGCGCCGATGTGACCTCGTCGAGGAGCAGCACCTGCGGCCGCATCGCCAGCGCCCGCGCGATCGCCACCCGCTGCTGCTGGCCGCCCGACAGCTGGGTCGGCTTCGCGTCGCAGCGGTCGCCGAGGCCCACCAGGTCGAGCAGCTCCTTCGCGCGCTCCTCCGCCTCGTCCTTGGACATGCCGAGCACCCGCACCGGCGCCTCGGTGATGTTCCGCAGAGCGGTCATGTTCGGGAACAGGTTGAACTGCTGGAAGACCATGCCGATTTGTTTGCGCGCCTCGCGGCGCTCCTTCTCGGCGGCTGGAAACAGCCGGTTACCGTTCACCTGGATCGTGCCTTCTTGGGGCGATTCCAGAGTCATGAGCAGGCGCAGGATCGTGGTCTTGCCGGAGCCGGACGGGCCGATCAGCGTCACATGCTTTCCGGGCTGTACCGAGAAACAGAGGTTGTCCAGCACGGTGTTGTCGCCGAAGCGCTTCGTCACATTCTCGAAGCGGATCAGTTCCTTGGACATGTCGGGAGAGGTGTCGGGGCGGGTGTCAGCGGACAAGGCGGCGCTCCAGGGTTCGTACGAGAAGAGAAGCCGGGTAGGCGATGAGGATGAAGGCGATGCCGATCACGGTCAGCGGCTCGGTGTACTGGAACGTCGACGCGCTCTCCAGCCGCGACTGCTGCAGCATCTCCAGTACGCCGATCGCGGCGAGAAGCGGTGTGTCCTTCAGCATCGCGATGACGTAGTTGCCCAGCGCCGGCGTGATGCGCCGGATCGCCTGCGGCAGGATCACCGCGAACCAGGTGCGGTGGGCGGGCAGGCTCAGCGCCGTCGCCGCCTCCCACTGACCGGCCGGGACGGCTTCGATGCCGGCCCGGTAGACCTGCGCGGTGTACGTCGAGTAGTGCAGCCCGATCGCGATCGTGCCGGTGGTCAGCGCCGAGAACTGCACGCCCCACTCCGGCAGTACGAAGAAGAGGAAGAAGAGCTGCACCAGCAGCGGCGTGGTGCGGATGAACTCAGTGACGAGGTTCACCGGCCACCGTATGAAACGGGTCGGCGCCCTGAATCCGATCGCCCAGACCAGGCCGAGCGTGAAGGAGATCAGCGAGCCGAGCACCAGGATCTGCAGCGTGATGAGCACGCCGTCCCAGAAGCGCGGCATGAAGTCCGCGACCGCGGACCAGTCCCAGTTCACTTCGCGCCACCTCCGGAGACCGCGACGCCGATATTGCTCTTGGTCTTCTTCTCGAGAGCTTTCATGGAGCGTGTGATGCCGAACGCGAGCACGAAGTAGATGACCAGGCTGATGGTGTAGATCTGCGCGCTCTCCTGCGTCGCGAGCCGCACCAGGTACGCCGCGAAGGAGACGTCGCCCACGCCCAGCAGCGACACCAGCGCCGTGCCCTTGAGCAGCTCGACCAGCAGATTGCAGAACGGCGGGAGCATCTCCGGTACCGCCTGCGGCAGCAGGATCAGCCGCATCCGCTGCCACGGTGTGAAGCTGAGCGCGACCCCCGCCTCACGCTGGGCCGGAGCCACCGAGTTCAGCGCGCCGCGCACGATCTCCGCGCCGTACGCACCGTAGGACAGGCCCAGTGCCAGCACTGCCGCCCACATCGGGACCAGCTGCCAGCCCAGCAGCGGCGGCAGCACGAAGAACAGCCAGAACATCAGGATCAGCGCGGACGTGCCGCGGAAGATCTCGGTGTAGAAGCCCGCCAGGAAGCGGACGAACCGCGAGCGGTGGGTGCGGGCCATGCCGACCGCGAAGGCGACGACGCCGGCCAGCGCCGCGCTGTACACCAGGAGTTGGACGGTGATCCAGATGCCCGGGAGCACCCAGTTCTGCCAGAGTCCGGCTGTCATCGGCACAGCTCCTTGGCAGTGAGCGTGGTCATCTCGTTCTTGGTGAAGCCGAACGGCCGCAGTATGCGGAAGAGTTCGCCGCTCTTCTTCATCTTGTGGATCTCGACGTTGAAGGCGTCGCGCAGCTCGGTGTCGGTGGGGCGGAAGGCGAAGCCGCCGCCGTCGATCTTCTTCTCACCGTCGACGACGGCCGCGAACGGCTCGGTCGCCTCCGCCTTCCGGCTCTTCTTGACCACCTCGCGGGTGGTCAGCGCGGTGCCCGCGAAGACGTCGACCCGGCCCGACTCGACCGCGTTCAGCCCCGCCACCTGGTCCTGGAGGATGACGATGTCCTTCTCCGGGAAGCCGGCGGCGACGGCGTATTCGATCTCCGCATAGCCGGTGCCGGTGGCGAACTTCGCCTTCGCCTTCACCACGTCCTCGTAGGTGTGCAGATTCTTGGGATTGCCCTTGCGCACGATGAAAGCGTCGAGCATCTGGTACTCGGGGTCGGCGAAGATGACCTGCTCGCAGCGCTCCTTGTTGATGTACATCCCGGCCGAGACGACATCGAACTGCTCGGAGTTCAGCCCGGGTATGAGAGAGGCGAAATCGGTGGCGACCGGCTGGACGTTGTCGATCCCCAGCCGCTTGAAGATCACCCGGGCCAGCTCTGGAGCCTCCCCGGTGAACTCGCCCTGGTCGTCCACATAGCCGTAGGGCACCTCGCCCGCGATGCCCAGGCGCACCGTGCGCTGGGACTTGAGCCGGGCCAGGGCATCACCCGACGGCACCCGGCTGCAACCGGCCGCGCCCGCGGCGCCGAGCGCGCCGGCGGCAGCGGTGCCAAGCAGCACTGTGCGTCTGCGAATCGATCCTGTCAGTGGTGTTCGAGCCATGGCCGCGCGGCTACCCGCGTCCACGCGGGGTATGCGTACGAAATGGCCGACCGATACATGACCGTTGCCCTTGAGAAGCGCGGTGTGCGGTGCACCGCGAAACTCCTCACCGACAAGGCCCCACTGACCTGCGCTGCCGTGTGGGACGCGCTGCCGCTCTCCGGGGACGTCTACCACGCGAAGTATGCCCGTAATGAGATTTATGCACTTTTTCCGGCGTTCGCGGAGCAGGAACCGCCGCTGGAGAACCCGACGGTGACCCCCATTCCGGGTGATCTATGCTATTTCACCTTCTCGGACGTGCAGTTGGGCACGGCGTCGTACGGGTACGGCGAGCAGGCCGCCCATCACGGCCGGACCACAGTCGTCGACCTCGCCCTCTTCTACGAGCGCAACAACCTGCTGCTCAACGGCGACACCGGCTGGGTACCCGGCATCGTCTGGGGCACCGTGGTCGACGGCCTCGACCGGATGGCCGAGGCCTGCCAGGACCTGTGGCGGGCGGGCGCGCTGGGGGAGTCGCTGTCGTTCCGCCGAGCGTAGGAGCTGGGGCGGAGCCCCGGTGGGGTCTGGGGGCTTGCCCCCAGCTATCCGACCGCCGGCGGGGCGATGCCCGCCGCGCCCGACTCGTACAGCGCATGCGCCGCCCGCAGCACCAGCGCGTCCGCGTGGCGCGCGCCGATCAGCTGGACGCCGACCGGCAGCCCGTCCTCGTCCACCCCGCACGGCACCGTCGCGGCGGGCTGCTGGGTCAGGTTGAAGGGGTATGTGAACGGCGTCCACCCCGTCCAGCGGCGGTGCCCCGAGTGCGCCGGGACCTCCACCCCCGCCTCGAACGCGGTGATCGGCAGGGTCGGGGTGACCAGCAGGTCGTACGACGTGTGGAAGCGGCCCATCCGCCGGCCGATGTCCATCCGGACGTCGACAGCCGCCAGATACTCCAGCGCACTGTGCCGCGCCCCGGCCTCGGCGATCTCCCGCAGCCCCGGATCCAGTGCCTCGCGCTGCCGGGGCCCGAGATGCTGCAGCAGCCGGGCCGCGCCGCTGAACCACAGGGTGTGGAAGGCCTCCACCGGGTCGGCGATGTCGGGGTCGCACTCCTCGATGTACGCACCGAGGCCCGCCAGCGCCGCTACCGCCCGCCGTACCGCGGACGCGACCGCCGGGCGCACCGCCACCTGTCCGCCGAAGGACGGCGAATAGGCGATCCGCAGCCCCTTCACCCCGTCCGCGAGGGTGCCGCGGACGCCGTCCGCGGGGCCCAGGTGCGACCAGTCCCGCCAGTCCTCGCCGCTGATCACATCGAGCATCAGCGCGGCGTCCGCGGCGTCCTTCGTCATCGGGCCCGCGTGCGAGAGCGTCCCGAACGGGCTCGACGGATACAGCGGCACGCGTCCGTACGTCGGCTTCATCCCGAAGATCCCGCAGAAGGACGCGGGGATGCGGACCGAGCCGCCGCCGTCCGTGCCGATCGACAGCGGACCCGCGCCGAGCGCCACCGCCACCGCGCTGCCGCCGCTGGAGCCGCCCGCCGTGCGAGTGATGTCGTACGGATTGCCCGTCACACCGTGCCGCGGTGAGTCGGTGACGCCCTTCCAGCCGAACTCGGGGGTCGTCGTCTTGCCGAGGAAGACCGCGCCGTGCGCGCGCAGCCGCCCCACGGACGGTGCGTCCTCGTCCCAACTCCCTTCCGCGGAAACGGACATGGAGCCGCGCAGGGTCGGGCCGCCGCGCTGCAGCAGCAGGTCCTTCACTGTGACCGGCACCCCGTCGAGCAGCCCCTGCGGCTCTCCTCTGCGCCACCGCCCGGCGGACGCCTCGGCCTCCGTCAGTGCCTGCTCGGCATCCACCCGGACGAAGGCGTTCACCAGGGGCTGCACCACTTCGATCCTCTCCAGCGCGGCGCGGGTCACGTCGACGGGGGAGAAGTCGCCCTTCTCGTAGCCGGTGAGCAGTTGGCGTGCGGTGAGGTCAATCAGCTCAGACGTCATGCATGGGGACGTACCCACGTTTCTTGTCGACAACGTTCGGGAACGGCTTTCCGGCCTCCCACAGTTCGTACAACTCCACGAACTGTTCGCCGAGCCGGTCGCGCCAGCCGACCGTGTCGCCGCTCATGTGCGGGGAGACGATCAGCCCGGGCACGTCCCACAGCGGGCTGTCGGGCGCGAGCGGCTCGGAGCTGAAGACATCGAGGGCCGCGCCCGCGATCCACCTTTTGTTGAGCGCGGCAACGAGATCGTCCTCGACGACCAGCGGGCCGCGCCCCACATTGATGAACCGGGCCGATGGCTGCATCAGACCGAAGCGCCGCGCGTCGAACATCCCGCGCGTCGCATCGGTGAGCGGCGCGGCGCACACCACCCAGTCGGCGCGCGCGAGCAGCGGATCGAGGTCCTGGGCGCCATGGATCCCGGGCCGTTCGGTGCGGCCAACGACCGCCACGGTGACGCCGAGGGCCTCCAGCGTGCCGGCCACGGTCCGGCCGATCGGGCCCGCGCCCACCACCGCCGCCCGGGTGCCCGCCACCCGCAGGCCCTCGCGGTGGCGCCAGCGCCGCTGCCGCTGGAGCTCCAGGGTGCCGGGCAGGTCCTTCGCCATGGCAAGGACCAGACCGGCGACGTACTCGGCGATCGGCTCCTCGAAGACCCCCCGGGCATTGGTGACCACCGTGTCGGAAGCGATCAGCTCGGGGCAGAGCAGCCGGTCGACCCCCGCGCTCGGGGTGTGCACCCAGCGCGGGCGCGGCCCCTCGCCCGGCCAGGCGGCACGCACCGCCTCGGAGAGGAAGTCCCACACCAGCAGGACGTCTGCGTACGGGAGTCGGGCGGCGAGCGTCTGCTCGTCGGCGTACTGGACGTGGACCCGTCCGGTCAGCCGCCCGAGACGGGGCGGCGGGTCTGCTGCCAGCACCAGAAGAGTGGGTTCGGACATCAAGCGGAAGCCGTTTCGATGGGGGCACCTCCCGTGCCCGAAGGGCATACGGGGGGAGTCTGACATGCACGGATTGACCACGCTCGCACCCGAACCTACCGTCGTCAACAACACGTCAAAGGGGGCCGGCGATGGATGTCTCCTTCCTCGGTGGACCACAGCCCCAGCGCGGTGTCGGGGTGGTCGCTCCGTTCGATTTCGCCCTGGACCGTGAGCTGTGGCGCTGGGTCCCCGACGATGTATCGCTGCGCCTGACCCGTACGCCCTATGTGCCCGTCGAGGTCTCCCTCGACCTCGCCCGCCTGGTGAGCGAGCACGAGACGCTGCGCGAGGCGGTCCAGGCGCTCGGCGCGTCCGAGCCCGAGGTGATCGCGTACGCCTGCACGTCGGGCAGTTTCGTCGGCGGTCTCGCCGGTGAGCGGGCCATGTGCGAGGCGATGCGCTCGGCGGGGGAAGTCGACTCGCTGACCACCTCCGGCGCCCTGCTCGAAGCGCTCGAGGAACTGGGCGCCGGCCGTATCGCCCTGGTCACGCCCTATACGGAGTCGGTGACCCAGGCACTTGAGGTGTATCTGGGAGAAGCTGGGGTAACGGTCACGGGCCGCGCCTTTCTGGGACTGACCCGGCACATCTGGAAGGTGCCGTACCGGTCGGTGGTGGACATGGCGCGGCAGGCGGTGGTGGGCGCGGCCGACGCGCTCTTCATCAGCTGCACCAACCTGCCGACGTACGACGCGATCCCGCAGCTGGAGGCCGAACTGAGGATGCCGGTGCTCTCCGCGAACCAGGTGACGATGTGGGCCGCGCTGCGCCGGATCGGGGTGCACGCGGTCGGTCCGTACCAGGCGCTCCTGCTGGACCCCGAGCCGACAGCTGAGCAGACGACCGCGCCGGCGACCGAGCCCGAAGAACAGGAAGGCTGGACATGACGACAGTCGGACTTCTCTACCCCGGGCACTCCGCCGAGGACGACTACCCCCGGTTCGAGGTGCTGCTCGACAGCGACATCAGACTGCCCGTCGTCCACACCGACATCGGCGAGGACGCCCACCGCGTCGACGCGCTGCTGCGGATGGGCTCGGCGGAGCGGCTCACCGCGGGTGTGGAGGAGCTCCGGCTGGAGGGCGCGGAGTCGGTGGTGTGGGCGTGCACCAGCGGAAGCTTCGTCTACGGCTGGGAGGGCGCGCGCGAGCAGATCCGCTCGCTGGCGCTGGCCGCGGGGCTGCCGGCGTCGAGCACGTCGTTCGCCTTCGCGCATGCGGTACGGGCGCTGGGCGCCGTGCGCGTCGCGGTAGCCGCGACCTACCCGCAGGACGTCACGGCCCTCTTCACCGCCTTCCTCAAGGCGTCCGGGGCCGAGGTGGTCTCCGACCGGGCGAGCGGGATCGTCACCGCGGCCGAGGTCGGCACCTGGGGCCGGGACGAGGTGCTGGAACTGGCTAGGGCGGGCGACCACCCCGACGCGGAGGTGGTGCTGCTGCCGGACACGGCCCTGCACACCGCGGCGTACCTCCCCGACCTGGAGGACCTGCTCGGTAAGCCGGTCCTCACGGCGAACCAGGTGACGGTGTGGGAGGGGCTGCGGCTGGCGGAGCGCAAGGCGTGGGTGTTCGGGCCGAAGCTCGGCACGCTGTTCGCGAAGCCGGAGGAATCCCGACTGAAGACCGGGCGGGAATAAAGCGGAGAGGCCCTCCTGTTAGCTCGTGCTGTACGTACTTCATGCGCAGGAGGGCTGCACCGGTGGACGACGCGATTCAGGGTGACGCGATTCAGGGCGACGCGATTCAGGGTGACGCGATTCGAGGCACGGCGAACGGAACGGCCCCTGTGCCCCTGTCGGTACTGGACCTGGTGACGGTCGGCGTCGATCGCACCGCTACCGACGCACTGCGTACCAGCGTGGACATCGCGCGGCTGGCCGAGAGCCGCGGCTTCAACCGCCACTGGGTCGCCGAGCACCACTCGATGCCGGGCGTCGCCTCCTCGTCGCCGGCCGTGATCCTCGCCCACCTCGCCGCCCACACCGAGCGCATCCGCCTCGGCTCGGGCGGCGTGATGCTCCCGAACCATGCGCCGCTCGTCATCGCCGAGCAGTTCGGCACGCTGGAGGCGCTCGCGCCGGGCCGCGTCGACCTGGGTCTCGGGCGGGCGCCCGGCACCGACGGCCCGACCGCCGCGGCCCTGCGCGCACCGAACGTCCCCCGTGGCACTTCGGGCACGGGCGGTACCCCCATCCACTCGGGCGCCGACGACTTTCCGCAGCAACTCGCCGAGCTGACCCGCTTCCTGGACGACGACTTCCCGGACGGGCATCCGTACTCCCGCATACACGCGGTGCCAGGACCGGTCCAGGGCCCCTCCGCCCGGCCGCCGATCTGGCTGCTCGGCTCCTCCGGCTTCAGTGCCCGGCTGGCCGGCGTGCTCGGACTGCCCTTCGCCTTCGCCCACCACTTCTCGGCGCACAACACCATCCCGGCGCTCGACCTGTACCGCGAGTCCTTCCGGCCGTCCGCGGTGCTGGACGCCCCGTACGCGCTGATCGGTGTCTCGGCCCTTGCCTCGGACGACGAGAAGGAGGCCCGCCGCCAGGTCCTGACCGGTGCCCTGTCCATGGTCCGGCTGCGCACCGGCCGTCCCGGGCTGATCCCCACGCCCGATGAGGCGGCGGCGTACGAATTCAGCCCCATGGAGCGGGAGTTCGTGGACAGCTGGTTGACGAACGTCGTCCACGGCACTGCGGACGAGGTGCGGACGGGACTTGACGACCTCCAGAAGCGCACCGGCGCGGACGAGTTGATGATCACGGCGAATGCGCACGGCGGGGATGCGCGGCTGCGCTCCTACGAACTGATCGCGGACGCCTACGACTTGCCGGGGCCCGAGTAAAACCTGGGTTTCGCGGGCGGAGTGGTTCACTGCTGAACTGTCCGTCCCCAGGCCCTTAATGGGGCCTTAAACCGCTCGTCACCGTTGGTGGCGAGCGGTTCTGCGTGCGGAGTGCGGGTGCCTGACGAGCGATTTCTCGCCAAAATTGGTCTAGTCCTCAATTTGGTTCAGACCATTGACGCGGCGGTGGCCTGATCGCTATCTCTTCTCCAACTCGCGTTCCCATTCCTGTTCCAGGTCCCGTTCCGCACATCCCCCCGGAGGCTGTCCCGTGCGCTCCCGCAGACCCTTGCTCGCGGCCCTGACGACCGCGGCCCTCGCCGCAGGCGTCCTGGCCGGTTTCGTAGGCCCAGGCACCGCCGACGAGGCGGCCGGCGACGACGTCACGACCGCCGCCGCGTCCACCGGCGGGGTGAAGATCGCGTACTACGACCAGTGGAGCGTGTACGGCAACGCCTTCTACCCCAAGCATCTGGACACCCGGGGCATCGCGGCCAAGCTCGACGTCCTCAACTACTCGTTCGGCAACATCCACCCGACCGAGCTGACCTGTTTCGAGGCGAACAAGGCCGCGGGCGACGACGCCAATCCCAACGCCGGTGACGGCGCGGGCGATTCGTACGCCGACTACCAGAAGTCCTTCGCGGCGGCGGACAGCGTCGACGGCGTCGCCGACACCTGGAACCAGCCGATCGTGGGGGTCTTCAACCAGTTCAAGGAGCTGAAGGCCAAGTACCCCAAGCTGAAGATCAATATCTCGCTGGGCGGCTGGACGTACTCCAAGTACTTCCACGACGCGGCCAAGACGGACGCGAGCCGCAAGAAACTGGTCGCCTCGTGCGTCAAGCAGTACATCGCGGGCGACCTGCCGGTCGAGGGCGGCTACGGCGGCCCCGGCACCGCCGCCGGGATCTTCGACGGCATCGACATCGACTGGGAGTACCCGGGCTCGGAGGGCGGCCACCTCGGCAACCACTACGGACCCGAGGACAAGGCCAACTTCACTCTCCTGCTTGCGGAGTTCCGCAAGCAGCTCGACGAGTACGGCGCGGCGCACGGCGGCAAGAAGTACCTGCTGACGTCGGCGCTCCCGGCCGGCCAGGACAAGATCAAGCACATCGAGACGGACAAGATCGGCGCGTACCTCGACTACGCGAACATCATGACGTACGACATGCACGGCGCCTGGGACGCGGACGGCCCGACGTACCACCAGTCGCCGTTGTACTCGCCGGCCTCCGACCCGACGGACCCCATCGCGCCCGGCACACAGAAGTACTCGATCGACAACGCCATCGACTCCTGGCTCGACGGGAACGCGGCGTACGGCATCGCGGGCGGCTTCCCGGCGAACAAACTGACGCTGGGGTACGAGTTCTACTACCGCGGCTGGAAGGGTGTCCCGGCCGGCGCGAAGAACGGCCTCGCGCAGTCCGCGACCGGCGCATCGGGCGCACGACCGGTGAGCCAGCAGGCGGGCATCGCGCACTACAAGGAGCTCGGCGGGGTCGTCGACAACGCGGCGACGACGTTCTGGGACGACGAGGCCAAGGCGGCGTACTTCTACAAGGACGGGGAGTTCTTCACCGGCCTCGACAAGCGCGCGATCCAGGCGCGGGCGGACTACGGGCACAGCCGGGGCCTGGCGGGCGCGATGATGTACTCGCTGCTCGGCCTGGACGCGAACGCGACGCTGTTCAACGACATCGTGACGGCAGTCGGCGGCTCCCCGAACCCGGACCCGTCGGACCCGACCCCGTCGCCGTCGGACCCGACCCCGTCGCCCTCCACCCCGACTCCGTCCCCCTCCGACCCGCCGGCGGGCTGCACGGCCGCGGCCTGGTCCAGCACCCCGGCGTACACCGGCGGCGCGCAGGTCTCCCACAAGGGCCACCTCTGGAAGGCGAAGTGGTGGACCCAGGGCGAAGAGCCGGGCACGACGGGCGAATGGGGCGTCTGGCAGGACCTGGGCGCCTGCTGAGCCGCTGCCCCCCTACCCCCCACAGGCCGCCGCCCCCGCTGGAACGTCCTTCCGGCCGGGGGCGGTCGGCGTCCCACCCGGTCGCCCGGATCCGGCGTCGGGACCGGGCGTCGCCGGGCGTCGGACCTGGCGTCAGACCGACAACGCTCCGACGCCGATCAGCTCGGCGATCTGCTCCGGCGCCACCGCCCGCGAGTAGAGCCAGCCCTGGCCCGTGTCACAGCCGATCCGCCGCAGCCGCGACGCCTGGCCCGCCGTTTCCACGCATTCCGCCGTAACCGTCAGGCCCAGCCGGTGCGCCAGTTGCACCATCGCCTCGACGATCGTCTCGTCCGCCGGGTTCGGATGCGCCTCGTCCTGGAAGCCGCGGACAAACGATCCGTCGAGCTTCAGTACGGATACCGGCAGCCGGCTCAGATACGCGAGGTTCGAGTACCCCGTCCCGAAGTCGTCGATCGCGATCTGCACGCCCATGTCGCTGAGCGCCTGCAGCGCCTGGAGCGGGCGGCCCGCCGAGCCCATCACCGCCGACTCCGTCAGCTCCAGTTGCAGCAGATGCGGCGCGAGTCCCGTCTCAGCCAGGATCCCCGCCACGTCCGCCACCAGGTCGGAGTCCCAGACCTGGCGTACGGCGACATTGACGCTGACGAACAGCGGCGGCGCGTCCGGGTGGTCCTTCTGCCACCGGCGGGCCTGGAGGCACGCCGTACGCAGCACCCACCGTCCGAGCTGGACGATCGAGCCGTCCTCCTCCGCGATGCCGATGAACCGATTCGGCGCGAGCGTGCCGAACTGCGGGTGGTTCCAGCGCACCAGCGCCTCCACGCCTCGCGTCACCCCGTCCGCCATCCCCACCAGCGGCTGGTACTCCAGCGTGAACTCCCCGCGCTCCACGGCCGGGCGAAGCGTCGAGGACAGCGCCTGACGGGTCATCCGGTGCGCGTTGCGCTCGGGGTCGAAGAGTGTCCAGCGGGCCCTGCCGTCCGCCTTCGCCCAGTACAGCGTCGTGTCCGCGGCCTGCATCAGCCCGGTGGCATTCGTCCCGGACACCGTCCGTTCCACCACCCCGATCGACGCCGAGACAGAAAGACGCTGCCCGGCCAGATCGAACGGCTGCTGCAGCGCGGCCAGTACGGACTTGGCGAGATCGGCGAGCTGCTCCGTACCGGCGGAGTCCTCGACCAGGATCGCGAACTCGTCGCCGCCGAGCCGCGCCACCAGGTGCCCGCCGCTGCACGCGTATCCGTAGCTGTCCGCGCACTCGGTGAGCCGCGAGGCGACCGCGGCCAGCAGTCGGTCGCCGAGCCGGTGCCCGAGGGTGTCGTTGACCGCCTTGAAGCCGTCGAGGTCGAGATAGCAGAGGCCGATCCGGCCGGTCGAGCCGTGGTCGTACGCCGATGACTCGAGCGCCGCCGACAATCGCTCGAAGAACAGCGTGCGGTTGGGCAGCCGGGTCACAGGGTCGTGCATCTGGAGATGGCGCAGCCGGGCGTGCAGCTCGCGCCGGTCGCTGATGTCCGCGATGGAGAGCAGCACATTGCGGCTGTCGGGCACCGGCGCGACAGTCACCTCCGCCCACAGCGTGCGCCCGTCGGGGTGCTTGAGGCGGCGCGCACAGCGGAACCGGGACCGGCGGCCGCGCAGCACTTCGCGGTACGCGTGCCAGGTGCGGCGGTCCGATGCGAGGTCGACGATGTCCGCCGCGAACTGTTCCTGCAGGGTGTCTGGTTCGGTGCCCAGCAGCGCGGCGAGGGCCGCGTTGGCGGTGACCACGAGGCCCTCGTGGTCGACGACCGCCATCGCGAGGTGCGCGGCGTTGAAGGCGGCCCGGTAGTCGCGCAGTTCGGCGGTGGTCCGGCCGAAGCGGTTACGCTCTGTGATCGACAGCCCGGATTTGCTGGGGTCGGCTGCGACTCCCGCGGGCCCTGTTCCTTCGGAGGTTCCGCTCACCGCTCGCTCCCGCAGTGCAGTCGTGTCGTACAGGGTCGTACCGATGTGATCAGCAAGAAATCCGGCAAGAAGCCCGGCGGCAAAGGGAAGAAGCCGGGAAAGTCTGCCGATCATAGAGGCTGGCCCATGGGCCGTTCCAGCTACGCCGCCGCGAGGCAGCTCATTCACGGCCTTCGGTCGATCGTTTCTGCACAGGTCTGAGCCGGGGGCGATCCGCACTGACCGAATGTGACGTTCCGTGAGCCATCGGAGTGTCGTCGGGTCTCGGGTCGGTGTCGGGCCGGTGTCGGGTCGGTCACCCGGGTGGGGCAGCGGAACAGGGCGTACTGCGAAAAACCGTCACAAGGTGGTTGAGGTGTCGCCCATTCCGCAGCCGGAGGTCCACGTGGAGGGTCAGCAGTCGTCCGAGGGAACACCCGAGGGAGTGGAACCCGTGCGCCTGCGGAGCGCCGCTGCTGCCCTCACTTCCCTCGTGGCGCTCGCCGCCACTTCGCTCGTGGCCGGCCCCGCGGTGGCCAAGACGGCGGGTGGGCCCTGCGCGCTGACCCGCACGGCCGCGCACCACTCCCTGGGCGTGGACACGTGGAACACCGACTATCCGCGCCCGGCCCGGCAACTGGACGCCGTGATGATCTTCCTGTCGTTCCCGGACTCCGTCCCGCTGAACGCGCCGCGCGAGCTCGCGGCCGACCACTTCCCGGCCACCAGCACATTCTTCGCGCGTGCCTCGTACGGGAAGTTCGTGCTGCGCCCGCACTCGCAGCGCGAGTGGGTGGCGATGCCGAAGGCCTCGACGGCGTACGGGATAAGCCGTGACTGGGAGCCCGGACAGCGCGCCGGGTATCTGCGTGACGCGATCAACGCGGCCGACCCGACCGTCGACTTCTCCCGCTACGACATCGTCTATCTGGTCGCCGACCCGGACGCGCCCGGCGTCGACTCCGACGCGACGAAGGTCGTGAACTTCGACGAGCCCCTGCACGCCGACGGCACCGACGTCGACCGGGTCGTCACCGTCTTCGAGCGCCACCCGCCGGACCGCAATGTGCTGGCCCACGAGACCGGGCATGTCTTCGACCTACCTGACCTCTACCACCGGCCGACGGACGGCAAGGGCGACTGGGACACGTACGTCGGGGACTGGGACGTGATGGGCAGCCAGTTCGGTCTTGCCCCGGATCTCTTCGGCTGGCACAAGTGGAAGCTGGGCTGGCTGGACAGGCGGGCCGTGCGGTGTGTGACGAAGGCCGAGTGGATCACTCTGGAGCCGATCTCGGCCGCGCCGACCCCGGGCGGGAGCCTCGGCACGCGGCTCGCGGTCGTCCGGACCGGTGTGGACACGGCGCTCGCGATCGAGGTGCGCGGATCGACGGGCAACGACGAGTCGACCTGCAGGGAGGGGGTGCTGCTCTATCGCGTGCAGGCCGAGACGGCTTCGGGTGGCGGCCCGGCGGAGGTCGTCGACACCCACCCGGACAGCTCGGCGTGCTGGGACACGTCGGTGTACCCGCCGCTGGCGGATGCGCCGCTGGGGGTCGGCGAGACGTTCACGATGCCGGGGGTGCCGGGTGGGCGGACGAAGGTGGAGGTGGCGGACCGTACGCGGTCGGGCGCGTGGACGGTCAAGATCACGACGACGTAGCGGTGCGTCCGGGGGTCTGCGGTGCGGGGCGCGGGTGCGGGGCGGGGTCCGGCCGTCCGGGCGTACGAAAAAGCCCCTCGCTCTCGCGAGGGGCTTTCCCCGTCTGTGCGCCGCCAGGGACTCGAACCCCGGACCCGCTGATTAAGAGTCAGCTGCTCTAACCAACTGAGCTAGCGGCGCCTGCTGACGTCGTAGACCTTAGCATCCTGATCGGCGCCAGGAAAAATCGATATACGGACGCTGGGAGCCGAGGCCGCGCGGACCGCCCGCACGCACGCCCAGAGCACCACCTCGGGCCCCGGCAGCCACGGGTGCCGGGTGTCGGGGGCCACCAGCCAGCGCGGGCCGCCCGTCGCGGCGTGGCCCTTGGCCAGCGGCGGAACGGTGACCGCGTCGCCGGTGCCGTGGCAGAGCACCGGCGGTACGGAGTCGCCGCACTCCTCCCAGCCGAGCAGGGACGGCAGGCGGTGCGCGGTGCCGGGGGCGGCGAAGAGCAGCATCCGGCCTCGGTGCATGGCGACGGGGCCGGATCCCGGCCCCTCCTCCCAGAGCCGGTCGAGCATGCGGCGGCCGAAGACCGTGGGCACGTTCACGACGTCGAAGACGGAGCCGCAGGGAAGTACGGCGGGGGCGTACGGGTGGGTCTCCCAGAGGGCCAGCATCGAGCGCGGATGGCCGACGGCCGAGACGAGCCAGCTCGCGCCGGGCGATGTGACCTGGGCGACCTGGTGCCTGCCCTCGTCCCGCAGGAGGGCCAAGGTATGGGTCCGGCGCTCGTCGTCACCGGAGCCGGGGGCCGGCAGAGAGTCGTCTTGCAGCCATGCACTCATGGAACAAGACCTACCCGGAGTGACCGTTCCGTTTCTGAGAGTTGGCGGAAACGGAGACAGCGCCGGTCGGGGAGGCGTATCTTGCGCCCCGGCATATGCCGTGCGCGATGTTGAGGCGGGGCGGTGGGCTAGGGCGTGGTGTTGCGGAGCAGGCCGCGGCCGAACTCGATCATCTTCTTCGCGTAGTCCTCGGTCCACTCCGCCCGCTCGGCGATGTCCGCGGGGGTCAGCCGGTCGAACCGGCGCGGGTCGGCGAGCTGGGCGGCCGCGAGCGCCTGGTACTCCACGGCGCGGTCGGTGGCCGCGCGGAACGCCAGGGCCAGTTCGGTCGACCGCGCCAGCAGCTCCCGCGGGTCCTCTATCGACTCCAGGTCGAAGAAGTGCTCGGGGTCGGCGGCAGCCTCCGACGGCTCGAAGAGCAGCGGGGCCGGTCGCAGCTTCCGCTCGCTCCGCTCGGGTTCCGCCATGTGGTTCTCCTCCTCGCCCAGGTGCGAGCCCCTTTCCGGGCCGCCCTCCGTTGACCTTGTGTCCATCGCATACCCATCGCCGCCTTCCATTGTCGCCGCGAATGCAAGTGTGCCTACGGCTGCCAGCTCACCCGGTGTTCCGCCAGGTGTGCCAGGACCGAGTGGTTGGCCTCCCAGCCATCCGGAAACTTGACCGTGACGCCGAGCTGGACCGGCTCCGTCGACGGGTGCTCGTCCAGCAGGTCGGTGACGCCCGCGCGGCACACCACGATGCACGCGTGCCGGTGGCGGGAGGTCAGCACGCACAGCCGGCCCGTCTCCAGATGGAACGCGGTCGCGTCCGGGCGGCCCGAGAGCGGGTGGAGGACGATCGTGACGTCGAACTCACGGCCCTGGAGGCGGTTCGCCGTGTCCACGGTGACGTCCGCGACGCCCAGCTCGGCGAGCGCCGCCCGCACCGCAGCCGCCTGGTCGCGGTGGGCCGTGCCGACGGCGATCCGGCCGGCGGTGACCGGGACGGGTTCCGTGGACCGCTCGCTGGTCGCCGCGCCCCCGCGGTCCAGCAGCCGGCGTACGACCAGGGCCACCGCCCGTACCGCCTCGGGGTCGGTACGGGGCGTGTGGCGGGCGGGCAGCTCCAGCAGGCCCCAGCCCGATTCGGCCGCCTCGTCGAGCACCCGGTCGGGGCCCGAGCCGTCCGGCGGCACCCCGAAGGCGAGCCGCCGGTCGCCGGGGCCGGTACCGCTGCGGAAGGGGGTGTACGGGTAGAACGCGTCGGAGACGAGCGGCGCGGCGGAGGCCGGGAGCCGCCAGGAGACGGGCAGCCGGTGCTGCGGCAGCTCCGGATTGTGGGCCAGCAGTGTGGAGACGGCGCTCGCGGAGGGGTCGTACGACAGCCCGGCCCACTGGTCAGCGCCGACGATCGAGAACGGGTCCAGCTGACCGGGGTCGCCCACGAACAGGGCGCGCTCGAAGAGCCCGGCGACGGCGAGCAGCGCGTCGGAGCGCATCTGGTAGGCCTCGTCGACGATGGCGTGCCGCCAGGGCTCGACGCCTTGGACATGCGCCCACTTCGCGGCGGTCGAAATGACGATCTCCAGCCCGGCGAGGTCACCGGCCTTGGCGGACTTGCGGACGTTGTCCAGCTCGTCGAGGGCCTTGTCGTACGGATCGGGCTCATTGCTGTGCAGTCGCCCGACCGCCAGCGCGGGCTCCTTCTCGGCGAGCCGGACGACGAGGTCGTCGACCTGGGCATTGGTCTGCGCGATGACCATCAACGGCCGCCCGGCGGCGGCCAGTTCCCGCGCGGCGTGCACCACGAGCGTGGACTTCCCGGCCCCGGGCGGCGAGTCCACGACGACACCGCGGTGGGAGCCGTGCAGCGTGTCGTCGAGGATCGCGTCCGTGGCCCGGGCAGCCTCGACGGACGGCTCGAAGCCCGGCCGGGTCACAGCACGTCCTCCGTGGTCACAGGGTCCGGACTCTGAGCCGACGTGCCCGGGGGCCCGCCGTGGGTCCACGGGGTTTCCTCCGGGGGCGGGAGCTTGGGGCCGCCCCGCTGGTCGTGTTCGAACAGGGTCCAGGCGATCCGGTCGCCCTTCCGCGGGACCGAGCCCTCCGCCGGGTCCTTGGCGCGGCCCATGCGGTCCGTCAGCCGCAGCACCAGCGTCCCCTCCGCGTCGTACCGTACGAACTCCGCCGTCTGCGGCTTGTCCGCCAGCGAGCGGTACACCTTCGCCCGCTCGGCGAGCTGCGGGCGGTCGTCCGTGCGGACTGTGAGCAGCGGACGCGGGCTCGGGCGCTTCGAGTCCGACCAGGCCATCACGACCTCCGTCACCTCACTCAGGAACGCCTCGCCCGCCAGCCTGCGCCCCGCAAGCACCAGCGGGTCGTCCAGCGCCTCCTGGGCCTCCAGCTGCGCCTGGGCCGTCTCGCGGGAGGCGAGCTTCTGCGCGGCCGTCACCGCGTCGTCGCGGCGCGGCTGCGGCGGCTCTCCCGCCCGTACGCGATCGCGGTGCGCGGTGAACGACCAGCGGTCCCGAGTCCAGCGGTCCGCCGCCCTGGAGCCCTCCGGCAGCTCACGCAACAGCTCCAGGCTCCGCCACACCGCCTGCCACGTGGGCAGCAGCTGGGTCAGCACGAGCCGGCGGATCTCCCGCTCGGCGACACTCAGTTCACCCAGCCGCGCATCCGCCGCCGCGCCGTCCTCCGCCGCGCCCAGCGCCTGTCGCGCCCGGTCGTAGCGCTCCACGGCCGGGGCCAGCAGCCTGTTGTCGAAGGCCGGATCGGTGGCCGGCCCGGCCGGCGGGCAGAACAGCTGCCCGTCCCTGCCCCGCGCCAGCTCGGCCCGCAGCGCGGCATCCGGGCCGGACTCACCCTCCGGTGGATCGATCCAGGCGAGCAGCGCCCCCAGATGCTGGTCCTCCAGCGAGGACTGACCGGTCGCCCAGTGCCGGTTCAGCAGATCGGTCGCGGCGAGGAGCAGCGAGGAGCCGGGCACCCGGGCCCGTTCGCCGTAGTGCGTGAGCCAGCGGCCGAGCAGCGGCACCCGCGGCGGTGCGGGGTAGGGCGCGTCGGGGTCCTCCTCCGCCGTACGCCGAAACCGCATCGACCGGCCGAGCAGCCGTACGAAGTCGATGCCGGCCCGCCCCGGCACGATCAACTGCGGTGCGTCCGCGCACAGTTCGACTTCGACCTTGACCCTCTTGCCGGTCTCGGGGTCGGTCTCCTTCCGCTCGGCGGGCTCGATGTCGTCGGCGTACGCATCCAGATGCGGCAGCACCGCGTCGGCCAGCTGCGCGAGGAAGGTGAAGCGCAGATCGCGGTCGCGGGGCTGCGCCACGACCAGCAGCCGAGGCTCCTCGGAATCGGTGCCGACCAGCGCGCCCAGCGGCGCCCCCGCCTCACCCGCCGTGGTGAGCGGCACGAAGACCAGCGGCCGATCGGACAGATGCCGGTGCCGCACGGTCGCCAGCGGCCGGGCCCGCCCGGACTCCACGGCCTCCAGCCGGGCAAGCGTGGAGATCAGCGACATCCGGCCGCCTCCAGTGCCTCGGCCCGCAGCGCCGCCGCTCTGCGCAGGGCGGCGACCGCCGGGTCGTCCGGATCGCCCGCGGCCCCCCGTGCCGCCGCCAGGACGTCGCCGATCGTCGTCAACCCGCCCAGCTCGCCGCGCACCCCACGGCCCAGCGCCTCTACCGCGCCCGAATCGCGGGCCCGGTCGCGGCAGTGGAAGGCCAGCTCGCACGCGGCCAGGCACTCGGGGGCGTACGCCGCGGACACCGACTCGACCGCCGCCGTCAGCTCCTCAGCCGGCCGCTCCAGGTCGAAGGTCGTGCCCTCGGGCAGCGCCGCGGCGATGTCCTCGATCCGGGTCAGCCTGGCCAGCTGGCGGCGGGTGACCGACAACTGCTTACGGACGTCGACCACGGACCCGGTCGGCAGATTGGAGAAGTCCTTGGGGCAGACCAGCAGCACCGAGTGCGCCACCTCCGCGCCCTCCGTCAGCGCGGCGACCCTCTCCAGCGCCAGCACGTACACCGCGGCCTGGCGCGCGGCCGCGCCCACCTTCGCCGCGTCCGCCGAAGCGTCGATCATCGGGAAGGACTTGATCTCGACGACCGTCCACCGCCCGTCCGGGTGGACGACCACCGCGTCCGGCTCCAGATAGGCGGGGGAGCCCGCGACCTCCAGCGCCAGCAGGGGATGGTCGAGCAGCGTCCACACCCCGTCTTGGGCACCGGCCGCGGTCGCCTCACGCAGCGCCAGCGCCGTACGCGCGGCCCGGCCCTCGGGACCGGCCGCCGACAGATCGGGCACCCGGACCTCGGCCGGGGCGTCCACGCCCAGCAGCCGCATCAGTTCCGTACCGCCGTCGGCCTTGACCCTGGCCTCGAAAGCATTGCCGCGCATGAACGCGAACTGCGACTGCCCGAACGCCGCAGGGGACCCCAGCGCGGAGGCGAGCGCCGCCTTGTCCACCCCGGCGCCGTCCAGCAGCGCGCGCCGCTTGCAGCCGGGGTTCGCGGCGAGGGCGGCCAGCGCGCGGGCGTCGAGCGGATGCGGCTGGGCGGCGGGGCCGCGCAGCTCAGCGAGCCGCTGCCGGAGTGCTGTCGTCGGCGCCTGCGGAGGTGGTCCGCTGTCCAGGGATTCGCTCACCCGCGGAAGTCTCGCATCCGGCACTGACAATCGGGGACTTAGAGCCGGAAGGAGCGGACAGTACACGTGTGCGCACCCGGTGGGCGAGGCGCATCGCGGGCCGCGTCAGCAGTGCGCCGACGCCCATCACGGCGGCGCCGGCGACCGCGTCCAGGAAGTAGTGGTTCGCCGTGCCCATCACCACGAGCGTGGTGAGAAGCGGGTAGGCGATGCCGAGGACCTTCATCAGCGGAGTGCGCCCGTGCCGCCACAGCATCACGCCGCACCACAGCGCCCAGCCGACGTGCAGACTCGGCATCGCCGCGTACTGATTGGTCATCGCGCCCATGCCGCGCGGCGCGCTCGCCTCGCCGCCCCACCAGCCGTACGAGCTGTACTGCGCCATCGTGTCGACGAACCCCTGACCGGCATCGAGCAGCCGCGGCGGGCAGGTCGGCAGCAGGGTGAAGCCGACGAGGCCGAGCAGCGTGGAGAGCATCAGCCAGGTGCGGGCGGCGTGGTAGCGGGCGGGGCGGCGGCGGAAGAGCCAGACGAGGATGGCCGGAGTGACCAGATAGTGCAGCGAGGCATACGCGAAGTCGGCGGGTATGCCGAGGGCGGGGGTCTGGCTGAAGAGGCGGTTGAGCGGGTGCTCGGCGTTGAGCAGGAGGGCCTTCTCGGCCCGGAGTATCGCCATGCCGTGGTCGACCGCGGTCGACACATCGCCGCGGGCGAGCAGCCGGCCCGCCGAGTAGGCGGCGTAGACCACTGCGATCAGCGTCAGTTCGGTCCACCAGCGGGGCCGATGGCGGGGCGCGGTGTACGGCATCCGAACGTTTCTCCAGTTTGTGTTCAGGCGGCCATCGGCCACCGTTCGACCGTACGGTGTACAGGGCGACGCTCCGTCGGCGGGTCCCGGCCTGTAGAGGGACGCTGAGATCGACTTGGAGGTTGCCCCGCGTTCAGGTGCGCGATGATGGAAAGCCACCCGATGTGAACCTCAGGGAGACCCCGCATGGCACCGCGCATCCTGCTCGCCCGGCACGGCCAGACGGAATGGTCACTGCTCGGCAAGCACACCGGCAGGACGGACATCCCCCTGCTCGAAGAGGGCAGGCGCGGGGCGAAACTGCTGGGGGAGCGGCTGCACCGGGCGCCGTGGTCGGGCCTGGAGGGCGTCGAGGTCCGTACGAGCCCGCTGGCGCGGGCGGCGGAGACGTGCGCGCTGGCGGGGTTCGGGGACCGGGCGACCGGGTGGGACGCCCTGATGGAGTGGGACTACGGGGCGTACGAGGGCCTGGCCCCGGCGGACATCCATGCGGACCGCCCGGACTGGTTCATCTGGCGCGACGGCGTCCCGGACGGCGAGACCCTGTCGGAACTCGGCGCGCGGGCGGACGAGGTGGTGGAGTGGGCGCGCTCGGCGGACCGCGACGTGCTGGTCTTCGCGCACGGCCACATCCTGCGGGTGCTGGGGGCGCGGTGGCTGGGCATGGACCCGTCGTTCGCGGCGCGGATCAAGCTGGACCCGACGAGTCTGTCGGTGCTCGGGTGGGCGTACGGTGCGCCGGCGGTGGAGCGCTGGAACGACACGGGCCATCTGGAGGGTTGAGCTTCCCGCCCGGGGGCGCCCATCACGCCCTTCGCAGCGACTCCCCGTGCCGCTCCAGGAACGAACCCACACCCCCCGTCCTCCGCTTCGGCAGCAGCACCCTCGCCGTGTCCGACAGCATCGACTGGATGCGTGACGACCGGACCTCCGCCAGCAGGTCCAGCACCTGGTGGCCCGCCTCCGCCGCCTCGTCCGGGGCTCCGGCGCGGGCCAGGTCCGCCGCCAGTTGCGCCCGGTACAGGGCCAGGTTGCGGGTGAAGCGGCTGTCCTGGAGGGTCGCCGCCCGGCGGGCGTGGCGGGCGGCCCGGGGCCAGTCGTGGAGGGCCGACCAGCACTGCGCCTGCAGTGCTTCCAGTTCCGGTTCGCCGAAGAAGGACATCCACTCCGGATCCGCGTCCGCCGGGCCCCGGTCGAAGTACGCGTACGCCCGCCCCAGGGACTTCTCGCAGCCCGTACGGTCCCCGAGCCCCGCCCAGCCGCCCGCCTCCCGAAGCGAGAGCAGGGACAGCAGCCGCGGCGAGGCCAGCTGCCGCGCCGCCCGCTGGCCCGCCTGGGCCGAGCGGACCGCCTCCCGGTGGCGGCCCGCGTCCCGCGCCAGGAAGGACGTATTGCAGAACGCGTGCGCCTCCAGCGCCGGATCGCCCGCCACCCGAGCCGTCGCCAGCGCCTCCGCGTAGTGCGAGCGCGCATCGTCGAACCGGCCCGAGTCGTGCGCCAGCCAGCCCACCGAGATGGCGAGTTCGCCCGCCCCCGCGTGCAGCCGGTCCGCCGTCGAGGGGCGCGCGGCCGTGCCCGCGTCGAGCAGTGCGTACGCCGCCCGCAGCGGCTGCGCGGCCCGCTTGTAGAGCCCGTCCGCGCCGTGCCTGTCGTCGAGCAGCCGGATCCGGCGTACCGCGTGCTCGACGGCGTTCACTTCCGCCTCGCCGACGCGTCGCTGTGCGGGCACAAGGCCGGGGCCGGGACCGAGCCCGAGAGACGCGGCCGCCACGGTGGCGGAGCCGCTCGTCATGAATGCGCGACGCAGCACGTCGCTCTCCTCGTCGATGTCGCTGTCACTGTTGCCGTCAAGGTCGAGGGGGCCGAGGGAAGGTTCGGGCGGCCGCCCCCGGCCGCCGCCCCGCACCTGTTCCCGCGCCGCGAACCCCAGGTCCGCCAGCGTCAGACCGGGGAACATGTGCAGGAACACCCGCTCGTACGCATAGTTGGGACAGCGGATCTCGCCTGCCTCGACGCGCCCGACATAGCGGGCGTCGCACGAGACCTGCTCGCCGATCTCTCGAGCCGCCTTGCGCACACTCGCCGCGAACTCCCCAGGCGAGCGCTGCCCCCGCAGCCGGCGGAAGGCGAGGTTGGGAACCGCCCGGTTGGGAACTGCCCGTGATGCCTGTGACGATGACGCCATGGCCGAGCCCTCTCTTGGTGCAGCCGTGTTCCGGCGGAGCAAGAACGTACCTGCTGTGATGGACCGCACACACAGGGTTTAGCTACAAAAGGGATATCTCTCCCTCGATCTGCCATGAACTGCCATCCTTTGCGGCGGCGAGCCGCCGTAGCCCTTGACGCGAACGGGCGTTGAACCATCCGGAGGCGCGGTACGTGTCTCCACTCGAGCGAGGAGGGGATCCCCTTGTTGGAGATCGGCATGGAGACCAGCGCCAACGGCGGCTCACGCACGACTGCGACGACTGCTCGCCGCAGGCCAACCCCGGACAGCAGCGCACCGCCCGGCGACGACGCGGAGCCCTGCGATCTGGTGACCGTCCCCGCCAGGCAGGGGCTCGAGGCCGTCGACATCCTGCGCCGCGGCGGTGTACCGGCCGTCGGCCCGGTGCTCCACGACGGCACCTGCGACACCCTCGGCTTCCTGGTGCCGCCCGGCACCGCGGACGGCTGGGACATGCCGGGCAGCGCCTGTACGCAGACGTCGGGACGCGGTCTGCGGATCCCCGCCGAACCCCCGGTCACGGGCACCGGCACCGGTGCCGACACTGGCGCCGACTGGTTACTGCCGCCGGACGGCGCCGGCCCGGTCACCGACCCGGTGGTGCTGCGCGAGGCGCTCGGCGAGGCGGCCCGCCTCATCGAAGCCGCCGACAACTGTTGCTGAGCCCCGGCCGCTGAGCCCCCCATCCGTACTGCGCCGATAATGGGCTGGTGGCAAAGAGCAAGCGGCGCAGCCGTACGGGCGGGGCAGGCGGCCCCGAACCCGTCGTCGAGCAGGTCGACGGCGGGCTCGCCGAGCTGATACCCGACCGCGAGCGGCCGCGCGGCTGGACGCTGCTCCTCGACGGCGCCCCGCAGTCCCATGTCGACCTCGACGACCCGGTCCATCTCTCCTTCGAGTACCAGCGCCGCCTCGGCCATGTCGCCGATCTCGCCGCCCCGCCGGGCCGCCCCCTCCAGGTCGTGCATCTCGGTGGCGGGGCCTTCACTCTCGCCCGCTACATCGCGGCGACCCGCCCCCGATCCACCCAGCAGATCATCGAGTTGGACGCCTCGCTGGTCCAACTGGTCCGCAAACAGCTCCCGTTGGACCCCGGCGCACGCATACGCGTCCGGTCGGCCGACGCCCGCGCCGGGCTCGGCAAGGTCCCGGACGACTGGGCGGACCTGGTGATCGCCGACGTCTTCAGCGGAGCCCGCACCCCCGCGCATCTGACCAGTACGGAATTCCTCGCCGAGGTGCGCAGGGTCCTGAAGCCGGGCGGGCACTACGCCGCGAACCTCGCCGACGGGCCGCCGCTCGCCCATCTGCGCGCCCAGGTCGCCACCGCCGCCGCCGTCTTCCCCGAGCTCGCGCTCGCCGCCGACCCGACGGTGCTGCGCGGCCGCCGCTTCGGCAATGCGGTGCTGCTCGCGTCCGACGTTCCGCTGCCCGTCGCCGAGCTGACCCGCCGCGTCGCGAGCGACCCGCACCCCGGCCGGGTCGAACACGGCAGGGCGCTCACCGACTTCACGGGCGGCGCGGCCGCGGTCACCGACGCGAGCGCGAAGCCGTCACCCGTACCGCCGCCGGCGACGTTCCGTTAGCGCGGTGACCGGGACCCGGCGATTGAGGACGGAACAGACAACCTAGCGGTCGTCGAACTCGACCATCGGCGGGTGGCCGTTCCAGGTGCAGAAGACCGAGACCTCCCGGCCGTCCTTGGTGAAAGTCACCCGGATCCACGTCGGTTGCTTCCAGACCTGCATCTGCCAGGCGGCGTCCGGCGTCGCAGAGACCAGCTCCGCCGACGACTCGCCGATGTCGAAGACGACCCGGCCGCCGTCGACGGTGTAGCCCTTCACATTCCCGGACGGCGTCGCCGAGGCCGGCGGCGACGACGGCTTGGTCTTGCTCGGCTTTCCGGCCGACCCAGTGGCCGACGGCTTGCGGGTCCTGTCCGCACTGCCCGGCTTGGACGGCGTCGGGCTCGGCGACCGTTGCGTTGACGATGCCTGCGGTTTCGCGCCCTGCGTGGTGGCGCCGTCCGCGGTGATGGGCAGCGCGCGCGGCCGGTCGTAGGCGGTCCCGGACATGACCGTGTGGACGCCCCACCAGGACAGCGTGACCGCCGCGCCGGTGGACAGCGACCACGCCATGGCATGTACGAGTCCTCGATGCATCGGGGCCATACTGCACCACGCACCCCGCAACTGTCCCTAGAGGGACCGGCGTCCTCCGGATGGCGTACGGTGCCGCCCATGGCAAGTGTGCTCGTGGTCGAGGACGACCAGTTCGTGCGCTCCGCCCTCATACGGCACTTGACCGAGGCCTCCCACACCGTACGGAGCGTCGGCACGGCCCTCGAGGCGCTGCGCGAGGTGGCCCATTTCCGCTTCGACTTGGTCATCCTGGATCTCGGCCTGCCCGATCTGGACGGGTCCGAGGCGCTGAAGATGCTGCGCGGAATCACCGACGTACCAGTGATCATCGCGACCGCGCGGGACGACGAGGCGGAGATCGTCCGCCTGCTCAACGACGGCGCCGACGACTACCTCATCAAGCCCTTCTCGGTGGAGCACCTGTCCGCGCGGATGGCGGCCGTGCTGCGCCGCTCGCGCGCCGCCGGGGACGCCCCGCCCTCGGGCGTCATCCAGGTCGGCGGGCTCTCCATCGACCCGCTGCGCCGCCAGGCCGAGCTGGACGGGGCGGCACTCGACCTGACCCGCCGGGAGTTCGACCTGCTGGCGTTCCTGGCCGGGCGGCCCGGCGTCGTCGTACCGCGCAAGGAGCTGCTCGCCGAGGTCTGGCAGCTGAGTTACGGCGACGACCAGACCATCGACGTCCATCTGTCCTGGCTGCGACGGAAATTGGGCGAAACGGCAGCACGGCCCCGCTATCTGCACACCCTCCGCGGCGTCGGCGTGAAGCTGGAGCCGCCGAACGGACGCATGCCGTGAACGGACGCATGCCGTGAACGGACGCATGCCATGAATGGACACATGTCATGAGATGGGCGCTGGTCAAGGTCTCGCTGGCCGTCACCGCCATGGTTGTGGTCGCCTTCGCGATACCCCTCGGGCTCGTCATCAAGGAGATGGCCAGGGACCGGGCCTTCTCCAACGCCGAGCGGCAGGCCGCCGCCATCGGCCCCACCCTCTCCATCACCGCCGACCGCGATCCGCTGGAGCGGGCGGTGATGTCCACCCAGGCCGGATCGGCCGGGCGGATGGCCGTGCACATCCCGGCCTCCGGCGAGCCGGGCAGCCAGCCGGTGAACATCGGCACCCGCCGGGCGACCCAGAAGGACCTGGCGACCACGCGGCGGCTCGGCCGCGCCTCCATCACCGAGGTGACCGGCGGCTCCGCGCTCCTCCAGCCCACCGCGATCAGCACCGGACAGATCGCCGTCGTCGAGGTGTTCGTACCGGAGGGCGAGGTCTCCAACGGCGTGGACACCGCCTGGCTGGTGCTCGCCGGTGTCGGCATCGCGCTGATCGTCGGCTCGGTCGCGGTCGCCGACCGGCTCGGCATCCGCATGGTGCAGCCCGCCCAGCGCCTCGCGGGCGCGGCGCACGACCTGGGCGAGGGCAAGCTCGGGGCGCGCGTCCCCGAGGAGGGGCCGACCGAACTGCGTTCCGCCGCTATCGCCTTCAACTCCATGGCCGACCAGGTGGTCCAGCTCCTCGCCAATGAGCGCGAGCTGGCCGCCGACCTGTCGCACCGGCTGCGTACGCCGCTCACCGTGCTGCGCCTCAACGCCGCCTCGCTCGGCGACGGACCCGCCGCCGACCAGACCAGGGCCGCGGTCGAGCAGCTGGAGCGCGAGGTCGACACGATCATCCGCACGGCGCGCGACGCCAAGCCGCAGACCGCGTCGCCCGGCCCCGGAGCCGGTTGCGACGCCTCCGAGGTTGTCCGGGAGCGGATGGACTTCTGGTCGGCGCTGGCGGAGGACGAGGGCCGCAAGGTGCGGGTCGCGGGCGTCGACCGGCCCGTACGCATCCCCGTCGCGCGCCCCGAACTGGCCGCCGCGCTCGACGCGTTGCTCGGCAATGTCTTCCGGCACACCCCGGAGGGCACGGCCTTCTCGGTCGACGTACACAACGGCGGGGACGCGGTCATCGTGCTGGTGTCGGACGCGGGCCCGGGCATCACCGACCCGGAGGCGGCGATGGCCCGCGGTAACAGCGGGGGCAGGGACGGCTCGACGGGGCTCGGCCTGGACATCGTGCGCAGGGTGGCGGAGTCGACGGGCGGGGACGTACGGATAGGCAGCTCGGTGCTCGGCGGCACGGAGGTACGGATCTGGATCGGGCTCGACTCGCGCGAGGGGCTGCTGGGGGAGCGGAGACGGGGCCATCGGGGAACGGTCAGACGCCGCAAGGGCGTCCGCCTGAGAAGTGACCGGGGCGTTCGGTGACAGCGAGACCGCGGGTCGCCGGAGCCGGCTCAATCGCTCTCACTGGTCTCGACCATTAATCCGTTCCGATGCCCTCCTTAAGAGCGTCCTAAGAAGCTCAACCCCCGCCCCGAACAGGTCATTTGTCCGTTTCCGGGCCGCTAGCGTGCTGCCACACCCCCACCCCCCGTAACGCAGAGGCAGGCACGCAATGGGCAGCAGCACGCACCGGCGCAGGGCGAGCGCGAAGACCAAGGCGGTCGGCGCGGTCGTCGCCGCCGCCGTCATCGGCGGCGCGGCGTTCGCCCTCACGGGCACCGCGCAGGCCGCAGCCGTAGGCGCCGCGTACACCAAGACGAGTTCCTGGACCGGTGGTTACACCGGCCAGTACGTCATCACCAATGCCACCGGAAAGGCGCAGTCGGACTGGACGCTCGAGTTCGATCTGCCCAAGGGCACCACGATCGGCTCGCTGTGGAACGGCGAGCACACCGTGAACGGGCAGCACATCACCGTGAAGCCCGCGAGCTGGAACAAGGAGCTCGCCCCCGGCAAGTCGGTGACCGTCGGCTTCGTCACCTCCGCGAGCGGTACGGCGACCGTCGCCGACCCGACCTCCTGTCTCATCAACAAGGTCAAATGCTCCGTCGACGAGGGCGCGACGCCGCAGCCGAGCGGCCGCCCCACCGAGCAGCCCACACCCACCAAGACCCCGAGCCCGACGGCGAGCGCCACGCCCACGCAGAAGCCGACCCCCACCCCGACGCCCACCCCCACCCCCACCGAGACGTCCGGCGGCGGCACGGGCGCCGGCTTCGCGCCGTACATCGACACCTCGCTCTACCCGGCGTACGACCTGCTGGACACCGTCACGAAGACCGGAGTCAAGGAGTTCAACCTCGCCTTCATCACCTCCGGCGGCAGCTGCGCCCCGCTCTGGGGCGGCGTCACCGACCTCGCCAGCGACAAGGTCGCGGCCCAGATAGGCGCGCTGCGCGCCAAGGGCGGCGACGTCCGGGTCTCCTTCGGCGGCGCGGCCGGCCATGAGCTGGCGCTGAACTGCTCCTCCGCCGACGACCTGGCGAAGGCGTACGGCAAGGTCATCGACGAGTACAAGCTCACCAAGGTCGACTTCGACATCGAGGGCGCGGCCCTGCCGGACACCGCCGCCAACTCCCGCCGCTCGCAGGCGATCGCGCAGCTCCAGAAGTCCCACCCGGGCCTCGACGTCTCCTTCACCCTGCCCGTCATGCCCGAGGGACTGACCCAGCCCGGCGTGGATCTGATCGCCGACGCCAAGAAGAACGGCGTGAAGGTCGACGCGGTCAACATCATGGCGATGGACTACGGACCGGCCTACAGCGGTGACATGGGCCAGTACGCCATCCAGGCGGCGACCGCTACCCAGGGCCAGATCAAGGGCGTGCTCGGGCTGTCGGACGCGGCCGCCTGGAAGGCCGTCGCCGTTACCCCGATGATCGGCGTCAACGACGTCGTGACCGAGATCTTCAAGGTCGACGACGCCACGCAGCTGGTCGACTTCGCCAAGTCCAAGGGCCTGGGCTGGCTGGCCATGTGGTCCTCGACCCGCGACAAGCAGTGCGCGGGCGGCGAGAAGCCCGCCGCGGATGCGACGTGCAGCTCGATCCTCCAGGAGCCGCTGGCCTTCACGAAGGCGTTCTCCGCCTACAAGTAGGACCCACCAAGCCGCCACCCCCCGGCGGCGCGTCCCGGCCGGACTGCCCCCCACCCGGCCGGGACGCGCGTTTTTGTTCACCGGCGGCCGAGTACGGCGACCGCCCGGTCGAAGGCCGAGTCGCGGTCCTGGGCGAACTCCTCGTCCGTGAAGACCGGTTCACGCATATGCGGCGGGATGCCCGGACCGTCGAAGGTCACTCCCGTACGGGTCAGGAACTCCTCGTTCGGCAGCATGCTGCCCGCCCGCGCGCTCGGTGGCGACGTCCTTGACGCAGCTGACGCCGGTGACCTCGTACTCCTGCAGATGCTCCGCGTCCGGCGTCAGCACCTCGCCATACCCGTCCACCCGCCACACCCCGGACGGCGGCCGGGCAGGCTCCGCGCCCGCCGGGGCGAGCGGCAGGGCCATGCCCGCGGTGACAGCCAGCAGCGCGGTCGCCGCGACGGTCCTGCAGATGGTGCCCGATCCACTCCTGAGCTGCATGGTCCGTGCCTTCCCCGTACGTCGTCGATCTCGTACCACCACGATCGGCTCGACGCGTCTTCCGGAACATCCCGCTGTCCGGCCGGTCCGTGGTGGGGAAAACCCCCGCGGCCATTGAGTGGTGCAAGCCGTCAGTCCGTACTGAAGGGCATGAAGGACACGGTTTCCCCCATCACTCCCATCACTCCCATCACCGGCAAAATCCGCCAAGCGCCGCGCAGGGCCGCGTTCTTCGATGTGAGCGGCACGCTGGTGCGGCAGGCCCTGTGGAACGAGTCCGGCCTCGCCGCGTATCTGCGGCACGCGGTGGCGGGCGATCTGATGGTGCTGGTCTCCAGCTCCCCGCTGCCCGTGGTTGCCCCGTTGGCGGCGCGGCTCGGCGCGGACGAGATGCTGACCTGCATGCGGGGCCACGGCAAGGGGTACGCGGCGCGCACGCTGATGCGGGAGTACGGCTTCGACCCGGCGGACTGCCACGCGTACGCGGACGAGGCGGCCGACCTCGCCCTGCTGACCGAGGTCGGCAACCCGGTGGTCGTGGGTGATGACCCGGTGCTGCTGAGTCACGCCCGACGGGGTACGTGGCCGGTGCTCAGCGAGTGAGGTCCTCGGCCGGCGGCTGGGGGAGTACCCCGGACTCGGGAAGTACCCCGGACTCGGGGAGTACCCCGGACCGGGCCAGCGCCGCGTACCAGTGCGCGCTCGACTTGGGCGTACGGGCCAGCGTCTCGTAGTCCACGTACACCGCGCCGAAGCGCTTGCCGTAGCCGTAGGACCACTCGAAGTTGTCCATCAGGGACCAGAGGAAGTACCCGCGCACATCCGCGCCGTCGGCGATCGCGCGGTGAACGGCGGAGAGATGGCCGTGCAGATAGCGGATGCGGTCGGGGTCATGGACCGAGCCGTCCGCCGCGGGCTTGTCGACGTACGCCGCGCCGTTCTCGGTGATCATCAGCGGCAGGCCCGGGGCCTCGCGGGTGTAGTGCAGCAGCAGGTCGTAAAGACCGGTCGGGTCGATGGACCAGCCCATCTCGGTGCGCTCGCCCGGCGGCTGGTGGAAGGAGACCGAGTCCGCGCCCGGCCAGGGGGAGTGCTCGCTCGCGCCGTGGCCGTCGCTGCGCTCGGGGCGATTGTCAGTGGCAGCCGATACAACTGCAGGTGCGTAGTAGTTCAGTCCGAGCGAGTCCAGGGGGTGCTTGATGACGGCCAGATCGTCGCCGTGGACGAACGACCAGTCGGTCAGGGCCGCGGTGTCCGCGAACAGGTCCTGCGGATATGTGCCCTTGAGCATCGGGTCCGCGAAGACGCGGTTCGCGAGCGCGTCGATACGGCGGCGCGCGTCCAGGTCCGCGGGGCTCTGGCTGCTCGCTCTGACCACGCTCGGGTTGAGGCTGACGGAGAGCTGGGATCCCGCGGGCAGGGCTGAGCGCAGCGCCTGGGCGGCCAGGCCGTGGCCGAGGTTGAGATGGTGGGCGGCGCGCAGCGCGGCGACCGGGTCGGTGCGGCCCGGCGCGTGGACTCCGGAGCCGTACCCGAGAAAGGCGCTGCACCAGGGCTCGTTGAGGGTGGTCCACATATCCACGCGGTCGCCGAGCGCGTCCGCGACGATACGGGCGTAGTCGGCGAAGCGGTGCGCGGTGTCCCGCTCGGGCCAGCCGCCCGCCGTCTCCAGCTCCTGGGGCAGATCCCAGTGGTAGAGGGTGAGCACCGGACGGATGCCGTGGGCGAGCAGATCGTCGACGAGGCCGCGGTAGAAGTCGAGGCCGCTCCGGCCGGCGGGGCCGCGGCCGGTGGGCCGCACCCGGGACCAGGAGACGGAGAAGCGGTATGCGTTGACGCCGAGGCCCGCCATCAGGGCGACGTCCTCGGCGCGGCGCTGGAAGTGGCCGACCGCCGTGTCCCCGGTGTCACCGCCCTCCACCTTGCCGGGCGTATGGCTGAAGGTGTCCCAGATCGACGGCGTGCGGCCGCCCTCCCGTACCGCGCCCTCGATCTGGTACGCGGCGGTCGCGGTGCCCCACAGGAAGGCCGGCGGGAAGGTCATGGACATCGGTGAGCTCCCAACATGTGCGTAGGGATGTATGCGTAGGAACGACTGCATAGGTACGGGAATGTGAGGGGGCGTCAGCCCTTGACCGCGCCCTGCATGATGCCGCCGACGATGTGCTTGCCGAACACGACGAAGGCGATCAGCAGCGGCAGGGTGCCGAGCAGCGCGCCCGCCATGATCACCGACTGGTCGGGGATATAGCCGCGGCCGAGCCCGGTCAGCGCCACCTGCACGGTGGGGTTGCCGTTCTGGGTCAGCGCGATGATGGGCCAGAAGAAGTCGTTCCAGGCCATGACGAAGGTCAGCATCCCGAGCACCGCCATCGCGGGCCGCGCCGCGGGAAAGACGACGTGCCACACCACGCGCCAGCTGCCCGCGCCGTCCACCCGCGCCGCCTCGATCAGCTCGGTGGGCAGCGCCTCGATCAGGTACTGCCGCATGAAGAAAACCCCGAAGGCGCTGACCAGGGTGGGCAGGATGACGGACTGCAGCTGGTCGGTCCAGGACAGCTCGGCGATCAGCATGTACAGCGGTACGACGCTGAGCTGCGGCGGCACCATCATCGTGCCGATCACCAGAAGGAGCAGGAGGTTCTTGAAGCGGAAGCGGAGTTTGGCGAAGGCGAAGCCGGCGAGGGTCGAGAAGAGCACGGTCCCGGCCGCGATCGACCCGGCGACGATCGTGGTGTTGAGCAGGGCGGTGCCCATGTTGGCGTCGGTCCAGGCGATCTCGAGATTCTTGAAGAGATTGCTGCCGAACCAGAAGGGCGGGGGAGTCTGCGCGAGCCGGGAGCTGCTGCGGGAGGCGGCGACTGCCGTCCACACCAGCGGAAAGAGGGAACCGACCGTGAACACGATCAGCACGGCACAGGTGATCCGGCCGCCGTGCAGCTGACGTCCGGCGCGGTTGGCGCCTCGGGTGCCTCCGGCACCTCCGGTGCGGCTTGTGTCTCCGGCACGACCGGCACGACCGGCGCGGCCTTTGGCGCGCTTGGCACTGAGCAGTGTCGTCATCGTCCTACCCCCTACGCGCTCTTGCTCAGCCGGCGGGCGAGCAGCCAGTTCACCGCGCCGATCACCAGCAGGATCAGGAACATCGACCAGGCGATCGCAGAGGCACGGCCGAGGTGGAGATTCACCCAGCCCTGCTCGTACAGATAGAGCCCGAGCGTCTGGAACTGATGGTCGGCGCCGCCGGTCGCGCCCGCGCCGCCGTTGAACAGCAGGGGCTCGCCGAACAGTTGGGTCGCGCCGATCGTCGAGACCACACAGGTGAACAGGATCGTGTGCCGCAGGGAGGGGACGGTGACATGGATGAACTGCTGCAGGCGCGAGGCCCCGTCGAGCGCGGCCGACTCGTACAGATCGTTCGGGATGGCCTGCATCGCGGCCAGATAGATCAGCGCGTTGTACCCCGTCCAACGCCAGATCACGATCGTGGAGACGGCCAGCTGGGAGGTCCATTCGCCGTTCTGCCAGTCGATGTTGTCGATGCCGGCCAGTCCGAGCGCCCAGTTGATCATTCCGTAGTCGCGTCCGAAGAGGAGGACGAAGACAAGGGTCGCGGCGGCCACGGAGGTGGCGTACGGAGTCAGCGCGGCCACCCGGAAGAACATCGAGCCGCGCAGCCGGTAGTTCAGCAGATGCGCGATGCCCAGCGCGATGAGCAGCTGCGGCACCGTGGAGATCAGGCCGATGGTGACGGTGTTCTTCAGAGCGTTCCAGAAGAACTCGTCCTCAAGCAGGCGGGAGAAGTTGCGCAGCCCCACCCACTCCATGTCGGTGGGCGCGGTCAGCTCCACCCGGTGCAGCGAGGCCCAGCCGGTGTAGAGCAGCGGAAAGAGCCCGAAGGCCAGGAAGAACACGAAGAACGGCGCCACAAAGGCGTACGGACTCCACTTGACGTCCAGCCGGTAGCGGCGGCTGCGCCGGGCCCGGCGGCGATCGTCGGCCGCGCCGTCGGACCGGTCGCGTGGGGCCGCGCCCTCCTCCCCCTGGGAGGGCGCGGCGGCCCGTGCGTCACTTGCCATACCGGTCACTGGTCCAGCGCGTTGTCGATCGCCTTCACGGCCGCGTCCCACCCCTGCTGGGAGGACCGGCCCTTCTGGTCGACCTGGAGCATGCCGATGTCCGCCAGGTTCTGCGCGATGATCAGGTCCTTCGGCCCGATGATCTGGACCGGCACTCCCTCGGCGGCCTTCGAGAAGATCTGTCCGATGGGCGCGCCGGCGAAGTAGGCGTGCTTGGCGCCGGAGACGTCGGGCAGGGAGTACGCGGCCTTGGCGCTCGGGAAGCTGCCGCGCTCGGCGAAGAGCTTCGCCTGCTGCTCGGGCGCGGTCAGCCAGGCCGCGAGCTTTGCCGCCTCGTCCTTGTTCCTGCCCGCATCGGGGACGGTCAGGAAGGAGCCGCCCCAGTTGCTGGGCCTGGGCGCCGCGGCCACGTCCCACTTGTCCTTGCCCGCGGCCCCGCCCTTGTCCTGGATATAGCCGAGCATCCAGGCCGGGCAGGAGACGGTGGCGAACGTGCCGTTCGCGAAGCCCTGGTCCCAGGCCGGGGTGAACTGCTGGAACTTACCGGTCAGACCCTCCGTCGCGAACTGGGCCGCGATGTCCCAGGCTTCCTTCACAGCCGGGTTGGTCTTGTAGACGATCTTGCCGTCCTTGTCGTAGAAGCGGTTCTCGTTGCTGCCGGTTATCGCCGCCATCACTCCGGAGGCGGAGTCGACGAACGCCGTCCCCTTCGGCGCCTTCGCCTTGAACTGCTTGCCCGTGTCGAGGTACTTGTTCCAGTCGCCCGCCCACAGCTTGCCGACCGCCTCCCGGTCTGTGGGCAGCCCGGCCTTGGCGAAGAGGTCCTTGCGGTAGCAGATGCCCTGCGGGCCGATGTCGGTGCCGAGCGCGATCGTCTTGCCGTCCTTGGTGGTGGCCTGCGCCCACTTCCAGGGCAGGAACGCGTCCTTCTGGACCCCCTCGGTCTTGCCCAGGTCGACCAGCTTGCCCGCCTGCGTCGCGGTTATCTCGGCGATGTTGTTGACCTCGACGGCCTGGATGTCGGCGAGACCGCTGCCGCTGCCCAGATGCGTCAGCAGCTGCGGGTAGTAGTTCTCGTTCCGCTCGATCGAGGTCTGCTTGATCTCGATGTTCTTGTTGAGCTTCATGTACTCGTCGTAGAGGCCGGCCTCCTTGAGACCGAAGGCGCCGAAGACCCCTACCGTGAGCGTGGTCTTGCCCTTGCCTCCACCGCCGCCGTTCGACGCACTGCCGGTGGGTTCGTCGCTGTCCTCGGCACAGCCGGCCAGCAGACCGGCGCCGAGCGCGGCGACGACCGCGAGGATTACTGCCCTGCGCATTGCGTCCTCCTTGTGCCCTGACGTGCCGACCCCCCGGCCAACTGGCGTGCAGCGCAGTGCCGTTGATGCTCCGCGGCTCGGGCGGGGAACGTGCGGGTTGTGTATGAGTCAGGTACTGTGGGAGCGCTCCCATATGTGATGTGTTGAAGGGTCGCCGCTCCCTGAGGGGGTGTCAAGGCACCCGGCACGTTATGTTCTCGGACGGGGAAGCCTGGGGAGGCGGACATGGTGTCTCGGACAATCCGTACGCGCAACGGAGGGCGGGGCACGGGCAGACCCACCCTTGAAGAGGTCGCCGCACGCGCCGGAGTCGGACGTGGCACGGTCTCCCGCGTGATCAACGGCTCTCCGCGGGTCAGCGACCGCACCCGCGCCGTCGTCGAGGCCGCCGTCGCCGAACTCGGATACGTACCCAACCGCGCGGCCCGCGCGCTCGCCGCCAACCGCACCGACGCGATCGCCCTCGTCGTCCCGGAGCCCGAGGACCGGTTCTTCGCCGAGCCGTACTTCTCCGACATGGTGCGCGGTGTCGGCGCGGCCCTCGCCGACACCGAGATGCAGCTGCTGCTGACCCTGGCCGGCAGCGACCGCGAGCGCCGCAGGCTCGCGCAGTATCTGGCGGCCCACCGCGTCGACGGCGTCCTGCTGGTCTCCGTGCACGCCGACGACCCGATCCCCGACATGCTGGAAGACCTCTCGATTCCGGCCGTGATCAGCGGCCGCAGGTCGGCCGCCGAGACGCTCGCCGCGGTCGACTCCGACAACTTCGAGGGCGCCCGCAGCGCGGTCGCGCATCTCGCGGCCCGCGGCCGCCGCGCGATAGCGACGATCACCGGACGCCTGGATGTGTACGGCGCCCAGTGCCGCCTGGACGGCTACCGCGCGGCTATCGCGGCGGCGGGCCTGCCTTCCGACGCCCGGCTGACAGCCCCCGCCGACTTCACGGAGGAGGGCGGCCGCCGCGCGATGCGGGAGCTGCTTGAGCGCTGCCCGGAGCTGGACGCGGTCTTCGCGGCCTCCGACGTGATGGCGGCGGGCGCCCGCCAGGTCCTGCGCGAGGCGGGCCGCCGGATCCCGGACGACGTGGCGCTGGTCGGCTTCGACGACTCGGCGGTGGCCCGCCACATGGACCCGGCGCTGACCAGCGTGCGCCAGCCGATCGAGGAGATGGGCCGCACGATGGCCGAGGTGCTGCTTCAGGAAATAGAGGGGCGCACGGGCGAGCGGCCGCAGATCGTGCTCCCGACGGAGCTGGTCGTACGCGAGTCGTCGTAGCCGGATCCGCAGATCCATGGCCCGGCGAAAAAGAATCAAGGGCCCCGGTCCGAAGACCGGGGCCCTTGATCATTCAGGGTGAGTAACGGGACTCGAACCCGCGACATCCTGGACCACAACCAGGTGCTCTACCATCTGAGCTATACCCACCACGACCGGTCTCTTTCCGGACCGGCCGAGAAAAAGTGTACAGGGTCGGGGAGGGTGCTCGCGCCCGGGTTTACACCCCCTTCGCGCGGCGGCTACTGCGCAGGCAGGACGTGCTTCGCCGCGATCGCCTTCGCGGTCTCCGAGTCGGGTCCGGGCTGCGGCACGAAGACCGCCTCGCGGTAGTAGCGCAGCTCAGCGATGGATTCACGGATATCCGCCAGCGCCCGGTGGTTGCCGTTCTTCTCCGGACTGTTGAAGTACGCCCTCGGGTACCAGCGGCGGGCCAGTTCCTTGACCGAGGAGACATCGACGATCCGGTAGTGGAGGTAGTCCTCCAGCGTCGGCATGTCGCGCAGCAGGAAGCCGCGGTCGGTGCCGACCGAGTTTCCGCACAGCGGGGCCCTGCCGGGCTCCTTCACGTGCTGGCGTACGTACGCCAGGACCTGCTCCTCGGCGGCGGCGAGCGTGGTGCCGCCCGCCAGCTCGTCGAGGAGGCCCGAGGCGGTGTGCATCTGCCGCACCACCTCGGGCATCGTTTCCAGCGCCGCGTCCGGCGGGCGGATCACGATGTCCACCCCTTCGCCGAGCACGTTCAGTTCCGAGTCGGTGACCAGTGCGGCCACCTCGATGAGTGCGTCGTCCGTCAACGAGAGCCCGGTCATCTCGCAGTCGATCCACACCATGCGATCGTTCATGCGTCCTACCTTAGGCCGACCGGCGATCGGGGGACGCCGGTCGGCCTAAGGCGCACTGCGCTGGCCGGGCAGGCTCGGACGGCCGTGACCTGTCGCGTACGCCTCGGAAGGAGGTTTTCCCAGCTCCGGCGGAGCGGCCGAGGTGGCCGCGGGTCCCGAGGCTCCCGCCGCCGCGGCGGCCCGTCTGGCCTGGGCCGTGGCCTGTGCCGGAACGACCGCCTCCACCATCGCGGGCGGGGCGGAGTCGTTCTGCGGGCGGCGGACCCGGTAGGCGGCCCGGTACGCGGCCGGGGACGAGCCGAGCTGACGCCGGAAGTGGCCACGCAGCGCCACCGGCGAGCGGAAGCCGCAACGGCCCGCGACCTCGTCGACCGAGTAGTCGGAGGTCTCGAGCAGCCGCTGGGCCTGCAGCACCCGCTGGGTGATCAGCCACTGCAGCGGCGCGCTGCCGGTCAGCGAACGGAATCGCCGGTCGAAGGTGCGCCGGCTCATGTACGCCCGGGCCGCCAGGGTCTCCACATCGAACTGTTCATGGAGATGCTCCAGCGCCCACGAGACGACCTCGGCCAGCGGGTCCGACCCGATTTCCTCTGGTAAAGACCTGTCCAGATAGCGCTCCTGCCCGCCACTGCGGCGCGGCGGCACGACCAGCCTGCGGGCCAGTGCCCCGGCGGCCTCGGTGCCGTGGTCGGTGCGCACGATGTGCAGGCAGAGATCGATTCCGGCCGCTGTCCCCGCGGAGGTGAGCACATCGCCGTCGTCGACGAACAGCTCGCGCGGATCGACATGGACGGACGGATACCGCTTGGCCAGCGTCGGTGCGTACATCCAGTGGGTGGTGGCCGGGCGGCCGTCCAGCAGACCGGCCGCGGCGAGCACGAACGCGCCGGTGCACAGTCCGACGATCCGGGCCCCCTCCTCATGCGCCCGGCGCAGCGCGTCGAGCGCCTCGGGCGGTGGCGGTGAGGTGATCGACCGCCAGGCCGGTACGACGACGGTGCCCGCTCTGCCGATGGCCTCCAGGCCGTACGGTGCGGTCAGTTCGAGCCCGCCGGTGGTCCGCAGCGGGCCTTCCTCGCCACCGCAGACGAGCAGGCGATAGCGGGGAACTCCGGCGTCCTGACGGTCAATTCCGAACACCGAGAGCGGGATGGAACTTTCAAAGATGGGGCCGCCGCTGAACAGCAGCACCGCGACGACCTCCCGGCGCCGGCGCCCGGAGAGCTTCCGTGCTGCCTCCGGTGCGGCGGAGTCCTGACTCATGACGCTAAGCCCCCCTCGGTGTTCGCGTCTCCCCGTTCGTTTCGGGCCTTTCGCTCCTGCACGTTTCCCCTCGGTTTCGCACGAGTCCCGAGCCTTCGATACTCATGATCGAATCTACTGTGTCCCGTGGCGCCGACGTGACAAGTTCGGCATGCCCCGCTATGTCGACAAGGCAACTTGGCGCGAAGCATTCGATCACGAAGCGTTCCACTCGGGGGCTCCGCAGGGAAGTGCGCCTCGCACGCATGGCCCGTCCGCGTAGGGTGCGAGCGCCATGAATGGTCCTTTCTTCCCTGGTGGCAAGGGGGTTGGCAGGCCATTTCGCCAAGGGAAGGCCAGTGGCGCGAAGTTGGCTGAAAACATACGGGTGCGGGTGTGCGAACGCGTCAGTCGCCGGGCGCACTTCCCGCGCCGCGCCGAGAGCCCCGGTGCGCCCCGGGAGTGGTCCGCGTGCGCCGGCCGCGGGGCTGCGGCGACTCGGCGGACGGGGCACGGGGCGCACTGCGTTCGGACTGGCGCAACAGCACCCGGCAGGCGGCCGTCACGGCGGCGAGGCCCAGGGCAGCGGCGGCCGCCCCGCCAACGGACGTCCCGTACACGACCAGCACGACAGGGACGACCACACAGCTGAAGGCCGCCCAGCGCACCACGTCGCTCGCCGAATCGGACGAGGGGCGCGGGGCGGCCTCAACGCGCTGTCCGTGCTGCGGGGCCGGGGAGGGGTCGGGGGCCGGGGCGGACGGGCGTGCGGGCACAAAAGCTCCCTGGAGGCGGCGGAGTGACCGAGGTGCAACGAGGAGCGGAGCCTTCCGGTCACTGGCGTGGACGTCAACGGCCGGATCAACGGCCGGATCAACGGCCGGATCGGCAGCCGGATCAGCGGCTGGATCGGTGGACCGGCCGACGGACGACCGACCGCCGGCCCAGTGGACGGCCGGCGCAGACTGCTGTAGACGCCAAGCGGCATTGCCATCCGGGGCACGCTCGGGCATGCTCCCTGGAACGCCGCGTACGGGCAGCAGCTCTGGGCAGGAGAGGAGTGTCGCCGTACCCTTGGGGTATGGGCCAGGGAAGATGATTCCCGGACACAGCTCCGCCGCGATGCCAACCGACGCACCCTCCCTGAGACGATCCCTCACAAGAGGACCTTCTTCGCCGAGACACCGATGGCCGGTCACGAAATTCCCGAACCCGCGGACCGCAAGCAGGTAGCCGACCCCCTGTCGGACCTGCGAGCGGCAGAAGAAACACGTCATTCCTGCGATCCGGCCTTCCGGCACGGAGTCGTAGTCGGCTTCGACGGCTCGACCTCCAGTGAGCGGGCGCTCGCGTACGCCGTCGGCATGGCCAGAAGGTCGGGTTCCGGCCTGATCATCGTCCACGTCGCCAACCGGCTGCCGACCACCGTCTGGGCGGGCTGCGAACCCCCGGTCTTCGTGGACGTCCCCGATCACCGCACCGAGGTGCTCGGCCTGGAGCTGGCCTGCGCGGACTACCTCACCGAGGTGCCCTGGATCCTGGTCGAACGCGGCGGCGACATCTGCCACGAGCTGGAGGAGGTCGGCCGGGAGTATTCGGCCGACGCGATCGTGGTCGGCTCGACGCACGGCATCGTCGGACGCATCTTCGGCTCGGTTGCCGGGCGGCTCGCGCGGCGCGCGCAGCGCCCGGTCGTAGTGATCCCGTAGCGCGATCCCGTAGCGCGATCCAGTGACGCATCGTGACGTATCGTGACGTGCGGTGGTCGGCTCGTCGCTGATCGTCGTAACTCGGCGTACGCCTTGTCGTGTCCATTCCGTAATCCCGGCTTCAGTCCAGGTGAGGCAGCGTCAACTCCCTTCCTCGGCATGGAAATCTACCCGTCCGTACAGGTGGATTGTGCGCTTGTGAAGGGTACATAGCGGTCGCTGGGAAGCAGCACAACTGCACAGGACACGAAGGGAGCCCGCCGTGGACAACGAAGTCTCTGCGGGAAGCGCTACTCCATCGACACAGACTCTCGGCCACCTCGCACTCGGACTGACCCTGCTGGCGTTCGGCGTGGGCAACACAGGCGTGATCGACAATGTGGCGGCGGCAGACGCGGCCGGTCTTGCGACCTGGGTCGGCGGCGTCGCACTGTTCATCGTCGGGTTGCTCGAATTCCGCGCGGGCAACGCCGGTACGGGCACGGCGTTCTCGGGCCTCGGCGCCTTCTGGTTCACCTGGGGGACCGGGGTCGGCGCCGAAGTCACCGGTGAGGCGGCAGGCCTCTTCATGCTGCTCTGGGCGCTGCTCGCGCTGACCCTGACGGCCGCGTCCGCGGGCAGCGGACTGTTCGGACAGGGCGTGTACGGGCTGCTGTTCGTCTCGCTGCTGCTGCTCGGCATAGCGTCGTTCGCCGAGAACGACGGTCTCGCCAAGGCGGGCGGCTGGATCGGCGCGGTCGCGGGTCTCGCCGCCTGGTACGGCGCGACGGCCGCACTCGCCAAGTGGCCGACCTTCTCCGGACGTGCTGCCGGCCGTGGAGTGACGGCCACCGGCTGAGGCAGCCACAAGCCGGCGTGCTGGGCTGCGCCGGCTGACGAAAGGGCGGTCCCCCCGCGCGTAAAGGTGGCAACGCACGGGGGGACCGCTCCTGTCTGTATCGGCTGTACGGCCCTGTACGGGCCGTACGGGGCCGTACTACTCGACCGTGACGGACTTCGCCAGGTTGCGCGGCTTGTCGATGTCCCGGCCCATGGCCAGCGCCGTGTGGTACGCGAAGAGCTGGAGCGGGATGCCCATCAGAATCGGGTCCAGCTCGTTCTCGTTCTTCGGCACGACGATCGTGTGGTCGGCCTTCTCCTGCTCGCGGTGCGCGACGGCGAGGATCCGGCCGCTGCGGGCCTTGATCTCCTCCAGGGCCGCGCGGTTCTTCTCCAGCAGGTCGTCGTCCGGGACGATCGCGACCGTCGGCAGCGCGGGCTCGATGAGCGCCAGCGGGCCGTGCTTGAGCTCGGAGGCCGGGTAGGCCTCGGCGTGGATGTAGGAGATCTCCTTGAGCTTCAGGGAGGCCTCAAGAGCCACCGGGTATCCGCGCACGCGGCCGATGAACATCATCGACTTGGCGCCCGCGTACTCCTCGGCGAGCTTCTTGATCTCGGCCTCGCCCTCAAGGATCTCGCTGATCTGCGCGGGCAGCTTGCGCAGGCCCTCGATGATCCGCTTGCCGTCGGCGACCGAGAGGTCGCGGATGCGGCCCAGGTGCAGGGCCAGCAGTGCGAAGGCGACGACGGTGTTGGTGAAGCACTTGGTGGAGACGACGCAGACCTCGGGGCCTGCGTGCACGTACACGCCGCCGTCGGCCTCACGGGCGATCGCGGAGCCCACCACGTTGACCACGCCGAGGACGCGGGCGCCCTTGCGCTTGAGCTCCTGCACGGCCGCGAGTACGTCGTACGTCTCACCGGACTGGGAGACGGCGATGTACAGGGTGTCGGGGTCCACGACCGGGTTGCGGTAGCGGAACTCGGAGGCCGGCTCGGCGTCCGCGGGGATCCGGGCGAGGCCCTCGATCAGCGAGGCGCCGATCATGCCCGCGTGGTACGAGGTGCCGCAGCCGAGGATCTTCACACGGCGGATGCCGCGGGCCTCGCGGGCGTCCAGGTTCAGACCGCCCAGGTGCACCGTGGAGAACTTCTCGTCGATGCGGCCGCGCAGGACGCGGTCCACCGCGTCGGGCTGCTCCGAGACCTCCTTGTGCATGTACGTGTCGTGGCCGCCCATGTCGTAGGAGGCGGCTTCCCACTCGACGGTCTCGGGGGTGGCGGTGGTGCGCGTGCCCGAGGTCGTGTAGGTGCGGAAGTCGTCGGCCTTCAGCGTGGCCATCTCGCCGTCGTCGAGGGTGACGACCTGGCGGGTGTGGGAGATCAGCGCGGCGACGTCCGAGGCGACGAACATCTCCTTCTCGCCGATGCCGAGGACGACCGGGGAGCCGTTGCGGGCCACGATGATGCGGTCGCTGAAGTCGGCGTGCATGACGGCGATGCCGTAGGTGCCCTCGACGACCTTGAGCGCCTCGCGGACCTTCTCCTCGAGCTTTTCGGCCTGGGAGCGGGCGATCAGGTGGGTGAGCACCTCGGTGTCGGTCTCGGAGGCGAAGACGACGCCGTCCGCTTCCAGCTTCGCGCGCAGCTCGGCGGCGTTGTCGACGATGCCGTTGTGGACGACCGCGACCTTGTTCTCGGGGTCGAGGTGCGGGTGCGAGTTGATGTCGCTTGGGGCGCCGTGGGTGGCCCAGCGGGTGTGGGCGATGCCGGTGGTGCCGGCGAAGCGCTTGGGGATCCGGGCCTCCAGGTCACGGACCCGGCCCTTGGCCTTGACCATCTTCAGTCCGGCGGCCTTGGGGCTCGTGATCACGATGCCCGCGGAGTCGTAACCCCGGTACTCCAGCCGCTGCAGGCCTTCGAGCAGCAGCGGTGCCACATCACGCTTGCCGATGTATCCGACAATTCCACACATAGAGTTCTTACCCCTCCATAGATCAGGTGTGTGCTCGTCCCCCTGGGCTGTCTGGCCGCCCGGCCGATCGGGCCGGTCGGCCGGTCAGCCGTATACGATGCGGCGCAGCTGGCGGAGCGAGAGCTCCGGCGGCGCCACGGCGCGGTGCGGCAGTTCGGCCGCGATCCGCTCGAAGATCTCCGTGTTCGCCAGGCCACCGGACTGCAGCTCGCGGTGGCGGCGGCGGACGAATTCGTCGGTCTTCTCGTCGAAGTACGCCAGCACGTCGAGCACCACCCGGCCCGCCTCACCGCGCTGGAGCGCGGTGCTGCGCACCAGATGGTCGATGAGGTCGTCGTGTGACGAGGGGCGGCGGTCGAGCACCCGTAGATATTGCGGGGTCACCTGCCGCATTTGCAAGAATCCTGCCCGATTGCGGGCAGGAAGAGCTCACATTCGCTTCAATACGGCCTGTTTCGCGGTGGTGAACTCCTCGGCCGTCAGTATTCCGGCCTCATGCAGTTCGCCCAGCTCGCGCAGTCGGCGCAGCAGCGCGTCGTGATCGCTGCCGCCGGGCGCGGGGACGGCGTCGGCAGGCTCGGCGGGACGGGCGATGGGGGAGGGGGCGTACGGATGGGGCATACGGGCCACCACGGCGGCCCCGACCAGCGCCATCAGCGGGTCCTTGCGGAAGCCCCACAGCTCTACCGCGTGCGGGTCGTACTTGGGCGGAGCCTTCGTCGGGGCCTTGGACACGGCGAAGCGGAGGTAGCCGTTCTCCAGCCCGGCCGACGGCAGCCACTCCACCGACTCCACGTCCTGAACCGCGAGGGTGCGCGCGCCGCCGGATGACTTGGACTCCTCGGTCTTCCAGTTCCACTCCAGCCGGATCCGCTCCCCGTCGAAGGTGGCGGTGCCGTCGCCCGCGCCCACGGTGATCGGCAGGGCGGGGCCGGGCAGCAGATAGCTGTCGACCGGGCCTGTCTCCACCTGTTCCAGCAACAGCGCGTTGCGCACCTCGTCGACGAAGTACTCGGCGACGCCGGTGCGGTCGTTGTCCACGGTCAGCCGGTAGGGGTCGGAGCCGTCCTCCAGCTTGCCGCCGGTGATCTGCAGGAGCGGGTCGGCGCCGTTGCGCAGGCGCAGCCGCAGCCGTCCGGACTTCTTGCCCGGCTCGAAGGAGATCCCGGCGAGCGCCCCCAGCGGTACGGCGATCTCGCCGAGGGTCTTGCGCAGCAGGCTCACGCTCTTGTCGCTGCCGGGCACGATGCGCACCGTGTCCCCGTCGAAGGTCCAGGTGCCGTCCTTCTGGATGATTTCCGCCATGCCGGGATTCTCGCACCGGGGATGGCGTACGTGGGTTCGCCCAGGGGGAGTTGGCGAGGGGCGGCCCAGGGGCGTGGTCTACACCTTGACCGGAGTTGAGGCGCGCGGTACGCATGATGACTGCCGTTCGGTTGCTCAGCACCACAGTTGCGACGCCCGTCGAAGGGACCCAGCCTGTGAGACAGCCCAGAACGTTCCCCCGTCTTTTCGGCTCGCTGCTGCTCGTCGCGGCCGCGGGCATCGCCGGCGTCGGCGCCGGCCAGGCCCCCGCTCCGGCCGCCCCCGAGGCCCGGCCGCTCGGCCAGATCGTCCCCGCGCCCGCTTCCGTGCGCCCGGGCGGGTCCGCGTACACCCTCACGCCATGGACCCGGATCCGGGTCGACGGCGACTCCCGCGAGGCCCGCCGGATCGGCACGTATCTCGCCCAGCTGCTGCGGCCGTCGACCGGCTATGCCCTGCCCGTCACCGACGACCGCGGCCCCGGCGGTATCCGGCTGCGGCTGAGCCCCGGGGACCGCTCCCTGGGCGACGAGGGCTACCGGCTGGAGTCCACGCGCGGCGCGCTCACCCTCACCGCCCGCAAGCCCGCCGGGCTCTTCCACGCCGTGCAGACGCTGCGTCAGCTGCTGCCCGCCTCGGTGGAGAAGGACACCCGGCAGCGCGGCCCGTGGAAGGTCGCGGGCGGCACGATCACCGACAGTCCGCGCTACGGCTACCGGGGCGCGATGCTCGACGTCTCCCGGCACTTCTTCACCGTCGACCAAGTCAAGCTCTATATCGACCAGTTGGCGCTCTACAAGATCAACAAGCTGCATCTGCATCTCTCCGACGACCAGGGCTGGCGGATCGCCATCGACTCCTGGCCGCGGCTGGCGGCGTACGGCGGCTCGACCCAGGTCGGCGGCGGCCCCGGCGGCCACTACACCAAGGCCCAGTACAAGGAGATCCTCGGCTACGCGGCCTCGCGCTATCTGGAGGTCGTCCCCGAGATCGACATGCCGGGGCACACCAACGCCGCCCTCGCCTCGTACGCCGAGCTGAACTGCTCCGGCATCGCACCGCCCCTCTACACCGGGACGGACGTCGGCTTCAGCTCGCTGTGCGTGCCGAAGCCTTTGACGTACGACTTCGTGGACGACGTCATCCGCGAGTTGGCCGCGCTCACCCCCGGCAAGTACCTCCACATCGGTGGCGACGAGGCGCACTCCACCAGCCACGCGGACTATGTGGCGTTCATGGACAAGGTGCAGCCGATCGTCGCCAAGTACGGGAAGACGGTGGTCGGTTGGCACCAGCTGACCGGCGCGACTCCGGCGAAGGGGGCGCTCGCGCAGTACTGGGGTCTGGACAGCACCAGCGCCGCGGAGAAGGCGCAGGTCGCGAAGGCCGCGCAGAACGGCACCGGGTTGATTCTGTCGCCTGCGGACCGGATCTACCTCGACATGAAGTACAACAAGGACACCCCGCTGGGGCTGGCCTGGGCCGGGTACGTGGAGGTGCGGAGGTCCTACGACTGGGACCCGGCGGCGTATCTGCCGGGCGCGCCGGCGTCGGCAGTGGCGGGGGTCGAGGCGCCGCTGTGGTCCGAGACGATCTCGACGAGCGACCACATCGAGTTCATGGCGTTCCCGCGGGTGGTGGGGGTGGCGGAGCTGGGCTGGTCGCCTGCGTCTGCGCATGACTGGGAGTCGTACAAGGTGCGGCTGGGGGCGCAGGGGCCGAGGATGGCGGCGCTCGGGATCGACTTCTACCGCAGCCCGCAGGTGCCCTGGCCTTCGGGCTGAGACGTCCGGGCGCACCGCGCCCTGGGGCTCCGCCCCGGGCCCGTGCCTCAAACGCCGGCGAGGCTGGTTTTCGGGGCTCCGCCCCGGACCCCGCTCCTCAAACGCCGGAGGGGCTGGAAAATCCAGCCCGTCCGGCGATTGAGGACAACGCCCGAAGGGCGTACCGGGCCCGCTGGACCGTGCCGTCCTCGCCGATGACCAGGATGACCCTCGCCCCCTCGGGGCGCGACTGTTATGGCCCTGTTCACATCGCAGTGGCCTTTTCGGCCTCGGTGGCGTCGTCGGCCTCGTCCACCGCGCCGGCCTCGGCCTCCTCGCGGAGGCCGTCCTCGCTCACCCCGCGCTTCCAGTAGCCGACGAATGTGACGCGGCGGCGGTCGAGTTCACGCTCGCGCACCAGATGGCGGCGGAGCGCCTTCACGCTGCCCGACTCGCCCGCGATCCAGGCGTACCCGGTGCCCTCGGGCAACTCGGCAGCGCTGACCGCCTCCAGGGCGGACGGCGGGCCCTCCTCCCGTACCAGCCAGGTGATCCGGGCGTCCGCCGCGGTCCTGAGGTCCTGGCGGTCCCCGGTGTGCTGCACCTCCAGCCAGACCCCGGCCTTCATCCCGGCCGGAAGCCACTCAAGGATCGCCGCGGCGGCCGGCAGGGCCGTCTCGTCGGCCCAGATCAGCACCCAGTCGGTGTCCGCGGGCGGCCGGCAGCGCACGGCGGTGTTGTCGGCGACGGCCGGGCCGAGCACCATCACGCGGTGTCCGGGTGCGGCCCGGCCGGCCCAGCGGCAGGCGGGACCGCCGTCCGCGTGCAGTGCGAAGTCGATGTCCACCTCGCCTGCCTCGCCCGGCAGTTGGCGCTGCTCGCGCACGGTGTACGAGCGCATCACGGCCCGTACGTCGTCGGGCAGCGCCCGCCAGGCGGCGAATATCGCGCTGCCGTCACCGGCGTCGACGGGCACGACCGGCGCGTCCTGGCCCGGGTGCGGCAGGAACAGTGACAGGGACTGGTCGCGGCCCCCGGCGGTGAAGTGCTTCAGGTCCTCGCCCCCGAAGGTGACGCGGACCATGGACGGACCGAGCCGCCTGGTCCGTACAACCTCCAGGTCGAAGAAGCGGAACGGGGCGGCCTCGGCCGTCGTCGTCATGGTCAGGCAACCTTCTTCGCGGTCTCGATGGCCTTGGCCAGGTCCTCGAGGACCGGCGCGCACTTGTCGTAGGAGTAGATCGGCTCGGTGACGCGCGGGATGACCTGTCCGGCCTTGACGGCGGGCAGCTTGCCCCAGGTCGGCTTCTTGGTCAGGGAGTCGGGCTGAAGGGTCCCGGTGCGGTTGTCCAGGATGATGATGTCGGCGCCGTACTTGCCGGCGTTCTCCCAGCTGAGCTCCTCGAAGAAGCCCTGCGCGTTCGGCTTCGGCTCCACGAACTTCACGCCCAGCTCCTGGAAGTACAGGGTGTCGGCGGACGTCTTCGGGACGGAGACGTAGAAGAGTTCCTGGCTGCCGGAGCCGATCAGGACCTTGATGTTCGGCTTGGCCTTGGCGGCCGCGCGCAGCCGGGCCGCGGCCTTCTCGAAGCGGGCCTTGGCGTCGGCGGCCTTCTTGCCCTTGACGTCGCCGCCGAGGGATTCGGCGAGCTCGGCGTGGCGCTCCAGGGCCTTGGCCATCGTGGTCTCGGCGGCCCACAGCAGAACGCTGGGGGCCAGCTTCATGATCTTGTCCTTGGACTGCGGCGGGACGTACCACGGGTCGTTCTTGGCCCACATGTTGGTGATCAGCAGCTCGGGGGCCAGAGCCGCGTACTGCTCGATGTTGAACTCGCCGTAGACATTGCCGACAATCTTGACCTTGCTGATGTCGAGGTCGCCGGCCTGGACGTCGGGCTTGCCGTCCTTGGTCTTGGTCGGGCCGAAGACGCCCTTGACCTCGACGCCGTAGTCATGGAGGGCGGCGGCGGTGCCGGTGAAGGCGACGATGTTCTTCGGGACGGACTTCAGCTCGACGGTCGTACCGCGGTCGTCCTGGAACTTCCAGGGGCCGGACTTCTCGGCGCCCTTGCCCGCGCCGCCCTTGTCGTCTTTCTTGCTGCAGGCGGCCAGTGCGACGCCGAGCCCGAGGGCGCTGCCCGCGGTGAGCAGGCCGCGACGGGTGAGATGGGAAGCTCGGGCGTTGGGCATGATGGTTTCCGCTTTCGTACGTGCCGGGGTCGGCCACTGGGCAAGTTCGAGGGTAGGTTAGCCTAGCCTTATCCCGTGCCCAGGAGATGCCTCCCCCGGCCGTGCGGACGGCGGGCCCGTGCGTCAGGCGGGCAGGCCCAACTCCCGTGCGATCAGCATCCGTTGCACCTCGCTCGTGCCCTCGCCGATTTCCAGGATCTTGGAGTCGCGCCACATCCTGGCCACCGGGTACTCGTTCATAAAGCCGTAGCCGCCGTGGATCTGGGTGGCCTCGCGGGCGTTGTCCACCGCGATCGTCGAGGAGTACAGCTTGGCCAGCGCCGCCTCCTTCTTGAACGGCTCGCCCCGCACCAGCCGGGATGCCGCGTCGCGCCAGCCGACCCGAGCCATATGGGCCCGCATCTCCATGTCGGCGATCTTGAACTGGATGGCCTGGTTGGCGCCGATCGGCCGCCCGAAGGCGTACCGCTCCCGCGCGTACTTCACGGACTCGTCCACACAGCCCTGAGCGAGGCCCGTGGCGAGCGCGGAGATGGCGATCCGGCCCTCGTCGAGGATGCGCAGGAACTGGGCGTAGCCGCGGCCCTCTTCGCCGAGCAGATTGGCGAGCGGCACCCGGACGTCGTCGAAGGACAGCTCCCGCGTGTCCGAGGCGTTCCACCCGACCTTGGAGTACGGGGCCGCGACCGTGAAGCCCGGGGTGCCGGACGGAACGATGATCGAGGAGATCTGCGGCTTCCCCCCGTCGGTGCGGCCGGTGACCGCGGTGACCGTGACCAGGCCCGTGATGTCCGTACCGGAATTGGTGATGAAGCACTTGGAGCCGTTGATGACCCACTCGTCGCCGTCCCGTACGGCCGTGGTGCGGGTGCCACCGGCGTCCGAGCCCGCGCCCGGCTCGGTCAGGCCGAACGCGCCGAGGATCTCGCCGGAGCACAGGCGGGGGAGCCACTGGCGCTTCTGCTCCTCGGTACCGAACAGATGCAGGGGCATCGCGCCGAGCGAGACGCCCGCTTCGAGGGTGATCGCGACGGACGAGTCGACGCGGGCCAGCTCCTCCAGGGCGATGCCGAGGGCGAGATAGTCGCCGCCCATGCCGCCGTACTCCTCGGGGAAGGGCAGTCCGAACAGGCCCATGCGGCCCATCTCGCGGACGATTTCGTACGGGAACTCATGGCGCTCGTAGAAGTCGCCGATCTTGGGCGCCACGACATCGTGCGCGAACGCCTCGACGGTACGGCGGAGTTCCTCGTGTTCGGCGGAAAGCCGGTGGTCGAGCGACATTGCTACGACTCCTTGTGGGAGAGGGCGCGAACGGTGCGGGAGGGGCTCGGTCGCCCCAGTTGTCCGGCCAGCCAGACGCTGGTGGCGGTGAGCCGGCCGAGGTCGACCCCGGTTTCGATGCCGAGGCCGTTGAGCATCCACACGAGGTCCTCGGTGGCGAGATTTCCGGTCGCGCTCTTCGCGTACGGGCAGCCGCCGAGGCCGCCCGCGGAGGCGTCCACGGTGGTCACACCGTGCTGCAGCGCGGCGAGGGTGTTGGAGAGGGCCTGCCCGTACGTGTCGTGGAAGTGCACGCCGATCGCGGAGGTGGGCACGCCCTCCTCGTTGAGCTCGGCGAGCAGGCTCTGCACATGGCCGGGCGTGGCCACGCCGATGGTGTCGCCCAGGCTCAGCTCGTCGCAGCCGAGGTCCATGAGCCGCTTGACGACCCGGACGACCTGGTGGACGGGGACGGGCCCCTCCCACGGGTCGCCGAAGCACATCGAGAGATAGCCGCGCACATGGATCTTGTCGGCGCGGGCCTTGGCGACGACCGGCTCGAACATGGCGAGCGACTCGTCGATCGTGCGGTTGAGGTTGCGCTTCGCGAAGGTCTCGGTCGCGCTTCCGAACACGGCGATACGGCGCGCGCCGAGTGCCATGGCGCGGTCAAGTCCGCGGGCGTTCGGCACGAGGACGGGCAGGCCGACGCCCCTGATGTCGCCAAGCAGGGGGAACAGCTGCTCGGCGTCGGCCAGTTGGGGCACCCAGTCGGGGTGCACAAAACTGGTCGCCTCGACGGTGGTCAGTCCGGCGTCGGCCAGCCGGTGGATGAACTCCGCCTTGATCTCGGTCGGTACGACCGCCTTCTCATTCTGCAAACCGTCGCGCGGGCCCACTTCGTGGATGCGCACCCGGGGCGGCAGGTCCTGCGACGGGAACTCCATCGGCAGTCGGCCGGTCATCGCTCGTCCTCCTCGTGCGGGGTGACCACGGCCAGCACCTGGTCCATGGCGACGGTGGAGCCCGCGGTCACATCGAGCTCGGTGACGGTGCCGGCGTGCGGGGCGGAGATGACGTGCTCCATCTTCATCGCCTCGACGACCAGCAGACTCTGGCCGGCGGCGACTTCGTCCCCGACAGCGACCTTGACGACCGTGACCGTCCCGGGCATGGGGGCGGCCAGCGTGTCGGCCCCGGCGTGCGCGGCGCCGGTGAGGGAGGCGGCGACGGGGTCGTGGTCCTGGACGTGCCAGGAGTCACCGTCCCGGCCGAGCCAGGCGCCGGCCCGCCAGAAGGTGTGGACCACGCCGTCGAGGGTGACCGAGACCCGGTCGGCCTCGACACGGTGGCTGCTGCGGTCCCGTACCTCATAGGACACCGGGTCGAGTCCCGGCACGCGGAACCAGTGGGTCACAGGGGCGGGCCGGCCGCCCATGCGCCAGCCACTCGGCACGGAGAAGGGGTCGGTCCAGCCCGCGACCCGCTGCGGAGTCAGCTCGGCGAGCCGGACCGCGGCCGCGGCTTCGTACACCTCGTCCGGGATACCGGACGGCACGAGTCCGTCCGCCTCGCGCTCCACCAGGCCCGTGTCCAGGTCGCCCGAGACGACCAACGGGTGGGCCAGCAGGCGGCGCAGGAAGCCCGCGTTCGTCGGGACGCCGAGGGTGACCGTGTCGGCGAGGGCCGCGCGCAGGCGGCGCAGGGCCGTCGCGCGGTCCGGGCCGTGGGCGATGACCTTCGACAGCATCGGGTCGTACAGGCTGCTGACCTCCGTGCCCTCGCTGAGGCCGGAGTCGGTGCGCACGCCGTCGCCCTGCGGTTCGCGCAGGGCGAGCACCGTGCCGCCCGAGGGCAGGAAGCCGCGGGCAGGGTCCTCCGCGCAGATACGGGCCTCGATCGCATGGCCGGTGAGTGTGATGTCCCGCTGGGCGAAGGGCAGTTGCTCGCCCGCCGCGACCCGCAGCTGCCACTCCACCAGGTCCGGGCCGCCCCTTCCCGTGATCGACACAGCCAGCTCCGTCACCGGATGCTCGACCTGGAGTCGGGTGTTCATCTCCATGAAGAAGTACGAGGAGGGGTCGTTGCCCGGGACGATGAACTCCACCGTGCCCGCGCCCCGGTAGCCGCACGAACGCGCCGCCTGCACGGCCGCCTCGCCCATCGCGGCACGGGTTTCCGGGTCGAGCAGGACGCTCGGCGCCTCCTCGATGATCTTCTGGTGGCGGCGCTGGAGCGAGCACTCGCGCTCGCCGAGGTGGACCACATTGCCGTGGCCGTCGGCCAGCACCTGGATCTCGATGTGCCGGGGGCGGTCGATCCACCGCTCCACAAGGAGGGTGTCGTCGCCGAACGAGGCACGCGCCTCTCTGCGGGCCGCCGCGATCTCCTCCAGGAGCACCGACTCGACCCGGGTCAGGCGCATGCCCTTGCCGCCGCCGCCCGCCGAGGGCTTCAGCAGCACCGGCATGCCGATCTCCCGGGCAGCGGCGGCCAGTTGGTCGTCCGTCAGGCCGGAGCCGGACGAGCCAGGCACCACCGGGACGCCCGCCGCCTGCACGGTCTCCTTCGCGCGGATCTTGTCGCCCATCAGCGAGATCGCCGAGGCGGGCGGCCCGATGAAGACCAGGCCCGCGTCGGCGCAGGCCTGCGCGAAGCCCGCGTTCTCCGCGAGGAAGCCGTAGCCGGGGTGGACGGCCTCGGCGCCGGTACGGGCCGCGGCCTCCAGCAGGCGCTCCACGCAGAGGTAGCTCTCGGCCGCGGGTGCGGGGCCGATACGGACCGCGGTGTCCGCCTCCCGTACATGCCTCGCGTCCGCGTCCGCGTCGCTGAAGACGGCGACCGAGCGGACGCCCAGGGCGCGCAGCGTACGAATGACCCGGACCGCGATCTCGCCCCGGTTGGCGACAAGAACTGTGCTGAACATCGTCATGGTCCGTCTCACATCCGGAAGACGCCGAAGGCGGGGTCGGTCAGCGGGGCATTGGCGCAGGCCGTGAGCGCGAGGCCCAGCACCTGCCGGGTCTCCAGGGGGTCGATCACGCCGTCGTCCCACAGCCTGGCCGTCGCGTAATAAGCATTGCCCTGTTGCTCGTACTGCGCTCGGATCGGCTCCTTGAAGGCCTCTTCCTCGGCGGCCGGCCACTGCTCGCCGCGGCCCTCCAGCTGGTCCCGCTTCACCGTGGCCAGCACCGACGCCGCCTGCTCGCCGCCCATCACGGAGATCTTGGCGTTGGGCCACATCCACAGGAAGCGAGGGGAGTACGCCCGGCCGCACATCGAGTAGTTCCCCGCGCCGTACGAGCCGCCGACGACGACCGTCAGCTTCGGCACGCGGGTGCAGGCCACCGCCGTGACCATCTTCGCGCCGTGCTTGGCGATGCCGCCCGCCTCGTAGTCCCGGCCCACCATGAAGCCCGAGATGTTCTGCAGGAAGAGCAGGGGGATGCCGCGCTGGTCGCACAGCTCGATGAAGTGCGCGCCCTTCTGGGCGGACTCGGAGAACAGGATGCCGTTGTTGGCGACGATGCCGACCGGGTGGCCGTGGATCCGGGCGAAGCCGGTGATCAGCGTCGTGCCGAACTCCGACTTGAACTCCGCGAACCGGGAGGCGTCCACGATCCGGGCGATCACTTCGCGTACGTCATAGGGGGTGCGGGAGTCCACCGGCACCGCGCCGTACAGCCCGGCGGGGTCCACCTTCGGCTCCTCTGCCGGTTGGACCGACCAGGGGAGCGGGCCGCGCTCGGGGAGCGTCGCCACGATGTTCCGTACGATCCGCAGCGCGTGCGCGTCGTCCTCGGCGAGATGGTCGGTGACGCCGGAGATCCGGGAGTGGACCTCGCCGCCGCCCAGCTCCTCCGCCGTGACGACCTCGCCGGTCGCGGCCTTCACCAGCGGCGGTCCGCCGAGGAAGATCGTGCCCTGGTTGCGCACGATCACGGCCTCGTCACTCATCGCCGGGACGTATGCCCCGCCGGCCGTGCAGGAGCCGAGGACCGCAGCGATCTGCGGGATGCCGGCGCCGGACATCCGGGCCTGGTTGTAGAAGATCCGCCCGAAGTGCTCGCGGTCGGGGAAGACCTCGTCCTGCATGGGGAGGAAGGCGCCGCCGGAGTCGACGAGATACACGCAGGGCAGGCGGTTCTCCAGCGCCACCTCCTGGGCGCGCAGGTGCTTCTTGACCGTCATCGGGTAGTACGTGCCGCCCTTGACGGTGGCGTCATTGGCGACGACGACCACCTCGCGGCCGCTGACCCGGCCGATCCCGGCGATCACTCCGGCGGCCGGGGCCTGGCCGTCGTACATCCCCTCCGCGGCAAGCGGGGCGAGCTCCAGGAAGGGCGAGCCCGGGTCGAGGAGGGTGTCCACGCGGTCGCGCGGCAGCAGCTTCCCGCGGGCGGTGTGGCGGGCCCGGGCCTTTTCGCCGCCGCCGAGGCGGGCCTCGGCCAGCTTGGCGCGCAGGGCGTCGGCCAGCTCCTGGTGCGCCGCCTCGTTGGCCTGCCAGGCCGGTGAGGCGGGGTCCGCCGCGCTCGCCAGCACGGGTGCCTGCTCCATCGTCGTGCGCCCCCTTGCCGTACGCCTTCGTACGAGAAAAAGTTAATGAGCGTTAACGCGTTTCCTTCAGGTTAACGACCGCTAACAGCGTTGTCTAGAATCAATGTCATGACCACCAGGACCGACGCCCCGACGCGTCGCGAGCAGATCCTCAAGGCGGCCGCGCGCCTGTTCGCCGAGCGCGGCTTCCACGGCGTCGGCGTCGACGAGATAGGGGCGGCCGTCGGTATCAGCGGACCCGGCCTGTACCGCCACTTCCCCGGCAAGGACGCGATGCTCGCGGAGCTGCTGGTGGGCATCAGCGAACGCCTGCTGAGCGGCGGCCGGCTCCGCGTCGAGGAGGCGCCGGCCGACCCCGAGGCGCTGCTCGCCTCGCTCATCGACGGGCACATCGACTTCGCTCTCGACGACCGCCCGCTGATCACACTCCACGACCGCGAGTTGGACCGGCTGCGCGACAGCGACCGCAAACTGGTGCGGCAGTTGCAGCGGCAGTACGTCGAGCTGTGGGTCACCGCGGTCCGCGAACTCCACCCGGACGTCGCGGAGTCGGAGGCCAGAGCGGCGGTCCACGCGGTGTTCGGCCTGCTCAACTCCACGCCGCATCTGGGCTCGTACGGCGGCGGCCTGCCGGGCCGCGCGGCGACGGAGACACTGCTGCGGCGCTTGGCACACGGGGCTTTCGCGTCACTGGCGGGCTGAGGACCTGGGGTTCTGCCCAGCCGTCCGCCGCTGCCGTCCAACGTTCGGGACGCAGGGCGCCGCGGGCGTGCCGGACGGCACAATGGGCTCATGCCGATACCCAGCCGTGCCGCCCTTGTCGACCACCTCGTCCGCACACGTATCGCCGGAGACGTCGCCACCCCCCGCGACAACAATCTCTCCCACTACCGCAAGCTCGCCAACGGCGACCGTCACTTCTGGCTCGGCCTGGAGCTCGGCGACCGGTGGACCGATGAGCAGGATGTGCTCGCCGTGATGGCCGAGCGGTGCGGTGTCAACGACGATCCCCAGCACCGGGCCGGGCAGGACACCATCGACCCCGAGCTGACCGTCGACGCCCTGGACCGGCTGGCCGCCCGGCTGCGGAAGGCCGCCGCCGGGCAGGAGCGGGTGCTGTTCGCGACCGGGCATCCCGGCGGGCTGCTGGATGTCCACAGACAGACCGCCGACGCGCTGCGGGCCGCCGGGTGCGAGATCGTACGGATTCCGGGCGGGCTCACCGCCGACGAGGGCATGGTGTTCCAGTTCGCGGACATCGCGATGCTGGAGCGCGGCGCGACCCTGTGGCACACGCACTCCCCGGCGCCCATGGCCGCGATCCTGGACGCGCTGGAGCGGGAGGCCCGCCCGCAGCCCGACCTGGTGGTGGCGGACCACGGCTGGGCCGGGTGCGCGGGACAGCGGGGTCTGGACTCCGTCGGGTACGCGGACTGCAACGACCCCGCGCTGTTCATCGGGGAGGCGGAGGGGACCCTCCAGGTGGTGGTGCCCCTGGACGACCACGTCACCGATCCCCGCTTCTACGACCCGATGGCCGAGTATCTGCTGGACGCGGCGGGGCTGACGTCCCAGGGCTGACGCCCGACGGCTGACGGCGGGGCGGCGCACACGCCCGCCGCCTGACCGTCCTCAGGCGCGGGGTACGCGAACGACGCCCTCCTGGATGACGGTGATCGCCAGCCGCCCGTCCTGCGTGTAGATCCGCGCCTGGCCCAGACCCCGGCCGCCGGAGGCCGACGGTGACTCCTGGTCGTAGAGCAGCCACTCGTCCGCCCTGAAGGGGCGGTGGAACCACATCGCGTGGTCGAGCGACGCGCCCACGACATCGCCGACCGCCCAGCCCCCGCGGCCGTGCGCGAGCAGCACCGAGTCGAGCAGCGTCATGTCGGAGACGTACGTGGCGAGGCAGACGTGCAGCAGCGGGTTGTCGGCGAGCTTGCCGTTCGCCCGGAACCAGACCTGCGAGCGCGGCTCGCGCGCCTCGCCGACCGTTCCGTACGGCGGGGCGTCGACGTACCGGAGATCGACCGCCGCCCGCGCCTCCAGGAAACGGTCGGCCACGCCCGGATCGACGAAGCGGTCCGCGTAGCGCGGCAGCATCTCGGCCGCCGTCGGCAGCGTCTCCGGGTCCGGCGCGGCAGGCATTTCCGCCTGGTGCTCCAGCCCCTCCTCGTACGTCTGGAACGACGCCGAGAGATGGAAGATCGGCTGCCCGTGCTGCACGGCCACCACCCGGCGTGTGGTGAAGGAGCGGCCGTCGCGGATCCGGTCGACCGTGTAGACGATCGGCGCGCCCGGGTCGCCCATGCGCAGGAAGTACGAGTGCAGGGAGTGGGCCGTGCGGTCGTCGGGCACGGTGCGGCCCGCGGCGACGAGAGCCTGGGCCGCGACCTGCCCTCCGAAGACGCGCGGGACCACCGCGGACCGGGACCGGCCGCGGAAGATGTTCTGCTCGATCTGCTCCAGGTCGAGCAGATCGAGCAGGTCGTCGAGCGCTTGGTTCACGGATGGAACCTACAGGCCCATCGACTTGGCGATGATGGACTTCATGACCTCGCTGGTGCCGCCGTAGATGCGGTTGACGCGGTTGTCGGCGTACAGGCGGGCGATCGGGTACTCGTTCATGTAGCCGTAACCGCCGTGCAGCTGGAGGCACTTGTCGATGACGCGGTGCGCCACCTCGGTGCAGAACAGCTTCGCGGACGCGGCCTCCGCGGCGGACAGCTCGCCCGCGTCCAGGGCCTCCAGGGTACGGTCGGCCACGGCCTCGGCGGCGTCCACCTCGGCCTGGCAGGCGGCCAGTTCGAACTTGGTGTTCTGGAAGGAGGCGACCGGCTTGCCGAAGACCGTGCGGTCCTGCACGTACTGCTGGGCGAACCGGACGGCGGCCTTGGCCTGCGCGTACGCGCCGAACGCGATGCCCCAGCGCTCGGAGGGCAGGTTCTGGCCGAGGTAGTAGAAGCCCTTGTTCTCCTCGCCGAGCAGGTCCTCGACCGGCACCTTCACGTCGACGAAGGCCAGCTCGGCGGTGTCGGAGGTGCGCAGGCCGAGCTTGTCCAGCTTGCGGCCGACCGAGTAGCCCTCCGACTTGGTGTCCACCGCGAACAGCGAGATGCCGAAGCGGCGGTCGTCCTCACGCGGGGCGGAGGTGCGGGCGCACACGATCACGCGGTCGGCGTGCACACCACCGGTGATGAAGGTCTTGGCGCCGTTGAGGACGTAGTGCGTGCCGTCTTCCGAGAGCTTGGCCGTGGTCTTCATGCCCGCGACGTCGGAGCCGGTGCCCGGCTCGGTCATCGCCAGCGCCCACATCTCCTCGCCGGTGACGAACTTCTCGAGGTAGCGCTTCTTCTGCTCGTCGGTGGCAAGCAGCTTGATGTACGGCAGGGCGAGCAGCACATGCACGCCGGAGCCGCCGAAGTTGACGCCCGCGCGGGAGGTCTCCTCGTAGAGCACGGCCTCGAACTTGTGCGTGTCCAGGCCCGCGCCGCCGAACTCCTCGGGGACGTTGATGCCGAAGACGCCCAGCTCACCGAGCTTGTAGTAGAAGTCGCGGGGCGCCTGGCCGGCCGCGAACCACTCGTCGTAGACGGGGACGACCTCGGCCTCGATGAAGGCGCGGATGGTCTCGCGGAACGCCTCGTGGTCCTCGTTGAAAACGGTACGGCGCACGGGGACGCCCCCCTTCCCTTTGCGGCTGGACCGCCGCCGCTCCCGCGGAGGTGGTTCAGCGCCATCGTGGTTGCTCAATTGATGGTGCAACTAAGCGCTTGCTCAGACAAAGTTACCCGGCGGTCACCGGGGCTGTCCAGGGTGGGGGACGGTCGTTCGCGTCACAGCGAGCGCAGCGCGAACCACAGCTCCATCCGTACGTCCGCGTCGTCCAGGTCCTCGTCGAGCAGGGTCGCGCAGCGGGCGATGCGCTGGCGGACGGTGTTGCGGTGGACCTCCATCGCCGCGGCGGTGCGGTCCCAACTGCCGTGCAACGACAGCCAGTTGCGCAGGGTGTCGAGCAGAGCTGGGGAGTCCGCGATCGGGGCGAGACGCAGCCGGGCATGGGCGGCCGCCTCCTCGGGGGCCAGCAGCGCCGAGAGCGAGGTGCCGCGGTGCCTGACCAGCTCAGTGCGGGTGGCGGCGGCCCGGTGCACGGCCCTGGCGGCCTGGCTGTCGGCGGCGGCGAGCTCTTCGGGGAGGACGGGGGCGCTCACGCCGAGCAGCCAGCCGGGCTGCGGGGTGACCTCGCTGTCGGCCGGCAGCAGGATCCGTACGGTCCCGTCGTCGGCCGGGTCGACGAGCGCGCTGCCGAGCGCTGCGCCGAGCGCGGACGCGGCGAAGGGGGTGCCGCTCCCGCCGCGTGCGTGGACGACGGTCCACCGCTCGGCCCCCAGCAGTGCCGCGGCCTCGGAGGCCCCCGCCCCGAGCAGCAGCCGTACGAGGGCGGCGCTGCGCCCGCTGCTGTCGGCGCCCTGGTGGGGCGCGGTGAGCAGCGAGAGGAGGACGACGGCGACTCCGGCGACGGTGTGGTCGCCGGCCTCGCGCACGGGGGTGGCGAGCCCGAGGACGAGCCTCTGGTGCCCACCGAGGGCGTAGGCGGCGAGCTGCGCGCCGGGAATGGCGTCACTGGCGGAGGCGGGCACGGGCCCGGCCTGCCCCGCGTCGTCCCCCGGCGTTCCCGGCAGCGGTTTCACCACCTGCGCCAGCCGCCTCAGCGCCGCCCCCGCGTCCGGGCTCGGCGCGCGGCCCGACGACGAGAGTTCCGTGCCGTCCGGGGCCAGCAGCACCGCCTGGCCGCCCAGGCGGGACGCCAGCTGGTGCAGGACCGCCGGGACCGGGTCAGGGCGGGCCGCCGCCGCGGCGAGGCCCTGCTGGGCCTGGGTCACCCGGCGCAGTTCCCGGTGGCGCGCCTCCGCCATCAGGCGCCAGACCGCACGCGCCACCGCCGTGAACGTCGTCTTCGGCGGCACCTCGAGCAGCGGCAGCCCATGCCGGTCGCACGCCTCGATCAGCGCCTGAGGCACCGTGTCGTACACCGGCGCCACGCCGAAGCCCAGCGCCGCCGCCCCCGCCTGCACGATGCGCGAGACGTACATGTCGGGGTCCTTGAGCAGCACCCCCGCGCTCAGCAGCAGCTCACCGCCGAGCAGATACGGATAGGGGTCCGCCATCTCGGAGGTGTGCACCATGCGCACCGCCGCGCCCGCCTCCACCGGCCCGGCGATCTGGCGCAGACCGAGTTCCTCGCGGGCCAGCAGTGCGGCGAGAGGGATCGGTGGGGTCGGTGGGGCTGCTGCGATCTCCGGCATGGACAGTCCATCCATAGGCGGCGTCAAGAATGGATGAAACGTACACTTCAGCGATGCTTTCCGGCCACCTACCGTCGTCGCACAAGACCTGAGGACCCGGGGGACGAGACGAAAGGAAGCCGATGGCTGTCGACTATGCAGTAATCGTCGTTTACCTGGCCGGCATGCTCGGCATGGGCTGGTGGGGCATGCGCCGCGCGAAGTCCAAGAGCGAGTTCCTGGTCGCCGGCCGCCGGCTCGGCCCCTGGATGTACTCCGGCACCATGGCCGCCATCGTCCTCGGCGGCGCCTCCACCATCGGCGGCGTGGGCCTCGGCTACAAGTACGGCCTCTCCGGCGCCTGGATGGTCTTCGCCATCGGCCTCGGGCTGCTCGCGCTGAGCATATTCTTCTCCGCGCGCATCGCCCGCCTCAAGGTCTACACCGTCTCCGAGATGCTCGACCTGCGCTACGGCGGCAAGGCCGGCATCATCACCGGCGTCGTGATGTGGGCGTACACCCTGATGCTCGCGGTCACCTCGACCATCGCGTACGCCACGATCTTCGACGTCCTCTTCGACATGAACCGCACCGTCGCGATCATCCTCGGCGGCTCGATCGTCGTCGCGTACTCCGCGCTCGGCGGCATGTGGTCGATCACCCTCACCGACATGGTGCAGTTCGTCGTCAAGACCGTCGGCGTACTGCTGCTCCTGCTGCCCATCGCGGTCGTCAAGGCGGGCGGCTTCGCCGAGATGAGGGCCCAGCTGCCGAACGAGTACTTCGCACCGCTCGGCATCGGCGGCGAGACGATCTTCACGTACGTCCTGATCTACACCTTCGGCATGCTGATCGGTCAGGACATCTGGCAGCGCGTCTTCACCGCCCGCACCGACAAGGTCGCCCGCTGGGGCGGCACCGTCGCAGGCACCTACTGTCTCGTCTACGCCCTGGCCGGCGCGGTCATCGGCACCGCGGCCAAGGTGCTCTACCCCAAGCTGGGCAACGCGGACGACGCCTTCGCCACCATCGTCAAGGACGAACTCCCCATGGGCGTGCGCGGCCTGGTGCTCGCCGCCGCGCTCGCCGCGGTGATGTCCACCTCCTCCGGCGCGCTCATCGCCTGCGCCACCGTCGCCAACAACGACATCTGGTCGCGGCTGCGCGGCGCGGTCTCGGCGCGCGGCGACGATCCGCACGACGAGGTCAAGGGCAACCGGGCCTTCATTCTCATCATGGGCGTCGCCGTCATCTGCATCGCCATCGCCCTGAACAACGTCATCGAGGCGCTGACCGTCGCGTACAACCTCCTCGTCGCCGGTCTGCTGGTGCCCATCCTCGGCGGTCTGCTGTGGAAGCGCGGCACGGTCTACGGGGCGCTCGCCGGAGTCGTCGTCGGCGGCGGGGCCGTGATCGCCCTGATGGCGAAGTACTCGATCCTCGCGACCGAGCCCATCTACTACGGCCTGCTGGCCTCGCTCGCCGCGTACGCGATCGTCAGCCTGTGCACCCGGCCGACGGACGAGGCGATCCTGGCGAACTGGCGCGAGCGGCTGGCCGGCCGCCCAGGTGCCGAGGCTGAGGCCCCGGCCGAGCCCGCCGCTGTCCCCAGCTAGCGCCCACAGCTAGAGTCAAACCGCAACGAAGCGTAGGAAAGAAGGCAATTCACATGAGCAGCACCGAGCAACCGCGCGGCCCGATCGACTCGTCCCGTATCCCGCGGTACGCCGGACCCGCCACGTTCGCCCGGCTGCCCCGGCTCGACGAGGTCGGCCGCGCCGATGTCGCCGTGGTCGGTGTTCCCTTCGACTCCGGGGTCTCCTACCGGCCCGGCGCGCGCTTCGGCGGTAACGCGATCCGCGAGGCGTCGAGGCTCCTGCGCCCGTACAACCCGGCGCAGGACGCCTCGCCCTTCGCTCTCGCGCAGGTCGCGGACGCGGGTGACATCTCCGCGAACCCGTTCAACATCAACGAGGCCGTCGAAACGATCGAGGCCGCGGCCGACGAACTACTGGGTACCGGCGCGCGGCTGATGACGCTCGGTGGCGACCACACCATCGCGCTGCCCCTGCTGCGTTCGGTCGCCAAGAAGCACGGCCCGGTCGCCCTGCTCCACTTCGACGCGCACCTGGACACCTGGGACACGTACTTCGGCGCGGAGTACACCCACGGCACGCCGTTCCGCCGGGCCGTCGAGGAGGGCATCCTCGACACCGAGGCGCTCTCGCACGTCGGTATCCGCGGCCCCCTGTACGGCAAGCAGGACCTGACCGACGACGAGAAGATGGGCTTCGGCATCGTCACCTCCTCCGACGTCTACCGCCGGGGCGCCGACGAGGTTGCCGACCAGCTGCGCCAGCGCATCGGTGACCGTCCGCTCTACATCTCCATCGACATCGACTGCCTCGACCCGGCCCACGCCCCGGGCACCGGCACGCCCGAGGCGGGGGGCATGACCTCCCGCGAGCTGCTGGAGATCCTGCGCGGTCTGGCCTCCTGCAACCTCGTGTCGGCGGACGTCGTCGAGGTCGCGCCCGCGTACGACCATGCCGAGATCACCTCGGTCGCGGCGTCCCACACGGCGTACGAGCTGACCACGATCATGTCCCGCCAGATCGCGGAGACCCGATGACCCACGATCACGACCTGGTCCTGCGGCCGACCGAGGCGCAGACCGCGGCCGCGCTGAACCCGCCGCCCGGCCGCAACGGGGGCGACCTCGTGGTCGAGACGCTCCAGGGCCTGGGCGCGACGACGGTCTTCGGCCTGCCCGGCCAGCACGCGCTGGGCATGTTCGACGCGCTGCGCCGCTCCTCGCTCTCGTACGTCGGACTGCGCGTCGAGAACAACGCGGGCTTCGCCGCCGACGCGTACGGCCGTCTGACGGGTGAAGTGGCCCCGCTGCTGCTCTCCACCGGCCCGGGTGCGCTGATGGCACTGGCCGCGCTCCAGGAGTCGGCGGCGGCTTCTGCGCCCGTGCTGGCGATCGGCAGTCAGGTGCCGACGGCCGGTCTTGGCGGTGGCCGCCACGGCTATCTTCACGAACTGCGCGACCAGCAGGCGTCGTTCCGCGACATCGTGAAGTCCGTGCACACCGTGCGTACGGCTTCGCAGATCCCTTCGGCTATCGCGGCGGCGTGGAAGTCGGCGCTGACGGCTCCGCACGGCCCGGTATGGGTGGAGATCCCCCAGGACGTTCTTCTGGCGAGGACGACGCTGCCGGTCGTCACGGCGATGGACGCGACCCCGGACGAGGTCGTGCCGCGCCCTGAACTGACCGCGGTGGCAGCCGACTTGCTGTCTCGCGCCTCCCGCCCGGCGATCATCGCGGGCGGCGGAGTCGTACGCTCCGACGCGTCCGGCAAGCTCCTCGCGCTCGCGGAGAAGCTGGACGCCCCGGTCGTCACGACCTTCGGCGGCAAGGGCGCGTTCCCCTGGGAGCACCCGCTGTCACTCCAGTCCTGGCTGGAGGACCGCCACACCACGGACTTCCTCGAGTCGGCGGACGTCCTGCTCGTGGTCGGATCCGGCCTGGGCGAACTGTCCTCGAACTACCACACGTTCGCACCGCGCGGCCGGGTCATCCAGATCGAGGCGGACGCGGGCAAGCTGGAGTCCAATCACCCGGGCCTCGGCATCCACGCGGATGCGCGCCTGGCGCTGTCGGCGCTGCTGGAGACGGTGGAGGAGCGCGAGGACGCCACGGCGGCGGAGCGTGTCCGTACGGTCCTGACGCAGGTCCGCGAACGAATCGCGTCCCAGGACCTCCCCCTGGAACAGCAGGTGCTGGCGTCCGTACGCGAGGCCCTGCCGGACAGCTCGCCCAGCTTCTGGGACATGACGATCCTGGCCTACTGGGCCTGGTCCGCCTTCGACGCCCGCCACCCGAACACGATGCACTCGGCCCAGGGCGCGGGCGGCCTCGGCTACGGCTACCCGGCGGCGCTGGGCGCCGCGGCGGCGGACCGCTCCCGCCCGGTCCTCGCGGTCTCGGGCGACGGCGGCGCGATGTACTCGATCGCGGAACTGGCCACGGCACGCCAGTACGACCTCCCGGTCACCTGGCTGATCGTGGACGACGGCGGCTACGGCATCCTGCGCGAGTACATGAAGGACGCCTTCGGCGAGCCGACAGCGACGGAACTGTCCCGCCCGGACTTTGTGGCGCTGGCGGAGTCCTTCGGGGTGCCCGCGGTCCGTACGACCCCGGAGTCCCTGACGGAAGATCTGGGCAAGGCGCTCACGGAGCCGGGCCCCTCGGTGGTCGTGCTCCCCGCGGTCCTGCGGATGTTCGCCCCGACGCACGCCTGAGCCGTCCCTCTGATCCCTGGCCCCGCTGGCCCATCCCCCGAGGCAGCGGGGCCAGGCCATGTCTGAACGGCCGGGGAACGTGGACAGTTACGAGGGCATGGGGGACACGGCTTGAGCGAGCTCGTGCCCGAGGGAGCGATCGAGTAGCCCTACCCGCCCAAGCACGAGACGGTTCTTGTCAGGCACCCAAACGACGGTAAGCCCGCTTTCTGCGTGACCAAGCCCAGCTACCAGCCCCATACCCGGGTTTCGGATCAGATGGAGTCGCCGGCCACGTCCATGTATTCCTTGCGGAGAATGTCGATGATGGGGTGATCGCCGGGCAGCTCCGTGTCATCGATGAGCGTGATGGCGCGCACTCCGATGGCGGCGTTGGTCGCGAAGGCCGCTTCCATGGAAGCGAGGTCTCCGAGAGAGACGGGTGCACTCTGGTGTTCGTGGGCTTCTTGGAGGAGCCGCATCGTCACACCCACGAGGCAGTCAGCGTCCGGCCAGATCACCTGGTCGCCGTCGAAGAAACCGATATTCCAGCTGCAACCCTCGGAGATGAGCTCTCCCCCGTCTGCGAAGAGCGCGTCGTCGAATCCGTTGCGCTGAGCCGCGCGCCGATGGCGGAGCAGCCCGAAGAGCCCCACGCTCTTCACCTCGGGAGCGTCTCGTACGTACAGGGACGACTGCACGCGCAGGGGTGGGAGGGGCAGGGTGGCGGCCGACCTCCGCGTGACGAGGATTTGAGGGTCTGTGGCGTGGTCCGGATGCCCCAGGTCCGTGGTCGGGTCGAACACCGTGACGCGGATCGTGGTCGACCCGTGGGCCGGTGCCATTCGCCGGATGAGTTCGCGTACACGCTCGGTGTCGAGGTCCGCTCCGAACAGGGCAAGGCAGTCACGGGCGAGCCGGTCCAGGTGAAGTGACAGGCCGCGAACTCGGCCTTCGTCCACTCGAAGACTGGTGAAGTGGCCGTAGTTGGTGAGAGCGAGTGTCTGGAGCTCATCCAGGCTGACGGGGCGTCCGTTGAGTTCTGCCATGCGGCCAGCATGGCAGTCGCACCCGTCGCGCCTGCGCCACGAGCCCTCGCGCGGCCCCTCGCCGACGAGAACGGCGCGCAGCTCGCGCTCGAGCGCGGGTTCACCGCGGGGGTCGGCAACACCGTCCGGCTCTACCTCGCCGACCTACGGCATGCCACCGACGTCACCGATGTCGAGTACGTCACAGGACAGCAAGGCGTCCGGCTCGTACGCAAGGCACTGCTCGCCGACCTCGTCGACTGCCCCTCCCTCGGCGCGCCCGCCAAGCAGCCCCAGCTCAATCCCCTCCTCGACAACATCGAGGCCCTGGCCGTCACTTCGCACGGCCCCGGCGGCCGGCTCCGGCTCCTGCTCGCCGGCGACGACAACCAGAACGCTTCCCAGATCACCAGGCTGTACCGGCTGACGGCTCGGCTCCCGTGCAACCACTGAGGCCGTACAACTTTTCGGCCACTCGTGAGTCATGTGGAGCGGGTGCGCTGAAAAAGCGCACCCCCTCCAGCACAAGGGGACGGAAAGCCTCCATGACTCACCACCGAATAACGGGCCGCATGACGGGCCGCGTATCCCGGCGCGCCCGTGCCGCCGCCGCGGCCCTCGCCGCGGGTGTGCTCGTGCCGCTGGCCGCGGGCGCGACGCCCGCGGCCGCCGCGACGCCGACGGTCAGCTGCACCTCCGGCAAGTCGGGACTCGCCGCCAAGCTGACCCAGGACATCACCGCCTCGCTCGTGGGCCGCGCCTCCACCACCGCCGTCGCCGTGCGCGACAACACCACGAACACCACCTGCGGGCTGCGGATCGGCGACCGTTACGACTCCGCCAGCGTCGTCAAGGTCACCGTCCTGACGACGCTCCTGTGGGACGCGCAGAAGACAGGTCGTCAGCTGACCGACCGCGAGAAGCAGCTTGCCTCCGACATGATCACCAAGTCGGACAACGCCGCCACCAGCGCGCTGTGGAAGCAGCTCGGCGTCACCAAGATCCAGGGCTTCCTCAACGCCGCCAAGATGTCCCGGACCATCCCCGGCTCGGGCGGCTACTGGGGCCTCACCCAGATCAGCGCCGGCGACCAGATGCTGCTGCTGAATCTGCTGGCACTGAAGAACACCGTCCTCACCGACGCCTCGCGCGGCTACACCCTCGGCCTGATGTACAAGGTCGTGCCCTCGCAGCGCTGGGGTGTCTCGGCCGGCGCCCCGAGCACCGCCCGCATCCAGATCAAGAACGGCTGGCTCTCGCGGGCCACGCATGGCTGGCGCGTACACAGCATCGGCGCCTTCACCAGCGGCGGTCACAGCTACACGATCTCCGTGCTGACGCACGACAACAGCTCCATGCAGTACGGCGTCGACACCATCCAAAGGGTCGCCCGCGCGGTCCACAAGGACCTGGCCCCCGCGGCCACCGCGACGGCCGAGGTCTTCGCGCCGCCCGCCGTCCCGCAGGAGGCCCTGCCGGGCACCCCGGAGACGGCCCCGAGGGATGCGGTCCCCGCCACCCGCTGATCCACCGAATTGTTGCGGCGGGATGAAATCCGCTGCTCGCCGCGTTGGTGCCTTCCGGTAGACCAGATCAAAACGGGAGGCACCACGTGGCGTCGGCAGAGCAGTCGGCAGATCAGGGGTGGGCGCGGCGGCTGTCCGGATATGCCTGGAGGTACCGGCGCAACGTCGTACTCGCGCTCGGCTCCTCGCTGGTCGGCATGGCCGTCATGGCGCTCGTCCCCCTGATCATCAAGGTCGTCATCGACGACGTCATCGCCGACCGGACGAGCTCTCTCGCCCTCTGGACCGGCCTGCTGATCGCCGCCGCCCTCGTCGTCTACGTCCTCACCTACATCCGCCGCTACTACGGCGGCCGCCTCGCCCTCGACGTCCAGCACGACCTCCGTACCGAGATGTACGGGACCATCACCCGCCTCGACGGACGCCGCCAGGACGAACTGTCCACCGGACAGGTCGTCGGCCGCGCCACCAGCGACCTTCAGCTCATCCAGGGCCTGCTCTTCATGCTCCCGATGACCATCGGGAACATCCTGCTCTTCCTCATCTCCCTGGTGATCATGGCGTGGCTGTCGCTGCCGCTCACCCTGATCGCGATCGCCGTCGCCCCCGCCCTCTGGTTCATCGCCAAGCGCAGCCGCACCCGGCTGCACCCCGCCACCTGGTACGCGCAGAGCCAGGCCGCCGCCGTCGCGGGCGTCGTCGACGGCGCCGTCTCCGGCGTACGCGTCGTCAAGGGCTTCGGGCAGGAGGACCAGGAGACCGGCAAGCTGCGCGAGGTGAGCCGGAAGCTCTTCGCGGGGCGGCTGCGCACCATCAAGCTCAATGCGAAGTACACCCCCGCCCTCCAGGCCGTCCCCGCGCTCGGACAGGTCGCGATGCTGGCGCTCGGCGGCTGGCTCGCCACCCGCGGCCAGATCACGCTGGGCACCTTCGTCGCCTTCTCCAGCTATCTCGCGCAGCTCGTCGGCCCGGTCCGGATGCTCGCCGTGGTGCTGACCGTCGGACAGCAGGCGCGGGCCGGCGTGGAACGCGTACTGGAGCTGATCGACACCGAGCCCACCATGAAGGACGGCACGAAGGAGCTCGCGGCAAACGCCCCCGCCACCGTCGAGTTCGACGACGTGACCTTCGGCTACGACGAGGAGCGCCCCGTCCTCGACGGCTTCTCGCTGGAGATCAGGCCCGGCGAGACCGTCGCCGTCGTCGGCTCCTCCGGCAGCGGCAAGTCCACCGTCTCGCTGCTGCTGCCCCGCTTCTACGACGTGACGCACGGCGCGGTCCTGGTCGGCGGTCACGATGTGCGCGAGCTGACCCTCGACTCGCTGCGCGCGGCCATCGGTCTCGTGCCGGAGGACAGCTTCCTCTTCTCCGACACGGTGCGCGCGAACATCGCCTACGGAAAGCCGGACGCCACCCAGGAAGAGATCGAGACCGCGGCGCGCGCCGCGCAGGCCGACCGCTTCATCGCCGAGCTGCCCGGCGGCTACGACACCAAGGTCGGCGAGCACGGCCTCACCCTCTCCGGCGGCCAGCGCCAGCGCATCGCGCTCGCCCGCGCGATCCTCACCGACCCCCGGCTGCTCCTCCTCGACGACGCCACATCGGCCGTCGACGCACGCGTCGAGCACGAGATCCACGAGGCGCTCAGATCGGTCATGGCCGGGCGTACGACCCTGCTGATCGCCCACCGCCGCTCCACCCTCGGCCTCGCCGACCGCATCGCCGTGCTGGACGGCGGACGGCTCGCCGACATCGGCACGCACGCGGAGCTGACGCGCCGCTCGGCCCTGTACCGGCGGCTGCTGACCGACCCGGACGAGCTCGGCGGCGTATCGCCGGGGCACACACCGCTGCCGGCCGCGGAACCGGAAGAGGACCACTCCGTACGGGACGAACTGGACGCCGAGTTCGACGCCGAGCGCGGCCTCACGCCCAGGCTGTGGGAGCGCGAGGAGAACGCCGAGTCATCGTCCCTCGTAGCCTCCGGCACGGGAGGTACCCCCATCCCCGGCGCAACGCCCGAACTGCTCGCCCAGGTCGAGGCGTTGCCCCCGGCCGACGGCACCCCCGCCGTCGACGAGGCCCGCGCCGTGCTCCCCGAGCACGAGTACGGGCTGCGCCGCCTGCTGCGCGGCTTCGGCCTGCCGCTGCTGGTCAGCCTGCTGCTGGTGGCCGTCGACGCGGGCATGGGCCTGCTGCTACCCATATTGATCAGGCACGGCATCGACGAGGGCGTCAGCCGGATGGCGCTCGGCGCGGTGTGGGCGGCTTCCGCGCTCGCGATGGTGACCGTCGTCGTGCAGTGGGCCGCGCAGATCGGCGAGACCCGGATGACGGGCCGCACCGGCGAGCGGATCCTCTACTCCCTGCGCCTGAAGATCTTCGCGCAGCTCCAGCGGCTCGGACTCGACTACTACGAGCGCGAGTTGACCGGCCGGATCATGACGCGGATGACGACGGACGTGGACGCCCTGTCCACGTTCCTGCAGACCGGACTGGTCACCGCGTTCGTCTCGGTGGTGACCTTCTTCGGCATCATGGTCGCCCTGCTCGTCATCGACGTACAGCTGGCGCTGGTGGTCTTCGCGACCCTGCCGGTACTGATCTTCGGCACGTACTTCTTCCGCAAGCAGAGCGTGAAGGCGTACGAACTGGCCCGTGAGCGCATCAGCGTCGTCAACGGCGACCTCCAGGAGTCCGTGTCCGGACTGCGGATCGTCCAGGCGTTCCGGCGCGAGCGTGACGGCGCGGACAGGTTCGCCGCTCGCAGCGACAGCTACCGCCAGGCGCGGGTCCGCGGCCAGTGGCTGATCTCGGTCTACTTCCCCTTCGTGCAGCTGCTGTCCTCGGTGGCCGCGGCGGCCGTGATGATCGTCGGCGCCGGCCGGATCGAGGCGGGCACTCTGACCGCCGGCGCGCTCGTCGCGTATCTGCTGTACATCGATCTGTTCTTCGCGCCGGTGCAGCAGCTGTCCCAGGTCTTCGACGGCTACCAGCAGGCGACGGTGTCGCTCAGGCGCATCCAGGAACTGCTCCAGGAGCCGACGTCGACCGCCGCCGCGAAGGAGCCCCTCGATGTGCTGTCGCTGCGCGGCGAGATCGCCTTCGAGGACGTGAACTTCGCCTACGGGGACGAGGAAGACGCCCTCATCGGCATCGATCTGCGTATCCCGGGCGGTCAGACGGTCGCCTTCGTCGGCGAGACCGGCGCGGGCAAGTCGACGCTGGTCAAGCTGGTCGCGCGGTTCTACGACCCGACGAGCGGCCGGGTCACCGCCGACGGCGCCGATCTGCGCGAGCTGGATCTGACGGCGTACCGGCACCGGCTCGGCGTCGTCCCGCAGGAGGCGTACCTCTTCGCGGGCACGGTCCGGGACGCCATCGCCTACGGCCGCCCCGGCGCGAACGACGCCGAGGTGGAGGCCGCAGCCCGGGCGGTCGGCGCCCACGACATGATCGCGACCCTCGACGGCGGCTACCTCCACGAGGTCTCCGAGCGCGGCCGCAACCTCTCAGCGGGCCAGCGCCAGTTGATCGCCCTGGCCCGCGCCGAGCTCGTCGACCCGGACATCCTGTTGCTCGACGAGGCGACCGCGGCCCTCGACCTGGCCACCGAGGCCCAGGTGAACCAGGCCACGGACCGCCTCACTGGCCGCCGCACCACGCTGGTCGTCGCCCACCGCCTGACGACGGCGGCGCGCGCGGACAGGGTGATCGTGATGGACGGCGGCCGGGTCGCGGAGGACGGCACCCACGAGGAACTGCTCGCGCTGGGCGGCACGTACGCGACGCTGTGGCGGACCTTCATAGGGGAGGACGAGCCCGCCACTGTGTGAGGGGTCGCGATGTTGTGGCGGACCTTCATGGGGGGGAGGACGAGCCCGCGCCGGTGTGACCCGGCTCGCCTGCCTCAACCTCACGGACGGCGCCTCGCGCACCGGACAGTTGGCCGACTGCCGCGACACGCCTTCCGCGCCCGCCGGCAGGAGCCGAATGCCTGATAAACCAGGACCAATCTGACGGCGGCTCGGAATCCGGTGAAGGGCAGGCACGTGAACACCCCCAAGATCGACGACGCTTCGGCGCCGCCAACCATGTCCTCCGCCGTTGGGTGGCGACAGCGATCCCACGACCTCGCCACCCCCCGCCCGGCCCCCGTCCCTCCCTCCTCCGAACCCGTCCGCTCGCGCGCCGACGCCGTCGCGCGAGCCGTCGTACAGTCCGCGGTGCTGCTGCTGACCGTGCTTCTGCTGCTGCTGATCCAGCGACTGCCGTGGAACGGCGACCTCGGCCTCCACGCCGCGACGATCGAGCGGCTGCGCGCCGATCTGCTCCACCCGGGCAGCCCGCAGGTCGATGCCGACACCGACAGCCCGTACTACTCACCGTGGACCGTGCTGCTCGCCCTGGTGGCCAAGGCGACCGGAGAGAACGCCTTCACGGTGCTGCGGATCGCGGCCCTGATCACGCTCCCTCTGCTGCTCACCGGTATCCGGCAGTTCACCCGCACGCTCAGCACACGCCGGCTCGCGCCGGCGCTGGCCGTGCTCTGCCTGCTGCTGCTCTGGGGGCCGCCGCTGCTCGCGTGGAGCGGTTTCCTGGAGCTCGGCTCGCTCGCGCTCGTCATCTCGTACCCGAGCACCTTTGTCGTCGCGCTCTCCTTCCACTTCTGGGCGCTGCTCACCAAGGCCCTGCGTACGGCGGCGTCTTGGAGGGCCTTCCTCGGGCTCGGCCTGATGTGGGCTGTGATCATGCTCAGCCATCAGTTCTCGGGGGTCGTCGCGACCTTGGGGGCTCTGGCCGTGCTGCTCTCCGCACGGCCGTGGCCGGCCAAGGAGACCTGGCTGCGGCTGGCGTGGGGCATCGTGCTCGGCGTCGCTGTGATCGCCGTGTGGCCGTACTACTCGTTCTTCTCGCTGTTCGCCTTCGACGGGCTGGAGGAGATCCACCACTCGCTGTACAGCGATATGCCGGCACGCTTCGGTCTTGCCCTCATCGGGGTTGTCGCTCTGCTGTTCCGGTGGCGGCGGGACAAGCGCGACCCGCTGGTGATCCTCTTCGCGCTGGGCACGCTGTTGGTCGCGGCCGGCGGTCTCACGGGCCACTGGTCGTGGGGCAGGGCGCTGCCCGCGGCGATCATCCCCGCGCAGTTGGCCATCGCCCTCGCGATCGCTGAAGCCGGGAGCAGGTTCGCCCGCAATGCCCTCGCGGCGGTCACAGGCGCGGCGTTGCTGTTCGGGGCATGGACCCAGTCCACCGCCCTCGGTTATGTCTTCATCGGTGAAGCACTGCCCCAGGCCGTACGGGAGAAGTCCTGGCCGTCCTGGCAGGGCCGCGAGTGGGTGGCACGCGCGGTGAAGCGCGGCGACACCGTCATGACGACGTACCGCACCAGTCTGGTGCTTCCTGCGTACGGCATCTACACCGTCGCCCCCGGCTTCGACGACATCTTCCTGCCGGACCAGAAGGAGCGGCACGCAGCCGTTGAGCGCTTCTTCGCGCGCGACACGTCACGCGAGGACCAGCTCGACATCCTGCACCGCTACAACGCGAAGTGGCTCCTGCGGTGGGACGTCGAGGGCGGTCCGCCCTCGAAGGACCCGGCGCTGCGCCTGGTCGACATCGGGCCCGACGGCCAGATGCTGTACAAGGTGGTGGGCTGACCGGGCGCTGGACATTGCCTGTGAGGAGCCCTCCACCGTGTGACGGATTCGTGCGCGTCGCAACCGTTCGGCCCCCGCCTGCGTCGTACGCATGTACGGAGCTGTGACAAGGGGGCGCGAGAGTGTTCGGTGGGGCGGGGAACAAACGACTGGGGCGACGACTCGGGCGGCGGATGCTCGCGCAGGGCCTCGCCGTGCTCATGGCCGTGGCCGCCCTCACCCTGGCAGGCCCGGGCACACAGCGCGCCGACGCCGTCGTCTCCGTCTGCAGCGGGCGGCCGCTGAAGACCGTCAAGTTCGCCACCGGTGAGCTGCGCGTCTACAAGAAGCGGCAGTACGCCTGCGCCGTCACCGTCTCCAACACGCCCGGCACCCGGCGCGCCATGTCCGTCTCCCTCCAGGCGCGCGGCGGCCACCCCGCCGGGGACAAAGGCACCTTCACCCGTCATGCGGGCCCCGTCACCGTCCACGCCCTCAACCGTTGCGTACGGGCCACCGGCGCCGTCTCCGGCGTCGCGGGCTCGACCGGCTGGATCCTCTGCTGACCGGGCTCCGGGCCCACTTGACCGAGACCCGCGCCAACTGGGGCTGGCGGGCCGGGCATTGCCCCCGCTAGGTTCACCGCGACCGCTGGTGAATCAAGGGGAGGGTGAATGCGCAAGGCGCTCAGATGGCTGTTGTCGCTCGTGGTGCTCATTGGCACCGTGAGCGCGGCCGGCGCGACGGCCGGTGCGGCTACCGCCGCAGAGCCGACGACCGGCACGGACATCAAGGACCGGATCCTCGCGATACCGGGCATGAGTCTCATCGAGGAGAAGCCGTACCCGGGTTACCGCTTCTTCGTTCTCAACTACACACAGCCGGTCGACCACCGGCACCCGGACAAGGGCTCCTTCAAGCAGCGGATCACCCTGCTGCACAAGGACACCAACCGTCCCACCGTCTTCTTCACCTCCGGCTACAACGTGAGCACCACGCCGCGCCGCAGTGAGCCGACGGCGATCATCGACGGTAACCAGGTCTCCCTGGAGTATCGGTTCTTCACCCCGTCCCGTCCTGATCCCGCCAACTGGTCCAAGCTGGACATATGGCAGGCCGCCAGCGATCAGCACCGCGTCTTCACGGCGCTGAAGAAGATCTACGCCAAGAAGTGGCTCTCCACCGGCGGCTCCAAGGGCGGCATGACCGCCACCTACTTCGAGCGCTTCTACCCCCGGGACATGGACGGCGTCGTCGCGTACGTCGCCCCCAACGACGTGGTGAACAAGGAGGACTCGGCGTACGACCGGTTCCTCGAGAAGGTCGGCACCAAGGAGTGCCGGGACAAGTTGAACGCGGTCCAGCGCGAGGCTCTCGTGCGCCGCGCGCCGCTGGAGGCCAAGTACCAGGAGGCCGCGACCACCGAGGGCTACACCTTCAAGACCATCGGCAGCCTCGACAAGGCGTACGAGGCCGTGGTCCTCGACTACACCTGGGCGTTCTGGCAGTACAGCCTGCTCGCCGACTGCGAGTCGATCCCGGCCGCCGCGACCGCCACCGACCAGGAGATCTACGACTCCATCGACGCGATCTCCGGCTTCTCCTTCTACACGGACCAGGGCCTGGGCACGTACACGCCGTACTACTACCAGGCAGGCACCGAGCTCGGCTCGCCCGACATCAAGCAGCCGCACCTGGACGGGCTGAGCCGGTACGGGTACCAGCCGCCGCGGAACTTCGTGCCGCGTGACATCCCCATGCGCTTCAAGCCGTGGGTGATGAACGACGTCGACAAGTGGGTCCGGCACAACGCCCACCAGATGATGTTCGTCTACGGCGAGAACGACCCGTGGGGCGCCGAGCCGTTCCGGGTCGGCAAGGGCAGCCGCGACAGCTATGTGTACGTCGCGCCCGGCGGAAACCACTCGTCCAACGTCGCCGGCCTGGTACCGGACCAGAAGGCGAAGGCCACCGCCGCGATCCTGAAGTGGGCGGGTGTCGCCCCGGCCGCCGTCCAGCAGGACGCCGAGAAGGCGAAGCCGCTGACGAAGTACGACGCGAAGCTCGACAAGCGGGACATCGAGCGGGAGCCGGCCCTGCGGCCGTAACCCGTCGCACGGAAGTGAGTGGGCTGTGCCCGCCGTTGAGTGATCCTCATACACGGCGGGCGCAGCCCACCGGCTTGTCACCGCCCAGCCGCACATAGAGCGCCGTCGACGGCGGGCACTGCGCCCTGCTCCGGACCGCCGACGCCACCTCGAACTCCGGTGCCCGTGCGCCCGATCCGTCACAGGCCGTCTCCTTCACCTGCCGCTTGCTCGCGCTGTACACGCAGTCGCCGACGACGGTGTGCGGGCCGCCGCCCTCGCCCGGATCGCCCGGATGCGGAGGCTCCAGATTGCGCATACATGCGTACCCCCTGCCCACCTCCCCGTCGCCGTCCTCGTCGGCCGCCGGACGGCTCTCGGAGATGTGCAGTACGAAGTCGGTGGCCGCGGGGCAGGCGGGGCCGCTCGCGGGCCGCCCCTCGTCTGCGCCCCCGCTTCCGCCCTCGTCTCCGCCCTCGTCTCCGCCCTCGTACCGGCCTTCATGGCGGGCGATCACCCGGGCCGCCGCCTTCTCACTGGCGCAGAGCACTTCCTGGACGTTGCGGCCGCGTGAGCCGCAGTCACCGGGGCCGAGGAAGACCAGGCCGTACCCGGACGGCGTGGCGGTGGGGCTCACGGCGCTGCCGCCTGCCGCTGTGGTGCGTCCCGTCGCCTGCTGGCAGCCGGCGGAGAGCGCCGACGCCAGCGCGACTGCCAGTACCAGTACCAGGGCGCTCACCGCCCCCGCGGACCGCCGCTGTGTGCCCATCCGGACCCCCCGAGCCCCGGCCCCCCGGCCGGTTTGGTCCAGCGTGGCCCGCCGAGGCGGGCACACGCCAGACGCGCGGAGTGTTTCGGGACAATTGGGGGGAGTGCGCCGGTGGCGCGGGACGGGTCGGTTACGTCAGTCGTACGTCAGTCGAACGACAGACCGTGACCGATGGGATACAGCACCTGGGCCGGATCGTCCGCCCGCTGCACGGGCACGGGCAGCCGCCCCTCGGGCTCGGTACGGCCCGCGATCACGCGTGCCGCGGCGCGCAGTTCGACATCGGTCCAGGAGTATGCGGCGAGCGCCGCCCGTACGCCGTCGAGCCGTGCGATGTCGTACGGATTGCGGATGGCGAGCGCGACGAGGGGCACCCCCGTCGCGGCGAGCCGTGCCACCAGGGTGCGCTGAGGGCTGGTCGCCGAGACGTTGTACGTGCCGACGATCACCGCGTCCTTGCCGCCCGCCGCCGCGACCGCTTCCTCGATCCTCGCCGCGGTGGGGGTGATGCCGGTGGACAGCGCGGTCGCGGTGAAGCCCAGTTCGGTGAAGGCCTTCGCCAGTACGGCGGTCGGCGGTCCGGTAGTCCCGGTCGGCGAGGCCGGGTCGGCGCCGACCACCAGGAGCTCCGGCTGCGCGCGCCGGCTCAGCGGCAGCAGCCCGCCCTCGTTGACCAGCAACGTCGTCGTCCGCTCCGCGATCCGGTCGGCGGCGGCGAGATGCGCGCCGACGCCGACGGTGCGATCGAGACGCCGGTGGGAGACGAACGGGTCGCGGAACAGGCCCAGTCGCTCCTTGAGACAGAGGATGCGCAGGATCGATTCGTCGATGCGTGCCACGCTGATCTCGCCGCTCTTGACGGCGCTGAGCACGCCGTTCCAGGCGACGGCCAGGTCCGGCGGGTTGAGCAGCTGATCCACGCCCGCCTTCAGCGCGAGCACCGGCACCCGGTGGTCTCCGTACTTGTCGCGCACGCCTTGCATATTGAGCGCGTCGGTGACGACCACTCCGTTGTAGCCGAGCTCCTCGCGCAGGATGCCGGTGAGGATGGGGCGCGACAGCGTGGCCGGGTCATTGCTCGGGTCCAGGGCCGGGAACTGGATGTGCGCCGTCATGATCGAGTCGATGCCGGCGGCGATCGCGGCCCGGAACGGCGGGGCGTCGATCTCCTCCCACTGCTGACGGGTGTGCGTAATGACGGGGATGCCGGTGTGACTGTCCACGGTGGTGTCGCCGTGCCCCGGGAAGTGCTTGGAGGTCGCCGCGATGCCCGCGCCCTGGTAACCCTTGACCTGCGCGGCGACCAGGCGGGCGACTGCCTCCGGGTCGGCGCCGAAGGACCGTACGCCGATGACCGGGTTGGCGGGATTGACGTTGACGTCGGCAACCGGGGCGTAGTTCTGCAGGATGCCCATCGCGGCCAGTTCTGCCCCGGCGATCTGCGCGGCGCTGCGGGCGTAGGACCGTGACCCGCCCGCCCCCAGCGCCATCGCGCCCGGCACGAGCGTGGCGGGCTTGCCGATCCGGGTGACGATGCCGTGCTCCTGATCGGTGGAGATCAGGAGCGGCACAGGGGTGGACTGGGCGAGTCCGGCGCGCTGGATGCCGTTGGACAGATCGGCGATCTGGTGCGGATCGCGGGTGTTGTGCGCCCAGGAGAAGTAGATGATCCCGCCGACGTGGTACGCGGCGACCAGTTCGGCGGCCGTGCGGACGCCCATCTCCTTGAGGTTGAGCTCGATGTCGGCCTGGTCGGGGGCGGTGGCGGAGTGCCCGTACACCCGCATCACAAAGAGCTGGCCGACCTTCTCCTCCAGGCTCATCCGGGAGATCAGCCGTTTGAGACGGTCGCGGTGGGAGGGGTGGGCGAGGGCGGGGGATGCGGTGGCTACGGCGCCGGCCGCGACGGCGGTCGCGGCGGTCGCGGTGAGGAGGGTGCGTCTGGAGAGGCTCCGGTCGTGCATGGGTGCTCCTTCCGGCCTTGCTCGACAAGGGAGTTGAAGGAAACTTCCAAGGATTCACGGATAGCCGGAAAGTTACTGCCAGGTCAAGGGTGTGGCAACAGAAAGCACGCGCGGCACGCGAAAGGTCACCCGGACGCGGTGGCGGGTGACGGTGCCGGGCGCGGGCGGCCCGAATGCCGTGGCGGACCCGGACCCGGACCCGGACCCGCACCCCGCATTCGCCCCGCGTCTCACGCGCCCGGCCAGTGGCGCTGGAGCGATTCCACCGTCGCCGTGATCGCGGGGCGGCGCGCCGCGCCCGTGCGCCACAGCGCGTACAGCCGTCGCTTCGGCACCGGATCCAGGGCGAGAGCCACCACCCCGGCAGGCAGCGGGCCGCGGCCGAGCCGCGGGATCAAGGCGATGCCGAGCCCGGCCGCGACCAGTGCGAGCTGGGTGTGGTATTCCTCGGCCTGGTGGGCGAGATCGGGTTCGCAGCCCGCCGCGCGCAGCGTACGGACCAGCCAGTCGTGGCAGACCGTGCCCGGCGGCTGGCAGATCCACCGCTGCCCCGCCAGATCCTCGCGGCGCACGGACACACGCGCCGCCAGCGGATGCCCCTCCGGCACCAGGAGATCGCACAGGTCGTCGCCGATGACGGCCTGTGCCACGCCCTCGGGAGCGGGCAGCGGTGCGATGTCCCAGTCGTGCGCAAGAGCCAGGTCGATCATCCCGCGGGCCACCAGGTCGATGGAGAGATGCGGGTCGACCTCCGTCATCCGGGCGTCGAGCCCCGGATGCCTGCGGCCGAGTTCGGCGAGCACGCCGGGCAGCAGTCCGCGGGCCGCCGAGGCGAATGCGCCGATGGTGAGCCGGCCGGTCGGCTGCCCCCTGCGCTCCTCCAGGGTGGTCTCGGCGCGCTCGACGATGGCGAGCAACTCCTGTGCGGTGGCGGCAAGATGACGCGCCTCGTCGGTGAGCGCGACGCCCCGTCCCCGCCGTTCGAGCAGGGTCGTACGCGTCTCCCGCTCCAGCTTGGTGATCTGCTGCGACACGGCGGACGGGGTGTACCCCAGGGCGATGGCCGCGGCGGCCACGGAACCGTGGACGGAGACCGCGTGCAGTGCGCGCAGTCGCCCCAGATCGAGCATGGCCGACCTCCATTTCTGCGGGCATTCGTAAGCAACGCTCAATTCCACCATGAAGAAGTCCGCGCTGGTGCTACATGGTCGGGGCCGGTGATCCTCTGTGCATGCGTCCCGTACACATCGCACTCGCCGTCCTGGTCGCCGCGGTCTGGGGAGTGAACTTCGTCGTCATCGAGCTCGGGCTCGGCCACTTCCCGCCGCTGCTCTTCTCCGCGCTGCGCTTCTTGGTGGCCGCGCTGCCCGCGGTATTCTTCGTGGGCCGCCCAAAAGTCGCCTGGAAGTGGGTGATCGGTGTCGGACTGGCGCTGGGCGTCGCGAAGTTCGGGCTGCTGTTCATCGGCATGGACCGCGGGATGCCGGCCGGGCTGTCCTCGCTCGTCGTGCAGATCCAGGCGGTCTTCACAGCCCTGTTCGCCGCTGTAGTTCTCACCGAACGGCCGGGAAGGGTACGGGTCCTGGGCATGGCGGTCGCCCTGTGCGGCATCGCCCTCGCCGCGGTCGACGAAGGGACCTCGGGCCCCGTCCTCGCCTTCCTGCTCGTCATCGCGGCCGCGGCCTGCTGGGGCCTGTCCAATGTGCTGACCCGCAAGGCATCCCCGCCGGACGCACTGAACTTCATGATCTGGGTCTCGACCGTCCCCGTACTGCCGCTGCTCGCGCTCTCCCTGCTCTTCGAAGGCCCGCAGGCCGATCTGGACGCGCTGCGCGCCCTGGACTGGAGCGGCGTCGGCGCGATCGTCTACGTCGCCTGGGGCGCGACGGTCTTCGGCTTCGGCGCCTGGGGCTTCCTGCTGCGCCGCTACCCCGCCTCCGCCGTCGCCCCCTTCTCGCTGCTCGTGCCGGTCTTCGGCATGTCGTCGGCGGCGCTGCTGCTCGACGAGTCGGTGAGCCCGCTGCGCTGGGGCGCGGCCGTGCTGCTGGTCGGCGGTGTGGCGCTCACCTCACTGTCGCGAGCAGGCGCTCCAGGTGCTCCCGTCCCGGAACCAGCAGCCCGGGCAGGTCAGCTGCCTCCGGATGCCAGCGCTTCTCGTACTCCCAGCACAGCCACGTCTCCTCGGTGAGTGTCGCCAGGCACTCGGCCAGCGGCAGTACTCCCGCGCCGAGCGGCAGCGGCGCGAGGTCGTCGCGCGATGCGACGTCCTTGACCTGGACATAGCCGAGGAAGGGAGCGAGCGCCGCATGTGCCGCCGCCGGTTCCTCGTGGTCGAGCCACGGGTGCACCACGTCCCAGATCGCGCCCGCGTGCTTGTGTCCGACGAGGCCCAGGATGCGGGAGACATCAGCGCCGGTACGGTGCGAGTCGTGGGTCTCCAGCAGGATCCGTACGCCGAGTCCGGCCGCGGTCTCGGCGGCGGCTCCGAGCCGGCGGGCGGCCGTGGCCTCCGCCCCGGCCCGGTCCTGGTCGCCCCCGCCGGGGAAGACGCGTACATTCGGCGCGCCCAAGTCCTTCGCCAGCCGCAGCAGTTCGTCGAGTTCCTCGTACACCGGAGCGTCGTCACCGGGAGCCGCGACGCCGGTGTACCCGCACACGGTGAGAATCTCCACGTCCGCCCGTTCGAACTCCGCCACCACGGCGGACCGTTCCCGCGTTCCGATCCCCGGATGCACCGGCTCCTCGGGGTCGGCGCGCAGCTCGACCCCCTGATAGCCGGTGTCCACGGCGAGCGCGACCACATCCGCGACGGGCATGCACGGCACACCGAGCGTCGAGAAGGCGAACCTCATTTGACCGTTCCTTCCTGCAGGGGCAGCCGCCAGTCCTGGCCGACCAGATCCGCTCCGTACGAGCGGTGCGGCTTCTCGGCGACGAGGGTGAACCCGGCCCGCTGATAGATCCGGCGGGCGCCGGTCAGTACGTCATTGGTCCACAGCACCAGTTCTCGGTACCCCACATCGCGCGCGAAATCCACGACAGTGCTCACGAGTCGGTCGCCGAGTCCGTGACCGCGCGCCTCTGGTTCGACGAGCAGGAGCCGCAGCCGCGCGGTCGCCGGGGCGTCGTCCCGTACGCACATCACCGACCCGGCCGGCCGCCCGTCCAGCTCGGCGATCCACACCCGCTCCAGATGGGGGTCGTGGTCCTGTGCGAAGTCCGCGACGATCCGGGCGACGAGCCCTTCGAAGTCGGCGTTCCAGCCGTACTCGGCGGCGTACAGCGCACCGTGCCGCTGCACGACCCACCCCAGATCGCCGGGCCCGGGCTCACGCACCACCGGTCCTTCGCGGTGCGCAGTCCGGGACCGGGAGAGGATCTCGCGCACGGTCCGCATCGCCTCGACCAACCGCGGCCGCTCGTCCGTCGCCACCCTGTCCAGCAGCGCCCCGACGGCCTCCCGCGACCGCTCGTCCAGCAGCGCGGCGGCCTCGCGCCCGCGGGGAGTGAGGGTGATCCGCTGCCGCCGCGGATCCACCTCGGACGGCGCCCGCCCGACCAGCCCGTCCCGCTCGAACCTGGCGAGCAGCCTGCTCAGGTACCCGGCGTCGAGGGAGAGTTCGGCGCGCAGGTCGGCGGCGTCGGTACGGGGGCTGTGGGCGAGTTCGTACAGGACGCGCGACTCGGTGAGGGTGTACGGGGTGTAGAGGTGCTTGCTGTAGTCGAGCGCGCCGATGAGGTTGGTGTAGAAGCGGTTGAACGCGCGGATTTCATGGATCGGCATGAGCTACTCCGGGCTGGTCACTCCGGGCTGCTTACTCGGGGGCTCTACCCTTGACTGAGTCAACGGTATTCCGGGGTTCGGGCCCCGGCAAGGGCTGGTGGCCGCTTTGTCATTCACGGCCGCGGCGGCTGCGCCGACTGGTGAACAGAGGTGTCGCGCTGGTCCCGCCGGACGAGCGCTCGCTCTCGCTGGACCTTCGGGCCGTCCCGGGTTGTCCGACGCCAGAAGGATCGCCATTCTCATCCGCTCCAGTCTTCACGACATCTCCTCATACGTCGGCTATGAGCGCTACGGTTCTCTTCGTCGCACCACGTGCGCACTACGTCACAGATCGACATGTTGTGGCTGCTTGGGCCTGCCCTGAGGCGGCCGCACGTCTGGGGGACTGCATGCTCGAAATGCCCAAGGGCTCCAATGTCGGCCTGACAACCCTGAGCGATGACACCGGTTCGGTGATCGTGAGTCTGCGCTGGAGCAGCGCGGCGGGAGACGGGGACGCGGATGTGTCCGTATTGCTGTTGGACGCCAACGGCAAGGTGCGCAGCGACGACGATTTCTTCTTCTACAACAACCCCGCGGCAGCCGACGGCAGCGTGCAGCTGTTGGGCAAGACACCGACCGACAACGGCAGCGAAGACCGCATCAGCCTCGATCTGACCGCAGTGCCCCCGAATGTCGAACGCATTGTTGTTGCTGCCAGTCAGTACGGCGGTTCGTGCTTCGGTGAACTCGACGACCTGCGGGTGACGCTCGCCGATCGCAGCGGTGAGGCTCTGCTCGGATTCTCCATCGCCGACGCCGGCGTCGAGAGCGCGTTCATCTTCGGTGAGCTCTACCGGCGGGGCGAGGAGTGGAAGTTCCGGGCGATCGGCCAGGGCTACGAGACCGGCCTGGCGGGTCTGGCCACGGACTTCGGTATCGATATCGATGACGCGAGCGATGACGAGGCCGCAGAACCAGCCGAGGTGGAGCCGGTACTGAAGGCCGAAGAGCCGCGGACTCCGGCCGTCGAACCGCCGGTGGCCCTCCCCGCACAGGCAGTGCGTGAAGCGCAGCCCGCCGATGTGAAGCCGACGCCGACGGGCGCCCGTGGCCCTCGTACCGCCAAGAAGAAGGTCACGCTGCCCAAGGTGGCCAAGAAGTCCCTCGCCGAGAACGATTCCTGGAAGCCTGCACGGCTCTTCCCCGCACCCTCGCTCAAGAGCGACAAGGAGCGGGAGCTACGGGCAACTTCCGTTCTGCTCTCGGTGATGGCCGAAGTGCCGGAGTTCGGGCGTCGGCTCATCGCGGCATTCGGCGCACCGGCCGGCCGGATGCAGACCTTCACCGAGGTCACGCTCCCGCACGGAGAAAACCCCAAGCGCCCGGACGGTGTGATCCGCGTGGAAAGGGCGGGCAAGCTGTGGACCGCTCTGCTCGAGACGAAGACCAATGGAAACCCGCTCAAGCCGGATCAGGTACAGAACTACATGGACATTGGCGCCCGCCGCGGCTACGAGGCCGTCATCACCCTCTCCAACGACGTGGCCCTCGAAGGCAGTCCGCTGGTGGACGTCAGGATCGACGGACGGCGTAAGCACAAGGTCGCTCTGTGGCACTTGTCCTGGGCAGAAGTGGCCCACCAGGCACAGATGCTGATCCGCCACGAGGGCGTCGGCAACGCCGCCCATGCGTGGCTCCTGCAGGAACTGCTGCACTACCTTCAGCACGAGAATTCCGGCTGCCACGGATTTCAGAACATGGGTCCGGCCTGGGTGCCCGTACGAAACGGCATCGACACGGAGACTCTCTGCCAGGGTGACCGGCGCGCCGTCGAGGTCGTCGAGAGCTGGGAACAGCTCATCCGTCAGGTCTGTCTGCGCCTCGGCGGCGAACTCGGCCAGAAGGCCCTGCCGGTACAGCGTGCCAAGCGCGGTACCGATCCGCATTCCCGGCGGGCCGCACTCGCCGACCGGCTGTGTGAGGAAGGCCGGCTGACCGCCGAGTTGCGTATCGACAGCACGCCCGGCGTTCTGGCGATCGTCGCCGACCTGCGGACCGGCAAGCTGCGCACGTCCATCGAAATCCAGGCCCCGGAAGGGAGTTACCCCCTCACCTCGGCCAAGCGCCTGATCCGACTGCTGGCCGAGGCGCCCGCGGACCTCCACGTCGAGACCCTCGTCGAGGGCGGCAACGGCCCACGCGGCACCCTCGAACGGCTACGGCCCGAACCGGCCGACATCCTTCCCAAGGACGGCGCCCGGATGACCGGTTTCCGGCTGTCCTTGTTCAAGGGCATGGGCGCCACTCGCGGCAGCGCGGAATCCGGATTCATCCGCAGCGTCGACGAGGCTGTGGACCGGTTCTACGCAAGCGTGGTCGCTCAGCTGGGCCCCTTCGAACGACGCCCGGTCAGCCGATCGCAATCCACGGAACCGGCTGCTGTCGGCTGATCCCGAGTTGCGGGACTGGTAGCCGTACTGCGCCGCCGCGGCGGCGCAAGTTGCCGCCGGCCCTCCCGCGGCCTCACCGGCAGGGGCAGTACGGCGCCCTCGTGCCGCAATCGCCCCCTCACCCCTTCCGCGGCGGCGCCGTCGACGCCCGTGCCATCAGCTCCGCGGCGATCGTCGCGATCCCCCCGGGCGGCGGGGCTTCGTTGCCCATCGCCAGGCGGCCCGCCCGTGCGCCCGCCTCGTAGAGCGGCAGCCGGACCGTCGTCAGCGCCGGGACCGCGTCCACCGAGAAGGGGAGGTCGTCGAAGCCCGCCACCGAGATGTCCTCGGGGATGCGCAGCCCCTGGTCGCGCAGTGCCGCGCATGCGCCCAGCGCGACCGTGTCGTTCGCAGCCACGATCGCCGTCAAGTCCGGGTCGCGGCGCAGGAGTTCGAGCGTCGCGTCGTAGCCGGAGCGGCGCGCGTACGGGCCGTGCACGGTCACGTGTGACTGGTCCTCTTCGATCCCCGCCGCGGCCAGCGCCGCCCGGTGGCCCTCCAGCCGGTGCCGGGTCGTCGTGCGCTCCGGCGGGCCCGCGACGTAACCGATCCGGCGGTGTCCGAGCGCCAGCAGATGCTCGGTGAGCCGCCGCCCGCCGCCCCGGTTGTCGAAGGCGAGCGCGGCGACGATCGCCTCGCTGCCCGGCAGCGGGGGCCGGCCGCACAGCACCACCCGCGTCCCCGCGTCCGCGAGCCTCGCCAGCTTGGCGGCCATCGCGGCGATATGGTCCGGGTCCTCCAGCGCACCGCCGGTCAGGACGACGGCCGCGGCCCGCTGCCGCTGGAGCAGGGTGAGATAGGTGAGTTCGCGCTCCGGCGAGCCGCCGGTGTTGCAGACGACGGCCAGCTTCTCGCCGCCCGCCCGCCCCGAGCCCTCCTGCCCGCCGATCTCCGTCTGTGCCGCCCCGGCCATGATCCCGAAGAAGGGGTCGGCGATGTCGTTGACGAGGATGCCGACCAGGTCGGAGGTGGCCGCGGCGAGTGAGCTCGCGGGTCCGTTCAGTACGTAGTCGAGCTCGTCGACCGCCCTCAGCACCCGATCCCGCGTCGACGTCGCGACCGGGTAGTTGCCGTTGAGCACACGGGAGACGGTGGCCGGGGACACCCGGGCGCGCGCCGCCACATCCGCCAGGGTGACTGTCATCGCTTTCCTCCACGGGAGATGGAACAGGGCCCTTGTCCGGGCCGCTGTCGGCAGGCTAGCGTCATACCGCGTAGAAAGCGCTTGCTACCGCCGTATCGAGGGAACACGGCCGTGATGAGGGAACAAGAAGCATCGAGGGCACATGGAGGCACCTTCGTGACACGCAGGACAGTGCGGATCGCCATGAACGGCGTCACGGGGCGAATGGGGTACCGCCAGCACCTGGTGCGCTCCCTCCTCGCGATCCGCGAACAGGGCGGCCTCGACCTCGGGGGCGGCGAGGTCCTGTGGCCCGAGCCCGTCCTCGTCGGCCGCCGTGAGCACGCGCTGCGCGAGATCGCGGAGCGGCACGGCCTCGCGCACATCTCCACCGACCTCGACGCCGTGCTCGCCGACGACAGCATCGACATCTACTTCGACGCGCAGGTCACCTCCGCCCGCGTCGACGCGATCAAGCAAGCCATCGCCGTCGGCAAGCACGTCTACACCGAGAAGCCGACCGCGACCGACCTCGCCGGCGCGCTGGAACTCGCCCGCCTCGCCGAGTGCGCCGGCATCAAGCACGGAGTCGTCCAGGACAAGATCTTCCTGCCGGGCCTGCTGAAGCTGAAGCGCCTCGTCGTCGGCGGCTTCTTCGGCCAGATCCTGTCCGTGCGCGGGGAGTTCGGCTACTGGGTCTTCGAGGGCCACTGGCAGGAGGCGCAGCGCCCCAGCTGGAACTACCGCGCCGAGGACGGCGGCGGCATCGTCGTCGACATGTTCCCGCACTGGGAGTACGTACTGCACGAGCTGTTCGGCCGGGTCACGTCCGTCACCGCGCAGGCCGCCACGCACATCCCGCAGCGCTGGGACGAGCGCGGCAAGCCGTACGCCGCGACCGCCGAGGACGCCGCGTACGGCATCTTCCAGCTGGAGGGCGGCGCCGTCGCCCAGATCAACTCCTCCTGGGTGGTACGGGTGATGCGCGACGAACTCGTGGAGTTCCAGGTCGACGGAACCCACGGCTCGGCGGTCGCGGGCCTGCGCCGCTGCCGCGCCCAGCACCGCTCCGCCACCCCCAAGCCGGTGTGGAACCCGGATCTGCCCGCCACCGAGTCCTTCCGCGACCAGTGGCAGGAGGTGCCGGACAACGGGGAGTTCGAGAACGGTTTCAAGGCGCAGTGGGAGCTGTTCCTGCGCCATGTCGCGCTGGGCGAGCCGTACCACTGGGACCTGCTGGCGGGCGCGCGCGGCGTGCAGCTTGCCGAGCTGGGGCTGAAGTCCTCGGCCGAGGGCCGGCGCCTCGAGGTGCCGGAGCTGTCGCTGTGACGATCAGGCTCCCGCACGGGGTGTACGAACCCCGCAACGAACCGGCCGTGTTCGCCGGTGGGGCCGCACTCGCCTCTCGTACGGTCTTCTCCGCGGCGCATGTCGTGGCCGACCCGTACGCCGACGCGAGCCCCGACTCGCCCGCCGCCGTCGACTGGGACGCCACGCTCGCCTTCCGCCGCCATCTGTGGTCGCACGGCCTCGGCGTCGCGGAGGCGATGGATACGGCGCAGCGTGGGATGGGTCTGGACTGGGCGGGCGCGGCGGAGCTGATCCGGCGCTCGGCGGCGGAGGCGAAGGCCGTGGGCGGCCTGATCGCGTGCGGGGCGGGCACGGACCAACTCGGCCCCGGGGGCGGTTCGCTGACGCAGGTGCGCGCGGCATACGAGGAACAACTGGCGCTCGTCGAGGACAGCGGCGCGCAGGCGATCCTGATGGCGTCGCGCGCACTGGCCTCGGCGGCCCGGACGTCCGACGACTACCTCTCCGTCTACTCCCACCTCCTGCGGCAGGCGAGCGGTCCGGTGATCCTGCACTGGCTGGGCCCGATGTTCGACCCGGTGCTGGAGGGTTACTGGGGTTCGTCCGATCTCGACGCGGCCACATCGGTCCTGCTCGACGTCGTCGCCGCCCACCCCGACAAGGTCGACGGCATCAAGATCTCGCTGCTGGACGCGCAGCGCGAGGCCGACCTGCGCCGCCGCCTCCCTCAGGGCGTCCGCTGCTACACCGGCGACGACTTCAACTACCCGGGACTGATCGCGGGCGACGAGCGGGGCTTCAGTCACGCGCTGCTCGGGATCTTCGACCCGCTCGGCCCGCTGGCCGCCCAGGCGGTACGGATCCTCGACACCGGCGATGTCGCCGGGTTCCGCAGACTTCTCGACCCGACGGTCGAGCTCTCCCGCCATCTGTTCGAGGCGCCGACCCGCTTCTACAAGACGGGCGTGGTGCTGCTCGCCTGGCTGGCAGGGCACCAGTCGCACTTCACGATGGTGGGCGGCCTGCAGTCGGCCCGCTCGCTGCCGCACATGTGCCGGGCGTACGAACTGGCCGACGGCCTCGGCCTGTTTCCCGACCCGGGGCTGGCCGAGACCCGTATGAAGTCCCTCCTGACGATGTACGGAGTCGCCGAATGACCGATTCAGCCGACCTGACCCGCTTCAGCATCAACCAGATGACGGTGAAGCAGCTCACCCTCCCCGAACTCACCGAGGCGTGCGTACGCATGGGCATCTCGGGGGTGGGCCTGTGGCGTGAACCGGTCCGGGCGTACGGAGTCGAGGCAGCGGCGAAGCTCGTACGCGACGCCGGACTGACGGTCACCAGCCTGTGCCGCGGCGGCTTCTTCACCGCGATCGACCCGGCGGAGCGGGCCCACGCTCTGGCCGACAACCGCACGGCGATCGACGAGGCGGCTGCGCTCGGCACGGACACCCTGGTCCTGGTCTCGGGCGGCCTCCCTGCGGGCAGCCGCGACCTGCCGGGAGCACGGGAGCGCATCGCGGACGCGCTGTCGGTACTGACTCCCTACGCGGGAGAACGGGGCGTGCGGCTGGCGATCGAGCCGCTCCACCCGATGTACGCGGCGGACCGGTGCGTGGTGTCGACGCTGACGCAGGCGCTCGACCTCGCCGAACGCTTCCCGGCGGCGCAGGTCGGCGTGGTGGTGGACACGTACCACATCTGGTGGGACGAGGCGGCGCCGGCCGCGGTGGCGAGGGCGGGCGCGGCGGGCCGTATTCACGCGTTCCAACTGGCGGACTGGACGACGCCGTTGCCGGCGGGGGTGCTGAACGGGCGGGGCCAGCTCGGGGACGGCGCGATCGACTTGCGCGAGTGGAGGGAACGGGTGGAGGTGGCGGGGTACAAGGGCGCGATCGAGGTGGAGCTGTTCAACGAGGGGCTGTGGGCGCGGGACGGGGAGGAGGTCCTGGGGGAGGTGCTGGGGCGGTACGAGGAGTTCGCGGCGTAGCGGTTTTGTTGCGACCTCTTGTTCTGGCCTCTTGTTGTGGCCTCTTGTTGTGGCCTCAGGAGGGCGCGTGGATTCCGCAAAAACAACTGTCCGCTGTCGTGCAACCCTTTCCGCATGACGAGGGTCGTACCTGTCATCAAGGCTCCCGGGGAGGGATCTGGGGGGATCTGGGGAGCCCTTGACGGAGGGGAACAGGAGGGGCCCGGTCGTCGGACCGGGCCCCCTCGACCGTTCCGGGACACCCCGCAGGTCACAGGCCTCCCCGACGCACAGCCCGGCGGACAGCCCGGCGCAGAGTTGTCCACAGGCCACCCGCACTGTCGGACCCCGGCGGTAGCGTCGGATCATGTCCAATCTCGCAGTGGTCGAAGGGGTCCTTGAGCGGATCACATACGCCAACGAGGAGACCGGCTACACCGTCGCCCGCGTCGACACCGGCCGCGGCGGAGCCGATCTCCTCACGGTGGTCGGCTCGCTGCTCGGCGCGCAGCCGGGCGAGTCTCTGCGTATGGAGGGCCGCTGGGGCTCCCACGCCCAGTACGGCAAGCAGTTCACGGTGGAGAACTACACCACGGTCCTGCCGGCCACGATCCAGGGCATACGCCGCTATCTCGGCTCCGGCCTGATCAAGGGCATCGGCCCCAGAATCGCCGAGCGCATCGTCGAGCACTTCGGGACCGAGACCCTCGACATCATCGAGCAGCAGCCGAAGAAGCTCATCGAGGTCCCCGGACTCGGCCCGAAGCGGACGAAGTTGATCGGCGTCGCCTGGGAGGAGCAGAAGGCCATCAAGGAGGTCATGATCTTCCTCCAGGGCGTCGGCGTCTCGACCTCCATCGCGGTGCGCATCTACAAGAAGTACGGCGACGCCTCGATCTCGGTCGTGAAGAACCAGCCGTACCGCCTGGCCGCCGACGTCTGGGGCATCGGCTTTCTCACCGCCGACAGGATCGCCCAGGCCGTCGGCATACCGCACGACAGCCCGGAGCGGGTCAAGGCGGGTCTCCAGTACGCCCTGTCGCAGTCCAGCGACCAGGGGCACTGCTTCCTGCCCGAGGAGCGGCTGATCGCGGACGCGGTGAAGCTGCTCCAGGTCGACACCGGCCTTGTCATCGAGTGCCTCGCCGAACTCGCCGGTGAGGAGGAGGGCGTCGTACGGGAACAGGTCCCGGCCCCGGACGGAGGAGACCCCCTGACCGCCGTCTATCTGGTGCCCTTCCACCGCGCCGAAATCTCGCTCGCCGCCCAGCTGAACAGACTGCTGCGGACCGAGCAGGACCGGATGCCGGCCTTCCAGGACGTCGTGTGGGACAAGGCGCTGGCGTGGCTGGCGGAGCGTACGGGCGCGGAGTTGGCGCCCGAGCAGGAGCAGGCGGTCAAGCTGGCCCTCACCCGCAAGGTCGCCGTGCTGACCGGCGGCCCCGGCTGCGGCAAGTCGTTCACGGTCCGCTCCATCGTGGAGCTGGCCCGCGCCAAGAAGGCGAAGGTCGTGCTCGCCGCCCCCACCGGGCGTGCGGCCAAGCGGCTCGCCGAGCTCACCGGCGCGGAGGCCTCCACCGTGCACCGGCTGCTGGAGCTGAGGCCCGGCGGGGACGCGGCGTACGACCGGGACAGACCGCTGGAGGCGGACCTCGTGGTGGTCGACGAGGCGTCCATGCTCGATCTGCTGCTGGCCAACAAGCTGGTCAAGGCGGTCGCCCCCGGAGCGCATCTGCTGCTGGTGGGGGACGTGGACCAGCTGCCGAGCGTCGGCGCCGGCGAGGTGCTGCGCGATCTGCTCGCGGACGGCGGCCCGGTGCCGAATGTCCGGCTGACCCGCATCTTCCGGCAGGCCCAGCAGTCCGGGGTCGTCACCAACGCCCACCGCATCAACTCCGGTGTACAGCCCATCACTTCCGGGCTCTCCGACTTCTTTCTCTTCGTGGAGGAGGAGACGGAGGACGCGGGAAAGCTCACGGTGGACGTGGCGGCCCGCCGGATTCCCGCCAAGTTCGGCTTGGACCCGCGGCGCGATGTGCAGGTGCTCGCGCCCATGCACCGCGGCCCGGCCGGCGCAGGCACCCTCAACGGCCTGCTGCAGCAGGCGATTACGCCCGCTCGGCCCGACCTCCCCGAGAAGCGATTCGGCGGCCGGGTCTTCCGCGTCGGCGACAAGGTCACCCAGATTCGCAACAATTACGAGAAAGGCAAGAACGGCGTCTTCAACGGCACGGTCGGCGTGGTCACCTCGCTCCAGCTGGACGATCAGCGGCTGACGGTGCTGACGGACGAGGACGAGGAGGTTCCGTATGACTTCGACGAGCTCGACGAGCTGGCACACGCGTATGCCGTCACCATCCACCGCTCGCAGGGCAGCGAATACCCGGCAGTGGTGATCCCGGTCACCACCGGGGCCTGGATGATGCTCCAGCGGAACCTCCTCTACACAGCGGTGACCCGGGCCAAGAAGCTTGTCGTGCTGGTCGGCTCCCGTAAGGCGATAGGACAGGCAGTGCGCACTGTTTCCGCGGGTAGACGCTTCACCGCGGTGGACCACCGGCTGGCCGGCGGCTGACACTGAGGGCTCCGCCGCCCGGGGGAAGCCCCCCGGCCCCGCAGGGTGGGAAACGCCACCCCGGCTTCCGGAACCTGGGCGAACGGGGCAAGATGAGCAGGTTGGCGGCACTGAGTGCCGCCGATAGGCCCAATGGTCGACCCCGAGTGCACTCTCCTCAGCCAAATGGGGGATGGTAGAGACAGTCAGGGCACCTCGAAGAAGAGGCACTACGTCGGTGAGGGATGACGTGAGCGACAACTCTGTAGTACTGCGGTACGCGGACGGTGAATACACCTACCCGGTGGTCGACAGCACCGTCGGTGACAAGGGCTTCGACATCGGGAAGCTCCGAGCCCAGACCGGTCTGGTGACCCTGGACAGTGGATACGGCAATACCGCCGCCTATAAATCCGCGGTCACCTACCTCGACGGCGAGAAGGGCATCCTGCGCTACCGCGGCTACCCCATCGAGCAGCTGGCCGAGCGCTCCACCTTCCTCGAGGTGGCGTACCTGCTGATCAACGGCGAGCTTCCGACGGTCGACGAGCTTTCCAGCTTCCGGGGTGAGATCACCCAGCACACGCTGCTGCACGAGGACGTCAAGCGGTTCTACGGCGGATTCCCGCGCGACGCGCACCCGATGGCGATGCTGTCCTCCGTGGTCAGCGCACTGTCGACGTTCTACCAGGACAGCCATAACCCGTTCGACGAGAAGCAGCGCCACCTCTCCACGGTCCGGCTGCTGGCCAAGCTGCCGACGATCGCGGCGTATGCGTACAAGAAGTCGATCGGCCACCCGTTCGTCTACCCGCGCAACGACCTCGGGTACGTGGAGAACTTCCTGCGGATGACTTTCTCGGTCCCCGCCCAGGAGTACGACCTGGACCCGGTCGTGGTCGCCGCGCTCGACAAGCTGCTGATCCTGCACGCGGACCACGAGCAGAACTGCTCGACCTCCACCGTGCGTCTGGTCGGCTCCTCGCAGGCGAACATGTTCGCCTCGATCTCCGCCGGTATCAGCGCCCTGTGGGGCCCGCTGCACGGTGGCGCAAACCAGTCGGTCCTGGAGATGCTCGAGGGTATCCAGGCCACTGGCGGCGACGTCGACTCCTTCATCCGCAAGGTGAAGAACAAGGAGGACGGCGTCCGTCTGATGGGCTTCGGCCACCGCGTCTACAAGAGCTTCGACCCGAGGGCGAAGATCATCAAGGCCGCGGCGCACGATGTTCTTTCGGCGCTCGGCAAGTCCGACGAGCTGCTCGACATCGCGCTGAAGCTGGAGGAGCACGCGCTCTCCGACGACTACTTCGTCTCGCGCAACCTCTACCCGAACGTGGACTTCTACACGGGCCTGATCTACCGGGCCATGGGCTTCCCGACCGAGATGTTCACCGTGCTCTTCGCGATCGGCCGGCTGCCCGGCTGGATTGCCCAGTGGCACGAGATGATCAAGGAGCCGGGTTCCCGCATCGGCCGTCCGCGCCAGATCTACACCGGCGAGGTCCTGCGCGACTTCGTCCCGGTCGAGGCCCGCTGAGACCAGGATTCCGGCACGCGGGGCGCGTCCGCGCCTCGTGACCGGTCCTGTCGCAGGCACAGACAGCGGAAAGCGCCCCGCTGCCGATCCCCCCACGGGTCGGCGGGCGGGGCGCTTCCCATATCCCCGGAGCGGATTCCCCCCACGGGATCCGGCCGGGCGTCTGCTGGCTGCAGAAGCTCCTCACGCGGTCTGCCGGGGTACGTACGCACGGGAGGGCCGCTCAAAGCTCCCCGGGCACGTGCCCCGGCCAACGCTTGCCTGGGACGTCCCCCAAGACATCCCATGAACGTCCCCCAAGACGTTCTCGGCATCGCCAATTTAGACTCGCGAGGAGCCTGAATGGTTACCCCTAAATATCTGTGATCTAGGTCTCTTTGTGAAGGTCTTGTGCCCCACTTGTAGTCACCTGAAGGAGCGCAGACGCAGGCTGTTGGCTACCACAAATACGGACGAAAAGGCCATAGCGAAACCAGCGATCATGGGGTTGAGCAGGCCTGATGCCGCAAGAGGCAGTGCGGCGACGTTGTAGCCGAAAGCCCAGAAAATATTGCCCTTGATTGACGTCAGTGTCCGACGGGCGAGACGGATCGCGTCGGCCGCAGCCCTCAGGTCCCCCCGTACGAGCGTCAGGTCACCGGCCTCTATGGCCGCGTCCGTGCCTGTGCCCATCGCCAGGCCCAGGTCGGCGGTGGCCAGAGCGGCCGCGTCATTGACCCCGTCACCCACCATGGCGACGATGCGGCCCTGCGCCTGGAGACGCCTGACCACATCCACCTTCTCCTCGGGCATGACCTCGGCATACACCTCGTCGATGCCGACCTCGGCAGCGACAGCATCGGCGACCGCCTTGCTGTCGCCGGTCAGCAGCACCGGGGTGAGACCGAGGCCGCGCAGCAGCGTCACCGCCTCGGCGCTGGTGTCCTTGACCGCGTCGGCGACGGTGAGCACGCCGAGCGCCTTGCCGTCCCGGGCGGCGAAGACGGCGGTACGTCCCTCCGTGGCGGCGGCCTTCAGCTCGGGGGGCAGCTCCACCCCGGCGTTCTCGAACAGCTGTGCGCGCCCGACCATCACCTGGTGTCCGTCGACGACGCCTCGTACGCCGAGGCCCGGGACGTTCTCGAAAGCCATCGGCACGGGCAGGGTGCCGACGCGCTCCTCCGCTCCCGCTGCGACAGCGCGGGCGATGGGATGCTCCGACGCGTGCTCCAGTGCGCCGACGAAGCGAAGCAGTTCATCCGCATCGGCGGTTTCGGAGATGTACACGCTCTGAAGGCTCATCCGGCCCGTGGTGACCGTCCCCGTCTTGTCCAGGACGACGGTGTCGACCCGGCGGGTCGACTCGAGGACCTCGGGGCCCTTGATGAGGATGCCGAGCTGGGCGCCGCGGCCGGTGCCGACCATGAGGGCGGTCGGCGTCGCCAGGCCGAGGGCGCAAGGGCAGGCGATGATCAGTACGGCGACGGCGGCGGTGAAGGCCGCGGTCGCGTCCGAGGTGGTCAGCAGCCAGCCGGTCAGGGTGCCGAGGGCGATCACCAGGACGACGGGTACGAAGACGGCCGAGATCCGGTCGGCGAGGCGCTGCACGTCGGCCTTGCCGTTCTGGGCGTCCTCGACCAGTCGGGCGATCCGGGCGAGTTGGGTGTCCGCGCCGACCCGGGTGGCCTCGACGACGAGACGGCCGGCGGTGTTGACGCAGCCGCCGGTGACCGGGTCGCCCGCGGCCACATCCAGCGGCACCGACTCGCCGGTCAGCATCGAGGCGTCGACGGCGGAGGCGCCATCGACGACCGTGCCGTCGGTGGCGATCTTTTCTCCGGGGCGTACGACGAACCGGTCGCCGACCGCGAGCCGGCCGACTGGAATCCGTAGCTCCGTACCGTCGCGCAGCACGGCGACGTCCTTGGCGCCCAGCTCCATCAGGGCGCGCAGGGCCGCGCCCGCCTTCCGCTTGGAGCGGGCCTCCAGATAGCGGCCGAGGAGGAGGAAGGTAGTGACGCCCGCGGCGACTTCGAGATAGATCGTCGAGGAGGCATCGGTGCGCGAGACGGTGAGGTCGAAGCCGTGCCGCATGCCGGGCATGCCCGCGTGGCCGAGGAACAGCGCCCAGAGCGACCAGCCGAAGGCGGCGAGCGTGCCGACGGAGATGAGAGTGTCCATGGTGGCCGCGCCGTGCCGGAGATTGGTCCAGGTGGCCCGGTGGAAGGGGAGGGCGCCCCAGACGACGACGGGGGCGGCGAGGGTGAGGGAGAGCCACTGCCAGTTGTCGAACTGGAGGGTGGGGATCATCGCCATGAGGACGACGGGTATCGCGAGCAGGGCTGAGACGGTGAGGCGCTGACGGAGGGCGACGGACTCCGGGTCGACGTGTGCCGCGAGGGCCGCGGGAGCCGCGTCGGAGGTCGCGCCGGGAGCGGGGTCCGGCTCCGGCTCGGGCGGCGGGGGCCGCTCGGCCGTGTAGCCGGTCTTGACGACGGAGGCGATGAGGTCGGCGATCTCAAGCCCGTGCGGGTAGGAGACCTTCGCCTTCTCGGTCGCATAGTTGACCGTGGCGCTGACGCCGTCCATGCGGTTGAGCTTCTTCTCGACGCGGGCGGCGCAGGAGGCGCAGGTCATCCCGCCGATGGTGAGCTCGACCTGGGAGGTTTCCACGTTCAGGACTCCATCTCCACAACGGGCGCCGCCGGGCCGTACACGACCAGCATCGGACTGTGGTCGGGCACGGCCCGGCGGGAGGGCTTTGCAGAAGCGGGCGCGGTGCCCGGAGCTGGGTGCGCGGTGCTGGGCGCTGGGTGCCCGGTCTCAGGCCTGGCCGACGAGTTCGTATCCGGCCTCGTCCACGGCCTCGCGCACGGCCGTCTCGTCGAGCGGGGTATCGGAGACCACCGTCACCTGGCCGCTTGCGGCGACCGCCTTCACGGAAGTGACGCCCGGCAGCTCGGAGAGCTCGTCGGCGACGGCGCCCTCGCAGTGGCCGCAGGTCATGCCGTTGACCTGGTAGACCGTGGTGACGCCACCGATCCGGACGTCGGCCGCGCCGTCGTGACAGGAGCCGGTGGACGAGCAGCAGGAGCCGGTCGCCTGGGCGGTCTCGGTCTTCGTCTCGGCGGTCATGGCGTTCTCCTCTTCGAGGGTGAAACACGTACTGGGTACACGTACGAGGTCATGGTGCCGGAGAGGCGGGGGAATGCCGTAGCGCCCCGACACTCGTCAGACTATACCCCTAGGGGGTATTAATGCGAACCGGGCGCCGCGTTTCGCCGCTCCGTGGTGGCGAGCACGGCTTCGCCGACGATCGGGTTCAGGTACCCGAACATGACCTTCTTGACCTCCGTGATGTACGCCTGCCGCTCCTCGCCCTCGTGGGTGAGGACCAGATCCAGGCCGGCCTTGAAGATGGCGAAGATCGTGGCGGCCGTGCGGGAGAGCTCGGCGGGCGGGGCGTCGGGGAGGTAGCCCGCGATGATCTCCTCGATCCGGGTGAGCAGCCCAGCGTGCAGGGCGTTGAACTCCTGGGTGATCTGGCCGGGGATGTCGGGGCCGTGCATCAGGACGGCGAAGGCCGGGTTCTCGTGGTTGAACGCGAAGAGTGGATCGAGGACCGCGTCGAGCAGCTCATCGAGCGGGAGGTTGAGGTTGGCGGCGGTCAGGGCTGCGCCGTGGGACTCGCGCCACTGATCGAGGAGCCGGCCGCCGAGCTCGACGGCGATGGCCTCCTTGTTCGGGAAGAACTGGTAGAGCGTGCCTGGGGAGACGCCGGCCTCGCGGGCGATGGCGTTGGTACTGGCGGCGGTGTAGCCGCTGCTGCAGAAGACGTTTGCGGCGGCTTCGAGGAGCTGGGCGATACGGCGCTCGCCACGGGCCTGACGGCGGCGCGGCTTGGCGGCCCCGGAGGCTGTCCCGGTGGCTTTGGCGGCCCCGGAGGCACTGCTGCTCCTGGAGGTGCTGCTGGTCCCGGAGGTGCTGCTGGCCCCGGAGGTGCTGCTGGTCCCGGAGGTCCTGCTGCTCCCGGAGGTGCCGCCGGTCCCGGAGACGCTGCTGGTCCCTGTGGTCGAGGCCGGTCCGGACGTTCCCTCGGCCGCGGCGGCCGCACCGGTGGCAGTCGTCGCGGCGGGCTCCGGCGTCGTGGGCTGCGGCACGTGAAATCCCCAGCTTTCCTGGTGCGGTTGACAAACGCGAGTGGTCGCTCGCATTCTTGATTAATGCGAGCGATGGCTCGTGTTTGCCAGTCTATGGCAATGGTCGACTCATGCTGCCTGCCGGGAAGCCTGCGCATGGGCCACGGTGAAGGGGACACCGCACCATGTCCGAAGTCAACAGCCCGCCGCCGGTCGGGGGATGGACCCGCTTCGTCACCGCGCGGCCGCGGCTCTCCCTGCTGGCCGCCCTGGTGCTCACCGCACTCGCCGTGTTCGCCGGCAGCGGGGTCGCCGAGCGCATGGGCAGTGGCGGCTGGGAGGACCCGGCTGCCGAGTCGACGTATGCGACGGCCGCGCTGGAGCGGGAGTTCCCCGCATCGCAGCCGAATCTGCTGCTCCTCGTGGACAGCGGGCGGGCGAGCGTGGACGCCCCGGCGGTCGCAGCCGAGGGGCGGCGGCTGGCGGAGCACCTCGCCGCCGAGAAGGACGTCACGGGTGTCGGTTCGTACTGGCAGACCGGCTCACCCGCGCTGCGCGCCGAGGACGGCCGGCAGGCGCTGATAGCTGCCCGGATCGAGGGCGACGAGAAGGCCAGGGCCGAGGTGCTGGAGCGGATCGCGCCCGACTTCAGGGGTGCGCACGGCCCGGTGGAGGTCTCGATCGGCGGCCCCGTCGCCGTGCAGCACGAGATGACGACGATCATCCAGGAGGACCTGCTGCGGGCCGAGCTGATCGCCCTGCCGGTGACGCTGGTGCTGCTGGTGATGGTCTTCGGCAGCGCGATCGCGGCACTGCTCCCGCTGGGCGTCGGCATTGTCGCCATCCTGGGGACGAATGCCGTGCTGCGCGGCATCACCGAGTTCGCCGATGTCTCGGTGTTCGCGCAGAACCTCACCACGGCGCTGGGCCTCGGACTCGCCATCGACTATGCCCTGTTCATCGTGCGCAGATTCCGGGAGGAGCTGGCGGCGGGGGCCGAGGTGCGGGAGGCGGTGGGCATCACCCTGCGCACCGCGGGCCGCACGGTTCTCTTCTCCGCTCTGACCGTGGCCGTGTCGCTGGCGGCGATGCTGGTCTTCCCGCAGTACTTCCTGCGCTCCTTCGCCTACGCCGGGATCGCGGTGGTGCTGCTTGCCGCGGCCGCCGCGCTGATCCTGCTGCCGGCCGCCCTGATGCTCCTGGGTCACCGGGTCAATGCGCTGGATCTGCGCCGCCTCTTCCGGCGTGGCCGGGGCAAGGGCGGCGCATCGTCCGAAGAGGCGGGCGCGGACAGGGAAGCGACCGGCGCCGGGTGGGCCAGGGTCGCGGCCCTGGTGATGCGCCGGGCTCCGCTCTTCGCCTTCGCCACCGTCTTCGGTCTGGTGCTGCTCGGACTGCCCTTCCTGGGCGTCAAGTTCGGCACCCCCGACGATCGCCAGCTGCCGTCGACCGCCGAGTCCCATGTGGTCCAGCAGCAGATACGGGACGGCTTCCCCGGCAGCCCGGCCGGCGGCCTCGCGGTGGTTGCCCAGGAGGCGGACTCCGGCGAAGCCGCGACGAAGCCCGCCGCGTACGCCGAATACCGCGACCGCATCGCCGCCCTTCCGGGGGTGCTGCGGGTCGACGGTCCCGTTACCTCCGGTGGAACCGCCTACTTCACAGTGCAGCCCAAGGGCGAGGCGGTGGGGGAGGAGGCGCAGCAGCTCGTCCATGAACTGCGCGACGTCCCGGCCCCGTTCGAGACCTCGGTGACGGGCAGGGCCGCGGTGCTGGAGGACTCCAAGGCCGCCATCGCCGACCGGCTGCCGCTGGCGCTCGCCATCATCGCCGTGGTGACCCTGCTGTTGGTCTTCCTGCTCACCGGCAGTGTGCTGATCCCGATCCAGGCGGTCGTGCTCAACGCCCTGAGTCTGACGGCGATGTTCGGCGCGGTCGTCTGGGTCTTCCAGGACGGCAATCTCTCTGGGCTGCTCGCCTTCACCTCCACCGGTGACATAGAGACGACGCTGCCTGTGCTGATGTTCTGCATCGCCTTCGGGCTCTCCATGGACTACGGCGTCTTTCTGCTCTCCCGCATCAAGGAGGAGTACGACCGCACCCACGACCATGAGCAGGCGGTGAGATTCGGCCTCCAGCGCACGGGCGGGCTGATCACCGCGGCGGCCGTGATCCTCGCGGTCGTGATGGTGGGCATAGGCACCTCACGGGTGACCAACACGAAGATGCTCGGTCTCGGAATCGCGCTGGCAGTGCTGATGGACGCCATGGTGGTCCGCAGCCTGCTCGTCCCCTCGGTGATGAAGCTGATGGGCGCCTCGACCTGGTGGGCGCCCGGCCCGCTGCGCCGGTTCCATCAGCGATTCGGGCTGAGCGAGGGGGAGATATCGCAGCCCGCGCCACCGCGGCCGGATTCGGACTCGGGGTCGGACTCGCAACCGGAGTCGGAGCCGAAGCGGGACCCGGGCTCAGAGCCGGACTCGGAGCTGAAGCCGGACCCTGACCCGGGCTCAGAGCCGAAGCCGGACCCGGACGGGGCGCGGGACAGCGTCAGGGCCTGAGACCGCAGACCGCTCACTCCAGGGCTCGCCTCGCGCGGTGCTCAGTTCCTGCGGCTCCTGTTCCCGGGGCGATTGGCCACCCAGATGCGGATCGTGTCCGCGTACCAGTAGGGCTTCCCCGCCTCCACATGGTCGGGCGGCGGGAGAAGGCCGTGCTTGCGATAGGAGCGGACCGTGTCCGGCTGCACCCGGATGTGCGCGGCGATGTCCTTGTAGGACCAGAGTTTTCTGTCCGTCATCTGTGTGGCACCTCCGTGCGTGCGCGGCAGCGGCGGCGCGGGGGGCCGTCGGGGGAGCTGCAGCGCGGACGCTGGCGATCACTGAGCTGTACCCGTTGAACGACTGCGAGGGGAGCGAGGGGAGGGGCTGTTGATCGACTGTGACGGAAGACTCGCAAAACGGGGACATGCGTAATGAGGCGGCAACAACCCGCACGGAAGTGGCGTGTTCGCGTCAGGCGCCACAAGAGCGCAGGAAACCACGGGTCCGCCGGGCGATCGGGAAGGGCTTGTCCGGCGGGCAGGGGTACATGTCCTGCTCGACGATGGCGAAGAGTTCGACGTCCAGCGCCTGGGCCGCGGCCAGTACGGGCTCCAGCGCGGGTACCCCGGTCGGCGGTTCGCACATCACGCCCCGGCCGACCGCAGGACCGAACGGCACCTCGTCCGCGACGACTTCGGCGAGGATCTCCGGGTCCACCTGCTTGAGATGGAGGTAGCCGATCCGCTCCCCGTAGGTCTCGATCAACTTGATGCTGTCGCCGCCGCAGTAGGCGTAGTGCCCGGTGTCCAGGCACAGGGAGACCAGTTCGGGATCGGTGGCGTCGAGGAACCGGCTGACGTTCTCCTCGCTGTCGATATGGGTGTCCGCGTGCGGATGGACGACGATCTTCAGTCCGTACCGCTCGCGCACCTCGCGGCCCAGCCGTTCGGTCTGGGCGGTGAGATCGCGCCACTGCGCGGGGGTGAGGGTGCGGTCCTCCAGCACCTGGCCCGTTTTGTCGTCGCGCCAGAAGGAGGGGATGACGACCAGATGCTCCGCGCCCATGGCCCGGGTCAGTGCCGCGATGTCGGAGACGTGCGCCCAGGTCTTGTCCCAGACGGCCGGCCCGTGGTGCAGCCCGGTGAAGACCGTTCCCGCCGAGACCTTCAGGCCGCGCCGGGCGGTCTCCTCGGTGAGGCGGTCGGGGTCGCTCGGGAGATAGCCGTACGGGCCGAGCTCGATCCATTCGTAACCGGCACTCGCGACCTCGTCGAGGAAGCGTTGCCAGGGAACCTGCTGAGGGTCGTCGGGGAACCACACCCCCCAGGAGTCGGGGGCCGAGCCGACCCGGATGCGGTTCAGGGAGGGGACGGATGAGGTCATGCGGACGAGCTTTCCGGCCGCCGAGGAAGGGTGTCAAGCCTTCGTCCGAATGTAAGGACAAAATGTTGACAGGGTTCAGGAAGGAGCACTACACCTGGGGACAGCCGGCGTCGAACCGAAGGGACGCGCATGCCTCAGCCGTACGACGTGATCACGATGGGCCGGATCGGGGTGGACCTTTATCCGCTGCGAACCGGGGTCCCGTTGGCGCAGGTCGACACGTTCGGGAAGTTCCTCGGCGGCTCGGCCACGAATGTCGCGGTCGGGGCGGCCAGGCTCGGCCGGCGGACGGCGGTGATCACCCGCACCGGCCAGGACGCCTTCGGGGACTATGTCCACCAGGCGCTGGGGGAGTTCGGGGTCGACGACCGCTGGGTGACCGCGGTCGCCGCCTATCCGACCCCGGTCACCTTCTGCGAGATCTTCCCGCCGGACGACTTCCCGCTCTACTTCTACCGGCAGCCGAAGGCCCCCGACCTCGAGATCCATGAGCACGAGCTGGACCTCGCGGAGATCCGCGCGGCGCGCGTCTTCTGGATGACCGGGACCGGCCTGTGCGCGGAGCCGAGCCGTACGGCGACGCTGGCCGCGCTCGCCCACCGGGACCGGTCCGGCATCACCGTCTTCGACCTCGACTGGCGGCCGATGTTCTGGGGGGACCCGGCCGAGGCGCGGCCGTACTACGCCGAGGCGCTGGCGCACGCCACGGTCGCCGTCGGCAATCTGGAGGAGTGCGAGATCGCCACCGGCGAGCGCGAGCCGTACGCCGCGGCCCGCGCGCTCCTGGCCGCCGGGGTCGAGCTCGCCGTCGTCAAGCAGGGCCCCAAAGGTGTCCTCGCCGTACACCGGGACGGGACGCAGACCGAGGTCCCGCCCGTCCCCGTCGAGGTGGTCAACGGGCTTGGTGCCGGGGACGCGTTCGGCGGGGCGCTGTGCCACGGGCTGCTCTCCGGGTGGGAGTTGGAACGCATCATGCGGTACGCCAACGCCGCCGGAGCCATCGTCGCGGCCCGCCTCGCCTGCTCCACCGCGATGCCGTACGCCACAGAGGTCGACCAGGTCCTGACCGGCGGCCCGGTCCCGCCGTCCCCGACCCCGTCGCCCGCAGCGCCGTCCCCGTCCGCCGCGTCGTCCCCGACCCCGTCGCCCAGCGCGTCGTCCCCGCCGTCCCCGGTCCCGATACCCGCCGCGCCGTACCTGCCCGGCGACACACCCCCGCCCGGAGCCGCTTCGTGAGCCGCGTCGACATCGCCGAGCTCGTCGGGATCCGCACCCGCCATCCCGAGGCCGTCGCCGAGGCCGCCACCCGGCGGCGCAGGCGACCGCGGCTCATCGGCGACAGCGGGCGCCTGATGATCATCGCCGCCGACCACCCCGCCCGCGGTGCCCTCGCCGTAGGGGACCGCCGCTTCGCCATGGCCAACCGGCTCGATCTGCTCGAACGGCTCTGCCTGGCCCTCTCCCGTCCCGGCGTCGACGGCGTCCTCGCCACCGCCGACATCCTCGACGACCTGCTCCTCCTCGGCGCTCTCGACGACAAGGTCGTCATGGGTTCGATGAACCGCGGGGGCCTCGCGGGCGCCGCGTTCGAGCTCGATGACCGGTTCACCGGACACCGCGCCCAGGACCTGGACCGGCTCGGATTCGACGCGGGCAAGCTGCTGCTCCGTATCGACTACCAGGACCCCGCCTCCCTCGACACGCTGCACTCCACCGCCCGCGCCGTCGACGAGATGGCTGCGCGTCAGCTTCCCGTATTCATAGAACCGTTCATCTGTCACCGGATCGACGGCCTGCTCCGCAACGATCTCAGCGCCGAAGCAGTCACCCGGTCGATCGCCATCGCGTCCGGGCTGGCCGGCACCTCCGCGTACTCCTGGCTGAAGGTCCCCGTCACCGACGACCCCGACGACATGGCGGCGGTGATGGAGACCTCGACCCTGCCCGCGGTCCTTCTCGGGGGCGAGATCGGCGACGACCAGCACGGCGCATACGAGAAATGGCGTGGTGCGCTGCAACTGCCCACCGTGCAGGGACTCGTGGTGGGACGCTCGCTGCTCTATCCGGTCGACGGAGACGTTGCCGGGGCGGTCGATACGGCCGTCGGACTGCTGTAGGGGGTACGGAGAAGTCATGAGCGACCACGACGACCAGAAGCAGTACGTGCCGGCGGGAAGCGCGGTGAGCGGTCCCTACGCCCTCCGGATCGACCCCGAGCAGGCCGGCTGGGGTTACTCCAGCCTCCGTGTACTGGAGCTGGAGCCCGGCGGCTCACACTCCCTCGCCGCCGGGGAAAGTGAGTGGATCGTGCTGCCGCTCACCGGCGGTTGCACGGTGCAGACGCAAGGCGAGATCTTTGAACTGCAGGGCAGGGAAAGCGTGTTCGGCGGAGTGACGGACTTCGCCTACGTACCGCGCGATGCCCATGCACAGATCACCTCCGGTGCGGGAGGCCGCTTCGCCCTGGCAGGAGCGAAGTGCGAGCGACGACTCCCCGCTCGCTACGGCCCCGCGCCGGAGGTACCGGTCGAGCTCCGCGGCTCGGGCAACTGCTCGCGCCAGGTCAACAATTTCGCGGCCGCGGACACCTTCGCCTGCGACAAGCTGATCGCGGTCGAGGTACTCACCCCTGGCGGCAACTGGTCCTCGTACCCGCCGCACAAGCACGACGAGCACCGCCCGGGCGTCGAGTCCGAGCTCGAGGAGATCTACTACTTCGAGATCGACCGCGGCGGCATGGGCTACCACCGGGTCTCCCCGTCCCGGCCCGGCGGTACGGACGTCCTCGCCGAAGTCCGCAGCGGCGACGCCGTCCTGATCCCCGACGGCTGGCACGGCCCGTCCATCGCCGCGCCCGGCCGCGACATGTACTACCTGAACGTCATGGCCGGCCCGGGCGACAAGCGCGAGTGGCTGATCTGCGACCACCCGGACCACGGCTGGATCCGCGACACCTGGCCGACGCAGCCCGTCGACTCCCGACTGCCCCTGTACGAAGCCGACGCCAAGGAAGGCCCCCGATGAGCAGTACGCGCCGACTCACCGTCGCCCAGGCCCTCGTCACCTTCCTGGCCCGCCAGTACACCGAGCGCGACGGCCGCCGCCACCGCCTGATCAACGCCACCTGGGGCATCTTCGGCCATGGCAATGTCGCCGGACTCGGACAGGCGCTCCTCGAGTCCGGCGCGTCCGCCGCGTCGGCCATGTCCGCCACACCCGCCACCGGCATGCCGTACTTCCAGGGCCGCAACGAACAGGCCATGGTGCACGCCGCCGTCGGCTACGCCCGCCAGTCCCGCCGCCTCTCCGCCCACGCCGTCACCACCTCCATCGGCCCCGGCGCGACCAATCTCGTCACCGGCGCCGCGCTCGCCACCATCAACCGGCTGCCGGTCCTGCTGCTGCCCGGCGACGTGTTCGCGACCCGCCCCGCCGACCCGGTCCTCCAGCAGCTTGAACTCCCGTACGCAGGCGATGTGTCGGTCAACGACGCGCTGCGCCCCGTCTCGCGCTACTTCGACCGCGTCACCCGTCCCGAGGCGCTGATCCCGGCCGCCCTTCAGGCCATGCGTGTGCTTGCCGACCCCGCCGCCACCGGCGCGGTCACACTCGCGCTGCCGCAGGACGTACAGGCCGAGGCGTACGACTGGCCGGAGGAGTTCTTCGCCGAGCGCGTCTGGCAGGTGCGCCGGCCCCGGCCCGACCTGGACGCGCTCGACGCCGCGCGCCGTGTGCTGACCGCGGCCCGCCGCCCCCTGATCGTCGTGGGCGGCGGCGTTCACCACAGCGAGGCCGAGGAAGCCCTGCGGTCCTTCGCCGACGCGACCGGTATCCCGGTCGCCTCCACCCAGGCGGGCAAGGGCTCGCTGCCCCACGACCACCCCTGCGACGTCGGCGGCATCGGCCACACCGGCACCGCCACGGCCGACGAACTGGCTCGTACCGCCGATCTGGTGATCGGCGTCGGCACTCGCTGGTCCGACTTCACCACCGCCTCCGCGACCCTCTTCCAGAACCCGGCCGTCCGGTTCCTGAACATCAACATCACCGCCTTCGACGCCCACAAGATGTCCGGACTCTCACTCGTCGCGGATGCCCGCACCGCCCTGGAGGAGCTGGCCGGTGCGCTGGGCACGCGCTTCCATGTGGAGCCCGCGTACGAGACGGAGTACGCCGACGACAAAGAGCGCTGGGAGCACCGCGTCGACGCCGCGTACGAGGCGGAGGACCTGGACACCCGCCCCACCCAGCCCCAGGTGCTCGGCGTACTGGACACGCTGGTCACCGGCGACGACATCGTGATCAACGCCGCGGGCTCGCTCCCGGGAGACCTGCACAAGCTGTGGCGGGCGCGTTCCGCCGACCAGTACCACGTCGAGTACGGCTACTCCTGCATGGGATACGAGATCCCCGCGGCCATCGGCGTGGGGATGGCCGCGCCCGGACGGCCCGTCTGGGCGCTCGTCGGCGACGGTACGTATCTGATGAACCCCACCGAAATCGTCACCGCAGTCCAGGAGAACATCCCGATCAAAGTGGTGATCCTGCAGAACCACGGGTACGCCTCCATCGGAGGCCTCTCCGAGTCGGTGGGTGCGGAGCGCTTCGGCACCGCCTACCGCCACCGTGCCGACGACGGTACGTACACCGGCGCCCCGCTCCCCGTCGACCTGGCCGCCAACGCCGCCTCGCTGGGGATGCGCGTGATCCGCGCCAAGACGGTGCGTGACCTGCGCGAAGCGCTCGCCGAGGCACGGGCGGCAGACGTTCCCACAGGTGTCTACGTCGAGACCGAAACGGCAGACACTGTGTCGGGCGCGCCTCCCGCGCAGGCGTGGTGGGATGTTCCGGTGGCCGAGACCGCGACCCGGCCGTCGGCGGTCAAGGCCCGGGAGGAGTACGACCGGCAGGTCGCAGCCCGACGCCGCCATCTGTGACGCCGCCATCTGTGAAGGAGCACGAAATGAAGACCGTCAACCACTGGATCGGTGGCAAGACCGTCGAGGGCGCGTCCGGCAACTGGGGCCCAGTCACCGACCCGGCGACCGGCGCCGTCACCACCCAGGTCGCGCTGGCCTCGACCGAGGAGGTAGACGCGGCCGTCACGGCGGCGAAGGAGGCGTACGCCACCTGGGGCACGTCCTCGCTCGCGCAGCGCACCAGCATCCTTTTCCGCTATCGCGCGCTCCTCGACGCGCACCGCGACGAGATCGCCGCGCTGATCACCGCCGAACACGGCAAGGTCCACTCCGACGCGCTCGGCGAGGTCGCCCGCGGCCTGGAGATCGTGGAGCTGGCCTGCGGCATCACCACCCAGCTCAAGGGCGAACTGTCCACCCAGGTCTCCAACCGGGTCGACGTGTCCGCGATCCGCCAGCCGATCGGCGTCGTCGCGGGCATCACGCCGTTCAACTTCCCGGCGATGGTCCCGATGTGGATGTTCCCGCTGGCCATCGCCTGCGGAAACACCTTCGTACTGAAGCCGAGCGAGAAGGACCCGTCGGCGTCCAACCTCCTCGCGGAGCTGGCCGCAGAGGCGGGCCTGCCCGACGGCGTGCTCAATATCGTCCACGGCGACAAGGTCGCGGTCGACGCGCTGCTCGCCCACCCGGACGTCGCCGCGATCTCCTTCGTCGGCTCCACCCCGATCGCCCGCTACATCCACACCACCGCCTCCGCCAACCACAAGCGCGTCCAGGCGCTCGGCGGCGCGAAGAACCACATGCTGGTCCTCCCGGACGCGGACCTGGACGCGGCCGCTGACGCTGCGGTCTCCGCTGCGTACGGCTCCGCGGGTGAGCGCTGCATGGCGATCTCCGCGGTCGTCGCGGTCAGCTCCATCGCCGACGAACTGGTCCAGAAGATCCGCGAGCGCGCCGAGAAGATCAAGATCGGCCCCGGCAACGACCCGGAGTCCGAGATGGGCCCGCTGATCACCAAGGCCCACCGCGACAAGGTCGCCTCCTATGTCACGGGAGCGGCGGCCCAGGGCGCGGAGGTCGTCCTGGACGGCACCGGCTACACGGTCGACGGCTTCGAGGACGGTCACTGGATCGGCCTGTCGCTCCTGGACCGCGTCTCGACCGACTCGGACGCCTACCGCGACGAGATCTTCGGCCCAGTGCTGTGCGTGCTGCGCGCGGAGACGTACGAGGACGGCGTGGCCCTGATCAACGCGTCCCCGTTCGGCAACGGCACCGCCATCTTCACCCGCGACGGCGGCGCGGCCCGCCGCTTCCAGCTGGAGATCGAGGCCGGCATGGTCGGCGTGAACGTCCCGATCCCGGTCCCGGTGGGCTACCACTCCTTCGGCGGCTGGAAGGACTCGCTCTTCGGCGACCACCACATCTACGGCAACGACGGCGTGCACTTCTACACCCGCGGCAAGGTCGTCACCACCCGCTGGCCGGACCCCTCGGACGCCCCGGCGGGCGTGGACCTGGGCTTCCCCCGCAACCACTGACCGCCAACAGGCACCTGGCCCGTACGGAACGTTCATCCGTACGGGCCGGTCCTGTTTCAGGGCGGCTCACCCAACTCGCTGAAAAGGGAACGCAGTTCACGTGTGGCGCGCCGGGGCAGGGCCCCGCCGAATGGGAGAGCAGATTTCCTCTAATTCCTATTTATTTGTCATCCAGGTGGCCGACAGCGGGCGGGGCGTGGTTGTCGTTGAGAGGTCTGTGAAAACGCCTATCGCACAGCCCCAATTGCACAACTCGCGTTCCGAGGGATCGCTCCTGCGGCCCATGAACACCAGCGCAGAAGGTGCCGCCGCCCTGGTCCGGCCGTGGAACCCGGAACTGGCGGACTTCATGGCGGCCATGGAGCAGATCGAGGCCGATTACGCCCGTCGCTCCCCGGCGTGACCGCCGCGCGTGCGCTCGCACGCTACAGCTGCGGCCCGCTGCGGGAGCGGCCTCAGCCTCTACCTCCTACATCGTCCACGGCAGGAACCACATGCATGACAGATATGACCAGTTCGGCACGTACGGTGTTGCTGCTGAGCAATACGGCGAGGCGTACGCCACCCTCCCCGGCCAGTGGGACGGCTACCCTTCCGCGTTCGTGCAGGAACCAATCTCCGCCCCGGACCTAGATGTTCTGCAGGGGCGCTGGGAACCGGACGTCGAACTGACGCAGCTGCTGCAGGAAGCTCCCGAGCCCCTGGACCTGCCGAAGCCGGTCATGGAACTGCGGCCCCCGGCCATCGGCCCGTCCTGCCACCGTCGGCGCCCGATGCACAAGGTGAAGACGAGAGCGTGGACGCTCACTCGCAACCAGTCCCTGAGCTACGCCATCGCGGCGGTGAGCACGGTCATCATTGCCATGGTGAGCGTCCTCGGGGGCCTGTTCACCCACGACATCCTGCGTCAGGTCGCTGTCCCCGGTGGCGCCCACGGCCTGGCGCCCTGGTGGCCGATGCTGGTGTACGGACCGTGGATGGTCGCATCCCTCTCGATCCTGCGCGCCGCGCTGCACCGCCGCAGCGCTCCGCACTCCTGGGCCTTCGCCGTGCTCTTCTGCGGAGTCGCCGTTCTTACGTGCATTGCCGAGGCGCCCAGGACCGTCAGCGGAGCGGCCGTCGCCGGTCTCCCCGCCCTCGCGTCCATGGTCTGCTTCCATCAGCTCGTACGCCACATCACTCTCACCCGACCGGCGCACGACCGGGCAGGCGGCTGGTGCAAAGGCGCGCACCCTTGCATGGGTCATGAGCATTCGGAGTCGCAGTAGGCGAAGCCGGCAGGCAGGATGCTGCCCGAGGAGCGCCCGTACCCGGCTGGGGAGGCGCTCCTCGGGCATTTGCTCGGCCGGAAGTGCGGGTCTGCCGGAAGAGCGGGTCTACTGGAAGAGCGGGTCTAGAACAGCGAGTACAGCAGCCTGTTGGGTGACCCGGTCCGCGGGTCCTGGACCTTGCCGCTCGTCGCGTTGTTCACCAGTGCGTCCCGGACCTGCGCCGGGGTAGCGGTGGCGTGCGTCGACAGATAGAGCGCGGCGACGCCCGCCGTGTGGGGGGTGGCCATCGACGTGCCCGAGATCGTGTTCGTCGCCGTGTCGTTGTCCTTCCACGCCGAGGTGATGTTCACGCCCGGCGCGAACAGATCGAGGCACGTCCCGTAGTTCGAGAACGACGCCCGCCGGTCGGAACTGTCCGTCGCGCCGACCGTGATCGCCTCGGGGACGCGTGCGGGCGAGTAGTTACAGGCGTTCGCCGGCAGGCCGATGATGTTGCCGTTGCCCGCGGCGATCGCGTAGCTGACGCCCGAGGCGATGGACTTCTTCACCGCGTTGTCCAGCGACGTGTTCGCGCTGCCACCCAGGCTCATGTTCGCCACGGCCGGCTTCTTGGCGTTGGCAGTCACCCAGTCGACGCCGGCGATGACACCCGCCGTCGTGCCGGAGCCGCTGCAGTTCAGGACCCGTACGGCGATGAGCTTGACGCCCTTGGCGACGCCGTATGTCTTGCCGCCGACCGTGCCCGCGACATGCGTGCCGTGGCCCTGGCAGTCCTGGCCGTTCTGGCCGCCACCCACCGTGTCCGTGCCGACGCTCGCGCGGCCGCCGAACTCGCTGTGGGACGTGCGGATCCCGGTGTCGATGATGTACGCGTTCACATTCGACGCGGATGTGTTGTATGTGTACGACTTCGACAGCGGAAGATTCCGCTGGTCGACGCGGTCGAGGCCCCAGGTCGCGTTGGCCTGGGTCTCGTTGAGACGGACCGTGGAGTTCTGCTCGACGTACGCCACACGCGGATCGGCGGCCAGCTCTGCCGCCTTCGCGCGGGACATCGTCGTGGAGAAGCCCTCGAGGACGCTGCGGTAGGTGTGCTTCGGCGTGACGCCCAGATCGGCGGCGTGCGTCGAGCCGTCCTTCAGGACGACAATCCAGCTGTTCTGTATGGCAGTTGCAGTGGGAGCGAGACGGAGATCGCCGATGGTCGCGCTCTGCGCGGTGGGGGAGGCGGCGAACTGGAGACCGGCCGCAAGGGCGACTGCGGGTATCAGCGCCCCATAGCGGCGGGCAGTGCTTCTCATCTCGTGCACCTGACCTTTCGTTGACCGGAGGACGGGCAAGTACGGTCGTGCATGGTGTCAGGAGGTGCATATGCGCTGACCAGGGTCTCGTGACGTGACCTGCGACACAAGAGAGCGGAATGTGTAAGACATGGCGGGACGCCGGATTGTGAACATCCATCAGGCCGAGTGGAAACGTTGCGGAATGCCGTATTCCGGAGGCTATGCCTGAAGGAAGTCCCAGGTGAGCATCGCGAACACGCCGTCGTCCTTCGCCCCCGTCGAGCGGTACGTCGCGAGCGCCGGGTCGTTGTCCGTGTCCACGCCGACCCACATGTCGTAGCAGCCCCGCTCCCGCGCCGCTTTGAGCAACTCCTCGACCAGCGCCCTTCCGATGCCGCGCCTGCGGTACGCCTCGTCCACCGACAGCTCGTACAGGCACATCTCCGAGCCCTTGTCGGGATGGAGCATCTCGATGCCCGAGACCATCCCGGCCGGCGCCCCGTCCACGTACGCGATCAGCATCAGATGCCCGGGGGCGGCCAGGAAGCGCTCGGCCCACTCCGCACGCGCCGGTCCGTCGTAGAGGTGCTCGGCCGCGGTGAGCTCGGCCACGGTCGTCGCGCGCCGGATGTCCATACGGGTCCCTTTCCTGGCCCCTTACCTACGGGGGTGCGTACCGCGTCTGGTGTAGGGCGACCGTACTCCGTACTACTTGCGGAGGCTCATGAGTTCCGCCTGGCGGCAGCCGAGACGGCACAGGGGATCCGCTTAGGGTTCAACCATGCAGATCCGACTTCCCCGGCCGCGCGGCCGATGGCTCGCGGGCGTGGCCGCCTTCGCCGTCCTCGCCGGCGCGGGCACCTGGACCGCGGTCGCCGACGACGGTGCACCGGCCGTGCACCGTGAGGACCGGGTGCAGGAAATGCCCGGGGCGAAGATCGACACCTCCTACTTCACGGCCGGCGGCACGGAGCGCCGGCCCGCCGTGCTCATCGGGCACGGCTTCGGCGGCAGCAAGGACGATGTCCGCGCCCAGGCAGAGAAGCTGGCCCGCGACGGATACGCCGTGCTGACCTGGTCCGCCCGCGGCCACGGCACGTCCACCGGGCAGATCGGGCTCAACGATCCCGCATTCGAGGTCAAGGACGTCTCCCGGCTGATCGACTGGCTGGCCGAACGGCCCGAGGTGCGGCTGGACGCGGACGGCGATCCGCGCGTCGGCATCACCGGCTCCTCCTACGGCGGGGCGATCTCGCTGCTCGCCGCCGGACACGACAAGCGCGTCGACGCGATCGCTCCCCAGATCACCTACTGGAACCTGGCCGACGCCCTCTTCCCGAACGGCGTCTTCAAGAAGCTCTGGGCCGGAATCTTCTTCTCCACCGGCTCCGCGGCCGGCACGGACGGAGCCGCCCCCGCCGACGCGCCCGCAGGAGACGCGCCCGCAGGAGACGCCCCGGCCGGTCCCGCGACTGCCGGCGACGCCGCCACAGCCGCCGGGGCGGCCAAGGCCGATGCGGCCGCGGGCCCCGCGAACCCGGGCGGCTGCGGGCGCTTCCAGCCCGCGCTGTGCGCCATGTACGAGCGCGTCGCCGTCGCCGGAAAGCCCGACGCCGCAGCCCGTACGCTTCTCGAAAGCCGCAGTCCCTCCGCAGTCGGCGACCGCATCAAGGTGCCCGCGCTCATCGTGCAGGGCCAGGCCGACTCCCTCTTCCCGCTCTCGCACGCCGACGCCATGGCCAAGCGGATCAGCGCCAATGACGCACCCGTCTCGGTCGACTGGATCGCCGGCGGGCACGACGGCGGCGACCGGGAGACCGGCCGCGTCGAGGGTCGCATCGGCGACTGGTTCGACCGGTACCTGGGGCAGGACAAGGGCGCGGACACCGGACCCGCCTTCCGCGTCAGCCGCACCGGAGGCGTCGACTCCACCGACGGCGAAGCCCTGCTGCGCGGCGCGACCGGCGACAGCTACCCGGGTCTCGCGAGCGGCGCACAGCCGGTCCCGCTCACCGGCCGCGAGCAGCGCTTCGTCAACCCGGCCGGCGCCAACCCGCCCGCCATCTCCGCCGTCCCGGGCCTCGGCGGCGGACTCGGCCGGCTCTCCTCTCTCGGTCTCGGCCTCTCGCTCGACTTCCCCGGCCAGTTCGCACGCTTCGACTCCGCGCCGCTGGCTCGGTCGCTGCGGATCACGGGCTCGCCGACCGTCCGGGTCAAGGTCGCCTCCAGCAGCGGCGACGCCGTCCTGTTCGGGAAGGTGTACGACGTCGGGCCCGACGGCCGCCAACAGGTGCTGCCCTCCCAGCTCGTCGCGCCGGTCCGCGTCGAGAACGCCAAGCAGGGCAAGGACGTCACACTGACCCTGCCCGCCGTGGACCACGACGTCGACGCCGGACACCGGCTGCGTCTTGTCCTCTCGGCGACGGACCTCGGCTATGCCTCGCCGGCCGCCCCCGCCACGTACACCGTCTCCCTCCTCGATGAGGGCGCGCTCGCCGTGCCCAGCGCGCCCGCCGTGAAGACCCAGGCCGCGGGACTGCCCTGGTGGACCTGGGCGCTCCCGGCCGCGGGCGCACTGATCGCGGCGGCGCTGCTGCTCACCGCCCGGCGCCGTGCCCTCGCCCCGGCACCCGACCCCGAGCGTGCCGAAGTGCCCCTGGAGATCACCGGCTTGACCAAGCGGTACGCCAAGTCCGCGGACCGGTATGCCGTACGGGAGCTGTCCTTCCGTGTCGAGAAGGGCCAGGTCCTCGGCCTTCTCGGACCCAACGGCGCGGGCAAGACCACCACCCTCCGCATGCTGATGGGGCTCATCCGGCCCGACGACGGCGAGATCCGCGTCTTCGGCCACGCCATCCGGCCGGGCGCGCCCGTGCTCTCCCGGGTCGGCGCGTTCGTCGAGGGCGCCGGCTTCCTGCCGCATCTGTCGGGCCGCGACAACCTGGAGCTGTACTGGCGGGCCACCGGCCGACCCGCGAGCGACGCACACATCGAGGAGGCCCTGGAGATCGCGGGTCTCGGCGACGCCCTCGCCCGCGCCGTACGCACCTACTCGCAGGGCATGCGCCAGCGACTCGCCATCGCCCAGGCCATGCTCGGCATGCCGGATCTGCTGATCCTCGACGAGCCGACGAACGGACTCGACCCGCCCCAGATCCGCGAAATGCGGGACGTGATGATCCGGTACGCGGCCGGGGGCCGGACCGTCATCGTCTCCAGTCATCTCCTCTCCGAGGTCGAGCAGTCCTGCACCCATCTGGTGGTCATGGACCGCGGCCGGCTGGTGCAGGCGGGACCGGTCGCTGAGATCACCGGAGAGAGCGACACGCTGCTCGTCACCACCGCGGAGGAGGTGCCGGAGCCGGTGGTCGAGAAGATCGCCGCGTTGCCGGGGATCGGTTCGGCGGCCCGTACGGACGAAGGACTGCTCGTACGGCTCGACGGGGCCACCGCCACCGGGATGATCGGCGAACTCGTTCGGCTGGACGTGCCGTTGACGGGCGTCGGTCCGCACCGCCGCCTGGAGGATGCCTTCCTCAACCTGATCGGAGGATCCGCATGAGCACGCTGGTCGATTCGGCCCCGGGCTACCGGGCACGGCACACCCTGCCGCTGCGTGTCGAGGCGGTACGGCAGCTGAAGCGCAGGCGGACGCTGGTGATGGCCGGGGTGCTGGCCGCGCTGCCGCTCATTCTGATCGCCGCCTTCGCGATCGGCGGCACGCCTGACGGCGGGGAGAACGGCCGGATCACTCTGATCGACACGGCCACCGCGTCGGGCGCGAACTTCGCCGCCACCTGTCTGTTCGTCTCTGCGGGCTTCCTGTTGGTGGTGCCGGTGGCCCTCTTCCACGGAGACACGGTGGCCTCGGAGGCCAACTGGTCCTCGCTGCGCTATCTGCTGGCAGCCCCCGTCCCGCGCACCCGGCTGCTGTGGTCCAAGCTGGCGGTGGCGCTCGGCTTCAGCGCGGCGGCCATGGTGCTTCTCCCGCTGGTGGCCCTGGCGGCGGGCACCGCGGCATACGGCTGGGGGCCGCTGAAGCTGCCCACGGGCGGCTCCCTGGCAGCCGGCGACACGGTGTCGCGGCTGGCGCTGGTCGTGGCGTTCATCTTCCTCTCCCAACTGGTCACCGCAGGGCTTGCGTTCTGGCTGTCCACCAAGACCGACGCCCCGCTGGGCGCGGTCGGCGGAGCGGTCGGACTGACGATCATCGGCAATGTGCTGGACGCGGTCACGGCGCTCGGGTCGTGGCGTGATGTGCTGCCCGCGCACTGGCAGTTCGCATGGATCGACGCGCTCCAGCCGCAACCGGAGTGGAACGGCATGGTGAAGGGCGCGGCCGTCTCGGTGACATACGCCCTGGTGCTGTTCGCGCTCGCCTTCAGGAACTTCTCCCGCAAGGACATCGTGTCGTAGCCGCCCGCGGAGGAGGCTACTTGCGCAGGGCTCGCTACACCCAGCCCCGACGAGCCGCTTCCGCTCCCGCCCGGAAACGGCTCGTCGTGCCGAGGTCGGTGAGCAGTTCACCGACGCGGCGGCTGTACGTACGCCCGGACATGCCGAGGCGGGTCGCGGCTGTCTCGTCGGTGAGCCCGGCGAGCAGGGTCAGGAGCACCGGTTGCAGATGGGCCGGCACGGCGCCTGGCACGGTGTGCCGGGTCAGATTGTCACCGGTGTCCCACCAGGCGCGGTGCGTGCGCACCAGGGCCTGGACGACGACGGGGTCGCGGATCAACAACACGCCGTTGAAGTGCAGTTCCAGATCGAGAGGAACGGCAGCGACCGAGCGGTCGGCGACAACCATTTTGAACGGGATGGAGTCCGTCACCCGGGTCGCGCCGGGGCAGAGCCACGGCTGCGCAAGATGGGAGCCCGTGCCGGGGCGCGATCCGCCTGACCTCCGCGGTCTGTTCGGCGGCCGTACGAACACAGGCACCGCCGAATTCCAGGAACGGCTCCGGGATGCCGTGACCCAGCGCGCTCGCCGGGTCGTCGAAGCTGAGGAGCTCATGGCGCGCCGAGCGGACCAGCCCTGTCAGGGCCGCTCTCACCTGAGTCACTCCCTGAACCGGCTGCCCCGGCGCTTCGCGCAGGACAGACCGAGAGACCTCCCGACCGAGCACGGAGCCCGGGGCCACCCCCACTGCCATGACAGATCATCCCCCGCCCTTCACACACACCACACGGCCCGTCCCCTCGGATCCGTATGCCACTCCATGTACAACCACGATTGCACATGGTGACAAGTTCCGGTTCGCGGCTGGCGAGTCATTGCCATTCCTTTCGGTTCCGGGAACGGATCCGGAAACGGTTTCGGGCAACTTCCGCCCGTCGTTGCCGCATTGAGATTCATCCGCAACTCCTTCGACTGCTCCCCGAGGCCGTCTCGGACGTCACATTCACAAGTGCTGACGACCCAGGGGAGCCCAGATGAAGCTCAGCGCACGGACGTACAGGGGAGTGCTGGCCGCGGTGCTGGCAGGCGGCATGCTGCTGACCGCCGGCTGCAGCGGTGGCGGCGGCCATGCCGACCGGACCTCCCAGGGCGGCGCCAAGGAGAGGGCGAACGACGGCGCGAGGCCCCATCCCGCGCCGATAGCGCCGGACGGGGGAGGAGGCGCGCCAGCCACGGGAGCGGACGGCGGGGCTGACGGGGCGCGGGAGGGCGACGCGTTCCGGGAGTCCGAACGGGCCCCCGACTATCTGTCGACCTTCGCGCTCGACGTGGACACCGCCTCGTACGGCTATGCCCGCCGCACCCTCGCCGACGGGCGGCGGCCGGAGCCCGGGCAGATCAGGCCCGAGGAGTTCATCAACAGCTTCCGGCAGGACTATCCGCGGCCGAAGGGCGACGGCTTCTCGGTGACGGTCGACGGGGCGCGGCCCGGCAGCGCGGAGGGCGAGATCCGCGGCCAGGGCGATGACGGAGCGGGCGGCGGGGACTGGTCGTTGGTGCGCGTGGGCCTCTCCACCCGCCCCTCCGACCGCAAGGGTGAACGGCCGCCGGCCGCCCTCACCTTCGTCATCGACATCTCCGGCTCCATGGCGGAGCCGGGCCGGCTCGACCTGGTCAAGGAGTCGCTGGGCATCCTCACCGACGAGCTGCGCGACGACGACTCGATCGCGCTGGTCACCTTCAGCGACGAGGCCAGGACGCGGCTCGGGATGACCAGGGTCGACGACAACCGCGACCGTATCCACAAGGTGATCGACAGCCTGGAGCCCACGGACTCCACCAATGTCGAGGCGGGCGTGCGGCAGGGCTACGACGAGGCGGTCGAGGGCCGTCGCCGCGGGGCCACCAACCGCGTCGTCCTCCTCTCCGACGCGCTCGCCAACACCGGCGAGACCGAGGCCGACGCGATCCTCGACCGGATCGACGACGCCCGCCGCACGTACGGCATCACGCTCTTCGGCGTGGGCGTCGGCAGTGAGTACGGCGATGCGCTGATGGAGCGGCTCGCCGACAAGGGCGACGGGCACACCACGTATGTCTCCACCAGCGAGCAGGCCAGGAAGGTGTTCTGCGACCAGCTGCCCACGCATGTCGAACTGCGCGCACGGGACGCCAAGGCGCAGGTGGCCTTCGACCCGGAGACCGTCCAGCAGTTCCGGCTCATCGGATACGAGAACCGCGCGGTCGAGGACGAGGACTTCCGCAACGACACGGTGGACGGCGGCGAGGTCGGCCCGGGTCATACGGTGACGGCGCTGTATGCCGTACGGCTCAGGGAAGGCGCGAGCGGCCACGTCGCGACGGCGACCGTCCGCTGGCTCGACCCGAGGACGCGGGCGCCGCACGAACAGACGGGCTCGGTCGAGACGGACGCGGTCGACGGCGCGCTGTGGGTCGCGGGCTCGAAGAGGCTCCAAGTCACCGCGGTCGCGGCGTACTTCGCTGAATCACTGCGGGGCGGCTTGATGCCCGGGGCGCCGGGCCTGGGCGAACTGGCGGGCCGGGCGAGGAAGCTGGCGGGCTCGACGGAGGACGGCGCCGTGCGTGAGCTGGCGGAAGCGATCGCCCAGGCGCAGCGGGTACGGGACTGAGGGGGAGGGAGACGGGCGGCGCGGCGCGATGCCGCGTTGCCCGTCCCCTCGCGTCATGATGTGCGCCATGGCCACCCTTCTCCTCGCCCTCGCCATCATCTTCACGGGGCTGTACGCGGGCTTCATGCTGACCTTCCAGATCTCGGTCATGCCCGCGCTCGCCCGGCTGTCGGACGACCAGTTCCTGCCGGCCATGCGCCGTATCAACGAGGTCGTACCGCGTCCCGTCTTCCTTCTCCTCTTCCTCGGGATCATCGCTTTCCCCGCCGCGGCACTCGCCGTGCCCGTCGACGGGCGTACGGACACCCAGCGTTGGCTGATCGTCGCGGGCCTGGTGTGCGCGGTCATCAACCATCTGATCACCATCGCCGGCAACATCCCGCTGAACAACGCCCTCGCCGCGGCGGAGAACACCTCCCCGGCCGCCCCCGACAGCGAGGTCCGCGCGGCCTTCGAGCCCCGTTGGAACCTCCTGCACCTGATCCGCACTCTGTTCACGCTCGCGTCGTTCGCCCTGCTGGTCGGCGCCGCGCTGCAGTGACCGTGAACAGGCCGGGACAGCCCCCGGCTTGATCAACGGGGCCGTCGGCGTCGCTCTCGCCCTGACCTCCTACGTCGATCCCCGCCGGGGGCCGCCTGCTGGGCAGGTACGTCCGGGACGCGGTGTTCCTCATGAGCTGACCGGCGTTACCGCCCGTGGGCTTGACCAGGCCGGGCGGCGACCTGGTCAAGCCCCCGAGAACACTCGTCCGTCGAGATCTCTCAGCCGTGCGTCAGGCGGTGTGCAGCGTCAGCCCGTACCGCCAGAGGATCTCGTTCACGGGCTGGAACCAGATCTGGCCGCCGCTGCTGCAGTTGCCCCAGCCGCCGGAGGTCACGCCCTGTGCCTGGTCGCCGCTGATGAACGAGCCCCCGGAGTCACCGGGTTCGGCGCACACGTTGGTTCTGGTCATCTGATGGACCGCGCCCTGGCTGTAGTTGACGGTCTCGTTCTTGCCCAGCACCGTGCCGCAGTGCCAGTGGGTGGTGGACCCGGAGCGGCAGATCGAGGCGCCCACCGGGGCCTCCGCCGAGCCGCGTACGAGCTGGTCGGGGACGGTGCCCCAGCCCAGCACCACCGGGACGGTCCACCAGCCGTGGCCGATGCCGACGTAGGCGTAGTCGTCGCCGGGGAAGGACGAGCCCTGGAAGGTGCCCATGCCGGAGCCGTCCCAGCCGCGGACGAAGTCGCCGGGCCTGCCGCAGTGCCCGGCCGTGACGAAGCCGCCGTGGACCGAGAAGCCGATGGAGCAGCGGACGTTGCCCGTGTAGTACGGGTCGCCGCCCACGGTTCCGGCGGCGAACGTGGCCGGCGCCTGGTCCATGGCCGCTTCGACCCGCACCGGCCCGGCCCGGCGGGCGCGGTCGACGAAGGCCCGGACATCGGCGTCCCTGCGGCGGGATGCGACGACGTCGACGACGACCTGGTTGGCCCGCGGGTCGACGTGCCAGCCGCTCACCCCGCGGGGAGCGCCTTGCGCGGACTGCGCCGCCTGCCGGTCGATGCGTTCCTTGGCCGCGTCCAGTTCCTTCGCGCTGTGCTGTACGAGCCGGACCGCCGCGCCTGCCTCCCGTACGGCCGTAGCACTGCCGCGACTGGTGACGGCGACAGTCAGCCTGCCGGTGGTCGCGTCGAACCAGGAGCCGCCGTACGCGGCGCCCGCGGCGCGTTCCGCCTTGCCCTGGAGGGCGGTTGCTGCCCGCTCCTGCGCGAGCCGCTCGCGTGCCTGCGGCTCGGTGAGGCCCAAGTCCCGCTGCATGGCGGTCAGCAGACCGGCGGAGAGCCGGGGCTCGGGGGCCGCGGCGGCGGGGGTGAGCGACGCCCCGCCCCACGCGCCGAGGACGAGCAGCGCGGTCATGCCGATGCGTAATCCGAAGGTGCGTCTCACTGATGTGCGTCTCACTGATGTGCGTATCACTGTGGTGAACCCTTCTGTCGTTTCCTGTGGGTTGATGGCGAGTCAGTCTTCCGAGAGCGCTCTCAGAACGCTGCGCGAGGCACCCCGTAGAGGCTGCCCGTAGAGGCTGTTAGACCCTCAGCAGGGACGGCGGAGGCTCTATCGGAGGAACCTCCAGAGGTGGGAACTAACCATCCCTCTTGGCAACGTTGTCAAGAGGGATGGAGCTGCCCGGCCGGCCAGCCGCGAGCCGTGATGCTGCCGGGCGCCGGTCGGAGGAAAGCGGGAGGCATGAGAGCCGCTCGCTTCGGCACCGCGGCGGCGTCGAGGGCGGCGTGGCGGTGAGCGCGACGGCGCCGAGAGTGAGGGCGGCCGTCTGGAGGAAGTGGCGTCGGTTGAGCGGCATGGGGGCGCTCCTGCCGTTGACCTCGGGGAGACGGGGGCTTGGGCTGGCGCGTGTACGCCGATGGACCGTCAACAATGTTGAAAGGAGGGGCAGTTGGCATGACAGCACAGGCCTCAGCCTCTGTCCAGGTGCATGACAAATTAGGGGTGCGGGCGAGGACCTCGCCGTAGCTACTGAGCTTTTCGGTTTGGGGTGACGTTACGTCGGGGCCGGGATCAGTCCGGTTTCGGTGATGAATCCGTCGAGCAGGCCGGGCTGGTACTGCACGCGAAGATGCTGCTCAACTTCCAGGAAACGATTCAGGTCACCCGCACCACTGCCGGTAACACTGACGATGAGGTCTACCAGGCCTTGAACGGGGTCGACGTGACCGCCGGCTTCTCCGGTGACGCGGTGTCACCCGCTTTCGGCTTGGACCTGGTGCTTGAGTAGGCTCATCCCGCTCATCACACACCCGGGGGAATTTTGGCATGGAACGCCTACGTCAGGACGACCCACCGCAGATCGGACCGTACATCACCCTGGCCCGGCTCGATGCGGAGAGCACTCAACGGACCGTCCCCGACCGCCGTTTCATCGCCCGGAGCGCCGACGGCGACCGTACGGTCATCGTCTGCGTCCCCCGCATCGGCGCCGATTCGAGCCGCTGGGCGGTAGAGGCGGAGGGCGCCCGACGCCTCTCGATACCCGGGCTGCTGCCGGTCACCGAAGTCGGCGGCACGTCGGGCTTTCCCTGGCGTACGTCGGCGTACGTGCCCGCCCTTCCGCTCCCCGCCGCACTGGCGGCGCACGATGGTCCGCTTCCCGAGCCGGTCGTACGTTCCCTGGGTGCCGCCCTCGCTCAAATGCTGGCCACCGCCCACGCCCAGGGCGTGGCACATGCGGGCCTGTCCCCCGCCGCCGTACTGCTCACGGCCGAAGGGCCTCGTCTGGCATGTTTCGGAGCGGTGCGTTCCGCAGGGCCCGACGGGGAACAGCGCGCCGGCCACCCAGGGCTGGACTCCGGCAGCCTCGCCCCGGAGCAGGCTCAGGGCGGCCGCCCGCGGCCGCTCGGCGACGTATACGCCCTGGGAGCAGTGCTCTCCTACGCGTGCAGCGGTCACACCGTTCCCGAGCGTGACGAACTTCCGCTGTCCCTGCGCAGATTGATCACGGCGTGCCTCGCCCGCGATCCGGCGGAGCGGCCCCAGGCGCACCAGATCCTCGCCGAACTGGCGCCGCCGGCGCTCACCGCGGCCCCGCAGGCCACCGTCCTGGACGCCGCAGCCCCGGCCCTTCTGCCGGCCCTCGTGGTTGCGGCACTGGTCCGCCAGTCGGCGGAGATCCTGGCCGCGGAACTTCCCACCCCTACTGCCCTGAACCTGGACTGACGCCTGATGTTCTCCCCGCTCACCCACGACGACCCGCATGAGCTCGGGGCGTACCGGGTCATAGCCCGCCTGGGCAGCGGCGGCATGGGTACCGTCTACCTCGCCCGCGCGGCCTCCGGCCGTACCGTCGCGCTCAAGACCATGCACGCCCGGATCGCCGCCGACTCCGCCTTCCGTACCCGCTTCCGTCTCGAGGTGGATGCAGCCCGCGTCATCGGTCCTATCCACGGTGCACGGGTCTTCGACGCCGACCCGCTCGCCGAGACACCCTGGATGGCGACGGAGTACGTCCTGGGGCCACCCCTTGACGACGCGATCGCCCTCTCCGGCCCGCTCCCGGAGCCGGCGGTACGCGCCCTGGGCGTCCTGCTGTGCGCAGCTCTGGCGCAGCTCCACGACTCGGACGTCGTCCACCGTGACCTCAAGCCGTCCAACATCATGCTTACCGTGGACGGCCCCAAGGTCATCGACTTCGGCATCGCGAGAGCGATGGGCGACGACCGTCTCACGCGTACCGGCGCCGCTGCCGGCACCCCGGCCTTCATGTCCCCGGAGCAGGCGACGGGCCAGGAGCACACCTCCGCCGGCGATGTCTTCGCCCTGGCCGGGGTCCTCACGTACGCCGCCACGGGCCACGGCCCGTTCGGCACCGGTCAGCCGTCCGACCTCCTCTACCGCGTCCGCTACGCCGACCCCGACCTCACCGGCGTCCCGGAATCGCTGACCGCGGTGCTGGCCCGCTGTTTGTGCAAGGACCCGGCGGATCGTCCTACAACAGCGGAACTCGCGGCCCAACTGTCCACGGACACAACCATCTTCGCGCACCATTTCTCGGAATCCCTGCTCACCGAGACAGGCCGACGAGCAGCGAGAGTCTGGCGCGCCCAGCCACATCGCCTCCCGCCTCCGGTGGACACGTCGCCACAAGCGCCGACCACCCCCGTGTCACCGGCGTTGTCCCGCCGCAAGCTGTTGACGGTAGGCGGAGGATCAGTGCTCGGAGTCGCTGCCGCCGGGACCGGGGTGTGGGCATGGCTGGGACCGCAGAACGGGCGCGACAACGGCAAGAGCGCGGGGAGCAGCAAGCCGAAGCCCGCGACATCGACGACAGCGAGTCCGGACATGGATTGGCAAGTCCCGATCAGCACCTCGAAAGCCACGATCGTGCGGCCTGTTCCTCTCAACTTTTCTGGGATCGCCCTGGCGGATGACAGGGGTGTGCGTGTCCTCGATGCCGCAGACGGTGGTGTCGAGGTCGGCACCCTCAGCAAGGCCTCAGCGCACCAGTGCGTCGCCGACCTGGAGCGGCTCTACACCTGCGAAGCCCCTTCGGCCGGTGACGGGCCACTCAGCATCAAGTCTGTCAGCTGGAAAAACTTGACCCCTGCTCCTGTCGAGTACAAGGACTTCAACGGAAGTCTCAAGGGAACCCAGCTGCTGTGCGCTGTGGAAGGCACCCTGTATCTCGTTGCCGGGCAGGGCACGCACTCAGGGCGAGGGCTCGGCTTCGGGAGCGACCGGTCCTGGTTCCTCCTCGCGATCAACACCAGAACGAACAGAATTATCTGGCGTCAGCCACTACCGCGCAGACCCGAAACGTCGCGACGGCTGCACTTCCTTGACGCCCATGCCACCGACCGGTATCTCGTGCTCCAGCAGGAGACCTCGGACGGCAAGGTAAAACTCTCGGTGCGCGACTCCCGAACAGGAAACCTCCGCTGGGAGCAACCGCTGGCCGTATCGAAACCGGACGACGTCCAGGGCATGCTCGCAGTGGAATACGACAAGGTGTATCCGGCAACGGGAGCACTGCGCGCCTTGAATCTGAGCGACGGCAGAGAGGCGTGGAACTTCGGGCGCTCCCGTCGGACCGGACCACCGGCAGTCGACGACTTCGTGTTCGCCGTTGAGGAAGGGCTCGGCGTTGTGGCTCTCGATCCGTTCTCCGGAGAACTGAAGTGGGAGGAGAAAGGCGGCCAGGGGACTGATGCCGACCTCATCACTCCACCCGTCGCTTTCTACCGCTCTGTCTACAGCAAGAGCCCCGGACGACTCCGCGTCATCAACGCCGAGACGGGCGAATTCCGCCAGGCGTACAAGGCCACCGGCGACCGCTTCTTCGCGCACATGGGCATCCCCGAGAAGGTGATCGCCGTGGGCGCGGACTTCATGGCGGGCTATCCCATCCAGTGAGCTCAGAGAAAGCAGCCTCCTCATGAACCCCCTCGGCACCGGTGACCCGCTCCGACTGGGCCCGTACCGCCTTCTCGGCGTGCTGGGCGAAGGCGGCATGGGAAAGGTGTATTTCGGTCAGGACAACACCGGACGCACGGCCGCGGTGAAGGTTCTCAGACCCGAACTCGCCCACGACCAGAACCTCGCCCAACGCTTCGTCCGCGAGGCTCAGATGGCACAGGCCGTCACGAGCACGGGCGTGGCACGCGTCCTCGGCGTCCACACCGAAGGCGGACGGCCCTGGATCGCCACCGAGTTCCTGACCGGGCCGACCCTCGACCAGGCGGTGGGCACCCACGGGCCGTTCGACGGCTCGGCCGTACGAGCCCTGGCCGCCGCGATCGCCCGCACGCTGACGGACATCCACACCGCGGGCCTGGTCCACCGCGACCTCAAGCCCTCCAACATCGTTCTGACGTCCTCCGGCCCCCGCGTCATCGACTTAGGTATCGCACGACCCGAACACGGGCTCACCCTCACCACCACCGGCGAAGTCCCGATCACCCCTGGCTACGGCGCCCCTGAGCAGGTGCTGGGCCAGCGCGTCGGTGCTCCAGCCGATGTGTTCTCGCTGGGCGCGGTGCTGGTATACGCCGCGAGCGGGGCCCGGGCTTTCGACGGCGGCCATGTCGCAGCGGTGCAGTACGAGGTCGTCCATGGCGAACCCCAACTGGGCCCCGTACCGGAACAGCTGCGGCCCCTCATCGCCCCGTGCCTGTCCAAGGATCCCGCTTTCAGGCCCACTCCCGGCCAGATCACCGGGGCCTTCGCACCGCCGCGGGGAGCGGACCGGGTGTGGCGTCACGGCCCTCTGGCGAGCGATATCAAGCAGCGTGAGAATACTGTTCACGAGCTGACCACGCTCGTGTCAGGGAGTGGCACTTCCCAGCGAATCTCACGGCGCCGCCTGATCACCACGCTGGCTGTCGGCGGCACCGTACTGGCGGCTGGCGGCGGCTCAGCGGCCTGGTGGATGCGAGGGCGTGAGGAGCGCGACCCCTTCGCCCTTCCGCCCGCCGCCAAGGCACCAGAGGCGCGCCCGCTGTCCGCGACCACGGTCTCCGGCCGGAAGCCCACCCCTCTGTGGGGGCCTTTGCCGGTAATCGCCAAGGAGTCGCCCGGCCCCCTGCCCGTCCGTGATGTCATCGTCGTCGGCGCCAAGAGCGGTGGAATCGCGGCTCACAGTGTCATCGACGGAAAGCGTCGCTGGACGGCACCCGAGGTCGACGTGGCAGGCGGATACCGCTCACTGTCGGACGTGCTGATCGCGGCCGTCGACACAAAGGGAATGCTGGTCACGTTCGTCGCCTCCACCGGCGAGCCCAGATGGAAGGCCCCGGCGGAAGCCAAGAACATTGTCGCAACCGACGACACCGCGGTGTACGTGGCCACCAAGGCCGGCGAACTGCGCAGCATCAGCCGCTCCAACGGCGAGATCCTCTGGACGGTCCGTGTTCCCGTGGATCTCAAGACGAAGTCGCCGACGGGTACTGCTGCACGAGGTCGTCTGGTCGTGGCGTCTGGGGCGGAGGCCGGCGATGTCGTCGCCGTCGATGCGGGCGACGGTCACGAGCTGTGGAAGCTCGGGAACCCATCCTCTATTGACGGCGCACCTGTCAGCCCGGTGATCTCCGGCGACATCGTCTACATCAACGGCGCGACCCTGACTGCGCGCAGTCTCGCCGACGGCAACGAACACTGGGCCTCGAGCAGAATCCTCGATGGCAAGACTCAACCTGCGGGCCCACCTCTCATCCACGGGAACACCGTCTACGTTACGGAAGGGCCCCACATCGGCGGCTACAGCGACGAAGAGGGGACCGAGGAGTGGAAGTCAGTCAAGGACTACTTCATTTACAGCCCGGTTGCCGTCCAGGGCAACGGCGTATTCGCTATCAGCAGCGGGTCTGCCGTGCCTGACGTCAATGTGTGGGCCATCGACCAGGACAGCCGCAAGAAGGCATGGACCTACCCCCTGACCAAGAACGCAGGCAAGTATTGGGTCGTGGGGGACGGCAACCGCATCTTCATCAGGGACGGCGATTCGCTCATAGCGCTGCCGGTGTTCGCATAGGGACCGTAACGAAGGCAGAGTGGCCCCCTTGATCAGCATGCTCGGTCCCCATCCGTGCAGGCCATCGAAGCCCAACTCCCCACGGCCGGGCACGTGGTCACCCGCGACCACGCGGCAGGGTGGTGCCGCGTGGCGGGTTGACGGCTCTGCCTTGTCTGGCTACTGAGCTTTTCGGATTGGGGTGACGTTATGTCGGGGCCGGGATCAGTCCGGTTTCGGTGATGAATCCGTCGAGCAGGCCGGGCCATCGCGCTGCTGGTTCCTCCCGCGTCTGCGGAGAAGGGGCGGCCGACGAGCGCGGTTGGCGCCGTCTTCACCGCGACAGCGTCCGCGTTCGCCGCCCCTCACCCGATGGGTGGTCACCCCGGCCGAGAGACCGCCGGCCATACCGGCAGCCAAGAGGCCGGGGAGATCACCTCCCGGATTTCCGCCAAGGGTGGATCGACTGACGGGTGGTCGGAGCGTTCCGGGCGGCAGCCCCTCACATCACATTCTTCGTGTGATGAGAAAGGGAAGCAGCGTGAGGATTTCGCCGACAGCCGTCGGCGCCAGCGGGACGCTGTGCAAGCAGGCGGAGGCAATGTCAAGGTGCCGACTGGCCTCGTCCAGGGTGGCGGAGCGCCCGCCGGCTTCCTCGATGAGTTCGGCGGCGTGGCGGACGGTGACCTCGTCCAGCGCAGACGGAGATTCCAGGAGCGCGGTGAGGCGCCGGGCTGCAGGGCTGTTCGTGGTCAGTGCGGCGAGGACGGGGAAGGTCTTCTTCCGCCGGCGCAGATCACTGTGAACAGGTTTGCCGGTGACTTCGGGGTCTCCCCACATGCCGAGCAGGTCGTCGACCGCCTGGAATGCCACGCCGAGGTGCTGCCCTGCCTGGGCGAGGGCGGTGACGGTGGACGACGGAGCTCCGGCGAGTACGGCGCCCAGGGCGGCGGCGCAGGCCAGGAGGGCACCGGTCTTGTGGTCCGCCATGGACCGATACTCGTGCGGCTGCACGGCATGCGGGCCTGTCCAGGGTCGGGCCTCGAAGAGCAGGTCCTCCGCCTGACCGTGTACCAGATTGTTCAATGCCTCGGACAACTTCCGTATCGCAGCGACACTGTTGGCGTTCTGCGATGTGGCCAGCGTTTCCAGGGCGAGGGCGAACAGCGCGTCTCCTGCGAGAACCGCAGGCCCTGTGCCGTACGCCTTCCATACGGTCTCCCGCTGCCGACGCGTTTCGTCGCCGTCCATGATGTCGTCGTGCAGGAGCGAGAAGGTGTGGATCAGCTCCACGGCCACCGCGCCGGCGACGGCGCTTTCGCCGGGCGCGCCTGCGGCCTCGGCGCAGAGCACGGTGAGGGCCTGGCGCACGCCTTTCCCATGAGCACCGGATCCGGGCTTGCCGCCCACCTCGCACCAGCCCAGGGAGAACGCGGCCATCTCGCGGGGCCAGGGGTGGAGGCGTTCAATGGCCGCGGCCAGGGCAGGCCGCACGAGTTCCCGGCAGCGGGCGAGGATCTGTGGTGCGGTCGGGTGCGGCGCGGTCGGCTGTGGTGAGGTCGGGTGCGGTGCCGTCGGGTGCGGTGCCGTCTGCACGTCGCTGGTTGCCATCGGCAGGGTCATCGCAGACCGCCTCCCTTGCCCGACCCGGAGGGCATGGGCGGTATTCCGAGGTCGGCCCGGGCCTTGTCGGCCATGTCGCGCGCATGGTGCAGACCGATCCGGTCGAGGTCGAGGCGCAACTCGTCCAGATCCGCGGCCGTCTCCGCCTGGTCCCGCCCTAGCTGGGCCAGTGCCTTGACCAGCCCCAGCCGGGCCAGTGCCTCGCCACGCGGCTCGCTGATGGCGCGGAACTCCGCCAAGGTCTGTTCGTACGCCTGCTGAGCCTCTTCGTAGCGGCGGGCGCGGAAGAGCACGTTGCCGCGCATCTTGTGGTTGTAGGCCAGAGCACTGGTCAAGTGCATCTCCTGGCAGATGAGTTCGGCTTCGGAGAGCAGATCCAGGGCGCGATCCGGCTCGTCGTCCCGTGCGGACACGATGTCGGCGATGCCGCGCAGTGCCCACGCCCGGCCCCGCCTGTCGTCTGCCTTCTCGGCTATCTCAGCCGCTTCCTCGAACATCGCGAGTGCGGTGTCGTACGAGCCGGTGTTCCGGTGTATCTGCGCGATGCCCTCCAGCGCCCACACCGTGTGCCGGGCCTCGCCGCGCCGCCGGGCCTCGGCGAGCAACTGCTCGTGAAGGGCGCGAACGGCCTCGTAGTCGCCCTGGATCCGGCCGGTCTCCGCCATCCCGGCGAGCGAGTAGCCCCGGGCTACGACGTCACCACCGCGCTCGCCCATTTCGGCGGCGAGCCCGAGCAGGCGGCGGGCCAGAGCCAGGGCGCCCCGCTGACGGGCGAGCGTGCCGCCGCTCCACAGCGCCCATGCCATCGCCCCGAGGTCACCGACCGAGCGCGCGGTGCGGTAACTCGCCTTCCAGGCGCGATCGGCCTCCGCGACGTGACCCAGGCGGCGATGTGCTTCCGCGACGGCAAGCCCGGACCGCGCGACCTCCTGCTGGGAACCCGAGAGCTTGGCCTCCCGCAACTGCTCGGTCCCCTTGGCCAGTACGTCGGCCAAGGAGGCGTTCACCGACATTGATTGGAGGGCGCCTTGATATTCGGCGGCGAAGGCCTTGCTGTACATGGGTGCCTTTCTGCTTTTCGGGCTCTGGCCAGGGGTCATGAGAGTTCGTGAGCGAACCGGTCAGAAGGGAGTGTTCGTTGCAGAGGACTTGATGAGGCAGCGACTATACACAGCATCTATACATGCAGTGTATAGATGACCGGTACGAGAGGGCGGAAACCTCTGCCGACACCCCCGCTTCGCTGCCTACGGGGTCTGGAGGGTGCCTGCAGACACCCGTTCCGACTCTTGCCGTTGATCAAGACGTCGATCGTGCTCTTTGCGTTGCTTCTCAATGCGAACGGAAGGTTCCGCACGACGAATCGCCCGCACCGGCTATGGGGAGCCCTCGGGCATGTTCGGGACCGAACGCCCGATGGGGGCGCATGCCACTCCTGTCACGCCGACTCGACCAAGGCCGGTGGTGACGCTCGCCGTTGGGGCGGGACTTGCGGGAGGTGCACTCACTGCCGCCGGACACAACCTCCTCGCGGGCAGCGGCGGCTGGTTCATGCTGGTCAACTCGGCCGCGCCGTCGCCTCGGCGGGTTCGAGGTGGAGCCGGGGGACGCTGCCGGGGTTCGAGGCGCTGCGGCGGCGCGCTACCAAGTCCCCCCGTGCGCCTACTGCCAAATTCCGGAGACTAGCCCAAAAGTGGACACGTCACCCACGGCTCGATACGGTCGAATTGCTGGCGCCCCTGCCAGGGGCGCGCCAAGCCGAGCAGCTGGCGCCACGGCAGAATGCAACGGTCGCAATGGCGCCTCACTCTTGCTCGTGGAGCATTCCAGCCTGCTCCACTGCGGCATCGCGATCTCACCCGACCAAGACGAGTGCCCTCTGCGCACACCTCTCTCCGGGAAATGGGACAACTAGGCGCGCGACAAGATATCTCGCACTAGCCCTGAGCCCCATGGTCGCAGCGGCAACCCTGACACTCGCGCCAGCGGTGATGGCGCAGGGAGTGGCTGCCAACCATCCTTCAGTGACCTCGGAGCAGGATGAGGCGCTGACGGCGGGAAGTGCGCAGCTCGCGCTGACGAAGAAGCCGACGAAGAAGCCGACGAAGAAGCCGACGACGACGAAGACGCCCACGCCGTACTAGAAGACGTGCGCCGAGCGGCTCGCCGACCAGGTCCTGGGCCTACATCACGACGTGGTTCAACGACGGAGCGCCGCCGACACAGGTTGCGGGGAGCGGCAGGTCCGGTCTCGCGCGCGGGTTGCCCGGGGGCGTATCTCGGACCTGAAGGCGGTCATCGAGGCCGGGTGGCCCTACGCCCGCCCCGTCAGCGGGGGCGGGCCGCGGCACAGCGTACGCAGGTGCTCGCCGCCGGGCGCACCTCCAGACGTTCCGCCGGGATCGGCTCGCCGCATTCCTCGCACCGCCCGTAGTCGCCGTGCTCCAGCCGTTCCAGCGCCCGATCCAGATCGGCCAGGTGGTCGCGCGCCTGTGCCAGCAACGCGGCGACATGGGCCCGCTCAAAGGCAGTGCTCGCCCCCTCCGGGTCGTGCTCGTCGTCGATCGCCACCAGGGCATTCGCCTCGACGATCCCGTCGAAGTCACGGCTCAATGCCGCGATCTGGGCGCTGGTGCCGGCACGTTCGGCCGCCAGTCGCTCGCGGACGGACTCACGCCCGGGCGGGGGGAAGTCGGCATCCGGGGACGAATCGCTCACCAATATGCCAACGTCAGCACCTCGGTTCGCATTCCGCGCACCCCGCGCCTGGGGTGCCGAGAATCCGGTCCATGGCCTGTGACGTGCGGGTTCTCGCGAGTGGCCGCCGGTCGCTGAATAGGTGTGTCAGACCGGTCGATCGTGCCGCTGCGACTGGCTGGTGACTTCCACCGAATCGCTCGCCGGGACCCATGGGCGTCGGCTTCGGCACACGCGCCGTATAGGGAATTGAGACTCTAGGCCTGGAACGAGCGGTGCAGCTCCTCGGCCGGCATGACCAACCGGTGCGCCTCGGCCAGGTCAAAGCTGCCGACGGGGCATGGGTCTTCATGCTCTTCCTCACTGAGGACGGCTCCGCGCTCGTGGCATGCACCGGTGTACGGCAGAACGGTGAGAGATCCCCGCCTTAAGGAGCGAGGTTGGGCCGCGTGTTTGCTGACCTGCGCGCTCCCTGCCCAGGCCGGTCCTGACCTGAGCAACCGTCAGACGCCCGGATTCCCCGAGGCTTCCCGCCCCTTCTGGCACGCCCGTGGCACTGACTGTTCCTCTCGACGCCAACCACCGGTGGGGCGGTTGCTGAGGTCTGCCGGGCTGGTCGCCCGGGCGCGGTAGCGATCGCCTTCGGTCATAAGTGGCGGATGCTCTTGCGCGCCGGAGGTGGCGGCCGTACGCCCACATGGACGGACGGCCGCCGAAGCCCGGCGGGGCGGGGTCCTGCGGTCCTAGTTGGCCAGCCAGTCCGTGAGGGTCACGGGACGGTCGGTGAGCACCCGGAGGTTCCCACCGTCGGCGGCGTCGACGACATAGGCGCCGTTTGTGCCGGCGAAGTCGTCGACGGCGGTGAAGGCGATCCGGTTGCCGTCGGGGGAGAAGACCGGGTTCTGGATGCCGGAGAGGGGCATTGGCCACTGCGGCTCGGTGGCGGCGCCGGTCGCCACGTCCGTGATGCGCAGACCGTGCCCGGTGGAGTGGACGACGCGCTGTCCGTCGGGGGACCAATCGACCGGCGTCGACAATGCCTGGTGGTCGGTTGTGAGGGCGCGGACCTCGCGGGTGGCCAGGTCCAGGATGTAGATGTCGGAGCCGTACTCCCAGCCGTTAGGCGTCTCGTACGAGGTGGCCTTCAGGAAGGCGATGCTTCGGCCGTCCGGGGAGAACGTGCCGCGGCTGCCGAAGGTGAGCACCTCAGCACCGGTGCCGTCCGTGGCGATCCACTCCAGGCCGCGTGGGCTGTCGTAGACGATCCGCTTACCGCTCGGGGACCAGTCAGGGTGTCCGACGTACGGCGCGGTGGCGTCTTCGGGCTGGACGCCCTCGGCCAGGACGCGCCGGTCACTGCCGTCGGCGTCGGCGATCACCAGGTCGCGGGCGTACATGCAGCCCTCGTCCTGCGGTATGCACGTGTCCCGGCGTTGGATGTACGCCACCCGGGAGCCCTTGGGCGAGAGGACCCCGTCCTCGGCGGCCTGGGCGAACGTGGTGGTGACGGAGCCGGTCGCCGGGTCCAGCGCGACGGTGGCGGGCGACCCTGCAGAGTAGTCCGTGGCGGTGATCCGGCCCGCCTCCACTGTTCCCCTCGCGCTGGCGGTCCCCGCCAGTGACAGGCTTGTCGTAACCGCAAGCCCGACTGTCAACGCAGCGTGTGTGAAGCGCACATGCGCTCCTTCCTTGATTCCGTGGACCGGCCGTACCGGCCCCGCTGAAGACAGCGCAAACCGATCAAGAAACGTCACGCGATGTGGAATACCGGCGGGCGGTGCTGAGGTCTGCTGGGCTGGTCAGTCGTGGCTCTGGGGCAGATGATGATGTCGGTTCCCCAGATCCGAAGGAGCATCGGATGGCGATCGAAAGCGTCTCTCCCTACCTGCGGTACGACGACGCAGATGCCGCGCTGGACTGGATGGAGCGGGTCTTGGGCTTTACCGGCGCGGTCCGCTGGCGCGACGACTCGGGGCGGACGTTCGAGGCCGATATCTATGCCGGTCCGGCGAAGATCGGGATCAGCGGCGGCGGTACGAGCGACGACGGGAAGAACGCCATCCTCATCGTGCATGTCGACGACGTCGAAGCACACTTTGAGCGGGTTCGTGCCGCAGCCGACACCGAGGTGGCTCCCCCCGGTGGACCAGCCCTACGGGCCGCGGACCTTCACCATCACTGACCCCTGGGGGTACCAGTGGAACTTCTGGCAGGGCGAAGCCACGCCACCCGAGTGATCAGCAAACTATGCGATCGAGCCAGACGCGAGCGGGAGAGGCATGCCCGGCCTCGGCGGAGTCCTGATGACTGAGTCAAGGCGTGCTGAATACGCGAGCGCGGGGTGGGGGTTCAGGAAGCCCTGTCCGTGCGCGTGAGCGCGTTCGGGCGATCCAAGTAGTCGCGGCCTGCTGATTCCTTGGCGTAGTCGCGATTGACGATCGCGGCCACTTCCTGGCTGACCATGAGGAGCGAAGGCAGCGACTGCCGGTCGCTCTTGAGCGCCCATTCTGGGCGGGCAACAGGGTCCCAGTGCTGCTCTCCGCGCACGTACGCCCGCTGCACTCGGGACAGCTCAAGGATCACCAGAAGCGCATCGAGGCCGGAGGAGACCTCCCCGACCTGCTCCACGGGAACTGAGCCGTCCCGCAGAACTTCGACACGTAATCGACAGAGCGAACCGCAGAAACCCCGGTACCAACCGGACGCCGCCGGACCCACTCCGTGATCACTCGGGGTGGGTCCGCTGCTTACGCCCCGGCTACGCCAGTCTCGCTACACTGCCCTGACCTGCAAAAAAGCCCTCCGCGGGGGAGGGCCGTACACCGGTCGGGAAGAGCGCCCCCGGCAGGACTCGAACCTGCGGCCAAGCGCTTAGAAGAGAGTGGTCCTGTTCTGGGTAGCCACGGCCCTGACCTGCTGCTTAGGGGCTCAAGAGGGATACACCGCAGCCTTCGCTACCGCCCATCCACCGGAGGGCAGGATTCCGGCCTACTCCGGTTGAATGCCGCGGGAGTGCGGGAGGGAGCGTGACCCACCGGTGCCGCCCTCAACACGCTCTTCAATCTGGCGTGTGCCGGGCTCGGATCACCGTTGCCTGTTCCCGGGCCGCCTTGGCTGCAGTCCGCGCTTGAAGCTGATCGCTCTCGTACAGTAGGAGGCTGGCCAGCGACTCCAGCACCGCAGCGATTTGCTCCCGCCAGGCCGCGTACGCGGCCCAGTCGACTTCGTCCGGCTTCAGCGACCGCACCCGCCTCAACTCTCTGAGAGCAGCCTTGAGTGCGGGGTCTATCGAGCTTGCCAAGACGCCTTCTCACATTGGGGTGAGGTCGAATCCTACGACCCGGCGTCTGAGCTTGGGAATCACCGGCCGTTGGGGCTGAAACACCCGCTGACCTTGGCAACAGTCGGAAATGGGCTATGCGCTGGGCCCGCTCTAGTGACCGTGATTGACCAGTGCTCCCCGCCCTATCTGGTGCGGTAGTCGGTGTCCGATCGCCTGGGGCGGTCGCGAGCACGGCCCCTCTTGACCGTCGTCGAGGTCTGCCGGGCTGGTCTGTCTCGAAGGCCGCCGTCGACAGAGTGCCGACGCGGTGGTTGTCCACCTTCCCTTCTGTCAACATGAGTGACTCATTGTCATCGCAGTGCAGTTGGGGGTCGGGCGTGGCAGTTCCCAAGTTCCACCAGTTCATGCTGCCGATTTTGCGCCACTTGGGCGACGGTGAGCCCAGGCACTGGCGGGAGCTTCGCGAGAAGTGCGTGGCCGAGTTCGGTTTGTCCGACGAGGACCGGGTCGAGGCCACTCCGGGCGGGCGACAGCGGCTGGATAACCGCGTGTTGTGGGCGAACACATACCTCTTCCAGGCTGGCCTTGTGCATCGTCCCCGGCGCGGACAGGTACAGATCAGCGACCGTGGGCAGAAGGTGCTCCATGAACGACCGCTGATGATTGACCTCGACTACCTCGCGCGCTTCCCCGAGTACCAGGAGTTCCGGAATCGAACCAGGCAGCAGGACGGCGACGAGCCAGCTGCCGATGCTGAGGTGTCTGAGCAGGTGACGCCGCTGGAGAGCATGTCAGCGGCGGTTGCGCAGTCCACGGCAGCGCTACAGGGCGAGATTTTGCGGCGCGTTCTGGCGCAACCGCCCGAGTTTCTGGAACATCTGGTACTCAAGTTGCTTACGGCGATGGGCTATGGGGGCCAGGCCGGCGCCGTTGAACACCGTGGTCGATCACATGATGGTGGTATCGATGGCATCATCCGACAGGATCCGCTCGGCATTGACCGGGTCTACCTGCAGGCCAAGCGGTACACCGAAACAGCCGTCGGGCGGCCGAGCGTGCAAGCGTTCGTCGGGGCCCTTCACGGGGTGCAGGCTGACCGCGGGGTCTTCATCACCACGAGCACGTTCAGCCCGGAAGCCCGTGAATACGTCGAGCGCATCCCGAACCGGATCATCCTCATCGATGGCGCGCGGCTGGCGGAGCTCATGGTCTTGTATGACGTGGGGGTGCAGGTGGAACAGACATTCACCCTGAAGCGCATCGACGAGGATTTCTTCGAATAGTCCACGACCCTGCTCAGTGACAAGACCGCTGACGGGCACGCTTTCCAGGTCTGTTGGTGGGTTGCTGCGGTTAGTGCGGGGGCGTTCACCTCTGTTCATGGGTGGTCGGCACGTGGAGCGGACCGGCCCTTGATCTAGTCTGAACGGCCGTGAACGGGGCTGAATGAGACGGAAACTGAGACGGCCGAGCGAGCCACTAGGCCCCAGACTTGCCTTCGGCTTGCTCGGCCGCGCCGATCACATGGCCCATGACGACCCGCGTGTACTCCCACAGCGCTGCCAGCAGCTCCGTGGCGCCGAACGTACGGCCATCGGCCAAGACGACCTGGACTTGAGCCGTGAGGTTGTACTGCCCCTGGACGGATTTGATGCGGCCGTTAGTCCGATGCCGGAGCAAGACAGCACCATCTTCAAACGGAGCAACCATCACCTCGGTGTCGGGCGGGACGCTAGCGGTTGCCCCTTCCTCGGTTTCGAACTCGACCGCTGGGGCGTGCTGGATGGTCTGAGTTGCCAGATAGGGCTTGACCTGCAGGTGGTGCTTGGTGCTGTTGTCTAGGTTGCGCAGGATCAGTAGCAGGTCTTCACCAAGGGTGCCGCCGTGCTCGAGACGCTGGAACGGTTGAAGCTGCTCCAGAGCGTCATGGCACCAGTCGGGCAAGCAGGCCAGCGCCTTTTGGCGGCTCATCCACTCCTTGGGTGTGCCGCAGATGGGGAACATGAGCGCCTTGAGCTGCTTCCCGTCCGTCACACCAGACTGCCGCGCGATGGCCACGACCAAGTTGTCCACGACCGCCCGCAGGTGGTTGACCGCTTCACCGAAACGGAAGCCCCATCCGGCAAGCCGGGGAGACTGAGATATCTGGAGCCGCAGTTCCCAGCTAAGACGGTCTTCGGCGATGCTGGCCCGGGCGCTATATGGGTTACTGCCGCCCCAAGCCTGCATGTCGGCCAACAACTCCGCTCCAAGCTGATGCGCTCGCGCCAATCGGCCTATTTGGTCGGTGAAGTCCACTTCGCACCCTAACTGCCGTTATATGGCGCCATTTTACTGTTGCCTATCAGCCCGGTGCCATCGGTTTTGCGAGGCTGGGCACCCGGCCGCATGCGCAATCAGAAGCCTTCTGTGCCATCCGACCCCGAGCAAGGCAACAAGACCTCAGCTTGGGAAGATGGATCGCTGCTTTGCTGGCGCCGACCGAGAACGCTTCCTGCTGGTCAAGAGGTTTTAGCGACGCCGTGTCTGCTGACGGGTGTCTGCGCTCCCAGATGCTCCGATTGACCGTGGCTGACCGCTCGTTCTGGCACGCGGGCCCGGGCCGCCGCCGACACCTGCCTTGTAAGTTCGATCTGATAGCCGTCGCCCCTGGTCCCGCCATGGGCGAAGGCGCTGCTGACAGCCGCTGGATGCTGCAGTCCGCCGTCGTTGATGTCAGCCGTGGATGTCAGGACCGGACGAGCTGACGGGGCAGGGGTCCAGGGCATCGTCTGGGTCGTCGGCCCGCCTCTTCACGTCTAGCGGGCATCGCTCCGCAGCCGATTTCTGAATACCCGCACCGCCGACCCCGACTGGATCCTAAGCTACCTTCATGGGGACTTTCACACCTGAAGAACTGACGGCAGAGTTTCAGGCAAGAAGGGGAAACTTTGCAGAGCTGTGCGAGGAATTGAAGTTCAGCCTGACCAGGAAATTGAATGAAGCTGGAATTAAATTCCATTCAATCACTGCGCGAGTTAAGGAACTCGAAAGCTTCTTGGAGAAGGTCGAAAGGAAGGAGTATGCTGACCCTTTCGTTGAAGCGGAGGATCTGGCCGGAGCGCGAGTCGTCTGTCTATTCATGAACGACCTCGATCGTGTTGACAGTGTCATATCATCCATCTTCGAGGTTCTCGGGAAGGAGGACAAGGTTAATGAGGGTGAGGTATCTGCATTCGGGTACATGTCCCATCACTATATTTGCCGCCTGTCCGATCGGTACGCGGGTGAACGTTACGACGGTCTCAAGAGACTCAAGTTTGAGATCCAGGTGCGAACGATCCTGATGGACGCATGGGCGAACATGTCGCACTACTTGAGCTACAAGAATGAGCAGAGCATCCCCAAGGGACTCGTGAAAGAGTTTCACGCCCTGAGTGCCCTCCTGTACATCGGCGACCGGCAGTTTGAGAACCTTTTTAGGTCATCTTCGCAATCCGCTGCATTCGCTAAGGAGCAGGTTCTGGAGAGTCCTGAAATTCAGGAGCTAGAGGTTAACGCGGATACAATTGAAGCCCTATTGGAGAGGATTTTTTCGGACAGAGAACCCTCCACGGCCGAGGCGGTTTCTGAATTTGTCTCGGAGCTTCACGCGAATACCTACTTTGACCTTTCGGTTGTCGATCAAATACTTCGCGAGAGGAAAAGTGAAGCAGAATCCAAGGAAAAGAACGCGCATATTGTATCGAGCAAGGGTAAGCCGAAAAATAAGGGGAACTATTACAATCGAGTCGGCATAGCTCGCACGGCAGTCGACATTCACGATTCCTCTTTCGCTCAATATCGAAGCCGTAAGTCTCGAGAGAGGGCGGAAAGGCGGAAGTTGGAAGAAGAGGGCCAAGCGACAACGGACTAGGTCGGCGTAGCGGCTTTGGGCGGGAGCTGCCATGGGGCGAGAGATCGGGGCCCGTAAGCTTCCCGCGACTCGGGCAGTCTCTGGACCTGCCCGCAATAGCCCGATGTGGGCCCCGATCTTCGAGGCTCGCCCCCATGGTGGCTGCGTAAAGCCGCGGAGTCGGCCGCCCCAGCCACGTGCCGACCCTGGTTCTCACCTTGTCCAAGTCGTCTCGCTCCAGCCGCGCGACCGGCGTAGCCGGGGACGGAGCGGGGCGGAAACACGAGCGTCGTCCCCGGCGGTGACGCCGGGGAGCGCGCGGCGAGCGGAGCGAGCCGCCTTGATGGCGTACGGAAATTCTTACGCAGGGAGGAAGCCGGGCTTTGTCCGCCCGAGCTCCTGTAGCTGGCTCAGGTAGTCGAGGGCTGCGGGCTCTTGGCTGTATCGATCACGGACGACTGCGGCTAGTTCGCGGCTGGTCATGATGAGCGAGGGGACGGATTGGCGGTCGCCCTGGAGGGCGCGTTCGCCGTGGATTAGGGCCTGTTCGAGGTCGCCCTCGCGGGCCGCGGTGACGCCCAACGTGACCCGGGCTTCTGCGTTGCGCATGGGGGAGCGCTCCGTGCCGTCGAAGTCTGTTCCTGCGCGCAGGACTTCGTCCGCGAGGGTGCGGGCGAGCTTGTCCTCGCCGACCAGGCGGTAGCAGTCCATCGCGTAGAAGTCGAACTTGGCGGGGTCCACGACGAAGTGGTTGTCCAGGTTCTCCGGGTGGGGGAGGCCTTCGAGGAGGCGCCGGCCCCTGTCGAGGGCGACTTCGACTTGGCGGCGGTCGCCCAGGCGCGCCCACGCCTTGGCCTCCTGGGCAGCCAGCTGCACGGCGACGCTGTGGTGGGTGGCAGTCTCCGTCCCGGCCTGGGCAGCCGTGATTACGCCGCGGTAGTCGCCCGTCGTGAGTGCGAACCATGCGCGCATCTCGTGCGCCCATCCCGCGATCTCTGCGTGGTCCGACTCAGTAGCTAAAGACAAGGCAGCTCGCCGGGTGGACTCTGCGGCATGGCGGTCGGCTGAGTCGTACTCGACGCAGCCCACCAGGAGCGCGAGCCAGCCGGAGAGAGCAAGCACCTCGCGGTGCTGGGCCAGAGTGAGGCTCTTCGAGTGGAGCTCGACGACACGGCGCAGCCACTGCCGGCCCTCGATGAGAAGCTGCTCGCTCGGCATGAACGGGTACTCCGAGCACAGTCTGTCCGTGGTGATCCGCAAGGCATCGAGCGTCGCGTTGTCGACGTCCGAGCGGTTCAGGCGGCTGACGATCTCCAAGGTCTCCATGCCACTCGCGGCAAGGATCTCGCTGTTGCCGTCGCGCCGACCGGGAGCAGGGAAGAGCGCGTGCGTGACCGTGCCGAAGAGTGCCGCGATGATCGGGCGGTAGAACTCGCTGGGGAGCGAGCCGGATTCCCACCGCTTCCACTGGCGGATCATGCTGTCGTCCGCCGGCAGCTCGGTTGGGGCGTGGGCTCGCAGGGCGCGCACTGCGTCACGCTGTGACCAGTCGCGGGCTGCTCGCTCGGCTGCGATGCGCCGTGCCCATGCGGGCCTGTCGTCGCTCATTCGCCCTCCCTCGGGTGCGTACTGCGAGTCTGCCGCGCTCGCCGGGGGGACACGCAAGAGGACAGCTGGGGGACATCGCGGTGTCCCCGTGCCTCAACTGGTGCCCCCAGCTCTGTCACTTATTGCCGGGCGGCCCCCTCCTGCATGGTGTCCCCAGTTCACGCACCACCCGAAGCGGCGCGCTCTTCAAGGTGCGCCACACGTTCGGCCAACGCCTGAATCTGGGAGCGGATTTCCTTGATGTCCTCGACAACATCCGGCTTAGCGTCGCCGGCGTCGTCCTCATCGGTCGCGATGAAGTACCCGCGATTGCCCGCGGAGAAGATCAGCCCTTCGGTCACCAGCATGCGCAGCGCCTTGTTCAGGGTCTCCCCGGCGATCCCGAACTCTTCCGCCAGGCGCCGACTGGGCGGCAGGCGGCCGTCCGAGTACCGGCCTGCGGTGATGCGTCTGCGCAGTTCATCGGCGGCCTGCACGGATTTGGGCCGGGGGTCGTTGGCGGCAAGGCTCATGCCCCCGAGCGTATCGACCTAGAGCGCTCTGCAACGCCCTGCCGCACAAGTCTTGTGATCTAGTGCGCACTAGTGCAATCTAAGTCGTGCGCGGTCGTCTCCGGCCAAGAGAACCCGGCCGCGGCATCGAGTCCTGTCCCGATCAAGCACAGGAGCATTGATGAAAGCGTTCGTTGCTGGTCATGAGGCCGTGACGGCCCATGACTTCGCCGAGCTGTCGCTCGGCTTGGACGTCGAGTTATTCGCCGGCTCACCTGGTGAATCCCGCCGGGACCGGCGCGTACGACTGGCCGTTGCTCGGGAAGCTCTCGCGGAGCTTCTTGAGGCGGGGGAGTCGGACGAGCTGGTAGCCGGCGTCGCCGGCCTGGCGCGGTCCCTGCTTCGCGGCAGGGCCGCGCGGTGTCGGAAGGCGGTGGCCTGATGCATGGGCTGATCGCTGGAACGCGTAACGGGCACCTGTCGGCGCGGCCGTCCGGAGCCTGGGTGCTTGGCTTCGAGCTGACGCCCAATCCGGGCCTCGCCGCGGCGCTCTGCAAGGGGATCGAGCCTGAACTCTTCTTCCCGGAGCGCGGCGACCGTCGTACGGCCGCCCTTGCGCGGGAGATCTGTGCGCAGTGCCCGGTTGCGGAGGCCTGCCTGGCTGATGCCCTTGCCAGCGAGGGAAGTGCCGGGCATGCCCAGCGCTTCGGGATCCGCGGTGGTACCACTCCCGAGGAGCGGTTCGGAATCTACCGGCGAAGCCGGAAGACGGCTGCGGAGGAGCCCACGGACGAGTCAACCCCGGTGGTACAGGTGGTACCTCGTCCCCGCTCCGCCGATGCGGCCAAGGGGGCGGCAGCATGAAGCGCCCCGAGGTGCCGGCGCTGGCGAAGGCGGAGAAGATTCTACTCGGCACGGTTGCCGTGACAGCGGCCGGAGTTGGTGCGCTGGGACTGGCATCGTCGTTCGAGGCGGTGTCGGCTGCTGGCGCGAGGTGGGGCTTCGCCACACCGTGGATGCTTCCCGTCGGCATCGACATCGCCATCCCGGTCTTCACTGCCGCCAATCTGCTGCTGATCCGGGTGAACATGCCGTTGGCGTGGGTGCGGTTCGTCCCGTGGGCGCTGACGCTGGTGACGTGCTGGCTGAACGTCGCTGCCGGGCACTCGCTCTCCGCGAAGGTTGCGCACGGCACGATGCCGCTGCTGTGGGTCGTTCTCTCGGAGATCGCCGCGCACGTGTACGCGGTCCGGATCGGCGTCGCGACCGGCCGTCGCATGGAGAGGATCCGGCGCTCGCGGTGGCTGCTCGCACCCGTCAGCACGTTCGCGCTGTGGCGCCGCATGACGCTGTGGGAAATCACGTCGTACAGCGACGGGTTGGCCCGCGAGCGCGAGCGGCAACTCGCTCGCGCGGACCTGCGCGACCGGCACGGCCGACGCTGGCGGTCCGAGACGTCGCGCCGTACGCGCGTACTGCTCAAGCTAGGTGAGCTTGCCCCGGCAGGCGCTCCCACCGCAGAGCCTGAGGCAGAGCGCGCGTCCGTGGAGGAGCCGCTGGTCCCGCCCAACAACCCCCCTGCCGCGGCAAAGCCGGTCAAGGCAGAGCCCAAGCCGCGAACGAAGCACGTCGCCGCAGCTCGCAAAGCGGCTGCGCACACGGCACGCGCGAGCGACCCCGAAGAACAGAACGTGGCTCGCGAGTGGGTCGCCGAGCAGCTGCGCGCGGGCCGTGACGTCGCCTGGCGGCAACTGGCTACTGAGTCCGGGCGCGGGGAGACCTGGTGCCGCGCGCGGATCCGCGAGGCCAAAGAGATGGTGACCGCTCCTGACTCGCAACCCCCGTCGTCGGAGCGGCACGGCATGCGCCTGGTGCCCGTCGGCGGCGACTGAGCCCGGTCGACCGAGACTGCGTCGCCCCCATCGCGCGCCACCACCGAGGAACAGAGCGCCGCCCGATCTACATCCACGTCCATCGAGGAGTTCTGCTGTGACCAGCCAGACCGTTCCGACCGCTTGGCCCGCTGAGGCGCTGTACCGGTTCCTGACCATCGTGGGGGCCACCGTCGACATCGTGCCGCAGCCGGCCGGGGGCTTGCCGGGCCAGCACGCGGCCGTGTGCCGCGGCTGCGACGCCGACTACACCTACGCCGTCGGCGTGAGCTACGACCTCAAGAAATGGGCTCAGGGCCACTCCGAGACCTGCCGAGCTCTGCCCCGCCCCACCACCTGACCTCGTCAGCGTCCACCCCCGCGGGCCCGGACGGTCGGCCGTCCAAAGCGCCGTCCGGGCCCCTTCCAACCCCGTGTCCCAGGGAGGGACTTTCAGTGAATCACGACGACGAAAACGACCTTTTCAATCGATTGGAATCCGAGTTAAGCCCCGGGCCCGACTCTGGTGGAGACGTGGTCGACCTGGAGTCGGCCCGCGCCGCCCGTGGCGAGACTGTCGACGAGCCCGCAGCGGAGCCGGCCACCCAGTCCGGGCGTGAGTCGGCCGACTGGCAAGACGACGACCGGCCGCGCATGGTCGACGGACCGCAGCCCAAGGACCCGGGCCTGATGGGCCAGGCACGCGAGGCGAAGCGGCGCCCGGTGCTGCCCTCGTGGCTGCGGTCCTGGAGGGAGATGAATACCGCCGCGGCCTGGCTGCTCGGCTACCTGTGGCACATCGCTGCATTCCACGCGGTGCGCTCACCGGCGTACGCGGGCCGTCTCATCGCTCGTACGCCGCGCGGCATCAGCCGGAGCCTGCGCGGCTGGCGGCGGTGGGTCGCGGATGCGGAGTCCGCACCGCTGCGGCATGCCGAGGCGTTCAGGGAGCGCACGGAGGAGTACCTGAAGCTGTCGCGTCAGCGGGACCGGCGCGTGCGCTGGCGCGGTGCGGTCTCCGCGGTGGTGTTCCCGTTCGTGCTGACCGGGGTTCTGCTGCTCGTGTTCGCCGCTCCGTTCTGGTCCCAACTGGCGGCCGCAGCCATGGCGGTGAGTGTGTTCGGAGTCGTCGGCACGCCAGCGGACACGCCGCTGGCGCAGCACGCGGTGGTGAAGGCGGAGGCCCCGAAGCTCACTGCCTCGATCGTGCTGACCGCGCTGGGCGCGTTGGGCAACGACAAGCTGAACGCCGCCATCAAGAACGGCACCGGAATCCGCTTCACCTCGGAGATCCACCGGGACGGGCCCGGGTACCGCGCGGACATCGAGCTGCCGCACGGCGTGACCGCCGAAGACATCATGAACAAGCGCGAGGCCTTGGCGTCCGGTCTGCGGCGCAAGCTGGGCTGTGTGTGGCCGATGCCCAACCCGGACGACCACGAGGGCACCCTGATCCTGTGGGTGGGCGACAAGCCGATGAACGAGACCAAGCGTCCGGCATGGCCGCTCGCAGCGTCCGGCTCGGTCGACTTGTTCAAGCCCGTGGCGTTCGGTAACGACCAGCGCATGAGCTGGGTCAGCGTCTCCCTGATGTTCGTCTCCATCGTGGTCGGCTCGATCCCCAGGATGGGCAAGACGTACCTGATGCGGCTGTTCCTGCTCATCGCCGCACTCGATCCGCGGGCGTGGCTGTACATCTTCGACTTCAAGGGCGGCTCGGACTACCGGCCGCTGGAGAAGGTCTCTCACCGCTGGCGTTCCGGTGAGGACGACGAGGACGTCAAGTACTGCCTGGACAGCCTGCTTGAGGTGAAGGACGAGTTGGGTCGCCGCGCCAAGGTGATCAAGTCTCTGCCGCTCAAGCGCTGCCCGGAATCCAAGGTCACGCCGGAGCTGGCGTCGGACAAGTCCCTTGGCCTGCACCCCATCGTGGTGTCGCTGGACGAGTGCCAGAAGGCGTTCGAGCACAAGAAGTACGGTGCGCAGATCACCGAGATCGGCGAGGACCTGGTCCGCCGCGGTCCGGCGTTCGGCATCATCGCGATGTTCGGCACCCAGCGCCCGGACAAGGACTCCATCCCCAAGGGCATCAGCGCGAACGCTGTGCTGCGCTTCGCCCTCAAGGTCACGGGCCAGATGGAGAACGACATGATCCTCGGCACCTCGATGTACCGCGCGGGGTACCGGGCCACGATGTTCTCGTTCAAGCGCGACAAAGGCGTCGCGTGGATGGCGGGCGAGATGGACGAGCCCACCATCGTGTGCGGCACCGAAGTCGACGCCGTCAGTGCCGAGAAGATCAGCCTGCGGGCGCGCAAGCTGCGCGAGGCCTACGGCAACGTCACCGGCTACGCCACCGGCGAGGACATGGCGCCCGACCCCGCCGCCGGCGTCGACCTGCTCGCCGACATCATCACAGTCACCAGCGACGACGAAGCCAAGTCCTGGAACGAGACCACCGTGGACCGCCTCGCGGAATTCCGCCCCGAGGTCTACGGCACCTGGGCGGAGCTGAAGGCGGAGGAGAAGACCGCGCACTTGACCGCGGCGCTGAAGCCATACGGCATCAAGACCGACCAGGTCGGTCGCCGCATCGACGGTAAGCCCGTCAACAAGAAGGGTTTCGAGCGCGCCCACATCGTCGCAGCGATTGCGGAGCGTGACCGAAAGCGCGAGGCGAGCTGACCGCTCGGGGCCGCTAGCGATAGCGGCGCCGCTCGCTAACGTTAGCGGTCCCGATAGCGGCCCAAACCTCACCTGATCAGGTCGCTAGCGGATAGCGGCCCACCTGCGGAAACCCGTCAAACCCGCCGTGGAGGCCCGTCGTGCCCTCAGTGCCCCTCGCTATCGCCTGCCTACTCGTCGTCACTCTCGGTTACGTCGCGGTGTGCTCGGTCAGCCCGTTCGGCCCGTGCCGCAAGTGCCGCGGCTGGGGCTTCCAGATGAAGACCGACCGCAGGGGACGCCTCAAGCGCGGCAAGAACTGCCGTCGCTGCAAGGCCACCGGCCGCCGAATACGCGTCGGCCGCTGGATCTACAACCGCGCCTCACGGCTCTACCGCGAGAGCGCCCCTACCGGCCGCAACCCTCGCCCGAAGGAGTCTCGATGGTCCTGACCCTCTCGCTCGTCCTGCTCTTCGGTGTCCTGCTCGCACTGCTGCTGCGCTTCAAGGCGCTCGGAGCCGGGGCCGCAGCAGTGGCCGTGCTCTTCGGCTTCTACCTCGCCGACACCGACGCCCGATCCACCGTCAACGACCTGACCACCGCCGTCATCAACGCCATCAGCAGCATCGACAGCTGAGGAGCCGGAACGTGAACGAGCAGACCACCGCCCGCCACTGGCTCGCCGCCGTAGCGCCGAAAGCGGCGCCGGTGCTGGCCACATCCACGCTGCTGATCCTGGGCCGGATCTGGAACGCCAACGGTGCCGAGCACTCCGTCGGCAACGCCGCTTTGATCACCGTCCTCGCGATCGGAGCCGCGGCCGCCGGCGCCTTCGCCGCTGTCGGCCGCTCCGGGGGTGACGGAGTGCTCGCCGGAACGGCGTTCGCGACCTCCGGCAGCCTCGCGCTCGCCGGAGTCGCCGGATACGCAGACGGCCTCTCGCTGCCACTCCTGCTGTGGGCACTGGCCACCGCTGTTGCGTACGGCGTCGCCGCCCGCCACTGGCGCACCGACCGGCGCGACACCGTGGCGTACGAGCGACACACCAGCGAGCGGCGCGAAGTACACGCCCACATCGAGCGAGTCGCAACCCTTCGGGCCCGGACACAGATCGAAGTGGCCCGCGAGGCCTCCACCTACGCCACCGCGCTGGCTGAGGCGATGACTGGCCGCGCGGCACTGCCGGGCTTCGACCCGGCTTCCCTCACCCGCGCAGGACTCCCCGAACTCCCCGCCATCTACGAGATCACCAAGGAGAACTGACCGTGTTCGACGACACCAGCGCAAAGGACCTGGCGACCCAGGCCGCCGAGAAGATTCGCCAGCTCAACCACGCCACTCAGGGCGCCAAGGGTGAGCTGACCTACCCGGGAGACGCGTACGAAGTGGTCGCATCGCTCAAGTGCCTCACCCAGCGTCTGCCGCAGAGCTTCGACCAGCTCTCCGACTTCCTGGAGACGTTCGCCAGGACCGGATCGGTAACCGCGGACTACGGCGTACCGGATGATCACCTTGCCGAGGCCTGCTCCGCCCTCGCCTCCGCCGCGATGGTCGCCCAGACCCTCAGCGAGTACTTGGACCGCGCCCACAGCGCACTCGCCCCGCTCGGCTACGACGCCACCGGACGTCAGCCCGCCCCGGTGCCGCGGTGGCCGGCCCCGGAGACTGCGTACGCGCTCGCCCCGAACATCACGAGTGAACTCGGCTGGACCGACTACGACTCCGTCGGACGCCCCACCGGCGCACTGCTCGGACGAGAGCTCTGGCTCCGCAAGGCCGCCGTCCTGGACCGCGTCGCGCTCGCTGAGGACCAGGACCAGAGCGGCGACGCAGTCGAGTTGGCCACCGAAGCAGCCCGACGGCTCATCGAGTTCGACCGGGCCGGAGAGGACCAGTACGCCGGGGTGCCGCACGGGCCCGATCACCCCGACACCAAGGCCAACCCGCGCGCCTATGTCCGCCAGGAGTACGCCGCCTGGCAGCGGCACCAGTAGGTAGGCCCGGGGCGGGTGTCTCCGGCCAAGGAAACCCACCCGCCCCGGCTCTCCAGTCCCGATCACGAAACAGGAGAACTCCAGCATGCCGCAGCTCAGCGGAGACGGACAGCTCGGGGCAGCGCTTCAAGCTGCCGCACGAGGCTGGCACGTCTTCCCCCTCACCCCGGGCAGCAAGCGACCCGCCGTCCGCGACTGGGAAAGCCGTGCCACCACCGACCCTGACCACATCTCCCGGTGGTGGCGAGAGGGGCCGTACAACGTCGGACTGGCCACCGGTCCCTCTCAGCTCGTGGTCGTCGACCTCGACACCCCGAAAGGCGACGACGACGTTCCGCCGCCGGATTGGGCACGGCCCGGCATCACGGACGGAACCGACGTGCTCGCCCTGATCGCGGAGCGCCGTGAGCAGCCGTACCCCAGCGGCACGTTCACCGTCCGCACCGGCCGCGGCGGAAGCCACCTGTACTTCCGCGCACCGGCCGGACAGCAACTGCGCAACACCGGCGGCAAGCTCGGATGGAAGGTCGACACCCGGGCGGCCGGCGGTTACGTGGTGGCCGCGGGCAGCATCGTTGACGGCCGCCCGTACGAGACCGTCCTCGACACAGCGCCCGTCGCGCTGCCGGGCTGGCTCGCCGATGCCCTCACTACACAGCTCGCACCGCCACCGGTCCGTATGCCCTCCACGGTCCCCGGCCGCCGTGCCGTCGGTCTGGTGAGGACGGTCCTGGAAGCGGGGGAGGGTGAGCGGAACAACCGCCTCTATTGGGCAGCCCTACGCGCCTACGAGAACGGGGCAGAAGCGGCGGACCGCGTCGCCGCCGCTCTGGTTGATGCAGCGGTCAGCGTCGGTCTGCCTGAGCGCGAAGCTCGCGCCACCGTGGCCTCTGCCGAGCGCCGGATCCGGGGCGTGCGATGACCAGTACGGACAAGGCAAAGGAACTGCTCGCTCAGAACGGTGTCGACCCAAACTCGAAGGACAGCGGCAAAGGGCCTTCGCAGGCCTCGCAGCTGGTCGCCCTCGCCCGGCAGCGCTTCGACGTCTTCATGTCGGACGACGGCCGCCCGTACGCCGTCACCAAGGGAGGCCCGAACATCGCGCTGCCTCTGCGCGGAAAGGCCGGCCTCCGGTCTCAACTCGCTCGGCTCTACACCGACGCCACTGCCGGAAACGTGCCCTCGCAATCCGCGCTCGCGGACGCCATGACCGTGCTCGAAGGCGTCGCCGCGATCGCCGAACCGTGCACTCCGCAGCTGCGCAGCGCCCGCCACGGAGAACACATCGTCGTCGACCTCGCCACGCCCGACGGCCGCTGTGTCCTGGTCGGCCCGGACGGCTGGGAGCGAAGCCCGCGCTCCCCGGTCCTGTTTCGCCGCTCCGGAGCAATGAAGGCGCTGCCGGCCCCGGTGCGGGAGGGCGACGGACTCGCCAAGTTCCGGAGCTTGATGAATACCAGCGAGGAAGGATTCCACCTGCTCACTGCTTGGCTCGTCTCATCCTTCATTCCGGACCTGCCCCACCCGATCCTCACGTTCCGAGGCGAGCAGGGCACCGGAAAGTCGAAGGGCGCGGCGATGGTCATCGGCATCGTGGACCCGTCCGGAGCACCGAAGCGCACCGCCCCGCGTGATGTGAAGTCGTGGGCGACGCAGGCCTTCAACTCATGGGCCCTGTGCATCGACAACGTCTCGTACATTCCCGACTGGTTCTCGGATGCGCTCTGCCGCGCCGTCACCGGTGACGGGATCGTCGACCGCGCGCTCTACACCGATGACGACGTCGTCGTTCTCGAATTCCGCCGGGTACTGGCCATGACCACCATCGACGCCGGCGCTCTCGCGGGCGACCTCGCCGAACGGCTGCTGACCATCGAGCTGCACACCATCCCGGACCGAAACCGCCGGGAGGAAGCCGAGCTTGACCGCGCGTATCGCGACGCGCACCCGAGCATTCTCGCCTCGCTCTTCGACCTGCTCGCAGAGGTCCTGCGGGTCCTTCCCGACGTCGAACTCACCCACCGGCCGCGCATGGCCGACTTCGCCCGCGTCCTGGCGGCCGTCGACCACGTCACTGGCTGGGACACCCAGGGCAGTTACCGCGCCACGGCCGCGGACGCGGTGGCCGATGTCCTCGAAGGCGAGCCGTTCGCTCGCGCGGTCGTCGACCTCGTACGCGCCGCTGGACCTGCCGGAGTGTGCATGACTGCGGCCGACATTCTCGGGAAGATCGCCACTCCGGAAAAGCTGCCGCGGAAGTGGCCCAAGGACGCCACCCGCGCCGGCGGTCAGCTCAAGCGACTGGCACCCGCATTACGTGCGATTGGCTACGACGTCGACGACACCCAGAGGGAGACAGGGGGTAACCGGTCGCGGCTCTACCGCATCACGTCCGTAGAGAGTCACTGCAATTCAGCACCCGGAGCGCCCGCAGCACCCGGGAACGCTGCTGACCACCATGAACGCGCGGGCGCTGAGACTGCCCTCAGCACCCGCACAGCACCCGACGTGCACCACCAGCACCCGCTACCGGGTGCTGCGGGCGCTCCTCCGGGTGCTGGGAGTACGCCAGCACCCGGAGCCACCTCCCCGCCTGAGCTGGGCGAATCCCCCCTCGCGGGTGCTGCGGGCGCTCCGGGTGCTGGGATGCGCCATCTCTCTGCTCAGGTCCCGTCGACGATCACGCTCTGTGGTGCCTGCCGGACCCCGCTCGACCCCGCATTCGCTGCCGCGGGTGACACCACTCATCCGTGCTGCGACGCGAGCGAGGGAGGCCTGGCATGAGCAATTCCACCGAAGTCACGCCGCCGATGCTCACGGTCCGCGAGGTGTGCAAAGAGCTCCGCGTCTCCCGCTCGACCTTTTACGACTGGCGCCAGAAAGGCCGTGCTCCGCGCTGCATCAAGCTCCCGAACGGTGACCTGCGTGTCCGTCGCAGCGACTACGAACTCTGGCTGGACGCACGGGAGGACTGCGCCTGATGGACACGACGTACAACGTCAAGATCTGGAAGACCTCCGTCTACAGGGGCAAGCGCAAGTCCTCGTACACGGTGCGCTGGGAACTGGAAGGCCGGGAATGGCGTCAGCCGTTCGCCACATCGGCCCTTGCGGACTCCTTCCGCTCTGAGCTGGTCAGCGCTACTCGACGGGGTGAGGCATTCAGCCTCACGACGGGCCGCCCCGTCTCCCACCAGTCTGGAGCGAGCGCGGCGAGCTGGTACGAATTCTCGATCCGCTTCGCGGACGCCCAATGGCGCCGGACTTCTGGCAACAACCGGAAGAACGTCGCCAAGGCGTTGATGACCACCACCATCGCCCTGCTTCGTGCACCTCTCCCGAGCAGGTTCGCGCCGGTCGATGTCCGCACCGCGCTCCGGGAGTTCGCGTACAACACCCGGCGCAGGCCGGAGGCTCCGCCCGAGGTGGCGCAGATCCTGCAGTGGGTCGAACGCAATTCGCTGTCCATGGCCGCATGGGAGGACCCCCGAAAGGTCGACGAGGTGCTGCATGCGCAAGCCACCAAGCTGGACGGCACGACCGCCGCGGCATCCTCGGTCAAGCGCACCCGCCGGATCCTGAACGTCGCCCTTGAGTACGCAGTGACCCACAAGGTCCTGAGTGCGAACCCCCTGCCCAAGGGCCGGGGCACCATGCCGAAGACGTCGTCAGCGGTCGACAAGCGGGCCCTCATAAATCCGGCACACGCTGCGGGACTGCTGGGCTGGATATGGTACCGCCCGCGCGGTGGACAGCGCCTGCACGCTTTCTTCGCCACGATGTACTACGCGGGACCGCGCCCCGAGGAAGTCGTGGCGATGCGCGTGCTGGACGCGCAGCTGCCGGACGCAGACGCCGAGGACCAATGGGGAGAACTGCTCTTCCACACGGCTCAACCCGAGGTGGGCAAGCGGTGGACTGACAGCGGCGAAGTCCACGAGGAACGCGGGCTCAAGGGGCGCGCGAAGCATGACACCCGAGTTGTGCCGTGCCGTCCAGCGCTGACGAGGATTCTGCGAGAGCACATAGCGGCTGAAGAGCTCAAGCCCGGTGACCTTCTCTTCCCGGGAGAGAAGGGAGACCTGCTTTCCGGCTCGGTCATCCGCCGGGCTTGGCGAACGTCCAGAGAGAAGGTCCTTACTCCGGAGGAGTACGCGTCGCCCCTCGCCAGGCGCGTGTACGACCTGCGGCACACCTGCCTGACCACGTGGCTCAACAACGGGGTCCCACCCGCTCAGGTCGCGGAGTGGGCCGGCAACAGCGTGCCCGTCCTGCTCGCCACGTACGCCCGCTGCATCTCAGGGCAGCTCAGGGACCACCAGGCGCGCATCGAGGCCGCCGGCGACCTGCCCGATCTGGCGGAGGGCTGACGGCGGCCGCCGGAATCTTCACCGCGTATTCTCCGCAGCCACCCGCAGAAACCCGGTGACAGCCGGACAGCGCCGGATCCCTCCGACCCGTCTCGGGGGCGGTCCGGCGCTTACGCGTCCGCTACCCTTCGCCCGCTATGGTGCCTCTGACCAGCAAAAAGACCCTCCGGGGTGGAGGGTCTGTCGGTCGTGCGGGTTGTGCGCCCCCGGCAGGACTCGAACCTGCGGCCAAGCGCTTAGAAGGCGCCTGCTCTATCCACTGAGCTACGGGGGCCGGATCGTGGCCTCGGTGGCCTGGAGCCCCTGGTGGGTCGTCCGTGAACCTTGCCGGGGACAAGGATAGGGCTCCGATCGCCTTGACCCGGTTGCTTCACCTGCGTGGCACGATGTGGAGGTTCGGTGAAGCGAACCGATAATCGCAGGCAGGTGCGATTCCTGCAGCGCTTTTGACGTCTCGCGTCTCGGGTGTTGTGCACTCGTTATGCCTGCGCCCCACTCGTCCCGTCTGTCCCGTCTGTCCGACCGGCGCGCAGAGAGGTCCATACGCTTCAAAAAGCCGCCAAAATTGGGCATTCTTCGCATGTGGTGACCTTGGATGCACGGCCTCAGCTGATCGACGCACTATCCGCCCTCCGCGACCGTGTCGCCGCCGTGCGTCTTCCTCTTCCCCTTCCCGGTGCCCCGCGCGCCCGGCAGACGCGCGCAGAGCTTCTTGCGCAGCTCGATGATTATCTCGTGCCCCGGCTCAAGGAGCCCGAAGCGCCGCTGCTCGTGGTAGTCGGGGGATCCACCGGGGCCGGGAAGTCGACTCTCGTCAACTCGCTGGTGGGGCGGCGGGTCAGCGAGGCGGGTGTGCTGCGGCCCACCACGCGTACGCCGGTGCTCGTGTGCCACCCCGACGATCATCACTGGTTCGCGGGGATGCGGGTGCTGCCGCAGCTGACGCGCCTATGGCGCCCGCATCAGGACGAGGCCGAGGGGGCGCAGGACGGCGGACGGGAGGGGGAGGAGGAGAACTCCCTGCGGATCGAGACAGCCGTCACCCTGCCCCGCGGGCTCGCGCTCCTCGACGCACCCGACATCGACTCGCTCGTTGTCGAGAACCGGCTGCTGGCCGCCGAGTTGATCTGCGCCGCCGATGTGTGGGTGTTGGTGACGACGGCGTCGCGGTACGCGGACGCCGTGCCGTGGCATCTGCTGCGTACGGCCAAGGAGTACAACGCCACGCTGGTGACCGTGCTCGACCGGGTGCCGCACCAGGTGATCACGGATGTCTCGCGGCAGTACGCGGCGCTGCTGACCAAGGCCGGTCTCGGGGAGGTGCCGCGGTTCACCATCCCGGAGCTGCCCGAATCGGCTGGCGCCGGCCGCGGGCTGCTGCCCACCACCGCAGTGGCTCCCCTCTACGCCTGGCTGGCCCACCGGGCGCAGGACCCGGCAGCCAGACAGCAGACCTTGGGGCGTACGGCGGCGGGCGTGATCGACTCGCTCAACGCGCGGATGCCCGAGCTCGCGGCGGCGGTGGCGGGGCAGTACGCGGCGGCCGTACGGCTCACGGGCGCGGTCGAGGAGGCGTACGAGAACGAGCGCGAGCGGGTACGCAAGCAGCTCCGGGGCGGAGCGGTGCTCGCCGGGGACGCGCGGACCCGCTGGCGTGGCTATCCGCGAGACAGCTCCGCGGGCGAGCTGCTGGACTCGCTGGTCGGCAGCCTGTCCGCGCTGCTGCAGTGCGCCGTCGCCGCCGCCGACGAGCGAGTCCAGGAGGCGTGGCGGCGCGAGCCGGCCGCGCGGGCGGTTGTCGTCCAGGGACGGCTGGACCTGGAGACGGCCGAGCGGATCGGGATCGCCGTACGCCGCTGGCGGCGGGAGTTGGAGGAGCTCGCCGAGGAGGAGGTGCGCCGGCTGGAGATGAGTGTGTCACCCGACCCCGAGGCGGTGGCCGCACTGGTCGCGGCCGCGCTGCTCGGCGGGCGGCGGGCCCGCGGCGCGGGGGAGCGGCTCGCCGAACGAATCGGGGCGCAGGGCGCGCTGAAGCTGCGCGACAAGGGCGGCGAGCTGATGGCGACGTACATCGACGGCGTACTGCACAGCGAACGAGACCGCCGCCTCGCACCCCTCGACGCACTCGAAGTGACCCCTGAGCCGCAGGCCGAGCTGATCGCCGCGCTTTCCGTACTGCAGAAGGAGAGGTGACGGCGGTGACCGCCATCACGGACGAACGCGCTGACGACGAGAACACGGACGACGAGAACGAGGACGGCGGCCGCTGGGACGACGGGCTGATCGCCCGGCGCGCGGACGGCTGGGACGATGCGGGGGAGGACGGGACGGACTCCGAGGAGGACCCGTGGGGCGAGGTGCATGTGCCGATCGGCGGGCCGTACGTAGGGCCGCTGCGGGTACGCCTGGACGCGCTGCGCGAACTGATCGGCCTCTCGCGGACCCGGCTGGACGGGAAGACCCTCGCCGAGGCGGGACGCGTCCTCGACGAGGCCGCAGCCCGGCAGCGGCTCTCCTCGCGGCACACCGTCGTCGCCATCGCAGGCGCGACGGGCAGCGGGAAGTCGACGCTCTTCAACGCGCTCGCCGAAGTGCCGCTCTCGGAGACCGGGCTGCGCAGACCCACCACCGCGGCGCCGATCGCCTGCACCTGGTCGGAGGGCGCGGCCGGGCTGCTGGACCGGCTCGCCATCCCGCCACGGCTACGGCGCAGGCCCCTGGCGGGCGGCGACGAGGAGCTGTACGGGCTGGTGCTGGTCGATCTGCCCGACCATGACTCGGCCCTGGTCAGACACCGGGAGCAGGTGGACCGGGTCGTGGCACTGGTGGACGCGGTGATCTGGGTCGTCGACCCGGAGAAGTACGCGGACGCCGCCCTACACGAGCGGTATCTGCGGCCGCTCGCCGGGCATGCGGAGATCACGTTCGTGGTGCTCAACCAGATCGACCGGCTGCCTGGCGAGGCCGCCGACCAAGTGCTCGACGATCTGCGCCGACTCCTCGACGAGGACGGCATGGCCCTTGGCGAACACGGCGAGCCGGGCGCCACCGTGCTCGCGCTCTCCGCCCTGACCGGGGAGGGGGTCGGCGAACTGCGCGAGCTGATCGGGAAGTTCGTACAGGACCGCAATGCCGCAGCGCGCCGGCTGTCCGCGGATGTCGACGCGGCGGCGGCGAAGCTCCGTTCGGTGTATCTCGCCGACGGGCACACCGGCCTCCATGAACGCTCGCGCGAGGACTTCGCGGCCCGGCTGGCGGAGGCGATCGGCGCGAACGCGGCCGGTGAGGCGGCGGAGCGCGAGTGGCGCAGGAACGCCAGCCGGGCGTGCGGGACGCCGTGGCTGCGCCTGTGGCGCTGGTACGAGCGCATGCGTACGCCGGGGAGCGGGCTGCCGGAGCCCGCGGTTCCGGTCGAGGACGAGCTCACGGCACGGCAGCGGGTCGAGCAGGCGGTGCGTACGGTCGCGGACGAGGCGGCCGCGGGGCTGCCCGCGCCGTGGGCGCAGGCGGTGCGCGAGGCGGCGGTGCGCGGGGCCGATGGGCTTCCGGAGGCGCTGGACGAACTGGCCGTGCGCGAGGCGGCGGCGACGAACGGGCGGCCGCTGCGGCCCGCGTGGTGGCCGGCCGCGGTGCTGGCGCAGGCGTCGATGACGCTGGTTCAGATCTTCGGTGGACTGTGGCTGGTGGGCCAGATCATCGGCGTACTGAAGCCGGGGCTGCTGCCGCCGGTGTTGCTGATGCTCGCCGGGATCGTGGGCGGGCCGCTGGTGGAGTGGGCGTGCGCGGCGGCTGTACGGGGGCCGGCGCGGCGGTACGGGCAGGACGCGCAGCGGCGGTTGCGGGAGGCGGCGTCCGGGTGCGGGCGGGCGAAGGTGCTCGACCCGATCGCCGGGGAGCTGATGCGCTACCGGGAGGTGCGGGAGCAGTACGCGACCGTGTCGGGGAAGGCGGGGGCCGGCAGGGTCGGTGGCGGTTCGGGGATTGGCGGGGGCGGGACGGTCCGGCTTCTGGGGTGACGGGGTTTTACACAACTGTGCGGTGGTCCACAGGCGTCGGCGGGATCTTCCCGTCCGGTCCAGCATGGAGATCGGTCAGGACAGACCGGGCCAGGCAACCGGACGGGGAGGTGACCGTCGTGAACGACACGATGGTGACGGTGGTGGGCAATGTCGCCACGAATGTGGAGTACCGGGAATCGGCGGCCGGGGGGATGGCGCGATTCCGTTTCGCGGTGACACCGAGGCGGTACGACCGGCAGAGCGGAAGCTGGACGGACGGGCACACCAGCTTCTACACGGTCTTCGCCTGGCGGTCCCTCGCCATAAATCTGGCCGGGTCGGTCTCCGTCGGTGAACCACTTCTCGTCCATGGACGGTTGAAGGTGCGCGAGGAGGAACGGGACGGACAGCGCAGGACGTCCGTCGAGATCGACGCGATGGCGGTGGGACACGATCTGACGCGCGGGACAGCGGCATTCCGGCGGGTGGTGAAGGCGGAGCCGAATCTGACGCACCGTCCCACGCCCGAGGAGGTGCCGGCGACGGCGACGCCCGTGGGCTGACCTGGAGTTGGGTGGATTTGTCGATTCAGAAACGGGGATGCGGCCGTGTTCGGGCGAGCGTCGATGACGTTCGTCGATAACGATTCCGAGTCGGAATGGTTGTCTGACGGTATGACGGGGGACTGGGGTGCGCGGCGTCCATAGGATTCCCGCGTACTCACGGGGCACTTGAGTCTGCAGGCGAGGCACTCCCCCCACGCGTCACACGCGCACGTGATTCGACGTGAACACGTGCTCGCACGCGAACTAAGGACCTCGCTCGGAGGGGAATTCTGTGTTTGCTTTGTTCTCTGCGTCAGTTGGACGCAGGCGGGGCGCTGTTCGTCGTCTTACAGCCGCGGCTTTGATGTCGGGCCTGATCGCGAGCGGCTCCATAGCCGGCGCGGGTGCGGCAGCCGCCGACGACGGTGTACAGCACCAGGGTGGCGCGGTCGCCACTCTCGATGGGCTGAAGACCTTTGACCGTGCCGTGCTCCACGCGGACGGCAAGAATCGCGAAATACCCGCCGGGCTCTTCGAGATGACCGTCGACGGCGGCGGTCGGCTGAAGACGTACTGCATCGACATCCACAACCCGACCCAGGACCAGGCGAAGTACCTGGAGACCCCCTGGAACCAGACGTCGCTGGGCGGCAACGAGAACGCGGGCAAGATCCGCTGGATCCTGCAGCACTCCTACCCCCAGGTCGACGATCTGGGCGCGCTGGCCAAGGACGCGGACAGTGGCCCGCTCTCCGAGCGCACCGCGGCGGCCGGCACCCAGGTCGCCATCTGGCGCTACTCGGACAAGGCGGACGTCGAGGCGCTCGACCCCGCGGCGGAGAAGCTCGCGGACTGGCTGGAGAAGCAGGCCCAGGACGTGGCGGAGCCGAAGGCCTCGCTCAGCCTGGAGCCGAACGCGGTCTCGGGCAAGGCGGGCGGGCGGCTCGGTCCCGTGACGGTCCGCACGGACGCCGGGCAGGTCTCCGTGACCCCGCCGGCCGACGCGGCCGCCAGTGGGATCAAGGTCACCGACGCGGCCGGCAAGCCCGTCACCTCCGCCATCGACGGCACTCAGCTGTACTTCGACGTGCCGGCCGGTGCCGCGGACGGTTCGGCGACGCTGACCGCGCAGGCGACCACCTCTGTGCCGGTGGGCCGGGCGTTCGCCGGAGTGACCAAGAGCCAGACCCAGATCCTGGCCGGTTCCAGCGAGTCCACGGTCACCGCGAACGCGACGGCCACCTGGGCCAAGGCGGGCGCGATACCGGCGCTCTCGGCGAAGAAGAACTGCGCCAAGGGCGGCGTGGACATCACCGCGGAGAACAAGGGCGACGCTCCGTTCACCTTCGAGCTGGCGGGCCTGAAGCACACGATCCCGGCCGGGGAGTCCAAGACGGTCACCGTTCCGGTCGCCGAGGACCAGGCGTACGACTTCACCATCACCGGGCCCGACGGCTTCAAGAAGAACTTCAAGGGTGTGCTGGACTGCAAGACCACCGGCACCCCGAGCCCGGGCACGGACACCCCCTCGTCCCAGCCCAGCCCGGCCTCGGCCGGCGGCACGTCCTCGGGTTCCGGGGGCGGCGACCTGGCCGAGACGGGCAGCTCCAGCGCCACCCCGATGATCGCGGGTGTCGCGATCGCGCTCGTCGTGATCGGCGGCGGCGCGGTCTTCTTCCTCCGCAGGAAGAGGGCGACGGCCGGCGAGTAGTGACCACGCGTAAGTGTGGAGTGACACTGCGCTGACGGCGGCCCCGGTGCGAAGCGCGCACCGGGGCCGTCGCGTTGAGCCGGTGCATCGAGCAGGGGGATTTTGGCAGTGAAGGAAGCCGGTCGCCCTGCTGCTGGGGGCGGCAGCTGTGCTGATGGCCGTCGCCTATCCCCTCGGTGCGCGGCTCGCCGACGCCACGCACCTGATCGTTCTGCGCCGGGTGTTCGGCTTCCCGCTCGTCTTCGTGGGCCTTGTCGCGGCGCTGGCGGCCGCGGCGGTGTGGACGGGGTCGCGCCGGGAGTGGCTGCGCTTGACGGTCGCCGCGGGTGCGTCTTTCGTCTGGTTGGGCTGCCTGCTGTTCGGCCGGATCGCGGGGGCGGGGTGGGAGGTCACCCAGACCTTGGCGGCGGCGGAGGGCGCCGATCGACGCGTCGTCGTGCGGTCGGGAAGCGCCGTGATCGACCCGCTGTGGTGGGTGACAGTGGAGCAGGGCCACGGCCTCACCGCCCGCGAGTGGGACGTCGGCCACTTCAACGGGGACGCCAGCGACTACGAGCTGGCGAGCGTCGCCTGGGACGGACCGCACTGGCTGCGCATGACCACGGCGTCGGGCGAGGACTTCCTCGTCGACCTCGACCCGGACACTGCCGAGCCGCGCGCCCCCGTCTCCGTGGGCTGATCTCCACCGTGGGCTGACCTCCGGAGGCGGAGCCGGCCACCGGTTTCCGTCGGGGGATGGACGTACGGCAAGATGGGGTGTTACTTGCCGTCAGAGGGCATGAAAAGGCCCCTCACCAGCGGGTTTCCCACCAATGAGGGGCCGTGTCAGGCCGCTTGGGC
>NZ_JBIRYJ010000009.1:0-319875 GCF_044389785.1 Streptomyces sp. NPDC019443
GCAACCGACCCCGTTCGATAAAGTCCCTCCGAGGCCTCGAAGTAGCCAATATGACCGCTGCTGACCGTTCTGGATAGAGCTACGGATCAGAAGGTCACCGTGCCCTTCCCGTGCCCGTTCGGTCGGGAAACAGCGGGGAATAGCGGTCGTCGGCGGACAACGCTCACGAGAACGGCCCCTGACCGAGTTGGCTGGTCAGGGGCCGTTTCACCTGCGGTGGGTGTGGGATTTGAACCCACGGTGACATCGCTGCCACGACGGTTTTCAAGATCGTTCTCGTTCTCTGACCCGGACAGCTTCCAGCACGCGGACGTATCGTCGAACATCCCCCGGCATAGGCAACACTGGCTCATCCCGGATGTGTGCCCCTGCTAGTTCAAGCCCATGGCGGGCTATCTCGTGGCCCACGAAGCTCCAGTGCTTCCTGCACTGGTCTGCGATCGGACTTAGCCACCAGAGCACGTCCAGCACATCCTGAAGCCGTTTCCGCACATCGTGATCGGTGACGACCAGTGCATGACCTCTGAGCCTGTTCAAGTCCGAGGTATACGTGGCGGATTCCCGAATATCATCCAGCCCCTCAGGCAGGCCCGGCTCGACCCGTTCGAAATAGTTGATCAAGTCGATCAGAAGGTCCCGGATGGTTACCAGGTTGGTTCTCCCTCGGGCAAGCGCTTCTTCTCGATGCCGACGCTTGTAGTCGATCGCTTGTCCTGCCAAGGTCATCGACCCACCGAACACGGCACCTACAGCCGCAGATAGCAACGTCCCCCACTCCATGTCGCAGGTCTACCACGATCCGACGCGCCTACCCCAGGAGCGCAGCCTCTGGCATCCAGAGGGACCGCCCCGTGCCACAACCGCGCCAGATCGGTCGGGGAGCCACGGGGAACTACGGTGGCTGGCAGCGGCAGCAGCCAGCATCCGCCGAAGTCGTCCCGTCGCAGCTCACGGCCCTGCTCGCCCCACCTCGCTCCTAAAGCGGGTGTCGAGCCACGCCTTCTGTGACGAGTACGGGCCACACTGCTCGAGCCTCCGTGGCGCCGTCGTGGCCCTGCCTCCGGTTGAGGTCAGGGCCACGAGTCGTGAAGGGGACGGGATGCCCCGGCGGGGCGCGCTGTCGAGGTGATCAGTCGCGGGTCTGCGGGAGGCGGCGTGAAATCGCTCGGGCTTGGCCGCGCAGGATCACGTTCATGTCCTGGCGGCCGGCGTCAGTGCCTGGCTGAGGATGTCGTTCAGGCCTTCCAGATCCTCCAGTTCTGACGGCCAGCCGGGCTTGCCGTGTTTCCTGCAGACGGTGGCAGTGGAGGGCTCGTAGGTGCCATCGCCGGCGAAGGTGGCGGTGTAGCAGGTGTCCTTCTCCTGCTTGCCGGGGACCTTGCAGGTGGCCTTGCCTCGTTCGTCGGTGGTTTCGGTGCACAGCTGGACGGCGTTAGTGAAGGTGATGTCCTTGCCTTCCAGGGGCAGGCCCTCGGCAGTCAGCTTGGCCTTCAGCGTGAGGCTGCCATGGTCGCCGCCCAGGGCATACGGGTACTTCCCCTTCTTCTTCTGCGCCTTCAGCGTCAGCGTGGTCGGGGTCCGCTCCTCCGTGGTGACGGTCCCGATCGCCACGTCACCGGGATTGTCGCCGACGGGGACGGGGTCCCCGATGACGGTGTTGGTGGCCGCATCGATCACCGACACGTTGTCCGCGAGGCTGTTGGTGACGTAGACGCGGGTACCGTCCGGGGTCACCGCAACGCCAATGGGGAGGTCGCCGACGGGGATGGTGGTGGTGACGGTGTTGGTGGCGGTGTCGATCACCCAGACCGAGTCTGCGTTGGGGTTGGTGACGTAGACGCGGGAGCCGTCCGGGGTCACCGCCACGTCCCTGGCGGCGTCGCCGACGGGGATGGTGGTGGCGACGGTGTTGGTGGCGGTGTCGATCACCGACACGTCATCCGAGTTGAGGTTGGTTACGTATACGCGGGTACCGTCCGGGGTCACCGCCACGCCAATGGGGGCGTCGCCGACGGGGACGGTGGCGGTGACGGTGTTGGTGGCGGTGTCGATCACCGACACGTCATCCGAGGTGATGTTGGTGACGTAGACGCGGGAGCCGTCCGGGGTCACCGCCACACCGACGGGGTCGTCGCCGACGGGGACGGTGGCGGTGACGGTGTTGGTGGCCGTGTCGATCACCGCCACGCTGTCTGCGAGGAGGGTGACGTAGACGCGGGAGCCGTCCGGGCTCACTGCCACGTCATCGGGGCCGCTGCCGACAGGGACGGTGGCGGTGACGGTGTTGGTCGCAGTGTCGATCACCGACACGTTGCCCGCGTTGAAGTTGGCGACGTAGACGCGGGAACCGTCTGGGGAGAATGCCACCCCACTGGGGCCGCTGCCGACCGGGATGGTGGCGGCGACGGTGTTGGTGGCGGTGTCGATCACCGACACGTTGTCAGAGCTGAAGTTGGCGACGTACGCGAAGGTCCCGGTCTGCGCGGCGGCGGGCGTGGCCACGGCGATCGGAAGGGCCAGGCCGGCCAGGACCGCCACTCCCGCCACCCAGGCCCGCAGCAGCACCCACCACGAACCGCCACCCCCGCGAGTTTGCCCTGTACTTCCTCGTTCCGGCGGCCCCCATACTGCGATACCCGACATCAAGACCTCCTGCAGTGCACGACACCGAAGTGCGTTCCAGTGCCCCGAATGGACTCGGCGATTGATGCCCCGTCACGGACCTCGGGGGTCGCCGCGGCGCTGAAGATCGCCGCGGCAGACGCTAAGCGCCGCGATCAGCCCGAACCCGCTCACCATCCCGAATGCGGGCCGTATGGACGACTCGGATCCCCCCTTCCGGCCCCATCGCCCTCCGCCGCTCCTGACCGGATCCCTCCCGCTTCACTCGGCCCAGCCCTGCCACGTCGGCCGGACCGGCCCACGCAAGGCAGGTGTCGCCGTGCCACATGCGTGCCAGATCGGTCGGTGAGTCACGGTCAACAAGGGAACGGCGGAGCCCGAGGCAGGCACCCGCATGTGCAGCGTTCCCGCATGTCAGACCCCCCTCAATGCTTGATCGCCCCGTGATTCCCAAGCTCAGAGCGCGGGTTCGATTCCCGTCACCCGCTCCAACAGATAAGGCCTAGGTCAGGGACATGATCCCCAACCTGGGCCTTCGTGTTGTCTAGACCGATTCAAGCGCCGCGCACGCACCACTTCCGCACCACTTGGACCCTCTTCCGGCTAGAACCCTTCTTCCACGCTGCCCGGACCATCCTGCCCAGCCCGCTCGCCACCTCCTTCTGACGCTCGCGGTCCGAGTGCTCATAGATCATCGCCGCTTTCTCCGACGACTGTCCGGCGCGCACCATCGTGTCTTTGAGCGTGGCTCCGGACCGTGTGGACAGCGTGTGCCCGGTGTGGCGAAGGTCGTAGAAGCGCGGCACACCGCTCGTCGTCCGCCCCCACACAGAACGCCGGGGCAAAGCCTTCTGGATCGGCGGCCCCGTCGTCCAGACCTTCGAAGGAGCACTGGTATGACGCAGCTCATCGACACCTACGACCACGCGGCCGTGACCGAAGAGACCGAGATCCTCAAAGCCTGGCAGGACCGCCAGGAGGGCCTGAACGTGGCGCTGGTCTAGGGCGGACTGTCCGCCGAGGACCGGCTCTACATCGCCGAGAGCCCCACCAAGCAGCTTTCCGTCACGGCGCTGTCCGAGTCGCTGACGGAGATCGGCGCGTCACGGTGCTAATGCGTCAAGCAGCGGCGAGAACTTGGGTGGGAAAGGCCTGGTCCTCGTCGAACAGGATGTGTTTCTGCAGGCAGTGGTAGAGCTGGCTGATAGCCCTCCGGTCTGCCACCCCGCCCCTCCAGCCAGGACGGCACCGGCAGCAGCACCCGGATCTCGGCCCACTCCGTCCGTCGGAACAGCACCGTGACCCAGGCACTATGGGCGCACTCAGCAGAAGATCTCTGTCGGGGGTCTTCCTTGTGTGGGCATGCTTCCTGAACCCGCACGCTGCCCCACCCCTAGTGGCTGTGCATGCAGCGTGCGGGTGCCCGCTGTGATCAGGAGGGCATGTTGTTACCGCCCAGGTTCTCCCAGGCCTGTATCTGCTCGCCCTGGACTACGAGGTAGTCGGCCTTGAAGTCACCGGTGACGTCGCGGAAGGCCACGGTGGTGTCGGGGTAGGACGACTCGTTGGCGAAGTACTTGTGCTCGGTCCAGTTGCCGTCGGACATGCCCGACATGTGGTTGATGTAGGCGTGGACGGCGCCGGTGCTGCCGACGATCAGGTAGTCGACCTTGCGGTCGCCGTTGACGTCGGCCAGTCGCATCCTGGCCCGCGGGCCGGCCTCGGTTCCCGTGGCGAAAGTGTCGATCTTGGACCAGGTGGTCGTGTTCGGGTTGCGCACGTACGCGTCCATGGAGCCGGCGGGTCCCACAACCAGGTAGTCGTCCAGGCCGTCGCCGTTGACGTCGGCCAGGCGTACGTCCTCACGCTCCCACCCCAGTTCGATCCCGCTCTCGTCGCCCGGCTCCTTCGTGTCGTGGTGATAGGGGTAGATGCGGCCCTGGGGGTCCCAGTGGAACTTCCCGTCACTGCCGGGCGTGTTCAGGAACGACCACGAGGATCCCTTGGCGCCCAGGATCAGGTAGTCGTCGCGGCCGTCGCCGTTCATGTCGGCGAAGCGCACGGATTCGCCGGGCTGCCCGACACCGGGGGCGATGATGCCCTGGTCCACCCAGTGAATCCGGCCGTCGGCCTGCTGCGTGTTCAGTGCGGCCCGCACCGACCCGTCCGGGAAGATCTTCACGTAGTCGGCACGGTGGTCGCCGTTGAGCTCCACCAGGTCGGTCCGGCCGGCCGGACCGCCCATTCCGGGCGCGATCACCCCCATGGGGTCCCAGCCCTCGCCGAGGTCTCCTTGAAAGCCCTCGGCGCAGGTCTTGGGATCCCCCTCGGGGCCCTCGGGGTCCTCGATCCAGCCGCGCTCGTATGCGGTGTTGATTCCGGACAGGAAGGCCGTGGCCATGTCCCGGTAGCCCGCGTCGTTCGGGTGGGCGTCGTTCTGCAGACCGTCGGCCACGTCCACGGCGGTGTCCATGCGGACCAATGCCACGTGCTGGCCTGCGTCGCGGCGCTTTTGTACGAGCGCGGGCAGCTGCGAGTTGAACGCGTCGATCCTCGGCTGCAGTCCCGGCTTGCCCGTGGGGATCAGCGTGGCGACGAGCACGGTCGCGTCGGGCGCGTCGGTGAGCACCTGGTCGATCAGGTCGCCGAGCCGCTTCGGCGCATTGGCGAGGTCGTAGTTCTGGTTCATGTCGTTGGTGCCCAGGTGAAGGGTCACCACGTTCGGCCTCGCCCTCTTCACCGTGCAGTCGGCCATGGCCGCCACCTCGTCGATGCGGCGCCCCGGGTACCCCTCGTGGTCGTCGTCGGGCAGCCTTCCCGAATCCTGCGAACCGACGAAGGCCACCTTGTCGGTGTAAGCCTTGAGCATGTTCCACAGGTCGGCCCGGTAACCCGACTCGGTGGAGCTGCCCACGCCGTAGGTGATGGAGTCACCCAATGGCATCACCCTCAGATTCGCGTCGGTCGGTCCGGGTGGGAGCCCAGGTCCGTCGTCCGGGGGGTCGGTGGGCGGGTCGGCCGGGGGGTTCGGGTCACCGGGCGAGCCCTCGTCGCGGCCGTAGTCGAACTCGAACACAGGGATTGCGCCCCACCCGACCTGCAAGGTAGGCATGGCCCCTTCGAGGTTGCCCGCGAATTTGGCGTCCCTGATCCCGATCGAGGGGCCACCGAAGTCGTGAGCGAACAGCTTGTCGCGAAGTCCGCCCGGGAAGCCGCTATAGGAGACCAGTGTCGAGCGCCGCCACTGGCCGTCGTGGTTCTCGGGCGGTTCGTCGCCCGCTGTGGCGAAGCGGAAGGCGTGCGTCAAGATGCCGTCCTTGTGGTACACGATCTTGGGGTGGGTGCCGTCCCAGCGGACCTCGTCGGCCGGCTTGATCTCATAGTGGCCGTGCGCCGACGCGGCCACCCACTCGGCCTGGTCGTTGTGGACCCAAACCGCGATGTGCTCCCAGTCGTGGCGGTGGCCACCGGCACCTGGCCCGGCCACGTGCTCGACCGAGACGTCCTTCTCGAAGTAGTAGTCGTAGAGATAGACGCACCAACCGGAGTTGCACCGTTGGCGGGAGTAGGCGTTGGTGTTGTCCAGGTCTGACGGGTCACGGCAGTCGGAGGAGTTTGTGGTGTCTTGGTTGTCGAGGCCCTCGGAGATCCGACCGTCCGGCCCGATGGCCGGGACGTTGTAGCAACCGTCGGTGTCGTAGTCGAGGGCCGGCTGCCACTTCAGGTCCGCCGCGGTGGCGTTCTGCGGGAGCGCGCGCGGTGGTTCGGGGACAGCAGCTGCCGCGGGCGAGGCCGGGAGAACGACAATGCCACCCAGCAGCAGGGCGACGACAACGGCGCGGCCGACTAGACCGGCGAGTCTTTCGACCGTCCTTCTCTGCACGGCCGTGACGGCTGGTAGTGCCGCCTTGGTTAATTTACGCACATGAGTCCTTCCTGTTCAGCCGCCGTCCCGAGGACGACGAGAGTGCGGGTGTGGTGATCATGTGCATGCCAACATCATTCAAGAGAGGGATCTCATTCCGGGATTCCGGGATGCGGACGAGGACCGTCAGGCCATGGCGGCGACCATGACGCCGGTGTCGGCGATGGTCTCGAAGGCGACCGGCACGCCGTGCTCGAAGCGCCACACGTGCGCGAAGCGCGCCGACATCGCCCTGCCCGTCTCGCGGCGCCGCCCTTCGTAGCTGCCCAGGGCGACGACCATGTCCCCGACGGCGTGGATCTCCGCCGGAACGACCGCGAAGTCCTCCCACTCGATGTCGAAGCGGGCGAAGACGTTGGCGAGCACCTCGTCACGGCCGCGGTAGGTCCCCCCGTACGGCAGCCCGGCGGCGACGACCCACTCAATCTCGTCGCCGAGTACGGCCAGGACCGCCTCGCCGTCCCCGCGACGCAGGTCGGCGTACATCCGGGCCACCACTTCCTGGTTCTTCGACGCCTGGGCGTCGAGGAGGCGCGTACTCACACTGGCGGTCATCGTTGCTCCCCATCCTTGATCCCTGCGCGGCCGGTCCCGGCGCATGTTCGGCCGGGAGATCCGCAGGCACCAACGATTCACCAGCTGCGCCGGGGCGGCATCGGTCAACCGGCCTATCCCCGACGGACAAACGCGGTCGGGAGTAGAATCTGACGTACGGTCAGAGAAGCAACTGGTGCTCCATGGCGAACACCGCCACACCGGCCCGGCTGCGGCGGCCGGTCTTGTCGTAGACGTGGGCGAGGTGGTGGCCGACGGTCCGGCCAGAGATCGACAGCCGCTCACCGATCTGCCGGTTGCTGAGCCCCCGGGCGGCCAGGCAGAGCACCTCCACCTCCCGCTCGGTCAGACCGGCCGGCAGCACCCGGCGGGGACGCGGCAGACCCGCGGCCCCGATCACGACCGCGCAGGCGTCCCGGTCGAGCCCTCCGCTGTCGGCCTGCCGTATCAGCAGGTCGGCCGCGGCCCCGGCGGTGAACGCCTCGCGGTGTGCCCGCGGCTCGGTGAGCGCGGCAAAACCGTCAGCGGCGGCCAGGATCCGGGCTTCGAAGGGCAGTTCCCGGAAGGGTCACCGCGGTGGTAACCGCCGCCGTCGACGCGTTCGTGGTGCGCGGAGGCGATGGGGGCCAGTGCCGCCAGCGCGGGCACCCGCTGCAGGATCCGATGGGTCCAGTAGGTGTGCATCCGCACCCGTTCCATCTCCACCAAGGCCCAGTCGGCCAGGCCGGTCCCAGACACTGGCCGAAACGCCGACCCGGCCGAGGTCGCGCAGAAGCGCGGCGCACCGCAGCTCGGTGACAGCGGCCGCGTCCAGGTGCGCGAGCATACCGGCGCCCGCGGCCAGCGTGGCGACATGGTCGCTGTGGCCGAGCAGCCACCGGCTCTTCAAATCCACGACCTGGGCGAGCACCGCGCACAACTGTGACTGAGCGCTTCAGTTGGCGAGCTTCGCCACCTGAAGCGCTCAGGGCCGCACTCCGCCGCGGTGTACGGCACGGTTCCGCCCGCGCTGTGCGGGCCGAACAGGCCGGGCTCCCGCGAGGGAAGACGTACCGTCTGCCCTGCGCGACACCGGCCGCGTCTCCCTCCGGCCCGCCCGCCGGCGGGGAGGCCTGCTGCCATCGCGCAACCGCCGCCCCGCAGAGGACGCCGCGCGACTGGCCGGTCAACTCCAGGCGGCCGGCCTGTCGAATCCGGACCTCGCCCGCGCCATCAACCGCGACCCTCCCTGCTCTCCGTTCTGCACACGAGGCAGAGACGGCGCTTTCGTGGTGGCCGGTTACGCGCGTGGGGGAGCGGGCTCGGTGGCCAGCGCGGCGGCGATGAGCCGGCCCAGCTGTGCGGCCAGGCCGTCCGGGGTGCGGTGCTGGAGGTACAGCGTGGTGAAGACCGGGCCGGTCACCAGGGCGTGGACGAGGGAGACGTCAGGAAGCGTGTGGAGCTCGCCGCGGGCGACTGCCCGTTCCAGGAGTCCGCGGATGCCGGCCTGCTCGCGGACGACGAACGTCTGGTGGAAGCGGGCTGCGAGGTCGGGCGAGGCGCCGATGTCGGCGAGCAGCCCCAGGACCGCACTGGTGGCAGCCGGTGCGGTCAGGTGGCCGACAATCTCCTGGACGAGGACGGTCAGATCGCCCTCCAGGGTGCCTGTGTCCGGCGACGCGGGCAGGTCCGGGACGTGGACCGCGGCCGCGAACACCATGTCCTGCTTGGTCGCGTAGCGCCGGTAGATGGCCGCTTTCCCGATGCCCGCGCGCTCCGCCACGGCGTCCATCGTCAGGCCGGCGTATCCGCTGTGTGCGAGCAGTTCGCGGGTGGCCGTGAGGATCGCCTCGTCCACCCGGCCGTCTCTTGGTCGTCCCATGCCGAGATGATACGGTACCCACAGTTCCGAAACTATGAGTCTCGTAAGGGGAGCCATGAGTCTCTGGGCAGGTCGCATCCTGGTCGTGATGGGCGTCGGACACCTGATCGCACTGGGTGTGCAGAACGTGGAGTACGCCGACGAATGGTTCGGCGGTGCGCTCTGGGGGCTGCCTCGCGAAGAGTTCGCGCATCCGAGCGGGGCCAACGGGGCGTTCTGGATCGTGGTCGCGAGCTTCGCCGTTCCACTGCTGCTGCTCGGTCTCCTCATCAGTCAACTCGCCCGCCGGGGCGTCGCGGTGCCGCAGTCCATTGGCTGGGGTCTTGCCACGTGGTGCCTGGTGGGCGCGGCGATCCTGGAACCGACTCCGCTGCTGCTCGGCCTTGTCCCCGCGGTGCTGCTGATCCATGCGGCCCGGCGCACTGCTGAGTAAGAGTCAATACCCAGACCGGCTGGGCATGTTGTGCCGATCAGGACGGGCCCGCGGCGTACAGACGTCTCCGACCTACCCGGGGCGGTTCATCCTGGTATTGAGGCTGGCCGTTGTGAGCACGGGATGTCTTGCGTGGGCCTGGACGCCGCCCGCGCCCGTGGTTCCCGCCTCCGTGAAGTCGACGAGCCTGGCCGAGGGGTGCACATCACCGACGACGCTGCGGGACCGGGCTCAGGTGGGCCCTTGGCCCCCCAGTGTGTGCCGCTGCATCAGCCGTGAAATGTCCTTCGCGGTGACGATCCCCACCAGATGGCCCCCGTCCACGACGAGAATGCGCATGCCCATGCTTGGGCGGAGCCTGTCGAGAGCCTCACTCAGAAGATCACTCGGAGCGGCAACCGCGCACTGCGACAGCGGGATCGCCACCTCGCGCACGCGCTGGGCCTCCCGGCGCGCTGCCGGTATCCCGGCAAGCCTGCGTACCTGAACGATCCCGCTGGGACGGCCTTCGAAGTCGAGCAGCGGCACGGCGGAATGGCGGGAGTTCACTGCCACCTCGTCGATGAAACGCTGGGCGGTCAGCCAGTCGGCGCCGGTGGTCACCGGGCTGGACATGGCATCGGCCACCCGCACGCCCCGCAGGGCGGTGTGGATCACGGCGCGCTGCCGTTCCGCGCCGGCGACGACCGTGATGAAGAGACCGACGAAGACGAGCCACAGCCCGCCCGGCACACCGCGCAGGAGGAGGATCCAGCCGAAGGCCATCAGCAGCACGCCCATGACCTGACCGCTTCGGGAGGCCGCCCGATCCGCACGTTCCCGGTCTCCGGTGCGCCACCAAAACAGCGCCTGCACCACCCTTCCGCCGTCGAGCGGCGCAGCGGGCAGAAGGTTGAATGCGCCCAGGAACAGGTTCGCCAAGCCGAGCCACACCAGAACGGCGGCGGGCACCTCCCAGCCGGACAGCGGGTGCAGCCCGATTCCCGCTCCGAGCGCGGCGCCTCCGATGGCCAGGCTGGTGAGCGGCCCGCTGACCGCCACCGCGAAAGCCACCGCGGCGGACTGGGGCCGCCCCATCCGGGTCATTCCGCCCAGCGCCCACAGCGTCACATCCTGTACCGCGATCTTCTTCCTGCGGGCAGTCGCCGCGTGTGCCGTCTCGTGGAGCAGCAGGCTACCCATGAGCAGCACCGCCCCTACGACACTGGCGAAGGTGTACACGGCATCCGAGCGCCCCGGAGTCCATGCAGGGAGGGTCTGGCGGCCGAGACCGTACGCGAGCAGGACCACCAGCAGCGGCACGCTCCAGTGCATCCGCAGTGGCACCCCGGCAACTTGTCCGACACGGACCGAGCCGTTCATCGTCGTCTCCTGCCGACTCGGCAGCCGGTCCACCGGGCAGGACCTCGCGACCTGCACTCCGTAAACCGACCAGCACGGCACCCACCCACAATTGTCGCTCTCGGAATCTCCCGCGGTCGGCCAGAGGCCCAGGGACGCACAGGTACGTACAAGGAAGGGCACCGGATCTAGGCTGGACCTACCGACAGCACTGTGGAGGTGCGTCATGGGGCACAGCCACCACTTCCACGTGGATCAGGGTGACCATTCGATCACCGTGAACGTCGGGCCCGGAAAGAACGGAGAGATCGAGCTCCTGGTCAACGGCAAAGTGGTCGCGAGCCAGAAGGAGCACGGCCCCGGGACGAGCCTCCTGACCGGCGAACTGCCCGAAGAGCCCACCCGCCCGTTCCGGGTCCGGATACGCCAGCCGCACCTCATCCCCTCCAGGCCCAAATGCACGCTGGAGCTGGATGGCGTAGAGCAGCCCATGCCGGAAAGGCCCATGGTGTGAGCTCCCTGCTGCGCGGCTGCGGGCGGGATCAGGTGCACAGCGTGCTCCCCGCCAGGTCCGACGAACCCCCACGCCACTGGTGCAATGTGCTGCCGAACCCCAATTCAGGATCAGCCGCCGTGGACGCATCACGCATCTGCACTGCGGCTCCGAGCGGTTCCAGCCGAGCCCGCCGCACCCGCGTGCCACTACGTGCCATTCGTAGGGGTAAACAGCGGTCACTACGAGCACCGTCCGGCCGCCAGCCAGCCGCACACCTGTGCAGCGTTTCCGCTGGTCAGGAACATGCCCGGCGATCAAGTACTGGTTGATTCCCAAGCTCAGAGCGCGGGTTCGATTCCCCTCACCCGCTCCATAGAAAAGCCCCACCGCCACCACGAGGGTGCCCGATCCTACGGATCAGAAGGTCTCTGACATCCACGGCTGACATCGATGGCGCCGGACGGAGGCGTACCCCAGCGTCCCTGTCCGGCCGTCGTGTCAGTGAGCAGTGGCAGCCGGAGCAGGCCCGGATCGAACTCCGAGGTCCGTCTCATGGCTTCCGTTCGGCTGCATGGTTCGGTTCCTCCTTCTCAGCGCAGTTGCTCGGCCAGTCCGACGATGATGCCCTCCGGGCCGCGGAGGTAGCAGAGCAGATAGCTGTCCTCGAACCGGGCGATCTCGCCGACGAGTTCGGCGCCGTGAGGGCGCAGGCGGGCAACGGTGTCCTCGATGTCGTCGACGGCGAACATGACGCGGTGCGTGCCCAGAATGTTGTGCGGCCGGTTGCGCGGCCCGGCGCTGATCACCGCGGGGCTGCGGTACTTCGCCAGCTCGAGCCGGCTGTGACCGTCCGGGGTCCGGACCATCGCGATGTCACAGCGGACGCCGTCGAGTCCGGTGCACTGGTCGGCGAAGAGGCCCTCGACCTCCGCCCTGCCCTCCAGCTCCATACCGAGTTCCACGAAGAACGCGATGGCGGCATCCATGTCCTCGACGACGATGCCGACGTTGTCCATCCGCTGAATCGCCATGCTGGTTTCTCCTTCTTCCTCGTGCGGCCGGTGGTGGCCGCTGATGTCCCTGGGACGGAGCCGGTGGCACGTTCTCGACATCCGCAGACCGCCGAACTCCGAAAAATCTGGATCGCGCCTCAGGTGAGATTCATCCGGATGTACCAACCCACCGCCAGCACGATGAGAATGGCTCCACGAAGGCCCACACCGTGGTTGCTGCGCTGTGCGAGGTATAGATCAGAGCAAGCATGCTCAGCCAGATACCCGGCAGGAGCGGCCGTAGCCAGTGGACGTTGGCGCCCCCCTGTCGAATACGTGTCGAAGGCGCCGATCTATCGCGCTCGGCGTCCGTGGAGCACCAGGTCAGGAGGGATGCGCCGACGATCACACCAGACGCCTTCTAAGCGCCTATCCCAGCATGACGGGAAGCTCTCTGCCCTCACGGCAGCGATTGTCGGTGTCCGTCTGTACCGTCCCGCTCATGACTGAGAGACCCTCGAAGCACTGGCGCGACGGAGTGGCTGAAGCATGGTCAGCTTCGCAGGGTCGGGCATCAGCGTGCATCGTCTTCTGCAGGCCGTGCTACGCGCTCGCCTCCCACAAGACCCCCGGGCCTCGCCGCCGGGCAGGCACGAAGCCGAGCAGACCATCTTGCTGGCCCTGCCCTCTGACCAAGAGAGTGTGTCTGCGCCTTCGGACCAGTGGCAGCAGCTGATCCCTCATGTGATCGCCCTCGCAACCAGCACACCACCAGGCCATTCACCAGACGACGCCATCAGCTCCTACCTGGCCACCGCGGCCTACCTGCGACGGCAAGGTCAGGACGTACGCGCGATACCCCTGTATGAGGCCACACTTGCCCAGCGCGAGCAGGTCCTGGGCGACACCCACCCCGACACCCTAAGCAGCCGCAACAACCTCGCCTACGCGTACCAGGCGGCGGGGGACCTGCAGCGCGCCATCCCCTGTCCGAGACCACCCTCACCCAGTTCGAGCAGGTCCTGGGCGACAGCCACCCCGGCACCCTGACCAGCCGCAACAACCTCGCCCACGCCTACCGGTCGGCAGGGGACCTGCAGCGCGCCATCCCCCTGTTCGAGGCCGCCCTCACCCAGTGCAAGGAGGTCCTGGGCGACACTCACCGCGTAACCCTGATCATCCGCGACAGCCTCGACGACGCCGTCAAGGGCCTTAGCGAGCACCGAGAGCCCGGGTGATCCGGTCGTGAGACCTCAGCAACCCCTTGGCCGCTAGTTCGTATCGAGGGGATCAGTATCAGCAATGACGTAGGTTGCGCCTGCACGGCAGCGCACCAGATACGCACCAGATAGGGCAGCGATCATCGGTCAACCACGGTCACAAAGGGATGCCCGAGCACACCCTGATTCGTATCGTTTCCCCAGGTCAGCAGGTGCGTTCGTGGGAAGCGGCCGTGATTCACAAGCTCTGGCCTCAGGCGCCCTCCAGGGGGATCATGCCAGCCACGGGGATGCGGCATCGTCGGGCAGTCTCGGGGCCCTACGAGGGCGACCAGGCGGAGCGACTGCACTGAGCACGCGGCTGCAGCAGCGCAGTACCGCAACTGCAGCAACCGTCCCTGTCCAGCCAAGCTGGTGCGGGCCGCCAAAGACCGCCTCTGAAGCGGTCCCGGGCCGTCGCGGGGCTACCACGGTGGCGGCTTGCGCCCCGATACAGCACTGGTTGGGAACGCCTAGCAGCGGGGCAAGGTGCCGCTCTCCTTGGAGAGTTTGGTGCTGTGGGCCCAGCCTTCGGTGTTCGTCCCATCGATACGGGCGTAGATCCACTTGTTGCCGTAGGCGTTGGTGATGTAGCAGTGGTAGTAGAGCTTCACACCGGTCTTGACCACGGTCACGTACTGGCATTCCGCGTACGGCCCGGTGTAGAGGTGGGACGTCTCGGCCAGGTAGCCGTAGCCGTCGCTGCGGTTCTCGTGGCCCCAGCCGGTGCAGGCCGTCGACACCGGGGTGGGCTCCTTCACCGTCGGGCTGGGCCTGGTCTCTGGGGAGGCCGACGGGCTCTCGGTCGGCTTGTCGCCTTCGACGCCGGGCTTCTTCGTGGGGCCCAGCTCCTCGTCCTCGTGACCGTCCGGCTCCTCCGAGGTCGACGGCTTCGAGGACGTTCCGGGAGAACCGGAGGACGACGGGGTGCTGCCCCCGGTCGACCAGGGGCTGTCCGTGGGGGAGCCGACGCCGGGCGGCGTCGCCTGTGCGCCGTCCGTGGTCGTGCCGCCCTGTTGGGACGTCAGAGCGTAGGTGATGCCGGCGCCTGCGGCGAGGAGCACGACGGCGGCCGCTGCCGCGACGACGGTGCGGTTGCTGCGGCGCCGTGCGCGACGGGCTGCCGTCCGGCTCGTCTCGGGAGCGGGGACTGCGGCGTGGCCCGCGACCGGCGCGCCGTGCTGCGGCAGCGTCGGCGGCAGGTCGGGCTGCACGTAGCCGGCGTGCGGAGGCTCAGGCTGCGGGGCGGGCTGGGGGAACAGCGGGGGACCGAACCCGGGGGCAGGTGCGGCGGCGGCCGCAGCCCCGGGACCCACCGTGGGAGCGGGAGCGGGAGCGGGTGTCGGCGTCGGAGCGGCGAATGGGAGGTGCACCGTCCCGCCCGAGGCGACGCGCTCTAGCATGCCGCGCGCCTGTTCCGCGGTGGGCCGGTTCTCCGGCTCCTTCGCCATCAGCGCCTGGAGCACCGGCGTGAGCGGTCCCGCCCGGCGGGGCTCCGGCAGGGGCTCGGTGACGATCGCCGAAAGGGTGGACCACGCGGACGTGCGACGGAACGGCGAAGTGCCCTCCACGGCCGCGTAGAGGGTCATGCCGAGCGACCAGATGTCCGACGCGGGACCGGGCTCCCTGCCCTGCGCCCGCTCCGGCGGCAAATAGTCGAGGGAACCGACGAGTTGACCGCTCTGGGTCAGCTTGGCCATGGCGTCGTCGCCGGAGGCTTCCATGCTGGCGATGCCGAAATCGGTGAGCACGACTCTGCCGCCGTGCTCGATCAGCACGTTTCCCGGCTTGACGTCCCGGTGGAGTACGCCGGCCCGGTGCGCGGCGTCGAGCGCGTCCATCAGCTTGGCGCCGATCGCGGCCGCTTCGTGCGGCTCCAGTGTGCCGCGCTCCGTCAGCACGTCGTCGAGCGAGGGCCCGTCGACGAGTTCCATGACGATGACCGGGCGGCCCTGCTCCTCGGTCACGTCGTGCACGGTGACCACGCCGCTGTGCCGGATACGGGCGGCGGCCTGCGCCTCCCGCTGCATCCGGGTCCGCACGTCGGCCAGTTCGGCTGCGGAGGTGTCGGTGAAAGCCCGCAGGACCTTGACGGCGACCTCTCGGTTCAGGAGTTCGTCCACCGCCCGGGCGACCACTCCCATGCCGCCGCGCCCGATCATGGAGGTCACCCGGTAACGCCCGCCGAGTACCTTGCCCGTCAGCTCTCCGCCATGCGCTTCCCCCGCGGTCACCGCACGCTCCGTTCCGTCGTTGTTCGTGAACCATCAATCCGAAGTCCTCAAGGGTAGAGGCAGGGGCGTGAGGGGAAGGCGGCGGCCGTGCGCAAGTATGTGGCTGCCCATCAGGGTTGTCGCCCATGGCGGGCACGGCGGTCCCTGGCCGTGCGTCTCGGCTGGCGTCAGATGTCAGAGCCGGGTGCCAACTTCCGCCGTCCAAGGGAAAAGCGAAGACGACGGGCCCGGGGGAAGCCCCACTAGCTCAGCAATGACGCAGGATGCGCCTGCTCGGCGAGCGCACCAGATACGCACCAGATACGCACCAGATAGGGCAGCGTTCACCGGTCAACCACGGTCACAAGGCGAGGCTGGAGCACACCCCAATTCGTGTCGTTTCCACAGGTCAGCAGGTATGTCCGCCGGAAGCGGCCGGTGATTCCCAAGCTCAGAGCGCGGGTTCGATTCCCGTCACCCGCTCCATACAGAAGGCCCAGGTCATAGACCCGGGCCTTTGTTGTCGTCTGGACCACGCTAGGCGTCTCGTACCCGTTGCGTGCCCGATGCCCCTGGTCGATGTAGACGACGCCGATCGTCATCAGAGGCTCGCCGGTTACGGCGTCCTTGGCGATCTCACCGGTCTGCCGGTGTCAGTGGCAGTCGAAGCGCCAGTCCCACGGGAGGCCGGGGCACTGGCGGCAATGGAAGAAGTAGACCCCGCCGCAGTCGCCCAACTGTATGTCGCCGGTGATGGTCAGAAGGTGCTCCATGCGGTGTCCGCTCTCGCAGTTCGGCCAGTCGGCAGGCTGCGTCCAGGCGGGCCAGCCGCCGACCTTCGTCCCGATGATGTTGGAGTCGGGTGGCCACATGGAGCCGCCCGTCGGCAACCGGAGACGAGGTTCCCAGTTCTCCCACATGTCCTTGGGTAGATCAAGCCATCTCGGACAGTCCTCAGCCGTAATCGGGGACAACGTGGACGGTTCCGGCATGTGGTCCTCGTCGTACTCCCCCTCGCTCACCCCGGGGATCTCGGACAGCAGCCCTCCAGCCACGACCTCCGCCTCGTTGCGCCAGTACAGCTGCGGCATCACTGGCCCGGGATCCTGCTCATGTATCAGCGCGCACCACACCAGCTGTAGCAGATCCTTCCCCTCCGGGAACTCCAACCCCGGCACATCCTGGGCGAACAGCTGGAGGATCGGCACCATCGGCACCGCGCCCGGGACAATCTCGGTGTGGTTGCGCCAGTCGGACCCGTACGTCCAGTGGTCTTCCTGCGCGCAGTACGGCCACGGCTCGTCCGCGGGCCACAGCAGCTCGCCTCCCAGCGAGCTCTCCCGCACGCCAGGGTCGCCGGGCTCGGGGTTGAGGAGGGTGGTTTCCCGGGCAAGGCCCGCGTACTCCGGTATCAGGGTGCGCAGATCCTTCGCGGGCAGCTCGGGTGTGTCTCCGGGCATCGTGGCTCCTCAAGCGTACAAAGATCGACGGGACACTGCGGGCACGTTAGTACGTGCCACCGACAACCCCATACAGCAACGGCCGCCTCATCACACCCCCTAGATCTTGCCGCACGGGACTCGCAACATAACCGCGGCGCTATGGGCCGTCCGTGGGCCGTGAAAGGGTGCTCAACGTAGACCAACGCCGACAAGCGTCGACGCTTCGATCTCAGGTCAGCACACGGGAGGATTGCCATGCCCGAGGTCAACGCGACCGCTGGTCACTTCTTCGGCTACTGATTTAGTCCCTACGCCCGGCCTCTTCGCAGCCAAGTAGCGCATCGACACACGCCGCTGGCTACGCGGTCCGGCACCGAGGTCGCGCCCGCTGGTCGTCAATAGCGGTGGCCGGGCCAGTGCGCATCCGTCCAGCGGTCCTCGCCGGTGAGTCCGAGCAGCCGTATCCGGCGCTGCAGATCCGCCGATTCGCCCGACGCGCGGAGCCGCACTGCAGCGTGGTCGAGGAGCCAGGCGACCAGTTCGGCGCGCATCTCCTCCTCGTCGTGCTCGTACCAGCCGACGCTCCACGGCAGGCTGTCTCCCAGGAGCTCGTACTCCCATTCCGCCGCCGCCTCGGCGAGACGCTGGTCGCTGAGGTACCCGGTCTGCTTCTCCCATTCGGCGAGCCAGGGGCGGACCGTTCCGGACGCCTCGGCACACATCACGAAGACCTGGTGTGCCGGGACGACCGGATCCGGCTCAGTGAGGCTGTGCGCCCACCAGGCATGCAGAAACTCGCGTACCGGACTGGCGTAATCCTCAGGCCACTGCTGCCAGCGGCCGCGGGCGAAGGAGTACCCGGCCTCTTCCAGTCCGAACAGGGGTTCCGCGCGACCGGCGACCAGGACCGCGGCAAACTGCGGCAGGACGCGGCGCAGCACAGCCGCGTGATCGGTCCAGTCGATGGCCTGCCAGGTCCGGCGCAGGAGATCCGGCCCCAGCTCCACGTCCGGCGTCTTCAGAAGGGAGAGCTCCTCTGGACTGCCCCAGTGACACTCGCAGTTGTGCTCGTCCGGACGCGCTGTCATGCCGCGGAAGCTGACGGCAAGGTTGTCCAGGGCGGCGCTGAGACGGCGGTGTGCGGGACGGTCGGCGAGAAGCATGATGTGCCCGGCCTTCGAGGACTCCGTGCGGCTTCCGCCGGCCGAAGGTCGCCACTTTACCGGGTGAGGCGGGGCTGGCGCCGGCCGCCCTGGGACGGGTGCGGACCCGATCAGCTGACAGCAACGGTGGAGCAAGCGCTAAGCCCAGGCTGACATCCACGAGTGACATCAACAGCGCCGGACGGCAGCATGCCTGCATGGGCTGTCACAGCTGGCGCCACCACTCGGCTCCACGGCAGAGTCGAGCGCTGATTGGACCGCGTATCACTTCTCCCAGGCCAATCCGGTTTGACCGGGATGCGATAGCGCGCCCGCACTGCTGCGCCGGGTCGCCGGCACTATCGAGGCACTGGGCCCGGCGGAGATCCAGGACATCGTGATCCACTCAGAAATCACCGAGCATGGTGATTGGCCGGCGCTGGTGTACTACCACCTGCCGGAGGATTGATCAGCCGCCGAGGCGAGGAAACTCAGTGCCGGTAACGCGTGCCATAGCCGTGCCATGACGGACGGGGAACCAGGAGGAGATCCGCGACATCTCTGGAGACCAAGGGGCCATTCCACTCGCCACTGATCACACCGTGACGTGGCGGGGCGGGGCAGCGGACGGCGAGAGCATCCGCCCTGAGATCGTGTTGGGGTTTCACAGCCTGTGCCTGGTGAAGCCCATCAACGACGATGACTGGTCCATGGGCAGCATCATCCGTCGCTACCAGGGCTTCGGCGGGGAGGCGGTGGCGGACGCGAAGCTGCGGATGCCGCTCTACGCGATCCTCGAGAAGTACAACCGCATCGTCCGCGAGGCCTGACAGGTCATGATCACGGCATCCGACCCTTGGCAAGGGCACAACTTCGCAGCGCTGTTCCCCATCCTGATCGCCGGTGCGGTGACCGTGCTGAGCCTCACCGTGTACCTCTGCACACGGTTCACACGACAGGCCCGCCGACGGTACACCCCGTTCGCCGTATGGCGGGACGTGTCCCTGGCGACGACCGCCGTCGCGCTTGCCCTCTACCTGTGGGGGTGTCTCCACGTCCTCTTCCTCGAGGACCAGGAACAGGCCGAGGAGTGCGAGCGGCAGCGCCCCGAGGGAACACCGACCCTGGTCGGCCGCAGAGGCGACTTCATCCCGCTGCGGCTCGTGTGCGAGGCGTCGGACGGCCGCGACTACTCCGTCATCATCCCCGACTACATCAACCCCACCGTCGCCGTCCTGCTGCTGCTCACGCTCGCCTGCGCCCTCACCTCCGCCCTTCTCCACCAGGGGCAGCTCACGACAACACGGAAGAAAGGCTGACCTGTTGAGCCCACCGACATGACCCGCAGACACGCCGTCACCGCAGCGGCCGGTATCACCGCCGCCCCGAGCTTCACCTCCAGCAGTCCGATCGAGCAGCTCGGAGCGCCTTCGACATCACGTTCAACGACCGCCTCTCAGCAGCCCGTCAGTAACCCAACCACCCTGGTACACCCTTCGTTTGACAGTCCGGATCACTGCGATGAAGAACCTGTGCTGATCACCACAGGGAATTTCATGAGCGGTGGACGGTCCCGTTGTCCTCTGTCGCGGACGCGGCTCCCGGCAGCGCCTCGTGGGTCTCGGGGGTAAGGGCGGGCTTGCGGCGGTCACTCAGGCGGGTGGCGATGGGTTCGGTGTAGCGGGCGGTGAGCGGCCCGAGTACCACCAGGATCAGCACATAGGCGGTGGCCAGCGGGCCGAGTGACGGTTCGATGCCTGCGGTTACGGCCAGTCCGGCGATGACGATGGAGAACTCGCCGCGAGCCACGAGCGCGCCGCCCGCCCGCCACCGGCCCTTCGCCGAGATTCCGGCCCGCCTCGCCGCCCAGTAGCCGGTGGCGATCTTCGTGCAGGCGGTGACGACGGCCAGGGCCAGGGCCGGGAGCAGGACCGGGGGAATGCTGGCGGGGTCGGTGTGGAGACCGAAGAAGACGAAGAACACCGCGGCGAACAGGTCCCGCAACGGGCTGAGCAGGGTGTGGGCGCCGTCGGCGACCTCGCCGGACAGGGCGATGCCGACCAGGAACGCGCCGACGGCAGCGGAGACTTGCAGCTGCTGCGCGATTCCCGCTACCAGCAGCGTCAGTCCCAGCACCACGAGCAGGAGCTTTTCGGGATCGTTGCTGGACACGAACCGCGAGATCACCCGGCCGTAGCGGACGGCGGCGAACAGAACCAGCCCGGCCACGCCCAGCGCGATCGCCAGCGTGACGCTCCCCGCGGCCAGTCCCACGCCGGCCAGCAGCGCGGTGATGATCGGCAGGTAGACGGCCATGGCCAGGTCCTCGAGGACAAGAATGCTCAGGATCACCGGGGTTTCGCGGTTGCCGAGCCGCCCGAGGTCGCCCAGCACCTTGGCGATGACGCCGGAGGAGGAGATCCAGGTGACGCCCGCGAGGACGACGGCGGCCACCGGTCCCCAGCCCAGCAGCAGGGCCATCGCGGCGCCGGGCAGGGCGTTGAGCGTGGCGTCGACCAGCCCGGCCGGGTACTGGGTCTTGAGATTGCTGACCAGGTCGCTGGCCGTGTACTCCAGCCCCAGCATCAACAGCAGCAGAATGACGCCGATTTCGGCGCCGATGGCGACGAACTCCTCGCTGGTGCCCAGCGGCAGCAGCCCGCCCTTGCCGAACGCGAGACCGGCCAGCAGATACAGCGGGATCGGGGAGAACTGGAAGCGCCCGGCGAACCGGCCCAGCAACCCCAGGCCGAGGATGATCGCGCCGAACTCGATCAGAAAGACCGCGGAGTGCACCCGTTCACTCCCGCCCGAGTATCGCCACGGCCGCTTCCACGCCCTCGCGAGTACCGATCACGATCAGCGTGTCCCCGCCCGCCAGCCGGAACTCCGGCCCGGGCGACGGGATCGCCTCCGCGCGGCGCAGCACCGCCACGATCGACACACCGGTCTCGGTCCGCATGCGTGTATCGCCCAGCACCCGCCCGTTCCAGTACGAGACGGAGGACAGCTCGACGCGTTCGGCGACCAGGCCCAGATCGGTGGTGTGCAGCAGGTTCGGGCTGTGATGAGAGGGCATCAGCGCGTCGATCAGCGCCGTAGCCTCCCCGGCGGTCAACCGCAGCGACAACGCGCATTCGTCAGGATCGTCGCGCTCGTAGGCGTTCAGGGTCCGGCCGCCATCCCGGTGCGCGATCACCGACACGTGCCGGTGGTCGCGGGTGGTGAGGTCGTAGCGAACACCGATCCCCGGCAACGGTGTCTGGCTCAGACGTGGAGTAGGCACCACGGTCCCCCTGTTTCGCGGGCAGTCGTCAAGGCGGTGGACGCGCCGACGAGCCCGTGTCCGGAAATCTCCCTGCCCAGCCCGGCGGCATCCGCCGCCACTCTATCGATCTCCTGTTTGCCCCTGTTTATGCTGATGCCTAGTTGCCTGGGAGTGAGCTGCCGCCTACTCGAACTGGCTGTCGAGCTGAGGCACGCCGCTGGGGACAGGTGCGGTGACCCGCGTGGACGTACCCGCGCGCCCGCTGTCGTACGCCCGGCGATGATGAGGCCATGGACGTCACCGAGGTTCTCCTGCCCGGCGTCGGGCTGCGCTATGAGTTCGTCAATCACCAGGGCGACCGGGTCGGTGTCGTGGCGCGGAGGACCGGGGAGTTCGAACTGGTCGTCTACGAGGGCGAGGATCCCGACGCGGGGCGGCCCGTTCTCCAGCTCAACAGCGAGGAGGCCGACACGGTCGCCGAGATCCTTGGGGCACCACGGATCGCCGAGCGGTTCGCCGACCTCACCAAGGAGGTCCCCGGACTCCTGTCCGGACAGGTGGAGGTACGCCCGGGCAGCCCGTATGCCGGCCGACCGCTGGGCAGTACCAGGGCCCGGACGCGTACCGGAGCCTCCATCGTGGCCATCGTCCGCGGGGACGACGTGATCGCATCACCCACTCCCGACCAGATGCTCCAGTCCGGCTCTGTTCTGGTGGTCATCGGAACCCGGGAGGGTATCGCCGGTGTGGAACAGATCATCCAGGGCTGAGCGTGCACACCCCTGTCACGCTCCTGCTGGAACTCGGCATCATCCTCGCCGCGCTCAGCGTGCTCGGTACCGCGGCACGGCGCCTCACACTCTCGCCCATCCCCCTCTATCTCCTCGCGGGCCTGGCCATCGGCGAAGGAGGCATCGCGCCCGTCCCCGCCGCCGGTGAGTTCGTCCAGACGGGGGCGTCCATCGGGGTGGTCCTGCTCCTGCTCACACTCGGCCTGGAATTCTCCCTCAGCGAATTCACCGCCAGCATGCGGCGCCATGTGCCCTCCGCCGCCGTCGACCTCGTACTGAACGCGACACCGGGCGCGGTGGCCGGATGGCTGCTCGGCCTGGACGGCATCGGCATCCTGGCACTGGCCGGCGCCACCTACATCTCGTCCTCCGGCATCGTCGCCAGGCTCCTGTCCGACCTGCGGCGACTGGGCAACCGGGAAACGCCGGCCATCCTGTCGGTACTGGTCATGGAGGACTTCGCCATGGCCGTTTACCTGCCTGTGCTCGCCGTACTCGCCTCCGGCGGCCAGTGGTGGCAGGCCACCTTCGGCGTCCTCGCCGCTGTCGGCGCGGTGCTCGCCGCCTTCACCGTCTCCTACCGGTGGGGCCACCACCTCGGCCGGCTGCTCTCGCATCCCGACGCGGAACAGCTCCTGCTGCGGGTGCTCGGCCTGACGCTGATCGTGGCCGCCCTGGCCGAACTCGTCCACGCCTCCGCCGCCGTGGGTGCCTTCCTCGTCGGACTCACCCTCACCGGTGAGACCGCGACACGCAGCCGGGCGGTACTCAGCCCGTTGCGTGACCTGTTCGCCGCCGTCTTCTTCCTCGCCGTCGGACTGTCCGTCAGCCCGGACGATCTGCTGCCCGTGCTTCCGGCGGCCCTCGCGCTGGCCGCCGTCACCATCGCCACCAAACTGGTCACCGGCCGGTACGCCGCCGCCCGCGACAAGGCTGGGCGGCGCGGACAACTGCGCGCCGGAACAGCGCTCATCGCCCGCGGCGAATTCTCCCTCGTCATCGTCGGACTCGTGGGCACCATGCACGACAGTCTCGGCCCGTTGGTCACCGCCTACGTCTTCATTCTCGCCATCGTCGGCCCCCTCCTCACCCGCTTCGCGGGCACTTCCCCTCGCCCCGGAGCCCCACGACCGGCCACCAAGGACGTCGGCGGCGGTGCGGCTCATCCGTGATGGCAGACAGGCTCCACTCGTCGACCCACATCAGCGCGTACTCCTCATCCCATGCCCGGCAACATGACGGCGCTGCCCGCTGGTCGGCGGATCCGGTGGACAGTGCCCTGGCCCTGCAGCGTCCGGAGCATCGGCGGCACCTCCAATGGGCCGGTCCGGGCGAAAGGCAGCTGGACAGTCATGACGAACGCGCCGCTGAAGGCCGGGGCTCCGGCTGCGCTGAACCTCTCTGCCACCCGTGCACTTCTTCATGGGTGGTTCATGACAATCGCGACTGTTGTAGGCCCTGGCGGCGTGAAAACGTCTGAACGACACCGGCCGAAGGAGTGCGATGAACAAGGGGTACGCCGTCTTCTGCGACGCGAACCGGCAGTTCTACGACGCTCCGCACCGGTCTCACGAGGAAGGCAGCGGTTCCTCCGCTCTCTACGAGGCCGCGCGGCGCGAGCTTCCGGACGGCTGGCAGCGCCACCGGTCGGGCGACTGGCTGGCGTTCCGTCCGCTCGACAGTGCACTGCCCAACCAGGGATGGAAGATCCACATTTCCGCCTGCCTGGACAACGCGGAGAAGGTGCTCGCCCAGGTCTGGGACTACTGCGTCCCTCGATCCGTCGCCTTCAAGTGCATGCCTAGCCGGTACTTGCTGCACACCCGCAACGCCAAATACGCCGACCGCGCCGCCAGTGGGAAGTTCCTCACCGTCTACCCCGCCGACGACGACCAGTGCCGCACCATTGCGGAAGACCTGGACCGTCTGCTCGGAGGCGAGCCCGGTCCGTACATACTCAGCGACTTACGCTGGGGGGCGGGTCCGGTTCATGTGCGCTACGGCAGCTTCACAGAGCGGCACTGTTACGACGACCGGGGTGAGCTGTGCCCCGCGGTCGAGGACAACCATGGACGACTTGTTCCCGACCGGAGGGACCCGACGTTCCACGTCCCGAACTGGGTCACTCTCCCCGCGTTTCTCGAACCGCATCTGGCCGCCCGCTCCGCCACCACGCTCAACGACATCCCGTACCGGTTCGAGCGCGCGCTTCATTTCTCCAACGGCGGCGGCGTGTTCGTCGGCCGGGACCTGCGCACCGATGAGCAAGTGGTCTTGAAGGAGGCCCGGCCACACGCCGGCCTGGCCGCGGACGAAGCCGACGCGGTGGCCCGGCTGGAGCGCGAGAGGGATGCACTGCGGAGGCTGTCCGGGCTCGGCTGCACCCCCGAGGTGCGCGACTGGTTCACCCTGGGCGACCACTCCTTCCTCGTCATGGAGTTCATCGAGGGCCGCCCGCTCAACAGCTTCTTCGCACACCGGCACCCGCTGATCGAAGCGGATCCCAGCCCGGAGCGGCTCGCCGAGTACACCCAGTGGGCTATGCGGGTGCACCGCCTGGTGGAGGACGCCGTATCGGCGATCCACGCGCGGGGCGTGGCCTTCAACGACCTGCACCTTTTCAACATCATGCTGTCCGAGGACGAACGCTCGGTGGTGCTGCTGGACTTCGAGGCCGCCGCGGTCGATGACGTGAAGCGGCGTCAGGTGGTCGCCAATCCGGGGTTCGTCGCACCTGCCGACCGCAGGGGCTTCGACGTCGACCGGTACGCCCTGGCGTGCCTGCGCCTGGCCTTGTTCCTGCCCCTCACCAGTCTGTTCGCCGTGGACCGGGCAAAAGCCGCGCATTTGGCGGAGATCGCCGCCGAGCAGTTTCCGGTGCCGCGCGATTTCCTCCAGGAAGCGGTCGCCGAGATCCTTCGCGGCCATCGTGGCACGGACCTGCCGGGGGGCAGGATCCGCGGCGCAGCGGACCCCTACTTACCCGTGGAGCTCGCCGACTGGCCACGCAGCCGCGACTCCATGGTCCGGGCGATCCTGGCCTCCGCCTCTCCGGAACGGGAGGATCGTCTCTTCCCCGGAGACATAGCCCAGTTCCGGCCGGTCGGCGGCGCATGCTTCGCCTACGGAGCGGCCGGCGTCCTCCACGCCCTGGCCGAGACCGGCGCCGAACCGGCTCCGGAAGCGGAAGAATGGCTGCTGAGGGCCGCGAAGACCCCTCCTCCCGGCAGCCCACTCGGCTTCTATGACGGCCTGTCCGGCATCGCCTGGGTCCTGGACCGGCTCGGGCACCGCGAACGCGCCCTGGACCTCGTCGACACGATCACCTCCCAGAGCTGGGAGGAGATGGCCCCCGACCTGCACAGCGGACTGGCCGGACTCGGCCTGGCCCTCGATTCCCTGGCCATCTCCACGGGCGAGAGTGCCCTGCGCGACAAGGCGCTCAAGTGCGCCCGACTCGCGGCCGACGAGGCCGGCGCTTCCTCGTCCGGGCAAGCCGGCGCCGGGAACCCGCGGGCCGGACTCCTCCACGGAGCGACCGGAGCGGCGCTGCTCCACCTGCGTCTGTACGAGGCGACCGGCGACCACACCCTGCTGGACCTGGCCGCCGACGCGCTCCGCCGCGACCTGGCCCGTTGTGTACGAGGCGTGGGCGGAGCCCTCCAGGTCGACGAGGGCTGGCGGACCATGCCCTACCTGGGCGCCGGCAGCGTCGGCATCGGCATGGTGCTCGACGACTACCTCGTCCACCGCGCCGACGAGGAGTTCGAGAAGGCCAGGGGCGAAATCGTGCGGGCGGCGCAGGCCAAGTTCTATGCCCAGCCCGGGCTGTTCCGCGGTGCCGCGGGCATGGTGCTGCACTTGAGCCGCACCACGACCGGAGGCCCGGGCACCCACGCCGCCGATCTGCGCCGTCAGATCGACTCACTCTCGTGGGGCGCAATCCCCTACCAGGGGCATCTCGCCTTCGCCGGCGAGCAGATGATGCGCCTGTCCATGGACCTCAGCACCGGCACAGCCGGCTGCCTGCTCGCGCTGGGCAGCGCGCTGCACGACCAGCCCGTGCACCTGCCCTTTCTCCCGCCGCCACGGCGGCCCTGAAACCGGTCCCCCTACTCGGGGGGACCTGAGCAAGATCCGTCCCCATGAAGGAGAGGAACACCACCATGGCACTTCTCGACCTGCAGACGATGGAAACCCCCAAGTCCGAGGCCCCCGGCGAACTCGCGACCGGCGGCAGCCGCGCGAGCCTGCTGCTCTGCGGTGACAGCAGCCTGAGCGTCACCACCTGTAACTGACGCGTGGCACCACGGGACTTCGGCTCTGTGGTGACACCGGCGCAGCGGTCCCGGGCGAACAACGTCGCCCGGGACCGAGGCGTGACTGGCCCGCATCTCTCCGACGGAGGCGAGGACTGCACCCCTATGGCCCCGACGCCCCGGAATGCCCCGTCCCGCAACGCCACGGAACTCGTACACCTCTCCCGTGCTTCAGGCATCCTGGCCGGTGCGGTACGGCACAGTTCGGGCCGCACACTCGCCCTCTTCCTGTTCAGCGCCGCATCTGCCGCCGCGGCCGTCGCCCTGCCTGCCGCGCTCGGGCACACGCTCGACCTACTGCTCGAAGAAGCCGCGGGGGAAGAGGCCGCGGGGGTGGAGCGAGCCGTCGTGCTGTGCGCCGTGCTGGTCGCCGCCGAGGTTCTCTTCGATGCCCTGGAGGCCCTGGTCGGCGGCGCGACCAGCACCCGTAGTACCGCCTGGCTGCGCCGCTGCGGAGCCGGCCACCTCCTGTCCCTCGCGCCGCACCGTGCCGCCGACCGCTTCACCCCGGGCGACCTGGTGACCCGGCTGACCGGCAACGCCGCAGAGGCGGGCACCGCGCCCACCACGGCGGCCATCGGTCTGGCCTCGCTCCTCGTCCCGGTCGGCGGTCTGGTCTCCCTGGCGCACATCGACCTCTGGCTGGCCGTTGTCTTCGTTGCGGGGATCCCCCTGCTGGCCCTGTTGCTGCGGGTCTTCGCCCGCGGGTCCTCCGACAGCATCTCCCAGTACCAGCGCGTGCAGGCGGACGTCGCCGGCCGCCTCCTCGAAGCCCTCGGCGGCGCCCGTACCGTCGCCGCCGCGGGGACCGCCGAGCGCGAACTCACCCGCGTGCTGGCGCTGCTTCCCGAACTGGGCGCGCAGGGGCGGCGCATGTGGGAGGTCTACGGACGCGCATCGGTCGGCAGCGGGATTCTGGTGCCCCTGCTGACCACGGTGGTCCTAGCCGTCGGCGGGGTGCGGCTGGTCGGTGGAAGCCTGTCCGTGGGCGACTTGCTGGCAGCCGCCCGCTATGCCGCCCTCGCCGCCGGCCTGGGCGCGGTGGTCGGACAGCTCAACTCCCTCCTGCGCAGCCGCGCCGCGGCCCGTCGCATCGCCGACGTGCTCGCCCTTCCCGCCGTTCGCCACGGGACGCGTCCACTGCCCGCCGACGGTCCTGGGCGCGTCGAGCTGCGGGCGGTCACTCTCAGCCGCGGCGGCGCTCCCGTGCTGCGGGGGATCGATCTGGTCGTGCCCGGGGGCACGACGATGGCCGTCGTCGGGCGCTCCGGCGCGGGCAAGTCCACTCTCGCCGCCGTCGCCGGACGGCTGGCCGACCCCGACGCGGGGGTGGTGCTACTGGACGGCGTACCGCTGACCGAGGCCGATCCGTCCCAGCTGCGCCGGGAGGTCGGGTACGCCTTCGAACGGCCGGTCCTGTTCGGCGAAACGGTCGGCGCGGCCATCGGATTCGGACCGTACGAGCCCGCCGTCTGCGAGATCGGGGCCGCGGCGCGGGCGGCGGGGGCCGACACCTTCGTCCGGCTCCTGCCCGGCGGGTACTCGGCGCCGCTCGCCGACGCCCCCCTGTCGGGCGGAGAACTGCAACGCCTCGGGCTGGCACGGGCCTTCGCCCACGCCGGCCGTTTGCTGATCCTCGACGACGCCACCTCCAGCCTCGACAGCGTCACCGAACTCCACGTCGGCCGGGCACTCGTACACGACGTCCGGACAGGTACCCGGCTGCTGATCGCCCACCGCGTCTCCTCGGCGGCGCGTGCCGACCTGGTCGCATGGGTCGAGGACGGCCGTATCCGCAGGGTGGGCCCGCACGGACTTCTGTGGGAAGAGCCCGACTACCGGGCCGTGTTCGCGGACACCGGTCAGGACACGGGCGGGAGTTGATGACGATGACGGGCTCGCGGCTCCTGGCGCAGGCCGTGCGCTTCCTCGGCCGCCGCAAACGCGTGCTGTTGAAGCTCAGTGGCTGGTCCATGCTGGAATCGGCCCACACCTTCCTCGGCGGTTATGCCGTGGCGATGGCGCTCGACCGGGGATTTCTCGCCGGCCGCACCGGCACCGGCCTGGCGTGGCTGGCGGTGGCCGCGCTGGCCATCGTCATAGGTGGCCTGGCCACCGGCGGTGTCTTCCGAGGACTCGCCGACCTCGTCGAACCGCTGCGGGACGGCCTGGTACGCCGGGTGGTGACACGGTCGCTGAACCAGGCGCTGGCCGAACCGGCGCACGCCGCTGACAGCGCGGTGGTCTCCCGGCTGACCAACCAGACGGAGATCGCACGGGACAGCTTCGCGGGGCTGGTGCTCGTGGCCCGGTCCTTCGTCTTCACTTCAGTCGGGGCGCTTTTCGGGCTTGCGGCGCTCGCTCCCGCACTGCTGGTCGTCGTGGCGCCACCTCTGCTGACGGGACTGCTGCTCTTTCTGGCCACGCTGGTGCCGATGGCCGCCCGACAACGCGACTTCCTCTGTGCCGACGAGGCTCTGTCGGCACAGTTCGGCTCGATGGCTCAGGGTCTGCGCGACGTGGTGGCCTGCGGCGCAGGGGCACCCATCGCGGCGCAAACGCAGGCGCTGATCGACCAGGAAGCCAGGTCGGCACGGTCCCTCGCCCGGTGGGCGAGTGCCCGCTCACTGTCACTCGGCATAGCCGGACACCTCCCGGTGGTACTGCTCCTGGTCGCCGCACCCTGGCTGCTGCGTCAGGGCGTCACGGCGGGCGCCCTGCTCGGCGCGCTGACGTATCTGACCCAGGCCCTGCTGCCCGCTCTGCACAACCTGATGAACGCGCTTGGCGCGGCCGGCACCAGGCTGCTCGTGGTCCTCGGCCGGCTGTCCCCCGGGCCGGACCCCGGCCCGGCCGTCCCGGTGCCCGCGGGCAACCCCGAGCGGCCCGTGCGGGCACCGGGAAGCCTCGGCGCACCGCGGGTCGAACTGCGTGCGGTGACGTTCGCCTACGGCCCGGCGGCACAACCCGTGCTGCGCGGCCTCAACCTGACGATCGAGCCCGGCGAGCACCTCACCGTGGTGGGGCCCAGCGGCATCGGCAAGTCCACGCTGACCTGTCTGCTGGCCGGCCTGCTCCAACCGGACAAGGGCGAGGTACGGCTCCACGGCCGGCCGGCGCATGCGCAAGCCGGCCGTGGAGCCGACCCCTCCCGGCTGCGCGTGCTCATCCCGCAGCAGGCCTACGTCTTCACCGGCAGCCTCTACGAGAACCTGCTCTACCTCTGCCCGGACGGAGCTTCGCGGTCGGCGGTGGATGCCTCGTCGGAAGCGGTCGGCCTCGGCCCCCTGGTGCGCAGGCTCGGCGGGTTCGACGCACATGTCGATCCCGCGGCCCTGTCGCAGGGCGAAAGGCAGCTCATCGCGCTCGGCCGGGCGCATCTCTCCCCCGCGCCGCTCGTCATCCTGGACGAGGCCACCTGCCACCTCGATCCGGCGGCCGAGGCCCGGGCCGAACGGGCCTTCGCCCTGCGGCCCGGGACGCTGATCGTGGTTGCCCACCGGATCAGTTCGGCTCGGCGCGCCGACCGGATCCTGGTGCTCGACGGCCTCAGCGCCACCTGCGGGAGTCACCAGGAGCTGCTCGATCACTCGTCGCTCTACCGTGACTTGGTGGGACGCTGGCACGCCGAGAAGATCTGAGACGGCCCGCCCCGTCTACACCCAACCCGCCCCGTGCGAAATACGGACGGCGTCAGTCCAGTTCCGGGCGTTGGTCTTGCGGATGATTGCGGACATGTAGTTCCGCACAGTCCCCTTGCTCAGTTGCAGAGTGCTGGCGGTCTCAGGGACGTTGGCGCCGTCCGAAGCGAGTGCCAGCACGCTCAATTCACGGGGAGTCAGTGACATGTCGGCCGCCTGGACAAGGTCCGGGGCGAGCGAGGCGTCGACGTACCGCTTTCCCGCTGCCACAAGCCTGATCGCGTTCAGCAACTGGGTCGGCGACGCGTCCTTGTTCACAAAGCCCAGAGCCTTGGCCTGGGCGGCACGCCGCAGAACACCGGGCCTGCACGAGGTGGCCAGGACGAGCAGCTCGCATTTCTGCCCGGTGGGATGGGCCGGTAATCGCGAGGACCCCGGACAGTCCGCGTCCACGACACAGAGGTCGGGCCGTAACGAGCGAGCCTGGCTCGGTGCCTTCTCCCAACAGGCGGCTGTCGCCTCGATGCCGTCCGCATGTTCCAACAGCGCTGTAAGAGCCGATCGCATCAACCATATGTCGTGCACCAATAGCACCCGGGTCACGTTCGCCTCACTTCGACAAGAAGTACCGAAACTTGCGCCGCGCACGCCCACATCTACCCGGCTCGGACGGAGCGATGGCTCAGCTTTCGGCCAGCTGCGGGTGTCCCTTGCCCGAGCGGCGGGACCGGCCTCCACGGGGCGAGGTCGGCTCCCCCTCCTGCCTGGTGTTTCCATCTCCTGGCCGGACTCGGCGGCCGCTCGGGGTGCAGGGCACCGCGTCCGTTCTCCGGCTGGTCTTCCATACGGCCGTCAACGGAGTCCAGGTGGCTGCCACCAGCGCCGACGTGCTCGGCACCGAGCCGGACGTGGAGCAACCGGCCCGCCGGCGGCTGTGGCCGGTCCCCGCTGGTGGACACCGCCTGGCCGACGCGGTCACCCGCCGACGGCGCACCAGGTGCTGGACCGGTTCAAGCGTTGCGCACCAGGTCCGGGCCGGAGGCCTGCTCATTCGGCGCCTTCCGCTGAGCCTCGGCACGTCCGCCCTTCGCTCAGAGGCTCTGTAGTGCACAATTCCGCGCCGTGAACGCGGGGCAGCCAGGTTGGTAGGACACTGGTCGTATGGCCCTACCCAAAACGCATCAGTGCCCGGCCTGCTTGGACGGTGCCGCGCCGGACACGGTCCTTCACGAAGACCTCGTCGTCGGAGCACCGCTGTCCATGGAGGATCTCACCGACGCGCAGCGCCTCGACCGGTTCGCCCGCAAGTATGCCCACGACGGTTGCCAGGTCAGAGAAGTCCGGCGGGTCCCGCACGACACCTTGAGCGGCTACGCCTGGTCCGTCCGCTTCACCGAGAGTTCGTGACAAGTTGATCACCGGCCAGCTCCCGGCATATGCCCGTGAAGAGGAGCCCGGCCCAATGGACTTCCGCGTGGAGTGGTGAGGCCCGGGGCTGCTTTGTCGTCCGGGACTTCCCGGAGGGTGCTGCGCTCGGATGCACGAGCTCAGCCCGGATTCGCGCCGTGGGCGTTTTGGGCGGCGTCCCTTTGGAGTGCCGCCTGCGCGATGTTGCGGGCCATGCCGCCGAACACGACCGCGTGGAACGGCGACACGCTCCACCAGTAGACATGCCCGATCAGACCGTGCGGGTGGAACAGCGCCCGCTGCCGGTAGCAGGCCCGGCCCTGCTCGTCCCGGTCGGCGTACATCTCCAGCCAGGCAAGCCCCGGCAGGCGCATCTCGGCGCGCAACCGCAGCAGCCGGCCCGGTTCGATCTCCTCCACGCGCCAGAAGTCCAGCGAGTCCCCCACCCGCAGCCGTGCGGCGTCCCGGCGGCCACGGCGCAGTCCGGCGCCTCCGACCAGCCGGTCCAGCCAGCCCCGCACCGCCCACGCGAGCGGGAAGGAGTACCAGCCGTTGTCACCGCCGATCCCCTCGATGATCTGCCACAGTGCCTTCGGTGAGGCGTCGACAGCGAGCGCGCGCCGGTCGACGTAGAGGCTGCCGCCGGCCCAGTCGGGGTCCGTGGGCAGAGGATCGCTCGGAGCGGCGGGCAGCGATGCGGATGACCAGCGGGTGGTGACCTGAGCGTCCCGTACGCGCTGAAGGGCGAGGGTGAGGGCCTGGTCGAAGCCGATCGGTGCACCGGGCGGATCGGGTACGTACTGCGCGATGTCGTGCTCGCGGCAGACGACCTCGTGGCGCAGGGACTCGGCCAGCGGCCGGGCGAGGGAGGGGGGAACGGGCGTGACCAGACCGATCCACAGGCTGGAGAGGCGGGGGGTCAGCATCGGTACGCGCAGGATGAAACGGCGCGGCAGGCCGGCCACCACCGCGTACCGCCGCATCATCTGTTCGTAGGTCACGACGTCGGGCCCGCCGATGTCGAACGCGCGGTTCACCTCGTCGGGCATGTCCGCACTGCCCACCAGATACCGCAGCACGTCCCGGACGGCGATCGGCTGGATGCGGGTGCCGACCCAGCTCGGGGTGACCATGACCGGCAACCGCTCGGTCAGGTAGCGCAACATCTCGAAGGACGCGGAACCGGAGCCGATGATGACCGCGGCGCGTAGCACGGTCGCCGGCACCGGCGAGCGGAGGAAGGTCTGGCCGACCTCGGCGCGGGACCGCAGATGGGGTGACAGTTCGCGTTCCGGCACATCGGCCGGGGTCAGTCCGCCCAGGTAGACGATGCGCCGTACGCCCGCGGCGTGGGCCCGCTCGGCGAAGGCCCGGGCGGCCTTCCGGTCAGTTTCCTCGAAGTCGTCTCCTGCCCGCAGGGCGTGTACGAGGTAGTAGGCCACGTCGATACCGCGCAGAGCGTCGCGGACCGAATCCGGATCGGTCACATCCCCGCGGACCACCTCGGCGCGTCCTGCCCAAGGGTGGTCACGCAGCTTGTCCGGAGAGCGGGCCACGCACCGTACGCGGTGCCCGGCGTCCAGCAATTCAGGCACCAGCCGGCCTCCGATGTAGCCCGTCGCGCCTGTCACGAGACAGTGCAGGCTCTGCGTATCCCGGCCGCTCATGGGAGCCTCCGATCCGCGGGGTCCGACATTGCCACTCTCGCCCCTGTCGACGCATTCCGCCTATGGGGGGCGGCCCCGGATGCGGTGCCGCCCCCCATAGGCGCTCACCCCCTGCGGCCCTGGTGCCCGGGGGTGATCAGGAGAGGCGTACGGGCAGGGCGCGGTGTCCGTTGGAGATGAAGGAGTCCACAGGCCCCAACTCCTTGGGCGGCACGGCGAGGGCGAGGCCGGGGAACCGCTCGAAGAGCGCCGGCAGGGCGATTCGGGCCTCCATGCGGCCCAGCGGCGCCCCGAGGCAGTAGTGCACGCCGTAGCCGAAGGCCAAGTGCTCCTTGTCTGCCCGGGTGACATCGAAGCGGTCGGCATCCTTCCCGTACCGCTCGGGACTGCGTCCGGCGGCGGCGTACGCGGCCAGGATCGCCTCACCCTTGCGGATGATCGTCCCGTCCAGTGCGATGTCCTCCACGGCGTACCGCAGTGGCAGGCTGGCGACCGGGGCGTCCGACCGCAGCGTCTCCTCGATCACGTCGTCCCACGAGGCGCGGCCCGCCCGTACATGCGCGAGCTGTTCCGGGTGGGTGAGCAGTGCGTGGATGGCGTTGTCGATGAGATTGACCGTGGTCTCATGACCGGCGCTGATCATGAGCACCAGGGTGTCGAGCAGCTCCTGCTCGCTCAGCCGGGTGTCGCCCTCGTCGTCGCGTGCGGTGATGAGGCCGCTGGTCATGTCGTCGGCGGGCGCCTGTCGCTTGGCGGCGACGAGTTCACCCATGGCGGCGTAGATCCGGGTGTAGGTGGCGGTGACCTCTTCCGGATCGGCGGAGGTGTGGAAGATGCTGTCGACGATGGACCGCAGCTCCTCTCCCTTCTCCTCGGGAAGGCCGAACAGCTCGCTGATCACCTGGATCGGCAAGGGATAGGCGAACTCCTCCCGCAGATCCACCACGTTGTTCTGCTGCCCGGCCTCGGCGATGCGGTCCAGCAGATCCGTGGTGATCTCCTCGATGCGCGGCCGCAGAGCGGCGGTCCGGCGCGCGGTGAACGCCTTGGTGACCAGGGTCCGCAGCCGCTTGTGCTCGCCCCCGTACGCGGTGAACATGTTCTGCACCGCGACCCAGGTGAACAGCGGCCACTCCGGAGAGATCTCCCCGTTGATCCAGACCGGCCAGTGCCGGCGCGGGTCCTTGGATACCCGCGGATCGGTGAGCAACTCCTTCAGCAGATCGGGGCTGCTGACCGCCCACGCCTCGACCCCACCCGGGAGTTCGACGCGCGCCACCGGTCCCATCTCACGTAATCGGCTCGCTTCTCCGTGTATGTCGCGGCCGGCCGGGTCTATCACCAAGCGGGACTGGTCTCGCATCAGCGCCTCCCTGACATTCGCATTCCAATACGGCACTTGACGCACGCTACGCGTGGTACCGCTTCGGAACGAGACCGCACCGAACACGCTGCGTACGATGGCAACTTCCTTACGCCTGCGCCATGAGGGCGGCCAGTGGTAGTGCGGCGACGTTGTGGGCGCGGCGACGTTGTGGGCGCGCGGCGACGTTGTGGGCGCGCGGCGACCTGTGGCGGCAGCCGACACAATCCGGCTCGCCCGCCGCACGCTCCCAGGGTGTCGGGGCGCGCTCGCGCAGGGCAGTGTTGATCGCCTGGTGCGCATGCTCCATCCGCGACCAGCCTGACCGCGTTCAGCCCGGACCATTGCCAGAGCGAGTCGCCGTCAGACCCGGCCGCGTCGGCACGTCTCTCGCGGGAGACCGCCCCGCGCAGCGCCTGGCTGAATGTTCCGTGCCACTACGTGCCTCGACTACGCCAGTGCGGCCGGGCGGCGTTGGTCACCGCTCGCAGCAGCCACTCGACCGGACCGTAGGAATGACGGCGCAGCCACCACCGGCAGGCCACGACCTGGCACGCGAACAGGGCCAGCGCGATGCCCGTCACCAGCGGCGGTGGCACACGGCCCACCAGGGCGGCACCGAACCCGGTGAAGAGCAGGGCGCAGACCAGTGACTGGGCGAGGTAGTTGGTCAAGCTCATCCGGCCCGCCGGAGCCAGGACGGCGGCGAGGCGGCGGCCTCGACCGGTGGATATCAGCCGTAGCACGATGGCCGTATACGCGGCGGCCAGCAGAGGCGCGGTCACCACATCCGCGCCCAGCGCGAAAAGCTGGTAGGCGGTGCCCGGATGCTCCAGGCTCGCGTGCGCGTAGACCACGCCACCGGCCAGCCCGATGGGGAAGCCGACCCACTGCAGCCGCCGCAGCAACCGCTCGTGGCGGGTGACGTCGGCCAGGACCTCGTGATTGCCTGCGGCGAGACCGAGCAGGAAGGCGGCCAGAGCAGCAGGGGCTTGGAAGAAGATGAGCATGAACGCGACATCAGGCAGCTGCTCGAGGTGCGCCCCGATCACCGAACCCGGGCCACCGCGCAGCGCGTCGGTGGTCTGCTGGGCGTGGGCTGTCAAGGAGGCCGAGTCGATGCCACCATCGCCCGCCGCGTACTGAGCGAGGCCGAGCAGCAGGTAGCCGGCGGCTGTGACCGTGAACAGCACGACCGCGATGCGCACCGCCTTGCGGGGCCGGGTGCGGCGAGCGATGAGCAGGATCAGGCCCAACAGGGCGTAGGTGGTGAGGATGTCACCGGGGAAGAGAACAACGGCATGGAAGGCGCCGAGCGCGAACAACGCTGCGAGGCGGCGCAGGAACCGGGGAGCGAAGCGAACACCCCCGCGTTCGGCAGACTTCATTTGCAGGGTGAAGCTGTAGCCGAACAAGAAGGAGAACAGCAGGTAGAACTTGGCCTCGAACAGCATCGCCACCACAAAGCGCACAGCGCGGTCGGCGGGTGAGTCGAAGCCGGTGTCTTCCAGGCCGGTGCCGTGGTAAGCGGAGGCGAGGTAGGTGATGTTGACCATCAGGATGCCGAAGAGCGCGAAGCCCCGCAGCGCGTCGATGTCCGCGATCCGTCGCACTGCCGCGGTTGCGGCCGTCGGCTGCGTCGTCGTGCCGGTCACGCGGCCTCTCCCTTGCTGTGGTCGTCGACGTGATCGAGGAAGCGGCGCTGGTCGGCGAGGAACCCGCTCGCGAACAGCGCCCTGGGCGCGAAGAGCGCAGTCAGTGTGACCCTGACCTCCGAATGTTCAACACCGTGCTTCACCAGGGAGTGAGTGGCGTCGGGATAGTGCTCGACCTGCGGGCCGGGAGCCTGGAGCAGCTTGCGGTAGGCGGTTTCGGTGTCGGTGACGTCGACGTTGATGTCGCGGCCGGCCAGGATCAGCAGGACGGGCGCCCCGCGAATCGCCCGCAGGTCTGCCGTGGCGTCGGCGGTGTAGTTCTTCGAGATGAACCGCCACCGGTCTGCCGTCATGCCCTGGGTGTCTCCGGTCTTGGCCCGGTACTCCTCGAACGACGCGCCGCGGCACAGCAGTTGCAAGGTGGTCTCCCGCCGCCGCAGCGCCGTCTCGACCTGCTCGGCGGAGGCGCCGTCCTCGCGCATCTGGGCGAGGAGGTTGTAGCGGCCTTGCTGCTGCCAGTTCACAGCCGGGGATACGGCGATGACGAACCGCAGTCCGGGAGTGCGGGCCGCGACCTTGGGCAGCACCCATCCCGCCTGGCTCGCTCCCCACAGTCCGATGCGGCGACTGTCGATGTCCGGCCGCTGACGCGCCCAGGAGATGGCATCCATGGTCTCGTCGGCCCGGTCCTCCATGCTCTGGTCCAGCCAGTTGCCCGACGAACCGCCCACTCCGGGCTTGCTCCAGGACAGTGAGGCGTACCCGGCTCTGGCGAACGACTCCCACAGCGGCCGGTAGAAGGTGTCATGGGTGGCGTCGACCGGCCCGTCCCCGTGCACGAAGACGACCAGCCCGTACGGCCCCCGGCCCTCCTTCGGCGTGGCCAGCACGCCATCGAGCGCATCTCCACCATGCCGGAGGGTGACTCGCTCCTCCCGGATGTTGTAGGAGTTCTGCCAGATCACCACTGCACCCAGCCCCGCTGTCACCAGCAGTAAGCCCGCCAAGGACCAGACCACTGCTTTCACCCGGCGACGCCTGCCCCCGGGCACACCCCCGCGTTGTCTCGATCGCACACCCACCCCTATCTATCGCTTAAGAAACGATCGTTTAGTGAACGAACGTACTACAGTGGATAGTGGCATCGCTACAGCGCGCAGGACAAGAAGCGAGGAGGGCCGGGAATGGCCAACGCGGAGAACAGACGGGAAGCCAGGAGCACCGCTGAAGGCGGACCGATGACCGTCCGGCGCGGCGTGCCGGACGGAGCCGAGGAACGCGTCGCCGAGCTGTACTGGGAGGCGTTCGGCCGGAAACTGGGCGCAGCGCTCAACCCACCCGCCACAGGCAGGCACTTCATCGCGACACATCTGCACCGGGACCGGGCTGTGGTGGCACTCGCCGGCGACCAGGTGGTGGGAGTGGCCGGCTTCCAGCTCGACGGGCGCGGGCTCACCGGCGGAGGCGTGAGCGATGTCCTCAATACGTACGGCCTGTTCAGAGGAATCCCGCGACTCGCAGTTCTGGCCCTGCTCGAACGCACCCCGGCACCAGGACAGCTCGTCATGGACGGCATCGCAGTCGACGCGGACTTCCGCGGCAACGGCATCGGCAGCCTGCTCCTGAGGGAGACGTTGCGTGTCGCCGTCGACCACCTCTGCGACGAGGTCCGGCTTGACGTCATCGACGTCAATCCCCGCGCACGCGCCCTCTACGAACGGCACGGATTCACCGCGTTCCACACCGAACAGACGCCCTACCTGCGACGCCTGATGGGGTTCGGCGCCGTCACCACCATGCACCGCTCCATCGCCCCGCCCTTGGGAGAGGTCGCCCCGCCTGCCGGAGAGCGGGCGTGACCACCGGGGAAACGCGCATCCCACACGCCTATGCTCGGCCCATGCCCGAAGCCGCCCCCGAGATCCCCACCCGCCTGCTCGTGCATGCCATGGTCCGCGAGGATGGCACCGTCGACGCCGGCGAGCTCTACACCATCGCGGGCACCCTTGGAATGAGCGACCAGCAGGTACGTCTGTGCATCAAACGACTCGTTGCCGAAGGCCGCTTCACCCACGAAGGCCGCGGCCGCAAAGCCCTGCTGCGCGCCACCGCCGACGTCACGGGATCCCTTGCGCCAAACGTCGACTACGTCCGCTACGCGTACCAACAGGACCGTGGTCACGCCCCCTGGGACGGCGTCTGGCACCTCTTCGCGTTCGCCATCCCGGAATCAGCCAGAGCGGCCCGCGACATCCTGCGCGACACCCTCCTCAAGCTCGGCGCAGCCGCCGTCCAGGGCGGCCTGTACGTCAGCGCCAACCCCATCGAGAAACACGTCGAGGCCCAGGCGCGGCACCTCGGCATCCTGGATGCCGTCACCTTCCTCACCAGCAGCGACCTGCGCACAGGCGAACACCGCGCCCCCACTGACCTGGCATCCGAACTCTGGCCCCTGGCAGAGATCGCCGACCGTTACGACCGGCTCGCCGTACTCGCCCAGGCCCGACTCGACCAACTCGACCAACTCGACGACACCGCAAGCCCGACCGAAACCGAACGGCTGACCATCGCCATCGAACTCGCAGCCGAGTTCACCCGCGCCATGGAACCCGACCCCCTCCTCCCACCCGAGCTCCTCCCCCAGCCCTGGACCGGCACACACGCCCGCCACCTCGCGGCCCGCTGCTGGACCCAGCTCCTCGAGTACCCAACAGTCGCGGTGGCGGACAACCATCCACGACCGCGCCTCTTCAGTCTGTATGCCGACGTCATCCACGACGGAGCACATCAAGCACGCTGAGCCTCTGCGGTTCCGTCAGGCCCGTATGGCGTAGAGGTGGCCGTCGTCGCAGGTGACGAAGACCGCTCCGGCAGCCGCGACTGGATCCGAGGGGTTGCCTTCCAGTTCGAGCGACCAGCGCTTGCGGCCGGTGCCGGCGTTGACGGCGTAGAGCGTGTTGTTGCCGGACGCGTAGACGGTGCCGTCCCGCACGGCCGGCGCCGCGCTGGTCCCCGAGTTGCTCTCGGAGTTGTGCATGGGGAACGCCCAGCGCTTCCGGCCCGTCGCCGCGTCCAGTGCGAACAGCTCAAGCTCGTACGTGACATAGACAACGCCCCCGGACACAACCGGCGAGTAGTCCGTGACCTGGGCCGCCCACCGCCAACGCCGTTTCCCCGTCTTGGCGTCGACGGCGTGGAGGTTGCCGTCGCGGCTGCCGATGTAAACGACGCCGTCGGCCACGGCGGGCGAGGAGACGAGGTCGCTTCCGGTCGGGTAGCTCCAGCGGAGGCTGCCCGACCCGGCGTCCACGGCGTAGAGGGAATTGTCCATACTGCCCACGTAGACGGTGTCCCCCGACACCGTCGGCGTGGAGTCGAGCGCGTACCCGGCGGTGAATTTCCAGCGCTGCTTTCCGGACTGCGCATCCACCGCATACAGATTCGTGTTGTCGCTGGCGAAGTAGACGGTGCTGCCGGACACCGTGGCCGATGACCCGATGCCGGGCATTGAGCCGCCCCCGTCGCCGGTGGTGAACTCCCAGCGCTTGGCGCCCCGGGTACGGTCGATCGCCAGGAGCTTGCCCTTGATGGTGCCGACGTAGACCCTGCTGCCGTCCGTGGCGGGAGTCGACCAACTGGTCCCGATGCTGCTCTTCCAGATCCGGTCGCCCGTCCGTACGTTGACCGCGTACAGATGCCCGTCGGCGGAGGCACAGTACGCGGTGGAACCGGCGAGCGCGGGCGGGCGGCTTCCATAGTCTCCGCCATGTCCGATGTCGGTCCGCCAGAGCTGCTTGCCGGAACTCACATCGGCCGCGGGCGTGGCAGATGGCGCCCCCGACCGCGGCGACGCCGTGCTCGCCCCGCTGCTTCCCCCGGTGCGTGGCGTATCGCCACGGCTCCCGTCGCGGAGCACCCAGGCCATGGTGCCGAGGCCCGCCGCGCCCACCGACGCGGCCCCGGTCAGGACCCTGCGTCGGGTCACGCTCCCTGCTCTCCCTGCGGGCGGCCCGGAGCGTTCTGGTTTACGTAGCACCGAGCTGTCGCCGGGCGGGTGTGGCCCGGGCCCGGCGGGGGCCCGGCCGAGTTCGGTGGGCGGGTGGGGGTGCGGCTGCGGCTGCGCGTGCGGCTCGGGTTGCGGCTGCTGTTGCGGTTGCGGCACCGGGCTCGCGCCGCCCGTGGCGAGCTGAGGTTGCTCGTCGTCGTGAGGCACCGGATCCGGCGCGCTTCCCGCTTCGGGGTCTGCGCCGGTGCTCGTGCCCGCATCTCTGACGGGCGCCTTGGGCAGAAGGCCGACGGTGGTCCCTCCGGGACCGTTGCCGACCCCACCGGGGCCGTCCTCGCGCTCGGGTCCGGAGTGCTCCGAAGCGGGCAGTTCCTGCGGTGGTTCGGCCCCCAGAACCGCGGTTACCCGGTCCAACAGGTCGTGCGACACCGGAGCAGGCAGCCAGTCAGGGCCAGGCCCGCCCCCGGCGCGCTCCTGGCCCTGGGCCTCCAGCCGGAGTTCGGCGGGGGTCGGCCGGGCAACCGGATCCTTGGACAGGCAGCGCAGAGCCATGGCCCGGAGCGCGTCGGGCATCCCATCGAGCACCGGATCCTCATGGACCGTACGGAACATCATGACTTGGGCCTCGCTGACGCCGAACGGCCCTCGGCCGGTGGAGGCGAAGGCGAGCACGGCGCCCAGGGCGAAGACGTCGGTGGACGGGGCCACGGTGGACCGGCCGGTGATCTGCTCCGGCGACATGAAGCCGGGAGTGCCCACGGTGACCCCGGTACCGGTCAGCGCGCTCGCGGTGGTGGAGTACGCAATCCCGAAATCGATCAACCTAGGCCCACCGGAAGTCAGCAGGACGTTGGAGGGTTTGAGGTCCCGGTGCACGAGGCCGACGGAGTGGATGGCGTCGAGCGCCTCGGCGAGACCGCTCACGAGCGGCCAGAGCGACCGCTCGGGCAGCGGTCCGTGGGCGGACACGGCATCGGTCAAGGACAGCCCGGGAACGTACTCGGTCGCGAACCACGGTCTTTCGGCGTCGGGATCGGCGTCCACTACGACGGCGGAGTACGGACCACTGACTTCCCGCGCACTCGCCACCTCACGGGCGAAGCGCTTGCGGAACTCCGGGTCGTCGGAGAGCTCCGGCCGCGTCGTCTTGACGACCACCGCCCGGCCGCCGGCGGACCGCCCGAGGAAGACCTGCCCCATGGCCCCGCTGCCGAGTCGGCCCACGATGCGGAACGGGCCGATGGCCCGCGGGTCTTCGGTCCGTAAAGACTGCACCTGCGTTCTCCCCCTCGATGCCGTGGCATACCGGCCATACCCCGATGCACCCGGTTCCACCCGGCGGAGCCGCCCGGGTCAATGGGCGGGCCAAGTATCCCGCAGGAAGCGGGGCCTCGCTGCGCGAAAGCGGCCGGATTCGACCCATGGATGGCGGCCGATGCCCTCGGACGCGTCCAGGCTGGGTCGGTTAACCGCGCACCTCTGCCCCCTGTCCGGCCCGCAGTCAGGCCACCCTCAACGAGCGTCCCCGCGGGATGAGTTGGAGGGCGCTGCAGCGGACGCCCGAGGCGAGACCGACACCGAGCCCTGAGACCCTGCAGACGACGCTCGCTGAACTCCTCTCAGATGACGACCTGTTGGCACCACACACGCCGAACTACCGGCCGCCTGACTTCGCGGCGCTCGTGATCAATACACTTAGGGCTTGAGAGTGTTGTGCAGGCCCAACCGGGCTCCTTCGCAGCTCAAGCCCACAACACCCGGATGAACGAGGGAAATCAAGTGCTGACGCACACAAGGGCCGAGACAACGCGACGCTCCGCACGCACCGCCGGAACAGTACTGGCCATAATGCTCCTGGCCGCCTGCGGAACTTCCGGAGGCCCGAACGGCGACAGCGCCGGAAACCCGTCGAAGGGCTCGCAGGCCACCGAGAAGCCGCTGCGTATCGGGCAGCCGAGCCAAAAGACGGTAGAGCTTGGCAGCAACGGGAAAACGGGCAAGTTCACCATCACGCCGCAGCGGGTGGTCGTGGGCAAGGCAGCCGACCTGGACGAACTGAAAGATCCGAAGTACAAGGGCTGGGCGCCGGTCTGGGTGTATGTCAACGCCAAGCTCGTTGATGGGGACGCTCCGATGACAGGTCCCATGGTGATGTCGGACGTGGGCGTCCTCATCGCGGGGGACGTGCCGGTCCAGCGACTGCTCATCCTCGGCCTCGACCTGAGCAGCAAGCCCGCCGACTGCGAGGACGACGATCCCGATGCCCCGTGGCAGAAGGGCGAAGCCCACACGAGGTGTGCGCCGTTCCTGGTGCACGAGGGCAAGGCGGCAACGACCATCACATACTCCAGGGGCTACTACCAGCCCCCGCTGAAGTGGACCGTGCAGTAACAGCGAGGCCATGCTGCCTGCTGTCCCTACTGCTGCCACTGCACGGCTCGGCAGAAGGAAGCAGCGGCCGGGGCCGTGCCGTCGGCTCATGTGGGGAACTCACCAGACAGGCTCGGTTGAGCAGCTCGCTGGGCAGGTAGTCCGATTCGACCTCGATGGGGAAGGCGGCGTCGTAGGCGAGGCACGCGATGGCGAGCGGACCGAGCGCGAGGTAGCCCGCGACGCTGCGTTCCCGCTTCTCCGACGCCGTCCAGTACACCTTTATTTCCAGGGCTTCGACGAGGGCCTGGTTGAAGCCCTCGCGGTCCTTGCGCAGGAAGCGGTGGAAGATATTGAGCGGCTGGTAGAGGATCCTCTCCACAAGTTCCATGTCCGCGACTTGGATGTTCGCCGCGTAGGAGGCCTCAATCGCCGCAACCAGCTTGTCGCTCAGTCCTGGACGTTCCAGCCAATACGTCTGGAGGGCGTCGATCCAGAGGTAGACGAACTCGTCGTACTCCGTGCCCGAAGCACGCAGCACGTCGAGCGGAATCTCGCACAGCTCGGTCATCCGGCTCCTGCTCGCGGCACACGATGGCCAGCCAGAACGCGGTGATCCAGTTGCCGGGCTTGGCATGGAGCCGCGGCCCCGTCGTCGACAGGGAACGCATCTTTTCGGCGATACGGCACTCGACGGTGCCCTCGGTCCGGCCGGCGAAAGCGAACATCGCCGAGCCCACCTGCATCGCCGTCACGACGGCCTCCCAAGTCTGGAGGTCAGACGCATCGGGATTGACCGCCAGCCGCGCCTGGACGTGGAGCATTGCCGTGTCCCAGAGCTACGTCGAACATCTCAGGCGCTTCCTCCAAGAACGAGATCGTCCTCAGGAGTCCCTCGCCCAGGGACTGCGCATACGCCTGATCGTCAGGCCCTGGGCCGCCGTGCCGCGTCACCGTCACCAAGTTCTCCGTCTCGAGCTCGAGGCGAACTCTTTTTCTTCGGGAGCTGGAGTCCGCCAGAGACGAGATCGGTCAGTCCGACGCCTTTTCCCAGTTCTTCGTGGAGCAGCCGTTCTCATCCCATGCTCGATCCGCGAGCATGGTCAGTCCGTCCTCCGCGAAAACTTTCTCGGCGGCAAGCTTGCCGTTGGGATGCCATTCCTTCGAAGTTCCAACTGGGCGACCCATCAGCGCCTGCCCTTCGGAGCGAAGAGCTCCGTCCGGATACCATTCACGACTGGCTCCGTGCTGGACGCCATCGACATAGTTGTCCAAGCTGATGAGAGCGTCTCCTGTGTACTCTGTAACCTCTCCGGTGAAGAGCTCCCCCCTGTACAGCACACGACCTCCGTAATCCATGTCGACTTCGGGGTCGTCAATATCAATTCGTTCTACCGCAGCCATCAAGGGATCCAATATTCGTCAGTCGGCGGATTGCCCGTGAACCGCCCGGGAGATCGTGGCCGCCGCTGATGGTCTGCCAGCTTACGTGGGGAACTCGCCGCACCAGTTGCGCCCCAGGAGGGTGGCGGGCAGGTACTCCGACTCGACCTCGATGGGGATGCCCGCGTCGTGGGCGAAGCAGGCGATGGCGAGCGGCGCGAGCGCGACAAGGCTCGGGATGGTGAGGGCTCGGTCCTCCTCGCTCCAGTACTCCTTGTGCCACTGGAGGGCGGCGGCGAGCGCACGGTTGAAGCCCGCGTGGTCCTGGCGGACGATCCGGTGGAACATCTCCATCGGCGGGTACAGCAGCTTGCCCACCGCCTCCGGGTCGGTGGCGGCCTCCGGGTCCGTGCCGTCGACCGCGGCCACCAGCTTCTGGCCGAGGTCGGGTCCGCCAAGCCAGTAGGTCTGGAGAGTGTCGAGGCGTACTGGAACTCATCGAAGCGCGAACCGTTCTCGCGAAGCAGGGACAGCGGACCTGGCACAGGGCCGTGATCCTGTCCCGTTCCCTGCACACCACGGCCAGGTGGAAGGCGGTGAGCCAGGTGTTCGGGTGCACATACCACTGCGGGCCAGTGGCCTGGAGTATCCGGTCCTTGTGCGCAATGCGGCACTGCACGTGATCCTCGGTCGTGGTCGCGGCAGCGAACACGGCGGAGCCGACCTGCATCGCGTTCACCCAGGCATCCCACGTGGGGAAGATCGACCCCCTCGGGTCCATCAGGCAGTGCGCCTTGGCCAGGGTGAGCGTGGTGCCCAAGGCAACGCCCAGCCTGGTGGAGCGCGCCTCCAGCCCGTCGATCAGCTCCTGTGCGTTGTTTTGGAGCACGGCGAGGCTCGCTTCCGCGTTCCTCGTGGGAAAAGGGTGGCGGGGGATGATCGAGACCAACGCGATTCTCCTTAGAAGAGGTTGATTGGCGGATAGAGCACACCCTGCAGCAGGTCACGCGGAACGGTCCGCGCTACTTCGGGGTTCGACCCCTCGATTGCCGCGATGAGCTTGTCCACCAGGCCCGGACGCTGGAGCCAGTACGTCTGCAGGACATCCACCCAGTGGTACATGAACTCTTCGTACTGACCCTCGGGCGAACGCAGCCGCTCCAGCGGGATCTCGCACAGCTGCGTCATCCGCGCCTGGTCACGGCAGACGACCGCCAGCCAGAACGCCGACAGCCAGTTCCCCGCATCGGCGAACGGCTGGGGTCCGATCACCGGAACAGTCCGCATCCTCCCGTTGATACGGCACTCCACGGTCCCCTCGCTCGCACCAGTCACGGCGAACAGCGCCGAGCCCAACTGCATCGCGCTGACGGTGGCTTCCCACGTCTCCAGCTTCGCCGCTTCCGGGTCAGCCACACAGTGGGCTTGCAGTGTCAGGAGCGCGGTGCTGAAATCGAAGTCGATCATGTCTGTCGACTCTTCGAGTTCGTCGATCCGCCTGGCCACTCGCTCGCTCAATCGCTCCGCGAACTGCTCGGCATCGGGTCCCGGTACGCCATGCCGGGAAATGCTCGTGGCCACATGCTCTCCGTAACTCAGGCGTCGACCTCGCCGACCCAGCCGAACTACAGGAGTTCTTTGGACAGGTACTCGGAATCGACCTCGATCGGGAAGCCGTTGTCGTAGGCCATGCATGCAATGGCGAGCGGGGCGAGGGCTACCAGGCCGTCGCTGTTCAGGGTTCGTGCCTCGTCGCCAGTCCAGTACTGCTTGTGCCAGGTGAGGAATTCGGCCAGCGAGGCGTTGAATTTCTCGGTCTCCCCGCGGCTGTAGAGCTGAAAAAGCTCGAGCGGCGGATAAAAGATCTTCAGCAGAGTCTCCTCTTCGGCGATCTGAGCCACTTGAGGGCTGGTGCGTCAATCGCTTCAACCAAGTTGTTCCACATGTCGTCCGCCCAGCGGAACCAGTAGCTCTGCAGAGCCTCCGCCCAGTCGTAGACGTACTCGTCGAACACGGCGCCGGACTCAGGGAGGAACGTCACCGGCACCCGCATGAGCCGGTCGAGGCGCTCGTTCTCGCGGCAGATCGTCGCCAGCCAGACCGCGGTGAACCAGGCCCCGGCGTGCGTGTAGGAGGTCGGTCCGGTCGCTGGGAGATGCTTCACTTCGCCGGCGATCCCGATGCGGCACGGCACCGGGCCTTCCGCCGCCATAGCCGAATCGAACAGCGCGGAGCCGACCTGCATGGCCGTGATCCACGCCTCCCACGTCTCGAACTTCGTCCCCTGCGGATCGCCCGCACAGCACGACATGGCCACGGTCAAGGCGCAGTCAAGAGCCCGGGAACGGGACATCTCCGATCTTTCAAGGCGATCGAGGACCCGACTGGTGCTCTCCATGAGCGCTGCCATGTTTTCCTGGGTTGCCTCGGCAGGGAAGTCATGGCGAGGAACGCTGGATGGTCACTTGTGCCTCAGGTGGGGAACTCGCCGAGCCAACCACGTTCGAGCAGATACTTGGGCAGGTAGCCGGACTCGACCTCGATCGGGAGCTTCCCGTCGTAGGCCAGGCACGCCATGGCCAGCGGCCCCAGAGCCATGGTGCCGTCGATGTCTGCTTCCCGTTCCTCGTTCAGGGTCCAGTACGCCTTGTGCAGCTTCAGCGCCTCCACCAGGGCCGGACTGAAGCCCTCTTCGTGCTTGCGCACGAAGTGGTAGAAGAGGTTGATCGGTGGATAGAGCACACCCTGCAGCAGGTCACGCGGAACGGTCCGCGCTACTTCGGGGTTCGACCCCTCGATTGCCGCGATGAGCTTGTCCACCAGGCCCGGACGCTGGAGCCAGTACGTCTGCAGGACATCCACCCAGTGGTACATGAACTCTTCGTACTGACCCTCGGGCGAACGCAGCCGCTCCAGCGGGATCTCGCACAGCTGCGTCATCCGCGCCTGGTCACGGCAGACGACCGCCAGCCAGAACGCCGACAGCCAGTTCCCCGCATCGGCGAACGGCTGGGGTCCGATCACCGGAACAGTCCGCATCCTCCCGTTGATACGGCACTCCACGGTCCCCTCGCTCGCACCAGTCACGGCGAACAGCGCCGAGCCCAACTGCATCGCGCTGACGGTGGCTTCCCACGTCTCCAGCTTCGCCGCTTCCGGGTCAGCCACACAGTGGGCTTGCAGTGTCAGGAGCGCGGTGCTGAAATCGAAGTCGATCATGTCTGTCGACTCTTCGAGTTCGTCGATCCGCCTGGCCAGTCGCTCGCTCAATCGCTCCGCGAACTGCTCGGCATCGGGTCCCGGTACGCCATGCCGGGCAACAATCACGGTCACGGAAGAGTCCCCTTGCTGATGTCGAACCGCCGGTACTGGTAGCCAGTGTACGTGCCTGCGTTCTTCTCACCTTTGACGACGACGTACTCCAACTTGCTGTCCTTGAGCGCCTTCCGTAGATCATCCACGAGATCCATTTCGCCGCGCTTTTCCATGACCCGGAGAATGTCGAGGAAGTATTCCCTGCTTCCCTGGGAAACAGACCTTCTACTGGGAGGAGGAAGGGTGCGTGCGCCGAGATCCGTACCGGGGCTGCTTTTGGCCTCGATGACGACAATCCGTCCGTCGTCGTGCTTCCACACCTGGTCGAACTGGTCATTACCGTTCTTCGGGCCGAGGAGATTCTCCTTCTTGAAGTCCGGGTAACGCTCGGCGATGAAGTGGTGCTCGGCTGCCGCCTCACCGAATGCCTCGGTCGCGTTGCCCATCTCCGTGTGAGATTCCTTGTACGTCCCCCTGGCCTCTGCCCACGCCCCGGCCGAGTCGGGGGTGCCGCGGACTTCGTGGGCCCTGCCGGTCTCCGTCTTCCACGCCTCGACGAGGTTGTCCCACTCCACGGCAAAGTGGCGCGTTTGCGCGGCCTCGTCAAGCACTCTGAGCCGGGCCGGACTCGTGACGGTGTTCGCGCCCACACCGATGTAGTCGTCGTCGAGGAAGTGGGGTTCGGGGGCCTCAGGAGCGTCCTTGGCACGGATCCACGGGCCGTTCTCCGACATCTGGGTGAGCTGGGTCGGGCTGTACCCGCTCTCGTCCTTCAGTGACAGGCGCAGGCGGTGACCGTTCTTTTGGTAGTACTTCTCGCGATAGCCCGGCTCTTCGTTGGCGCGGTAGACCTGGATCTCTTCGATCTGCTCCAGCGTGAGCCGTCCGCGCGGTCCGTAGGGATTCGGACCATCCAGCATGAACTCGGGACGCGGCACGGGCTGGCGCGGGGCCGGGGTGCCGCCGGCCGGGTGGCCCCCGGCAGGCGTGGCCGCGTCGTCGCCGGCGCGGGCCGCGTCGGCGCCCGCGTTGTCCGCGCCGCTCTCACGCGCGCGGGCAGCGTCGTCGAGGGCATCCAGGCCTGGGAGCTCCGGGCGCGCCGGAAGACCTTCGTCGACCGCCCCGGTCGGGAGGTCTCGGCCGCCGCCGCCCGCGCCCGGGGTCTCGGTGCGGGGGCCCGGGACCGTGTTGTCGCCAGGCGGAGTGTTGCCGGTGGCCGGGGTGTTGTCGCCGGTCCGGCCCGCGCCGCCCGCCGTGTTGTCCAGGTTGTTCGTCGGCAGGTTGTTGCCCGCCGTGCCGCCCGGGAGGTTGTTGCCGGCCTGGCCCGTCGGCAGGTTGTCGCCCAGGCCGCCGCCCGGCGTGCGGTCGACCGCTCCGGCGCCCGGTGCGTCGTGGCCCAACCGCCCCGCATCGCCCAGGTTGTTGTCGAGGCTGTCGCCGAGCCGGATGACACCGCCCGCGTTGTCTCCGACGTGGGCCGCGCCCGCGCCGACCAGGGCCGGTTCGCGGGTCGGGTTCGGCACGCGGGGGTTGTCCGCGCCGGCGGTCGGGTTGGCAGGGTCGGCTCCCTGGCCGCCCGGTTCCTTGGTGGCCGCGGAGTGGTGTTGCTGGAGAGTGCCGTCCTCCTTGAGCAGGTTGCCCTTGCCGTCGACGTAGACGGTGTTGCCGTCCAAGTCGGTCACCTTGGCCGTGCCTTCGGGCAGGGCGGTCGTGCCCTCGGGGACCTTGATGGCGCCCTCGGGTACGGGCACCGAACCGGCCGGGGGCGGTGTGCCGTCGGGCATCTTGACCATTCCGTCGCCCAGGTCGACCGCGCCCTTGGGGATCGCCGCGCCCTCGGGCAGTTGGACCGTGCCCTTCGGGACCTCGAACGCGCCCTCCGGGATCGCCGCGCCCTCGGGCAGGTGCAGGGTGCCGTCGGGCATCTTGAACGAGCCCTCCGGCAACGTGATCGCGCCCTCTGGAAGTGCCGGGATCTCGATCTTCCCCATGCCCTTGAGGCCGGCCATCACATCGCCGATCTTCGACAGGCCCGCACCGGCGCCCTTGAAGATGTACGTCGTCGGGTCGATCGCCCGGCCCGCCTTGCCCGCGAAGGACAGGGCTTTGGCCGCCGCGCCCGCCTTGCCCGCGCCGGCCGCCGCGCCTCCGGCGCCGCCGGTGAAGACGGTCGTCACCACATTGAAGGTGACCGCGCCGGCCGCCCGGGCGGGGTTCTCGCCCCACTGGTCCCAGGCCACGAGCGCCTTGCCCGTCTCCTTCATCGCCGTACGCGAGTCCCGCAGCCAGGCGGGCATGTCCTTGTCGTCGGCCATCCAGAACGCCACGTTCGCGCCCGGGATCGAGGTGATCACCAGTCCGGTGGCGAGCTTGCCCAGACCGACCCACGCCTGGCCCGCAGCGTCCCAGCCGCTGAAGCCGACCAGGGTGCCCAGGCCCTTGATGGTGCCCCAGACTCCGTCGACGATGACGCCCTTGCCGAAGTCCCAGGCGTGCTCCCACACCTGCCACGCAGGCGTCGACTCCTCGACCGCGTCACCCCAGGGCAGGCTCTTGGACTGTTTGAGGGCCTCGGCGTCGTAGCCGTACATGCCCGCCTTGTTGGAGCCGTCGTTCACCTTCAGCGGTGTGCCGCAGACCAGGGCGACGATCTTGTTGTGGCAGGTGCGCTCGATCTCCTGAAAGGCGGCCCAGACCTCGGCGATCTCATTGCGGCGATCGAGGTTCTCATCGATCAGATCGCCGTCCTCACGCCACTTGTCGTCGTCGGCGATCTTGGTACGGAAAGCGGATGCCTCGCCCTTGAGGTTATCCAGCTTCTCCTTCAGCGGACGGGCTTCCCTCGCATAGGTGCCCAGTGCGCCCGCGATGACGCACAGGTCGGAGCTCAGCGAGAGCCCGGTGTCCGAGACCGGCTTGGTGACGGCGAACAGCTGCTCCGCCTCAGGGGCCTTGTAAAAGGCCCGCAGCCCGCCGAAGGAGGTGTGGACGTCACCGGCCGCGGTCGCGATCTTGGCGCCGCCGGTGGACAGCGCCTTCACCTTCGTGTCGAGCACTTCCAGATCGCCGGTGAAGACCGGCACCTCTGCCGGGTCGACCGGTGCGTTCCCGCTCACTTGCGCCCCCCGGCGTCTTTGAGAAGATCCAGACGTACGGACTTCGCGGCGTCCTGGGCGTGCTTGGCCGCGTCCAGGTCGCCCTCGACGTACTCATTGGTGGCCTTGGCCGCGCCCAGAACGGCGGCCTGGATACGCTCGGCCATCTCCTTGAGGGACGGGTGGCGCTTGTTCAGGTACTCGGCCAGCGCCGCACCGACCGGCCCCGTCGCCTTCTGCGTCAACGGCTTCCCCGACGCCGTCGGCCCCTGCAGGGGCGTCTCGGCCGCAGAGCCCGGCACGGCCGTACCCGCCGCCTTGGCCGCCTCCGACATGTCCGTGAGCAGGGCAGTCAAGGCCTTCTCCAGATCCCCGGCATGCGTGCCGGTGACCTTCAACTGGCCTTGCACCCCCTGCGGCTTGATGTCCCACGTCGACATGAACGCCCCCCTGCGTACTGATCTGCCTCACCGCCACCACACCCCCGCGCGGCGCGCTGCGAACCCACACACCCGACGGCCGGCACCCGCCCGACGGCCGGTGCCCACCCGGCACGTCCCGGAGGATCGCTTCTCTCCGGGACGTGTACGACACGGGTCAGCCGATGTTGTCGACCGCGGCCTTCGCCCGCGCGATCGTCTGCTGTGCCGTCGCGTCGTTCTTCTCCAGCGTCGTCTTCAACAGCTGGATGATGTTCCGGACCTCCTGCGACGTGCTGTTCCAGCGCAGTTCCTTGCCGTGGTACTCATCGGCAACGCCGTCGGCCGCGAAGTCCTTCATCGCGTTCTTCACCTGGGTGTCACGCGCGCTGATCACCTGCTCCAAGCGCCCGATCAGCGCCTGGATACTGCCCTGCACCTCCGTCGACGCACCCGTGTCGTACGAACGACGGTCACTACCAGCACCAGCCATTCCAATCACTCCCCGTTAGATCCGAGCACCTTCGCCGCACAAGCCGGTCAGCGGCCGGAGAAGCGCGCCGCGTCGAAGTTCGCCGACGCCATCTGCGTCTTCGCGTTCTCGTCCTGCTCCTGGTCACCCGAGCCGAACGCCGCGTCCATCCCCGACTGACCGCCGAGAATCGCCGACAGCGAGGCGTTCAGGTCCGCCGCGATCTCGTCGGCGCGCGACTTGAACAGGTCGAAGGCGGCCTTGCCCGCTCCGTTGAACTTTCCCTCCAGCGGCTGCGCCGCCTGCACGAGCTGACGGATCAGCAGCCCCAGATCCGTACTCGAACCCTGCGACTGCGACTGCAGGTTCGACAGAACCTGCGCCCCCATGTCGAACTTCATCAGACTCCCCCCGCGGGCTGGATGATGACCGTATGCACTGACATCCCTATCAACTCCGGGGTCACAAGTGCAATCAGCAATCGCTCCACCGTGACCATCCCACGACAATGTCACATCACGAGTGGTCAACAATGGGCAGAGCGCGCTCACTTGACGCAACACATCAAGGGCAGCGGCACCGCCCCGCAGGGGCCCTACGCGCCCTTCAAATGCCGCACCAGACGCTCGAAGTCCCGCCAGCCCGAAAGGTCCGACGGATCGCCCGGCAGCGGGTAGTACAGCGCGGGACGGGTTTTGGGACCGAGCTGGACGGGCGGCTCTGACAGCGGTGTGCGCCGGGCGCGGTCGCCGGGCATCTGTCGGACCTCCTCCGCGCCGAGCACGAAGGCCAGCGGGACGCCGGGACCCTCGAAGCGAGGCGGCACGGCCAAGTCATGTCGGGCTTTGCGCACTTGTACGAGCATCGACTGGAGGCGGTGGCGGGTGGCGAGCACCTCCGCAGCCCTGGGCACGGCGTCCACCGGCGGCTCCTCGTCGGCCCCGTAGCCGAACGCCAGCGTGACCTCCTCCTCCACGCCCGCCTTCGTACGGCTGACGCGGACCGTCGCCAGGCCGGGACGGTCCACGCTGCCGACCACCACGACCCACGTCGGCTCGGGCGCCCTCTCGTAGGCGAGGTCGGTCAGTTGGCGCAGCGACCAGGGGAGATTTGCCGGTTCCGCGGTGCCCCAGCCGGCCGGGGGCTCGCCGGTCAGCTCGCGCCACACCGACTCCAGTGCGCCGCCGAGCACCAGACGGTCGTCCGCGGGGTGGACCGCACGGAACGTGAGAGCCAGCTGGCGCTCACCGGTGTCGGTGACCTCCTGGTAGGAGGCGGCCACCGGCGTGCGCGGGTCGTCGGGGGTCGCGTCGGCCGCCTCGACCGTTGCGAACATCCCTTGCTGCCAGGCCAGTACGGCACCGGTCAGGCCGTCGTAGTAGCCCTCCCGCTCGTCCTGGACGACCCAGCGCGACGGCCAGCCGCTCAGGCTTTCGCGTACGGCCGGCGAGAGCGTCGTGCCCGCCGGGCTGACGATCTGGAGGCCCAACTCGGCCTCGGCCGCGGCCCGGAACGCGTCGGAGAGCCAGGCCGTCATGGCGACCAGCGGACGGTCCTGGATCACGACGGCGACCTTGTCGGTCAGGACGTCGACGGCGGGCTGCGCGGCAGCGGGCGTCGGGGCGACGCTCACGCCCTCACTCTTCACCACGGCGAGAGAAAGCGCCGCCTCCCGCGGCCAGGCGGAGCCGCCGGCCAGAGAGGTCAGTCTGGCCGCGAAGGTACCGGCGATCCGCTCGGCCTCCTCGACGCCGGTGGTGGCGCGGGCCTCCGTCCACCAGTACGGAACGGGCGGCGCCGTGGCGCCGAGCAACCGCTCGGCCTCGCCCGCGACCTGCACGAGCAGCGGCGCCTCGACGGAGACGAGAGGACGGCCCTCCTGATCGCAAAGCTGTACGACGGCGCCGTCGCCCTCCGTGCCCACCAGTTTGTCGGGGCCTCCCGAGAGCAGGCCGGCGAGCACGATCCGATGGTCGGGCATGCGCTGGGTGAGGGCTATGACGTCCTTGGTCATGTGGCTCGTCCGGTCCTTCGTCGTCAGTCGTCAGTCGTCAGTCGTTCATCGTGCGTCTTGCGTCTTGCGTGGCGTGGATTCCGTACGTCACTCGGCCGAGTACACGGTCTGGATCAGGCGGTTCGACTGGCCCCTGCGGATGAGCACACCGCGGCCCGCCGGCTGCTGGGAGGCGTACACGCCGGGGAACAGCTGGCCCTCGCTGCGGTCGCCCGCCATGAGGATCGCCGAGGCTCCCGACTCGCGCAGGCCCTGCACCAGCGGCTCGTACATGCCGCGCGACGCGCCCGCGACGCGGCGCGTCAGGACGAAGTGGAGGCCGATGTCGACCGCGGACGGGATGTACGGCAGGAACGGGGTGAGCGGCGCCTGGCCGGCGGTGGTCAGCACGTCGTAGTCGTCGACGAGGACCACGATCCGCGGACCGCTGCCCCAGCTGCCGGGCTCCAGGTCCTCGAGGCGTGCGCTGTCATCGGGCAGCCGCTTCTCGAGTTCGGTGGCGATACCGGCGGCGAGGCCCGCGCACATCTTGGCGTTGTACGCGTAGCCGCCGTTGAACTCCTCTGGGACCGTGCCGCGCAGGCTCCGTCGCGGGTCCATGACGGCGAAGACCAACTCGTCCTCGCCGTAGCGCTCGATGAGGCCGCCGGCGACGGTCTTCAGCAGATTCGTCTTGCCGCACTCGCTGTCACCCATGACCAGCAGGTGCTGGTCGTGTTGGAACAGGTCGAGCAGGACAGGCGCGAGTGCCGTCTGGTCCAGGCCGATCGGCACCCGCTTGGGCTCGGCGACCGGGCCCGGCAGGAGGTGGGGCTCCAGGATGTGCGGCAGGACCCGTACCGACTGGGCGACCTCGCCGCTCCAGGTGGCGCGGACCGTACGGGCCGTGCGCTCCAGGACCGCGCCCATGTCCGAGGTGTCGGTGACCCCATCCGTACGGGGCAGCGCGACCTGCGCGAAGAGCTTGCCGTCGGTGAGGACGCGGCCGGGCTCGTCGGGCGACAGGGTCTCGGCGAGCTTGCGTTCGATGCTGGACTCGGTCGGGTCGTTCAGTCGCAGCTCGACGCGGGTGCCGAAGTTCGACTGGGTGGCGATGCGGACGTCGTTCCAGCGGAGCATGCCCGCGACGACGTGGATCCCGTAGCCACCGCCGCGCTTGAGAACGTCGACGACCGCGTCGTCCAGCTCCTCGAAGTCGTCGCGCAGCGCGCCGAAGCCGTCGATGACGAGCACGATCTCGGCGGAGGTCAGCTGGGGCAGCCGGCCCGCCGCGTGCAGGGTGCGCAGCTGCTCGACGGAGTCGATGCCGTGTTCGCGGAAGATGTCCTCGCGGGTCGCGAGCATGTTCCGTACTTCTTCGACGGTGCGTCCCGCGCGCTCTCGATCGGCGCGGCCCGCGATGCCGCCGACGTGCGGCAGACCCGACAGGGCCTGGAGACCGCCGCCGACCAGGTCGAGGCCGTAGACGCCGACCTCCTGCGGAGTGTGGGTCAGCGCGAGCGAGAGGACGAGCGTGCGCAGGAGCGTTGTCTTGCCGGACTGCGGGCCGCCGATGACGGCGGCGTGGCCGCCCGCCACCGTGAGGTCCAGGTACCACTCGCCCTGCCACTGCTTCGTCGCGTCGTCGAGCAGGCCGAGCGGCACCTGGAGCGGGCCGCTCCGCTTGGCCAGCTGCATGCCGCGCGTACCTACGTCCATTGGTCCGGCGACCTTGTCCAAGGTGATCGCGTCGGGCAGCGGGGGCAGCCAGATGCGGCGCACCGGACCGGCGGCGTTCTCCAGCTGGCCGACGATGACGCCCATCTCGGTCGGCCCGGTCTCGCGGCGCCGCACCGTCTGCTCCTGCGGGCCCGAAGTGTCCGGTTCGCCCAGTGTGTTGAAGGCCTCGTACTCCAGGGCGAGGGGTCCGGTGTCCTCTTCTTCCGCGCGCTGCACGGGACCGCGGTAGGCGCCCGAGACGTAGCTCGCCTTGAAGCGCTCGTAATGGCTGGTGTCGACCTTGAGGTAGCCGAAGCCGGGCAGCGGCGGCAGATGGAAGGCGTCCGGGGTGTCCAGGACGGTACGGGACTCGTCGGCGGAGAAGGTGCGCAGGCCCAGCCGGTACGAGAGGTAGGTGTCCAGGCCCTTGAGCTTGCCGCCCTCGATGCGCTGGCTGGACAGCAGCAAGTGCACACCGATGGAGCGGCCGATACGGCCGATGGACAGGAACAGGTCGATGAAGTCGGGCTTGGCGGTGAGGAGTTCACCGAACTCGTCGATGACGACGAACAGATGCGGCAGCGGGTCCAGGTCGGGCCGCTTGTCGGCGCGCAGCGCGGCGTAGTCACCGATGTCGGCGATGTTGCCCGCGTCCTTGAGGACCTGCTGGCGGCGCTTGACCTCACCGGCGAGCGAGGCGTGGACGCGCTCGACGAGGCCCGCCTGATTCTCCAGGTTGGTGATGACACCGGCGACGTGCGGCAGGTCCGCGAACGGCGCGAAGGTCGCACCGCCCTTGTAGTCGACGAGGACCAGGGCGAGGTCCTCCGGCGGGTGTGTGGCCACCAGGGCGAGTACGAGGGTGCGCAGGAGTTCCGACTTTCCGGAACCGGTGGCCCCGACGCACAGACCGTGCGGGCCCATGCCGAGCTCGGAGGACTCCTTCAGGTCCAGGAGCACCGGCTCGTGGGAGTCGCTGACGCCGATGGGTACGCGCAGGAAGGCGCGTTCGCCGCGCGGCGCCCACAGGCGCGACAGGTCGAGGCGCGCCACGTCGTCGATGCCGAGCAGGTCGGCGAAGTCGACGGGCCCGGACAGGGGGGCGTCGACGAGCGACTCGGCGGACAGGCGCAGCGGCGCCAGCATCCGGGCCAGGCCCTCGGCGAAGGGGATGGTGACCTCGTCCACGGTGCCGTGAGCGCTGATCGGCTCCTGCTCGCGCAGGTCCTCGATGACCACCTGGTCGCCGTCGACGGTGATCCGGACGCCGACGTGTCCCGGTTCCTGGACCCGCTGTTCGAGCAGGTGGAGGACGGTGACGCCCATCTCGCGCAGGCCGACCGCGTCGTCGGGGCGCGGGAGGTCGACGGCGTCCTCGCCGTGTCCGTCGGTGACGACGAGCAGCCGGGACGACATGGACAGGGCGTCCTTGCCGGACAGGCCACGGCGCACCTCGGCGGCATAGGAGGCGCGGCGGCGCAATTCGGGGCCGATCTGCCGAGCGAGCTGGGGCGCGGAGGGGGCGATGCGCCGGGCGGCGACGGGACCGTCGAACTGCTCGGTGTCGAGCAGATGCGGCATCCACTTGGCCCACTCCCAGTCGGCGAGCCGGTCGCCGGGCACGGCGAGTGCCATCGCCACGTCGTCGGGGGCGTGCATGGCAGCGGCCTGGACGAGCAGGGCGCGCGCAACGCGCAGACAGTCCTCGCGGGGGCCGATGACGCTGATGTTGCCGACGCGGTCGAGCGGAACGGTGAGCGGGAGTTCGGTGCCGGTGCGGAAGCGGGCCATCAGCGCCGACGCCTCGTTGAGCATGAAGCGGTCGGGCGGAGTGAGGACCGACGAGCCCTGCTCGGCGATCTTCAGGTCGCGTACGGGCATCTCGCCGGTGCCGACGCGCACGCGCAGGAAATCGGCGTCGACGCGGCGGCGCTCCCACAGGCGAGCAGGGTCGCGCACGATGTCGTACAGGGCGTGCGGTGGCGGGTTGAGGATGTCGGCGCGCTCGCGTCGCTCGCGCTCCTCGGCGGAGAGCTCCTCGCGCAGGTCCTCCAGATAGGCGAGGAACGCCTCGCGCTGGGTACGACGGGTGCGCTGGGCCTTGCCTCGCTGCGAGAAGACGAGCGCGACGGAGCCGATGATGGTGACGACGAGGATGAGCGCGCCGAGCGCGGCGAACTGACTGTTGCGTACGACAGTCATCATCACGACGGACGACATGACGCCCGCGACGGGCAGCAGCGACATCGCGATGTTGCCCGACTTCCCCTCGGGGAGGTTGGGCGGGGCCTCGATGGTGCGTGCCTCGGAGGCGGCCGGGGGGCGGGTGGTCCTGGCCGGTCGGTGGATCAGTCGGGTACTCATCGTCCGTCATTCACGGTCGGGCTCGGCATCCGGGTCAGTGGCGCTTCTGGGAGAGTTGGAAGACGTCCGCGGCGAGACGGGTGGCGGCCGTCCTGGTCGAGCGAGCGAGCAGTTCGGTACGGATCGTGCCGCCGGCCGCCAAATGACGGTCGTACGGCAGGACATGGACGCCCGCCCCGGTGGACTTGAGTTTCTGGGCGGCCTTGTCGAGGTCGAGTCCTGAGTGCGGCACCTGCTCGGTGAGCACGACGACCGTGCCCGCGATCACATGTCGGGGCAGCTCCTGCATCCACTGGAGCACGGAGTACGTGCTGGTGACGCCTTCCAGTGTGGCGGGGGTGGTCAGGACGCGGGCCTGGGCGGCGGAGAGTGCGACCCGGGCGACCTCGGCGGGCAGCGTCTCGCAGTCGACCACGGTCACACCGAAGTAGCGGCGCAGAGCGACCATGGCCCGCTCGTACGCCCTGGTGTCCAGCATCGCGCCGATCTGGCCCTGACTGCCGGGCAGCAGCCAGGCGTTGCCGGGGAGCTGGACGAGATAGCCGGTGATGTCGAGCAGCGACATCTGCGGCTCGACGATGCCCGCGACATCGCCGGTGGTCCAGCGCAGCGTCTCGGCGCCGAGCCGCAGCGGCAGCGAGCCGAGCGCCGGGTCGGCCTCGACGAGTAGGACCGGGTCCTGCCGGTAGTGCGCGTACGCGGTGCCGAGCAGCGCGGCAACGGTCGACTTGCCGGCACCGCCCCGGATGGAGGTGACGGCGATCTGCCGGCCGGTCGTCACGGGCTGCTGGAGCACCTCGGCGGTGCGGGTGGTCTCGGCGACCTCGCGCGCGGCCGACGACGAAACGATACGGCGCAGGGCGCGTGCGGCGCGCGAGGCGAAGGGCTCGCCGTGCCGCGGCCCCCGTCCCACTCCGGCCAGGTCCTGGGCGACCACGGGCCGGGAGTCGGGGGTGCGGCGGTGGGGGGTGCCCGGGCCCGGGGCGTATGCAGCCGCAGCCGGGGTCTGGGCCTGGGCCTGCCGCACTTGGCCCTGGGAGCCGGTCTGTTGCGGCCGGTCGCCCTGACCCTGGTGGACTGCCTGCTGTTCGTGCTGCCGCTGGTGGTCGGCCTGCTGGGGCACACCGTGCCCAGGGGCGGCATCCGACGCCTGAGCGCTCTGCGCGGGGAGGCCCGGGCCCGGCGCGGGGGCGCCGTACGCCTGTCCGCCGGGGCCCTGAGCGCCCTGCTGCGCGCCGCCTCTCAGGTCACGCAGCACATCGCCCTGCCAGTTGTCTCCGTTCGGCATGTCCGCCCTTCTTTTCCGCCCTGCTTGCCCCGCCCGGAGCGCCTGCGCGTTGACTCAGAACTTGTTGAGCAGCTGTCCGTACACGCCGAACATCCCGATGGCGAGCGGGAAGAGCCCCACCATGCCGATGGATTCGACCAGATCGGCCGTGCGCCGCAGCCGGACCTGCACATGCTCGGGCGGCTGCACCGCCAGAACGACCAGCGGCAGCACCGCGGCGGCGCACAGCAGGGCGAGCGGCCCGGCGCCCCCGGCATGCTGCATCCACAGCATCACGAGGCGTACGACGAGGCACGCCGCGGCGGCAATGAGCGCCACGACCTCGGCGACCAACGGGAAGGCCCGCGCCCTCGACAGGAGCACCACGGCGACGAGTGACGGCAGCGCCACGGTCCATACGGTCGGCTTCTCGGCCAGGGTGAGCAGCCAGCCGGCGGAGGCCGCAGAGACCGCGGTGACCATCGTCGCGAGGGCGAGACCACGGTGCGTGGCCGCGAGCGCGTTGCCCACCTGGTGACGGCTGACGGAGACGCCGCCCGAACGGCGGTCGTCGAGTGCGGTGAGCCCCGACGCCATCAGGGCGAGCCGAGGCAGCAGGCCGAGCAGCACGACGGAAAAGACGGCCATGACGGCGCCGAGCCGGGCCGGATCGCTCTGGAGGGCGGCAACGGCCTCCCACACGACGGTGATCGCGGCGGTGGCCACGGCGCCGATGAGCCCGCCGCGGCCGAGCGGCGAGAAGTAGCCGAGCAGCACCAGCGTCAGGATCAGCGCGCCCGCGACGGCGGCGAGCCGCACGGTCCCCGACCAGTCGTACGCGTCGGCGGCGGTCCACGCGGTGAGGATGCCCAGCCCGCCGGAGGCGAACAAGAGGGCGGTCGCCAGGCCCCGGTTGCCCTGCCCGATCTTGGCGACGAGCGCACCGGCCGTCAGGAGGACGAGCGTGACGGCCACGAGGGCACTGGCCAGAGCGTCGAGCGCGAACTCACGACGGGCGAGCAGCGCGGCGATCAACGCGAAGGCGACGGTCGCCACGCCCGCGCTGGCCCGGCGCGCGGCGGGACGCCAGCGCCAGGCCTGCAGATCGAGATCGTCGGCCACCTGGTCGGTGACGTCGTGCACCACGGGGGCGGGCGGCGCGGAGTGGGTCCTGACGAGGCGGAGTATGGCGCCGTCGGCTATCTCGGCCGACGCAAGCGTGCTGTCGTGCGGCAGCGCGGAACCGTCGGACGTGATCAACTGCCGTGTCAGCGGGCGCGATGCGGCGCGGTCGTCCAGCAACTGCAGGATCTCCGGCAGCAGTTGCCCGATCGGAGTGTCGGAGGGCAGGACGATGTCGGCCCGGCGTCGCTCGCCGACCAGGGTCACCCGGCTCAGTTGCGCCCGGGAAGTCGTTGCTGTGCTCACCACTTACGGGAACCTATCATCGCGACGTTGAGAACTTCCGGGCCAAAATTGGACTTGCCTGCGCTGCCGGCTTAGCCCCTTCCCTTACGGGACTCTTCCTGCTTCGGGGAACTTTTCGCACATCTCCCGGAGTCGATGTGGACTCTCCCGGAGTTGATGTGAACTCACCTGGACCGGCGGGTTTCTACGGTTTCACCGACTTCGCCGGTTGCTCGTACTGCTGCTCCTGGCGCTGCTGCTGTTTCTGCTGCTCGGCCTTCTGCTTCGCCAGCGTGTGCTGGAGGAAGGACCACCCGACGCACCCCGCGCACAAGACGGCCGCGATGGCGATCCCGGCGAACACCTTCCCGAGCCGCTCGTCCGCCGTGCGCCGCGCCCGCTGCGCGCCGAACAGCAGCGCGTCCCTCATCCTGCGCCGGCGTACCGCCACCGACTCCAGCAGCTGGCTGTCGTAATCCCGTGCCATTCGTCGTCCGTCGCCTCAGTCATGGTCAGTGGAACCGCCGGTGATCGGCCGTCACACGTCGGCCGTCGGTCCGAGGGCTCCCGCGTCAGTCTCCGCGCAGTCGGCCCGTCGAGCACCAACAGCCGCTCCGGGACGACATTGTCTGCGAGATCTGCCGCTTTGACGAGACGGCTCCGGGCACGGCGAGATTACGCCGTGCGTACGGCTGCTGGTTCCATGCCCGCGCGCTTGGTCATGGCAGGTACGCCGTCCTTCGTCCGCTGCGGACACGCAGGCCAGGTCGGTCGGCAAACCGCGGTCAACGTGGCTTCGACCATGCGCAAGCTGTGGGCTCGGTGTGCTCCGCAGCCGGCCCCGCGGTTGCCGACTGGGCCCCGCCAGTCCCGGTCAACTCGCCACCGTCACCGTGGTTGCCACGGTGACCGCCACCATCGCCGCCTGCATGTTACGGATCGCGGTCCGGACGCTCTCGCCCGCCCATTGGCCGTCCGCGATCTCCTCCATCCGCGGCGAGACCTCCTTGCGCGACCGGTCGGGAAAGGCGAGGCGGTGCAACTTCGCGGCATGGATCAAGGCGATCAGGCCGGCCGAGCGCTCATCCGGGACGGCATTGTGCAGGACCAGTGCGGCAAGCCGGGCGCGTAGCTCGCGCTCGGTCGTCCCGTCCGCCTCGGGAAAGCGGCGCACCGGGAACACGCCCAGCACCTTGCGCTGTTCCTCGCCCACCAGGCCGCGTTCGCGCAGGCTGTCGATCGTGGCGCTCACAGCCTTGCCGTGGTCCCTCGTCAGCCAGTCCGTGACCTTGGGCGGCCTGCTCTTCTTGGATGCCCAGGCATCGATCAGCTTGAGCCGGTCGTCCAGCAGTCCGATGCCGGTGGGCGTCGTGTCAGTCACTGTCACCCGCCCGCGGTCCACCGAGACGCGACCGGCCATGACGAGTTCGAGCACGATCCCACCCGCGACGGCCCAACCGGCAGACTGCCGCTCTTTCGCCATTCCGGACTCGTCGTCCAGCGAGAGCAACATGATTTCCTCGCCCAGCGTGACCGTCATGCGCCTGTTCCCCCTTCACTCTTACCCGTGATCATTCGGACGTCTGAAACGTGCCGAGAGTTCCCGAGTTGAGCCGAAGAGCGTCGCTGCGATGCACGGGCACCCTCCGCGCGCCCCAACCAGACCACTGGCGCATCCGTAGCGCGAGCGGCATCTGTGCGAGGCGTACGAGGTGGTCGGGGACGACCAGTGGGCCGACAACACCGACTTCCTCGCGCAGGGCCTGGGGCCTTCGGTAAGCGGTGGAATGCGGTTGATTTGCCCGGTGCTCAAGCTCTTGTCGCAGCCCCCGTGACCTGGTTTTGTACCGCAGACGATCTCGAACAGGACAGCCGACGGGCTGCGCGTTCCGCTGTGGGTACGAGGGCGACGATGGGAGCCGTGGCGCCAGTGACAGGGCAGAGAGTACGAGGCACTCTGCCTCAGGGACTTGGTGACGCGATACGTGACACGGCCGAGGAGATCGCCGCGCTGCTGCGCGGCGTTGCCGACACGGGTGTTCCGGTGCCCGGGTGGGAGTGGGGCGTCGGGGCTGCGGCAGCGCATCCGGCGCAGGCCAATGAGCTGATGGCCGACATCGCGGCAGGGCATGAGCGCAGCCACGGGGACGGCACCCCGCAGAGCCTGGCCGCTGCCAACGAGCGCGCGCTCGCCGAGTTCGACGAGCGCGAGGCCGATCCGCTGGCCGGGATGATCGTGACGCAGGCCGTGTGGCGTCCATAGCTGCCACTGCAACGCCATCCGGTGCTGAGCCGGACCCTCTCTCCCTCCGGTGCGCGGCACGTCTTACGCCGCAACGACCGCCTGCGTGCGGTCGCGCGGCCCGAGCTTGCTGAGCACACGGCTGACATGAGTCCTGACCGTCTCCTCACTGACGCACAGCCGAGCGGCGCGGAAGGCGTGGTGGGCGGCTTGCGGCGCAGGCGGGCGAACTCGCCGATGAGGCGGCGGGTGACGGTGCGTGCGAGCAGCGCCTCGCCGGCGGATGGTCGCCGACGAGCAGTACGACACGTCAATGGCGGATTTGACCGAAGCGTCGTCACGGTGCTGGTCCGACGAGATATCGGACCAGCACCAGCACGCTCCCTGAGGGGTCTGCACTCCCCGTCACCACTCCGTGACGGAGCGGGGTGCCTGGCCTTACGACGCGGCGCCGCCGGCTCCTCAGGCGCGGCGCGGTGATCCCGTAGAGGTCCAGGGTGATGTGGCACATCCATCGCCCAGTGACATCGGCCACATGGACTTTTGGCACTTAGGTCGCCGAATAGTAGTTGGCACCTTGGCGACATAGTGACATTTGTCCGTCTTGGTGCAGACATGCCCGGCGCAAGGTTTGGCACCATTCGGCCCGCTCAGCCCTTTCGCCCGTTCATCGAGCGAGCAAGGACTTCTGACGGGGCAACAGAATTTTCCGGAACTCCAGAAGCCGGACCAGCACGCCTGTGCGCCCGTTTCAAGAGCCCTCCGTTACTACGAAGCTAGGTAGTAGTGGCGCTCATTGCCCTTCCCTGACTCCGCTTCTAAGAATGGCGGCCGCAAGGCGTCTCCGCAGCTCAGGCGCAGGATCTGCGCTGAGTCGGCGATACCGGAGGCGCTCCGCGATTTATCGAGCGAGGTCACATGAGGAAGCATCGCAGGAAGACGTACTACCGGCAGATAACCATCGCTGCCGTCGCCGTGGGAGCCGTGGCTGTGCCCTCTGCCGCCATGGCGTGCCTGGACACTCCGGAGAACGCGGGGCGTCAGTCCCACGGCCACTGGAAGAGTGCGAACTCCGAGCAGCGATGGACAGGTGGCCACTGGGGCCAGAAGCGGGCTGCGGGAGCGTCGCAGACGCCCGCTGCGTCTCCAACAGCCCCGAAAACCGCTACGCCCCCAAGCGCACCGAAGACCACCGCGTCTCCAAGCGCACCGAAAACCACTACGCCTCCAAGCGCACCGAAGACCACCGCCCCGGCATCCGGGGCTGCGGCCAGCGTGTTGAAGCTCGTCAACAGCGAGCGCAGCAAGGCCGGATGCTCTCCGCTGACCTTGAATGCGAAGCTGACAAAGGCCGCTCAGGACCACAGTAAGGACATGGCATCCCATCGGAACATGTCCCACACGGGCTCCGACGGATCGTCTCCGGGCGACCGGATCACGCGTGCCGGTTACAGCTGGAGCACCTACGGCGAGAACGTCGCCTACGGCTACGCCACACCCGAGAGCGTCATGGCCGGCTGGATGGGCAGCCCTGGCCACAAGCGCAACATCCTCAACTGTGCGTTCAAGGAGATCGGCATCGGCCTCGCGCAGCCCGGCAATTACTGGACGCAGGACTTCGGAACGGCCCGATAGAGGCACAAGGATCCGCCCACCACTTGCCCCGGCTCACTTCTGCGGGGATGGCGCGCATCCTCCACCGGATGAAAGGCCCCGACCGTCGCCAGTCGGGGCCTTCGTCATCGATGCGTCACAAAAGCGGCGTATGAATGCGAACTGGCCCCTTCGCCTCGCCGGCGCAGACCTCACGACGGCCGGAGGGAGCGGCCCCGGGGAGTCCCCTCAGAAGCCCAAGGGAGTGTCCGGAGCCATATGGTTGGCGATCGAGATCAAGACCGCGGTGCTGGAATTGTCGTCGGCGTTGTTGCCGGTGCCCTGTGTCGCGACCGTCGCGATCGCGATCTTCTTGGAAGGCAGATAGGCGACCGTTGCCTGATAGCCGGCGAATGACGGATTCTGCAGGAGCCAGGTCTTCTGTACGAACACCCCAAGGGCGACGGAGACCGTCGGCGACACCTTGGAGACGGGTGTGATCTGTTCCTTGTACGACTCGGGCGTCAGCAACTTCCCTTCGCCCAACGCCGTCACGGACTTCCCCAGATCCTCCAGTGTTCCCGTCATGATTGCTCCCGGTGCCAGCGTCCATGACGGATTCCAGTAGGTGGAGTCCTCGAATACGCCCCGTTCATTGTCGAAGGCATGGAGCACCGGGGCGGTGATCTCGGCTGTGGACGGGTTTTCGGTCTGGGTCAGGCCGAGGGGCTTCAAGATTTCATTCCGCATCACTTCCGCAAGGGGCTTCTTCTCCACCTTCGAGATGATGTCACCCAGGATCACCCAATTGGCGTGCGAATAGACAAAACCCGTTCCCGGGGGTTTCACGAGGGGCTTGGAGACGGAGATTTTCACCCGTTCTTCCGCCGACCATTGACGGAACGGATTCTTGTAGAGTTCGGCCAAGAACTCAGGATCCCGGACATAGTCCGAGTATCCGGAGGTGGTAGAGGCCAGCATCTTCAGAGTGATCTCGTCCGCGTGCGGAAGGTCGGGGCACCACCGAGAAATCTTGTCGTCGAGCTTGACCTTGCCCTCGTCGACGAGCTTGAGCAATTCGGTCGTCAAATAGGGAATCGCCACCGATCCGATCCGGAAATGCATGTCCGTCGAAACAGGGACGCCCGTCATCGACTCTCCTGAAGCCACGGTCGAAATTCTTTTGCCGTCGACCCATACCCCTGCCATAGCTGCATTGAGTTTGTACTTCTTCAGGGAGTCTTCGACCTGCTTCTTGGTGAAGTCGGCGGTGTCGGCCGGAATGCACGTGCCGCCTTGGGGGATCTGGCCGGACGGACATGACTTCACCGCGCTCTCGGCCTCCGTGAAGGCGCAGCCCGCCAGCGAAGCGCCCAAGAGCAGTTGCAGGCACATGAGGGTGGCCGTCTTGGGTCTACGCACGGTGGAGCCTCCATGCAGGTCGAAGACCGCGATCCCCTATATCGCAATTACGGGCTTTGTCCGCATGCTAACCGGCGACGTCAGACACCGCGCTTCAGACTGCGAGCGGCCCGAGCCCGCGTCCCCGTTGGGGGCGGCCAGGTCCGCAGCCGCGGCGACCGTTGTTCCGGCGGTCGGCCAGGAGTTCCACGGAGGCATCAAGTCCGGCCTTTTCCTGGCCGGTTATGTCGTCGCCGGGGACACGGAGGACGACGTGGCCGCCAATATGGACAAGGTGGCAGCCCGGTTCTCCGGGCAGGCCGGACGGCGTCCCACCGAGCCCATGGGCGGCACACAGTGAGCACACAGAACCCGCTCGTCCCGATCAGCCCGCTCTGCGGTCCGCTGGTCGGCACCGACTGGCTCGCGCCCCGGCTGGGCACGCCGGGGCTGGTGGTCCTCGACGCCTCCGTGGGCGCGCACCGCGGCGCGGCGCATGGGGTATCCCCTGCCCGAAGAGCTTGGGTAAGGATCCCGGGCGCACGGCCCTTCGACATCGACGGGGCACTGTCCGACCATTCCAGCCCGCTGCCCCACACCATGCCCGGAGCCGACCAGTTCACGAAGGAAATGCGCTCCCTCGGCGTCGACGACGCCGACACCGTCGTCGTCTACGACGCCGCGGGCATCTACTCCAGCGCCCGGGCGTGGTGGATGCTGCGGGCGATGGGCTTCGACCGTGCCGCGGTGCTCGACGGTGGCCTGCCCGTCTGGGCCGCGGCCGGGCAGCCGCTTGAGGGCGGCGATCTCGTGCCCGCGTGGCCGCGCGGTGACTTCACCGCACGGCCACGCGCGGGGCTGGTCGTCGGGCGCGGCGAGGTGGTGGCGGCCCTGGCCGACCCGGCCTCGGCCGTCTTCGACGCCCGCTCCCGGGAACGGTTCTCAGGCGCGGCCCCCGAACCCCGCCCGGGGCTGCGCGGCGGCCACATGCCCAACGCGTTGAACCTGCCCTTGGGGGAGATCCAGCACGAGGGCCGGATGCGCCCCGCGCCGGAGCTGCGCGCCGCCTTCTCCGACCTCTCCGGGGGCCGGGAGAAGATGCTCTTCAGCTGCGGGTCGGGCGTCACCGCCTGCATCCTGGCCCTGGGCGCCGAACTGGCCGGGTATCGCGAGCTGTCCGTGTACGACGGATCGTGGAGCGAATGGGGTCTGCCCTCGGACCTGCCCGTCGTGACCGGCGAAGCGGAGAGCGGGGGCCCTGTGCCGTGACGGCATCCCTCTCTGTACGTCGGTGCTGTTCGCCCTGATCACGGTGGCGCCCACCAGATCACCATGAAGCCCGTGCCACCAGGTTCAGGCCGCAGCCGCGAGCGCTGAGGGCCACATGAGTGCAACCACTGCGCCGTCCTGCGGAGCACCAGGCGAGCCTGTTTGGCCGGAGCCGCCCACGTCTATGGATCCTGTTGCTTGATTTCGGTCAATGGCCTTGCTGTCCGATGAGTCGTGGCCCGGGAGTCGTCCGAATCGGGCAGTCGGCGGTGGCACAAGGCCTGCGGCAGTGCCGATTGAGGCAAGGGAGTGATCAGCGCGATGTTGGTAGAGGTGGTGCAGACGGCGGAACTGTTCACCAAAAGGCGCCGAGGACCGGCGGGAGTTGCCGCCAGGCAATAGCCGGCCGCGGAGCCACGGCCTGAAACAGAAACATCCCATGGCCTCTCCGGCACCGGTCGCTCGACTCTGCCTACCCCGACAACAACGAATGATCACTCATCAAGCGCCTTCCGAAGGAGCCCCGAACCGATGCCCAGACGTTCTAGACGGCGTGTTGCCATGGCCATCGCCACCGCGAGCCTGATCGCAGCTGTTCCGCTGGTGGTCGCCGAGCCGGCGTTCGCACAGTACCCGCCGGCCCCAAGTATTCAGATCGACGACGTCACCGTGCCCCCCGGTGACGACATCAACCACACCGCGACCGGCTTCCAGCCTGGCGAAGACGTTCTCGCGCGCCTGTTCCCGGTGGGTGGCGCCGGCGCCGCCGGAGCCGCGGCTGCCCCCCTCACACAGTCCCGTGCCGTGGCCAGCCCCAAGCCCACAGCCACAGCCACAGCCACAGCGACGTACTGCCCCTCACCCGCACCGAGCAACGGGGGTCCCCGGCCCATCGTGGAGCTCGACATGTTCGAGGCCGACGCCTCCGGCAATGTGTCGGGCAGGGTCATCATCCCCGAGGGTGTCCTACCGGGCGCCTACGACTTCCAGCTCGTCGGCCAGGCGTCGGCAATGACTCTGTCCGCCCGGGTGACCGTGCCCCTTGGCGACGGTGACGGCGACGGTGACGGCGACTGCGACCACGGCCGCCCCGGTGACGGCGACGGTGACGACGACCACGGCCGCCCCGGCGACGGTGACGGTGACGGTGACGACGACCACGGCCGCCCCGGCGACGGTGACGACGACGGTGACCACGGCCGCCCCGGCGACGGTGACGGCGACGACGACCACGGCCGCCCCGGCAACGGCAACGGCAACGACGACCACGGCCGCCCCGGCAGCGGCAACGGATCCGGTCACGGCAACGGCTCCTCGGGGCTCGCGGACACCGGTTCCTCGGATGCCACGGTGGCGCTGCTCAGTGCGGCAGGTGGTCTGGTGCTTCTCGGTGGCGGATCGCTGTTGATCGCCAGGCGTCGGCGTACTGACGCTGACCGCGGCTGAGAGGCCAAGGATGGTGTGGTTCCGCCACAAACTCCCGGACAGTGCAGTTCTGTCCTCCTTCACCGGCCTGGTGCGACGGAATCACCGTCGCGCCAGGCCGCTGATGTGGGCGGCGGCATGCCTTCTCCTGGTCGGTTCGGGCTGGGTGCTTGTCACGGGTCTGTACGCCCGCGGCGAGTTGCTCGCGGCCCGGAGCGACCTGGAGACGCTGCGGAACGCGATGACAGCGCCCGCCGCGCAGAACGCGACGGTGAAAGGGGCCACGGACCGCAGGGCCCGCACCGAAGCAGCAGTCCGGTCCGCCGCGGCGCACGCGGCCCGGGCGCATCGGCTCACCACCGGCCCCGCGTGGTCCGTGGCCGCGTATCTGCCCGCCCTAGGAGGCCCGTTCGAGACCGTCCGGGGTACCGCCAAGGCAGTGGACGGTCTGACCGGCGAGGTTCTGCCCGCTGTCGTACGCACCGCCGGCAGCCTCGCCGACGCGGGCGCCGACGGCGGGCATCTGAACCTCTCCGAACTGCGCAGGGCCGCCCCGGCTCTGGGGCAGGCCTCGCACCGGATGGCCGCCAGCCGTACGGAGGTGCGCAGGCTGCCCCGCCGCACCTGGCTGCCCGCCGTGGACCGGGTGCGCGGTCAACTTCTCGGCGGGCTGGACCGGATGGCGCCCGCCGTGGAGGACGCTGCCACCGGCGCCCGGCTCCTGCCGCCGATGCTGGGGGCGGACGGTCCGCGGCGTTACCTCCTGGTGTTCCAGAACCCCGCAGAGTCGCGTGGAACCGGTGGGATGCCCGGTGCCCATGCCGTACTGACGGCCGACCGGGGGGCGCTGGAGCTGACGCATTTCGGAAGCGACGCCGAGATGGTGGGCGCTCGCCCCGAGGTGGACCTCGGTTCCGAATTCGCCGCCATGTACGGACGTGGCGACGCGGTGAACACCTGGGCCAACTCCAACATGAGCCCGCACTTCCCCTACGCCGCGCGGATCTGGTCGGCCACCTGGCTCTACCAGAGCGGCGAGCGAGTCGACGGCGTACTCGCACTGGATCCGGCCGCGCTGGCCCGGCTGCTCGCAGCCTCCGGCCCGGCGCTCACAGCCGACGGAACGGTCGTCACCGCGGACAACGTGGTGGATCTCAGCGAACGAACCAACTACGTGACGCACACGGACCAAGTCAAGCGCAAGGCTTATCTGCTGGACGTGGCCCGAGCCGCCGCCGGGCGGTTGCTGACCGCCGCCGAGGATCCCCAGCGGCGGCCCTCGCTGCTCCTCGGCCTGTACGAGTTGCTGGGCAACGGGCAGGTGACCGCCTGGAGCGCCCACGCGAAGGAGCAGCAGGAGCTGGAATCACGCCCGGTCGGCGGCTCCTTGCCGCGGCGTCCGGAGCCCTACGCCGGGCTGGTGGTCAACAACGCCGCCGGCACCAAGCTCGACTACTACCTCGATCGCACCCTGGACTGGTACCCCGGCCGCTGCACCGCCGACGGCCGCGAGGTCACCGTCAAGGCGGTCTTCTCCAACGGTGCACCGTCCGCAGGACTTCCCGCCTACGTCACCGATCGTCTCGACAAGCCGCCCTATCCGACGCGTCAGGGGGACAACCGCCTGCTGGTCTCCTACTTCGCGACCGGCGGGGCCCATCTGGTCAAGGCTGCCCTCGACGGGCGGCCCGCCCGCCTGACACCGGGTGCAGAGCGCGGCCATCCTGTGTACACGTTCGACGTCGAAGTGCCCGCGGGCAGCAGCCGGACGTTGACGCTGCATCTGCTGGAGCCCCCGGCCGACCACGGACCCGTCGTCTTCCACCAGCGACTGCCACGCCCGCTGCGGGCCAGGGTGCACCCGTCCCCGGGCGGCTGCCCCGGAGCCTGAGCGAGGGCTCTGCCGGTCAGCCCAGCACTGCGGCCGCGATCCGTTCCACGGCTTCGGTGATACGGGCGGCGCATGCCCTTGCCTCTTGCTCGGACGCACCGTACGGATCGGCCAGGTCGTCGTCCCACGATCCCCCTCCGCCCACTCCTCTCCGTGCGGCGGCCCCTTTGGTCAGGGCCTCGGCCCGCTCTGCCGGGTCGGTCAGACCCGCCGCGTCGTCCTCATGCAGCAGCCGTGCGAACTCCCGCAGTGTGAAGGCGCGTCCGAGCCCATGCACCGGGCAGAGCCGTACCGCGGCCTCACGGTGCTCTGTCGCGGCACCCAGAACCAGTGCCGCGCCGCTCACGAGGCCTGCGGTGAGCCTTCGAGCGGCCGCTCCGGTGGGTTCCCCGCCCATCTCGGTGAGCAGGGAGGCGGCGACCGGGTCCATCGGTGTGCCGTTCACCGCGACGGTCCCCGCGCTCGACACCCGGAACTTGCCTGCAGCCGTCGCCAGTCGGAAGGTCAGCAGGCGTTCCGCCAGTGGCGAGCGATGCACGTTTCCGGTGCAGACGACGAGCACGCGGAACGGTTCACGCACGGTTGAGCAGCGGATCACGCCATCACCCACGACGACGGAGCACCGCGAACATGGTGTGTCCGTACTCGCCCCGGGAAGGGAAGCGGCCTTCGGCGGCCAAACGCGCATGACGGCGTTCCGGCATGCGCACCCGGGCAGTGGCGCGGCCCGCCAACTGCGCCACCCATGCACCGGTCACGGGGCGCAGCGCCGTCCGGACGGATCGCTGACGTGCTGCCCTGACCTGAGACAGGGAAGGCGGCTGGTACTCGACCAGGACAAGGTCCATGCCGAGGGCCTCGGCCACGGCGCTGAACTGCCGAGGGCCCCACCTGGAGAGGTGGTGCGGTGGGCAGTCGTTCGGTTCCAGACCCTGGCGGAACCGCTCACGGTTGGGTACGGAGAGGAGGATCTCACCGCCCGGCACCACGATCGCCGCCAGCGCGGTGAGAAAGCCCCGTACGTCCGCCACATGTTCGAGAACCTGGAAAGCGCAGACGACGTCCGCCCGGCCCGGACGGACCTGCGCGTCGGCGCGGACATCGTCCTCACTCACCTTGATGCCGGCCGTACGCAGCAGGTCCGCGGCGTGAGGGTTCTTCTCGAGCGCCTCGACGGAACTGCACCGTGGGAGTACGGAGCGGAGGAAGGCTCCCTCGCCGGAGCCCACTTCGACCACCCGCGCCCCGTTCGCGATCCTTCGCGCGGCTCGATCGAACTCCCAGCGCCACTTCTCGTACCTGATCAAGCCGGTGAAGAGCTGGGAGTAGAAGCCGGAATCGCCTTCAAGCGCGGGGTCGAACCATTCAAGCGCGCAACGACCGCAACGGCGGAGAGCGACCGGTCCGTTCCCGTACTGCGCCATGACATCGTCGGAAAACGACGTGGCCCACTGCTCCGCGTATGCCCGCCATACATCGGAGAGGTGGATGTGAGAAAGCGTATCCGCAGAGGTCGAACCGCAGAGCGGGCAGGGATTCGGGGAAGAATCCAGCACCGGGCAATCCTTTCGGGAGCGTGTCTACGTACGGCGTTCACGAAATCGACGTGCCGCGCCCTGCCGGAGGCCGTACACGAATGCCAGAGGAACAACCAGACCTATGACGCACACAGCCAGCCACTTGCTCCCGATCGTGGGAGTGAGGTGCGGGCTGTGTACAACGGCCACGGCGGCGATGCCGGCGAGCCACACTTGGATTCGCATCATGGCCCTGGCCGGAGAGAGTGGGAAATAGAGCACGACGAGAATGATCAGCATGCATTCAAGCAGGGAACGCTGCCGGTAAAAGGCTCCGCCGAAGGTCGCGATATATGCGGCGGCGTAGGCGGACATCCCCAGGACGGCGGCACGGCCGACCCCCGAGGTGTCCGCCCATGCCCTGCGCAACGCGGTGGGAGCAAGGAAAAGGGAGGCGATCCAGATGATGGTGCCCAGATAGAGCCAACGTTCCGGGACAGCGGTCTCAGGCCCGAACTCCCAGGGGAACGGCCCGAGCAGCAAGGTCACCAGGTACTGAGGATGATTCAGCAGGTTCTCCGAGCCGTATCCCCCGGTGAAGCCGAGACGGGTCCCGCCCACGACCTCCAGACTGTCCACAAGACCGAAGAGCGTCATCAGGCGAGGAAGAATGAAGAGGGCGGCGGCCCCTACGACGATCAGGGAACCCGCCAGGTACTCGCGGCGGAATCTCACCCGGGCCAGCAGAGCAACCCCGAGAAAGAGCGCTGCCGCAGGTCTCAGGTACAGACATGCGTGGATGCTCAGCAGCGTGCCGACACAGGCAATCGAGAAGCGGGCACGCGTCTGTACGAGCAAGGACCACAGGACGAGGCTGGTGATCAGCCCGTCCTTCAGGCCCCAGGCATCCCACAGCAAGAGGGACGGACTCGCGCCCACCATCAGTCCGACGGCGGCGGCGCGCTTACGCCCCCGCCCGGACGTGAGAGCCAGTCCGTACGCGGCGACCGCGCCGGTGGCCGCGAAAAGAGCCAGAACCGTCTTGGCGGCCAGCCACCCACCACCGGTCAGAAATCTGCACAGCGCCATGATCGCCGGATAGCCCCACACCGCAGAACCGACCAGTCCTGAGAGACTGCGCGTATCCAGGGGGCTCCCGTTGCGCCAGGCCACGGCAATCATGTCGCTGGCCGATTTATAGCCTTGGGCATCCGGAAAGAGCGCGTCACCGTTGGTCTGCGAGTGAACGACCAGGACAACACCGACGTGGAGAACCGCCGCTGCCGCGAATACCGCGAGAGCGCCCCAGAACGAACTGCGCCGCGGGCTCTCAGACTTGGAGGGATGAGTGCCGGTGCCGGCTGGTGTCCTGAGCACGGTCGATGCGCGCATGGTCAACCGGCCTCTTTCGATCTGTGCGCTTTGCGCATACCGGCCCTGTGGACTGCGGCCCACTCTTGACTTGTAAGCACGGCCCGAGTACGAAAGCCCCGGTAATGCGAGTCGACCATGGGCCATGAGATTACAGGAGTGAGAAGTTCCTGGGCCCGGCTGACGTTCTGTGTCGCGATATGAGATAACGCTCGATGAACTCGAACGGCGAGAAGTGCGACCGAAGGCCTGTGAAATCTCCGGCTTTGTCGCGCAGTTGACAGCGCTCGCCCTCTATTCAGAATTCCAGGGCCCGGCGGCACGGAGGCAGCGCTGGAAGGCCGGGCACCGGGCCTGCGCCGGTGAACTCGCGGACATGCCGGTATGAGCCGTCTCCCCGGTGCGACATTGAGCGGGGGTCAATGCGCTGCTGCTGGGGAGAGGCGCGTCCAGGGGCCGCTGTCGATGGGACGCAAGGCTGATGCCCTGTCCGGCATTCTACTTCGTTCCACGGACGACATAGAGCCCGCGAATGCGTTCGATCTCGAATTCGCTCAGCCGAAGGTCCCTGCACCAGCGCTCGAGTCGGCGCCGCGGCTGGGGCCGCTCGAATTGAGGCGAGAGCCAGTCGAAGGTGTCCAGGATCGACCAGGTCCGCAAGGTTTCGGTGTCGGTCAACCCGAGGTGGCGGTGATTAGCCACGGGAACCAGTCGGGTCAGATAGTCGCCCACCCGTGGGACTGTGCTGAGGCGCATGGAAACTGGCAGTAGTCGCGGCGTGATGGATTGGACAACGCTATAGAGCTTACATGGAGGAATTCGTTTGGTGACGGGCCGCAGCAGTTGCCGTAGATGCGGATAGGCGACGATCGCCGCGTACACGTCGATGCAGAACTTTCCACCGGGACGCAGGTAACGGAGGATCGTCTTAAAAGTCCGCTCGACGTCAGGCGTGTGCTGGATGACCCCGAGGCAGACGAGGTAGTCGAACGACTCATCCACCAGAGGGAGCTCGTAAATGCTGGCCTGAAGCAGCCGCAGGTTGGCGAATCGGCCATTGGAAGTGGCGTTGGCCTCCACCGCGTTGGAGATGTCGAAAGAGGTTACGGCAGCCCCGGTCTCGCAGAGCACCTCGGTGAAGCGTCCGGCGCCGCTTCCGCACTCAAGAACTTCGCGGCCCTGAAGTTCATCAGCGGTCCAGCCGCTCTCCCGCAGTAGACGATCTCTGGACACGGGGAGCCCCACATACGAGTCAAGCTGGGTAAGCCGATGCACATTCCATTGATACCCGAACGATTTCCCGTAGTTGTCCTCGGGAACGAACCGCGGGATCCCGTCACGCACCGGATAGGTCCGTCCACACCGTTCGCAGGTCAGTGTGGTCTCTCCGTGAAGCCGCGCACGGCAGTTCGGACACTGAAGCGTTTCGAACCAGCAACCGTCCCGGTTCTTCTCCGCGAGGCCGTCGGCCAGTCTCCTGTGCATGCAGGACAAGCTAACTGATCGTTCGCTTTGGGCGGGCAAGGACTCGCGTGTCGTGTTTCTTGCCGCATATTATGCGACGAGTTAGGCATGCAGCCGACTCATGAGATCCGCCAATAGGCATTTTCAGCGGTGCTTCTCCAGGATGAGCACGGCGGCTGTGGCTGACGCGAGCCAGTTTGGCCCGCAGGACCAACCCGCCATCCAGGCCTGACCGCCATGCCGACGGTGCCCTTCAGAAGAGGTCACCGGTTCAGAGCACACCGCGATGTTTCCCGAAAGCAGGGGCGGGCGTTGCGCAGGCAGGCAGGGCTAAATGCCCGCATATGTGTGGTATGTATCTCGGGGCTTTGCGGTCAGCCCGCGAGGCAGTGCACCGGCGAGTGGGAGCCGGCGATGTCGGCGGACGGTCATCCGACGGTGCAACACATGGGGAGCGTTTATGTGCGGTGTAGCTGGAATCGTGTCCACCAGCCCTCCCGATCCCGAACAGGTGCGCGTGATGTGCCGCCGCATCACCCATCGCGGGCCCGACGGAGAGGGCTACCACAGCGACGCCCACGCGGCGCTGGGGATGCGGCGACTCGCCGTCATCGATGTGGCCGGCGGAGGCCAGCCCGTCTACAACGAGGACCGCACCGTCGCGGCAGTCTTCAACGGAGAGATCTACAACTTCGTGGAGCTGCGCGAGCAACTGGTCGCGCGCGGGCACCGATTCGCCACCGACGGCGACACCGAGGTACTCGTCCACCTGTACGAGGAACACGGCGAGGACCTGGTCGCGCACTTGCGGGGCATGTTCGCCTTCGCGATCTGGGACATGGCACGGCGTCGGCTGCTGCTCGCACGGGACCGGGTGGGCAAGAAGCCGCTGTACTACCGGCAGTCCGGGGCCTCACTGGCGTTCGCGTCGGAGCTGAAGGCTCTGATGGCCGACCCGGCGGTGTCCCGTGAGGTGGACCCGGTTGCTCTGCATCACTACCTGACCTACCAATACGTGCCGGCCCCATGGTCGATCTACCGCGGAGTCAGCAAGCTGCCTCCCGGCCACCTGCTGGTCTGGCAGGACGGGGAGGTGAGCCTGCGGCGCTACTGGAGGCTGGATTTCACGCCTCGACCGGTGGGCTGCGAGCGGGAGGCGGCAGAGCAGGCAAGGGAGTTGCTGCTGGATGCAACGCGGGTCCGGATGGTCAGCGAGCGTCCGCTGGGGGCATTTCTGTCCGGCGGCATCGACTCCTCCGCGGTAGTGGCCGCCATGGCCCGGCTCAGCGATCGGCCGGTGAAGACGTTCTGCATCGGATTCGACGACCAGCGCTACGACGAGCGGCCCTACGCGGCGGCCGTGGCCCGCCGCTATGGAACCGACCACCATGACTTCGTGGTGGCCGGTTCGTCCGCGCTGGACGTTCTGCCCACGGTGACCCGGCACTTCGACGAACCGTTCGCCGACTCCTCGGCCCTCCCCTCCTTCTTCGTGGCCGAACTGAGCCGTCGGCACGTGACGGTGGTACTCAACGGCGACGGTGGGGACGAATGCTTCGGGGGCTACCGGCGTTATGCGTACATGAAGAGTGCGGGGCGGATCCGGACCCCGTACCGGCTGAACGGCGTGCTGAACCGACTCGGTTCGGCACTGGCTGAGGGCAATACCCCGCTCGGGCTGCGCAGGTTCGGACGGGGATTGCAACTACTGGCCGAAACACCGCAGCACCGCTACGCCAGCCTGATGTCCTACTTCACCCGGGAGGGCAAGCATGCTCTGTACACCGGGGCGATGCACGAGCAGGTGGCCCACGTCGACAGCTATGAGCTGATCACGGAGGTGTTTGACACCTCCCGTGCCGACGAGGACGTCAACCGGTTGATGGACGTCGACGTCAACACCTATTTGCCGGGCGACCTGCTCGTGAAGGTGGACATCACCACGATGGCGCACTCACTCGAGGCCCGCTCTCCGTTCCTGGACCACCATCTGCTGGAGTGGGCGGCTGGACTGCCCGGCCGGTGGAAGGTCGACGGACAGGTGACCAAGGCACTGCTGAAGAGCGCGATGACTCCGTGGCTGCCATCCGAGGTGCTCAACCGGCCCAAGGCCGGCTTCGCGGTGCCACTGGCGGACTGGCTGCGCTGCGAGTTGCGGCCTCTGGCCTACGATCTGCTGACTGACCACACCGCCCGCGCTCGCGGCCTGTTCCGGCCCGAGGTCGTGCGACGCCTGCTGCAGGACCATGTCGAGGGGCGCGATCGCTCCAGTCGGCTGTGGGCACTGCTGCAGTTCGAGCTCTGGCACCGCACATGCGCCGAGCAGGGGTGGGGGGACACCGCTACCGCCGCCGCCCAACCCGCCCAGGGGTCCTGTGGCTGACACCGCGCGGCAAGTGCTCGGCATGCTGGGCAGCCGGGCCGCGTGCGTGGTGCTGTCCGTGGTCACCAGCGCTGTCATCGCCCGGTCGCTGGAGCCGGAGGGCCGCGGGATCTACTACATGGCGGTCACGGTCGCCACGACCGCCACCATGCTGGGACACCTGTCCGGGGAGCAGGCGCAGAGCGCGTTGTGGACGGACGCCGAGCGCCGGGAGGCGCTCGTCGGCAACAGTGTGCCGCTCGCCCTCGTGCTCGGAACTCTCAGCGGTCTGGCCGCAACCGCCCTGGTGGCCGTGATCGGCCCCGAAACTCTGGACCTGCCGGGGCAGTACCTGGTGATGGTCGCCTGCCTGAGTGTTCCGCTCGGCATCGCGTCGAACTACACCGGCAACATCGCGCTGTTGCGGGGGCGAGTGCGTGTGGCGAACTGGTCGATGCTGGCCGGTGCGCTCGCCCAGTGCGCCGCTGTGGCCGCACTGTCGGCAAGCGAGCGGTTGAGCGTCGTGGCGGCGCTGATCGTCTGGGTCGCCGCCGGGAGTGTCCCGCTGCTGGTGTTCACCGCCGTGGGGGCGGCCTCGGGGCGCCGCCGGGACCTGAAGCTGGCACGCACCACGGTGGCGACTGGCGCTCGTTACCACCTTGGTCCCGCCTCGGTTTTCCTTCTGCTGAACGCCGACATCTACATGCTCAGTGCGTTCGCCGGCGCGCGGGAGGTGGGCATCTACTCGCTGGCGGTCGGCCTGGCCGGGTACAGCCGCATGCTGGCGGATGTCGTCTCCCAGGTGATGCTCAAACGCCAGTTCAACGCAAGCGACACCGAATCCGCCGACGTCACCGTACGGATCACCCGTTACACGATCCTCCTGGCACTTGCCTCGGCGCTGGCCCTTACGCTGGCCGCCCCGGTGCTGGTTTCCGCCGTGTACGGCGCGGCGTACACCGATGCGGTGCCGCTCGTGATGCTGCTCGCTCCCGGCGTGATGGCTCTGGGGGCGAGCCGACTGCCGAGCGCCTACTTGCTGCGGTTGCGTCGCGCACGGCTGGTCGTCCTGCCGTCAGTGATCGCCCTGGCCGTCAACATCGCACTGAACGTGCTGCTGATTCCCGTGTGGGGCGCTGCCGGTTGTGCGCTTGCCTCCTCGCTGGCCTACGTACTGCTGGCCGCCTTTCAGACACGACTGTTCGCCAGGATGACGGGTATCCAGGCCCGGAGGCTTGTCCCCTCCGCCGCAGATCTGCTCGCGCTGCTCACCTCCGCGCGTCACTGCGTTCCCGGCAAGCGCGCCGCGGCGTCTCCGACGCCGGATAGCCGCCACCTGTCAGCCGGACCGCCACCGCTGTGACCATTCACCCGGACGACCGCGCGTCGCGGTTGATATCGGCACAAAAGGTGCTGAGAGCCTGGACAGCAAGAAGAGGCACGCTGTGCCGTGCCTGAACTGCTGGCTGGACGGAGCTGACATCAGTGACTGGATGCCACGACAGCATGGCCGTACCGATCCCCGGGAATGCCACCCGCGATGTCAAGCTGTCCCGAGTGAGTCTGATGATTGGTCAACTGGGGCTGGGCGGTGCCGAGAAGCAGGTGGTGATGCTGGCGCGTGGCCTGGCGGCTCGAGGCATCGAGACCACGTTGCTCCTGCTGTACGAAGGAGGACCACGTGAGGCAGAGCTGTCCGGTTCCGGGGTGACGCCGGTCAGCCTGGGATACCGGGGAATCAACCGGCCATGGGTCCATCCTGTAGCCGCAGCCAAGGACGGCGCAGTCGGAGTGAGGGCGTTCACTCAGCTCGTGACGCATCTGCGCCGCACCCGGCCGCAGGTCTTCCATGCCTTTTTGTTCGACTGCTACATCGCGGCGCCTCCCGCGGCCCGCCTGGCACGTGTTCCGGTGTGCGTGGCCGGGCGGCGCAGCCTGGGCACGTTCAAGGAGGGACGCCGGGGGCTGCTGGCCGTGGAGCGGGCCGCGACTGGCATGACCGACTTCATTGTGGCCAATGCACATGCCGTCGCCGAGCAGGCCCGGCGCCAGGAAGGGCTGCCGCAGGACAAGATCGCCGTCATTCACAACGGAATGGAGGAGCAGGATTTCCGGACGGCCGCTCCCGCCGACCTGTCCACGGATCTGCCGGTGGTGCTGTGCGTGGCCAACCTGCGGACCTACAAGGGCCACCAGTACCTGCTCGACGCCGTCGCCCGGATGAAGCAGCGGGGGCAGCGCTGCACCCTCGTGCTGATCGGGGAGGGTCCCCAGCGACACCCTCTGCAGCAACAGGCCGAGCGGTTGGGCATCGACGTACGCTTTCTGGGCCATCGCACTGATGTGCCCTCTTATCTCGCTCGGGCGGACGTCGTCGTGCTGCCCTCCCTGGAGGAGGGCCTGAGCAACGCGGTCATGGAGGCCATGGCGGTTGGCCGGCCCGTGGTTGCCACCGCGGTGGGCGGAACGCCGGAGTTGCTGCGCGACCGAGGTGTGCTGGTACCCCCAGCGGACACCGAAGCTCTGGCGCAGGGCCTGCAATGGATGCTTACCGACCACGCCGCCGCCGCACGACTGGGGAAGACCGCCCGGGAGTGGGCACTTGAGCACTTGAGTGCGGACACAATGGTGGAGCGGCACATCAGCCTGTACGGGAAACTGCTGGAGCGCAGATCCGTCAGGTGAGCGCGGGAAACAGCCGGGCCGGAGCACCACTGCGGCGGTACACCCGGCGAGGCCGGCCGCCGCCCGTCTGCTGACGTCGGCGGCGCCGGCCAGGCCCGGCAGCACGGATCGAGCGCGGGCACCTCAGCCCGTAACGCTGGTCCCCAGCGCCGCCGCGCTCCGAGCCGCGGGTGACCTCTGTGCGGTGTCCTGATCGGCGATCGAGGCGAAGACGTACTCGTTGCAGCCCAGGCCCCCTCCGCAGGTCTTGAGATGGCGCAGTTCCAGCCCATGGCGCCGGCCCACGCGGAACACCTCTTCCGGAGCGGCGACTTCGAAGGGATAACCTCCGACCCAGTCGATGAGGTCGTACCGGGCGGACATACCGCGAGCACGTCGAGCCTGGCCGCCGACGGGAGGTCGCCCCGTCATGGCCGACTTCAGCAGGGTGACCGCTCGTCGGGGAGCGTTCAGGTACATCCCACTCCCGGCGACCAGCAATCGCCGCGTCACTGGGCCGGAGGAGTTGTAGGTGCGCTTGACATGCCTCCACGCGCGGCTGCTCAGGCCCTGATCGTTGTAGATCGACACATACAACAGCCCTCCGGGGGCGACCAGTCGGCAGACGGTGTCCAACGCTTCCCACAGGGCGCCTGTGTGGTGCAGCACTCCCCAGGAGTAGACGATGTCGAACTGTCCGAGGCGGGAGATCAGGGAGGAATCCAGCACCGAACCGTGCTCCACCCGCCAGTCGCTGTCGGGCGCGTACCGTTCACGCAGCTGCCTGGTCGTCTCCACCGCGTCGGGGTCGAAGTCGAAGGAGTGGACCTTCGCACCGAGTTGGAGTGCGGCCAGCGAGAACAGGCCGCTGCCGCAGCCGATGTCCAAGAACGTGCGCCCGGCGAGATCGCCGGTTCCCAAGGCCGCCACGAGGGACTCGCGAGCCGCAGCGATACGGTCCTCGTCGACCAGCCTGCTGAACCTCTGCCAGTTGCGGCCGAAGGCGAAGCGCTTGCCTTGCTCTACCTCGCTGGAGCAGTCGATCACCTCATGGTCTCCTTCCTCCTGGGAGCGCATGTACCGCGGTTTCCGGCGAACGTGCGTACTGACGCGGTATATCAGACGCCGGCCGGGAAGAGCGTCGACGCTGCGGTGGTGGAGGAAAGAATCGACCGAATACCGGGCTCTCGGCGATCCTTCCACGGCCCTCGAAATATTTCCGAGAGGGTTGTCCAAAGCAGCGGACACATACTTCGCGCCCTTGACGGATACCAGAGTGTGTTCGGCTTAATATCTGGCACATGTCGACCGCCACGTACCGAACCACTGGTTTCGGCATCCCACGCCTGCGCGTGATGAGAGTCATCACGCGAATGAATATCGGCGGTCCGGCAGTCCAGGTATCCGCTCTCCTGCGAGGGCTGGATCCCGAGCGATTCGACCATCACCTGATCTCCGGATTTGTGGGTTCGGGTGAGGCGGACTATCTGGATCAGCGGGCACCCGACCTGCCGGTCCATCGGCTCGAAGGGCTGGGACGGGCTGTGCGGCCCACGGATGATGTGCGCTGCCTGTTCGAACTGGCGGCAGCCATGCGCCGATTCCGGCCCCATATCGTCCACACGCACACAGCGAAAGCGGGCGCACTGGGGCGGGCGGCTGCCGTGCTGGCGCGGGTCCCCTCACGGGTGCACACTTTTCACGGCCATCTCCTGCATGGCTATTTCTCCCCGGCGAAGACTCGCGTCGTGGTGCAGACCGAACGCAGGCTTGCAGCCCTCTCCGATCGGTTGGTTGCCGTGGGCAGCCGAGTGCGGGACGACCTCGTCGCCGCCGGCATCGGAAAGGCGGGCCAATACACGGTCGTGCCGCCCGGCACCACGCTTGCAATCGCACCGGAGCCCGCCGCCGCCCGGCGACAGCTCGGACTCCCGCAGGGCTGTCCCGTGGTTGCCTATGTGGGACGAATTACCGGAATCAAACGCCCCGACCGCTTTCTCGCCGTGGCCCGCGAAGTGCGCCGTACCGTGCCCGCGGCGCATTTCGTGGTGTGTGGATCGGGCGACTTCCAACCGGATCCGGAGGCGGTCACCGATCTCGGCGACTCGCTCCACCTGCTGGGCTGGCGCGCAGACGTGGAGACCGTTTACGCGGCGGCCGACCTGGTGTTGCTGACCTCGGACAACGAAGGCATGCCCGTCAGTCTGATCGAGGCCGGCCTGGCGGGGCTGCCGGCGGTGGCCACGGACGTCGGCAGCGTCGCGGAGGTCGTACAAGACGGAACGACGGGGCTCCTGGCAGGCCTGTCGTCCGGTGAACTCGCTCGCCACACGGTGACTCTTCTGCGCGACGGGGAACTGCGCCAGGAGATGGGTGCACGAGCACGTACGTTCACCACCCAGCGCTTCGGCGAGGAACGTCTGGTGGCCGACACGCAGGCTCTCTACACCTCCATCGCCGTCGCCCGCGGATGGTGGACCGCATCCCGTTCGAAAGGTGAGCACTCTTGAACGTCCTTGTTACCGGAGGCGCCGGCTTCATCGGCGCCAACCTTTGCCAAGAGCTTGCGTCGCGTCCGAATGTGGGCAAGGTCATCGCTCTCGACGACCTGAGCACAGGTTCCGCAGCCAACCTGGCGGGAGTCGACGCGGAGCTGATCGAGGGCAGCATTCTCGACCCCGACCTCCTCGAAAGCGTCGTCGCCAGAGTGGACGCTGTCGTCCACCTCGCAGCCCGCCCGTCTGTGCCGCGCTCTCTGGCCGACCCGGTCGCCAGTCATAACGTCAACGCGACCGGGACGGTGTACGTCCTCGAGGCATGCCGACGCAGAAGCGTCTCGGTGGTGGCCGCCTCGTCCTCCTCGGTCTACGGTGCCGTTCCCGTACTGCCGAAACACGAGGACCTGCCGACTCAGCCCCTGAGCCCCTACGCCGCGAGCAAGCTCGCCACCGAGTCCTACGTCCTTGCCTACGGCGCCTCGTTCGACCTGCGGGTTCTGGCGTTCCGGTTCTTCAACGTCTACGGGCCGTTGCAGTCAGCCGGCCATGCCTACGCCGCCGTGATCCCGGCCTTCATCGACGCCCTGCTGCGCGGCACGCCCATGAGGATTTTCGGCGACGGACTGCAGACGCGGGACTTCACCTATGTCGGAACCGTCGTCAGGGTGCTGGCCGATGCGGTCCTGCGCAAGGTCACGTACCCCGGTCCGGTGAACCTGGCCTTTGGTACGCGGGTGCCTCTCATCGACCTCGCCCAGCAGCTCGCGGAAGTCGTGGGGGCTCCGGCCGACATCCGGCACGAGGCGGCGAGGGCGGGAGACGTCCGCCACTCCCAGGCCGAGGACGGTCTGCTGCGCGGGCTCTTCCCCGACGTGGCCCAAGTCCCGCTGGCGCGTGGACTGGCCGAGACGGTGCGCTGGTTCCGTACCCTGCCCGAGTATGCGGCGCTGCCACCTGCCGAGCCGCTCTCGGTGGAAGTCGGCTGACGACAGAGCTGAGGGGAGCCACGGCGCGTCGCCGTGGCTCCCCTCAGCTCTGTCCGTCCCCGCTTACGGCGTACACAGGGACTCTCAGCAGCAGGCCCCAGGCCACGACGGTCACCGTGACAACCGTGATCAGCACGGCGTTCTGCGGGACGACCTTGAACATGACGAGCACTGCTGTCAGGCACGTCATGGCCGCGAAGCCTCCGATGACAACGGCCACCTGGCGGACAGTCAGTCCGAGGCGCCGCAGTCGGTGGGCGATGTGATCCCTGCCGCCCTGCAGCACAGGTCTGCCCTCCCTGCGTCGCGCGACCATGACCAGGACGGTGTCCGCCGTGACGACCAAGGTGATGAGGAACAGACTGGTGTACCCGGAAAGGGCGGCGTTGTCCCTGTGCAGAACCACAGTGGCGGACGACACCAGAAAGCCCACGAAAAGTGAGCCCGCGTCACCGAGAAAGATCCGCGCCGGATGCCAGTTGTGGAAAAGGAAGCCTGCGCAGGCCCCGGCCAGGGCAGCCATGACCGAGGCGGTGCCGACCAGACCGACGGAGAGAGCGGCGCAGCAGAGGAATCCCGCGGTGACCGCGGTCACGGTGGATACCACCCCGTCCATGTTGTCCAGCAAGTTGAACGCGTTGGTGGTGAAGAGGATCCACGCGACCGCGAGTACCACGTCGAGCCATGTACCGAAGAGCACGGGATGGCCGCACCACAGAACCACCACCAGGGCTGCCGCCGCCTCGATACAGAGACGGACACGGATGCTGAGCGGACGCAGGTCGTCGGTGAGGCCAAGCACGGCGATGAGCGCAGCGCATGCGAGTACGACGCCAACCGTGGCGTCGTACTCCGTCGCGGCGAATGTCGCCACACTCGCGGAGCCCAGGGTGGCAATCGCGACCGCGATGCCGCCCAGATAAGGCGTGGGGCGGACATGGACTCTGCGTGCGTTCGGCAGGTCGGTGTATCCGCGCCGCAGGGCCAGGCGCCGCAGTGGCTCGGTCAGCAGGGCAGCGACCAGGAGAGCCCCCAGCCCTGCGATCGCCGACATCAGCCACGGACTCAGACCGGACATGGACCCGCCAGCACGGTCTGACCGGTGGAATTGCCGGCTTCCCCGTTGGCCGGGCCGTCAGCGACAAGCTCGACCACCGGCTGCGTCACCTCACTTCGGGCATCGGCGACGGCGTCCGCCAGCACGTCGTCGAGGTTCCGCCTCGGCTGCCAGCCGGTGAAGGCCCTCAGTTTCGTGGTGTCGGGGACGCGACGCTCCATGTCTTCGAACCCCGGTCCGTAGGCCTCACCGTAGGAGAGACGGCGCACGGACGAAGTGCTCTCGGCGCACGCGATGATCCGCTCCGCCAGATCCAGAATGCTGATCTCCTCGTCGCTTCCGATGTTGAAGGTCTCACCTACGGCATCCGGAAGGTCGATCAGCGACAGGAGCGCTTCGACCACATCTGCGACATGGAGGAAACAGCGGCTCTGCTGCCCGGTGCCGTAGACGGTGAGGGGTTCTCCTCGGACTGACTGACGGGCGAATCTCGGGATGACCATGCCATAGGCGGGGCTCTGCCGAGGGCCGACGGTGTTGAAGAACCGCACGACGGTGGAACGCAGTCCGTACTCCCGGCGGTACAGCTCGGCGAGGATCTCGTCGACCGCCTTGGCAGTGCTGTAGGACCACCGTGGGACAGAGGGACTGCCCAGGACGCGGTCGGAGTTCTCGTTCAGCGGCCCGGAGGAGTTCTTGCCGTAGATCTCCGATGTGCTGGCGAGGATTACTCTGCGGCCATGGCGGTGAGCGGACCCGATGACCGTCTCTGTGCCTTTGGTGTTGATGGTGAAGGAATTCAGCGGTTGTTCGACGATGAGTTTCACGCCTACGGCCGCCGCCAGGTGCACTACACAATCACAGTCACTCACCAACTCGTCGACGAGCGCCGCATCCAGCACGGATCCGTGGACGAACTTGAAGTTATCCAGCCCGCGCGCACTTGCCAGGTTCTCCAGGCGCCCGGTGCTGAGGTCATCGAGTGCAACGACCGGCTCACCACGTGCCAGCAGTGCATCGACGAGATGGGAGCCGATGAAGCCAGCTCCTCCGGTGACCAGGTATTTCGGACGTTCCATCACGTCGTCACTCCATGTTTGCCGGTGGGGCGTTACCGGGGCATGTGGATCCGGCGACGCATGGCAACGATAGCCAGGGATAACACAAATAGAATGAATGGAATCCTGCAATTAGCCCATTCGTGCCCCCTTGACGACTGACATGGCTCCATTCGCCTGCTGAGTGTCACTCAAGAGATGGACGGGAAGCCGCGTCGAGCGAGTGTCAGGCATATTCCTCCGAAACATTCTGCTTGGCAAGCAGAGAGGAGTCACCGTGTCGGTGGCAACAAAGAAGGTGGTAGTGGTCGGCCAGGGGTACGTGGGCCTTCCACTCGCCGTTCGTGTGGCGGAAGCCGGCCACAACGTCGTGGGTCTCGATGTTGATGAGATGCGCGTCAAGCGTCTGGCCGCCGGCGAGTCGTTCGCCGAGGACGTGACATCCCTTCGCCTACTGGCAGCCCTCAACTCGGGCCGCTATTCCCTGAGCACCGATTTCGCCGATGCCTCGGGCTTCGATGTCTGCGTCATCACGGTGCCGACTCCCCTGAAGGACGGTGTCCCCGACCTGAGTTTCGTGGAGACCGCCGCACAGGCAGTCGCCCAGCAACTCCGGCCGAACGCCACGGTGATCCTTGAGTCCACCACGTATCCGTGCACGACCGAGCACGTGGTGTGCCCGATCCTGGAGGCGGGCAGCGGGCTCCGGGCGGGCAAGGACTTCTTCCTGGGATACAGCCCGGAACGAATTGACCCGGGCAACCCGACCTGGCGGCTGGAGAACACCCCCAAGGTGGTCTCCGGTTTGAACGACATCTCCCTGCGACATGTCGAGCAGTTCTACGACGACGTCGTGGACCGTACTGTCCCGGTGAGCTCACCGCGCACGGCCGAGCTGACCAAGCTCCTGGAGAACACGTTCCGCCATGTCAACATCGCCCTCGTCAACGAGCTTGCGATGTTCTGCAAACCACTCGGCATCGACATCTGGGAAGTGATCGATGCGGCGGCGACCAAGCCTTTCGGCTTCATGCGCTTTCTGCCCGGGCCCGGCGTCGGAGGGCACTGCCTGCCCATTGATCCTTCCTATCTCTCGTGGCAGGTCAAGCAGACGCTTCGGCACGACTTCCGCTTCGTGACACTGGCCAACGACATCAACAGCCACATGCCCGACCATGTGGTGCTGCGCGTTGCCAGAGGGCTCAACGGCCGCCGCAAGCCGGTCAATGGCAGCCAAATCCTGGTCCTCGGGCTCGCCTACAAGAAGAATACCGGCGACATCCGGGAGTCCCCTGCCGTTGCCGTGGCTCTCGGACTGAGGCAACTGGGCGCTCATGTCCTGGCAGTGGAACCGCATGTCGACGCTCTTCGGCTGCCCGAGGACATCCTGTGCGTCGAACTCACAGAGGAACAGGTCGCGGCAGCCGATGCCGTGGTCATTGCAACTGACCACGACATTTTCGATTACGCAATGGTGGAGAAGGTCGCCGACTACGTGTTCGACGCCTGCAATCGCTGCCGCGCGGAAACCGTTGAGCGCCTCTGAAGGGCCGCCCATGCACTCCGTTGGGGTACGAAAAGGTGAGCATGCATGCCATGTGCCCTGAATCCCTCAGCGCGGCCCTAGGGTGACCGTTCACTCACTCACTTGCTCCGATCGGGGATGACCTTGGATTTGCGCGACTACCTTCGAGTCCTTTCCCGCCGGTGGCGCGTCATCGCCATTGTGGCTTTGCTGGGGACGGCCGCAGGAATCCTGACAAGTGTCGTCGCCACTCCTGAGTACCGGGCAACGACCACGCTGTTCGCTTCCCTCCAGAGTGGTGCCGACACCTCACAGCTCATTCAGGGGAACTCATTCACCCAAGCGAGAGTCCAGTCCTATACCGACGTAGCGACCAGCCCGGCGGTGACCAAGCCGGTCGTGAAAGCCCTCCGGCTCGATATGACGCCGACCCAGCTGGCTGCGCGGATCTCGGCCGAGGCGCCGCTCAACACGGTGCTGGTCCGTCTGACCGTCACCGACACCCGTGCGGCACGAGCCGCCCGTATCAGCAATGCGGTCGCTACTCGCTTCGCCCAGGTGATCAGGGAGCTGGAGCGTCCGGAGAAGAGCAAATCCCCGTCCCCGGTACGACTCACCGTCACCCAGCCTGCCGCGGTGCCGCCCGCGCCTTCGTCCCCGAACACCGCCCTCAATGTCGCGCTCGGTCTGGCGGTGGGCCTGCTTCTCGGGCTGGGGCTGGGCGTCGCAGTTGAGACAGTGGACACGTCGATGCGCGACTCCAAAGCCCTCGCCGAGTGCCTGGAAGGGGCTGGGGGGCCAGCCGTACTGTCCAGCATCGTGCAGGATCCGCGAGCCGTACGGCAGCCGGTCTCCTTGCGCGACGACAGGCACGGCCTTCGTGCGGAGGGCTTCCGAAAGCTTCGTGTCAATCTGCAGTTCGCGGAAGTGGACCAGCGGCCGAAGGTGATCGCCGTCACCAGCCCGCTGCCCCGTGAGGGCAAGAGCAGCGTGTCGGTCAACCTGGCCGCCACACTGGCCGAAGAGGGGGCGAGGGTATGCCTGATCGACTGCGACCTGCGCCGCCCTTCGATCGCTCCCGCTCTGGGTCTGGTCAGGGACGCCGGGCTCACCACAGTGCTGGTGGGCCGGGCCGAACTGCATCAGGTACTGCAGTCGGCCGGGGCCTTCTCCGTGCTCACCAGTGGGATGATTCCTCCCAACCCGACCCAGCTTCTCGGAAGCACCTATTTCGGCGACTTGCTGCACACTCTTGCCGAGCAATTCGACCATGTCGTGGTGGACACCCCCCCGGTGCTCCCCTTTGCCGACACCGCGGCGATGGCACCCGCCATTGACGGCTACCTGCTCGTGGCGCGCGCCGGGCGGACAAGCCGGAGCCAGGTCGTCGACGCCCTGCGCATCCTCCAACGCGTCAATGTCCAAGTGTTGGGGGCCGTCCTGAATGGCGCTCCGGCACGAGGGGAGGGCGAAGCGTACGGCTATGCGTACAAGTACCGGCCGAAGCAGAGCGCGAAAGCCCGGCTTACCGCGCTCGTGTCGTCGCGCTCGGCTGCAGGGGTCCGCAGCCGAGGGCCGGCTGCCAAGGGGCACGGGGCGCCGGTGCCGGTGCCGGTGCCGGTCTCGGCCAAGACACGACCGTAGTCATGCGTATTGCGGTGGTGGCCCCTGTCGCGGTCGTGGCCCTGGCCGGTGGCATGCTCGTCCATTCCTGTGAGAGGGGTGGCGGAGCCGGGGACCACGGCCCGGGCACACATGCGCGGGCCGCGGCAGCGGCCGATGTCAAGGTCGAGCGGTTGGGGGTCGAAGTCGTCGAGATCCTGCCCCATGACCCGACGGCCTTCACCCAGGGCCTGGAGATGAACGGCGGCACGCTGTACGAGAGCACAGGCGTGGTCGGACGGTCCTCGGTTCGGGCGGGGCCGCTCGGCAAGTCGCCCGCGGTCCGCGCCGAGTTGCCCGCGCCGCTGTTCGGCGAGGGAATCACCGTCATGGGGCCGACCCTGTGGCAGCTCACCTGGCAGAACGGCATCGCGGTCGAGCGAGAGGCAAGGACGCTGGCCGAGTTGCGCAGGGTCCCTTACCAGGACGAAGGCTGGGGAGTGTGCCACCAGCGGCATCGCGACCGGCTGGTGACGAGCAACGGCTCCGCCCGGCTCACTTTCCGGGACCCCAGAACACTCGTGAAGACGGGGGATGTTGCCGTCACCGCCCATGGAAAGCCCGTGGCGCGGCTGAATGAGCTGGAATGCGTCGGTGACACCGTGTACGCCAACGTCTGGCCTGCCGACCGGATTGTGCGTATCGACGCCAACACCGGCACGGTAACCGGAGACATCGACGCCCCGGCCCTCCTCAGCGCAGCCGAGAAGCAGCATGCGTACGTCATGAACGGTATTGCGGCCGTTCCCGGGACCGATCAGTTCCTCCTCACCGGCAAGTCGTGGCCCAAGATGTTCCGGGTCACCTTCGTTCCCAAGTGATTCCACAGGCAGGCCGATGCGGTGCTGAGCGGGCGTCAGTTGTTGTCGGCCTGTCGACCGGAGCCTGACTCAGTAGCGGACGTCGAGCCGGCGACGACCGGGCCGGCGACGACCGGTTTCCGGAGCAGAAGCAGTGCCGCGTCGTCGTGGAGCCGGCCGCCCACGTGCGCCAGCAGCTCGTCGTGCAGCGCGGCGACGGTACGGGACGGCTCATCCGACAAGTGCCGCGCCACCCGCTCGGTGAGCGGATAGAACTCACGACTGTGGTTGCGGGCTTCGGTGACGCCGTCGGTGTAGAGAAGCAACTGGTCGCCGTCGGTGAAAGGCAGCACCTGGAGGCTCGGGGTCTCACCGGTGAGGGCGCTCATCCCGAGAGGCGGAGCCGGATGGGTCGGTTCGACAGCCATGACGTCGGACCCGCGAACCAGCAGCGGAGGGGCATGTCCGCAGTTGACCACCTCCATGCGCCCGGCCCCGGGGTACCCGGCGACCACGGCGGTGACGAAGTCGTCGGGACCGAGGTTGCGCGCCAGGCTCCGCTCGATCCTGCCGACGACATCCAGGAGGTCCGGCTCGTCATAGGCGGCCTCACGGAAGACACCGAGCACCAGAGCAGCGGTGCTCACCGCGGGCAGCCCCTTGCCGCGCACATCACCGACGATCAACCTGATCCCGTAAGGGGTGGGCACGAGCGCATAGAGGTCCCCGCCGATTCGGGCCTCCGCCGCTGCGGCGCTGTAGCGGACAGCCACCTGGAACTGGCCGACAGTGGCAGGCACGGGCTTGAGGAGGGCGTGCTGGGCAGCCTCGGCGACTGAGCGGACGGCTTCCAGTACCCGTTCACGACGCCCGCGCAGCGCGCTGGCCAGGCTGCTCGCGAGGGTGACGGCGACCAGTGCGGACAGCACAATTGCCTGCTCACGGCCCGGCGCACCGCCACGGCCGCCGAGTACAGCGCCCAGTGCCACGGCGATGAAGCCGATACGAAGGACCCCACACGGCCTGCTGGTGGCGGCGGCCAGTGTGGGCCCGACGGCGAGGAGCGGCAACCAAGTCGTCCCGGCTCCGCTGACGAGGGTGAGGAGCGCAACGGCAAAGACGAACAGTGTGGGCACAGCGGCGAGGAGGGTGGCGATGCATGGCTGGTCCAGCATCGCTGTCCCCGAGGCCGGGGCCGCCCCCAGGCGGCCGTCCGGCTGGGCCGGTGCCCCAGAGCCGGCCGCCCGCTTCGTAAAATTGCAGGTCGGTGGGCGTTCGCGCTGGTGGTCTCGGGCCTGGCTCATGTTCCCCTCTGCAACTCCCTGGTCCGTTCGCGACGCCGGAGCGCCCGTTTTGTCCAGGGAACAGGGGTCCGAGGTGGGCCACAAGGGCAGAATTTTCAGATAGTGAGTGAAAGGCCCCTGGTCACGCGGCTCGCTGTCGGGATCAGCCGCGACAGGACTTGATCGATTCGGGAGAGCCGGTCTGCCCGGACGGAGACACCGAGCGAGCCGAGCGTGTGTCCGCTGTATACGGGCACGGCGACGCAGACCGTACCGAGGGCGTACTCCTCCAGGTCCATGACGGCCGGGTCGGCGGGCGCCGAGTCCAGTCGCCGGAGCAGTTCGGAACGCTGGGTGATGGTGCGGGGCGTGAGCTCGGCGAGAGGGTGCCGGGAGAGGTAGTCCCCGCGGGAGTCGTCGTCCAACTCGCGCAGGACGCTCTTACCCAGCGCGGTGGCGTGCCCGGCGTCCTCGAACCCCACCCAGAGGTCAACCCGAGGTGCCCGAGGCCCGTCGACGATCTCGGCGACCCGGATCTCGCCCTCCTCGTAAAAGGTCAGGTAGGCGGCGGCCGACAATTCGTCCCGCAGAGCCATGAGCGTGGGACGGATACGGTTGAGCAGCGCCTGCCCGCGGCTTCCGGCGTACAGCGTGTCCAGCTTGTCCCCGATGACGAACCCGCCGTCGTCCAGCTTCCGCAGGTACCCGTCGTGGACCAGCGTCCTCAGCAGGTGATACGCGGTGGCAAGGGGCAGCCCCGCCTCGCGTGCCAGCTGCTTCGCCGGGGCGCCACCCTCGTGTGCCCCGGCGGCTTCCATCAAGCGGAAGGCTCGCTGCACGGAAGTGATGAGCGTAGGGCCATCCTGAGCAGCCACAACACAAGATTGCGCCCGGAGCAGCGCAATCGCAAGATCCCTCGGCCGGCATGGCCGACGTGACAGCGGCGGCCCGAGAAGAGTCGCGTGAGACTGTCCTCCGCGCCTCGGGCCCGCTCAATGCTTGCTTGTGGACGGCTCTCGGTCCGGATTCCCTGGTCGCCAGGAATCCGGTGCCTGTCTGCACGGCGTCGGCGCCCAGGGCGAGGGCGGCGGCCATACCTCGTGGGTCGGCGATACCGCCGACCGCGATGACGGGGACCGCCACCGCGTCGGCCACCTGCGGCACCAGCGAGAACGTCCCGACCAGGGACTCCCTCACGGGCCGCAGGAACGCGCCCCGGTGGCCCCCGGCGTCGCTTCCGGATGCCACGACGGCGTCGATTCCGGCTGGGACGCATGAGCACCGCACGCGAACGCCTCGACGCCACCGGCGCGCCGCGCGCGATGGTCGCGTGGGTGCCGGACGCCGGGCCGAGGTGGTCGCCCGACGCCAGACGTCCCTTCGCGATCTACTTCAGGCCGAGGTCGTTACAGGCGGTCTTGTACTTGGGGGTGCAGATCTCCTGGACGGTGTAGACGCCGTCCAGGATGACGGTGTCCTTGATGTTGTCCCTGGTCAGCGAGATGACCGGGACCAGTACCGAGGGGATGCGCTTGTTGGTCGGACTGTCGACGTCCGCCTGAGCCATGGAGTTGAGCGACATGCCCCTGGCGAGCAGGATGGCCATCTCGGCCGCGGCGTTGGCCTCCGGGGCGTACGGCTTGTAGACGCTCATGAACTGCTCACCGGCGACGATGCGCTGCACGGCGGCGAGCTCGGCGTCCTGGCCGGTGACCGGCGGCAGCGGGGAGACGCCGGCGGCCTTCAGGGCGGTGATGATGCCGCCCGCCATGCCGTCGTTGGCGGAGTAGACGCCGACGATCTTGTCCTTGCCGAGGGCCGAGATCGCCGCCTCCATGTTGGCGTTGGCGTTCTCCGGCTTCCACTCCTTTGTGTCGTACTCCTTGCCGACCTTCACCTGGCCATCGAGCTCGGCGTGCGCGCCCTTCTTGAACTGCGCGGCGTTCGGGTCGGTGATCGCGCCATTCATCATCACGATCTCGCCCGACTTGGCGTCGGAGCCCAGCGCCTGCAGCAGCGCTGTGCCCTGGACGTGGCCGACCTCTTCGTTGTCGAACGAGGTGTAGGCGTCGATCGGGCCCTCGGCGAGACGGTCGAAGGCGACGACCGGGATGTTCGCGTCCTTGGCCTTCCTGACCGAGTCGGCGATGGCCTTGGAGTCGACCGCGTCCACGATCAGGACGTCGACCTTGTCCTCGATCATGGTTTCCACCTGCTGCGTCTGCAGAGCTGCGTCCTGCTTCGCATTGGCGTAGAGGACCTTGCCCTTGCCGTTCGTCAGCTGTCTGATCTTCTCCTCGATGACCGGCTTGTCGAATTTCTCGTAGCGAGCAGCCTGGTTCTCCGGAAGGAGTAGACCGACAGTGATGTCGTCGCTCGTCTTCACTCCCGAGCCCTGGGCGCTGATACAGGCAGCGAGCGAGACGGTCATCGCAGAAGCAGCGACAGTAGCGGCGGTGCGACGCATATATGCGTTCATCGGTGGAAATCAACCTCCCTGACTGGCCACGTAGTTGCGGCCGAGGTGGCTGGAAGTCAACTCTGCCCCGACAAAAGCGTCAAGAAGTACAATATTAACGAGATGGCAACGGGTCTTGTTCGTTAGTCAAGCGAGGCCGGCGCCGACCGGCAGAGTGTTCCGGGAACTGCTAAGCGGCAATGGCGGGTTGTCGTCGCCCCCTCACCGGCCACACCGACGTACGGGCCGAGCCGGCACCAGCGCACTGGTGTCGCCGAGCGCCGACAGCTCGAGGTGCGGCCTTCAGGTGAGCGGCTCCAGCGGATGGCCGAAAGGGATGTCCTCGGCCCGGGGCCCGGTCTCGATCATCGGTGCCGCCCCGCGCGACGCCCCGATGCGACGGCCAGAACGGCCGCCAGGGCGGAGCCCGCCGCGAGCGCGAGGAAGAGGCCACTGGAGCCGCCGAGCCGGCCGGCCATTGCGGCCCCGGCCCAGGGGGCGAGGGCTGCCGCCACGGTGGCGGGAGCGGTGAGCAGCGCGGACAGGCGGCCGTAGTGGGCCGTTCCCCAGCGGTCGGCGACGGCGGTGGCGTGGAGGAGGGTGAGGTTGCCGCGTACGACTCCGGCGAGGACGGCGAGCAGGATCAGCAGCGGGATCGGGCCGGGGACGAGGGCCAGGGCCGCGGTGGTGGCGCCGCCTGCTGCGATCAGGACGGCGGTGCGGGCAGTGACTCCGGTATGACGGGAAAGCGTGGCGTAGAGCGTGCGGCCCAGGGTCTGACCAGCCCCTCCAAGTCCCAGCGCCCAGGCCGCCGTTGTCGGGTCGGCGCCGCGTTCGGTGAGCAGGGGGACCAGTCCGAAGACGACCGCGTGCATGGCGAAACCGGAGAAAGTGAAGGCGAGTGTGAGCAGGAGGAAGGGGCGGCTGCGGGCGATCGGCGTGCGGCTGGTCGTGGATGCGGCCGGTGGGGCGGGTGGCCAGGGGGCGCGCAGGGCCAGGGCGTGGGCCGGGACGGTGACGGCGGCGAGGATCGCGGCGAGCACGGCGTAGGTGGTTCGCCAGCCGAGGTGGTCGGCGAGCGTGGCGGTGAGGGGTGCGAAGAGCGTACTGGCGAGGCCGCCTGCGAGCGTGACGATCGTCAGGGCGCGGACGCGGTCGGGGCCCCACCACCGGGTGACGGCCGCGAAAGCCGGCTGGTAGAAGGTGGCGGCCATGGCGGCACCGGCCGCGAGCCAGGCGGCGGTGAACACGTAGAGGTTCGGCGCTACGGCAATCGCCAGTACGGAGGCGACCGCGAGCACGGATCCGGTGGTCATCACGGCGCGGGGGCCTCGGCGGTCGAGGATGCGGCCGACGGGTATTGCGGCGAGGGCAGAGATCAGAAGGGCGCCGGAGAAGGCCGCGGTCACGGCGCTCGTGGACCAGCCCGTGTCCGCGGTCAGGTGCGGGAGCAGGACGGGGAAGGCGTAGTAGACGATTCCCCAGCTGGTGATCTGGGTGGCGCACAGGGCGGGCAGTGCCGCGCGAGGCCGCGACCGGTCCCCTGTTCCGGTCGCGGCCTTGCTGATGCCGAGGCTGGGCACAGTGGTCAGCAGCCGCCGGACGGGACCGGAGCTCCGACGCCGATCTGGAGGGTGGACGGGGCGGCGCAGCAGCCGCCGCCTTCGCTGTCCCTCCTGGTGGCGTCGGACTCGTCGAACAGGCCAGCGCCGCCGCAGACTCCGGTCTCCGGAAGGGTCAACTCGACGCGTTCGGCTGCCTCTTGGTCTCCGGCGAGTGCTGCTGCGATGGAGCGAACCTGCTCGTAGCCGGTCATGGCGAGGAAGGTGGGGGCGCGGCCGTAGCTCTTCATGCCGACGAGATAGACGTCCTTCTCCGGGTGGGAGAGCTCGTTCACGCCGTGCGGGTAGACGGTGCCGCAGGAGTGGACGTTCGGGTCGATCAGCGGGGCGAGCTCGACCGGCGCCTGGAGGCGCTCGTCGAGGGCGAGGCGGAGCTCGGAGACGTACGACAGGTTGGGGCGGAAGCCGGTGAGGACGATGACCTCGTCGACGGGGTCGAGTCGGCGGCCGTCCTCGGACAGCAGCACCAGCCGGTCGCCGGTCTTCTCGACGGCGGACGTACGGAATCCGGTGACGGCGTCGGCGTATCCGTCGTCCACGGCTGCCTTGGCCGCGAGGCCCAGTGCCCCGCGGGCGGGGAGCTGGTCCGCCTCGCCGCCGCCGAAGGTGGAGCCGCTGATGCCGCGGCGCACGATCCACACCGCGTGGGTGCCCGGGCTCTCCTTCGCCAGGTCGGCCAGGTAGGCCAGAGCGGTGAAGGCGGAGGCGCCGGAGCCGATGACCGCGGTGCGCTTGCCCGCGTAACGGGCGCGTACGGCAGGGTCCTTGAGGTCCGGTACGCGGTAGGAGATACGGTCGGCGGCCGCGCGTTCGCCGAGGGCCGGGAGGCCGTCGCCTCCGATCGGGCCCGGGGTGGACCAGGTGCCGGAGGCGTCGATCACGGCGCGGGCGGCGAGGCGTTCCTCGGTCCCGTCGGCGTTCGTGACGTGCACGGTGAAGGGCTGCTCCTCACGGCCGGCATCCACGACCCGGTCGCGGCCGACGCGCGAGACGCCGGTGACGCCGGCGCCGAAGCGGACCTTGTCGCCCAGCACGTCGGCGAGCGGCTGGAGGTAGCGCTCGGCCCAGTCACCGCCGGACGGGTACGTCACCCCGTCGGGCGCGGTCCAGCCGGTCGGGGCCAGCAGCTTCTCGGCGGCCGGGTCGACGAGCTCGGCCCAGGTGGAGAAGAGACGTACGTGGCTCCACTCGCGTACGGCACTGCCGGCGGCCGGTCCCGCTTCCAGGACCAGCGGCTCGATGCCGCGCTCGACGAGGTGGGCGGCGGCGGCCAGGCCTACCGGGCCGGCTCCGATCACCACGGTGGGCAGGGTGGCGATGGGCACATCGGCAATCGGCACGGTCACGATGACTCCCCTTTGTTTCGACATCTGTCGATGGCTTATGCCCTCAGCATCCCATCTGTTTCGATGGGCGTCAACATAGACATTTGTCGAAACAGTGCCGTTTGACGCGTCGCGCTCACCCCGAATACGACGGCACGACGGCTGATGTTCGTACGGATGTCGCCCATGGACGCAGCGCATCGCCGAGCATGTTCCCGGGCGACAGGCGACTTAGGAGAACGAGAGTGCAGCGTCGACGCACGAAGGGACGCATCCCACTCGCCGCGGCGGCCGCGCTGACGAGCATGCTGCTGGCCGCCTGCGACACGGATGTCTCCCCCGCCATTGACACCTCGTCCTCCGACCCGGCCGCGGCCCAAATCGAGTGCGCCTCGCAGGGTCAGCTACCCGGCTCGGGGTCAACAGCCCAGCAGAACGCCATGACGTACTGGATCGAGCAGTACCAACGCGCATGCACAGGAGTGCAGATCAAGTACAACCCCCTGGGCTCGGGCGCCGGCGTGGCCCAGTTCCTCCGGGGGGCGACCAGCTTCGGCGGCTCGGACGGCGCGCTGAAGCCCGAAGAGGTCCAGTGGTCGAAGGACGTCTGCGCGGGCGGCAGGGCCATTGACCTTCCGATGGTCGGCGGCCCCATCGCGATCGGCTACAACCTTCAGGACGTGGACGATCTGGTGCTCGACGCCCCGACCCTGGCGAAGATCTTCGACGCGCGGATCACCTCCTGGGACCACCCCGACATCCGGCGGCTGAACCCGGATGTCAAGCTGCCGCCTATCCCCGTCCGCCCTGTGCACCGGTCGGACGACTCCGGCACCACCCAGAATCTCAATGCCTACCTGGCCGGCGCCGCAGGTGGTTCCTGGCCCCACCCGGTGAAGAAGTCCTGGCAGGGCAAGGGCGGTGAATCCGCGAGCGGATCCAGCGGAGTTGTGTCGCAGGTGCAGTCGCTCGACGGCTCGATCGGCTACTTCGAGCTGTCCTTCGCCGCTGCCGGCAAGATCAGTACGGTCAAGATCGACACGGGAGCCTCCCGGCCCGTCGCCCCAACGCCGAAGACCGCCTCCGCCGGCATGGCCGAAGCCAAAATCGCCGGCACGGGCAAGGACCTGACCTTGAAGTTCGACTACGGAACCTCCGCCGAAGGCGCGTATCCGATCGTCCAGGTCACCTACGAGATCGTGTGCGACACAGGAAACCAGGCCGAAACCCTTCCCGCCCTGAAATCCTTCCTGGCTTATACCGCCGGTGAAGAAGGGCAGAAGGCTCTCCCCGAAATCCACTACGCCCCGCTGCCGGACTCGGTCGCCGCCCAGGTGCGTGAGGTCATTCAGACGCTGTCCTGATCGCCGACTGCCCAGCAGGCCGAGTGGTAGAGATATGCCCTGAATAGGGCTATATTCCCTCTCTTCCTGGGCAGGGATCGGACCATGCCCATGCTTGTCGGAACCTCGGGATGGCAGTACAAGGACTGGCGCGGCGTTCTCTATCCGCCCAGGCAACCGCAGCGGCTGTGGCTGGAGGAGTACGCCCGGCACTTCGCCACCGTGGAGAACAACAACGCCTTCTACCGGCTTCCCACCACGGAGATCTTCGCTTCCTGGCGGGAGCGGACGCCGGAGGGGTTCGTCATGGCGGTGAAAGCCAGCCGCTATCTGACCCATATGAAGCGGCTGCGCGCCCCCGAGGAGCCGGTGCGCCGGCTGATGGATCGCGCCGAGGGCCTGGGCGACCGGCTGGGGCCCGTCCTGCTGCAACTGCCTGCCCACTTCCGGGAGGACATCGAGGCTCTGGACGCCTGCCTGAGGTGCTTTCCCGGCACGGTTCGGGTGGCCGTCGAATTCCGCCACACGTCGTGGTGGGAGGCGGAGCGGGAACTCCGTGCGCTGCTGGAACGGCACGGCAGCGCCCTGTGCTGGGCGGATCGGGGGTCCCGCCCGGTGACGCCACTGTGGCGCACCGCGTCATGGGGGTACGTGCGATTCCACGGCGGCATCTCCGACCCACCACCGCGCTACGGCCGCCAAGCGCTGAAGTCCTGGGCCCGACGCATCGCCGACGCATGGCCGGACGAGAACGATGTGTTTGTGTACTTCAACAACGACCTGGGCGGTGCGGCCCTGCTGGACGCTGCGAAGTTCGCCCGGGCAGCGGCCGCGTTGGGCCGGACGGCGAGCCGTACGCCTCCGTCCCTGGCGACGCGATCCACGTCCTGAGCGGGCCACAGCGAGGCGCCCTGCCGGGATGCAGTCGTGCTGGGGCAGGGCGACGATGGATGTACGGCCACACGATGGATGTACGGCCACACAGCGCTGCGAATCCCTCGCACATCGCGCGGTGCAGGCACACAGACATGAGGTGGAACGCTCATGAGGGTATTGCTGACGGTCCAACTCGACACCGAGAAAGCAAACAAGGCGATCAAGGACCAGAGCCTGGGCACGACCATGAAGTCGGCCATCGAGCGGCTGAAGCCGGAGGCCGCCTACTTCGGGGCGGAGAACGGAGAACGCACCGGATTCTTTGTCTTCGACCTTCAGGAGCCTTCTCAGATCGCGGCAATCGCCGAGCCCTTCTTCCAGGAACTCGGCGCGAAGGTCACCTTCACACCGGTGATGAACTTCGACGACGTCCAGGCCGGTCTCCAGGCATACGGCTCCGGCTGACCACGGCCCTCTTCGGCACGTACGTGAAAGGCGGAGACCGATGACGAAATACCTCTTCAGGGCCAAGTTGACGGTCGACGGACTGAAGGGCTTGCTCAAAGAAGGCGGCACTGCGCGCCGTGAGGTCGTCGAACGCATGGTCCAGAGCCTGGGGGGCCGGCTCGAATCAATGCACTGGGCATTCGGCGACGAGGACGTCTATGTCACGGTGGACCTGCCGAGCAATGCCCACGCCGCGGCCATGGGTCTGATCACGTCGGCCGCCGGTGGCGTTCGCACGAGCACGGTCGTGCTGCTGACGCCCGAGGAAATCGACGAAGCGGTCCGCCAGAAGGTGGACTACCGCGCACCCGGCGCCTGACGCGCCACCCCCGTTGAGGGTCTTGCGGCCCTGCGTGTCGTGCTCGTACGACACGCAGGGCCGCCTGCTGCTGCCTGCCGTTGCGGCGGGGCCCCGTCAGATGTGAGCCCGCGGCAATACCCCAAGACCCCTGATTCTTCGTCATGCCCTGGGCTGACACCGCCTCCTCCGCCAGCCGTACTCACGCATGCCTCCGGGATGATCCCGGCGCCGGAAGGCAACGCACCACGCGTCCCTGTCCTCTTCGGGCTCGGTAGCACCGAGCCTGAGGAAGGGACGCAACTTGAGTACGAGCCATGCGAGACACGCGGCACTGGCCATCACCGTCATCGGGGCCGTACTGGCGCCCGTGTCACCGGCGTTCGCCGCCGAGCCGCCCCGGGTCGACCTCCGGGCGGACGTCAACCGGGACGGGCGGGTGGACGTCGACGGTACGACGGACACCAGCGGTGAGGACGGCTGGTCCCCCGCGAGGGGAGCGGTCTTCCTCCCCAATATCGACGACGACACCAAGCGGTGCGCGGTCAAAGGCCCGGGCGGCAAGCCGCTCCCGGATGCCAAGCTTGCCGCGTGCAACGACGCGGCTGACACCACGGTGAACGGCTCCGCCGACACAGCCGACCTGGCCCGGGTGCGTTCCGTGCCGATGGCGAACCTGCCCGCCACGGCTACGGGCGCCCTGAAGGTCGTGGCCGGCGCCAAGAACACGCGGATCTTCGTCAAACGCTCCACCGGCTGGACCTGGGTAACGGCCAAGACCCGCCTGTCCGCCGCCGAGCTCCGCGCAGGTGTGGAATTCGGGGTCGAGAGCACCGACGTGATACGCGACAACGCCCGCTGGGGCGGTCGCTCCGTGATCCGTCTGACCGTGGCCTCCGGCGGGAAGAGCACCTCCGACGAGGTCACCCTGCGGGTCGCCCCGCTGCTGACGCATCATCACCTGCAGAACGCGCAGCAGCTGCTGGTCACCAAGGTGCCTGGGAAGGACGAATACGCGCGTCGGCAGCAGGCGTTCGTCAAGGGCCTCGCGGCGGAGGTCAAGTCGGCCGGGATCGACAAGCCGTTGGCGACCTTCGACAAGTACGGGGACGTCTGGGCGCAGGACTTCGTCGAGCCCGGCTACGTGAGCATGACCGGCCCCGGTGGGCGCCGGCAGGTGATACGCGTGATGCTGCGGTCCGCGCAGGCGGACCGCCCGGCCGGCCGGGAGCTGTTCGAGAAGCTGCGCGGCAACGGCGTGGGCGTGGTGCAGGTGTCCGGGGTCCGCGACTCGGAGGAGTGGACCCTCAACTCGATGGGGAATCTGGAGACCATCCCTCCGTACGACCACGGCGGCCGGTCCTTCCCCGCCGGGCGCATCATCATGGGCGAGCGCAAGGACAACGGCTCGAAGCCCGCGCAGGTGATGCGGACGCTGCTGAAGTCCCAGGGCTTCCAGGACCCGCTGCTCCTGGACACCTCATGGCTGCATGTGGGGCACGTGGACGAGTTCGTCCAGTTCCTCCCCGCGGACACGCCGCGCGGCTGGAAGATTTCCATTGCCGATCCCGAAGCGGGGCTGCGGCTGCTGCGCGAGGCGCAGCAGGCCGGCCACGGCAGGACGCGGATGTTCTCCGTGCCGGGGAGCAAGGACTTGCCCGCCCCCAAGGAGACCATCGACCAGGCGCTCGCCTCCAAGTGGCTGGTGGCCGACAACACCATGGCCGCGAAGCGGATCGCGGCGAATCTGGAGGTGCTCAAGCGCGAGACGGGTGTGACGGACGCCGAGGTGGTACGGGTGCCCGCCCTGTACACGCGGGGTACGGGAGACGACGAGCGGGGCGACCGCATGCCGCGGCTGTCGCGGATGGGCGCCGGCAAGGTACCGGACGCGGTCCGCGAGTACGGGCAGCAGAAGGAGCTTTCGAGCCACGACGACCGCGCTGCGGCCGCGGAAGCCGTCATGACCAGCGCCTACGTTCCGGGTGCGGTCAACGGGATCCTGCTCGGCCGGGACCGCTACCTGGCCCCGCGGCAATGGGGTCCGGTCATCGGCGGCAAGGACATATTCACCTCCGCCGTGACCGATGCGTACACCGGGGCGGGCATGAAGGTGTCGTACATCGACGACTGGCACACGTATCACGTCGGCATGGGCGAGGTGCACTGCGGCACGAACACTCTGCGCGATGCCTCTGCCGCATGGTGGAAGCCGTAGCAAGCCGGTGGTTCGGAGCGGTGAACTCGAGTGCGCATGCCCGTCACGGCGGGCGTGCGCACCACCCGGCCGGTCGGAACCCGGCCGGTCGGAACCCGGTCGGTCGGAACCCGGTCGGTCGGAACCCGGTCGGTCGGAACCTGGCCGGTCGGAGCCCGGCCGGTCAGGGCTCGCGCGGTGGCAGGACGACCTCGGCCCACACCTGCTTGCCGCCGCTGAGCGGCACGGAGCCGTACGACGCCGACACCGCCTCGACCAGCAGGATCCCCCGGCCGCCGGTCGCCTCCCAGTCCATACTCGCGGGTTTGACGGGCGCGCGCGGCGATGTGTCGCTCACCGCCACCCGTAGCCGGTCCCCGGCCAGCATGAGGTCGAGGCGCACCGGGCCCTGGGTGTGCACGAGGGCATTGGTGACCAGCTCGGAGACGGTCAGCAGGACCGTGTCCGACTGCCCCATCACGCGCTCGTCCGTCGCGCGCCAGGAGCGCAGAGTACGGGAGGTGAAACGGCGCGCGTGCGCGACCGCGTCGGGCAGCCTCCACACCGTCCAGGCCACCCGGAGCGGCCGGACTCCCAGCCCGTCGTAGCGCATGAGCAGCAGCGCCACGTCGTCGTCGCGCCGGTTGACCCCGCCGAGCAGCTCATCGGCCATCCGCCCGGCGTCGGAGGGGTCGGCGGTGGAGAGCGCGTCGCACACACGGCGCATGCCGTCATCCAGGTGAAGGCTCGACGACTCGACCAGGCCGTCCGTCAGCAGGGCGAGAACCGCGCCGGGAGCCAGAGCGACCGCGGTCATCGGGAACTGGGCCTCCGCGAGCACGCCCAGCGGAGGCCCGCCCTCGACCTCGACCTCCCGGGTGACGCCTTCCGGGGCACGCAGCAACGGCGGCAGGTGCCCGGCCCGGACGCACCAGGCATTGCCCTCCTCCATGTCGATGGCGACATAGCAGCAGGTGGCGAAGAGGTCGGTCTCCATGCCGACGAGCAGGTGATTGGCGCGGGAGACGACCACGTCGGGCGGGTGGCCCTCCACGGCGTAGGCCCTGATCGCCGTACGCATCTGGCCCATGATCGTCGCGGCGACGGCGTTGTGCCCCTGTACGTCCCCGACGACCAGCGCCACATGGTTCTCGGACAGCGGGATCACGTCGTACCAGTCGCCACCCACCTCGAGTCCCACTGTCGCGGGCAGATAGCGGGCGACAGCCACCGCGCCGGGCAGTCGCGGAAGCTTGCGCGGCAGCAGGCTGCGCTGAAGCGTCGTCGCGAGCTCGTGCTCGGCGTCGAACGCACGGGCGCGTACCAGTGCCTGCCCCACCAGGCCCGCGGTCGCGGTGAGCATGGACCGTTCCTCGGGGCCGAACGCGTGCGGCTCGTCCCATCCGACCAGGCACCCGCCGACCACCCGGCCTTCGGCCGGGATCGGCAGGACGGCGAGGCCGCCGGGGCCGATGCCGAGGAGCCCCGGTTCGAGGTCGGAGCCCGCCGTCCACAGGCTCGCGCGGCCCTCGCGCAGTGCGGCCTCCAGCGTGGGCAGGGCGTAGGCGGGCGCATCGGGCCACTCGGACCGCCATTCGGACCGCCATAGCTCAGGCCAGGCGTCGGGTTCCGGCGGGTCGAGGACCGTGACCACCAGCCGGTCCCCCTCGAGTTCGGCGAGAGCCACCCGATCGGCTCCCAGCGGGTCGCGCAGGGCGGCGACCACGGCCCTGCTGACGTCCCGGACGGTCATCGCACCGGCCAGAGCGACGGACAGTTGCTGCACCCGGGAGACCTCGTCCGCGCTGGGCCGCAGATGCGAGGCGTCGGCGACCACGCCGAGCACCCGCTCCGGCCTGCCGGCGCCGTCCGCCAGCACGCGGCACCGCAGGCGCAGCCAGCGCAGCTCGCCGGTGGGGCGGCGGACACGGAATTCGAGGTCCCGGCCGCCGGATGTCATATGGCCCGGCTCGACGATGGACATGAGCGCGGGCAGGTCGTCAGGAACGGTGTGCGCCAGCAGGGTCTCGACACGTCCGTCGAATTCGCCCCTGGGGATGTCGACGAGGTCGAGGACCCGGTCGTCCGCTTCGATCTGCCCGCTGCTGAGGACCAGGGTGAAGGAACCGACACGGAGGCGCTCCAGGGCAGGGCCCAGTACCGGCCGGGCGCCCGTACGGCCGATGGCGTGACTGTTCGGTTCGCCGGTCGCTTCGAGCCATGCGGCGACCTGGTCGGCGTAGAGCTCCAGAAAGTTGCGCCGTTCGGCGTCGAAGCCATTGCTGACGTCGTCCACGACGACCAGGCAGCCCAGCGGAGTGCCGTTCGCTCCGAGCGGCAGTGCGCCCAGCGAGATGTCGGCGGGCAGCGTCTGCTCAGGGGCCTCGCCGGGGTCCTCGCGGTACGCGGCGAGTCCTTCCCCGTTCAACCACAGGGCGCGGCCGGTGCGGAAGGCTTCCACGACGGGTGCATGACCCGACAGGGGATAGAGGGACGACAGCCCGTACATGGCACCGGAGTCTCCGACCCATTCCACCAGTCGCAGACTGTCGTCCCTCTTGCCCAGCACATAGACAGCGGCCAGCACCGCCCCGCCGAATACCCGGATCTTCTCTCTCACGGCTCGCAGCGCCCCCGTAGCCGGGAGTGGGCACGGTCTGCCCGGGAGTGGGCACGGTCTGCTCGGATCACCGGGTGCAACCGTGGCTGGATAACGCCACGCCTCATCATCCCTCGCCTCCGACCAGTCTTCGCCGGCCGAGTCGCCCTCCGAGGTGGCCCACCCACCTCGTCATGCGTATGGGACCAGTCGTATCCAGCGTAGGGAAGGCTGGGGCCGCGTGCTGGCTTCTACGGTGGTTCCGCTGATCTCGGCCGCCCGAGACGGGTGGAGACCGGGATCAACCGGTCCCGCCGGCAGGCCAGAACGCGACCGTGGCGGCGGTCGCCACGGCGACGTCCGCCAGACGCCGGTAGTCGATGGTGTCCGGAGTGTCGGTCGGCCGGTGGTAATTGCGGTTCCGGAAGTTCGCCGTGCTGGTGAGCATCAGGGCCGGAATCCCCGCGTTCCAGAAGGCCGCGTGGTCACTTCGGTCGAGATGGCTCACCGGCGGCACGGCGAGGCCGACGAGCGCCCCCAGCGGGCCGTCCGGTCGCGGGTCGCGCAGGGTGACGACGGGCAGCGGGGGCTCGGCGGCGCCCGCTGCCCGGCGCCACAGGGAGGCCGCCGCCGCCGTCGAGCGCCGGTGGACAAGGAGGGTGAAGTCGCCCCGTTGCCCGGCCGAGCGGACCGCGGCGGCCACACGCGGGAAGGCCATGCCGAACCCGGCGGGCAGCAGCTGGGTTCCGGGCTCGTTCGCGAAGAAGCCGACGGACTCGAGGCAGATCATGCCCGCGACCTGCCGGGTACAGCCCGGCCGCCGGGCGGCGAACCGGGAACCGATCATCCCCAGCTCCTCCATGTCGAAGAACATGAGGGTGACCGCGGGCGGTCGCGGCAGCCCGCCGAGGAGGCGGGCGATCTCCAGCAGCGCGGCGACGCCGGAGGCGTTGTCGTCGGCGCCGGGGCATCCGGCGACGGTGTCCAGGTGCGCTCCGACCACCACCGTCGGGCGGTCGTCGCCTCCCGGCAGCTCGGCCACGAGGTTCGCGCCGGTCAGCCGCCGGTGCATGCGGAGTGTGAGCGCGCGCGCCCGACGGCCGTGGCGGTCGGTGAGGCCCAGTCGCCACCGTACGTCGAAGGGCCGGCGCTCGGTCCGCCAGCCCGCGGCGGCCAGTTCACTCGTGACACGGGCCTCGGCACGCAGCATGGCTTCGGGGGCGCGGATGCGGCTGCGCGGGCGGTCGGCGAGGTACTCCACGTCATGGCGCAGGCGCAGGGGGTCGGCCCGCCGGGTCAGTTCACGTACAAGCGCGGGTACGTCGGGGGCGAGGTCCATGGCACGGGTTCACCGCCTTCGCCTTCGTCGGTGCAGAACAGCTCGGTGCACAGCAGCCGAATGCCGTCGAGGGCTCGGCCCACCGGGTGGCCGCCGCGCGGGCCGCGGCCACGGACCGCTGTGCCGGCGGACGGTCCCCCCAGTCTGCCGCCATGGCAGACATGGACGCGCCCGGCGCGCACCAGTGCAGTACCGGCGGCGTGCAGGTCGCCGTGACCACGGAGCTGCTGCGGGGCTGGATCACTTCCTCGTCCGCCTCGTCCGCCTTCTCCGCGCGGGCGTCCGCGGCGTAACAATGGTGGTGAAGGGCACGCCTGCCGTTGCCGAGAGGCGGGACATTCCGGTGCCGTACATAGCAGTGACTGCGTTGAGCCATGTCGGGCTGGTCCGCGAACACAACGAGGACAGCCTCGTCGTCGGGCCGTGGACGCTGTGCGGCACCGTGACCGAGAATCCGCAGACGCTGCTGTTCCCCATCGGCACACCACTCGTCGTCGCGGTCGCCGACGGACTCGGCGGGCAGCCCGCCGGCGAAGTGGCCAGTGCGCTGGTGGTCCGCCAACTCGCCTCGCTCGGCCCCTCGTTGGACGACGAGGAAGCCGTCAGTGACGCCTTGGACCTCTGCAATCACGCGGTGTACTCGGCCGCTCGCGACCATCCTGAGCTGGTCACCATGGGGACCACGGTCGCGGGTGCCGTCGTCCTGACGGAGTCGCTGCTGACGTTCAACGTCGGCGACAGCAAGGTGTTCGACGCGGCTCAGAACGGGCTTCGCCAGGTGAGCGTGGACGACAGCCCGCCCCTGCGGCCGGGACAGCGCACCACGTCAGCCGTCACACAGACGCTCGGCGGCAGCCACACGTTCAACGCGATCACGCCCCATGTGGCTGCCTCGGCGCTGTCCGTAGGCGATCGCTACTTGGTGTGCACCGACGGGCTGACCGACCCGGTGCCTGACGATGAGCTCGACGGGCTGCTGCGGGTGCACGACGACGGCAGGGCCGCCTTCGAGTTGTGGAAGGCGGCGATCGCGGCCGGAGGGCCGGACAACATCACGTTCGCGCTGGTACGCATCGGCGAATAGAGCCCTTACGTGTCGTCCCAGCAGGGACTCGGTCTACGGATCCGTCGTGGGGACGTGGCCCGTCCCGCCCAGCCCCGGCGCTCCCCACACCGGGAACCACCGAGCCAGGTCCGTCTCGATGCGCAGGTCGTCCGTGAGCAGCGCCTTCGCCTGGAGTTCCAGGGCGTTGTCGCGCTTCTCCGCCGCTCCGGGAAGCGGCGCGAAGGGGTAGAAGGTGCCGCGTTTGTAGAGATAGACCAGCGCCAGCGCGCGATCCCCGGTGGCCTCGCAGAAGGCGATCAGGGAGCAGAGCAGCTGCGGACCGAAACCGGCGTCCTCGAGGAGGGTGTTGACCGCGTGCAGGTCGTTGACCAGGGAGGCCGTGTCGCTGGCGGGTTGGCGGGCGAGGAGCCAGGTGTAGCCGTACGCGTCCTGGCTGAACTCGACCGGGATGCCGCCGCGGCCGGTGTCCGCGTCGAGCAACTCCCTTACGTCCTCCTGGAGTTGGGCGAAGGCCCCGCCCTCGACGCTGGCGAAGCACACCGAGCCGACACCGGTCGGGGTGAATCCGGCGCCCGCCTGGAGGGTGATCGCGGCGGCGGGCAGGCCGAAGAGCTGGTCGAGGTCGGGGCGTACCGGCTTGCTGCGGCCGAGGATGGTGTCGAGGAGTCCCACGAATGAACCTCAGTTCGTCGTCACGGGCGGCCGAGCTGCGCCGAGATCCTGCCCAGCTGGTCCAGTCGCTGCTCGAGCGTCGGGTGCGAGGAGAGCAGCCTGCTCAGGCTCTCCTTGGAGGAGAAGGCCGGCGCGAACCAGAAGGCGTTGAACGGCTCAGCCTTGCGCAGGTCCCGCGTCGGGATCGCCGCGATCTCGCCGGTCACCTTGGTGAGCGCGGAGGCGAGCGCGGAGGGGCGGCCGGTCAGCATCGCGGCGGCGCGGTCGGCGGAGAGCTCGCGGTAGCGGGAGAGCAGCCGGGTCAGCAGGAAGCTGAGCACGTACACGGCCGCGCTGACCACGGGAATGAGCAGCATGGCGATCGCGGCGTTGGGGTCGCGGCTGCTGTCCGGCCGGCCGAAGCCGCCCCAGACCGCGACACGGGTCATCACGCCCGCGAGGACGCCGAGGAACGACGCGATGGTCATCACGGCGACATCGCGGTGGGCGACGTGCGACAGCTCGTGCGCGAGCACGCCCTCCAGCTCCTCCGGCTCCAGGCGGCGCAGCAGGCCGGTGGTGGCGCAGACCAGGGCGGTGCTCTCATTACGGCCTACGGCGAAGGCGTTCGGCAGATCACTGTCGGCGATCGCGACGCGCGGCTTGGGCATGTCGGCGAGGGCGCAGATACGGTCGACGGCGCCGTGCAGCTCGGGCGCCTGCTCCGGGGTGACCTCGCGGGCGCCCATGCTGAAGGCCGCGATGCGGTCGCTGAACCAGAACTGAACGATGAACAGCCCGCCCGCGATCACCAGGATGATCGGCCACGAGCCGCGCAGAACGGCCAGCAGCACACCCACGAAGACCACGTAGACCAGCCCGATCAGGAACATCGTCGTCACCATGCGGGTGGTGAGTCCCCGATCCGGGGCGTAGCGGGACCGGGGCCCCCTCCCCACCGTCGTCCGACCGGCCATGTGATCACCCTCCAGACGGAGCCCTGCCGCCGTGTTTCTCCCTTCAGTGTGCCCCTTTCGCGGCTATATACGGGATAAAGGGGCCTTGGCTGCCTCGTCCGGCAGGGCGTGCGCGATGTCTTGACATGGACCTGGCGCGGCGCTGAGATGTGGTGGCTTTCGTTCGTCCCCGTTTGCTTGTGTGCCAATCACCCCCCTCGGAGCCGCACATGCATGCCGAACGACACACCCCCTTGAGCGCCCGTCTGGCCGCCTTCGCCACGACGCTCGGGCTCCTCACAGCCGGCGCGGCCGTCGCCGTCACCGGGCAGGTCGCCGCCGCTCCCCCCGCCGCCGCCACTCCTCCCGCCGCCACCGTCGACAATGGGCTCGCGCGTACGCCCCAGATGGGGTTCAACAACTGGAACTCCACCCACTGCCGGGCCGAGTTCAACGAGGCCATGGTCAAGGGCATCGCCGACGTCTTCGTGTCCCAGGGACTCAAGGACGCCGGGTACACCTACGTCAACATCGACGACTGCTGGGCCCTGCCGCAGCGCGACGCGAACGGGAACCTCGTCCCCGATCCGGTCCGCTTCCCCAATGGGATCAAGGCAGTTGCGGACTATGTGCACTCCAAAGGCCTCAAGTTCGGCATCTACTCCAGTGCCGGCACCAAGACCTGCGACGTACAAGGCTTTCCGGGCGGCCTCGGGCATGAGCAGCAGGATGCCGACCTGTGGGCGTCCTGGGGCGTGGACTACCTGAAGTACGACAACTGCAACAACACCGGCGCCGACGCCAAGCAGCGCTACACCGCCATGGCCGACGCGCTGAAGGCCACCGGGCGGCCGATTCTCTACAGCATCTGCGAATGGGGGGAGAACCAGCCCTGGAACTGGGCGGCGGACGTCGGCAACTCATGGCGTACGACCGGGGACATCAGCGATTCCTGGTCCAGCATGATCGGCATCGCGCACCAGAACCAGGGGCTCGCGCCGTACGCCAAGCCCGGGGCGTGGAACGACCCCGACATGCTCGAGGTCGGGAACGGCGGGATGACCGACACCGAGTACCGCACCCACTTCAGCCTCTGGGCGCAGATGGCCGCGCCGCTGCTGATCGGCAGTGATCTGCGCGGCGCCTCACCCGCGACCCTCGCGATCCTGAAGAACACCGACGTCATCGCGGTCGACCAGGACAGTCTGGGCAAGCAGGGCACGGTGGTGTCCAGCTCCGGCGGTCTTGTGGTGATGTCCAAGCCGCTGGCGGACGGCAGCCGTTCGGTGACGCTGACCAATGAGACGACCTCGGCGAAGACGATCTCGACGACGGTCCGGGCGATCGGGATCGGCGGCGCCTCCTCGTACGCGCTCAAGGACCTGTGGTCCAAGCAGACCGGCACCACCACGGGCACGATCAGCGCCTCGGTGCCCGCCCACGGGACCGTGATGTACCGGGTGACGCCGGGCGCTCCGGTCCCGCCGCCCGCCGGGATCCAGCAGGTCAGCGATCTGCCGTGGACGTCGGCGATCAACGGCTGGGGGCCGGTGGAACGCGACCGCAGCAACGGCGAGCAGACCGCGGGCGACGGCCGCACCCTCACCGTCAACGGCACCACCTACGCCAAGGGCCTCGGCACACACGCGGCAAGCGACATCACGTACCACCTGGGTGGCGACTGCCGGTCGTTCACCGTCGACGTCGGCGTGGACGACGAGTCGACGGCGGGAGGATCGGTCGTCTTCCGGGTCTATCGCGACGCCGCCCTGGTCGCCGACAGCGGCGTGCGCACGGCGAACGATCCGCCCAGGCGCCTGAGCGCCGACCTCACCGGCGGTACGAAACTGAGGCTGGTCGTCACCGACGGCGGCGACGGCATCAACTACGACCACGCCGACTGGGCGGACGCCAAGCTGGTCTGCGGCAGCGGCCCGGCGGCCGGCAGCCATGCGCTCAGCGACCTCGCATGGGCCTCGTCCGCGAACGGCTGGGGGCCGGTGGAGCGCGACCGCAGCAACGGCGAGAAGGCCGCGGGCGACGGCCGGACCCTGACCCTCAACGGCACCACCTACGCCAAGGGCCTCGGCACACACGCGGCGAGCGACATCACGTACTACCTCGGCGGCAGCTGCACCAAGCTCACCGCCACCGTCGGCATCGACGACGAGTCGGGCGGTACGAACGGGTCGGTGGTCTTCCAGATCTACCGGGACGCCACCAAGGTCGCCGACAGCGGCCGCCTCACCGGAGCCGACGCCACGAGGACGCTCACGGCGGATCTCGCCGGCGGCCTGGAGCTGAGACTGGTCGTCACCGACAGCGGCGACGGCGTCAACTACGACCACGCCGACTGGGCAGCGCCCATCCTGACCTGCGGCTGAGCCCCTGGGCAGCGGCGGACCGGGTCTGCCGCTGCCCATAACCGGTCCTGTCTGTTTCCGGTCAGATGTACCGGTCGCTTGTCACCGGTCGGGCGGTGGCAAACTGGCGACTGGTTGTCCGAAGGAGCCAGCTGTGCCGATGATCCGCAATCTCCGCCACGCCGTGCGCCGCGCCTACCGCAGGACCGTGGACCTGAGCCACCCGGCTCGCTCCCCGCTGGGCAGCACGGTGGTCAACTGCGTGGTCTACGAGGACGGCGTACGGCAGCCCGACACCGGCCCGGTCGACGAGGCGCTGCGGCGGGTCCGCAAGTCCGGCCGCGGCTTCGTCTGGATCGGGCTGCACGAGCCCTCCGAAACGGAGTTCGCCGGGGTTGCCGAGCTGTTCGGTCTGCATCCGCTGGCCGTCGAGGACGCGGTGGTCGCCCATCAGCGGCCCAAGGTGGAGCGGTACGACGAGACCCTGTTCGCCGTCTTCAAGACCTGCGGCTACGTCGAGCACGAGGAGCTCACCGCCACCAGCGAGGTGGTGGACACCGGCGAGCTCATGATCTTCACGGGGCCCGACTTCGTGATCACCGTCCGGCACGGCAGGCACGGCTCGCTCGGCCCGCTCCGGGAGGCCCTGGAGGACACCCCCGAGCAGCTGGCCAAGGGCCCCGCCGCCGTATTGCACGCCATCGCCGACCATGTGGTCGACGACTACCTCGCCGTGGCGGACGCCGTGCAGAACGACATCGACGCCGTCGAGAGCACCGTCTTCACCGAGCACGCGGGCCGCGGCGACGCGGGCCGCATCTACCAGCTCAAGCGCGAACTGCTGGAGCTCAAGCGCGCGGTGGCGCCGCTGGGCCGGCCGTTGCAGGCCCTCGCCACCCAGCCGATGCCGCCGGTCGGCCCGGACATACAGCCGTACTTCCGTGACGTCGCCGACCATCTGGCCCGCGTCACCGAGCAGATCACGTCGTTCGACGCCCTGCTCGACTCGATCCTCCAGGCCCACCTCGCGCAGGTGACGGTCGCCCAGAACGAGGACATGCGCAAGATCACCGCATGGGCGGCGATCATCGCCGTGCCGACCATGGTCTGCGGTGTGTACGGCATGAACTTCGACCACATGCCGGAGCTGCGCTGGACCTACGGATACCCCCTCGTTCTCGGTGTCATGGTCATCGCCTGCTTCGTCGTCCACCGCAGCTTCCGCCGCAACGGCTGGCTCTGACGCTCCGTTCGAACGGCTCTGACGCGCCGTTCGCCCCGGCCGGAGGTGCGGGCGAGGATGTGTTGGGTACTGGCTCCTCGTTGTCCGACCCCGTTTGTCCGGCGGACCGAGAACGTGGCGGTCCTGGCCGCCTCCCTCCGGCAGGTGATCGCCGAGTCTCGGCCGGCTGGTTCGACATGTGTCAACATAGACGTATGTCGAATGTTAAGGCGTTGCCGCTGCTGGAGCCGGATGTCGACCTGGATGTCGAGCCGTGCTGCCCGCCGCTGACCGAGCGCCCCCTCACGGCGGAGGAAGCGGTCCGCACCGCCGCCATGTTCAAGGCGCTCGGCGACCCGGTGCGCCTGAGGCTGTTCTCGGCGGTGGCCTCCCACGAGGGCGGTGAGGCCTGCGTATGCGACATCTCCGACGTCGGCGTCTCGCAGCCGACCGTCTCCCACCATCTGAAAAAGCTCAGGGAGGCGGGCCTGCTCACCTCCGAGCGGCGTGGCACCTGGGTGTACTACCGGGTCGAGCCCTCCGTGCTTGCCGCGATGGGAAAGATACTGGGGCAGTACGCCGACTGACCGGCCCCGATGCAGCCCAGTCACTCATGCTCCAGCAGTGCTGGAAGGTCGGCGAACGAGTCGAGCACGTGGTCCGGTGTGCCGTCGGCCGCCCGGTGCGTCTCGGGCAGGTACTTGCCCGTCCTGACCAGTACGCCGGTGATTCCGCTGCGCTGCGCCGCCAGCACGTCGGATTCGATGTCGTCGCCGACCATCAGCGCTTCGGACGCGGTGGCACCCAGGTACGCCAGGGCGGTGGCGAAGAACGAAGCGGCGGGTTTGCCGGTGACCTCCGCCTCGACGCGGGCGGCTCGCTCCAGCCCCAGGAGGAAGGCCCCGGTGTCGAGGTCGAGCCCGTCCGCGGTACGCCAGTAGAGGTTGCGGTGCATGGCGATCAGCGCGGCGCCGCGCTGCACATGACGGAAGGCGGCATTGAGGGCCGCGTAACTGAACTCGCCGCCCGCGCCGCCGAAGACGACCACATCCGGGGGCGCATCCTCCTCCCCGTCGACGAGTGTCACGCCCTCGAGATCGTCACGGACGTCGCCGCTGCTGAGCAGCAGACAGCGGGCCCCCGGGTAGTGCTCCCGCAGGTACGCGGCGGTGACGGCGGGTGCGGTGAGGATGTCGTCTACGCCGACGGGAAAGCCCTCCCCTGCCAGCTTCGCGGCGATCGACGCGCGGGTCCGTGAGGTGGTGTTGGTGACGAGCGCCAGCGGAAGGCCGGCGGCGCGCAGCCGTCCCATGGCCTCGACGGTGCCGGGCAGCGGCTTCCAGGACACCGTGAGCACGCCGTCGATGTCGATCAGGACCGCTCCGATTCGTTCCATGCGACCGACCGTATCGCCGGCTCGACTCCCGCTTGCGAAACAGCCACATATGGGGTTATTACGAAAGGGATGGGAGTGAACCGCTGTGCTGTTCACCGATCGCATGGATGCGGGACGCCGACTTGCCGAAGCGCTACGGCACGTACGGGGGGAGAATCCCGTCGTCCTGGGCCTGCCGCGAGGCGGAGTCCCGGTCGCCTCCCAGGTGGCGCAGGCACTCGGCGCACCACTCGATGTGATCGTGGTCCGCAAGCTCGGGGTTCCGTACCACCGCGAGCTGGGGTACGGCGCGATCGGCGAGGGCGGGGTACGGGTCATCAGCGACGACATCGTCCGCCGCAGCGGAGTCGGCCGGGACGAACTCGAAACGGTCGAGCACGCCGAGGAGGCGGAGCTCGCACGGCAGGCGAAGCGGTTCCGCGCGGACCGGCCGCGGTCGGCCATCGGCGGCCGCACGGTGATCGTCGTGGACGACGGGATCGCCACCGGCGCGACGGCCGCGGCGGCGTGCGAGGTGGTACGGGCGCAGGGCGCCGCCCGCGTGGTGCTGGCCGTGCCGGTGGCGCCTCCGGACGCGGTCGCCTGGCTGCGCACCGAGGCGGACGAAGTGGTGTGCCTGTCCACGCCGAGGGCGTTCAGGGCAGTCGGCGAGTGGTACCAGGACTTCTCCCAGACCCCCGACGAGGAGGTCGTCGCCCTGCTCGCGCAGGCGGCCGCGCGGGGTGACGAGGACCGGGCCGGGGATGAGACCGAGGTCGCGGTGGACGCCGGCGGGGTCCGGCTGGCCGGGGACCTCACCCTGCCTCGGGGCACCGAGGAGATCGTGATGTTCGCCCACGGATCCGGCAGCAGCAGGCACAGCCCGCGCAACCGGCTGGTGGCGGCCGCCCTGAACCGGGCGGGCCTGGGCACCCTGCTCTTCGACCTGCTCACCCCGGCCGAGGAAGCCGACCGGGCGAACGTCTTCGACATCGAAACCCTGGCCGGGCGGCTGGCGGACGCCACCCGCTGGCTGCGGGAGCGCGAGTCGGCCCGGATCGGCTACTTCGGGGCGAGCACCGGAGCCGCGGCTGCACTGCGGGCCGCCGCGTCATTCGGCGCCTCCGCTTCTTCAGGTGCCGATGGCGACACCGACGCGGACATCGCCGCCGTGGTCTCCCGCGGCGGCCGTCCCGACCTCGCCGGGCCGCACCTCGCCGACGTACGCGCGCCCACGCTGCTGATCGTGGGCGGCCGCGACACGATGGTGCTCGACCTCAACCGCCAGGCCCAGGCGGAGTTGCGTTGCGAGAACCGGCTCGAGGTCGTCCCGGGCGCCACGCATCTCTTCGAGGAACCCGGCGCCCTTGACGAGGTCGCGGACCTGGCCCGGGACTGGTTCACCAGCCACTTGGCGGCGAGTCATCCCATGCGGTGACGCTGACGTCATCCCCACTGAATCCCCACTGGCAGTCGGGCAGGCGTCCCCTCACGCCAGGGCGATGAACATGCCCAGCGTCAGCACGGCGATGCCGCAGCCGTACAGCGCCAGCCTCACGGAGTGGGCCTCCGCGGACGGGTCGGTGCTGCCGACGGCGCGACAGAGGCCGAAGACAGACTTCAGCAGCAGGGCGAGCGCGGCCGCGGAGAAGGCGGCGATCAAGGAAACCGTCACGCCGCGACAATCTCACGGGCCGTCAGGTGTCGCATTTCGGCCTACTCCGTCCCGGCGGCGCCCGTCACCCCCGGGACGGAAGTCCCGCACCCGACACCCCGGTCGTCGACAGCCCCGGGCCTGAGGCCGGCCAGCGCCTCCGTCAGCCACTTCGTCCAGAACGTCTCCAGCTCGATCCCGCTCCGCAGCACCAGATGCCGCAGCCTGTCCTGCTCCGTCGACTGCCGCTCCGGCGGGAAGTCGCGCGCCTCGATCGCCTCGTACTGCGCCAACTGCCGTTGGTGCAGGGCAAGATGACGGCCGAGCTCTGCCTCCAGGCCCGCGCTGCCGACCACCCCTGCGGCGCGCAGCCGCAGCAGCAGCGGGTCGCGGACCGGCTTCGGGTCCTCGGAGCGCCCGACCCACGCGGTCAGTTCCTCACGGCCCGCGGGCAGGACTTCGTACTCCTTCTTCTGCCCGCGGGTCGGCTGCGCGGACGGCAGCGCGCGGATCTGACCCGCCTGCTCCAGCTTCCCCAGCTCGCGGTAGATCTGCTGATGCGTGGCCGACCAGAAGTAGCCGATCGACTTGTCGAAACGGCGGGTCAGCTCCAGCCCCGACGAGGGCTTTTCGAGCAGAGCCGTGAGGATCGCGTGCGGGAGGGACATGGCCCGCATCCTAGGCAGGAGGCGTCAGAGCGTCGCCGCGAGGCGCGTGCCCTGGTCGATCGCCCGCTTGGCGTCCAGTTCAGCCGCCACATCCGCCCCGCCGATCAGGTGCACCGGCCGGCCCGCGGCACTCAGCTCCTCGTACAGTCCGCGCTGCGGCTCCTGCCCGGTGCACAGCACGACCGTGTCGACGGGCAGGACCCGCCTCGTCCCGTCGACACTCACGTGCAGGCCCTCGTCGTCGATCCGCTCGTACGTCGCCCCGGCCGTCATCGCCACCCCGCGGTGCTTGAGCTCCGTACGGTGGATCCACCCCGTCGTCTTGCCGAGACCCGCGCCGACCTTGCTCGTCCTGCGCTGGAGAAGGTGGACGGTACGCGGCGGCTTCGGGCGCTCGGGGGCAGTCAGGCCGCCCGGGGCGCTGTAGTCCGTGTCGACGCCCCACTGCCGGAAGTACGTCCCCGCGTCCAGGCTCGCGCCCTCGCCGCCGTCCGTCAGGAACTCCGCGACGTCGAAGCCGATGCCGCCCGCACCGATCACCGCGACGCGCTCGCCGACGGGCGCGCCGTCGCGCAGGACGTCGAGGTAGCTGACGACGCTCGGGTGGTCGACGCCCGGGATCTCGGGGGTCCGTGGCGTGACGCCGGTGGCGACGACGATCTCGTCGTACGCGGCCGACGAGAGGTCATCGGCGGTGACGCGGGCGCCAAGACGCACCTCGACGCCGTGCAGTTCGAGCTGCGTACGGAAGTAGCGCAGCGTCTCGTTGAACTCCTCCTTGCCCGGGATCCGCTTGGCGATGTTCAGCTGCCCGCCGATCTCGTCCGCCGCGTCGAAGAGCGTGACCTCGTGTCCGCGCTCGGCGGCCGAGACCGCGCAGGCGAGCCCGGCAGGTCCCGCGCCGACCACCGCGACGCGCTTGCGCAGCCGGGTCGGCGAGAGGACCAGCTCGGTCTCGTGGCAGGCCCGCGGGTTGACCAGGCAGGAGGTGATCTTCCCGCTGAAGGTGTGGTCCAGGCAGGCCTGGTTGCAGCCGATACAGGTGTTGATGGTCTCCGCGCGGTCCGCCTTCGCCTTGGCGACGAAGTCCGGGTCGGCGAGGAAGGGGCGGGCCAGCGACACCATGTCCGCACGCCCCTCGGCGAGCAACTGCTCGGCGATCTCGGGGGTGTTGATGCGGTTGCTGGTCACCAGGGGCACCGACACGGACCCCATCAGCTTCTTCGTCACCCAGGTGTACGCGCCGCGCGGCACCGACGTCGCGATGGTCGGGATACGGGCCTCGTGCCAGCCGATCCCGGTGTTGATGATCGTCGCTCCGGCCGCCTCGATCTCCTTGGCGAGCGTGATCACCTCCTCCAGCGAGGAGCCGCCGGGCACCAGGTCCAGCATGGACAGCCGGTAGATCAGGATGAAGTCCGGGCCGAGCCGCTCACGCGTGCGGCGGACGATCTCCAGCGGGAGCCGTATCCGGTTCTCGTACGAGCCGCCCCAGCGGTCGGTGCGGTGATTGGTGGCGCTCGCGATGAACTCGTTGATGAAGTAGCCCTCGGAGCCCATGATCTCGACGCCGTCGTAGCCCGCGGACTTCGCCAGCTGCGCTGCCCGTACGAAGTCGTCGATGGTCTCCTCGACCTCGGCGTCGGTCAGGGCGTGCGGTACGAACGGGCTGATGGGGGCCTGGATGGCGCTCGGCGCCACGAGGTCCGCGTGGTACGCGTACCGGCCGAAGTGCAGGATCTGCATCGCGATCCTGCCGCCCTCGGCGTGCACGGCGGCGGTGACGGTCCGGTGGCTTTCCGCCTCGGCCTCGGTGGTGAGCTTGGCGCCGCCCTCGTACGGACGGCCCCGGTCGTTGGGGGCGATGCCGCCCGTGACGATGAGGCCGACGCCGCCCCGGGCACGCGCGGCGTAGAAGGCAGCCATCCGCTCGAAACCGCGCTCCGCCTCTTCGAGGCCGACGTGCATGGAGCCCATGAGCACCCGGTTGGACAGGGTGGTGAACCCGAGATCGAGCGGGCTCAGCAGATGCGGGTACGGGGTCGGGCTCATCAGGGCGCCTCCTTGCGCAGGGGTCGACAGTCCAGTTGTAGCCGCCCCACAGCGATTATGCAACAAGGTGCAAAACCAATTCTCCAGCCTCTGCCGCCCACCTGTCCGACGAATGTGCTAATCAGTCGTACGGGTGATATTGGCCCTTCGCCCAGGTCACGCACCCTTAGCGTGTTCATGTGGCGGGATGGCAGCAGTTCAGCGCACTGGGGGTCGCGGCGATTCTCGGCTCGCAAGGGATCGGGGTCGGGGTCGGGGCAGCGGCGTGCATGACCGTGTCCGTATCGGTGGTGTCCGTGTCGGTTCATTTCGGGGACTGCCTGCCGACTCCGGCACCGGCCCCGACACCGACTCCGCCGCCCACGCAGCCCGAGCCGCCGACTCCGGCGCCGGCTCCCACACCGCCGCCGCCCACACCCCCGGCTCCCACACCCCCGGCTCCCACGCCGTCGGCTCCCAGTCCTCCCACGCCGGCCGTGCCACCCGCCGAACGGCCCCCGCCCCCGCGGGACGCCCCGGAGCCCCCGCCCGAGAAGGCCCCCGAGCAGGCTCCGAAGACGGCTCCCGCACCCGCCGCCCGTACGAAACCCGAGCGGCGGCAGGTCGTCGCCGTACGCAACTACCGCCGCGCGACCGGGAAGCCGGAGGACTCCGGAACTCCCCTCGTGGTCCTGCTGCTGGTCACCACCACTCCGGCCGTTCTCGCCGCGGCGCTGCTGCGGCCCCGTTCACGGTCCGCCGGCGGGCGCGGCCGCGCCTGATCCACACCCTCGCCGCTCTCCCCGCACCCCACTCGGAGAACCTCATGTCGGAATGGCTGGTCCTGGCTGCCGCGATGGCCGCCGCCTGTGCCGTCGTCCTTGTCATCACCCTGCTCAGGCAGTACCGGCTGAACAAGGCCGGGGCCGCGGAGGACGACGACGCCCCCGAGACCCCCGACGTCCTCGAATACATGACGATGATGGTCGGCGTCGTATACGCGATCGTGCTCGGTCTGGCCATCGCGGGCGTCTGGGAGGCGCGCAGCGCCGCGCAGGACGACGTACGCCGCGAGGCACAGGCGCTGCACGAGGTCACCCAGCGAGCCACGGTCTACCCGGCCGGCGTCCAGGCGCAGCTCCGCGCGGACATCGACCGTTACGTCTCCCACGTCGTCCACCAGGAGTGGCCGAGGATGGTCGACCACAACGAGCTGTCCGGGCGGGGAGCGGAACTGCTCGGCGTCGTACGCGCGGACATCGCACGGCGGGCGCCGGTCAACGAACTCGAGACGCAGGCGTACCAGCCCATGCTCGACCAGGTCGCCGTCGCCGACGACGCGCGCAACGCGCGGGCGCAGAATGCCGGAGAGACGCTGCCGGGGGTCGTGTGGTTCGGCCTGATCACCGGGGCACTGGTGACAGTCGGCCTGATCTTCACGCTGCAGATCGGCCGCACTCCCAGGGAGCTGTTGCTGGCCGGTCTGTTCAGCGCCCTGATCGCCTTTCTGCTCTTCCTCGTGTGGGACTTCGACGCGCCATTCGGGCGGTCGGGCACGGAGTCGGCGGACGCCTTCCGCCAACTGTTCGCGAGCGCCGCGGGACCGGGCTGAGGCCTACTTCTGCGCGTGCTCGCCGACATAGAAGAGCAGCCACACAAAACCGGCGAAGAGGTGGGTGGCGAAGACATACACGAAGACGCGCAGCATCACACCGCGCTCCTTCCAGCTCTCACTCTCGCTCACGACAGGCCTCCAGCCGGTCCGTACATACATCCGTGGTCGGTCCCCCGCACCAGGGTACGAGGACCCGGAATAGGGGGGCCGGGTTTCCGGCGCCGGCGCTCGGCGAGGCCGTCGAGGCCGTCGAGGCGGTGACCGAGGCGGACGGCCTTATCGCGGGCACACCGGTCTTCACGGCCCCGTACAGCGGGCTGTTCAAGTCGTTCTTCGACCTGATCGAGCCCGACGCGCTCACCGGGAAGCCGGTGCTGATCGCGGCGACGGGTGGCACCGCCCGGCACTCGCTGGTGCTGGAGCACGCGCTGCGTCCGCTCTTCGCGTATCTGCGGGCGCCGGTCGCGCCGACGGCGGTGTACGCGGCGTCGGAGGACTGGGGCGGTACCGGTGACGCGCTCACCGACACACTGCCGACCCGGATCGAGCGCGCGGGCGGTGAGCCGGCCGGACTGATGGCCGACGGGTCCGTCAGGGCCCGCGGCCTGGTGTCCGCGGCCCGTACCACGTAGAGCACAGGTCGATCACAGTCCTGTGCCGGATGTTCTTTGTCAGTGCCGCCTCCTATGGTTCTCGGCATGACCCCTGCACTCATCGGGCGTGACCACCCCGCAGGCGTCCTCCGGGCGGAGATCGGCCGGGCGACGGAGAGCCACGGGGGCCTGATGCTGGTCACGGGCGAGGCCGGCATCGGCAAGACCTCGCTCGTCACCGACGCCGCCGACGAGGCGCGGCGGCGCGGTGCGCTGGTGCTCAGCGGGTCCTGCTGGGACTCGGAGAGCGCGCCCGGGTACTGGCCCTGGGTCCAGGTGGTGCGCGGGCTGCGGCGCGGGGTGGACGACGACGAATGGGCCGACGCCGAGAAAGCCGCGGGCGGGCGGCTCGCGGTGCTGCTCGGCGAGGCCCCGAGCGAAGGGGACGGCGGCGAGAGCTTCCCGCTGTACGACGCGGTGACGACGGCCCTGGTCACCGTCTCGCAGAAACGGCCCCTCGTGGTCGTACTGGACGATCTGCACTGGGCGGACCCGGCCTCCCTCAAGCTCCTCGAATTCGCCGCGCAGCACGCCTGGTTCGAGCGGCTGCTGCTGATCGGGACGTACCGCGACGTCGAGGTGGAGGCCGCCGACCACCCCCTCCAGCAGCTCATCCTGCCGCTGGCCGCGCGGGCCACGACGACCCTGACCCTGACCGGGCTGCAGCGCGACGAGGTGGGCGCGCTCATGGCGCTGACCGCGGGAGTCGAGCCGGAGCCCGACCTTGTCGACGAGGTGCACCGGCGGACCGGCGGCAACCCCTTCTTCGTCGAGCAGACCGCCCGCATCTGGCACAGCGGCAGCCCCGTCACCACGGTCGCGCCGGGGGTACGAGAGGCGGTGCGACGGCGGCTCGCGCTGTTGCCGGAGCCGGTGGGCGGGCTGCTGGTCACGGCGGCCGTGCTGGGCCGGGAGTTCCACCGCCAGGTGCTCGCGGCGGCCGCGTCGGCTCCGGTGCCGCATGTGGACCGGCTCCTCGAGCGGGCGGTCGCGGCGCGGCTGGTGACGGCGCGGACGGGCGGCCGGTTCGCCTTCGTCCACGATCTCGTACGGGAGACGCTGTACGAGGCGCTGGAGGAGGCGCAGGCGCGGACTCGGCACGCCGATGCCGTGCGGGCCCTGGACGGCTCACCGGCGCTCAGCGAGAAGAGCTTCCCCGCCGATCTGGCGCGGCACGCGTATCTGGCGGGCGAGGAGCTGGAGCGCGACCGCCGGGTGGAGCTGTTGCTTGCCGCCGCCAGGGACGCGGTCGGCAGGCTGGCCGGCGAGGAGGCCGTCGGCCACTACCGGCGGGCGCTGGAGGCCGCGGGCGACGATGCCCGCCGGGCCGCGCTGATCGCCCTGGACCTGGGCGTCGAGCTCCGCCACAGCGGCGAGGACGAGGAGGCGTGGCGGACCTTCGACCGGGCGGTGGCCCTCGCCCGCGATGTGCGCGAGCCCGAGCTCCTCGCCCGCGTCGCGATCACCCTCCAGCAGAACGGGCATGCGCCGGGCAACCGGACCCGGACGGCGGGTCTGCTGCGGGAGGCGCACCGGGCCCTGATCGGCGGCAGCGGCGAGGATCCGGCGGGGCTGTCCCCGGAGCGGATCGCGCAGGAACTGGCCGTGCGCACCACGGCGTTGGCGCGGCGCGGCGAGGACGACGAGGCGCTCTCGTTCTCCCTGTGGGCGCGGCACGACGCGATCTGGGGCCTTGGGACCTCGGAGGAACGGCTCACGCTGACCGACGAGATGGCCACGGTCGCCCGACGCACGCACGACCGCGACATGGAGCTGCACGCCACCGCGATGCGCTGGGTCACCCTGCTGGAGCGGGGAGACCCGCGCTACCTCGACCAGCTGCGCACCTTCGTGGCCCGCGCCGAGCGGACGGCGCTGCGCCGCTTCGAGCTGGGGATGGCTGTCGACCAGTCCCTGGTCGCGGCGCTGACCGGGCGGTTCACCCAGGCGCGTGACCATATGTCGAAGGTGGCGGAGCTGGGACCCGAGCTCGCCCCGTTCTCCTTCCTGGTGTCGCACATGCAGTGGGCGCTCTTCCTGGCCCAGGGGAGGCTCGACGAGGCGGAGACGGTGGTCGCCGGGCTGGCGGAAGCGGGCCATCCCTATCCCCGGCTCCTTGAGGGCATCACGGCCGCCGAGCGCGGCAACAGCGGCCTCGCGCTGCGCCTGTCGGACGAGCTCGCGGCCGAACCGGAGCCGATTCCACGGGCGTTCGCACCGCTGTGGATGCGGCTGCGGGCCCAGGTGGCGGCGGCGTCGGGTGACGCGGTACGGATCGAGGAGGCGGCGTCCGCCTTCACGCCGTATGCCGGGCAGTGGGTCGTCTCGCTGTACGGCTGCGACATCAGCGGCCCTGTCGACCTCTGGCTGGGCATGCTGGCGGCGGCCCGCGGCCACCGGGCGGAGGCCGTCGCCGCGCTGACGTCGGCGTATGAATCGGCGGACCGGCTGCAGGCAAGGCCGTGGTCGGTGCGGGCGAGGTCGGCGCTGGTGGAGGTGCTGGGGGAGCACGCCGAGAGGGAGGGGCAGGGGGAACTGCTTGCGCGGACGCGGCGGGACGCGGTGGGGCTGGGGCTGACGCACTTCCTGGACGGGGTGGAGGCCGGTCTCCCCGGCGCACCCGCTCGCCCCGGCACCGAAGACCCCCGTACAGCCGACGCCCCCGGCAGTGGAAACCCTCGTACAGCCGACGCCGTCGGCATTCGGGTCCCTGGCGCGGGCACCGGGCGTCAAGCCGCCCGCCCGGGCGGAAGCGGCCCCTCCGCCCAACCCCTCACCCCCCGCGGTGAGTTCCGCCGGGACGGAGCAGTGTGGGCCCTCGCCTTCGCAGGGCGGGCCGTCCATGTGCCCGATGCCAAGGGGCTGCGGGATCTGCACACCCTGCTCAGGCACCCCGGCGACGATCTGCCCGCCGTGGTTCTGCTCGATCCCGCGGGCGGTGAAGCCGTCGTCGCCGCGGCCCGGTTCGGTGCGGATCCGGTGCTCGACGAGGAGGCCAAGGCCCGCTACCGGCGGCGGCTCGAGCGGCTGGACGTGGAGATTGACCGCGCGGGCGAGCTGGGCGACGACCGGCGGGCCGCGGAGTTCGACCGCGAACGCTCCGCGCTGCTCGACGAGTTGCGCACCGCCGCCGGGCTCGGCGGGCGCACCCGTCGGCTGGGGGACGAGGCCGAACGGGCCCGTAAGACCGTCACCGCCCGGATCCGCGACACCCTGCGCAAGCTGGACGCCCTCCACCCCGAACTGGCCGCGCATCTGCGGGAGTCCGTCGGCACGGGCTCGTCCTGCTCCTACCGCCCGCCGCGCGGCGTCGAGTGGCGGCTCTGACGCAGTGCGCCGGCACCAGGCCTCACCGACGCCGGGGCTCCCCCGGGGGGAGAAGACCGAGGCAGACGGCGAGGAGCGCCCCCGGACCAGCCGGGGACGCCCCTGATCGCTCAGCCACGCGCACCGCTCACTTGCGGTTGTAGAGCCGCATCGTCACCGCGCCGAAGACGACCACCAGCAGCCCGGCCCACCCCAGCGACCAGGCGATGTCGGCCGTCGGCCATTCGCCCTCCATCAACTCCCTCACCGCGGTGGCGACATGGGTCACCGGGCTGTTGTTGACGAAAGCCTGCAGCCAGCCCGGCATGGTCTTCGGGTCGACGAAGACATTGCTCAGGAAGGTCAGCGGGAAGATCACCATCATGCTGACGCCCATCACCGACTTCTCGCTGCGCAGCAGCAGGCCGAACATCGTCCAGACCCAGGAGAAGGAGAAGGAGAAGACCAACAGCAGCGCGACTGCGAGGACCACGCCCAGCACTCCGCCGTGCGGGCGGTAGCCGATGATCAGGCCGACGCCCAGCATCACCACGGAGGCGATGACGTAGCGGATCACATCGCCGAGCAGATAGCCGACCATCGGCGCCGGCCGCCAGATCGGCAGCGTACGGAACCGGTCGAAGACGCCCTTGGTGATGTCCGTGTTGACCGCGACGCCCGTGTACATCGTGATCATCACGACGCTCATGGTGAGGATGCCGGGAAGCAGGAACTGGATGTATTCCGAGGTCGAGCCTGCCAGCGCCCCTCCGAAGAGGTACGTGTACATCAGCACCATCATGATCGGGAACGCCGTCACATCGAAGAGCTGCTCCGGCACATGCTTGATCTTGAGCATGGCCCGCCAGCCGAAGGTGAAGGACGCGGAGAACGCGCTGGGCCGCGGCGGGCGGTCCTTGCTCACCAGCAGCGCTGCGAGATCCTCCGCCTTGGGCGCTTCGAGGTCGAGATCGTCGACGTCCTTGGTGGACTTGGTGGTGGTCGTGGTGCTCATGCCGCAGTCCCCTTCTTGTCGGTCAGGGCGAGGAAGACCTCGTCCAGGCTGGGCTGTCCCAGCGCGAAGTTGTCCACCGTGATCCCGGAGCGGGCCAGCTCGGCCAGCGCCCGCGCGGCCTGCTCGGCCGCGCCCTGCTCGGTGCCATGGCCGTTGACCCGGGCGGTGAGCGCGAGCGGATCGGCGTCCAGCTGCACCTCGACGCCGAGTACGGCTCCGAGCACCCGCTCGGCCTCCGGCCGCTGGCCGGGGTCGCGCAGCCGCAGATGGACGGCGCCGGAACCGACCGAGGCCTTCAGATCGCCCTTGGTCCCCTCCGCGATCACCTTGCCGTGGTCGATCACGGCGATACGGGACGCGAGTTGGTCGGCCTCGTCCAGATACTGCGTGGTCAGCAGCACCGTCGTGCCCTGCGCGACGACCGCGCGCACGATGTCCCAGACCTGGCTGCGGCTGCGCGGGTCGAGGCCGGTGGTCGGCTCGTCCAGGAAGAGCAGATCCGGGGTGTTGAGGATGGACGCGGCGATGTCGATACGCCGCCGCATGCCGCCCGAGTAGTTCTTCACCTGCTTGTCGGCCGCCTCGGACAGCCCGAAGGCGTCCAGCAGCTGCACGGCACGCTCCCGCGCGGCCTGCTTGGAGTGGCCGAGGAGTCGGCCGAGCAGCACCAGGTTCTCGGCGCCGGTGAGGTCCTCGTCCACCGAGGCGTACTGACCGGTGAGGCTGACCCTGCTGCGGACGGCGTCGGCGTCCTTCTGCACGTCCTTGCCGAAGACCCTGGCCTGGCCGCCGTCCGGCCGCAGCAGGGTGGCGAGCATCCGTACCGTGGTCGTCTTTCCGGCGCCGTTCGGGCCGAGGACGCCGTAGACCGTGCCCGCGGGCACGGTGAGGTCGACGCCGTCGACGGCCCGGTTCTCACCGAAGACTTTCACCAGGCCCGTGGTCTCGATTGCCAGATCTGTACTCATCGTCAGTTCCTTCTGATCCTTCTGGGAGCTCTGCCGGACGGTGTAGGGAGTTGACTCGGGTCGTCGGGTGGAAGTCATCGGCGGGACCTGGAGTTCCCAAGGCTCCAGGGCCAACAGCCCTAGGAGACGTACGGGCGGGCGGCGCGGGCCTCCCGCAGAGCCAGGCCCCACCAGCCGAGCTGATCGAGCATCAGCCCCGCCGCACGGTCCCGGCCTTCGGGCGCCTCGTCGAGGAGGTTGATGCTCACGCCATTGCGCAGGGTCACGGTGTGCAGCTCGGTGAAGACCGAGCGCAGCTGCTCGACGGCGTACAGCCCGCCGGAGCCGTGGCCGTAGCTGACGAAGGCGACCGGTTTGGTCTGCCACTCGTCGTAGGCGTAGTCGATGGCCTGCTTGAGGGAGGCGGGGAAGGAGCGGTTGTACTCGGGGGTGACGACCACGAAGGCGTCTGCGCGGCCGACCTCCGTGACGAACTCCCGCATCTGCTCGGTGGCCCGGTCCGGATAGCGGGCGGGGAAGTCGAAGTCGACGAGGTCGACGACCGCGAGCTCCATCTCGTCCCGCTCGGCGGCCAGCTCGGTGAACCAGCGGCCGACCTTCTCGCCGACGCGCCCCTCGCGCGTACTGCCGATGATGACCGTGACACGCAGTAGCGGTATGTCCTGGTCCCGCACGGGCGCCTCCTTTCGCCGGTCGACGGCCCTCCACCAGAGGGCGCGAGACGACGGCGCGCGGCCGCCAGATCTGATCTGGCGGCCGCGCGAGGAGGAGTCCGGCAGCCCTATTCCCTGGTGTGGAAGACGTAGAACGCAGATACGAGCATCGCCCCGGCGAGGACCAGCCCCATCACTGACGACTTGAGCACGCTCGCCCCGGTCTGGCTGAACAGATAGCCCATGGCCCCGCCGAACAGCGTTGCGTACGCGGCGGCCCGGACCTCGTGGGACAGTGACTGCTGGATCCGGCCCAGCCCGTAGGCGAGAGCCGCGACGATGATGCCGCAGACGACGCCGAAGAGGACGTCACCCCAGTTGACGTCCCGGCCGGTGCGGCGGAGGAACCCCGCGTAGAAGCCGTAGGCCACGCCAAGGGTGACGGGCAGCGCCCAGGCGAGAGAACCGTGGTGCCGTACGCGTACAGCTGCGTGTGCGGCCATGGCGGAGAGCTCCTTCCCTCGTCCCCCGTCTTTCAGGGCACACCCGCACCCGCCGACCGGCAACTCGGAACACCGCCCTTTCAGGGCACGCCCGGTCGGCGGAGCACCGGTCGCGTCCGGCCTGCGGCCCGCGTTCCCTTGAGGAGTGCGGAGCTTTCTCTCAGCGGTGTCGGCGGTGCTGATCGTCCTCGTGGCCATCCTGACGCCGCTGAGCGCGCTTGCGGTCTGGGCCGACCGGGAGATCGGCGACACGGACGGCTACGTCGCCGCGATGGCGCCGCTCGCGTCGGACCCCGCGGTGCAGAACGCGGTCGCCGTACGGGTCACCGACGAGGTCATGCAGAAGATCGACGTCGGTCCTTTCGATATCGGTCCTTTCGACCTCCGTCCTTTCCAGGAGGGCGTACGGAGTCTGCTCTACGAGGCCGTGATCTCCTTCTCCGGCACCGACTCCTACAAGACCGCGTGGAACACCGTCAACGAAGCCGCCCACACAGCGGTTGAGCAGGCGCTGACCAGCGACAGCGGCAATTCGGTCAGCATCGATCTGGCACCCGTGATCGAGCAGGTGAAGCAGCAGCTCAGCGCGGACGGGCTGCGGTTCGCGGACCAGATCCCGGTCGGGCGGACCCGGATCACGATCCTGGATTCCGACAAGCTCGGCGTCGCACGCCAGATCTTCGACGGCCTGCAGATCGCGGGAGTGTGGCTGCCGATCGCGACCCTGCTGCTGGCGGCGGCCGCGGTGCTCCTGGCCGTCCGCAGAGGCCGCGCCCTCGTCGGCCTCGGCATCGCGCTCGTGGTGGGCGGTGTGCTGCTCCGCATCGGAGTCACACTCGGCCACGGCCTCGCCCTCGACGACCTCCCTGCGGACGTGGACCGCCCGGCGGCGAGCGCGGTCTACGGCGCCCTGACGGCGACGCTGCGCACGACGGCCTGGTGGGTGCTGGGGGCGGGCCTCGCCCTGGCGGCGGCCGCCTGGCCGGCGCAGCGACGGGGGCGGCCCGAGCGAGGGAGTTCCTCCCCCGCGCCCCGCCCCGATGTCACCGCAAAGGACGGACCCTTTCTTCGCTGAACTGGGCGAACTCGTGCGCGTCGTGCGACGAGAAGATCCGGATCAGCCTCGGGTCCGCCCGGCGCAGTTCCCGCAGTCGTTCCAGCTGCGTCAGCCGCTCGCCGTGGTTGTCCGCCACCAGGCGCTGGTGGAGCGCGACCGGGCGGGGGCAGCGGGGGCGGCGCAGGTCCATCTCGCCGTGGAAGAAGTACGCGTCGCCCGCGTGCAGCAGCCAGCGGTCCGGCTGTTGGACCGCCACCGCGCAGTGACCGCGGGTGTGGCCCGGCAGGGGGACCAGCAGGATGTCGGGGGAGCGCAGGACCCGGGCAGCGGCGAAGCCGTGCCAGTCGGAGTCCGCCGTGTCATGGACGATCCAGCGCGGGCCGTGGGCCCACTGCGCCGTGACATAACGGCTCGCGTCGAGACGGGTGTCGCGGCGCATCGCCGCGCGGTACTCGTCCGCCATCACATGGACCCGCGCGTCCGGGAAGTCGGCCAGACCGCCCGCGTGGTCCAGGTCGAGGTGGGTGAGCACGATGTCCTGGACGTCGTAGGGGTCATAACCCAGCGCCCGGATCTGATGGACCGCCGTACGGGACAGATCCAGCGTCGGCCGCGCGGTCCGCCGGAAGAACGCCCCGAGCCGCCGCGGGTCGCGGACGTCCGCGGTGCCCAGACCTGTGTCGACGAGGACGAGGCCGCTGCCCGTGACCACCAGCAGGCAGTGGGCGACCAGCGGGGCGCCGCCAACCGGGTGCATCGGGGCGCAGTCGAGATGATGAACGGTGGGCACAGACATGCCTGACTCCGCTTACGCGGGGAGGGGAAGGGGGAGGGACGGCGCGAAGCCGGGCCGGGCGAGGATGGTCGGGGTGTCGAAGTAGACGCGTTCGCCGACCAGTTGCAGGTAAAACCCGACGTGCCGGTTCTCGCTCGCGATGTGCCCGAGAACGAGAGCCTCGCGCGCTTCCTTCGTCATCGTCCGGGCCCTCCAGGCCAGTAAGTCCCATACTTACGCCGTAAGTAGGCGAAGTACGGGACCGAGGGAAGCACCTACGCTGTAAGCCGTCAAGGAGTACGACAGGTGTCCGCGAAACCCACCCAGGAGCACCCCGATGTCTGACGGAAGATCCCGTCAACACCCCACGGAGCGCGGCACATCGGCCCACAGGCCGTCCTCCTGCGAGCCGTCGCCCAGCGGGCCGTCGCCGAGCGAGCCGGCATCCCGCGAACCGCTGTCCCGCGAGCGGATCATCGAGGCCGCACTCGGGATCATCGACGACGAGGGCGTGGACGCGCTCTCCATGCGCCACCTCGCCGCCACCCTCGGCGTACAGGCGATGTCGCTCTACAACCATGTGGCCGGCAAGGCAGACGTCCTCGACGGGATCACTGAGTTCATCACCACGGACATGCAGCTGCCCAGGCGCACCGAGGGCGGCTGGGAGGACGGCATCCGCTCGGTCGCGTACGGATTCCGGCAGGCTTCGCTGCGTCACCCACGCGCCTGCGAACTGGTCCTCACCCGCCAGCTCTCCTCCCCCGGCGCGCTCCCGGTCATCAACTGCTCCCTCACCGTCCTGCTCGACCATGGCTTCGACGAGGCCGCCGCCGTGCATGCCCTGCGGCTGCTCATCGCCTTCCAGGTCGGCTCCCTGCTACGGGAGTTCCACTCGCCCTGCTTCAAGGGTGAGGAGGAGTCGGCGGTACGGGAGCGCAAAGCGCATCTCGAGCGCTCGGGGCTCCCGGCGGTGGCGAAGCTCGCGCCGATGCTCGCGGTGATCGACCACGACGCGGAGTTCACCTTCGGCGTGGAGCTGCTGATCGACGCGCTCCGCACATACGCTCCGCAGACGCAACAGACTGGCCGAGACTGACGTCCTCATCACCGACGGACATTCAGACGGACATCCAGCGACAACCAGCGACATCCCGCGGCTCGGAGGCCGGTATGGACAGCGCCATCTCGACGGCGGCCCCGGCCGCCGCGCAGGACGCCCCCTTCCGCCCCTCCGGCGGCCGCCGCGCCGCCGCCTGGCTGGCCGGCCTGCTGCTCATCACGCCCAGCGTGGTCGCGGCCTGCCGGGCTGCGGACACCGACGGCATCACGCCCGTGCCCCAGCTGCTCGCGTTCCTGCCCTGGCTGCTGCTGCCCGCCGGGGCCGCCCTGCTGCTGGCCCTGCTCGCGCGGTGGCGCACCGGCATGGTCTGGGCCCTCGCCGTGCTCGCCGTCACCGGGTGGTTCGTCAAGCCGTACGACACCGGGCTCACCGACGATCCGCCCGGCCCGGTCGTCGCCCGCCTCGAAGTGCTCACATCGAACGTCGAGTTCGGCAACGCCACCAAGGGGCTGCTCGCCACCATCCGCCGCGAGCAGCCCGACCTGGTCTTCGTCCAGGAATGCGACCACACCTGCTCGGACGCGCTCGCGGCGGAGATCTCCCGCAGCGACTACCCGTACCGCAATGTCGTCGAGGGCTACTCGGCCTCCGGCTCGGCCATCCTCAGCAAACACCCGCTGCGCCCGGCCCCGGGGATCGACGCCACGCTGGCGATGCCGGGCTCGGTCGTCATGGTCGGCGACCGCCCGGTGAATCTGCAGCTCGCGCACCCCCTGCCGCCCATCCCCAGTGGGGTGGACGACTGGCAGCGGGAACTCGGCCTGGTGCGTGCGTACGCCGCCGGAACCAAGGGGCGGCCGACAGTCATCGCCGGAGACTTCAACGCCACCCAGGACCACTCCGTCTTCCGCCGGCTGCTCGACGCGGGCGATCTGCGCGACAGCGCCACCCTCGCGGGCTCGGCCCGCACCCCGTCCTGGCCTGCGACGGTCCGCCGGCCGCTGGGCGCCCAGATCGACCACGTACTGATCAGCGAGGACTTCTCGGTGCGCCGCTCACGCTTCCTGGATCTGGCGGACACCGACCACCGGTCGCTGCTGGTCGAACTGGAACTGCACGACGTGCGATGACCGCCCGCCCGGGTAAGAGTGGGGTCGAGGTGGCCAGAGCAGGGGGGCCGTCCATCAGGAGGCATTCCGGATGCGCGCTGTCGCGGTCAAGGCGTTCAGGGCCGAGCCCGAGCTGATCGAGGTCCCCAAACCGGAGCCCGGCGAGGGCGAGGTGCTGGTGAAGGTCGAGTACGCGGCGCTCAACCCGTTCGACTGGCGAGTCGCCGACGGACTGCTCGAAGGCCGGGTCCCGCATGTGTTTCCGCTGGTCATGGGCTCGGACTTCGCGGGCAGGGTGGATGTGGTCGGCCCCGGAGAGAACCGCTTCCGGGTGGGCGACCCGGTCTTCGGCCAGGCGGGCCGGCCGCCGGTCGGCACCGGCACTTACGCCGAGTACGTGACGATGCCGCAGGACGCGGCGATCGCGTTCGTGCCCGACGGCCTCCCGCTGAAGACGGCGGCCCTGCTGCCCACGGCCGGGATGAGCGCCGCGCAGCTCCTGGACGCGGCGGGCGTACACGCCGGGCAGTCGCTGCTGGTCATCGGCGCGGCGGGCGGTGTCGGCAGCTATCTGACCCAACTGGCGGCCGACCGTGGCTGCCACGTCCTGGGGGCGGTGCGCGGCGACGAAGAGCACCGGATGTCGGCGCTCGGGGCGGCGGTCACCCTCGACACCACGATGTGCGATCTGCCCTCCGCGGTACGGGACGCCTGCCCGGACGGGGTCGACGCCCTGGTCGACCTGGTCTCGCCCGACTCCGGCTCCTTCACCGCGAACGCCACCCTGGTGCGGCCCGGCGGCCGCGCCCTCACCACCCGCTCCGTGATGGACCCGGCGCGGCTCCCCGCCGGCGTCGAGGGCGTCGACTTCCATCTCAAGGCCTCGTCCGCCCTGCTGGACACCCTGGCGGCGGCGGCCGCGGACGGCTCCCTCAATGCCCCGGTGGACGCCTCATACCCGCTGGAGAAGGCGCCGGACGCGCTCGCGCGGAACCGGGCGGGCGGGGCACGCGGCAAGACGGTCTTCGTACTCTGAATTGGTACGCCGCGTTCGTACGCCGCGTTCGTACGCCGCATTCGTACGCCGCATTCGTACGCCGCGTTCGTACTCCGAGAGCAGGTGTCATGGACAACGATCAGATACTCGGCAGCATCAACGATCTCGTCGCCGAGGAACGCGCCCTGCGGGAGCGGTCTACCGAGCAGCACGGCCTCGACTCCGACGAACTCTCGCGGCTGCGCGCCCTCGAGGTCCAGCTCGACCAGTGCTGGGACCTGCTGCGCCGGAGGCGCGCCAAGGCGGAGTTCGGAGAGGACCCGGACACGGCGAGGGTGCAGCCCGCCGACGAAGTGGAGGGCTACCTCGGCTGACCGTCCCGCCCTGCCGCACCGCAGGGGAGTTGCGCCGGAGGGCCACTTCGAGGTCTTTTGATGACCATGGGCGACGACACGGGCGGGGCTTCCTCCGGATCAGGGACACGAGCGGGACGGCTGTCCCCGCCCGAGTGGCTGCTCAAGGGCCTGCGCCCGCAGACCGCGCCTGTCCCCTGGGCGGCCTGCGCCCGCGCCGCCGTCGCTCTGGCCGCACCGCTCGCGGTCGGGCTCGCCGCCGGGCAGCCCCAGTACGGGGCGCTCGTGTCGATGGGCGCGCTGTCGGGCGTCATCGGCGACACCGCCGACGCGTACCGCATGCGGATCTTCAATATCGCGGTCCCACAGCTCTTCGGCGCGGTCGGCGTCACGCTCGGCACGCTCGTGTACGGGGAGGGCTGGCTCGCGGTCGCCGCGCTGACCCTCGTCGCGCTGGTCTCCGGGATGATCTCGTCGATCGGTGCGGTCGCCTCCGTGGGCGGGCTGCTGCTCCTGCTCAACGCGGTGGTGGGCGCGGGGCTGCCGATGCCTGGGCCGTGGTGGAAGGCGCCGCTGCTGCTCACGCTCGGCGGGCTGTTCGTTCTCGTACTGACGCTGCTGGCCTGGCCGTTGCGCGGCCGGATGCCGGAGCGGACCGCGGTCGCCGAGACGTATCGCAGTGTCGCCGATCTGCTGGGGGCAGCGGGCACGACGGCGTACGACGAGAAGCGCCAAGCCGTCACGGAGTCCCTCAACACCTCCTACGACCTGATCCTCGCCCGGCGGGCCCGCGACCACGGGCGGCGCAGCCCGCTCGTACGGCTGCTCTCGCAGCTCAACGTGCTCATCCCGCTCGTCGAGGCGGCCGCGGCTGCGCATCTGCACGGGCGGGCCTCGCGACGGCCCGAAATCGCCGCGGCCGTACGGGACTTGGCGGACGCGGTCGACCGGGGCGGCCGCGGTGATGCGCCCGACCTGGTGCTGCCGGAGCCGGAGGGTCCCGCCGACCGCGCCGTGGAGAGCGCGCTGCGGTATGCCGCCGTCGTCGTGTACAAGGCCGACCCCGACCCCTACAACGTCGACGACCGGCTCGGCCGGCCCGCGGCCCTCCGCGTACGCGCCCGGCGCGCGGCCCGCAGCGTGCTGCTCTCCGAGCCCTCCTGGCGCTACGGTCTGCGGCTCGCGCTGTGCATCGGCCTCGCACAGGCACTGGTGTCGCTGGTGCCGGTGTCGCGCTCGTACTGGGTCGCGCTCACCGTCACCTTCGTCCTCAAGCCGGACTTCGGCTCGGTCTTCTCCCGCGCGGTGCTGCGGGCACTGGGCACGGTGGCGGGGCTGGTCGTCGCGGCGGCTGTGCTCGCGCAGGTGCCGCGCGGCTGGTGGGACGTGCCGGTGATGATGCTCCTCGCGGCGCTCATCCCCGCGTTCTCCGCGAAGGGGTACGCCTTTCAGACGGCGGCGATCACCCCGGTGATCCTGCTGCTCTCCGACGTCCTCAACCACGAGGGCTTCGACCTGGTCCTGCCACGCCTGGTGGACAGCCTCATCGGCTGCGCGATCGCGCTGGTCGCGGGCTATCTGCTCTGGCCGGAAAGCTGGCACACCCGGATCGGCGACCGGCTGGCGACGGCAGTGGAAGACGCGGCGCGCTACGTGGCGTGCGCGTTCGGCGCGGAGGCGGAGGACCAGGGGGAGCGGGTGCGCAGGCGGCGCCGGATCTACCGCGACCTGTCGTCGGTCCGGTCGGAGTTCCAGCGGGCCCTGACCGAACCGCCGCCGACGGGGGCGCGGGCGGCGGCGTGGTGGCCACTGGTCGTCGCCGTGGAACGCATCGTGGACGCGACGACGGCGGCGAGGGTCCGCGTCAACCACGGGGCGGAGCCGCCGACGCTTGCAGAGGTGGCGGCGGTCGAGCAACAGCTGCACGAGCTGGCGGAGGGGCTGAGGGCGAGCGAGGTGCTGGTGGAGGTACGGGCGGAGCTGGAGGGGGACGAGCAGGGGGTACTGGGGGCGCTGCGCCAGGAGGTGAAGGCGGCGCGGGCGATCGCGTCACCGGGACGACCGGGGTGACCGGGCCGGTCGGGATCACCCGGCGATCGGAGTGACCGGGCCGGTCGGGATCACCCGGCGATCGGAGTGACCGGGCCGGTCGGGATCACCCGGCGATCGGAGTGACCGGGCCGGTCGCGGCGCCGGGGAGGCCGAACCCACCGGGCGTAGCGGGAGGCACGGCCGTCACGGCGGGCGTGGCCGATCACAGCGCTGCCAGCACCTCGCGGGCCGCCCGCTCGCCCGAGCGCACAGCCCCTTCCATCAGCCCGTGCATCAGCGTCGCCGTCTCCGTGTTCGCCCAGTGGATCCGGCCCACCGGTCGGCGCAGTGCCGGTCCGTAGCTGGTCAGCGCCCCGGGCGGGAAGTGACCCACCATCCCGCCCAGCGACCATGGCTCGGCGGACCAGTCGGTTTCCAGGTAACCGGTGGGGGACTGAGCCCGCGGGCCGAACCGCTCGGCGAGCGCCTTCAGCCACACGTCCCGCCGCTCCTTGGGCTCCAGGCGTCCCATCTCCAGGGCGCCGGGACCGAACGCGAAGGTGCTGAGTACCCCCGGCCGTCCCGAACGCGGCGTCTGGTCGATGGTGACCGAGACGGGCGACTGGGGCGCCAGCGTCTGTCCCGACAGGCGCTGCTCCCGCCAGAACGGCTCCGGGTAGACCGTGTGCACCCGGATGACCGCCCCGGGCACCACCCGTTGCAGGAGGTGGTGGTGGTCGGCGGGCAGCGGCGGATCGAAGGCGATCCGGCCGGCCAGCAGGGGTGGCGTCGCCACGATCACCCGCCCCGCCCGCACGGTGAGCGCGTCGCAGCGGACCTCCACGTCCGTCCCGTTGTGCGTGATCTGCCGGACCGGGCAGGACAGATGAACCGCATCCCCCAGGCGCTCGGCCATCCGGCGGGCCAGCTCCGGCGCCCCGCCGTCCACCAGGTGGGTCTCGGTCCGCCGGCTGTCGGTGTAGTAGGTGAAGCCGCCGCCGCCCCGGGCAAGGACCAGTGCCCCCAGCAGCGAGACTTCCGCCGGGTCGGCACAGAACACCAGGTTCATCGACGCCCTGGCCAGGGTGCGGGCCGTGTCCGAGGGCACGTTGAGCGGATTGGAGAGCCACTCCCCGAGCGTGCGGGCGTCCAGTGCCCGGGCGCCATGTGCCTGCCAAGGGGCGTCGGCCGGAAGCCGCCGCGCCATCCGGTCCAGGCGCATGAACGCCACGCCGAGGGAGGCGACCGCCGCCGGTCCGATCTTGGGGATCAGCCCCCGGTAGCGGTGATTGACGCCGTCCAGGCGCAGGATCTGATCACCCTGCTCGTACTGCGGGTACACCTCCAGGCCGACCTCCCGGCAGAGGTCGAACATCCGCTCCTGGCCCTTGCCCAGCCAGGAGCCGCCCGCCGAGATCACCGGTCCCTCGGGCAGCTCGCGGTTCCACACCCGCCCGCCGACCCGGTCCCGGGCCTCGAGCACCACCACCTCGCGGCCGGTCTGCGCCACCTGCCGCGCGGCGGCCAGACCCGCGAAACCCGCACCCACCACGCACACGTCCGCATCCCGGCGTTCCATGGCTCACCTCCGGGGTGCAGCGTTCCCGCCCGCGGCCCGTCGCGCCCGGCGGGTCACCCACCCGAGGAGGATCAGAACCCGTCCGAGGGAGCCACCGGCCCCGGATGGCCCCACTCGCCCGGCCGGAGCGCACCGGCCCCATCAGGCCCCCCTCAGGTCCCGTCAGGTCCCATCAGGCCCCATCAGGCCTCATCAGGCCTCATCAGGCCTCATCAGGTCCCATCGGGTCCCATCGGGTCCCGTCAGGTTCCCGCGCTGGAGGCGCTCCAGCTCTCGCCTGTCCCTCTTCGTCGGGCGGCCCGCCCCCCGTTCCCGGACCGCCACCGGGGCCGTGAACTCCCTCGGCGGAGGTGGCGGGCTGTTGTCCACGTAGCACTGGGTCGCCACCGGTGGGCCGACCCGTTTACGGACAATCTTCGAGACGACCACAAGGCGTTCACGGCCCGCGTGGAACAGCCGCACCTGATCCCCCGCCCGCAGCGTGTGCGCCGGCTTGACCCGTTCGCCGTTCACGCGGACATGTCCCGCGCGGCAGGCCGACGCCGCCTGCGAGCGGGTCTTTGTGAGCCGGACCGACCAGATCCATGCGTCGACCCGTACGGTCCCCTCGTCCGAAACCTCTGCAGCCATACACCGACTCTACGATTCGACCGCCTCCGAGGCGCAAGGACGCAAGGATCGCCACCCACGGCGCCCCCACCCCACCGCCGACGTTCATCCGACTACGATGCGCACGTTCTCCCTTTACGGAGGCCTTCACTCCGCAGCGGGTGTTCGTTTCTGAGATGTCGGCATATGCCGTGCGGCACAAGGGCATTCAGCACCAGGGCGTTCGGAGAATCCCATGCGCAACAGCTCCGGCAGAGGGCTACAGCCCAATGTCCTCGGCACGTTCGACACCATCGTGATGGCAATCGCGGGCAGCGCTCCCGCCTATTCCATCGCGGCCACCACTGCCGTACTCGTCGCGTCCGTCGGCCTCGCCGGACCCGCCGCGCTGCTCTACTGCGCCATACCCATGCTCGGCATCGTGCTGGCCTACAGCAGACTCGGCCGGATCGATGTCAACGCGGGCGCCGGCTACTCCTGGGTGGGCCGCACTCTCCATCCCTTCCTCGGCTTTCTGTCCGGCTGGGCGCTGGTGGTCTCCGCGACGATCTTCATGGTGGCCGGTTCGCTGCCGGCCGGTGCGATGACGCTCGGGCTCTTCGACCCCGCGCTCGCCGAGAACACCTTCCTCGCGACGGCCGTCGGCGCCGCCTGGTTCCTGGCGATGCTGCTCGTCGTACTCGGCGGGGCGCGGCTGACCGTACGGGCACAACTCCTCATGTCCGGCGTCGAGCTGCTGATCCTGCTGTTCTTCATCCTCGCCGCGCTGCTGCACAACGGAGCCGCCGCCGCATTCGACTGGTCCTGGTTCGGCTTCTCGCACTTCGACGGACCGGCAGGATTCGCCTCCGGTGCGCTGGTCGCAGCCTTCTACTACTGGGGCTGGGACGTCACCAGCAACCTCAGCGAGGAGACCCGCGACAGCCGCCGCACCGCCGGACTCGCCGCGCTCGTCGGCGTAGGCGTCGTCTTCCTCCTCTTCGAGGCCTTCACGGTCGCGGTGAACGTGCTCCTGACCGCCGACGACATCAAGGCCGGCAGCGCCAATGTCCTCGGCGTGCTCGGCGAGGCGATCTGGCCCGGCGTCGGCGGGAAACTGCTGGTCGTGGCGGTGCTGCTGTCCACCGTCGCCACCTTGGAGACCACACTCATCCAGGTGACGCGGTCGCTGTTCGCGATGGGCCGGGACCGTACGATGCCCGCCGCGCTCGGCACCGTGCACCGCCGGTGGAACACCCCATGGGTCGCGGTCGCCGTCGTCGGTGCGGTGGCGCTCGCGATGTTCGTCGCCTCCACCGCGCTCGGCTCGGTCGGCGAAGTGCTGTCTGCCGCGGTCGCCGCCATCGGCCTGCAGATCGCGTTCTACTACGGGCTCGCCGGCATCGCCGCAGTCGTCGCGTACCGCAAAATGCTGCTGACATCCGTACGCGACTTCGTCCTCGGCGGCGTGTGGCCGCTGCTCGGGGCGGTGTTCATGCTCTGGATCCTCTTCGAAGCGCTGAGTGAGCTGAGCGGGGCCTCGATCGCGATCGGCATCGGCGGTCTTGCCGCCGGTCTGGTGCCGATGATCCTGTACTGGCGGCGGGGGAGTTCGTACTACCGTCCCGCCCGGCTGGACGCGACCCGCGCCGTCGCCGCCGAGGAGCAGTACGCCAACTCCGCTTCGCGGAATCCGGATTACGCCGACAAGTCGCTGGCCACGGACTTCTGAGGGAAGTGCCGCAGATGGCCGCTGCTCGCCGCCGTTTCGTACCCGACTTCGATCCCGCCCTCGGAGACCGGCCGCTCGCCGACGCCGTCCACGACATCGTCATCGGCCGCTGGCAGGGCGTACGGGATCTACTGCGCGCCACCGGCGACGACTGGCCGCTGCGCACCCACCGGCTGCGGCTGCTCGCGCACACGGCGGCGGGCTCGTCGGCGGTGGAGACCTGGCGGGCGGCGGAGCCCGACAACCCGGACGCGGCGGTGCTGCGGGCGGCGACGGAGGTCGTACGGGTCTTCCACCAGGCGATCGAGGCGGGCCGCGGGGTCGGGCTCGACGAGGCGCGGCTCGATGTGGCGGTGATGGCCTGTCTGAGCGCGGCCGACGCGCGGCCGGCCGATCCGATGCCGTGGGTGTCGCTGCTGACGGTGGCGCGGCTGTACGAGACGGGGATTCCGCGGCGCGAACTGCGCTCCTGGTTCGACGAATTGCGCCGCCGCGACCCGTTCAACATCGAGGGCCATGTGCAGCTGCTGCGCTACTACTCGGCGCGCTGGCACGGCACGCACGGCAGGATGTACGACTTCGCCCGCGACGCGGCAGGCGCGGCGCCGCCCGGGTCGCCGCTGCCGGTGCTGGTGCAGATCGCGCGGGTGGAGGAGTACCGCTATGCCACAGAGGGTGTGCTGGACCGGGCGCCGGTACGGGACTTCGGGCGGCACTGGCACCACGAACTGGCGGTGACCGAGGTGCGGCGCACCTGGGAGCGCTGGATCGGCGGCCGGCCACAGGGCCCAGCCGCCCCGGAGGAAGTCGGTGAGCTCAACTATCTGGCGCACGCTGCCTGTTACGCGGGGCTGAGCGAGGAGGCCCGGCTGCTGTTCGAGCTGCTGGGGACGCGGGCGGCGCGGGTGCCGTGGTCGTACACGGGCGACGCGACGGAGGAATTCACGAGGTGGCGCGCACACGTGCGCGCCACCTCGTAAAGCTACGACCTGTACGACTTACACGCCTTACACGCCGATGTCGCGGCCGTTGTTGCGCCAGACGGAGACGACCGACGGACGGACGATCTTGCCCGGTCCGTCCGGCCACGCGCTCGCGGGCTTCTCGACGGACGCGCCGTCGATCTCACCCGGGTGCTGGACCGCGACGAGAACGCGGCGGTCCTGGATGATCGGGCCGCAGGTCTCGGCGCCGGCCGGGACGGTCAGGAACTGCTTGAGCTCACCGCGCCGCTCGCCGTGGGTCGCGACACCGAACAGACCGTCGTGGGAGCCGAGCTGGTTGCCGTCCGTGGAGATCCACAGGTTGCCGTACGGGTCGAAGGCGACGTTGTCCGGGCAGGAGATCGGGCTGACCTTCTCCTTCGGGAAGCCCGCGAAGTACGTCGACGGGTCGTTAGGGTCGCCCGCGACCAGGAAGAGCCGCCAGGCGAAGCCGTCGCCTGCCGGGTCGTCCCAGTTCTCTGCGAGCTCCAGGATCTGGCCGTGCTTGTTGAGGTTGCGCGGGTTGGCCTCGTCCGCACCGGCCTTGCCGGGCTTGCCGCGGTCGGTGTTGTTGGTCAGCGCGACGTAGACGCGGCCGGTGCGCGGGGACGGCTCGACGTCCTCGGGGCGGTCCATCTTGGTGGCGCCCACCTTGTCACCGGCGAGGCGGGTGAAGATGTACACCTCTTCGGCGGACATGCCGGGGACGAACGACTTGTCGCCGCTGGCGAGCGGAATCCAGACGCCGCTGCCGTCGAACTCGCCGTCGTTCGGGAGCTTGCCACTGCCGTCGATCTCGGTCGCCGGGCTGTCGCCGGTGAGCTTGGCGACGTAGAGCGTGCCCTCGTCGAGAAGCGTGCGGTTGTGCTCGCGGGCAGAGCGGCTGTTGCCCTTCTTCATCTGCTTCGACGAGACGAACTTGTAGAAGTAGTCGAAGCGCTCGTCGTCGCCCATGTAGACGACGGGGCGGCCGTCGTCGGTCAGGCGGGGCTGGGCGGCCTCGTGCTTGAAGCGGCCGAGCGCCGTGCGCTTGCGCGGCGTGAAGTCCGGGTCGTACGGGTCGAGCTCGACGACCCAGCCGTGGCGGTGGACCTCGTTGGGCTCCTGCTTCAGGTCGAAGCGCTTGTCGAAACGCTCCCACTTGCGCTCGGTCGCGCCGGTGCCGATGCCGTAGCGCTTGTCGGTGGCGCTGGAGCCATTGGCGAAGTACTGGTTGAAGTTCTCCTCGCCGTGGAGCGTGGTGCCCCAGGGGGTGGTGCCGCCGGCGCAGTTGTTGAGCGTGCCGAGGACCTTGGTGCCGGTCGGGTCGACGCTCGTACGCAGCAGGGCGCTGCCCGCGGCCGGGCCGGTGACCTTGAACTCGCTGGTCGCGGTGAGGCGGCGGTTGAGCGGGTGGCGGCCCACCGGAGTGAGCTTGCCGCTGCGGTGCTCCTCCTGGACCACGACGACGGACAGGCCGTGCGCGGCCCAGGCGATCTCGACCTGCTCGCGGGTCGGGTTGGCCGCGTCGTAGCCACGGAACATCAGGACTTCGTCCGTGTACTCGTGGTTGGCGACGAGGATCTGCCGCCCGTGCTCGCCGCGGAGGGGGAGCAGGGAGAGGAAGTCGTTGTTGTAACCGAACTGGCCCGCCTGCGCCTTGGCGGTCTGATTGTCGGCGTCGAAGGCGGGGGCGCCGCGGAGGATCGGGTCGCCCCACCGGATGACGACGTTCTGGGAGTAGCCGTCGGGGACGGTGACCTTGTCGTCCTTGTTGGGCGCGACGGCGGCGAAGCGGAGCCCGCGGGCTCCGTCGGTCTTGTCGGGCGTGTTTCCGTAACCGTCCGTGGTCGCGGGCGCGGCGACGGCCTGGTCGCCGCCCTGGCCGATGACGGCGGCGGTGCCGGCGGCAGCGGCGACGGTGACGACGGCGGCGGTGCGCATCATCGATCGTCTCGAGAGCGCGCCGGCTATGACGTCGCCGACGTATTCGTTGTCGCTGGTGTTGGGCACTTCGTGGAAGCAGGCGTCGCCGCAGCGGTAACGGCAGGTGAGAGCGGAACGACCGCCCGGGTGGGGGGTCGAGTTCAACAGCGGCAGCAATTTGCGCACTTCGTCCTCCTACGGCGCAGCCTGCGCCGACATGGTGTCGGAATATGTTCCGCCGCGACGTTAGGGGCGTACGTGTGCAATGCGGCAGCCGTGGAGTGAACGGGGGATGAATCCGGCACGGCTGAGGCGGGGTTGACAACGAGGGCCTGCCCCTGCCGGGGTCACGGCCCGGTGGCCGGTAACCTTACGTGTCCGCCCTGGCCAGGACACCCTATGGACGCCCGGCCCAAGTGTGGACATTCACGCACTCACTCATGCGAAAGGCCTGGCCCATGGGCATTCGGAGCTTGCTGCGCAAGGTGTTTGGACGCGACCAATCGGAGCTCAACGAGTCGGCGGCAGCCTCCGTCCCGCCCCAGACCGAACGCTCGGAGCCGCCCACAGCGACGGTCCCGGCCCCGTCCCCGGCGGAACGGGCGGCGGCGGACCTGGTCTCGGCGGCTTTCGACAACCCGGCCCCGAGGGGCGAGGGCGCGTCGGTTCCGGCACAGGCGTCGCCGGACAGGGTGCCGCCGAGCCCGACGGAGGCGGAGGCCGCTGCGGCTTCCGCCGAGCCGGTTGTTGAGCCGGTTGTTGAGCCGGCGCCCACCGAGCCTGTGGCCCCCGCTGAGGCGGAGGTCGCCCAGACGGAGGTCGCCCAGGCGGAGGAAACCGAGCCCGAGCCCGCGGCGGAGGCGGAGGCGGCTTCGAAGGCCACGGCCGAGGAGACCGAGCCCACCGCCACGGCGGAGCCGGAAGAGGAGACTGCGGCCCCCACCGCGGCGGAGGCCGATTCGGCCGCCGAGACCAGCACCGCGTCCGAGCCGGAGGCTGTTCCGGCGGAGCCGGTGAACAAGGCCGACGAGCCGGAGCCCACCGAGCCCGTGGCCGCCGCTGAGGCGGAGGACGCCCAGGCGGAGGCCGCGGAGACCAGCACCGCGCCCGAGCCGGAGGCCGACGCACCCGCCCCCGCACCTGCTGAGGCGGAGACCGAGGCCCCTGCCGCTGCCGCTGCCGCTGCCGTAGCGGACTCCGAAGCCGAGGAGAGCATCCCGGCTCCCGCCGCCGAGGCGGAGCCCGAGGCAGACGCACCCGACACCACGACCCAGCCGAAGGCCGACGCACCCGTCGCCGAGCCGGAAGCCGACACCACACCCCAGCCGAAGGCCGACGCACCCGTCGCCGAGCCGGAGGCCGACGCGCCCGAGCCCGTCGCCGCCGCCGTCGTCGAGGTCGAGCCGAAGGCCGACGCAGACGCCGTCGCCGACATCCCGCCCCACCTCGCCCCCCACTACGCCGCCGCCGGCGCCGCCCTCAAGCAGCGCGGGCTCACCGGGACCCGCGCGCGTGTCTATCTCGTGCTCGACCGGTCCGGGTCCATGCGGGCCTACTACAAGGACGGCAGCGCCCAGCAGCTCGGCGAGCAGGCCCTCGCGCTCGCCGCGCATCTGGACGACGACGCCACCGTCAACGTCGTCTTCTTCTCCACCGAGATCGACGGCACCGGCGAGCTCACCCTCCCCGCCCACCAGGGACGGATCGACGAGCTCCACAACTCCTTCGCCCGCATGGGGCGTACGAACTACCACCTCGCCGTCGAAGAGGTCCTCGCCCTGCACGCCAAGGCCGACGCCGACGCTCCCGCGTTCGTGATCTTCCAGACCGACGGTGCGCCCGAGTCCAAGACCGCCGCCACCGCCGCGCTCGCCGCGGCCGCCGACAAGTCGGCACGAGTCTTCTGGCAGTTCGTGGCGTTCGGCGAGCACGACGCGAAGGCCTTCGACTACCTCCGCAAGCTCACCGCCGACAACGCCACGGGCAACACCGGCTTCTTCCACGCCGGCCCCGCCCCCCGCGAGCTCACCGACGCCGAGCTGTACGAAGGGCTGCTCGCCCGCTGGCAGAGCTAAGCCACCGACAGCGTCACGGTGACGGCCAGTCCGCCCTCAGGGCCGGGCTCGGCCGTCACCGTGCCGCCGTGGGCGTCGGCGATCGAGCGGACGATCGACATGCCCAGCCCCGCGCCGGGACCCATCCGGTCCCGCCCCTCCCCCCGCCGGAACGGCTCGAACAGCGCCGGCACATCCTCTGCCGCCACGACCGGCCCGGTGTTCCGCACCGTCAGGACCCCGCCCGCACAAGCCACGTCCACCGTCCCGTCCGGCACGTTGTACGCCACCGCGTTCGCGACCAGGTTCCCCACCAGCTGGGCCAGCAGCAGCCGGTTCCCGCGCACCACCCCTGCCCCGCCGGAGCCGGACCCGACCGCCGCCTTCACCTCGTAGCGCGCCGCCTCCTCCGCCACGACCTCCCCCAGGTCGACATCCTCCCGCTCGGCAAGTCCCCGCTCGCTGCGCGCCAGCACCAGCAGCCCCTCGATGAGCCGCTCGCTGCGCCGGTTGTTGTCGAGCAACACCGTTTTCGTACGGGCCAGTTCCTCCGCCGAAGCCGACTCGTCGAGCCCCACCTGGATCGCCGTACGCTGCGTCGCCAGCGGCGTACGCAGTTCGTGCGACGCGTTCGCGATGAACCGCCGCTGGCTGTCAAACGCCTTCTCCAGCCGCGCCAGCAGCGCGTCCAGCGTGTCTCCGAGCTCCTTCAGCTCGTCGTCGGGCCCGCTCGCCCCGATCCTCTCGTGCAGCGTCCGCTCCGACAGCCGCCGCGCCTTCGCCGTCATCGCGTGCACCGGCCGCAGCACCCGCCCCGCCGTCCACCACCCCACCGCGACCGCGCACAGCGCCGTCCCCAGCAGGGCGAACGCCGACCAGATCAGCATCTGCTGCCCCGCCGCGTCCCGGACGCTGTCGGTCAGCTGGTCGACCGTGACCCCGCGCACGTCCGTCACCGGCAGCGCGGGAACGGCGCGCCGCCTTATCGAAGCGACCTCGTCCTCCGTACCGGCGCGGGAGAGCAGATTGACGATCCCCAGCAGCACACCGCCGAGCACCAGAAAGACCCCGCCGTAGACGAGCGCGATCCGCGTCCGGATCGTCGACCCGGGCCCCAGGTAAGGACGGCTCACAGCACATACCCCACACCCTGCACCGTACGGATCAGCGGCGGCTCCCCCAGCTTGCCCCGCAGCTTGCTCATGCAGACCCTCACCGCGCCCGTGAACGGATCCGCGTGCGCGTCCCAGGCCCGCTCCAGCAGCTCCTCCGCCGAGACCGTCGCCCCGTCCGCCTCCAGCAGGATCTGCAGTACGGAGAACTCCTTCGGCGACAGATCCAGATCCCGCCCGTCCCGCTCGGCCGTCCGCCGCACCGTGTCGAGCCGCACCCCGTGCCGCTCCAGCAGCGGCGGCACCGTCCGGGCGCTGCGCCGACGCAGCGCCCGCACCCGGGAGACCAGCTCGGGGAACTCGAAGGGCTTGCCCAGATAGTCGTCCGCACCCAGGTCGAGGCCCTCCACCCGGTCCTCCATGGACGCGGAAGCGGTCAGCATCAGGATCCGCGTGCGGGACTCGGACGCGACCAGCTTGCGCGCCACGTCGTCGCCGTGGACCCGCGGCAGATCGCGGTCGAGTACGACGACGTCGTAGTCGTGCAGCCCCAGATACGCGAGCGCGGCGTCCCCGCTGTACACGGTGTCGACGGCGAATCCGGCCCGCCGCAGCCCGGTCGCGACCAGCTCGGCCAGGACTTCCTCGTCCTCGGCGACCAGTACCCGCATATTGCCGTCCCCCCTGCTCCCGCTCCCCACGCACCCGCCGCGCCCCCTCCCCACCCAGGATGCGCCTTTCTACGGGACGAGATGTTTCGCAGACCTCTCCACCCCCTTTAACCGGGTGAGTGGACCTTCCGCGGGCCGTTAGGATTTCGACCATGGCGGCCACTGGATCCGAGAAGCAGGGGGCGAAGGCGTACTACGTCTCGACCCCCATTTACTACGTCAACGACGCTCCTCACCTGGGCCACGCCTACACGACCGTCGCAGGCGACGTGCTCACACGCTGGCACCGTCAGCGTGGCGAGAAGGTGTGGTACCTCACCGGCACGGACGAGCACGGTCAGAAGATCATGCGCACTGCCGAGGCGAACGGCGTCAGCCCGCAGGAGTGGTGCGACAAGCTCGTCGAGGAGGCCTGGAAGCCCCTCTGGGAGCACCTGAACATCGCGAACGACGACTTCATCCGTACGACCGAGAAGCGGCACACCGACCGTGTGCAGGAGTTCGTGCAGGACCTGTACGACAAGGGCGAGATCTACAAGGGCGGGTACGAAGGCCCGTACTGCGTGGGCTGCGAGGAGTACAAAATCCCCGCCGATCTGCTCGACGGCGAGGGCGAGTACGCCGGGCAGAAGCTCTGCCCGATCCACAAGAAGCCGGTGGAGATCCTCAAGGAGGAGAACTACTTCTTCAAGCTCAGCGAGTACGGCCCGAAGCTGCTGGAGTTCTACGAGGCCAACCCCGGCTTCATCCAGCCCGAGTCCGCCCGCAACGAGGTCGTGAACTTCACCAAGCAGGGCCTGCAGGACCTCTCGATCTCGCGCTCGACGTTCGACTGGGGCGTCCCGGTGCCGTGGGACCCCAAGCACGTCATCTACGTCTGGATCGACGCGCTGCTCAACTACGCGACGGCGGTCGGCTACAACGAGAACCCGGCGAAGTTCGAAGAGACCTTCCCGGCCGATGTGCACCTGGTCGGCAAGGACATCCTGCGCTTCCACGCGATCATCTGGCCCGCGATGCTGATGGCGAACGGCCTGCCGGTGCCCGGTCGCGTCGCCGCGAACGGCTGGCTGATGGTCGGCGGCGAGAAGATGTCGAAGTCGAACCTGACGGGCATCAAGCCTCAGGACCTGACCTCGCACTTCGGCGTGGACGCGTACCGGTGGTACTTCCTGCGCGCGATCGCGTTCGGCCAGGACGGGTCGTTCTCCTGGGAGGACTTCACCGCCCGGTACACCAGCGAGCTCGCCAACGACTACGGCAACCTCGCGTCCCGTGTCGCGGCGATGGTCGGCAAGTACTTCGGCGGCGCGCTGCCGGAGGCGACGGCGTCCGGTGAGGCGGAGAAGGCGGTCCAGGCGGGACTCGCGAAGGCGGTTGCCGAGGCCGACCGGAAGATCGGCGAGGAGCTGGACTTCCAGGGCGGCATCCTGGCGGTCTTCGACTTCGTCAAGCAGGTCAACGGCTACATCACTGAGCAGGAGCCGTGGAAGGTCGCCAAGGACGAGTCCGAGGAGGGCCAGGCCCGTCTCGCGACGATCCTGTACACGGCGGCCGAGTCGCTGCGGGCGGTCGCGGTGCTGCTGAACCCGGTCATGCCTGAGACCTCGCAGGCCCTGTGGGACTCGCTCGGCGCGGAGGCGTCGCTGGGTGCCCTCGGTGACCAGCGGGTCCAGGACGCGGGCGAGTGGGGCAAGCTCCCGGCGGGCGTGACGGTGACGAAGGGCGCGGTGCTGTTCCCGCGCCTGGAGGAGAAGCCCGCGTAGTCAGGCGTACGAAAGGGGCCCCGGACCTGGTCCGGGGCCCCTTTCACGTATGTCAGCGTCCCAGCGCCGCCGCGTCGCCCATCACCACCACCGGCCGCTTCGCCGGGTCCAGCCAACGCAGCAGCTGCTTCATCCTGGCGAGCGGCAGTGAGACGCAGCCCTGCGTGGGGCCCCCGTGATCGACGTGGATCCAGATACCGCCGCCCTTCTCCGCGCCGAGCGGCCGGGTCCAGTCCAGCGGGCTGTTCCCTGGCTCGCGGTTGTAGTTGATGGCCACGACATGGTCGAAGGACCCCTCGAGAGACTCCCCCTCGAAACCGGTGCCGGGCGCGTCGAAGACGGGTCCCTCGTCGTACGGGAGCTTCGTGCCGGGGTCGGGCAGCCTGCCGCCCGCGTCCGTGAGGCCGAAGACCCCGATCGGCGAGCGATTGTCGGCCGTGCGGTGGTCGTCGGTCCAGCCGAGCAGAGCGTTGTGCGCCGGCCACGGGCCGGAAACGGGCTTCCAGCCCCGGACGGGATCCCGCTCGTAGAGCATGGTGACGGACTGATTGGAGTTGGGGTGGTTACCGACCACCACGACCGCCTGCCGGTTGACCTCGGTGATCTTGGCGCGGGTCCGTGGTCCGAGGGAGGGGATCTCCTGCGGCAGGACGGTCTGCGCCTGGGCGCCGAGCTGCCCGGCGGAGCCCGACTTGGCAGCCTCGCTCGCGGGCCTCTTCGCAGCAGCGGGCGCAGTATTGCCGGTATCGCCCGCGCAGCCAGTGAGCAGCAGACCAGCGACGGCCAGGGCGACCGCCTGGAACGGTCCTGTGCGGAGGGACATGTGCGGGCCTTTCAGTTCGACAGCTTGATGTGCTTCTTCGAGGTCGGGGTCGGGCTGGGCGTCCTCGGTCGCCTCGTCATTGAATCGGACATATACGATCATCTGTCGCGTTTCGGTCACAACGCGTGAGGCGTCGCCGGAGACACAGAGGCTGACGTAGATCACTGGGTCCGGAGCGGCCGGGACTCCTCCGATCAGCGGGACCGGCCGGCTGCTTCGCCGCGAAGCCCCGGGACACCGTCGGCCGGTTCTGCGGGTCGGCCGGCATTGCCAGCGCCTGCCGGCCCGCGCGCAGCCGAAGCGTGAGGCCCGCGTCGCCGGTCAGGAGCCACGCCACCCGCGGCACGCAAGAAGAGCCCCGGAACCGTTCGGTTCCGGGGCCCTACGACGAAGGGGGTTCGTGTCAACCGGTGCCCTCGTGCGTCTCGTCGGGGTCGACGCCGAGTGCCCCGGACGCTTGGGAGCGGGCCTGGCAGGGGCGTGGGTGCGGCCTGTGAGTTCCTGTGAACGCCGAGGGGGCCCGGGACCTTCCGGTCCGGGGCCCCCTCGGCGTACGTATTACTTCGCGGGCTTGTCCTTGTCCGCGACCGGCTTGCGAAGCGCGATGTTCAGCTCGCGCAGCCGCACCTCGTCCAGCTCGGTCGGCGCGCCCATCATCAGGTCCTGCGCGTTGCCGTTGAGCGGGAAGGCGATCGTCTCGCGGATGTTCGGCTCGTCGGCCAGCAGCATCACGATGCGGTCGACGCCCGGCGCGATGCCGCCGTGCGGCGGGGCGCCGTACTGGAAGGCGCGGAGCATGCCGGAGAACTCGTGCTCGACGGTCTCCTTCGAGTAGCCCGCGATCTCGAACGCCTTGAACATGATCTCGGGCTCGTGGTTCCGGATCGCGCCGGAGGACAGCTCGACGCCGTTGCAGACGATGTCGTACTGCCAGCCCAGAATGTCCAGCGGGTCCTGGGTCTCAAGGGCCTCGAGGCCGCCCTGGGGCATCGAGAACGGGTTGTGCGAGAAGTCGATCTTGCCGGTCTCCTCGTCCTTCTCGTACATCGGGAAGTCGACGATCCAGCAGAACCGGAACACGCCCTCCTCGAAGTGGCCGGCGCGCTTGGCGGCCTCGACGCGGACCGCGCCCATGATCTTGGAGACCTCTTCGAAGTCGCCGGCGCCGAAGAAGACCGCGTGGCCGGGCGCGAGGGAGAGCCGCTCGGTGAGGACCTTGACGTTCTCCTCGGTGAGGAACTTGGCGATCGGGCCGGTCAGCGAACCGTCCTCGGCCACGCGCACCCAGGCCAGGCCCTTCGCGCCGTGCTCGACGGCGAAGTCGCCGAGGCCGTCGAAGAACTTCCGCGACTGGGAAGCCGTGTCCGGCACCGGCAGCGCGCGCACGTGCTTTCCGGCGAAGGCCTTGAACTCCGAGCCCTCGAAGACGTCCGTGATGTCGACGAGCTCCAGCTGGGCGCGCAGGTCCGGCTTGTCGTTGCCGTACCTGAGCATCGCCTCACGGAACGGGATCCGCGGGAACGGCGAGGTGACGTGCCGGCCGCGGCCGAACTCCTCGAAGAGCTCGGTCATCAGCTTCTCGATCGGCTGGAAGACGTCCTCCTGCTCGACGAAGCTCATCTCGACGTCGAGCTGGTAGAACTCGCCCGGCGAGCGGTCGGCGCGGGCGTCCTCGTCGCGGAAGCAGGGCGCGATCTGGAAGTAGCGGTCGAAGCCGGAGATCATCAGCAGCTGCTTGAACTGCTGCGGGGCCTGCGGCAGCGCATAGAACTTGCCGGGGTTCAGCCGGGAGGGGACCACGAAGTCGCGCGCGCCCTCGGGGGAGGTCGCGGTAAGGATCGGGGTCGCCATCTCGTTGAAGCCGAGCGCGGTCATCTTGTGCCGGATGGCGGAGATGACGGCCGTACGCAGCATGATGTTGCGGTGCATGCGCTCGCGGCGCAGGTCGAGGAAGCGGTACTCCAGGCGGCGCTCCTCGTTCACGCCGTCGTCCGCGTTGATGGTGAAGGGCAGCGGCGCGGCCGCGCCGAGCACCTCGACCTCGGAGACCTCAACCTCGATCTCGCCGGTGGGCAGATCGGTGTTCACGTTCTCGGCGCCGCGCGAGACGACCTTGCCGTCGACGCGGACGACCGACTCCTTGCTGACCTTGTCGAGAGTCTCGTAGGCAGCGGTGCCGGGGCGGGCGACGAGCTGCGTGATGCCGTGGTGGTCGCGCAGATCGATGAAGAGGATGCCGCCCAGGTCTCGCCGATTGTGCAGCCAGCCGCTCAGCCGGACGTCGGCTCCGACGTCAGAGGCGCGGAGCTCGCCGCAGGTGTGGGACCTGTACCGATGCATCGTCGTTCATCCAGTCTTAGCGAATTTGGGAGGGGTGGGCCCGTCAAGGGTACCGGCCTGCCTCCGGACACCTCATTGACATACGCATGCCAGGACCCCGCCAGGTCGTCGCCATGAAGATCCGAATAAAGTGAGGCAATGCGCACCGAGGACCTCCTGGCCGCGATCGCGACCGGCCTGTGGCGGTGGGACAACGCATCCGGGACGGTGACCCTCGACGCCGAGGCCGCCCGGCTGCTCGGGATGCCGGGCGAACCGGGCGCCTTCTCCGAGTCCGCCGTGCGCTCCCGTTTCCACCCCGTCGACTGGAACGAGATCAACGGCATCGTCAATCTCGCGGTCGCCGAGGGGACCCTGGCCGAGGCCAGACTGCGGATCGTCGACGAGGCGGGCCATGTGCTCCGTACCGTACGCAGCCGCTCCAAGCCCTTCATCCGCGGCGGCGACTTCGAACTGGTCGGCATGGTCCAGGAGGTCGCAGAGCCGCAGCCGGGCACGACCGCCGCACAGAGTCCGATCACCGGCGACTGGCGGCGCTCGCGCGAGGCGTTCCTGCTGGACGCGGGCCGGGCGCTGGCCGAGGCCCGCTCCACCGCGGAGGTGCTGCGGGTCGCCGCTTCCTTGTCCATGCCGGGCTTCTCGCCGGACGGCCTGGCCGTCTTCGGGGTGGCCGGCGATCGGCTCACGATCGTCGGGCACCACGGGCACCGGCCGGGAGACGACCACCCGTTCACCGACATGCCGCTGGACGCGGACTATCCGGCCGCCGAGGTGGTGCGCACCGGCCGGGCCTCCTATCTGCCGACGCCACAGGAGTACCGCCGCCGCTACCCCACCAGCTGGCCGCTGGCGCAGAGCTTCGGCCGGCAGTCGTGGGCCTTTCTGCCGCTGATCGTCGCCGGGCGCACGATGGGCGCCTGGATGGCCGCGTTCAAGCACCCGGTCGCCTTCACGCCCGACGAACGGTCCGTGCTGACGACGGTCGCCAGGATGCTGGCGCAGGCGCTCGCCCGCGCCGAGGTCGCCGACTCCGAGCGGGAGCTGTCGCTCGGCCTGCAGCGCTCGATGATGCCGGTGCTCGGGCCCGAGGTCCCGGGGATGTCGGTGGCCGCGCGGTACGTCCCGACGGGCGGCGGGCTCCAGGTCGGCGGCGACTGGTACGACGTCATTCCGATGCCGACCGGACGCGTCGCCCTCGTCATCGGCGACGTCCAGGGCCACGATGTGCGCGCCGCCGGACTCATGGGCCAGCTGCGGATCGCCCTGCGCGCATATGCCTCCGAGGGACACCGGCCCGACGCGGTGCTCTCCCGCGCCTCCCGCTTTCTGCACGGGCTGCATGATTATTCCGGGGCGGACACGTACGAGGAGGGCGACCACTCCAGCCCGCGCTTCGCGACCTGCCTCTATCTGGAGGTCGACCCGCCCACCGGCCGCATCGAGATCGCACGGGCCGGCCACCCGGAACCGGTGGTGCGGACCTCCGACGGCACGGTGCTGGTGCGCCCCACCGACGGCGGGCTGCCGCTGGGCATCGACCCGGACACGGACTATCCGACGACGCGGCTGGTGCTGGAGCCCGGCGAGACGCTGATGCTCTGCACGGACGGTCTCCTTGAGACCGGCGGGCACGATCTGGACACGGGGTGGGCCCGGCTGCGTACGGTCCTCGAGGACCACGCGGACCAGTCGCTGGAAGAGCTCGCCGACGCGCTCGTCCAGGCGGTGCACGGCCCTGCGTCGCACTCCACCACCGGGCCGCTCGCCGACCGGCGCGAGGACGACATCGCGGTCCTGTTGATCTCCCGGGACGGCACACCGACTCTTCACGCCCCGCGGCGCACGGCGATGAACGTGGCCCAGGCGGAGCCCGAGCGGATCGCGGCCGCCCGGCAGCAGTTGCGGGAGCTGCTGCACGACTGGACGGACGCGGAGCAGATCGACTCCGCGGTGCTGATGGTCTCCGAGATGGTCACCAATGTGCTGGTCCACACGGACGGGCACGCGCTGCTGGTGGCGGAAGTGGCCCGCGGGGATGCGGCACGGCGGCTGCGCGTGGAGGTCGCGGACACCAGCGACGAGCTGCCGCACAGACGGCGGCCCGGCGAGATGGCGTCGTCGGGGCGTGGCCTGCTGCTGATGGAGGTGCTCGCGGACGCGTGGGGGGTGGATCCGCGGGGCGAGGGCAAGTCGATCTGGTTCGAGCTCTACGAGCCGACGGCCCCGGAGACGGACCCGGACCCGGACCCGGACCCGGACCCGGCTGCGTAACGCGTCCTGAGCTCGCTGATCACGCCGAAGGCGGCGGCGGTGAGCGGTACGGAGAGGAGCATCCCGAGAATGCCGGCGACGGACGCCCCCGCGGTGATCGCCAGCATCACGACCGCCGGGTGCATCTGCACCGTACGGCTCTGGATCATGGGCTGGAGCACATGCCCCTCCAGCACCTGCACGGCCAGGACCACGCCCAGCACCCATAGCGCGATCACGAACCCGCGGTCCGCGAGCGCTACGAGCACGGCGACGGCGCCGGAGAGGAAGGCCCCGAGATAGGGGATGTACGCCGCGACGAAGACGAGCGCCCCGAGCCCGACCGCCCCGGGGACGCGCAGGACCAGCAGGCCGACGGTGATGCAGATCGCGTCGATGAGCGCGATGAACGTCGTCCCGCGCATGAACCCTTCGACGGACTTGAAGGCGCGGCGCCCCATGGCCTCGACGACGTCCCCGCTCGTACGGGGCACGAGGGACCGCAGAGCGCCCGCGGCCCTGTGCGAGTCCCGCAGAAAGAAAAAGCTGAGCAGCAGCGCCAGCACGGCGGTGGCGATCAGCTCGCCCACCACACTCAGCCCACTGATCACCCCGGACGCGGCGGTCCCGCCGAACTTCCCCAGCAGTTCCTTCGAGTTGGAGGCGATGTCGTCGAGCGAGGTCCCGGCGGCCCCGAAGTACTGGGCGAGATCCTTGGCGGCCCGCCGCAGCGAGGAGATGATCTGGTCGCCGGTATCGATCAGCGCGTTGACGATGATGTACATGGCCCCGCCGACGACGGCGACGACGGCGGCACAGGTCAGCGCGGCGGCGAGCGAGCGATTCATCCTCATCTTGACGAGCCACCGGTTCAGGGGCCCGAGAAGGGCGGTCCCGAGCAGCGCGAGCAGCACGGGCGTGACGGCGGTCTTGAACGTCACGACCAGCCACACGCCGACCGCGGCCACCCCGGCCGCCAGCAGCGCGACCACGCACCAGGCGGCAAGGCGCCTCACGGGCTCGGGAAGAAGGGTCTGCACACGCCCACCCGACCACAGCTCCCGCCACCCCGTCCCGCCCACCACGCCGGGCTCGCCCGCGTCGGGGCCAGGCGGGTGACACCCGGGCCTGGCGAGGCGAGGGCTAAGGTGACATAAGGAACACACGGATTCTCTCGGAGCGGTCATGCGTGAACGCCGCACCCCCCCGTCCGACAGTGCCTCCGACAGCGCCCAGGAACTCCTGACCAACCTGGGGCGTCTTGTCGACCACGCCCTGGACCGGATCAAGTACCAGCGGGCCCGGGTGGAGCTGGCCATGGCCCTACAGCGCCACATGCTCCCGCCCGCGCTGCCGAAGCTGCCCGGCCTGCGGATCGCGGCCCGGTACACGCCCTCACAGGACGGCCTGGACGTCGGCGGCGACTGGTATGACGCCTTCCCGATGACGGACCGGTCGGTCGGGATCGCCATCGGGGACGTGGAGGGCCACGACGTGGAAGCCATCGCTTTCATGGGGCAGGTCCGCACCAGCCTGCGGGCCCTCGCCGGCCCCACCACAGACCCTGGTGAGGTGCTGAGCCAGGCCAATGACCTGCTGCTTTCGATGGGCTGCAACCGCTTCGCGACCTGCTGCTTTCTGCGTTTCGACCCGATCAGCGGCGATCTTGCCTTCTCCCGCGCCGGCCACGTCCCGATGGTCTGGGCGAGCGCCGACGGACGCTCCGGCATCGCCCTCGACCGTGGTGGCCCACCCCTGGGCGTCGTGTCCGGCGAGCGGTATCCGGTCACCCGCCTCCGGCTGCGGGCGGCGGGATCCCTCGTCCTGCTCACCGACGGAGTCGTGGAAGGACCGGAGTACCCGATAGAGGAGGGGCTCGCAGAGGTGGCCCGGCTGGTTTCCGCCGGATTCGGCGACGACCCCGACGACCTGGCCGCCGAAGTGGTCAAAGTGGCCGATCTGACTGGTCACAGTGACGATGCCGCCGTCATGGTCGTCCGCTATGGCGGATTCCCGGCGGCCGCGTAGCCGCCGACGCCGCCGTGCTGCCGGACGGCGCAGCTGGAACGGCGCTTGTCCGTGCCGATACATACGCTAGGCCGGTGACCGGCGTGGTGCGCAACGAGGAGATCCGGCGTCACGGCTCTGCCGCCCTCCGGATCCTCGCTGTCGCCGCCGTCTACTACGGATCGGCACAGTTGGGGCTCCTCCAGCAACTGGTGCGCGGCCAGGTCACGCCGCTGTGGCCACCGACCGGCGTGGCAGTGGCCGGCCTGCTCATCCTCGGTCTGCGGATCTGGCCAGGAATCGCGCTCGGCGCCTTCCTGGTCAACGTGTCCATCGGGCCGTCGCTCCCCGCCGTACTGAGCATCACCGCAGGGAACACGCTCGCCCCGGTCTGCGCCTACCTGCTGCTGCGACGTGCGGGGTTCCACAACCAACTGGACCGGCTGCGGGACGTGCTGGCACTGATCTTCCTCGGCGCCCTGGGCGCGATGCTGATCAGCTCAACCGTGGGCAGCGGTGTGCTGGTGCTCGCCGGTGCGCTGCAGCCGAGCGACTTCTGGCCGACGTGGTCGGTGTGGTGGACGGGGGACGCGATGGGCGTGCTCGTGGTCGTACCGTTTCTGCTGGTCATCCGTACGGCCCGGTGGCCGCGTGCCCCCCTTGGCCATTGGGCCGAAGCGGTGGCGCTCCTGCTGGGCACCCTGTCTGCCACGTATCTGGCGACGGGCACCAGCAGCTCTTCCCTGCTCTTCCTCATCTTCCCGTTCTTGATCTGGGCCGCGCTGCGCTTCCAGCTGGCCGGCGCCGCGCCATGCGCGCTGGCCGTCTCGACGCTGGCGATTCTTGCCGCCGCCCGCCGAACCGGCCCGTTCGCCCATCAGGACCTTTTCGTGAACATGGTCACGCTCCAGGCGTTCAACGGCGTCGCGGCGCTGACGGCGCTGCTGCTCTCGGCGGTCATCATCGAGCGGAACCGAACCCACGAAGAGATCAGGCGGGTCTTCGCACAGCTCTCCGAGATGGTGGCCCAGATGGAGCCACGCCCGGGCACATACCAATGGCCGCCGCCCGATGACGACGAAGGACGGGACCGCGACCGCTGATTCGCCGGGGCGGGGCGCGTCCCCGATGCGACGCACCCCGTCAGCCCTTCGTACTCACGTACTCACGCACTCACATGCCGTGCACAGCGGGGATCGTGCCAAGGCGTCCCGCCTGGAAGTCCTCCACCGCCTGCTGCAGCTCCGCACGGGTGTTCATCACGAACGGCCCGTAGTGCGCCATCGGCTCCCGGATCGGACGCCCGCCCAGCAGCACGACCTCGAGGTCCGGGCTGTTCGAGTCCTGGGACTCGTCCGCGCGGACCGTCAGCGATCCGCCCGTCCCGAACACCGCCGTCTGGCCCATCCGGACCGGCCGCCGGTCCGTGCCGACCGCGCCGCGGCCCGCCAGGACGTACGCGAGGCCGTTGAAGTCCTCCCGCCACGGCAGCGTGATCTCCGCACCCGGCCGCAGCGTCGCGTGGACCATCGTGATCGGCGTGTGTGTGATGCCCGGGCCCTCGTGCCCGTCCAGCTCACCCGCGATGACCCGCAGCAGCGCCCCGCCGTCCGGCGAGGTCAGCAGCTGGACCTGGCCGCCGCGGATGTCCTGGTACCTGGGCTCCATCATCTTGTCGCTCGCCGGGAGGTTCACCCACAGCTGGAGCCCGTGGAAGAGCCCGCCGGACGTGACCAGCGACTCCGGCGGCGCCTCGATGTGGAGCAGGCCCGAGCCCGCTGTCATCCACTGGGTGTCGCCGTTCTGGATGGTCCCGCCGCCGCCGTTGCTGTCCTGGTGCACAAACGTTCCGTCAACCAGATACGTGACGGTCTCGAAGCCGCGGTGCGGATGCCAGGGCGTTCCCTTCGGCTCACCCGGCGCGTACTCCACCTCGCCCATCTGATCCATCATGATGAACGGGTCGAGGTACTGGTAATCGATCCCGGCGAACGCACGTCGCACCGGGAAGCCCTCTCCCTCGAACCCGGCCGGAGCCGTGGTCACGGCGAGCACGGGGCGCGGCACAGCCCCGGCCGGCGCGGCTACGCGCGCCAGGGTGAGCGGGTTCTCGACAGTCACTGCAGGCATGACGGGACCTCCTTGTGCGACCAGTTTAGTTGAAGACTGAACTTCTTGCCACTGGAACGCGAGACGCCCGGGAGGAATTCCCCCCGGGCGCCCCTACACGCACCGCAAAACCGTCGGCCCGTCTAGCCGTACATACGCCTCATCGCGAAGTCGACCATCTGCTCCACGGCCTTCGCGTCGAAGACCATCCGGTGATCGCCCTCCATGTCGAGGACGAAGCCGTACCCGGTCGGCAGCAGGTCGATCACCTCGGCCCCGGTGATCACGAAGTACTTGGACTCCTTGCCCGCGTACCTACGCAGCTCCTTGAGCGTGGTGAACATCGGGATGACCGGCTGCTGGGTGTTGTGCAGCGCCAGGAAGCCGGGGTTGTCGCCGCGCGGACAGTAGACCTTCGAGGTCGCGAAGACCTGCTGGAAGTCCTCGGCCGACAGCGACCCGGTGGTGAAGGCCCGCACCGCGTCGGCAAGCGAAGGCGGCGACGGCTCGGGGTACAGCGGCTGCTCGCCGTAGGAAGGCTGCTGCGGCACGTACTGCTGCTGCTGAGCGCCCGGGGTCTGGTCGTAGCCGTACATGCCCGCAAGAGTACTGAGTCACAGATGCCCCTTGGGGGTTGCATCTTATTACCGACGGGTAGCATCATCGGAGCTACTTACTGGTACGTGGACAGAAATCCGCCTCCCGATCCTTACGGAGCCGTCGCCATGGGGCACTACAAGTCGAATCTCCGCGACATCGAGTTCAACCTCTTCGAGGTCCTCGGGCGCGACAAGCTGTACGGCACCGGCCCGTTCGCGGAGATGGACGTCGACACCGCCAAGAGCATCCTCGACGAGGTCGCCCGCCTCGCCGAGAACGAGCTCGCCGAATCCTTCGCGGACGCCGACCGCAACCCCCCGGTCTTCGACCCTGAGACCAACACCGCGCCCGTCCCGGCGTCCTTCAAGAAGAGCTACCAGGCCTTCATGGACTCCGAGTACTGGCGTCTCGGCCTGCCCGAGGAGATCGGCGGCACGACCTCGCCCCGCTCCCTGATCTGGTCGTACGCGGAACTGCTGCTCGGCTCGAACCCGGCCATCTGGATGTACTCCTCCGGCCCGGCCTTCGCCGGCATCCTCTTCGAGGAGGGCAACGAGGCGCAGAAGAAGGTCGCCGAGATAGCCGTTGAGAAGCGCTGGGGCTCCACCATGGTGCTCACCGAGCCGGACGCCGGCTCGGACGTCGGCGCCGGCCGCACCAAGGCCGTCCAGCAGGACGACGGCTCCTGGCACATCGAGGGCGTGAAGCGCTTCATCACCTCCGGTGAGCACGACATGGAGGAGAACATCCTTCACTACGTGCTGGCCCGCCCCGAGGGCCACGGCCCGGGCACCAAGGGTCTGTCCCTCTTCCTCGTGCCGAAGTTCCACTTCGACTGGGAGACCGGCGAGCTGGGCGAGCGCAACGGCGTGTACGCCACGAACGTCGAGCACAAGATGGGCCTCAAGGCCTCCAACACCTGCGAGATGACCTTCGGCGACCAGCACCCCGCCAAGGGCTGGCTGATCGGCGACAAGCACGACGGCATCCGCCAGATGTTCATGATCATCGAGTTCGCCCGGATGATGGTCGGCACGAAGGCGATCGCGACCCTCTCCACCGGTTACCTGAACGCGCTGGAGTACGCCAAGGAGCGCGTCCAGGGCCAGGACCTGGTGAACTTCGCCGACAAGACCGCGCCCAAGGTCACCATCACCCACCACCCCGACGTGCGCCGCGCGCTGATGACGCAGAAGGCCTACGCCGAGGGCATGCGCGCCCTGGTGCTCTACACCGCGTCCGTCCAGGACGAGATCGCCGTCAAGGAGGCCGCGGGCGAGGACACCAAGTCCCTTGTCGCGCTGAACGACCTGCTGCTGCCGATCGTGAAGGGCTACGGCTCGGAGAGGTCCTACGAGCAGCTCGCCCAGTCGCTGCAGACCTTCGGCGGCTCCGGCTATCTGCAGGAGTACCCGGTCGAGCAGTACATCCGGGACGCCAAGATCGACACCCTCTACGAGGGCACCACGGCCATCCAGGGCCAGGACTACTTCTTCCGGAAGATCGTCCGCGACCAGGGCCAGGCGCTGAACACCCTCTCCGAGGAGATCAAGAAGTTCCTGGCGGTCGGCACCGGCGGCGAGGAGCTGGCCCCGGCCCGCGACGCGCTCGCCAAGGCCGCGGTCGACCTGGAGGCGATCGTCGGCACGATGACGAACGACCTCATCGCCACCGGCGAGGACGTCAAGAACATCTACAAGGTGGGCCTCAACACCACCCGCCTGCTGATGGCTTCGGGCGATGTGGTCGTCGGCTACCTGCTGCTGCGCGGCGCGGCCGTCGCGGCGGAGAAGCTCGAGACGGCCTCCGCCAAGGATGTGCCGTTCTACCAGGGCAAGATCGCGGCCGCGAAGTTCTTCGCCGCCAACATCCTGCCGGGCGTCTCGGCCGAGCGCGCGCTCGCCGAGACGGTGGACAGCTCGCTGATGGACCTGGACGAGGCGGCCTTCTAGTCGCCCCTGACCATCTGTGATGCGGCCCGCCCCCTCCCCGGGGGCGGGCCGCATCCATCTGTATGCCCACGGCGCACGCCCCTCGTTAAGGTGACTCCATGAGCAGCAGCGCACCCGCCCACCCGTCGCCCGCCACCACCCCTCCAGCGAGCGCTACGCGCACATCTTCGCCTTTCGATCGCGGACACACCGACGACCTGATGTCCTTCCTTGCGGCCGGGCCCTCTCCGTACCACGCCGTGGCCGCCGCCGCCGAGCGGCTGGAGAAAGCCGGCTTCCGGCAGGTGCTGGAGACCGATGCCTGGGAGGGGACGGCCGGCGGCAAGTATGTGCTGCGCGGCGGGGCGATCATCGCCTGGTACGTGCCCGAGGGCGCCGGCGCCCACACCCCCTTCCGGATTGTCGGCGCGCACACCGACTCGCCCAATCTGCGGGTCAAGCCGATGCCGGACACCGGTTCCTACGGCTGGCGGCAGATCGCCGTCGAGGTGTACGGCGGGACGCTGCTCAACACCTGGCTCGACCGTGATCTGGGGCTGGCCGGGCGGCTCAGCCTGCGGGACGGTTCGCACCGGCTGGTGAATGTGGACCGGGCGCTGCTGCGCGTGCCGCAGCTCGCGATCCACCTCGACCGGCAGGCCAACGACGGTCTGAAGCTCGACCGACAGAAGCACATGCAGCCGATCTGGGGGCTGGGCGATGTCGCGGAGGGCGATCTGATCCGCTTCCTGGAGCAGGAGGCAGCGATCGCGGAGGGCGAGGTCACCGGCTGGGACCTGATGGTGCACTCCATCGAGCCGCCCACCTATCTGGGCCGGGAAAGCGAGCTGGTGGCCGGGCCGCGGATGGACAATCTGCTGTCCGTGCACGCCGGGACGGCGGCGCTCGCGGCCGTGGCCGGCCGGGATCTGCCGTACATCCCGGTGCTCGCCGCCTTCGACCACGAGGAGAACGGCTCGCAGTCGGACACCGGCGCGGACGGCCCGCTGCTCGGCTCGGTGCTGGAGCGTTCGGTGTTCGCGCGCGGCGGCAGCTACGAGGACCGGGCGCGCGCGTTCGCCGGGACGGTCTGTCTGTCCTCCGACACCGGGCACGCCGTGCACCCCAACTACGGGGAGCGGCACGACCCGACGCACCACCCGCGAGTGAACGGCGGCCCGATCCTCAAGGTCAATGTGAACCAGCGGTACGCCACCGACGGCAGCGGACGCGCGGTGTTCGCCGCGGCCTGCGAGAAGGCTGGGGTGCCGTGGCAGACGTTCGTGTCGAACAACGCGATGCCGTGCGGCACGACCATCGGCCCGATCACCGCCGCCCGGCACGGCATCCAGACCGTCGACATCGGCGTCGCGATCCTTTCGATGCACAGCGCGCGTGAACTGTGCGGCGCGGACGACCCGTATCTGCTGGCGAACGCGCTGACCGCGTTCCTGGAGAGCTGAAGTCCCTTCACCGGGCGGCCTGTTGCGAAACATCCGCGAAAGCAGGCGCACGGCACGCTGATGACCATGGTTCTGCTCGGTCATCAGACGGTCGGCGCGCACCGCCCGGGCCCGTCGCGCCGCACTCTGTCCCTCGCGCTCGCCTCGGCGGCAGCGGTCCTGCTCACGGGGTGCTGGTTCGTCGTCCGGCAGTACAACGAGCGGCCGCCCTGGGCGGATGACGTCACATACGAGGCGGGCTTCATCCAGGGCAACCGTGTCCGGCAGTACGACCCGACCGGCCAGGAGGTCAGGAAGCTCCTGGCCGGCGGGTGCGAAGAGCTGCCGTCGGCCGGACTCGGCGGGCGGAAGGCGTCGTACAACCCGGGCCTGTGGGTGGACGGCTGCCTGGCCGGCGCGGCGGGGCGGCAGCCCGAGCGGCAGGGGCTGCTGCACTGACCGCCGCTGCTACTCCTGATCCATCCCGGCCAGTACGAGCGGCAGCCGCGAGGCCCCGTCCGCACTCACGCGCACCGGAACCCCCCAGTCCTGCTGGTGGACATGACAGGCCGGGTACTCTCCCCCGGTCTCCGACCGGGAGGTGCCCCCATCCGGGTCGTCGCAGGACGCCGCCATCGCCGAGACATGCAGCACGCCCTCGGCGACCGCCGGGTCGATCTCCAGCTCGCGCGAGAGGTCGGTCCCCGCACCATCCCCGCTGGTCAAGAGCTCGGGCGGGGTCGAGGAGACGAGCAGCCGGGTGGAGGGGCCGTACCGCGTGTCCAGCTTCTGGCCGGCCGGAGCCTGGAAGACCACGTCCAGCTGAAGCTTCCCCGCGGCGACTTCGGTGGCGGCGCGCTGTGTCCGGTGGGCGACGGACTCGACCCGTACCGCCTCCTCCGGCAGCCGCAGCCGGGTCAGCCGGTGCCTGGCCGACTCGACGACCACGATGTCGTCGCCGACGAGGACGGCGCCGGAGGGTTCGCGCAGATCGGTGGCCAGCGTGGTGACCTGGCCGGCGGCCGGATCGTAACGGCGCAGTGCGTGGTTGTACGTGTCGCTGATGGCCACCGATCCGTCGGGCAGCGCGGTGACGCCCAACGGGTGCTGGAGCAGGGCCTGTCCGGCCTCCCCGTCGCGGTGCCCGAAGTCGAAGAGTCCGGTGCCGACGGCCGTGTGCACGACCAGATCACGGTCGATCCAGCGCACCGCGGAGGTTTCGGAGTCGGCGATCCACAGCCGGTCCTCGGTGGCCGCGAGTCCGGACGGCTGGGCGAACCACGCCTCGGCCGCGGGACCGTCGACCAGCCCTTCGTTGGTGGTCCCGGCCGCGACCTCGACTGTCCCCGTCGCCGGGTCGTACGTCCACAGCTGGTGGACGCCCGCCATCGCGATCCACAGCCGCTCGCCCCACCAGGCGACGTCCCACGGCGAGGAGAGGGACACGTCGAGGGCCGGACCGCTGGTCGGCGATCCCTGCCACCACTGCTTGCCGGTGCCGGCGAGCGTTTCGATGGCGCCGCTCCCGGGGTCGTACGCACGGATGGAGTGGTTCACGGTGTCGGCGACCGCGATCCTGCCGTCGGGCAGCGGGGCGAGTCCCTGCGGCTCGTTGAACTCGCCGTCGCCGATACGCCGTACGACGCTCTCGCCGTCCGGCGCCAGCTCGACGAGCTGGTTCCGGGTGGAGTCGGAGACCAGGAAGTTCCCGGACGGAAGCAGCACGGCCTTGCCGGGGAAGCGCAGATCGGTGGCGACGGGCTCGGGCGCGACATAGGGGCCGTCGCCGCGTCGCAGCGTGCCCTTGGCGGCGTGCTCTGCCTCCAGCTCCTCGACGAGCTTCTCGATGGCGTGCGCATGCCCCTCGCCCGCGTGCTGGGCGACTACGTATCCCTCGGGGTCGATGACGACGAGGGTGGGCCAGGCCCGTACGGCGTACTGCTTCCAGGTGGCGAGCTCGGGGTCGTCCAGTACGGGGTGGTGCACCTGGTAGCGCTCGACGGCGTCGACGACGGCCTGGTGCTCGGCCTCGTGCACGAACTTCGGCGAGTGGACCCCGATGATCACCACGGTGTCGCGGTGCTTCTCCTCGAGCTCGCGCAGCTCGTCCAGGACATGCAGACAGTTCACACAGCAAAATGTCCAGAAGTCGAGGATGACGATGCGTCCTCGCAGGTCAGCGAGGGTGTACTGGTGGTCGCCTGTATTGAGCCAGCCGCCCTTGCCGATCAGCTCGGGGGCCCGAACGCGTGCACGTGATGCCATACCCCCATCCAACCGCACCGATACGGGTACGCATTCCGCCATGAAGTATCTGGTGCGCGACAAAGTCTTCGCGATCGGCGACGACTACTGGATCGAGGACGAGCACGGGCGGCACGCCTTCCTCGTCGACGGAAAGGCGCTGCGGCTGCGCGACACCCTGGAGCTCAAGGATCCGGACGGGCTCGTCCTCGTCACGCTGCGCAAGAAGATGTTCAGCCTGCGGGACGCGATGACCATCGAGCGGGGCGACGCGCCGCTCGCCACGATCCGCAAGAAGCGGCTCTCGCTGGTGCGCAATCACTACCGCGTGACGCTCGTCGAGGGTACGGAACTCGATGTCAGCGGCCGGGTCCTGGACCGGGAGTTCGGGGTCGAGTACGACGGCGAGCTGCTGGCGCACATCTCCCGGCAGTGGTTCCGGGTGCGGGAGACGTACGCCGTGAATGTCGTACGGGAGGACGCGGACGCGGCGCTCATGATCGCGGTCGCGGTCTGTGTGATCCGGATGGCGGAGAAGGAGCGCGACGGCGACTAGCTCCTGCCTCCACGGGGCTGAATTTCAGCCCGTCCGGCGCTTGAGGACACGGCCGAAGGCCGTACCGGGGGTCTGGGGGCTTGCCCCCCACGCGGCGGAGCCGCAAATCGATGCAGCGGGAAGGGCGGGGTGAGGCGGGGTGGGGGAACAACCACCGGAGGCTAGGCCCTCCGTGGCGCGTCCACCCCCAGCACCCGGTCCTTCAGCACCGGGAACTGCTCCCGCGTCGTCGCCACCTTCGCCGGGTCGAGCTCCACGGTCAGGACCTCTTCGTCCGGGCCCGCCTCGGCGAGCACCTCGCCCCAGGGATCGACCACGATGCTGTGGCCGGCCTGCTCGACCCCGGCGTGGGTGCCTGCGGTGCCGCAGGCCAGGAGGTATGCCTGGTTCTCCACGGCGCGGGCGCGGGCCAGCAGTGTCCAGTGTTCCCGGCGGCGGGCGGGCCAGCCGGCCGGGACGACGAACGCCTGCGCGCCCGCGTCCACCAGGCCGCGGAACAGCTCGGGGAAGCGCAGGTCGTAGCAGGTGGCGAGGCCGAGGGTGAGTCCGTCCCCGGTCCCGGTGCCAGTCCCGGTGCCAGTCCCGGGCAGCGGGACGGTGACGAGCACCTCGCCCGCGCCCATCATCACCGCTTCGCCCTTGTCGAAGCCGAAGCGGTGGATCTTCCGGTAGGTGCTGACCAGTTCACCGGCGGGGGAGAAGACGAGGGAGGTGTTGTAGAGGGTGCCGGGGCCCTCGGCGGAGCCGCTGTCGGATACGGCCTTCTCGACGATGGAGCCCGCGTGCAGCCAGACGCCCGCGTCGCTCGCGGCCTTCGCCATCACCTCGTACGTAGGTCCGGCCAGTGATTCTGCCTCTTCGGCGAAGGACTGGTAGGCAAAGGCTCCGACGGGCCACAGTTCTGGAAGAACCACCAGATCGGCGCCGTGCTGCTCCCGTACGAGCGCGGCGGCTCGCTGCCTTCGCGAATTGACTGATTCGTCCGGGTCTACTGCAATCTGGATGAGTGAGGCGCGCACACTACCACCGTCCTGGCATTCGAGCCTTCAACACGGGCCTACGATCGTCACACGAAAGCACTGCCGGGGTGCCGCCCGGCAGCGTAACTTAACTGCCGAGCCTCCCACGCAGCCCAGCAGTCAGCAGCAGCCCAGCCCGCGTACCGCAGAACCGCCGAGGGGTCCCGTGACCGTCCATCCCAGCCTCCAGACCTACGCCGACGCCTGGACCCACTCAATCGAATCGATAGCCGAGCTGGTGCAGCCGCTCGTCGAGGGCGAGTGGAACCGGCCATCGCCGTGCCCCGGCTGGTCCGTGCGTGACCTCGTCTCGCACGTCATCGGCATGGAGTGCGAGATGCTCGGCGATCCCCGGCCCATCCACACCCTGCCGCGCGATCTTTACCATGTGCAGAGCGAGTTCACCCGCTATATGGAGATGCAGGTCGACGTGCGCCGGCACCACACGGCGCCGGAGATGACCTCCGAGCTGGAGTACACGATCATCCGCCGGGCCCGTCAGCTGCGCAACGAGAACCGCGCCCCCGACACCATGGTCCGCGCCCCGCTCGGCGCCGAGCAGACCCTGGAACTGGCCATGCGTATGCGCGCGTTCGACACCTGGGCGCACGAGCAGGATCTGCGTATGGCGCTCGGCAAGCCCGGCAACCTCGACTCCCCCGGCGCGTACATCACCCGGGACTGTCTGCTCGAAGCCCTGCCGAAGGTGGTCGCCAAGGACGCGGGCGCACCCGCGAATTCGGCGGTCGTCCTCGATGTGCACGGCCCGGTGGAGTTCCTGCGCACGGTCCGGGTGGACGCGGACGGCCACGGCACGGTCGACGGCGCGCCCTCGCTCGGGCCCATCGTGACCCTCGCCATGGACTGGGAGACGTTCCTGCGGCTGGCGTGTGGCCGGGTGCGGGCGGCGGCGGTGCAGGACCGGGTGAAGGTGGACGGGGACGCCGATCTGGCGGCGGCGATCCTGCGGGAGTTCGCGGTCACGCCGTAGCGGTCACGCCGTGGGCGCGGCGGGGCGCCGGGCGCGCCGCCGTTCGACGGTGGCCGCTCGGACCGGGGCCGCTCACGCCGGTACGTGCACGGCCTCCACGCGGCTCGCCACCAGCCGTTCCCGCTCCCGCCGCACCGTGCGCGCCCGCAGCCGCAGGATCTGCACGATGCCCAGCGCCTCCAGCACGAACACCGACGAGAACGCGATCCGGTAGTTGTCCCCGGTCGCGTCCAGCAGCACCCCGACCGCCAGCAGTGTCGTCATCGAGGCCACAAAACCACCCATATTGACGATTCCCGACGCCGTCCCCTGCCGTTCCGGGGGATTGGCCGGGCGGGCGAAGTCGAAGCCGATCATCGACGCGGGACCGCACGCCCCGAGCACCGTGCACAGGGTGATCAGCAACCACATCGGAGCCTGGTCCCCGGGGTAGGCAATGATGGCCGCCCACAGAAGCGCGGTCGCCCCGACCGTGCCGAGGGCGAGCGGGGTCCGGGCCGCGTGGTGGCGGGCGATGACCTGCCCGTACACCAGCCCCACCACCATGTTGGAGAGCACCACCAGCGTCAGCAGCTCGCCCGCGGTCTCCCGGGACAGGCCTTGCGCCTCGACCAGGAAGGGCATCCCCCACAGCAGCAGGAACACCATGGCGGGGAACTGGGTGGTGAAGTGCACCCACAAACCGAGCCGGGTGCCTGGCTCCCGCCAGGACTGGACGATCTGCTTGCGTACGAAGGCTGATCCGGCGTGCTGGGCGGGCGGGGGCTCGTGGCCCTCGGGGTGGTCCTTCAAGAAGAGCGACAGCAGTACGAGGACGACCAGTCCGGCCGCCGCGCTGCCCGCGAAGGTGGCGGTCCAGCCGACGCCGTGCAGCAGCCGCGAGATGAAGATGGTCGAGACGAGATTGCCCGCCATCCCGAAGAGCGCGGCGACCTGCCCGATGAGCGGCCCGCGCCGGGCCGGGAACCAGCGCGAGCCGAGCCGCAGCACGCTGATGAAGGTCATCGCGTCGCCGCAGCCGAGCAGCGCGCGCGAGGCGAGGGCCGTGCCGTACGAGGGGGAGAGCGCGAAGCCCAGCTGTCCGACGCTGAACAGCACCACGCCGAGCGTCAGCACCTTCTTGGTGCCGAGCCTGTCGACCATCAGGCCGACGGGTATCTGCATCCCCGCGTACACCAGCAGCTGGAGTATGGAAAAGGTGGACAGGGCGGAGGCGTTGACGTCGAAGCGGTCGGCGGCGTCGAGGCCGGCGACCCCGAGCGACGTACGGAAGATGACGGCGACGAAGTAGACGGCGACGCCGATGCCCCAGACCGCGGCGGCGCGCCGTCCGCCGGGTGGGTCTCCCGGCAGGGCGACGGCGGCGCTCATCGGACCTCGCCCCGCGCCAGGTTGCTGAACCAGCCGACGTGCCGGTGTACGAGAGCGGCCGCCGCGTCCGGGTCCGAGGCACGCAGGGCTTCGAGGATCTCGCTGTGCTCGGCGACGTTCTTGGCGATCCGGTCGGGGTGGGAGTGCATCACGGCGACGCCCATCCTCAGCTGCCGGTCGCGGAGTTGGTCGTAGAGGCGGGAGAGGATCTCATTGCCGCCGCTGCGCACGATCTCGGCGTGGAAACAGCGGTCGGTGACGGCGACGGCCGCCAGGTCGCCCGCCTCACCCTGTCGCTTCTGCTGCTCGAGAAGCTCTTCGAGCCGGGCGAGGAGCTGCGGCGACGCCGGTACGGCCTTGCGGGCGGCGTGCTCCTCGACCAGCAGCCGGGTCTCCACCACATCGGCGATCTCCTGCGCGGAGACGGCGAGGACGAGCGCGCCCTTTTTCGGATAGAGCTTGATCAGCCCTTCGACCTCGAGCTTGAGGAGCGCCTCGCGGACGGGGGTGCGCGATACGCCGACGGCGTCGGCCAGTTCACCCTCGGTGAGAAGGGTGCCGCCCTCGTAGCGGCGGTCGAGGACGGCTTGCTTGATGTGGGCGTAGACGCGTTCGGCGGCAGGGGCGGCGACGGGCATGCGCACAGCTTAGATACAACACAGGTGCATCAGAAAGCCACGTCCACGATGCAGGACGGAACTGATGGGGCGTCGTGTACATCCATTCGGTCCGCTCAACGGTCTCGTATCCGGGCCCTGTTTCCATTCAGGTGCCATTTCGACCCTTTTCGATGCATTCGCGAACTCGGAGCGATTCTTGAGAACCAGCCTTCCGGGCGTACGCAAAGCCGCCGTGGTCGTCCTCACCACCGGCGCGCTGCTGACCGTCTCGCCTCTGGCCGCGCCCGCTCACGCCGTCCCCGTGCCGCCGATCGCGAGCAAGGGCGCCATCCTGCTCAACAACGCGACCGGCACCGCCGTCTACACCAAGACGCCGGACACCCGTCGGCAGATGGCCAGCACGACGAAGGTCATGACGGCCGCGGTGGTGGTGAACACCAAGGGCATAAACCTGAACCACGTGGTCACCATCAAGCAGACCTACCGCGACTACGTGGTCAAGCAGGGCGCCAGCACCGCGGACCTGAAGACCGGCGACAAGGTGACCGTCCGTCAGCTGCTGTACGGCACGATGCTGCCCTCCGGCTGCGACGCCGCGTACGCCCTCGCCGACCTCCTCGGCAAGGGGACCACCACGGCCGCACGCACGCAGTCGTTCATCGCCAAGATGAACCAGACGGCCACCTCCCTCGGCCTGAAGAACACCAAGTTCGACTCCTTCGACGGCATTTCGAAGGCCGGCAACAACTACACGACGCCGCGCGACCTCGCGAAGATCGCAAGCTACGCGATGAAGAACGCCAACTTCCGCGCCGTCGTCGCGGCGCCGAAGTACGTGACCTCCGCGACGACCAGCACGGGCGGCAAGCGCACGTACACCTGGTACAACACCAACCAGCTGCTCGGCTCCTACAAGGGCGCGATCGGCATCAAGACGGGCACCGGCACGGCCGCGGGCCCCTGCCTGGTCTTCGCCGCCACGCGCGGCGACAAGACCTTCGTCGGGGTCACCCTGAACGGCGCCGACCGCTACAAGGACGCCGCGAAGCTGCTCGACTTCGGATTCGGTTCGAGCACCGCGCAGACGATGCAGCTGCGGAGCCTGCCGCAGGGCGCCGAGCGCGACTGATCAGCCGCGCCGCAAGGGCCGCAGGCTTCATAACGACAGCCGCCCCGTTCCGCACTGCGGAACGGGGCGGCTGTGTCGTCAGGCCGGTCGCGGGCCGGTCAGGCCCAGGTGATCAGCCGCTTGGGCTGTTCCAGGATCGCCGCGACATCCGCGAGAACCTTGGAGCCGAGCTCGCCGTCGACCAGCCGGTGGTCGAAGGAGAGCGCGAGCGTGGTGACCTGGCGCGGCTTCACCTTGCCCTTGTGGACCCACGGCTGGAGCTTGATCGCACCGACCGCGAGGATCGCGGACTCGCCGGGGTTGAGGATCGGCGTACCGGTGTCGACGCCGAAGACGCCAACGTTGGTGATGGTCACCGTGCCGCCCTGCATCGCCGCCGGGGTCGTCTTGCCCTCACGGGCGGTGGCGACCAACTCGCCCAGCGCCGCGGCCAGTTCGGGCAGGGTCTTGTCCTGCGCGTCCTTGATGTTCGGGACGATCAGGCCGCGCGGGGTGGCGGCCGCGATGCCCAGGTTGACGTAGTGCTTCTGCACGATCTCCTGGTTGGCCTCGTCCCAGGCGGCGTTGACCTGCGGGTTGCGCTTGATCGCGACCAGCAGCGCCTTGGCGATGAGCAGCAGCGGATTGACCCGCAGCCCCGCCATGTCCTTGTCGGCCTTGAGCTCGTCGACGAGCTTCATCGTCCGCGTCACGTCGAGCGTGATGAACTCCGTGACGTGGGGCGCGGTGAAGGCGCTGCCGACCATCGCCGCCGCGGTGGCCTTCCGTACGCCCTTGATGGGGATACGGGTCTCGCGCGCACCCGCCGCGACTGGCGCCGGGGCCTCGGCCACGGGCTGCGCGACAGGGGCGGGCGCGGCCGCAGGTGCGGGCGCCGTCGTCGGAGCGGCCGCCGCGTGGACGTCCTCCCGAGTGATGACACCGTCGGGACCGGTCGGGGTGACCGTCGCCAGGTCGATGCCCAGGTCCTTGGCGAGCTTGCGGACCGGCGGCTTGGCAAGCGGGCGGGCCGCGGTGGCCGTGGCCGTGCCGCTGTGGCCGTTCATCTCGGCCTGGACCGCGGCTGCCGCGGCGGCCTGCTCCGGCACCGCCGCCGTCCCCTTGCGGGCGCGGCGCTTGGTGGAGGTCTCGGCGACGCCGTAGCCGACGAGGACGGGCTGGCGGCCCTTCGGCTCGGCCTCCTCGACGGCGGGAGCGACGGGCGCGGCCGACGTCTGGGCCACGGGCGCGGACGGCGCGTCACCGCTCCCGGGCGCCACATCGATCGTGATGATCGACGTGCCGACGTCGACGGTCGTGCCCTCCTCGAAGCGCAGCTCGTGCACCACTCCGTCGTACGGAATCGGCAGCTCGACGGCCGCCTTCGCCGTCTCGACCTCGCACACGACCTGGCCGTCCGTCACCACGTCTCCGGGCTGGACGTACCACTTGAGGATCTCGGCCTCGGTCAGTCCCTCGCCCACATCGGGCATCTTGAACTCACGGAAGCGAGTGGAAGTGTCTGTCATGGTCACGGCACTCCTCAGTACGCGAGCGAGCGGTCGACGGCGTCCAGCACCCGGTCAAGCCCCGGAAGGTACTCCTCCTCGAGCCTGGCCGGCGGGTACGGCGCGTGGAAGCCGCCGACCCTCAGCACCGGGGCCTCCAGTTGATAGAAGCACCGCTCGGTGATCCGGGCGGCGATCTCCGCGCCGGAACCGTAGAAGACCGGGGCCTCGTGCACCACGACCAACCGGCCTGTCTTCTCCACCGACGTCTGGATGGTGTCGAAGTCGATCGGGGACATCGAGCGCAGGTCGATGACCTCCACCGACTTGCCCTCCTCTGCGGCCGCGGCCGCCGCCTCGACGCAGACCTTCACCATCGGACCGTACGCCACGAGCGTGATGTCCGAGCCGGCCTGTGCGATACGCGCTTTGTGCAGCGGGCCCGGGATGGCCTCGGTGTCGACCTCGCCCTTGTCCCAGTACCGCCGCTTGGGCTCGAAGAAGATGACCGGGTCGTCGCTCTGGATCGCCTGCTGGAGCATCCAGTACGCGTCGGAGGAGTTGGACGGAGAGACCACCTTGAGGCCCGCGACATGCGCGAAGAGCGCCTCGGGGGACTCGCTGTGGTGCTCGACCGCGCCGATGCCGCCGCCGTACGGAATGCGGATGACGACCGGCATCTTGATCTTGCCGAGCGCGCGGGCGTGCATCTTCGCGAGCTGCGTGACGATCTGGTCGTACGCGGGGAAGACGAAGCCGTCGAACTGGATCTCCACGACCGGCCGGTAGCCGCGCAGCGCGAGACCGATCGCCGTGCCGACGATGCCGGACTCGGCGAGCGGGGTGTCGATGACCCGGTCCTCGCCGAAGTCCTTCTGCAGTCCGTCCGTGACCCGGAAGACGCCGCCGAGCTTGCCGACGTCCTCACCCATGATCAGGATCTTGGGGTCGGTCTCGAGCGCCTTGCGCAGCGACTCGTTGAGCGCCTTCGCGATGGGGAGCTTCTGTACAGCCATGGTTAGTTGCCCTCCTCGGCGAAGGACGCCTGGTACGCGATGAACTGGGCGCGCTCCTCGTCGACGAGCGCGTGCCCGTCGGCGTAGACATTCTCGAAGATCGCCAGGTGTTCGGGGTCGGGCATGGCCCGTACGGCCTCACGCACCCGCTTGCCTAGCGTCTCGCTCTCCTCGTCCAGGGACGTGAAGAACGCCTCGTCGGCGAGGCCGGCCTTCTCCAGGTACGTACGGAGCCGCAGGATCGGGTCCTTGGCCTCCCAGGCCTGACGCTCCTCGTCGGCCCGGTACTTGGTCGGGTCGTCCGAGGTGGTGTGCGCGCCCATCCGGTACGTGAACGCCTCGATCAGCGTCGGGCCCTCGCCGCGGCGGGCCCGCTCCAGCGCGGAGCGGGTCACTGCCAGGCAGGCGAGGACGTCATTGCCGTCGACGCGGACGCCGGGGAAGCCGAAGCCCTGGGCGCGCTGGTAGAGCGGCACCCGGGTCTGCCTCTCGGTCGGCTCGGAGATCGCCCACTGGTTGTTCTGGCAGAAGAAGACGACCGGGGCGTTGTAGACCGCGGAGAAGGTGAACGATTCGGCGACATCACCCTGGCTGGAAGCGCCGTCGCCGAAGTACGCGATCACGGCGGAGTCGGCACCGTCCTTGGCCACGCCCATCGCGTAGCCGGTGGCGTGCAGCGTCTGCGAGCCGATGACGATCGTGTACAGGTGGAAGTTGTTGGTGTTCGGGTCCCAGCCGCCGTGGTTCACACCGCGGAACATGCCGAGCAGATTGGTCGGGTCGACCCCGCGGCACCAGGCAACGCCGTGCTCGCGGTAGGTCGGGAAGACATAGTCGTCGTCGCGTAGCGCGCGACCCGAGCCGATCTGTGCGGCCTCCTGGCCCAGCAGCGACGCCCACAGTCCGAGTTCGCCCTGCCGCTGAAGAGCGGTGGCCTCGGCGTCGAAGCGGCGGGTCAGGACCATGTCCCGGTACAGCCCGCGCAGCTCGTCGGGGGTCAGGTCGATCTCGTACTCCGGGTGCTCGACGCGCTCTCCCTCAGGCGTCAGCAGCTGTACGAGCTGGGGCTCGGAACTCTGTGGCTTGTTCGCGGCGCTGACGCGCTTGCTGCTGCGTCGCGGTTTGCGCGCGGCAGTGCTCTCCACGGTCACGTGCGTGCTCCTCCGTCGGTCCGGCCCCCGGGTTCGCCGGTTGGCCAGTGCGGCTCGCCTGTTTCCCGTACCCGTGCACGGGGTGGGGTGCCGCTCGGCCGGAATCAGGCGTGACAGGTGTCCCGGCGAGCGCCCTGCCAATGGCACGTTACCCAGTGGGAAGCATTACTGCGAAACCCCATTTGACCTGCGATTTTGCTTGGATTTCCAAGTAAATCGAGAAATTCGGGAACAACCACTGGTCACAGCCTTGCAGGCCGCCGGAACACGGGCACGTTATCCCGGGCACCCCGGACACGGGAAGAGTAGATGTGCGAGACGCTTTCGTGCGCGAAGAGGGAAAAATCATTCTATTTCTCTATGCACACTCTGGCATTATCTGCAAGAGCTGCTACTCGGCCACGCTGCGTGATCTAGCATCTGGCGAGTGCCGCGCTCATCTGTAACTGCCCCACCCGTCGATGCGCTGCTGCGCCGCTACGCCGACCCGGGCGAACCCGTCTCCTGCGAGCCTGTCACCCAGGGGCTCCTCAACCGCGGCTACCGGCTCGCCACCACCCGTGGCGCGTACTTCCTCAAGCACCATCTCGACGGCGACCACGAGGCCATCGCCCGCCAGCACCGGGCCACCCAGCGGCTCCAGACGCTCGGCGTGCCGGTCGCGCCACCCGTCGAGGACGCGAACGGCGACACGGTCGCGGTCATCGGCGGGCGGTGTTACGCCCTGCACCCCTGGATCGACGGACGGCACCGCGACGGGGCACAGCTGACCACACTCCAGTCGCGGCGGCTCGGCTCACTCCTCGGCCTCGTACACACCTGTCTGGAGCAGGTCATGGCGGTGGACGCCACGGCGTGCCGGGAGTACGAGAGCGCCGACCCCGAGGAGACCTTCACGCTCATCGACGAACTGCTGGGGCTGGCGCGCAGTGCGAGGCCCCGGGACGCCTTCGACGGCCTCGCCGAGCACCGGCTGCTCGAACGGCGCGCGCTGCTGGAGCGCCATGCCGACCGCAGACCGCCGCCGGCCTCCGCGGGCGGCTGGGTGCACGGCGACTTCCACCCGCTGAATCTGCTCTACCGGGGCGCGGAACCGGCCGCGATCGTCGACTGGGACCGGCTGGGTGTGCACCCGCGCGCGGAGGAGGCGGTACGGGCAGCGGCGATCTTCTTCGTCCAGCCGGCCGGGGAGCTGGAGCTGACGAAGGTACGGGCGTACGCACAGGCCTACCGGCGAGCGGCGGGCGCGGACGCGGCGGAGCTGGCGGCGGCGGTGCACCGGGTGTGGTGGGAGCGGCTCAACGACTTCTGGATCCTGCGCTGGCGCTACCAGCTGCACGACCGGAGGGCCGACCCGCAGTTTCCTGCGGCGTCGGCCCTGGCGGTGTGGTGGACGAGGGAGTACGAGGCGGTGTGCGAGGCCTTCGCGGGGTGAGACCGTCGCGGGGTGAGACCGTCGCGGGGCCCGTCAGCCCCCGTTGCTTCCCGGGTCGCCCGGGTTGCCCGTCGACTGCGTCGGGTCGTCGGTCGGCTCCGTGGGATCGGCCGTGGTGGGGTCGTCCGTCGGGTCGCCGGTCGGCTCCGTCGGCTCGGCCGTGGTCGGGTCGTCCGTCGGCGTCTGCGGATCGCTCGGCGTGAACGAGGGAGGGTCGGACGGCGTCCAGGACGGCTGCTCATCGTCGCCCGTGGGGCCCGGCTCCTCGCTCTGCTCCGTCTCCTCGTCGGTCGGTGTCGGCGAGGTGTCCGGCGTGGACGGCGTCTGGGAGATTGTGGTGTTGTCCTTCGGGCTCTTGCCGGTGTTGCCCGCCTTGTCCAGCGCGAAGGCGACGCCCGCCGCGATGGCGATCACCGCGAGCACGGCGAACAGCCACATCTTTCCGCGGCCGCCGCCCTTGCCGTTCCGGCCGTCCCGGTTACCGCCGTCGTATCCGCCGTCGTTCGGGTTCATCGGCGGCAGGATCGGGCTCTGCGAGGTCTCGCCGTGCACGGGGTGGTGCATCGCGGTCGGCCCGGTCGTCCCCATCGCCGGGGTGAATCCGCCGTCGTGCGTCTCGACGGGACCCGTGCCCCAGGTGCCGGTGTGGCTGCCCTGCTGCTGCAGCATCTGCAGCCCGTACTGCACCAGACCGCGCATCTCCTCCGCGCTCTGGAACCGGTCGTCCGGGTCCTTCGCCAGCGAGCGCATCACCAGACCGTCGAGCTCCGGCGGCACCGCGTCGGAGACCTCGGACGGCGGCACCGGGATGTCCTGGACATGCTGGTAGACCACCGAGAGCGGGGTCTCGCCGGTGAACGGGGGCCGCAGGGCGAGGAGTTCGTAGAGCAGACAGCCCGTGGCGTACAGATCGGAGCGGTGGTCGACGGCCTTGCCCAGCGCCTGCTCGGGGGAGAGGTACTGCGGCGTGCCCATGACCATGCCGGTCTGGGTCATCGTCGACTGCGCGCCGTGCAGGGCGCGCGCAATGCCGAAGTCCATCACCTTCACCGCACCGGAGTTGGTGATGATGACGTTCGCGGGCTTGATGTCGCGGTGCACGATGCCGTGCTGGTGCGAGTAGGCGAGCGCCTCCAGCACACCGGAGACGATGATCAGCGCCTGCTCGGGCGGCGGGGCCTCCGCGTTGACCAGCAGATCGCGGATGGTGCGCCCCTCGACCAGCTCCATCACGATGTACGGGACGGTCTGGCCGCCCACCACGTCCTCGCCGGAGTCGTAGACCGCGACCACGGCGTGGTGGTTGAGGCCGGCGACCGACTGTGCCTCGCGCGTGAAGCGGGCCTTGGAGACCGGGTCCTCGGCCAGGTCGGAACGGAGCAGCTTGACGGCGACCGTGCGGCCGAGCCGTACGTCCTCCGCCGCGAACACCTCGGCCATGCCGCCGCGTCCGAGACGGTGCGTCAGGCGGTAGCGGCCGTCGCCGACCACTCCGCCGATGCCCCAGGAGTCCGCCGCATCCGGCGATCCGCCGCCGCCTGCTTCGGGTTCGGGTGCCATCAGTCCTCGCCGTCGTAATCTGTCCGCGTGCGTACCGTGCCTGCGGGTGTTCGCTGTCGCCCTCAGGGTGCTCTGCCACGTCACGCTACAGCCTTCGTGTGAGTGGCCTCTTTCGATGTGGACCGGCCATCAAACCCGCTGCCCGTGCGGCCATGCAAATTCCATGCTTTTCCTGTAACGCTTCCGAGACGCTTCCTATGCGTACGGTCACGGAACGGGCACCTGGCTTGACGTGCCGGACCCCTCGGGCAGACTTGCCCCAAAGAGCAACGGGATCATCGCGGGCCATCGGGCCTTGCGCCGAGGGGGATGCACAGTCATGAGCCAGGACGGCGCGCAGGGCCGCTATGCGGGTGGTTCCGTAGCGGGCGGCCGGTATCAGCTTCGCGACCTGCTCGGCGAAGGCGGCATGGCCTCCGTGTACCTGGCGTACGACTCGGCGCTCGACCGCCAGGTCGCCATCAAGACGCTTCATACGGAACTGGGGCGGGAGCAGTCCTTCCGCGAGCGGTTCCGGCGCGAGGCGCAGGCGGTCGCCAAGCTGTCGCACACCAATATCGTCTCGGTCTTCGACACCGGCGAGGACGAGCTCGACGGCTCGCTGATGCCGTACATCGTCATGGAGTACGTCGAGGGCCAGCCGCTCGGATCCGTACTGCAGGCGGACATTCAGCAGTATGGCGCGATGCCGGCCGACAAGGCGCTGAAGGTGACGGCCGATGTGCTGGCCGCGCTGGAGACCAGCCATGAAATGGGCCTGGTCCACCGCGACATCAAGCCCGGCAACGTGATGATGACCAAGCGGGGCATCGTCAAGGTGATGGACTTCGGCATCGCGCGCGCCATGCAGTCGGGCGTCACCTCGATGACGCAGACCGGCATGGTGGTCGGCACTCCGCAGTACCTGTCGCCCGAGCAGGCGCTGGGTCGCGGCGTCGACGCGCGCTCCGACCTGTACTCCGTCGGCATCATGCTGTTCCAGCTGCTGACGGGGCGGATCCCGTTCGACGCGGACTCGCCGCTGGCGATCGCGTACGCGCATGTGCAGGAGGAGCCGGTCGCACCGTCCACGATCAACCGCTCCGTCACGCCCGCGATGGACGCACTGGTCGCGCGGGCGCTGAAGAAGAACCCCAACGAACGTTTCCCGAGCGCCGCAGCGATGCGCGACGAGTGCGCGCGGGTGGCGAGCGCCGGGCAGACGGGCGCGCCGGTCATCATCGGCGGCGCTCCGGCGGCGAGCGGCGCGGGGGTGGGTTCCGCGGTCTTCCCGCCGCTGGATCAGTCGACTCCGGCGCCGCAGAGCGTGCAGACGCCGTACCAGCCGGGTCCGTACGGCCCGCCGACTCCCGCGTCGGCGCCCATGCAGAGTCATACGCCGGCTCCGACGCCCCAGTACGGCTACCCGCACACGCCGCCCCCTCCCGCCTACCAGACGCCTGGGCCGGTTGCGTCGACGCCGCCGTACAACATCACGCCCCAGACGAGGGTTTCGGGCGGCGGCGGTGGGAAGCGGAACATGCCGGTCGTCGTGGGCGCGATAGTGGTGGCACTGCTGGCGATCGGCGGTCTGATCACGGCGATCGTGCTGAGCAAGAACTCGGGGGACGGGGACAACGCGGGCGGCGACCCGAGCTCGAGCGAGTCGGCTGACTCTGGGGGACTGGCTCCGGACCGCACCCGGACGATCGAGAAGACGAAGTGCTCGGAGGCCACGGAAGACGGCACGGACCCGGCGAAGGTCCAGGCCCCCGACCTCCTCTACAAGGACCTTCTGTCGGTGAAGGAGTGTCTGCGGGCCGCCGGGTGGACCTGGAAGGTGACCGAGGTGGACAACCCTCAGTACCCCAAGGACGCCGTGGTTGTGCAGTACCCCGGCCAGGGACAGGCCGTGGTGCCGAAGAACCAGGAGTTCGAGCTGACGATCTCCACGGGCAAGTCGGGGTAGCCCGAGCCGCACCGCATCCCCGGGGACGGCCCGGCACGCACTGCGCGTGCCGGGCCGTCCCCCATTGCACTCCCCCGGGATGCCGGAAGTGTCAAGGCATGTGACGCTGAGTCCGATATGGGCGACATCTCGGCGACTTCTCGGCGACTCGGCACGGGAGGGGGTCCCCCCGTGACTCCAATGCTCCGCACACGGTGCGCGATCGCGGTCACCTCGCTCCTGGTGCTGGCCACGCCCCTTGCGTACGCCGAGGAGTCCGAGGCCCCCGACCGCGCCCCGGCCGCCAGGCCTGCCGCCACACCTGCCGCCACACCTGCCGCCACACCTGCCGCCGCGCCGACCGCTTCCGCCTCCGCTTCGCTCGCGGGGCGGCAGGCCGGGGAGGGGCGGAAGAGGCCCGGACGGACTCCCCAGTCGCACAGCCCGGACGAGTCCGAGAGCCCGGACGGCGAGGGCCGCCCCGACCGTGAGCCGTCCGCCGCACGGTCCGCATCGCCTTCCGAGTCCGATTCCGAGTCCGCGTCTGCTTCCGCGTCTCGTTCCGCTTCAGCCACTTCGTCCCGTACGCGACCCTCCGCGCCGAAGTCCCCCTCTGCGGAGGACGAGGTACTCGAGACGGAGGAGCAGGAGGAGGCCGAGGAGGCCGATGAGTTCCCGGCGCTCTCGCCCAGCCCGACGCCACCCGCCGCCGCACGTGACCAGGCACCCCAGGCACTGCCCGAGCCGGTCGTGCACCAGATCTCCCCGCTGTCGCTGGGGGTCGGGATGGCGCTCATGGGGCTCGGAATCGGCTTCCTCGGGGTGCGGTTGCGGCGTCGTTGATCTTCTCGTCCTCCTCAGGATGGAGGCACAGGCTCCGCCTCTCGATGGTTGGCGGCGGTCGGCATACCCGGTATACATACCGAGTATGTCCATCCGCCACGGGCTCCTTGCCCTCCTCGAGCACGGCCCTCGCTACGGCTCCCAGCTCCGCACGGAGTTCGAGTCGCGCACCGGAGCCACCTGGCCGCTCAACGTCGGTCAGGTCTATACGACCCTCAACCGCCTGGAGCGCGACGGCATGGTCGCCCAGGGCGGCGAGGACGAGGCGGGCCATGCGCTCTACGTCATCACCGATGCCGGGCGCACCGAGCTGAAGAGCTGGTTCGCGACGCCGGTGGACCGCAGCAGTCCGCCCCGTGACGAGTTGGCGATCAAGCTCGCGATGGCGGTCGGTGCGCCCGGCGTGGACATCCGTGCCGTCATCCAGTCCCAGCGCCACCACACCGTGAAGGCGATGCAGGACTACACCCGGCTCAAGGCGCAGGCGCTGGCCGCGATCGAGGGCGGGGGCTCGCAGGAACGCGACGACGTGGCCTGGCTGCTCGTGCTGGAACAGCTGATCTTCCAGACCGAGGCGGAGGCGCGCTGGCTCGACCACTGCGAGGTGCGGCTCATCCGGATCTCCGCGGCGGCCGGCCGGGCCGCGGACCGCGGAGCGGCGCACACGACGGCCGCGTCCCTGCTCGGTACCCCGGCGGGGCGGGCGTCCTCGGCGTCTTCGGCGTCTTCGACGGAGCCGCCATCGGCAGGCTCGGAGGGCCCGGCATCTCCTGCGGCGCCGTCAGGCTCGGCGCGCGCACGGCCCGCGCCGCCGACGTAGTCCACCCAATGCCGCCGATGTAGCCCGCCGAACGCCGCCGAGCCGGCTCAGTCCACCGAACGCGGCCGGCTCAGCCCACCGAAACGACCCGCACGCCCAGCTCTCCCAGTCTCCGTACATCCGCTCGCGGCATCCAGCCGCTCGTGCACCGTCCGTCCAAGGGGGGACCCTTCCATGTCCGACCGTCAGTCACAGACGTCACAAAAGTCACAGCAGCCAGTGCTGCAACTCCAGCAACTCACCCGCGTTCACGGCAGCGGCGCCACCGAGGTGCATGCCCTGCGCGGCATCAACCTCGATGTCTTCCCCGGCGAACTCGTCGCCGTCATGGGCCCGTCCGGCTCCGGCAAGTCCACGCTGCTCACCATCGCCGGCGGACTCGACACCCCCACCTCGGGGCGTGTGATCGTCGAGAACACCGACATCACCACCGCAGACCGCAAGACGCTCGCCGCTCTGCGCCGCCGCAGCATCGGCTATGTCTTCCAGGACTACAACCTCATCCCGGCGCTCACCGCCGCCGAAAACGTCTCCCTGCCGCGCGAGCTGGACGGCATATCCGCACGCAAGGCCCGTTCCGAGGCCGTCACCGCGCTGGAGGAGATGGAGCTCGGTCATCTCGCCGACCGCTTCCCCGACGAGATGTCGGGCGGCCAGCAGCAGCGCGTGGCCATCGCCCGCGCCCTGGTCGGCGAGCGCCGGCTCGTCCTCGCCGACGAGCCGACCGGCGCCCTCGACTCCGAGACCGGTGAGTCCGTACTCGCCCTGCTGCGCTCCCGCTGCGACAGCGGAGCGGCCGGCATTCTCGTCACCCACGAACCGCGCTTCGCGGCCTGGGCGGACCGTGTGGTCTTCCTGCGCGACGGCGCGGTCGTCGACCAGACCATCCGCAGCCAGGCCGACTCGCTGCTCTCGGGCCAGGCGGCCGAGCTGTGAACAGTTGGTACCACTCCTGGCGGGCCGCGATCCGGATCGCCCGCCGCGACGCCTGGCGCTCCAAGGGGCGCAGCTTCCTCGTCCTCGCCATGATCGCCCTGCCCATCCTCGGCGTGAGCGCCGCGGATCTGACCCTGCGCAGCGCCGAGCTCTCGACCGAGCAGAGCCTGGAGCGCTCGCTGGGCGCCGCCGACGCACGGCTGAACGACCCCGGCATGGGCGGGGTGCCCCTCATGCAGACCCCCGACGCCAACAACTCAACGCCGGTGGGGGACTTCGAGAACAAGCCGTATCCCGAGGGCAAGTCCGACGTCGACAAGGCACTGCCCACCGGTGCCAAGTCCCTGACGGACTCTGTTGGTTCGGGCAAGCTGCGCACCACCCACGGGCTGCTGAACACCGAGATCCGTGAGCTGAAGGCCTCGGACCCGTTGGCCAAGGGCATCATGGTCGTCGATCAGGGCCGGCTTCCGCAGAAGGCCGACGAGGTCGCCGCGACCACACACTTTCTGGAGACCAGCGGTCTGAAGGTGGGCTCCAAGCTCACGGCCCGCGGACTCGACCGTGAGTACAAGATCGTCGGCGCCTACGAACTCCCCGACGCACTCGACGCCGACCAGGTCAACGCGCTGCCGGGCGCGCTCCTCGCCCCGCTCGACAAGGCCCTGGAAAAGGCCGGGCTGCCCGTGGCCGAGGCGAGTACCACGCATCTGGTGAGCGTTCCCGGTGGTTTCACGTGGAACATGGTCAAGGAGGCCAACGCCAAGGGCGTAACGGTCAATTCGCGCGCCGTGGCCCTCGACCCGCCCGCCAGGTCCGACGTCCCGATCTACCAGCAAGAGGGCTGGGGCGATTACGAGGAGAGCACGGCGGCCAAGGCCGCGGCGCTCGCCGCGGTCGGTACCGTCGTCGGCCTCGCGATGCTGGAGATCTGCCTGCTGGCAGGGCCCGCCTTCGCGGTCGGCGCGCGTCGCTCCCGCCGCCAGCTCGGTCTGGTCGGCGCGAACGGCGGCGACCGCCGCCACATCCGCGCCATCGTCCTCGCCGGCGGCCTGGTGATCGGCGTCGCCGCGGCGGTGGTCGGCACGGTTCTCGGCCTGCTCCTCACCTTTGCGCTGCAGCCGCTGCTCGAGGATTACATGGGCCAGCGCTTCGGCAGCTTCGACGTTCGGCCGCTGGAACTGCTCGGCATCGGGCTGCTCGCCGTGCTCACGGGCCTGATGGCCGCGATCGTTCCGGCCATCACCTCGTCCCGCCAGTCCGTGCTGGCCTCGCTCACCGGCCGTCGGGGCGTACGCAAGAGCAGCCGGGTACTGCCGGTGATCGGCCTGATCGCGGTCGCGCTGGGCGCGACGATCGCGCTCTACGGCTCGGTGATGACCGACCAGTCCATCGTTGTCGCGGGCGGCAGCGCCATCGCCGAGCTGGGCGTGGTCGCGCTGACCCCCGCCCTGGTGGGTCTGTTCGGCCGGACCGGACGCATCCTGCCGCTCTCCCCGCGGCTCGCGCTGCGGGACGCGGTACGCAACCGGGGCCGTACGGCTCCCGCCGTAGCCGCGGTGCTGGCCGCCGTCGCGGGCACCGTGGCAGTGGCGACGTACGCCGCCAGCAACGACGCCGAGGGCAGGGCGGCGTACGAGGCACGTCTCCCGCACGGCGCGGTCTCGGTGATGCTCGACGAGGCCGGCGGCCGGGACGTCCCGGCCGTGCGCGCCACCGTGCAGAAGATGCTGCCCATCGATCTACGGGCCGATGTGGACCGGATCTCGGTCGGCAAGACCAACTGCTCGACGTATGGCGGCGGGGACGGCTGCGGCCGCTACGAGGTGGTCGTGCCCAAGGCCAACCAGTGCCCGCTGTGGATGACCGACCCCGCCCACCCGAACGAGGACACCACCTCGAGGTTCAGCAAGGCCGAGCGCCGCAAGCTCTCCGAGGACTGGCGCTGCAAGGAGTTGTCGGGCGGCGGCAGCTATGTCGACGGCGGTGTGCTGGTCGGTGACACGAAGCTGCTGAAGGTGCTCGCGATCGACGACGCTGCGGCCGAGAAGGCGCTGGCGGCCGGGCAGATCGTGTCCTTCGACAAACGAAACGTCGACGCCAAGGGCAAGATCGGCATCCGTCTGATCACTGACACCAAGAAGGCCGACGAGGCCGCGGAGAAGGGCAAGGACGCGCCGGGCGAGGTCAAGAGCTTCAGCGCGCACCAAGTCGCGGGTGAGCCCAATTCGTACGGCGTCGCGATGATCCTGTCGCCTGCCGCGGCCAAGTCGGCGGGCATGAGCACGGTGCCGTTCGGGGCGTACTACTCGACGGACAAGATGCCGAGCAGCGAGCAGCGCCAGCGGCTGGACGGCGAGCTCGACAAGACCGGGTCGGACATCAACCTCCATGTCGAGGAGGGCTACACCAGCGAGAACAGCATCATCCTGCTGGCGCTGACCGTCTTCGCCGGGCTGATCACGATCGGCGCGGCCGGTATCGCCACGGGCCTGGCCCAGGCGGATGCCGAGGCCGACCTGAAGACGCTGGCGGCTGTGGGTGCGCCACCACGGGTCCGCAGGACGCTCAGCGGATTCCAGTGCGGTGTGGTGGCCGCGATGGGTGTGGTCCTTGGCTCGGCGGCGGGTGTCCTGCCGGCGATCGGGCTCCGGCTCACTGAGAAGCGCGAGCAGATGAAGTGGTACCGGGAAGCGCTGGACCAGGGCTACGGCTCGCTCAACTCGGTGCCGCACGTACCGATCATCGTGCCCTGGGAGACCCTGGCCGCGCTGCTCGTCGCGGTCCCGGTCGGCGCGGCGCTGCTGGCGGCGCTGGTGACCCGCTCCCGCGGCGCGCTGTCCCGCCGCGAAGCGACCTGATCGGCGGAGCCGGGCGTATCCAGCCATATCCAGCGGCTTTGCGCCCCCGTACAAGGGTGGATCACCCTTGTACGGGGGCACACCGTGTCGTGAGGCACATGTGCGAGAGAATGGCGGCATGGAGATGCCGAGGAATGAACGGTCGCAGGAGAGCCCCCACATTCTTGTCGTGGGACAGGACGGGATGGCACTCGGCGGCGGTGACGGTGACGACGAGTCGCGCGAGGTCCCGGTGACGGAAATGGTGGAACAGCCTGCCAAGGTCATGCGCATCGGCAGCATGATCAAGCAGCTGCTGGAGGAAGTCAGAGCAGCACCTCTGGACGAGGCGAGCCGGGTCCGGCTCAAGGAGATCCACGCCAGCTCGGTCAAGGAGCTGGAGGACGGCCTCGCCCCCGAACTGGTCGAGGAACTCGAACGTCTCTCGCTGCCCTTCACCGACGAGGCAATCCCCTCCGAAGCTGAACTGCGCATCGCGCAAGCCCAGTTGGTGGGTTGGCTGGAGGGCCTCTTCCACGGAATCCAGACGGCCCTGTTCGCACAGCAAATGGCGGCCCGCGCCCAACTCGAACAAATGCGCAGAGCACTCCCCCCGGGAGCCCCGCACGAGGACGACGAGGGCGGCCAGCACGGAGCGATCCGCTCGGGACCGTATTTGTAGGGGCGCGGGGGTACTGCGTACGGCGCTGGAGGTACTGCGTACCTCCAGCGCCGAGCCAATTTCGCGACTGGGTACTGAGTACTGGCCCGCGCCGCCAGGACGGGGGGACCTGAGGCGCACGCCGTCACCCCCAGCCCGCGGCCGCGGGGGCATCCGAGGCGCACGTCGCCGCCACTCCGAGGTCCGCGCGGGCGGGGCGGCCGGGAGGGCGAAGCCCGCAAGCCAGCACGCGAACCGCGGGCGCGCTCAGCCCCCCGCAGGCGCCACCAGCAGCACCTTGCCGACGTTCGCCCCGGCCTCCAGCACCCGATGCCCCTCCTCCGCATCCGCCATCCCCAGCTTCCGGTCCACGACCGCCCGCACCCGGCCCCCCTCGATCAGCGGCCACACATGCTCCCGCACCGCCGCCACGATCGCCGCCTTCTCGCCCAGCGGCCGCGCCCGCAGCGACGTCGCCGTCACCGCCGCCCGCTTCCCCAGCAGCGCCGCCAGGTTCAGCTCACCCTTGACGCCACCCTGCATCCCGATCACGGCCAGCCGGCCGTTGACCGCCAGCGCCTGCACATTCCGGTCCAGATACTTCGCGCCGACGATGTCGAGGATGACGTCCGCCCCCGCCCCCTCCGTCGCCTTCCGCAGCTCCTCCACGAAGTCCTGCTCTCGGTAGTCGATCAGGATGTCCGCGCCCAGCTGCGCGCACCGCGCCAGCTTCTCGGGCCCGCCCGCCGTCACGGCCACCCGCGCACCCACGGCCTTGGCGAGCTGGATCGCCATCGTGCCGATCCCGCTCGCACCCCCGTGCACCAGCAATGTTTCACCCGGCCGCAAGTGCGCAATCATGAAAACGTTCGACCACACCGTCGCGGTCACCTCCGGCAGCGCAGCCGCCGTGACCAGGTCCATCCCCTCCGGCACCGGCAGCAGTTGCCCCGCCGGCACGGCGACCTTCTCCGCGTAACCGCCGCCGGCGAGCAGCGCGCACACCTCGTCACCCACGGCCCAACCGGAGGCACCCTGCCCCAGGGCGACGATGCGCCCCGAGCATTCAAGGCCGGGGTACGGCGACGCCCCGGGCGGCGGGTCGTAGAAACCCTGACGCTGCAGCAGATCGGCGCGGTTGACGGCGCTCGCCACGACTTCGACGAGGACCTCTCCCTCGTCGGGTACGGGATCGGGCACCTCGGCCCACACAAGCGCCTCGGGGCCGCCAGGTTCGGGAATCGTGATCGCATACATGGCCGCGAGGCTACTCCGGAGCGGCCTTATTCAGGGCGGTTGAGGGCTGCGCCTTCCTCGGCGCGCACGATGGTGATGAGGCGGTCCGTCAACTGCAATGGACTGGCCGCAGGATCGTCGTATCCGAGCAGCCGGTGCCCCCGCAGCACGCTCACCACCAGGTCATCCGTCTCCCGCACACTGCGCCCCACCTCGGCCTTTATCACCGGCCGCTCAATGAGGTCGAGCCCGCTGCCCTGCTGGATCAGGTCCTCCATCACCGTCCCCGCGCTGGGGCTGAGCACCGACAGACCCAGCAGCCGCCCCGCCGCACTGGCGCTGGTGATCACCGCGTCGGCGCCGGACTGCCGCAGCAGCGGCGCGTTTTCTTCCTCGCGCACCGCTGCGACGATTTTCGCTCCACGATTGAGCTGCCGCGCGGTCAGCGCGACCAGCACCGCCGTGTCGTCGCGCTGCGTCGCGATGACGATCTGGCGCGCTTTTTGCACCTCGGCGCGGAGCAGCACATCACTACGGGTCGCATCACCGACCACCCCCACAAAGCCGTCGGCGTTCGCGGCCTCGATCACCTTGCTGCTGGGGTCGACGACAACGATCTGCTCTTTCCTCAGGCCCGTGGCGGTCAGCGTCTGGATCGCGGACCGACCCTTGGTGCCGAAGCCGACGATGACGGTGTGATCACGCAAGCGAAGCCTCCAACGGTTTTCCAAAAGTAACCTAAGCGCATGAGCGACGATCTCGTGAAGCGGGCACGCTGGGGCGATCTTGAAGGCCAGAACTGGGCCGGTCTCGTCCCGGCTTTCCTTCGAGCCTGACGACGGCCCCGGTACCGACGGGAATGACGGTACCGACCACCTTGAGGACGCGATCGAGGTCGTCCAGAACTTCGGCCGCCCGATCATCGACATCACGGGTTCTCTCGACCTCCTCACCGAAAACGGCCGTACGGTCGCACGCATCGTGACCGCGACAAACGGCAAGCAGTCGGCCGACACTGCGCGACGGGTCGCGCGTAAGCACCAGGCTCTACAACAGGCTGGAATCCCCATCGGTGGGCAGAGGCCCTTCGGATGGAAGGAGGACAAGCGAACGCTGGACCCGTACGAGTCCAAGTGGCTTCGGCAGATGGTGCATTGGCTACTGGCTGGGAAGCCGATCTCAGCCGTCATCCATGAACTGAAGAAGGCCGGAGTATCCACGGCCTCCGGGCACGAGTGGTCACGCGAGGCGATAAAGGTCGTCATGCGCAATCCACGCATGTGCGGCTGCCGGTCACGCCAGGTCATCGATGTTGACCCGGTAACAGACATGGAGAACAAGCGGCTTGAGATCGTCCTGGACGACAAGGGGAAGCCCGTCATGGGGCAGTGGAAGCCCGTGACCTCCGTGGACGAATAGGAGGCCGCACGAACATCAAGTCAGGTGAGACAACCTCTAAGCCTTGATTGGTGCGGCCGACCTGGCGGCCTGCTCGATCTTCGCGCAGTAGGCTGCACGGGCTTCCTCGTCGATCTGCTTCTCGAGTTCGGCGCGCAACCCGGTCCGGCCGTCGAGGCCCTCGCGCAGGATATCGGCGTGCCCGGCATGCCGGATGGACTCGCCGAGGACATGGACCATGATGGCGAACAGGTTCGTGTCGGCATAAGGCTCCGGCCACCACGGCACGTGGCCGGGGGCGTCGAGGGGAAGCTCGTTGATCGTCGCGTCCGAGTGTTCCCACGTGCGCCGGTAGAACCCGATGATCTGATCGCGGGTCTCGTCCTCGGTCGCCCACAGATCGCTGCCGTTGGAGTCCTGCCACCGGGGCAGCGGTTCCGGGGAAGGGCGGTCGAAGACCTCGCCGAAGTACCTGGCCTCGACGGTGGCCACGTGTTTGACCAGGCCGAGGAGGTTGGTCCCGGTCGCTGTCAAAGGTCGGCGGGCGTCGTATTCGGACAAGCCGTCGAGTTTCCAGAGCAGCGCCTTGCGGTCCCGCCGCAGTCTCCCGTGCAGGTTGTCTTTCGCGAATTCATCGATCATGCGGCATGAGCCTGCCATGGGCTGCTCGTGGTCTCAAGATCCCGTACGTGGTCCGCAACGACTGGCAGAGCCGAGGCCTGGCCATGGCCGCCGCCCTGACCTGCTACAAGAAGCTCGCGAAACTTGCCACGTGAGACACCCTCTTAGTGACCTGCAATCGAGCGGTCATCCGTGGTCGTTGTTGGTCGAGGTGGGCCGTCCCTCAATGGCCCCACAGACGGCTGGCTCCGGCGTAACGTCAGATTCACCGACCCCGCACCCCAACGCTGTCTGATCGTCTGCATACCCATCCGATCCGATCCGACATATAACCTTGCGGCTGAACCGTCGGCGCTGAGTGGCCGGGTTACAAGACCCCCATCTCTAGTCGCGCTGCTTCGCGAAAGGCTTCCCGTGCTTGCAGATAGCCCTCGGCTGCATCAGGATGCTGCGGCCCCTTGTTGATGAATGCATGATCATGGAGATTCGCGAGGTGGTCGAAAAGCTCGCTGGCGGCGGTCCTTGTACTGTCAGATGCAAGCAGTGAGACCTCACCTGACAGCTGGTAAGTCTCGTCCAGGAGTGCATCGGCTCGCTCGTTGTCACCTTTCTCGATGGAGTCATGCCAGCTATTGGCAATTGAAAGTTGTCTACTAAAAATGACTCTCCGCGACTCGTCCCACCGGGCAGCGTATTGTCTACGCCAGACGCCACGCTGCGTCAGATAAGTTGCCAAGGCTCCCAAGGTAGCGCCGCTCAACGTTGCCACACCGGTGATAACTGGCTGCAACCATGTCGAGTCTGCCATGTGCGCAGCATGACACAAATGGCCAGCTCGGAGACGCTTCAACCGCCCCAGCCACGACGTGTATTGACCTTATGCACGGTGTGCTTGCCTGGGTGCGCCGGCCGCCGCCCGCTCCTGCCCGGAGGAGCGCAGCGACGACGGGTGCTTGATCAGCCGCAACAACTCCGCCCCCACCGACCGCGCCCCCCGGAGGCGTTGCAGTACAGCAGCGAAGTACAGCAACCACCGCGACCGCATCCGACGAACATCGGCCCCGATCACCCCGGCTGACCAGTCGAACGGACCTCAGCGACCGTCTCGCCGGTAGTTCGCATGGAGGGGCAGCTGACATCCACAGTTGACATCAACGACGGCGAACGACAGCAACATCGAGCGGCCGTCAGCAGCGCCGCTGCGCGTGATGCGGCCAGGTGCGGCTGCTGTCCGGCCAAACTTACAAAGCAGATGTCGGTGCGCCGGCCTCGCGAGCCCTCATCCATGCAGGCGCTTGCCACTGGGGCCGACTTTCACGAAGTTTTCTGATCTGCCGCTGCGTATGAAAACGAAGCGGCCCAGCGAATGGCGTCAGTTCCCGCCGCATGGCCTTCAAGCAGAGTTTAAGTTCCGGCTCATTGTCGTACGGACAATATGCAGAGTCCGGAATCTCTGCGTCGCTCGTGATTATTTCCTCCATCCAAGCTTCTTTCCGGTATGGGCCTCCCCGCCGACGAGTCTGCGTGAAAAGAAGCTGGTAGGCCTCCCCTATCACCGCAGAGTCCATATCTAACAGCGCCTGGTTATAGCGGATTCGCGAGAACACCTCCGTCTGACGCTGAACGATTGCAGCTCGTGTTTCACTGGCACCGTCAGGGCGTCGTCGAATTAAATACGGAAGTTCCTCGTAGTCCGAGATAGCCAAAATCGCCTCAGCGTATGTCTTGGATTTTCGCTCCCGGCGGGCGGCATGCTGGTTGACCCAGTATCCAAGAATAGCTGCGGTGGCGGTCGCGAATCCGGTGATGAGTGTTACTCGGGCGGCAGCATCCATTTACTCGGCGCCCGCGATAGCGGGAACGATAACTGCTGCAATGGCTGACAGCAATCCGCTTGCAGCCAGGAACGCGTTGAACTTCTCCTTGGCCGCGAGAAAGACAACCCTGGAGAAATCCCCAGCCTTGCTGCGCAGAACGATCATCTTGAGCTTTTGCCATCTATGCTGGCGCTTACTGCAACCCATCAAGATTCCGTGGGCGTTGTTTCGGCAATAGGTAACGCGATCACGATTGACGGCCCCGCACCACACAGGGACCTGAAAGGAAGCGTGGGCGAACACGGCAAGGGAAAGAAACATAATCACCGACATTGCGGCTCCACGCCCCCAGGCAACGATGAGAGCCGCAATGGCCAAATAGCCCCAGTAAGTGCGAATCCCCCTCATGAGGGTGCAGAGTACCGACCGCCAGACATCACAGGTAGAGCGCGAACCAGCCACAACGCTCGACGTATCCATGCTGCCCCGGTAGGTCCCCTCATGCCCGATGCGTGCCCGATTGGGCGGCAAACAGCGGTCAACCACGGGCTCAGTGGAGCCAAGCCATAGGCCAGCCAGCGGCGCGTCCTCGACCGAGCCGGAATCGACGCTCAGCAAGCCCCCCGGGGCAGAAAGGGGGACTGTCCCGGGCGAGTTGGAGTGAGGGCTTCGATGCACCAACGCTAGCGACGGGGGGATGCACCAGCGTCGATCGTCCGGGGGCAACTGGCGTCACCCCTCGAAATGGCGGCTGAACAGCTTCCCGATCAATTCCCAGAGAGCACGAGCCCCCAGCGCGATCGAGAGCCGACTAGCAACCTCACGAATCTTCCCCTTGGACTCCGGGAAAGGGTTCGGCTTTTCCATCACTCCACCTCATCTCTGGGGCTGCGTCTCGTCACCGTGCGGGACGAGGCGCCCCCCTCTCAGAGATGAGGCCCCGCAATATTAGCGCCCACTTCCGATTGATCACCACTCAGGCAACTCACCCAGCGTCCACGGCTGTTGCGGTACAGCAGCGAAGTACAGCAACCCCAGAACCACCCGCACCCAGCAGCGTCCCCCAGAGGCTTCGCAGCGACCGCTATGACCGCCCCCGACCGATCCACGTAGAGCTACGGATCAGAAGGCCCTGTTGCCTATGGCCCGTATGGCACGATCCGTTGCGTGGAGTGGGCGACTTTGGTGGGACGGGTCAGCGACGACGACGGTCCCAGGGAGGCCCCGCCGGCTCAGCAATGACACAGGGTGCCTTCACGGCAGGCGCACCAGATACGCACCAGATAGGGCAGCGTTCACCGGTCAACCACGGTCACAAGGCGAGGCTGGAGCACACCCCGATTCGTGTCGTCTCCACAGGTCAGCAGGTATGTCCGCCGGAAGCGGCCGGTGATTCCCAAGCTGAGGGTCTTCGCGAGGTCAGTACTGCGGCGGGATCTCGTGCTCTTCGAGTGCCGCGGTGTAGCGCGTCAGGAGCGCGTCGAGGTCGGCCAGCAGGAGGCCGGCGGCTTCCCGGGCCCCGGCCACGTCGCCCTGGGCGAAGGCATCCACCACCTCGGCAACGTCGTTGCGGAGGATGGAGAGAGAGTCACCCTGGATCAGTACACCGGGAAATCGGCGACCGGGCAGCCGCACCACAGCGTTGTTCCCACCGTCCGTGAACAGCTCAGCCTCGACACGTTCCATATGGCCATCCAACCTGACATCACCGTCTGAGGATGTCGATGGCGCCGACCCGGGGGTCTGACTCGCTGGCACACACGCGACCGCACGGTGCTCGCCAACGCAAATCGAACAGGCGTACCATTCTGGTGTGGCTGAACCGTACGACTTCCCCGACGATCTCCGCACCGCGCAGCTCGACCTGCACCAGACGCGTGCTGAGTACGCGGCGCTGTGTCGTACCTTGCCCTGGTCGGTGACCCCGGAGCCCGGCTGGACGAGCGAGAAGCACGTACTCGGCGACCGGATCGTGTCCTTTCCCGACAGCCCGGGCTACACCACGGAACAGACGGCGGAGGTAGAGCGGTTGCGCCGGCGGCTGCTCGATTTGTCGGTCATGGTGAGCACGCATCCGTACTGGGCGACTCTGACGGCGGACGTGGTCGATGCGCGGATGGCTCTCAAGCACGCCCATCAGCAGGCCGAGGACAGGGCGGCGTAGACCGTCATGGCCGAGCGCCCACCATCGCGGCTGGATCTCCTGCGCTTCCTGGAGCGGGTCCAGCTTCAACAGCTCCAGCAGACCAAGCGCTGGCTGGAGCAAGAGGAGGACCGAGCCCTGCGTGCTGCCCACATTCCGCCACCACTGCCGGAGTGGAAGATCGAGATGAGCCGCGGCGGGCGACACGCCATCGCCGTCCATACCGGGGACTGCACGCACGGCGGCGCACCGCGGGCCAAGCCGATCAGCCGCGAGCAGGCACTCGCCGCGCACGTCGAACCCTGCACGATCTGCCGCCCCGACCGAGACCTCGGAACGTTGTGACGGGCCACACGTCTCAGCCTGGAGGCATGAGAGGTGCACCGATCGTTGTGCACCGGATCTCCGCAACCGTCGGCCGGCGAGTCACCGTGCGGGACCAGATCATGGGCCTGGCCCACTCCGACCGGGACCTACTGGAGTTCCTCCGCCAAGCAGGCCTGCCCGACGCTGAGGAGCTCCTGGACGACCCGACTTGGGTCGAATGGGGCGGCGGCAGGGCGCACGAGTACAAGCCGGACGATCCTCCGGGCTGAGCGCCGCCCCCTTGGCCCACACGCGAAACCGCCGCCGTCTCAGTCTCCGTCTCATTCAGCCGCGTTCACCATCGTTCAGACCCGACCCAGTCCAAGTCCCGCTGCACCAGTCGCACCGCCATGGCCCCAGGTGAACGACCCTGGACATGCCCCTCAGCGACACCAATAGACGTGAAAAGCTTGCGTATGTCGGCACTGCCGGCGGGCACGATGCGCCATGGCGACGGACAGGACTGCGCCGACGATGTGCCCGCCCGCAAGCGGTGCCGGGCGTCGAAGGCAGCGGGCCACCTCAGCTCGCTTCACCCAACCGAGAAACGGCCCGTACGAGAGCTGCCACGTCATGAGCCGCAGCCGCCGGCAGCACCAAGCGCAGTCTCCCGGCCCCGTCCGCAGCTGCACTTGCCTGCCACCTGAGCCCGGTCGTGTCGACCCCGGCCGCAGCCAACGCACCCACCAGAGCCCTGCCGGCATCCGTCGCGTCCCGCCAGCCCGCCAGCCCGCCAGGTAATCGACCCCACGCACCCAGAGCACGTCGTCAGGGTCGAACGGCTCGTTCTCGAAACCGGCGTCTTCTGGGTCGTACATCTACCTCAAGTCCCTTCCACGCACGTTGGCTTGACTCCGACCAATCGGGATTCATCGAGCGTGGGCACGACGACGACCCCGGTACCATCGGCACCGGGTTGCATCTGCATTCCAGACCGGACCGCCCCGCATGCTGTCCAGGCGAAGGGGCGGTCCGGGCCACAACCGGCTTACGAGGACCGGAAGTTAGAGGATCTGTGAACTGGGATCGTTGATCAGTGCCATCGGCACATAGAGCACGATCCAGAAGAAGAACGATCCCGAAGGCGAATAATCGCTGCCGCATCAGTGCGCACCGCCGGTCTCAGCCCGCGTAGCCCGGAAGAACGTGGTCGTTGCGGCCCGGAATCCCGTATGACCGGAGCGGCCCGCATGCCGCAGGCACCCTCTGGGACCTCCTTGCTGTCAGCGGCTCCCGATGACTCCCCGCACGTGGTGCATCGGCGTCATAGATCGGTCCGGTTCCAGAGGCGTCAACCTGCAACACCCAGCCCACGAACCGCCACACGGCACGCGCGGCCATCACCGCAGCCCTCCTCTCGACCCAGCGCGCGAGGCCCGGCCACCGCGATCCACCGTCAGCACATCCGCCGCAATGGCGATGGCGGGATATTCGACACCTATGCAGCCAGCTTCGATGCCGTGTGGTCGACAGCCGAGCCGGTAGAGGGAAAGTGAGCCATGGCACGGACCGAGTACTTCGACGACCCCAATGCCCCCAAGCCGAACAGTCTGGTTGTCGCCGCGTCCGCAGTCGTGACCGACGAGACGGGGCGCATCCTTCTCCAACGACGCCGTGACAACGAACTCTGGGCACTGCCCGGCGGCGGCATGGACATGAGCGATTCGCTGCCCGGCACGGCTGTACGGGAGGTCAAAGAAGAGACGGGCCTCGACGTGGAGATCACGGGTCTTGTCGGCACGTACACGGACCCCCGCCACGTGATCGCCTACACGGACGGCGAGGTGCGCCGTCAGTTCAACGTCTGCTTCACAGCACGCGTGGTTGGCGGTCGACTCGCCATCTCTGACGAGTCCACGGAACTACGTTTCGTGTCGCCGGAGGAGCTCGAAGCTCTGCCCATGCACCACACACAGCGGCTGCGGATCCAGCACTTTCTGGAGCACCGAGAGCGGCCGTACCTCGGCTAGTGAAAGCGTGCGGCGCAGTAGCGAGGCCACCGAGCACAACGAGCTGCGGCTACGCTCGCGCGTGTCGAGTGGACCGCCACCGTCGACAATCGCCTCTCGTTCCTACCCGAGCTAGAGCCATGGCGAGCTCAGATCAAGCCTCCCGCATGCACACCATTTGCCGGTCCGGTACGGAAGCATGGTCGGCATGCTGAATGAACGGATCACTGCACGCGAGGGCCGGTCATGAAAGATGAGACGCGGTCGGCCGAGACGCGAAGACTCTCGGTTTTCCGGTCCCTCTGGTCCGGCACCCGGTCTGGGGGCCAGGTCGACGCTGACGCTGCCCGCACCGTCGTCATGCCGGTCATGGGCGTGGTTCCTCCATTTCAGCAAGTCCTACGACGCCTCACCATGGCCCTGGGCGTGCTGCTGGCGACAGTGGCCATCGTCTACGTCGATCGCGGCGGCTACCACGACAATGCCAACGACTCGGTTGATCTTCTCGACGCCTTTTACTATGCGACAGTCACCCTCTCCACCACCGGATACGGCGACATCGTTCCGCATAGCGACAGCGCACGCCTGACCAACATCCTTCTCATTACCCCGTTGCGCGTGCTCTTCCTGATCATCCTGGTTGGCACCACCCTCGAAGTGCTCACCGAACGAACGCGGCAGCAGGCTCGCGTTCACCGCTGGAAGAGCCGCACCCAAGACCACGTGGTCGTCGTCGGCTATGGCACCAAGGGTCGTCACGCCATCGCGACGCTGCTCGGCCAGGGAACCCCCAAAGACAAGATCGTCATCATCGACCCTCAGCAGAAGGCGGTGAATGCCGCCAGCAGTGACGGCTTCGTAGCGGTCCATGGGGACGCGACACGCTCCGAGACACTGCTGCAAGCAGAGGTGCCGCGCGCCGCACAAGTGATCATCGCTCCCGAGCGGGACGACACAGCCACTTTGGTCACTCTCACCGCGAGACAGCTCAATAGGCGAGCCGCCATCGTCGCAGCTGTCCGGGAGGACGAGAACGTACCGCTGATCAAGCAGAGTGGAGCCGATGCCGTAGTAACCAGCTCCAGTTCGGCCGGGCGGCTTCTCGGGCTTTCCACCATCAAGCCTTATGTGGGCACGGTGTTGGAAGACCTGATGACTTATGGCAGCGGGCTTGATTTGTCTGAGCGGCCGGTGACGGACGAAGAGACAGGCCGATCACCCCGCGAGTGCACGGACCAAGTCGTCGCTGTCGTGCGCAGGCGCGAGGTACTGGGCTACGACCACCCAGACGCCGCGACGCTCCGGCCCGGCGATCGGGTGATCACGGTGAGCCGGACGAAGTCACACGGCTGACCAGGCGGGGTTTGTGCTACATCTGGCAAACCGTTGACTCCAGCGGTTCAGCCGCCACTCGTCCCGGGTTCTCTCCGTGAGGACCTCGAGAGTGGTGCCGACCAGGATGATCAGAAAGAGCACGCGTAGCGGCGTCACGATCAGCACATTGGTGAGCCGTGCCCCGTCGCTGTACGGGACGATGTCGCCGTATCCCGTGGTGGAGAGGGTGACCGTCGCGTAGTAGACGCAGTCGAGGAAGTCGACGGAATCGTCAGCGTTGTCGTGATAGCCGGCTCGGTCGGCCCAGACGAGCAGCACCGTAAGAGCGAGCACCCCCAGAGCCATCAGCAGGCGTTTGCCAACCTGGCGCAACGGGCGCTCGACGACGCGGCGGGGGAGTGTCACCCGGCTGGTGACCAGCTGCTCGTCGGCATGCCTGGCCATGGCGTCATGGCCGGGAAGTTTCACGTGAAACATCCTCCCTCGGCGAGGGAGGGTGTCCAGGACGTCCACGGCAGATCGAGGACCTCCAACTCGTCACCGGCCTGCGCCCCACCCGGCGGCACGACGGCGAGTCCATCGGCGGCGGCGATACCGCGCAGCATGGCCGGCCCGTTGTAGTGCAGCGGCACAAGGCGGTCGGCGCGGTGTACGAACGGCACAAGGCGGGTGTCGTACGGATGCCCATGCACCTCATCACGTACGGGCGCGCGATACGGGACGGGCGCCGGGCGGCCGGCGAGTCCGCGCAGTAGCGGCTCGGCAAGCGTGAGGAGCCCGGAGACCGCGGCCAGGGGATTGCCGGGCAGACCTACCAGATGCCTGGCCGGGAGATCGCCGTCCGCCGCGAGCCGGGCCAGCAGCATCGGATGGCCGGGGCGCACCGCGACGCCGTCGACCAGCAGCTCGGCGCCCGCCTTCCGCAGGACCGGGTGGACATGGTCGACCGGGCCCGCGGCCGTACCGCCGGTGGTGAGGATGAGATCGGCATCGGAGGTGGTGACGGCACGGTGGAGGGCTTCGGCGTCGTCACCGAGGCGGCCTGTGCCGACGACATCGACGCCGAGGGCGCGCAGCCAGGGACCGACCATCGGCCCGAGGGCGTCGCGGATGAGGCCGTCGTGGGGGAGTCCGGCAGTGAGCAGCTCATCGCCGAGGACCAGGACTTCGACGCGCGGCCGGGCAACGGTGAGCAGTTCGTCGTAGCCGGCGGCTGCGGCGAGGCCGAGCACGGCGGGGGTCACGAGGGAGGTGGCGGGCAGAAGTTGGTCGCCCGAGCGGCATTCCTGTGCTCGCGGGCGGATGTCCTGACCGGGGATCACCTCGCGCTCGGCGTACAGCTGGCTCTTGTCCGCGTCGGTACGGGCATGCTCGCTGCGGATCACCGCTGTGGCCTCGGGCGGGATACGGGCGCCGGTGGCGATCCGTACCGCAGCCCCGTCGGGCAGCGGCGGGGCTTCACCGTGCCCGGCGAGAATCGAGCCGCCCACTTGAACGGTCCATGGTCCGGGGCCCGCGACGACCCAGCCGTCCATGGCGGAGGAGTCGAACGAGGGCAGATCGCACAGCGCGGTGAGCGGCTCGGCGAGCACCTGCCCGAGGGCCTGATCAAGGGGCACATGCTGAGTACGGGGTGGGGCTGAGCGTCCGATGCGCGCGGCGAGCTCGCGGGCATCGGGCCAGGCGGTGGCCCGATGCCGAGCTGTCGAAGGACCGCCGGCGGGGGCGGACTCTTGGTGCGTCTGGCGGCCGACCAGCGCGAGGGCCTCCTCGACGCCGTCCGACTCGGCCTCGTCGCTCCCGTTGAGAGGGGCACCGGTCACATCTGATCCGTCCGCCGCGTCGAACTCGCGGTCCCGACCGTTCATCCGGCGTCGGCCTGGTCCTGCTCGCCGGGCTTGGCGGGCTTGGCAGACTCGGCAGGGCCCGCTTCCGGGGTGGCCTGTTCGGCCTCCTCCGCCCAGCGCGCGGCGAGCGCGGCCGCCTTACGGGCGGCCTCCGCGACCGCCGCCGGGCCGCCGCTGCCTGCCTGGGCCGCCGCGTACCCCACCAGGAACGTGGTGAGCGGCGCGGCGGGGCGGGCAACGCCGTGGGCGGCGTCCCGGGCCAGGTCGAGCAGAACGCCTGTGTCGACGTCCAGTTCGATCCCGAGTTCGTCCTTGACTGCGGTAATCCATTCGTCCAGCACGTTCCCATGCTCCCGTATACGGGCCCGGGCTGCGGAGATGTCCTCCCAGGTGTCGCAGTCGAAGGAGGCGAGCGGCTCCGCGCCGATCCGGGCGAGGTCCAGTTCCTGCGTCAGCAGACGCAATGGCAGCCCGGTAAGACTCCCGTACTCGGTGGCGAGGAGAGCGAGTTCACGACGCAGCGGTTCGGTGCGGTACGCGGCCACGAGCGGCTGGTCGCGGCCGCCCGCATCGGTGAGCAGCGCCGCCTCACGCCCGCTGGTGCCGAGCGTGCCGATCAGCTGCCGCACCGTCCGCTCCCCCAGGAACGGCAAATCGGCCGAGAGCACGAGAACGGCCTGCGCCTCGACCTGCCGCACCCCTGCGTCCAGCGCGGCCAGCGGCCCGCCGCCAGGGGGTTCCTCGCGCGCCCAGACCACGGGGCGAGCGGTGGCCCGGCGCCGCCCGACGACAACGGTGCGCCCCGCGTCGCGGCACACCCCGAGCACCCGGTCGAGCAGGGCCCGCCCGCCCACGCTCACGGACGGCTTGTCGACCCCGCCCAGCCGCTTGGCGGCACCTCCTGCGAGCACGATGGCGTCATACGCGGTCATGCTTGAAGTATGGGCCGCGATCGCGTGAGCGGGGAGCCCCGAGTGGATCTCTCTTGCACCGATGGGATCTCTTGCAGACCTCGCTTCGCTTGCAGACCTCTCTCGTGGCCTCTTCCTGTGCTGCCGGCCTACAGGCTGCGCAGCAGCACCGCCGGATGTTCCACGCAGTCGGCGACATAGCGCAGGAATCCGCCCGCCGTGCCGCCGTCGCACACCCGGTGGTCGAAGGTGAGCGAGAGCTGAACGACCTGGCGGACGGCCAGTTCGCCCTGGTGCACCCATGGCTTCGGCACGATCCGGCCGACCCCGAGCATCGCCGCTTCCGGGTGGTTGATGATCGGCGTGGAGCCGTCGACGCCGAACACACCGTAGTTGTTCAGGGTGAACGTCCCACCCGTCAGATCCGCCGGAGTCAGCGTCCCCTGCCTGGCCGCCTCCGTCAGCCGTCCGAACTCCTCGCTCAGCGACTCGGCCGAGCGGCTGTCCGCATCCCGTACGACGGGAACGACCAGGCCGCGCTCGGTCTGCGCCGCGAACCCAAGATGCACCGCGGGCAGGCGCACGATCTCCCTGGCGTCCATGTCCACCGTGGAGTTGAGCTCCGGGTGGCGGGCGAGGGCTGCCGTGCAGATCCGGGCGAGCAGCGCCAGGAGCGAGATCTTCGGACCGCCCGCGGCGTTCATCGACGCCCGCGCGGCCATCAGCTCGGTCGCGTCCGCGTCGACCCAGCACGTGGCGTCCGGTATCTCACGCCGACTGCGGGACAGCTTGTCGGCCACGGCTCCGCGTACGCCGCGCAGCGGTATCCGCTCACCGTGCGACGCGGCTGTGGCGACGTGCTCGGGCGCGGCAGGCGCCTCGGCGGCCCGCATCACGGACTCGACGTCGGCCCGCAGGATCAGGCCGTCGGGCCCGGACCCCGTCAACTTGCGCAGATCGAGACCGTGTTCACGGGCGAGGCGGCGGACCAGCGGCGATATGACAGGCACGGGCCCGCCCTGCGCCATGTCCTCGACCGCCACGGCGCGCACTGCCTGCCGCTCGGGCTCCGCAGCTGAGGCCCCAGCCCCGGCCGGGGCCGCCGGCGTCGGCGCAGGAGCCACAGCCGCAGCCGGTGCCGGGACCGCGGCGGGAACAGGCGCGGCGGGCGCGGCGGGCCGGATCCGGCGGCGGCGGGCGGCGGGCGCCCCAGTCCCATAGCCGACGAGAACGTTGCCGGACGACTCGTTCGAGGACCGCGTCGAGCCCAAGGCCCCGGCAGAGCCCGCGGCACCGGAGGAGTCGGAACCAGCCGACTCCACCGCCCCCACCGCGACCGTCAGCAGTGGTGCCCCGACCGGTAGTTCCGCGCCCTCCTCGCCGAAGCGCGCGGTCACCACGCCCCCGTACGGGCACGGCACCTCCACCACCGCCTTGGCCGTCTCGACCTCGACGACCGGCTGGTCGATGGCGACGACATCGCCCACCGACACCAGCCAGCGCACGATCTCGGCCTCGGTCAGCCCCTCCCCGAGGTCCGGGAGCTTGAATTCGAGCACCTGAGCCATCAGCTCCCCGCCTCCCACTGCAGCCGCGCCACCGCGTCCAGCACGCGGTCGACTCCCGGCAGATGGTGCCGCTCCAGCATCGGCGGCGGATACGGAATGTCGAACCCGGCCACCCGCAGTACCGGCGCCTCCAGATGGTGGAAACAGCGCTCCGTCACCCGCGCCGCGATCTCCCCGCCCGGCCCTCCGAAGCCCGTCGACTCATGGACGACGACCGCACGTCCCGTACGCCGCACGGACGCGCAGACCGTCTCGTCGTCGAAGGGCACCAGCGAGCGCAGATCCACGACTTCCAGGTCCCAGCCCTCGGCGGCTGCGGCCTCCGCCGCCTCCATGCAGACCGGCACGGAAGGCCCGTAGGTGATCAGCGTGGCACTGCGCCCCGGGCGCCTGACCACGGCCCGGCCTATCGGCTCGACCGCCGACGGCGCCTCCGGCGACCACGCTGACTTCGACCAGTACAGCCGCTTCGGCTCCAGGAAGACCACTGGGTCGTCGGAGGCGATCGCCGCCCGCAGCAGCCCGTACGCGTCGTCGACCGTGGCCGGCGTGACGACATGGAGCCCCGGAGTCGCCATGTAGTACGCCTCTGACGAGTCGCTGTGGTGCTCCACGCCGCCGATTCCGCCGCCGTAGGGCACACGCACGGTGATCGGCATCGGCATCCCGCCGCGCGTGCGGTTCCGCATCCGCGCCACATGGCTGATCAGCTGCTCGAATGCCGGATACGCGAAGGCGTCGAACTGCATCTCTACGACCGGCCGCAGCCCGTACATCGCCATGCCGACGGCCGTGCCGAGGATGCCCGCCTCGGCGAGCGGCGTGTCCGTACAGCGGTCGTCGCCGAACTCCTTGGCGAGCCCGTCCGTGACCCGGAAGACCCCGCCGAGCGCTCCGACGTCCTCCCCCAGCACGTGAACGGCCAGGTCCTCGGCCATCGCGTCGCGCATCGCGCGCTGCAATGCCTGTGCCATGGATGCGGGCTTCACCGCGGCCGTGGTCATCGCGCCTCTCCCTCCGCGTCCAGCTCGGCCCGCAGCTGCGCCGCCTGCTCCCGCAGCTGACTGGTCTGCTCGGCGTAGACATGCGCGAACAGGTCCATTGGGTCGAGCACCGGGTCGGCGTTCATCCGCTCGCGCAGATCCGCGGCCATCGTCTCGGCCGCGTCTGCCGCCGCCCGTTTGCCGTCCTCGTCGAGCAGTCCTCGCTCCGTCAACTCCCGCTCCAGCAGCCGGATCGGATCATGCGCACGCCAGGCCTCGACCTCGCCCTCGCCTCGGTAGCGCGTCGCGTCGTCAGCGTTCGTATGCGCGTCGATGCGGTACGTCACGGCCTCGATCAGCGTCGGACCGCCACCGCGCCTCGCTCGCGCGACGGCCTCGACGACAACCTCGTGCATCGCGGCCGCGTCGTTCCCGTCGACGAGCCGGCCCGGCATGCCGTACCCCACGGCCTTGTGGGCCAGCGACGGCGCGGCGGTCTGCTTGGCCAGCGGCACCGAGATCGCGAAGCCGTTGTTCTGCACGAGGAAGACGACCGGGGCCTGCCAGACCGCGGCGAAGTTCAGCGCCTCGTGGAAGTCGCCCTCGCTGGTCCCGCCGTCGCCGACCATGGCGAGCGCGACGACGTCGTCCCCCTTGAGCCTGGCGGCGTGCGCCAGCCCCACGGCGTGCGGCAGCTGGGTGGCGAGCGGGGTGCACAGCGGCGCTATGCGGTGCTCATGCGGGTCGTAGCCGGTGTGCCAATCGCCGCGCAGCAGGGTCAGGGCCTGCACGGGGTCGAGGCCGCGCGCCACGGCCGCGAGGGTGTCGCGGTAGCTGGGGAAGAGCCAGTCCCGCTCCTCCAGCGCCAGCGCCGCCGCCACCTCACATGCCTCCTGCCCGGTGCTCGACGGGTAGACGGCGAGCCGGCCCTGCTTGGTCAGGGCCGTGGCCTGGGCGTTGTACCTGCGGCCGAGTACCAGCTGCGCGTACAGCCGCAGCAGCAGTTCGGGGTCGGCCCCGGCTGCGGCGTCCGTGCCGAGCACGCGGTACGGCTCCGGGTCCGGGAGCAGTGGTGCGGGGTCGGTCCGGGGCTTCCACGCCGGGGGCGGGGTGGGCCGGTAGGCGGCGGCACCGGGCAGTTCCTGGACCGTCATGCTGCTCTTTCTCAACGCGAGCACCTCCTCGTGGGAGCGACGACGAAGCGGCCCGAGTGTCGAGCGCCTCACCTACCGATTGTTCGGTCGTGGACGCATTTTGGCTACAGGCACCTTCAGCCTGTGGACAAACGGTTCTCCACAGCCTGAGATGGAGACAGGTCGTCCATGCTAGGAAGGCGGGGGGATATGGCAGCTGAACAAATGGCCGAGGGCGGGGACCGGGCGGAGCAGCCCCCTCCGCCGCGCCCGCTCGACGCCATCGACCGAGACATCCTGCGCATCCTGCAGACGGACGGTCGCGCCTCGATACGCTCCGTGGCCGAGCGGGTCCATGTGTCCCGCGCCAATGCGTACGCCCGGATCAACCGGCTCATCGACGACGGAGTGATCCGCGGTTTCAGTGCCCGTGTGAACCATGAACGCGCAGGTCAGGGCGCATCTGCCTACATCACGCTCAAGATCGTGCAGAACTCCTGGCGCACGGTGCGCGAGCAGCTGCAGGCCCTGCCCGGAGCCGCCCATATCGCGCTGGTCAGCGGCGATTTCGACGTACTGCTGCTGGTGCACACCCCGGACAACCGCACCCTGCGCGAGCTCGTCCTGACCAGGCTCCAGTCGATCCCGGAGGTGCTGTCCACCCGCACGCTGCTGGTCTTCGAGGAGACGGATCTCGACCCAGGGCCGGGGCAGGGGCCGGTTGTCGCGCCCGCTCCGGACGCCGAGCCCGTGTAGGAGCCCTGGCAGCGTCAGGAGCCGCCGACAGCTCTAGGAGTCCGTGCGCAGGCCGTCGAAGGCGAGCCTGACGACCGCCTCGGCGACCTGCTCGCCGTCGTAGCCGCCGCCCGGGTGCGGCCGGTACCACTCGACCAGGGAGTTCACCATGCCGAAGAGCAGCCGGGTGGCCAGCCGGATGTCCATGTCCGCGCGGAGATCGCCGTCCGCCGCCGCAGCCTTCAGCAGATCGGCGACCCGCTGGTCGAACTCCCGGCGCCGCTCCATGGCCCACCGTTCGGTCTTGGTGTTGCCCCGTACCCGCAGCAGCAGCGTCACATAGGGCAACTCAGCCATCAGCACCTCGACGGTGCGCCGGGTGACGTACTCGACCCGCTCGATGGCCCGCCCGCGGACGGCTCCGGGCTCCTCGAGGATCGCGAAGAGCGCGTCGAGCGCCCGGCTGACGGCGCGGCGCAGCAGCTCCTCCTTGCCCGCCACGTGGTGGTAGATCGAGGACTTGGAGATGCCGGCCGCCTTGGAGAGATGCTCCATGGAGGTGCCGTCGTAGCCGCGCTCGTTGAAGATCCGTACGGCTACGGTCAGCAGCGTCTCGGGGGTGTACGTATCGCGCTTGGCGGTGGTCATGAGGCGCCCTTCTGGGAGGTCGCGTACGACCACTGATGGAGCGCGAGGGACCGCGCGTAGCGGCCGGTCGGCACACTCTCGTGGAGATTGCCGAGCAGTTCCCAGGCCCAGTCGCGCCCCAGGCTGTCGTTCCATTCGATGGGCCCCAGGGGGTAGTTGACCCCCAGGCGCATCGCCGTGTCGATGTCATCCTTGGAAGCGACGCCCTTGGCGACCGCGTCCAGCGCCAGATCCCCGAGCATCGCGACGGTACGGGCGACGATCATGCCCGGTACGTCACCTATGACACTGACCTGCTTGCCGAGCGCCTGGAAGAGGCCGGTCGCCTGCTCGAGCGTGTCGTCCCCGACGCGGTCGGCGGCGGACAGGGCGATCCGGGTCGCGGACCGGTAGTCGAGTGCCAGGTCGAAGTAGACGACATCGCGGAATTCAACGGATGTCTGGCCGTCGGCGAGCACCAGCTGACCGCCGCTGGGCAGCACCAGCCGCGTTCCCTTGTCCTCGTCCTTCTGCCGCACCTCGATGCCCGCTTCCCGGATCATCGCGATCAGCTCTCCGGCGGGCTCCAGATCACCCTCGACCACGACGTACTCAGGGGCCCTGGCCGGCTCCGCCGTGTGCGGCGCGGGCTTCGGCGCCCCTTCGGCGTACGAGAACCAGCCGTGGCCGGACTTCCGGCCCAGGCGGCGCGACTCGACGAGACGGCGCTGCGCTAGGGAAGGGAGGAACTTGGAGCTGTGGAAGAAGGACTCCCAGACGGAACGGGTGACGGCCTCGTTGACGTCCTGGCCGATCAGATCGGTGAGCTCGAAGGGGCCCATTTTGAAGCCGCCGGATTCCCTGAGGACCGCGTCGATGGTGGCGGGATCGGTGCCGTGCTCCTCGTACACCGCGAATGCCTCGGCGTAGAAGGGCCGGGCTATGCGGTTGACGATGAATCCGGGCAGGTCGGCGCAGCGCACCGGGGTCTTGCCCCAGGCCGCCGCCGTCGCCCACGCGCGCGTGGCGGTCGCCTCGTCGGTGGCGTGGCCGCTGACGACCTCGACGAGCGGGAGCACGGGCGCCGGGTTGAAGAAGTGCAGCCCGACGAAACGGCCGGGGTGTCTCAGGGCGCCCGCGACGGCCGTGACGGAGAGGGAGGAGGTGTTGGTGGCGAGCAGGCAGTCGTCGGCGACGATCTCCTCCAGCGCCGTGAACAGCTCCTGCTTGACCGCCAGTTGCTCAAGAACTGCCTCGACGACGAGCGCGGCGTCGGCCAGCTCGGCGAGGTTCGCTGCCGGGTGCAGACGGGCCCGTGCCGCGTCGCGCTCGGCGGCGCCCATCCGGCCCTTCTCGACCAGCCGGTCGAGGCGCGCGCCGATGGCGTCCGCGGCTTCGCCGACCCGCCCGGGAACGGCGTCGTAGAGGCGCACGGGATGGCCCGCGGCGAGGGCGACCTGAGCGATGCCCTGTCCCATGGTGCCGGTGCCGACAACGGCGACGGTACGGCTCTGATCGATGGCGGTCATGGCGCGATCCTCCCCGATGAGTTATCCACAGGCTTGACAGGCCCCCTTGTACCGACCGATCGTTCGGTTACTCTAACTCTGTCATTCCTTCCCTGCCCAGCTCGACGAGGAGTTGGTCCTTCATGCAGCTGACCGAGACCCACCGGCCGACGCTCGACCAGGCCCTCGAGGTCATCCGCACCCGCGCCTACTGGTCCCCGCATCCCGAGCACCCCAAGGCGTACGGCGAGACCGCGCCGGCCGACGGACTCGCGGCGTTCGAGGCCCTCCGGGGCACCCGCTTCGAGCTGGACCAGCCGGGCACGGACGGCTGGACGGGCGCCGAAGTCTCGCCGTACGGCCCGGATTTGGGCATCGAGTATCCCCACCCCGACATCGACGTCCTGCTGCCCGCGATGCGCGCGGGCATGGCCGCCTGGCGCGAGGCCGGTCCGCAGACCCGGGCACTGGTCTGCCTGGAGATCCTTTCGAGGATCAGCGCCCGCACCCATGAATTCGCGCACGCGGTGATGCACACCAGCGGGCAGGCCTTCATGATGGCGTTCCAGGCGGGCGGCCCACACGCTCAGGACCGCGGCCTCGAGGCCGTGGCGTATGCCTACGAGGAGCAGACCCGCACGCCCGCGGCCGCCGACTGGTCCAAGCCGCAGGGCAAGCGCGACCCCCTGGAGCTGCGGAAGACGTTCACCACGGCGGGACGCGGCATCTCCCTGCTGATCGGCTGCAACACCTTCCCCACGTGGAACGGCTACCCGGGGATGTTCGCCTCCCTGGCCACCGGCAACCCTGTGCTGGTCAAGCCGCACCCCCGCGCGGTGCTGCCGCTCGCGCTCACGGTGCGGGTCGCCCGCGAGGTGCTGACCGAGGCGGGCTTCGACCCGAACCTGGTCTGCCTTGCCGCCGAGCGACCGGGCGAGGGCATCGCCAAGACCCTCGCGGTACGCCCGGAGATCAAGATCATCGACTACACGGGGTCCACCAGCTTCGGCGACTGGCTGGAGGCCAACGCCCGGCAGGCACAGGTCTACACCGAGAAGGCCGGCGTCAACACCGTCGTCGTCGACTCCACCGACAACTACAAGGGGATGCTGTCCAACCTGGCCTTCTCGCTGTCCCTGTACAGCGGCCAGATGTGCACCACCCCGCAGAACCTCCTCATCCCCAAGGACGGCATCACGACGGACGCCGGCCCCAAGTCGTACGACGAGGTGGTCACCGACCTTGCAGCCTCGGTGGGCGGCCTGCTCGGCGACGACGCCCGGGCGAACGCCCTGCTGGGCGCGCTGGTCAACCCGGATGTGAAGGCACGCCTGGACGGCGCAGCCGGGCTGGGCGAAGTGGCCCTGCCCTCTCGGAAGATCGCCAACCCGGAATTCCCGGATGCTGTCGTCCGTACGCCGGTGATCGTAAAGCTCGACGGCTCGCGGAAATTCTGGGACGGGGCCGACACTGAGGCGGCGTATCTGTCGGAGTGCTTCGGCCCGGTGTCCTTCGCCGTCGCCGTGGACTCGACGGCCGACGCGCTGGAGCTGCTGCGGCGCACGGTCCGCGACAAGGGCGCGATGACGGTCGGCGCGTACACCACGTCGGCGGAGACGGAGCGCGCGATCGAGGACGTCTGTCTGGACGAGTCGGCGCAGCTCTCCCTGAACCTGACGGGCGGGGTGTACGTCAACCAGACGGCGGCGTTCTCCGACTTCCACGGCTCGGGCGGCAACCCGGCGGCCAACGCCGCGCTGTGCGACGGGGCGTTCGTCTCGAACCGCTTCCGGGTGGTGGAGGTCCGCCGCCAGGCCTGAGACTTCGGCGACCTGCGCGTGTGTGCCGACGGCGAGGACCATGCTGTCGGCACACACGTGGGGTCCGTCCGACAGCTGCGCCGTCGCTTACGGGTACGGGATTTCCGCGTACCGCTGCACCCACGCGTGCATGGCGATCGCGCCGCGCCCGGTTTACTGGTACCGGTCGGTGACCATGGCACCGCGCCGGTTCCAGCGCCGCCGGGCCCACGATGTGGATCTCCTTCGCCAGGAAGGCGTTGGCGGTACGCACCACCGACCCAATGTTGAGTGTCGGTTACATAACGGGTCTGGAGAGCTCATCCTGGGAACCTCCCCAGTGGAACAGAGCCATGGCCACGCTGGTCGCAAGGTTGTAGCTCGACACCTGGGGTCGCATGGGAAGGGCCAGCAGCCTGGTTGCCTGGCCTCGAAGTCCGGGTGAGACCCCGTGCCGCTCAGAGCCGAATACGAGCAGCGCGTCACCGGGGATGTCCACAGACCTGATGTCCTCCCCCTCGGGGTCAAGGACATACCGAGGGCCTGGTGGAAGGTCGTCGAAGGCGAGTCGTTCCACAGCGGTGGCGAAGTGGAGACCGGCGCCCGCCCTCACCACGTTGGGGTGCCACGGGTCCATGTCGCCGGTGGTGACCACCCCTGTGGCCCCAAAACCGGCAGCAAGGCGAACCACGGCACCGACATTCCCAAGATTGCGCGGGTTGTCCAGAACGACAATCGGTGCGGTCCGCGGCAGCGTCACCAACCCCGCCACATTTGCCTGACGGCTGCGCCTGGTAGCCAGAGCGACCACCTGCGTCGGGTGAACCCTCGGCACCAGTTCCCGCAGCGTCTGTCCCGGCACCTCGACGACAAGATCCCTGATGCGGTTCGTTACGTCGTCGGCGAGCGAAAGAGCAAGCGCCAAGGTGGCCTCCTTGCTGCTGGTGACCGCGACTCGTACATCCGCTCCGAAACGAAGCGCGTGCTTCAGCGCATGAAAGCCATCGAGCAGCACAGCGTCAGGTGCGGCCTCACTCCACTGCCGTACAGCCCTCGTGGCATCGTCATCGCTCATCGACTCAGGCTACGGTGCAAATCAGCCGCTCAGCCCCGTCGCATAACGCCCGCGAGCTACCGAGTTCGGCACGGTAGATGTGCCGGGTGTCGGCTCCGCCAAGTACGTCATCGAGGCTACGGAGACGAGCTGTACGCCGCTGAAGGTGCTGCACTTGGCGATGCCCGATGCGTCGGCCGGCCGAGCCTCCCGGCTCACGGTCGCACCGGTGGCGATGCCTATAGAAGCTGCGAGGAACCTCCTGCGCTGCACTTCGTCACCTTCGCCTCGCGCCAGCTTTCCCACGTGTCTGTGAGGAGATATTTGGCGGCGCCGGGAGACAGTCGCTTCAGTCGCGCGTCACGACATTGGGGAGCCGATCAGTCGCCCGGCGTTCCATGAGGACCGGCAAATAGGTCACACGTGCATACCGCAGTTCGCTGAAGGCGGTGAGGACTGATCGTCGGACCAGGGCGGAGCCCAAATGGGGATGGGCCATCACCAGCCGCTCCGTCACCTCTCGGATGAGGTGTGCATCCTCGGTCTCCGCCGACATCGTGGACACCCTCCGCCGTGAACAACAGGTTTTGCCACCCTTACGCTTCGCCCTCCATCCAGACAGTGGGTCCCCCGCCGCTTTTCGACACGCTGGTCCGCCCTGAACGGCTGGAATGGCATACCGCTCCAGTGCCGCATCAGGCAACGCCTCGGCGATCCTCGCGACCGGCATGCCCTGCGCGGACAGCAGCACCATCTGGGCCCGCCCGCCAGGTCACCACCGACCCGCTGCCCCGCGGAGGATCCGAACAAGGCGCCGCCGCCCCTCGTCGTCATCGATCTCGCGGGCGTGTACTCGTGTCGTCACCCAGGCAGCCTGACGACACAACGCTGCCCCAACAGTCCCTCGCCGCATCCGGGCTCGCGTCGACATCAGGATGACTGCGGTCGCTGTAGTCCCTGAAGGAGCAGTTCGATCAATCGGCGTGGGTCATAGCGGGGGTCGCTGTCACGTCCGATGCAGAGGTTGCCGATGCCGCGCATCAGTTCGTAGGCGTGCGTACCGGGCCTGATTTCGTCGGCGTTGACTGCGGCGTCGAGCAACTGCGCGCAGACGGGCACCAAGCGGTCGAGGAAGTAGGTGTGCAGCGCGTCGAAGCCGCCGCTGTCGGATTGCAGCGCGTTGGCCAGTCCGTGCTTCGTGACCAGGAAGTCAACGAAGAGGTCGACCCACTGACGGAGTGCTGCGAGCGGAGAGTTGGCACTGTTCAGCAGGCTGGGGCCGGCCTCGGCGCATGCCTCGACCTGGTGGCGGTAGACGGCGACGACGAGATCAGCCCGAGTCGGGAAGTGGCGGTAGATCGTCCCCATCCCGACGCCCGCTCTGGCCGCGATCTCACGGATCGGCGCGTCGACGCCTGAGGTGACGAACACCGCAGCGGCGGCGGTAAGCAGCGTCTGCTGGTTGCGCAGCGCGTCGGCCCGCTTGCTTCGGGCCGGCACCTCCCCGGACTGGCTTGTAGAGGGCATCGCGCTCTCTCCTGTCGACGGCAGTTGACGAAACGGAACACTGCTCCGTATATTAAACGGAACAACGTTCCGCTTCTCAGTCTAGCTGAAGCCGGACGCTCCTGACCGCCTCCCCCGCCGCCGATCGAATGAGACCGGCAGCAGAGGCCATCGAAGGGACATACGCATGATGAGTGAATCGACTTACACAGCCGACGCCGTCAGCTCGCCCACTCCCACTCCCGTCCTCTCGGTCAGTCCGGTAGTGCTGTCGGCTCCCGGCCGAGCCGTGGACCTTCAGGTGCGGGTCTCCGCGCCCGTGACCGGGAGCGACCTGCCGGTCATCCTCCTCTCGCACGGTCAGGGCTACTCGAACAACCTCTCCTCATTGAACGGCTACGCCCCCCTCGCCAACTTCTGGGCGGCGCACGGCTTCGTCGTGATCCAGCCCACCCATCTGAGTTCCACGACGCTGAGCCTGGATCCCGATACCCCCGGGGCGCCTCTGTACTGGCGATCACGGGCCGAGGACATGAAGCGCATCCTGGATCAGCTCGACATGATCGAGGCCGCCGTCCCGCAGCTCCTCGGGCGCCTGGACCGAAGCAAGGTCGCCGTAGCCGGGCACTCGATGGGCGGGCACACCGCGAGCCTGCTGCTGGGCGCCCGGCTCACCGATCCCCACGACGGAACGCAAGTGAATCTGGCTGAGCCGCGGATCAAGGCGGGTGTGCTGCTTGCCGCGCCCGGCAGAGGGGGCGATGCCCTCACCGAGTCCGTCGCCGAGAATTGGCCTTTCTTCTTGACCACGGACTTCTCCGAGATGACGACGCCCGCGCTCGTGGTCGCCGGCGACAAGGACGCCTCTGGCCACCTGACGGTTCGGGGCCCGGACTGGCATACCGATCCGTACTTCCTCTCCCCGGGCCCCAAGTCCCTGCTCACCCTGTTTGATGCAGAGCACGGGCTCGGCGGGGTCTCTGGATATGACGTCGCCGAGACTACGGACGAGAACCCCGAGCGAGTGTCTGCGGTCCAGCGGCTCACCTGGGCCTACCTCCGCACCGAGCTCTACCCCGGGGATTCCGCTTGGCAGGCAGCGCGTGACGCGCTGACGGCCGGCCCCAACCCGCTCGGACGGGTCGAATCCAAGTAAGCCCAAAGAGACCCATCTCTGTAGCGGAACAACAGCACGAGATGGTCGCCGGGAGCTCCTCCGCGAAGGGCACAGCCCGCCCTCCGCGGACTTCTTCCAAGACCCGTAACCCGACTGCGGCCTCGCCCAGGGCTCGGGTCACGTCGGCGACCTCGAGCCGCTGCCCTTGGTCGACGGACGCGAACGAACGGCCCGCAGCCAGCGCGGGTCTTGTTCGCCTCATGGAAGTCGGCCTTCCAGCGGCCGATGCACGATGGTCCCGCCACCTGCCGCAACGCCCGTTGCTTTGCTGACCGGCAGGGACTGCCGCAGCCGTTCCCACTCGGCATCGCTCAGATCACCCCGCCCCATGTCCACATCAGCGACTCGGACACGAAGTGGTCAGATGATCGGCCCGGACTGCCCCGTGAGGTGCGCCGTCTCGCCGGTGGTGCTGTCCTTTGTCGACGGAGAGTCGCCACCGGAGTACTGGATGCACACGCCTTCCAGTAGCGCGGTCAGATAGCGACGGGCGGTCTCGATGCGGGCGGTGGGGGCGCTGTGGACGTTCGCGGCGTAGGCGATTCCGCACATGAGCGGGACCAGGTCGTTTGAGGTCAGGTCGGGGCGCACAACCCCGGCGTCGCGGGCGCGCTCGAGCAGCTGTCCGCCGACCGACCGCAGGATCCTCTTCAGTTCGGTGGTGCGCGGCAGGGCGTCCGTGGGCGCGGCGGTGACCGTGGACAGGGAAGCGTCGGTGACCTGCGCTTCGATGGTGCGGGTCAGGAAGCCGGCGAGGGCGCGCCCGGGGTTGTCATCGGCCAGCGCCTGCTCGCCGTGGGCGGCGAGTGCCTCCAGGCAGGGGGTGGCGACGGTCTCCAGGAGCGCCTCGGCGGTGGGGAAGTGGCGGTAGACGGTGCCGACGCCCAGTTGGGCGCGGCGGGCGACGTCGTTGAGCTGCAGTGGTGTGCCTTCGTCTACGAGACCGCGGGCCACGGCGACGATCCGTTCCCAGTTGCGGGCGGCGTCCTTGCGCAGGGGGGCGGTCGTCATGGGAGAAGTCTAACTGGATAGCTCATCCGCATTGCTGTGGCGTGCGAACCGGATGAGCCACCCGTTTCCTCTTTGGGCAACTCTGTGCCGAGCCTGCAAAATTGGCGCGAGGTCACTGCGGGCTGCCATCACGGACCGCTTCGCGCAGTTCGGGCTGCCCGCCTCGCTGCCCTGAGGAACCGATCCGCCTGGCGGTCATGCTGATCGCTTCAGATCTCGTCACCCGGTCGTGAGTGGCGCGAGGCGCTCACTGAGGTGGCGGACGGCTTCGGCGATGCGGGGATCGGTTGCCGGACGGAAGGGGGCGACGGGATGTGCCTGGGGTCCGATGACGACGCCGGTCCGGCCGGTCAGCGAGCCGTCGGTCGCGGCGAAGATCGAGGGCTCGGCCGCCACGGACGCCGGGCCCGAGGTTGAGCGTTCGAACTTCCGCCTGACCAGCGGCCAGAGCAGTCGCAGCGCCGGTGAGACGATCTTCGGATCGCGCATGGTGCCGTTGGTCATGTCGGTCGCGGCGCCGCCGGGGTCTGCTGCGAAGACCGAGACGCCCGTGCCCTCGAGCCGGCCGGCCAGCTCCAGCGTGTAGGCGAGGTTGGCGAGCTTGGCGCGGCCGTACCAGTGGAAGCCGTAGTAGCCGCCGGGCGGCTCGACGGCGTCGAAGACGCGCTTGGCGACGCCGGTCGCGCCCGAGGTGACGTTCACGATCCGGCTCGGCGCACCCGCTCGCAGCGCGGGCAGTAGCAGTTCGGTCAGCAGGTACGGCGAGAGATGGTTGACGGCGAACGTCGCCTCGATCCCGTCGGCCGAGTCCTGCCGGTCCGGGAACATCGCCCCGACGTTGTTGACCAGCACGGTCAGCGGACCGCTGGCGTCTATCCGGTAGGCAAGATCGCGGACCGCGTCGAGCGCGGCGAGGTCGGTGGCCAGGAACTGGGCGGGATGCGCCGGTCCCGTGGCGTTGATCCGTTCAATCGCACGGGCACCGCGCTCGGCGTTGCGTCCGACCACGATGACCGCGAGGCCTGCCGCGGCCAGCCCCAAGGCGGTCTCCAAACCGATTCCCGCTGTTCCTGCCGTGACCACCGCTGTCCGCTTCATCGCACGACCCGTTCCGCCTATATGGATGAGTTATCCGGTTGGCGTCAACATAGCAGATCCGGATGACTTATCCGGTTGAGGTTGGCCAGGGTGACGTTGCGGCACCCCAGCCCGTAGCGCACGGACCCGCGCCCGACACTCGTCGCACGCCCAGGGGCCGCGGCGTGTTGAGCATCCACGCGGGCGCTTCTGAGCACGCGTACTCAGGGCTCGGCAGCTGTCGGCGACGAGAGTGGGGGCAGACCGAACGATGGAGACAATCGTGCCCATGCCCCGCAGGATGAGCCGAGCCACCACCGCCCTCCGACCCGGAAGGGTCCGCATCGCCGCTGCCGCTCTCGCGAGCGCGGCCGCAGTCGTGGCACTCACCGGCTGTTCCTCCTTCGAGTACCAGGAGGACATCTGCAGCAGCGGCGAATACCCCGTCTTGTCCGTCGGCGACACCGGTTCCGCGTGCGTCTCGGACGGGGAAGAGCCTCCGGCTGGATTTGTGCGATACCCGGAGGGCAAGGTGCCGCAGCAGGTCGACGACAAGTGGGACGTGTACTGGCGTGCCCACACGCTCGACAAGGACGGCAAGGTCATCGACGCGCCGGACGCGGGCTGACTGGACGGCCGCGCTCCGGGTGGCGTCCCACCATGTGGCGTAGGGGATCTTGACGGCTGCGATCTCCGGCCTGCAGTCGGCCGAGGGCTCGGCCGCCTACCGGGGCCCGACCTCAACACTGACGGAACGTCGGGTTGCGACCCGGCGGCGGAACGCCGACTCTGCCTTCCATTTAGTAGACCTCGCGAGGCAGGATCGCCGCGGTCGGGAATGCATCCACTGCGGGCGGGCGGTGTACCGGATCCAGGCGCCGATGACCGCTTTCATCGCGGAGTGGGAGGCTCCGGTGCGTTCGAGATGGTCGGTGCAGGTCTTCAACCGGTCCGGGTTCTAGGGCCGGTTAAGGTCCTCGGCCGCATCCCTTGCGAGGTCGCCGATCGCCCCACTGTCCTGCGTGAACTGCGTCAACCATGCGCCGAAGCCGTCCATCGGGCTCAGGTCGCCCTTTCGGTCTGAGGTCGTAGACCGTCGAACCCTGCATCCCAGGGCACATGAGCGATTACGCAGTGCGAAGGGGCGCGGTTGTACCGGCTGGCAGCCGGGAAAGACCAGTTCTGGCCGCGTCTGACGCCGGTGCTGTCCACGAAGACCTGATCCGCCCGCAGGCCGACGCCGAACAAGTCCTGCGGCGCTGCACCCGCGGTGGGCGAACCACCCCACGTTACCGGGCGATCGAGAAACTCGGGCGGGCGGTGCGTACGGCGTTCACCTCCGACTACCTTGCCGAAGCTGATGGCCCTCTCTGAAAAATTCCCCACCCCCTGCTCAGCCGCTCACCAGACCTGCTCGCCTTTGCTCCCCCACGCTGACGCGACTGACCGGGCCTCGGGACGCAGGGTCCGGATGGGCGACCGGACGTCTCAGTAGGACGTCCGACCAAGGACGGGAACATGTATGGGGCGCAGAGGACTTGGGGCGCAGAGGACTACCGTTCGCTCCGGCTGCGGTCACGTGCCGCGGCGCTGCTCGTGAACGGCCTTCATGAGGTCCTCGATGGCGGACTGGGTGTCGCGGTCACGCGCGTCGTCGATCGCTTCGAGGGCGGCGGCCGCGGCCTCACGAATGTGGTGGGGAAGCCCGTCGGCGGCCGTGAGGTGGTAGGCGGCCTTACGGCGGGCCTTGCGCTCGGCGGCGTCTACTGCGTCGGGGCCGGACAGCGGAAAGACGGACGCCCTGTACGCGGATATCCCCAGGACCACCATGTCCGCGACTCCGTCGGCGTAGCCGAGCGCGGCGGCCTTCCCCTGTCCTTCCCGAATGGTTGCGATCATTCGACGGCGGGTCAGGACCGTGGCCAGGGTGGCGCCGCCTCCTAGGGAAAGGGCGCAGGCGACGGCGAGGAACGGCCCGTCCCAGACGAAGCCGGCGAGTGCTCCGAGGCCCGCGACCGCGATGGTCCATCCGGCCGCTGTCCGGGAGCTCATTTGCTCGGGTGTGGTGTCCATGGTGGGAGTGTCCCAGCGGGTACCGACAGCACCGGTGCGGGGTGGACCGCCGACCTCCGATCTCGGGCAGCTGCTCCCAGGGGCCAGCCGCACAGGCCGTTGTCGGTCGGGGCCGGCCGGCAGCGATGTCTGCACGCTCGCGCGTACAGGGCTGGGGCAGCTGCGGGGGTGCTCGTGAGCGAGGCTGAGCACCCCCGCCCGCGCTGGTTCTGCTCGCTCGCCGCAGCTCGGAGTCAAGCGCGGCACCGGAGCGGGCTGGGGCCCGTCCCGCGAGTGCGAATGTCTCGGGACGCTCTCTCATTCAACGGAGTCGTCGCAGGTCAGCGGCCCGACGCTCACGGCGGACCGGCGGGGCGGAGCTGGTACCTCCCGAGAGTGGCTGTGTCATCCAATCCAGTCGCCACAGGTCAAGGCCTCGCCGTCGACCAACTTCGCTGACAACGGACAACAGCGGTTCACCAATGCCGTTTGTCAAGCTGCGAGAGCGGCGGGCGGCGTGAGCTCGTAGCACGCCCGTCGCGTAGGAGTGCCCAGTTGACCCCCGCCAGCTGGGCCAGCTCCTCGCGCCGCAGACCCGGCACCCGCCGCCGCTCGCCGTACTCCGGCAACCCCATGTCCCCCGGCTTCAACTGCGCCCGGCGCGTTGACAAGAACTCGCCGAGGACGGACTTGCCGTGCCTTGTGTCGTTCATGCGACCGAGTGGTCCGGTACCTATCTCCTAGCCTGCCACTGCGAGTAACAGGCACCGAGACCGCGGAGACCCTGCTGCTCGGCCCGGGAGGGGGACACGACGCCAGATGCCTCGGCGGCGTGGCCTTCAACCGGAAGGCTCGTCGGCGCGACCGCGTCGTGACGCTCCGCTGCTCGATGTCGCGAGGCCTGGGGACCGAAACGGTCAAGACCTAGGTGTTGCGGATCCTGACGAAACTCAGCCCGCGTGACCATGTCCAGGCGGTCGCCCTCGCCTGTCGGGTGTGACTGGTGTCCGGCACGGCCTGAACCCGTGCACCCTCGGGGCGGCAGGCGAGTGCTCCACTCGTCAGGTGTCGAAGCGGTGGCGGGAGGCCTCGATGTGACCGAGGTACAGGTGCGTCCAGTCGCACAGTCCGTCGATCGTCACCCGCAGGGCCTGACCCGGCTCGGTGAGGGTGTACTCGACCCGCGGCGGCACGACGGGGTGCACCGTCCGCTCGACCAGACCGTTGCGCTCCAACATGCGCAGGTTCTGGGTGAGCATCTTGTGGCTGACGCCCTCGATCTCGTTCCGCAGCTCGCCGAAGCGCAGGGTGCCCTCCCCCAGAGCCTCGATGATCAGGAGCGCCCACTTGTTGGCGACGTCCGAGAAGATCTCCCGCGCCAGAGAGTCCGCACGCCTCAGGTCCGCATCCTCGGGCGAGCCGCTGAACTGCTTGGTCACCATCAGGTTCCCCAGTCACCGAAAAGTGCGTTCTTCCATGTCAGCGGCCACTCTCCTACGGTTTCCGAGTAACCACAAGAGAGCGGCTCTCATAGCAATGGAGGCAGGCAGCATGTCCATCACCCTGGTAAACCCCAACGGATTGCCGGAAATCGACGCCTACCGGCAGGTCTCGATCGCCACCGGGTCGAAGCTGGTCTTCATCGCCGGGCAGGTCGCCTGGGACGCCGACGGGGTCACGGTCGGCGAAGACGACCTCGCCGCGCAGGTCGAGCAGTGCTACCTCAACATCGCCACCGCCCTGACCGAGATCGGCGGCTCCTTCGACGACGTGGCGAAACTGACCGTCTATGTCGTCGACTGGACCCCCGACAAGATGCCCCAGCTCATGGACGGGATCACCCGGGCGACCGCGAAACTGGGCGTCACACCGGTACCACCGGCCACACTGCTGGGCGTCGCGGCACTGGACATCCCCGCGCACCTGGTCGAGATCGAAGCCACCGCCGTCATCGACTGAACGAATGTTCTTCGCGCTGGAACTGTCTGACGCCATTCCGCCAGCGTTCGCGGATGTCCACGCTCGACGGGGTCCGGGTCGGCGGGGTGCCAAGCCGCAGAGGCTGCTGGGCGACCGGCCGGCCGCCTATCAGCCACTGAAGGTCAGCCCCCCGCAGGGACGAGTGCCCAGGACTTTGGCGGCGAAGCTCGCCAGTTGCCCCCGCATTTCTTCGCGGGGTAGGCACTCTTGTCCGGCCAGGTGCTCGACGAGGTCGGTCCGCTTCGACTGGTACGACCCCGCCGGCCATGCCGACCCTCGACCGAATCGCCCGCGTCTATCTCATCCCGTCCCTGGGCGACCCCGAACCGGCTGCGGTCATGCTGCCCTTTCTCCGGCAGGCCCGCGCCGTCGGCGTACACCGTGCGGTGCGGCTCAGCTCCTCGGCCATCCCCGAGGGCGGCCCGGCGGTGGGAGCAGTGCACCAGGCCCTGCCCGGTCTGTTCGACGAATGGGCCGTGCTGCGGCTCTCCTGGTTCATGCAGAACTTCACCGGCACGCACGCCCACGCCCAGAGCATCCGTGACAACGGCACCATCCTGACCGCCGCCGGGACCGGCCGTGTCGGCTTCGTCGGCGCCGACGACATCGCCGCCGTCGCCGTACGTACCCTGACCGACGACCAGGCGCCCACACCGACCTGGTCCTGACCGGACCGGAGACGCTGAGCCACGACGACATCGCCACGATCATCACTGAGGTCGCCGGCCGGCCCGTGGTCCACCACCGCCTGGCCTATGAACAGATGCGGGACCGGCTCGCGGCCGCGATGCCGCTGAAGTTCGCCGCGATGCTCACAGGCATGGACCGCGCCATCGCCGAGGGATCTTCCGCGCAGTCGCCGAACGCGAGATGGCACGAAGCAGCTGACGCCCGGCTCCAGGTTCGGCCTCCCGGGCTGCCGACCGGCCCTGCTCGCCGTCGGGTACGGCTGTCAGCGCCCCGGCGGCCCCTCGCGTACCCGTCCACGATGCGGCACCTACACCCGGCACGCGGTGGTGGACGAGCAAGCGGACACGGCATCAGGCTCGCGGGGCGGCCCGAACCGGTCCGCTCGGCGGGCTGACCGCGGCTCGGCTGTCTCGTTTGGATCACCGCGGGCCCGCGACATCGGCTGCGACACCGCCGCGCGGTCGGCAGAAGCAACCCTGCCCGGTGCGCGGCGGTCTTACTCGGCGTCGTGCTCAGAGGATCAGCCTCTGCCGACTCATACCGGCAACCGACTGGAAAGGGCGCACTCAATGGTGCTGGATCCCAACTTCTGCCTGGACGTTCCGGAGGGTTTCGACGACTCGGACGCTGAGACTGGGGTACATCCCATCGCCAGGAAGCTGTTCCCCGCCACAACTGCCGCGGAAGCCTTCAGGAAAGCCCATGAGTGGGTGCGGGAACAGAGAATCCGCCTGTCAGACGTGTCGTGGGATTTCTTCCACGACGAGGACGAGCCCTACTGCCTCAGCATCTATTTCATCTTCGAGCTGGATCCCGAAGACGCCTGATCCACCTCGCAGCCGACGCCCGCTGTCGGCCCCTGGCCTTCCATCTCACCGCCGGACAGGCCGGCGATGGGCCCGCGTTCACCGATGTGATGGCACGTCTCCGCGTTCCCCGCCGCCGTGGACGGCCCCGCACCAGACGGACATGGTCCCAGGCCAACCGGATCGTGGAGCGCGCATCCGGTACCGGCAACTACTACTCTTCGGGGCCGGAGGGCAAGCCCGGAACGAAGGGTCTGCTGTTCCGTGGTCTCTGGGGCGAGGTCCCCGACCCGGGCGAGGCAGTCGACCGCTTCTTCCGGTCAATTGAGAAGGGTGAACAGGTGCCTTTCCACGGGATCACGATCACCGGCCAAGCTGAGGAGTTCGATCTCGACCGCTTCGACGGCGCGTTGATGAGATGCCGGAAGTCCAAGTGGACCAGTGACGGTGAGCCAGTGGCGCTGTGTGTCTGGGCCGACCACAGCACCGTGGCTGGCGTGTATGCCTCGCGGATCTCCCTGTCCGAGCTGGCAGACCTCGCCAGTCGGCTCTACAAGACCTCCCGCGTCATGAAGTGATCATGCCGAGCTGAGGATCACAGGCTGGCTCAGGCGTTGTGGCTGCCTTCTTCCCCGGAGCACCAGGATGTCATGAGTCAAGAAGTTGGCAGAGTTTGATCTTGCTCGGGTCGGGATTCTCCATCTTCGGAGGGGCTCCTCATCGTGTTCGCGTGAGCGTGGGCAGGCGACCGGAAGTAGGTCTGGCGCGGTGTGCGGCCTCCGGTCAGGGGCGGCGGTCCGCAAGGACGCAGAACTCGTTCCCCTCCGGGTCGGCAAGTGTGACCCAGCTCTCATCCCCGGTTTGGCCGACGTCGGCGTATCGAGCACCTAGGTCGAGCAGGCGACGGACCTCTTCGCCTTGCTCCCTGTCGGTTGGGTTGACGTCGATGTGGAGCCTGTTCTTGACGGTCTTGCCCTCGGGCACGTGCGCGAATGTCAACGTCGGTGGCACTGGGCCAAGGTGGTTCTTACCTTCAGGCACCATAGGGGAGCCAATTGCGACAATTCCGTCGTCTTCGTCGTGCACCTCGTAGTCAAGGACCGAGCACCAGAACCGGGCGAGACCGTGGGGATCGGCACAGTCGATCGCAAGCTCGGTGAACTTACTGGTCATGTCAGGATCTCCCAGCCAAGTAGCGGGTCCGCCAAAGGCCACACGCTAACCGCAGTGTTCGACGGCGAGGTAAGCCGCACGTGGTGTGCGTTCGTCGAGGGCCTGGTGGGGTCGCAGAGTGTCGTAGGTGTGGCGGAAGAGGTTGACCTCGACGGCGAGGGCGTTGCCGTCGCCGATGGTGGCGCGGTAGCGATGTTCGTACTTCAGCCAACCGAAGAACCGCTCGACCACGCCGTTGGTCTGTGGGCTCCTCACCCGTGTGCGGACGTGACGGAACAGCGGGTCGTCGCCGGCGAACGCGTCAGCGAAGGTCACGCCACGAAAGCATGGCCCGTTGTCCGTCACGACGGCGATCGGAGCGGGTGCTTCACCGATCACGTAGTCGTCGGCGTCGACGACGTCCATCACGCCGCGGTCGGCACGGAGGTCGTCGAGGTCGAGGGCCCGTTCGGCCTCGACAACGGCCCGGCGGAGGCAGCCGAGCGCATCCTGGCCCGAGACGTCGGGGTGACGGTTGCGGCGAGGCAGTACCTGGTGGCGTAGTCGATGACTGCGCAGATCCGCCAGATCCCCGCCGCGGGCGGTCTCGAACGCGGAGAAGTCCATCTGCCAGACCCGGTTCCGCTGGCGTGGTGGGTCTCGGAACGCCCGCTTCCGCAGCCGCGCCCACGATCTGCGGTCTGCGGTCTGCCCGGCTGCCCGGAACCCGGGGTCGGCAGCAGCAGTCCGCGCCGGCGGAGGGCCCGCTGAACGGTGGAGGTGGACACCTGGTGGCCGTCGGCACGCATCATCGCGGCGATCTTGCGGTACCCCCCCAGGCGGGCCAATCCGCTGCGTATTTCGCGGCGACTGCCTCGATCGCGTCCACGTCGTCCATAGGTGGCTGCGCGAGGCACGTCGTCCTCAGTGCGCGCTAATGCTGTGAGCGCGGATGGGTTGGGGTAACTGGCCTGCGTTGTAGGTCTCTTCGGGCTCCGCGGTGTCCATAGCCACGACGCTAGACCTCAACACCCCTTTCTATACGCAATTGAAGTCGTGCCCCCCGTTCTCCACGGCCACATGAAACCCGTGCCGCCGTGTGTCCAGGTCTGCGACGATCGCCTCGCGCGTCCAGTACCTGTAGTGGTCGGCCACATTGCGCCGGTCACCCTCGGCCAGCAGCTGGGGGTCGTACCGCCCGTCCTGCGGACACGGCAGCGGACACGGCCCGACGCCGACCTCGGGGCTGTAGGCGTCGTCGTACTGAATCGGTTCTTCAATGGTGCTCACCCGACGAGCGAACGGGGCTGGTCCGGGCTACCCCGCCGCTGCTCCAGCCGCCCCGCGACGTCCGCGCGCGAGAATAGCCGGTCTCGCCCGCGCGCCGCCTGCCCGCCGAGCCAGATCAGGAAGGCGGTCGGCAGGAAGACCGCGTCGGCGGCAATCATCGCGAGTGAGAAGAAGGGCAGTCCGAGCAGTACGGCGATGGCCGCGTGCTCCAGCATCATGGCGGCCAGCAGGGCGTTCTTGACTCGCCGGTTGAAGAGGGTGAACGGGAAGGCGACCTGCACGATGACTGTGCCGTACGTCAGCACCATCACCATCACGCCACCGGAGGCGAGGAGGTCGGAGAGGGCCGGCCAGGGCGTGAAGTAATCGAGCTTGAGCGGGTAGTAGAGCGCGGTGCCGTCCTGCCAGCGGGAGCCCTGGATCTTGTACCAGCCTGCGGTGGCGTAGATCAGACAGACCTCGGCCATGATCACGACGAGAGCGGCGTTGTGAGCAAGGTTGGCGAGAACATCCAGCAGGGTGCGCAGCTCGCTGTCCGGCGCGTATCGGCTCACCATCCACCACAGCCCCAGCCCCACCCAGAGCACCCCGAGCAGCAGCAGTACGAGCCAGCCGGTCTGGTTCAGGAATGTGGCGATGACCAGGGCGAGTCCCAGCACTGCCCAGAGCACGGGGCCGACCCGGTCGCGGGACGGCCCGCCCGGCGCTTCCTGCGCGCCCTGCACCGCCGACCCGCCCGGTACTCCCTGCGCGTCCGGTTCGGCCGCCACCCCCGGCACCGCTCGCGCCGCGCGCCGTGCGTCCAGGGACCAGACCTGCCCGCAGCGCGTCAGGACCAGATAGATCGCCATCAGATGGATGACGTTGTCGCCGCCGTCGCCCATGAAGATGGAGCGATTCTGGAGCGAGAGCACACCGATCATGAAAAGCACGGACATGGTGCGGGTATGCCAGCCAAGTATCAGCAACACGCTGGACAGCACGGCGAGGCCGTACACGACCTCGAACCAGAGAGTGGTCTCTGACCACATGAGCGCGGTGAAGGCGTCATTGCCCGCTATGAGCTGTCGCGCCATGTCCCAGCTCCACGGACCGTTGGGGCCGTACATCTCATGGCGATTGGGCAGCTCACGCAGCAGGAAGAGCAGCCAGGTGGCGGCGAAGCCGATCCGGACGATGGCGCTCTGGTACGGACCGAGGGCCGTGGAGGTGATGCGCTGGACAGCGCGCGCGACCCCGCGGTCGGCGGTGTCGTTCACGTGCCCGCCTCCGTCCGGCCGTTACCGACGCCCTCGGGCAGATCCGCGGCGGTGACCGTCCACCAGGGCAGAACCCGGTAGGCGGGGCGGGTGTCGATCTTCTCGTCGCTCCACTCCGGGGCCTTGACCGAGCGGGTCGAGGACCTGAGCTGGATGCGCTCGACGGACCTTCCCAGGTCGTGCGCGTCGAGGCGCATCATCACAATCCTGCGGACATATCTCTCGGAGAGCTGGCCGCGCACGCCGTTGGCGCGGTTCTCGTTGTCGTGGGAGTTGATGTAGAAGTCCCACGCCCGGCGGAGCTCGTTCTGCTGGACATGGCTCGGGAGGAGATTGCCGCGGATCGCCTCGCCGTCCTCGGCGGTGAGGTCGATCCAGTCGGTGTGCTTTCGGCTGCCGTCGGTGGCCGTGAACTCGACCTTCACCTGCACGGCGACGTTCTGCTGGAGCGGGTTGGGGGCGAAGAGCTTCCAGTTCTGCTCGAACTCGGGGTAGACCCAGCCGTCGACCGCCTTGCCGTACTGCTTGGTGACGGTGTTGGACGGGGCGACGTGCAGAAACACCATGGCCAGGTGGACGCAGGCGAGAGAGCCGATAATCGCGAGCGAGACGGCGGCTGCAACCTGGTAGGGGAGGGAGAGGGCCGCCATGCCGCGGACGGGGGCGGGCTCGAGCGCTGCGGGCTCGGCGGCGTCCGGGGGCGTGACCGGCGGAAGCCGGTGCCAGTGCTCCTGCTCAAGCTGGTGCTGGACCGCGGACTCGACCTCGGACTCGACCGCGGGTTCGAATTCAGGGTGGGATTCGGGTTCGAATTCAGGGTGGGATTCGGGCTGCGTACGGGCCTTGGGGACGCGGCCTGGCCGCGGCTCGGAGCTCAGGCTCCTGGCGCCGTTGACGTCCTCGTCCTCGTAGGAGTCCATCCCGCCCCGATCCCCATCGGTCCACCTCAGTTATCCACAGGGTTGACACCCTACGGGCCGTCGACCCACCATTGAAGTCAATGAACCGAACGATCGGTCGGTAGGGGGCCCGGATGACGGCAGTGACTGCGGATACGTACGAGGCGGTTTTCGACGCCGCCGTAGCCGCCGATGAGCGCATCGAGCCGCGCGACTGGATGCCCGATGCCTACCGGGCCACGCTCGTCCGCCAAATGGCTCAGCACGCCCACTCCGAGATCATCGGCATGCAGCCGGAGGCGAACTGGATCACGCGGGCGCCCTCGCTGCGCCGCAAGGCGATCCTGATGGCCAAGGTCCAGGACGAGGCGGGCCACGGGCTGTATCTGTACAGCGCCGCCGAGACCCTGGGCACGAGCCGCGAGGAGCTGCTCGACAAGCTCCACGCCGGCCGCCAGAGGTATTCATCAATCTTCAACTACCCGACGCTGACCTGGGCCGATGTCGGCGCGATCGGCTGGCTGGTGGACGGCGCGGCAATCACCAACCAGGTGCCGCTCTGCCGCTGCTCCTACGGTCCGTACGCCCGCGCGATGGTCCGGATCTGCAAGGAGGAGTCCTTCCACCAGCGCCAGGGGTACGAGCTGCTGCTCACCCTCTCCCGGGGGACGCCCGCCCAGCACGAGATGGCGCAGGACGCGGTGAACCGCTGGTGGTGGCCGTCGCTGATGATGTTCGGCCCGCCGGACGACGAGTCGGCACACTCGGCGCAGTCCATGGCCTGGAAGATCAAGCGGCACTCCAATGACGAGCTGCGCCAGCGCTTCGTGGACATCTGCGTACCGCAGGCCGAAGCCCTCGGCCTCACCCTCCCGGACCCCGATCTGCGGTGGAACGAGCAGCGGGGCCACCACGACTTCGGCGCGATCGACTGGGCCGAGTTCCAGGACGTCCTCAAGGGCAACGGCCCTTGCAACGAACAGCGGATCACACAGCGCCGCCGGGCCCACGAAGAGGGCGCCTGGGTCCGGGACGCGGCCGCGGCGTACGCCACGAAACACCAAGCACAGCACACGAAGCCCGGGGAGGCGACGGCATGAGCAGCTCGACCGACTGGCCGCTGTGGGAGGTCTTCGTGCGCTCGCGCCGCGGGCTGTCCCACACCCACGCGGGAAGCCTGCACGCCCCGGACGCGGAGATGGCCCTGCGCAACGCCCGCGACCTGTACACCCGGCGGAACGAAGGCGTGTCGATCTGGGTGGTTCCCTCCACGGCGATCACCGCGTCCTCGCCCGACGAGAAGGACTCGTTCTTCGAGCCGGCCGGCGACAAGCCCTACCGTCACCCGACCTTCTACGAGATCCCGGAAGGGGTGAAGCACCTGTGACCGCGACCGCCAATGCCGCGGCGCTCGCCCTCGGCGACGATGCGCTGGTGCTCTCGCACCGGCTGGGGGAGTGGGCCGGCCATACGCCCGTCCTGGAGGAGGAGGTCGCCCTCGCGAATATCGCGCTGGACCTGCTGGGGCAGGCGCGGGTGCTGCTCTCCCTCGTCGGGGACGAGGACGAGCTGGCGTATCTGCGCGAGGAGCGGGCGTTCCGCAATCTCCAGCTGGTCGAGCAGCCGAACGGCGACTTCGCCCACACCATCGCCCGCCAGCTCTACTTCTCCCTCTACCAGCGACTGCTGTACGGGCAGCTGACGGCGGGGAACAGCGAGTTCACCGGGCTCGCGGCCAAGGCGGTCAAGGAGGTGGCGTACCACCAGGACCACGCCGAGCACTGGACCGAGCGGCTCGGCGACGGCACGGCCGAGAGCCATGAGCGGATGCAGCGGGCGTGCGACGCGCTGTGGCGGTTCACCGGCGAGATGTTCCAGCCGGTCGAAGGGCTGGACGTCGACTGGCAGGCGCTGGAGGCCAGTTGGCTGGAGGCCGTCACCGCCGTGCTGGAGCGGGCGACGCTGACCGTGCCCGACGGGCCGCGGGCCGGCGGCTGGGCGGCTGGTGCGGGACGGCAGGGTCTGCACACCGAGTCCTTCGGGCGGATGCTGGCGGAGATGCAGCATCTGCACCGCAGCCACCCGGGGGCGTCATGGTGACCGACGTGACTGAGACCCGGCTGGAGGCGGAGCTGCGCAGGCTCGCCGGCTCCGTGCCAGACCCTGAGCTGCCGGTGCTGACGCTGGAGGAGCTCGGCGTGCTTCGCGGGGTTCAGATCCTCGGGCCCGGCAGGGTCGAGGTGGAGCTGACCCCGACCTACACCGGCTGCCCGGCGATCGAGGCCATGACCTCGGACATCGAGCAGGTGCTGCACGACCACGGAATACCGGACGTCTCGGTCGTCAAGGTCCTCTCCCCGGCCTGGTCGACGGATGACATCAGCGCGGAAGGACGGCGCAAGCTCGCCGAGTTCGGCATAGCCCCGCCCCGCCCGCACACGGCGGAGGGGCCCGTGCCGCTCACTCTCTCCGTACGCTGCCCGAACTGCGGCTCCACCGATACCGAGCTGCTGAGCAGGTTCTCCTCCACCGCTTGCAAGGCACTGCGCCGCTGCGTCAGCTGCCGCGAACCCTTCGACCACTTCAAGGAGTTGTAGATGTTCCATCCGCTCCGGGTCAGCGAGGTCGAACAGCTCACGGACGATTCGGTGGCAGTCACCTTCGAGGTGCCGCCCGAGCTGCGCGAGACCTTCCGCCACACCCCCGGCCAGCACCTGGCCCTGCGCCGGCTGGTGGGAGGCGAGGAGATCCGTCGTACGTACTCGATCTGCGCCCCGGCCGCCCCGGCCAACGGTGATCCGATACTGCGCGTGGGCATCCGGCTGGTCGACGGCGGCGAGTTCTCGACGTTCGCGCTCAAGGAGCTCGGTGTCGGCGACACCGTCGAGGTGATGCCGCCGATGGGCCGCTTCCTCCTCGCCCCGCGCCCCGGGTACTTCGCAGCGGTCGTCGGCGGCAGCGGCATCACCCCGGTGCTGTCGATGGCGGCGACGCTGCTGGCACGGGAACCGGAGGCCCGGTTCTGTCTGATACGCAGCGACCGCACCGCGGCGTCGACGATGTTCCTGGACGAGGTCGCCGACCTCAAGGACCGCTTCCCGGACCGTCTTCAGCTGGTCACCGTGCTCTCCCGGGAGGAACAGCAGTCGGGACTGCCGTCCGGACGGCTGGACCAGGAGCGGCTGACAGGGCTGCTGCCCGCCCTGCTTCCGGTGACCGACGTGGACGGCTGGTTCCTGTGTGGCCCCTTCGGCCTGGTCCAGGGCGCCGAGCGCGCGCTGCGCGGGCTCGGGGTGGACCGAAGCCGTATCCACGAGGAGATCTTCCATGTCGACGACGGCTCGGCGCCCGGGCCGGGGCCGGTGACCGCGCCGACCCATGCTGAACTGACCGCGACCCTGGACGGCCGTTCCGGCAAGTGGCCGGTGCGGGAAGGCGAGTCACTGCTGGAGACCGTGCTGCGGAGCCGCTCGGACGCGCCGTACGCGTGCAAGGGCGGGGTCTGCGGTACCTGCCGGGCCTTCCTGGTCTCGGGCGAGGTGCGCATGGACCGCAACTTCGCGCTGGAGTCTGAGGAGACCGAGGCGGGCTATGTGCTGGCCTGCCAGTCTCATCCGGCCACACCGGAAGTGGAGTTGGACTTCGACCGCTGAGCAGGCCCTGGGTCGCTCCCTTCCACGCTGTGTTCTTTTTCAAGAACCTGTTCTATCTTGACGGTCCGTCAGATACGGATGTCAGGGCAGCACCGGTGCGTGGGAGGACAGGGCAGTGGACTTCACCTTCACCGAGGAGCAGCAGGCGGCGGTCGAGGCTGCGAAGGCGGTCTTCTCGGGCGTCGCGCCCGACGGAGTGCCGAGCCCCGCGCTCACCCCGGGCGCGGTGGCCGAGGAGTTCGACCGGCCGCTGTGGGCCAAGCTCGCGGACTCCGATCTGCTGAGTCTGGTCCTGTCGCCGCAGCACGGCGGAGCCGGCCTCGATCCAATCGCGCTCTGCCTGGTGCTGCGCGAGTCCGCGAAGGTGCTGGCGCGGGTGCCGCTGCTGGAGACGAGCGCGGTCGCCATGGCCGTGGAGCGTTACGGCAGCGCCGAGTTGAGCGACGAAATCCTGCCCCGCGTAGGCCTCGGCGAACTGGTGCTCACCGTCGGGGCCAACGGCCGCACCGGCCACGACCCCGCCGAGCTCGCCGTCGCCGCGCGCCCTGCCCCCGAACACGGTGATGGGGCCGGCTGGGTGCTCGACGGGGTGCAGACGGGCGTGCCCTGGGCTCAGTCCGCGGACCGGATCGCCGTGCCGGCGCACACCGGTGAGGGCCGGGCAGCGTTCGCCTTGGTCCCCCGGGACCGTGAAGGCATCACGCTCGGCGAGCAGATCTCCACCAGCGGCGAGCGCTTCGCCGAGGTCAGCCTCGACTCCGTGCGGATCGACAGCCGCGAACTGATCGACGCCGACGGCGCCTGGGAGTGGCTGCGCCAGCTCCTGGCCACCGGGACCTGTGCACTGGCTCTCGGGCTCGGCGAGAGCGTGCTCGCGATGACCAGCGGGTACACCGGAAAACGTGAGCAGTTCGGCTTCCCGGTCGCCACATTCCAGGCAGTCGCCGTCCAGGCCGCCGACCGCTATATCGATCTACGCGCGATGGAAGCGACCCTTTGGCAGGCGGCTTGGCGGCTGACCCCGGCGCGGGAGAGCGCGGGAGTCGGCGGCCCGCTGCCGGTGTCCGGCGATGTCGCGGTGGCGAAGATCTGGGCCTCGGAGGGCGTACGCCGCGTCGTCCAGACCGCGCAGCATCTCCACGGCGGCTTCGGCGCCGACACCGACTATCCGCTGCACCGCTACCACGCCTGGGCCAAGCAGCTCGAGCTCTCACTCGGCCCGGCCGCGGCCCATGAGGAGGCCCTGGGCGACCTGCTGGCCGCCCACCCCCTCGGCTAACGGCTCAGGGAGCCGCATCCAGCCTCGCGGCCCCGAGCCCCGTGCCTCAGCCCGTGCCTCAGAGGACGAACGCCGGGTTGCCGGTGTCGGTGACCATAGGGCGGCCGGCGCCGTCCCATGCGAGCATGCCGCCTTCGATGTTCACCGCGTCGATGCCCTGCTGCACCAGATACTGGGTGACCTGCGCGGACCGCCCGCCAACCCGGCACATCACATACGCCCGGCCCCCGTCGGCCAGAGCCTCGGTCACCTCACCGAAGCGGGCCACGAAGTCGCTCATCGGGACATGAAGCGCGCCCTCGACATGCCCGGCCGCCCACTCTTCGTCCTCCCGGACGTCCAGTACCAGGCCGTCGGACGGTACCGCCGCGGCGTCCACCGAGGGCAGCGGGGCGAAATTCATGGGTCATGCCTTCTCTCGTACATCTCTCATATATCGTGCATCTCGAACATACGCGGCAGGGTTTCCCGGCTCCTGAGAAACCTCAGAAAACCTACTGCACCAGCCCGGACAGTTCCTTCTCACGCTCGGCGACCTGCACGAGCAGCTGCTCGGCGATCTCCTCCAGCAGCCGGTCCGGGTCCTCGGGCGCCATCTTCAGCATCGCGCCGATCGCGCTCTCCTCCAGCTCCTGCGCGACCGCGGTCAGCAGCTCCTTGCGCTGCGACAGCCACTCGAGCCGGGCGTAGAGCTCCTCGCTCTCGCTGAGCGGCTGTTCGGCGGGCACAGGCCCGGCCGCCCACTCCTCGGCCAGCTCCCGCAGCAGCGCCGCGTCGCCGAGCCCGTAGGCGGCGTTCACGCGCGTGATGAACTCTTCGCGCCGTGTCCGTTCCCCCTCGTCCTGCGCCAGGTCCGGGTGCACCTTGCGGGCCAGCTCGCGGTAGAGCTTGCGCGCCTCCTCGCTGGGACGCACCCGCTTCGGCGCACGCACGGGCTGGTCGTTGAGCATCGCGGCGGCCTCGGGGGAGAGTCCCTCGGAGTCCATCCAGTCGTGGAACAGCTCGTCGACACCGGGCATCGGCATCACCATCGCCCGCGCCTCCTGCGCCTTGCGCAGATCCTCCGGGTCGCCGCTACGAGCGGCCCGGGCCTCCGCGATCTGCGCGTCCAGCTCGTCCAGGCGCGCGTACATCGGACCGAGCTTCTGGTGGTGCAGCCGGGAGAAGTTCTCCACCTCCACCCGGAACGTCTCCAGCGCGATCTCGAACTCGATCAGCGCCTGCTCGGCCGCGCGCACCGCCTTGTCCAGCCGGGCCTCGGGCCGTGGCTGCGCGTCCTGCTCTTCGTCGTTCCGGGTCGTCGGCCCGCCGGATGCATCCTGGGTCACGCGCCCAGCCTACGGGCGCGGCGAAGCACCCCGTCACACCCCCAGCTCAGCGGCTATCCGCCCACTCTTGATCGCCGCCAGCAGATCCGCGTGGTCCGCTTCCGTACGGTCCGCATACGTCATGGCGAAGCCGGCCACCGCCTCGTCCAGCTCCTCGTTCTTGCCGCAGTACCCGGCGAGCAGCCGCGGGTCAGCGCTGTGCGCATGCGCCCGGGCCAGCAGCGCACCGGTCATCCGCCCGTAGTCGTCGAATTCGTCGGGCGCGAGCGCCGCCGGATCCACGCTTCCCTTACGGTTCCTGAACTGCCGTACCTGGAAAGGCCGACCGTCGACCGTCGTCCAGCCGAGCAGAATGTCGCTGACCACCTGCATCCGCTTCTGGCCGAGCACCACCCGGTGCCCCTCGTGGTCCACCTCCGCCACCCGGAACCCGGCGGCCGGCAGATACGGCAGCAGTGCCGAGGCCCGCGCCTCCTTCACCTGAAGCACAAGTGCCTCGCCCCGGTGGTCGAGCAGCAGCACCACATAGGACCGCGTGCCAACGCTCCCCGTCCCCACCACGCGGAACGCCACATCGTGGATCGCGTACCGCGCGAGCAGTGGCCACCGGTCCTCCGACACCGTGCTCAGATACCCCTCGAGCGCCGAGGCGACAGCCGCCGCCTCCGCGTCCGGCACCCGCCGCAGCACCGGCGGCGCGTCCACGAAGCGCCGTGCGTCGTCGCCACACTCCTCTGTCGCCTTGGCGGCGAAGCGCGCACTCGTGTTGTTACGGGCTTTCTCCGAGACCCTCTCCAGCGTGCCGAGCAGGTCGCGCGCGTCCGTGTGGGAGACGAGCTCCTCGTCGGCGATGGCGTTCCACGCGTCCAGCGCGGGCAGCCTGGCCAGCAGCCGCATGGTGCGCCGGTACGCGCCCACCGCGTCGAACGCGGCCGCCCGGCAGACAGTTTCGTCCGCGCCTGCCACCCGCCCGGCCAGCACCAGTGAGACGGCGAGCCGCTTGACGTCCCATTCCCACGGGCCGACAACGGTCTCGTCGAAGTCGTTCAGGTCGATGACGAGGCGGCCGCGCACATCGCCGTACAGTCCGAAGTTCGCCGCGTGCGCATCGCCGCAGATCTGCGCGCTCACTCCGGTGACCGGAGTGCCCACCAGGTCGTGGGCCATCAACCCCGCCGAGCCGCGCAGAAACGCGAACGGCGATGCGGCCATCCGGCCCACCCGTATCGACGTGAGCTCAGGCACCCGGCCGCGGCTGGACTCCTCCACGGCCTCGACCGCGTCGGGCCGCGTCACCGCGAGTACCAGCGAGTCGTGCGAAGCCCGCGGCACCCGGTCCCGCAGCGCCTTCCCCGCCTCCTTCGGCGACCGGGTGGCGTCCGCAGCGCCGGGCGTTCCCTGCCCCGGACGCGGTGCGAAGCCCGGCACCACCGGAATGCGCTCCCCGCCCGTCGCCCCTGCCCCGACCTGCTGCACCGGCATCACCGTCTCCGCCTCGCTCATGACGCGCTGCCTCCCCCGTCGTCGTACCGAATTCAACATCAACTGCCAACGACGGTACCGCCGCTGCCCGACAACCGTCTCCCCCTGTGGATAACGTTGCGCATCTCCGCGGCCTGCAAGGCTCAGGCGCCCAAACCCCGCCCTTGTGCCTCCGCCCGAGCCGGGAGCCCCGCTAACAGGGGTCCGAGCCGCCCTTCGCCAGATGCGTGTCGGCCCACAGCGCCAGTTCCTTGAGCGCGGGCTCCATCGCCGCCCCGGCCTCGGTCAGCCGGTACGCGACGCGCAGCGGCGGCCCCTCGTCGACCTCTCGCACGACCAATCCCGCCGCCCCCAGCTCGGTCAGCCTGTCCGAGAGCATGCGCTCGCTGATGCCCGGGATGGCCCGTCGCAGCTCCGCGAAGTGCACAGCGCGCTGCATCAGAACCGAGACGATCAGCCCGGTCCAGCGCTTGCCGAGCAGCTCGAAGACGCGCGTGATGCCCCCATCGACCCTCTTGCACGCCTCTTCGCTGTGTTCCGCCATGCCTCCAGAGTACTGCGCCATCCCCATGAACTTACGAAAGATAAGTACCTATGCTATCTATAGGTGCGTACGGAATTTCATCAAGCACCGCCCCCTCATGGAGAACCTCATGGCCACACTGCTGCACCTCGACTCCGCCGTCTTTCCTCAGGGCTCGGCCTCCCGCGACATCACCGCCTCCTTTGTCCAGGCCTGGCAGGAGCAGCACCCTGAGGGCACGGTCGTCTACCGCGATCTCGCCGCCACGCCCCTGCCCCACCTGGACTTCGCCGCCGTTTCAGCGGGGATAGAGGACGCGCTGCGCGCCGAGCTCGCTGCCGAACTCGAAGCGGCGGACGCCGTTGTGATCGGCGCACCGATGTACAACTTCACGATCCCGTCCACCCTCAAGGCATGGCTGGACCAGGTGATCGTCGTCGGCCACAACGCGGGCCCCGACGGTCCGGTGGCAGGCACCCCGGTCACGGTCGTCGCCAGCCGCGGCGGTTCATACGCTCCGGGCACCCCGCGCGAGGACTACGAATTCGTCCAGAACTACCTGGAGAAGGTGCTGACCGGCATGCTCGGCGCTGAGGTCGACTTCATCGTCCCCGAGCTGACACTGGCTCACTCCAAGCCCGAGATGGCGGAGCTGATTCCGCTCGCCGACGCCTCCCGTACGAAGGCGCTGGACGAGGCCGCCCAGAAGGGCAAGGCCCTGGCTGCGCGTCTCGTCGCCTGACCGCAGGTGACGCGCGCCTGACCACAGGTGCCGCGCGCCGCGGACACCTCACGCGAACGCCCGCGGAGAGTCCAACGTCCGCGGGCGTTTCACGTGAAACACGTCAACGCGAATGTTCCACGTGAAACGTCAGCGCCCGTCAGGACGCCCACAGGCACGCACGACGCCCGCCGCCCGCAAGCAGGCGCCCACGCCCAACCCGCTCACCACCCACCGTCCAGCCCGGCGTCCCGCGCCAGCAGTGCCGCCTGCACCCGGTTCTCGCACTCCAGCTTCGCCAGAATGCGGCTCACATACGTCTTCACCGTGGCCTCGCTCATATGCAGCCGCCTCCCGGCGTCCGCGTTGGAGAGCCCCTCCCCGAGCAGCGCCAGCACCTCCCTCTCGCGGGCGCTCAGCCCGGCAACGCGAGCCCGCGCCTCCTCGCCGCGCGCAGCCGCCCGCCCGGACGCAAGCTGGTCCACCACATGCCGGGTCGCTCCGGGGGAGAGATACGCGTCTCCCGCGGCCGCGGCACGTACCGCCCGGATCAGCTCCGCGGGTGCAGTGTCCTTGAGCAGGAACCCGGCGCCCCCGTGTTCCAGTGCCCGCAGTACGTTCTCCCGCTCACCGAAGGTCGTCAGCACGATCACCCGCGTCGCCGGTGCCGCCCTGCGGAATTCCCCCAGCGCCGTGAGCCCGTCCATCACCGGCATCTGGATGTCGAGGAGCACCACGTCGGCGGTGTGGGAACGTGCCAGGTCGATGGCCTCGCGCCCGTTCGCAGCCTCCGCCACAACCTCTATCTCGCGGTCCGAGGTGAGGATCATCCGGATCCCTGCCCTGATGAGCGGCTCGTCATCAGCGACGACGACCCGGATCGGCGACCCGCTCGGCGACCCTGTCGACGCACCCGTCGGCGACCCCGTCATATGCACCCCCACACCACAGGCACCCCCACGACACATCCGCCCTCACGCCTACCGGCACCCGCCGCCCACCGACCTCAGCGGCTGACCTCGTAGGACTTCTTCTCGATCAGCTTGCCGTCCTTGAAGCAGAACCGGAACACCGGCTCGGTCTCGATACTGTCCCCCACCTCCGAGGACATCAGCACCAAGCACTTGGAGTCCGCAGGCTCCTTCGGGCCCTTGCCGCTCAGCCCCGTCGTCGAGATCGTGTCCCCGCTCGGCAGCTGGTCGCGCACCTCTTCCTCGGACGCCCCGATCTTCACCTGCTCGTACTGGGCCGGGTCGATCATCCCGTCGCTCACCGACCCCACCAGGAAGAACATCCCGAAGACACCCGCCACCACCAGCACAAGCAACGCCGCCAGGGCAATCCCGCATCCCAGCGCGAACCCCCCACCACGGCTCTTCCCACCCATCGCCAACTCCCGCTCCGAAACAGTCCAGTCCATGACCGGATCACCGTTCCCGAGCACGGCCTTCGGCGACTGCTGGCGGAAGTCGTCCTCCGCAGCGACGAACGGCGCGGCCTCCACGACTCCGTACGGCAGCACTCCAGCCACCCGGAAGCCCCCGCCGTCCGCCGGCCCCGCATGCACGATGCCGCCGACCAGCCGCGCCCGTTCGCGCAGCCCGGTCAGCCCCTGCCCGCCGCTGACCACCTCGCCGGGTGCCGACGCCCCAGCCGCCCCGCTGACGATCTCGACGACGACCGAGTCCGGCTCGTATCGCAGCTCCACGTCGATCGGAGCGCCAGGAGCGTGCTTGTACGCGTTGGTCAGCGCCTCCTGCACGATGCGATACGCCGCATGGTCGGCCGCCGCGGCGAGCGCCCGCACCTCGCCCTTGCACCGCAACTCCACCGCGTTGCCCGCCGCCCGCGCGGCCTCCACGAGCCCGCCGATACCGGCCGTCCCACGCGCGACCCGCCCCGACTCGTCAACCGGCGCCGGCCCCTCGACCCCGTCCCGCAGAATCCCGACGACCTCACGCAGTTCATGCATCGCGTTCACCGAAGCGTCCCGCAGCACCCCGACCGCCTCCCGCTGCCGCGGCGTCAGCTCGGGATCCACCTCCAGCGCGCCGGTGTGCACGGAGATCAGCGCCAACTGGTGACCGAGGCTGTCGTGCATGTCCTGAGCGATCCGCTGGCGCTCACGCAGCCGCGCCTGCCCCGCCACCATTGCGCGCTCCCGCAACAGCTGGACGTTGCGCTGCTGCAGGGTGTGCAGCAGGGTCCGGCGCTGCGTCCAGTAACGGCTGGCCAGGCCCGGTACGACCGCCGTCGCAAGGAAGTACAGAGTGGCGAGCAGCACCAGCGTCATCGGCGTCTGCTCGGACCAGGTGTCGACGAGCATGATGCCGACAAAGAGGCCGTACGCGACGGTGAACGCGATCATCGTCCGCCCTGCGCCCACGATCCTGCGCCCCGCCGACCAGCCCACAACCATCAGCAGCGGCGCGAAGCCGCTCATGAGCGGCGCGAGCGCCCCGGTGACCACCAGCACCGGCAGGGGCATCCGGCGCCGCAGCAGCGACAGCAGCGCGGCCGCCGCCCCGACGCCGAGCAGCCGCAGCCCCGCGCTGCCCGTCAGTTCCTCGGTTCCGGCGGCCATGAGACCGAGCACCAGCGCGAGCACCACCTCGCCGACGGTCCGCCTCCGCGACCAAAGCTCGGGTGCCGCCAGCCACGTCCAGCCGGCCCATATCTTCGATGACGCGTTCACGCCCGCACCCTAAGCAGCCCGCCCCGCCGCCCACGGCCCACTTTCGTCTCGCCCCGGAGCGACGAACGTCGCACAGTCGCACATCCCACACTCCGGCAGCCCGCGCGGAGGACACCCCGGGTGGGATGACGGCAACGCAGAAGCCCCGTAGGTCGATGACCTACGGGGCTTCTGATCTGTGCGCGAGGGGGGAGTTGAACCCCCACGCCCTTTCGGGCACTGGAACCTGAATCCAGCGCGTCTGCCTATTCCGCCACCCGCGCATTGGGTACTGCCGCCTTGTGCCCCACCCGTTCGGTGTGACCCCCTGGCGACATCCAGAAGATTAGCACGCGGCACAGGGTGCATTCACACTCGATTGTTTCGGCAGAGCCGACGAAGGAAGAGGGAACGGAGAGCGGTCTCCCCCCACTCCTCTTGGGTGCACCCTGAGTGCGGGACACTGTCAGGAGGCCGCCTCTACGATCCGTGTGAGAGGTGACACTCATCGACGGGGCAGACAAGGGGAACCAGCCGATTTCCCGACGCGTGGATACGATCAGTAAGCAGTACCAGGACGGCAACGACGGAGGAGGTGCCTCATGGGAGTCCTGAAGAAGTTCGAGCAGCGACTCGAAGGTCTGGTCAACGGCACCTTCGCCAAGGTGTTCAAGTCCGAGGTCCAGCCCGTCGAGATCGCGGGCGCGCTCCAGCGCGAGTGCGACAACAACGCGACGATCTGGAACCGCGAGCGGACAGTCGTCCCCAACGACTTCATCGTGGAGCTCAGCGCGCCCGACTTCGAGCGCCTGAGCCCGTACTCCGGCCAGCTCGGCGACGAGCTCTCCGGCCTGGTCCGCGACTACGCCAAGCAGCAGCGCTACACCTTCATGGGGCCCATCAAGGTCCACCTCGAGAAGGCGGAGGACCTCGACACCGGTCTGTACCGGGTGCGCAGCCGCACTCTCGCGTCGAGTACGTCACAGTCGCCCGAGCGGGCCCCCGCCGGCCCCGGGCCGGCCGCAGTCCCTCAGCGCGGCGCCCGCGGCGGCTACGGCTATCCGCCCGCCGGTGCACCTCCCATGCCGGCCGCGCCGCCTCCGGGCGGCGGCCGACCCGGTCCCGCGCCCGCCGCGGACCGCCGTTCGGCACCCGGCCCAGGCCCGATGCCGAGCACTCAAGTACGACGCTGGATCGAGATCAACGGCACCCGCCATCAGATCTCCCGCCCGACGCTGGTGCTGGGCCGCAGCACCGACGCCGATGTGCGGATCGACGACCCCGGCGTATCGCGCCGGCACTGTGAGATCCGGACCGGAACGCCCTCGACGATCCAGGATCTCGGGTCTACCAACGGCATCGTGGTAGACGGGCAGCACACAACCCGCGCTACGCTCCGCGACGGCTCGCGGATCGTCGTGGGCAACACCACCATCGTTTACCGGCAAGCCGAAGGGTGAAGCGGGGGCAATGTCAGAGCTGACCCTTACGGTCATGCGGCTAGGTTTCCTGGCCGTTCTGTGGCTGTTCGTGATCGTGGCCGTTCAGGTCATCCGCAGTGACCTGTTCGGTACGCGCGTCACGCAACGCGGCTCACGCCGCAACGCCGACGCGCGTCCCCAGCAGACGCGCCAGACCGCCGCGCCGCCGCAGCAGCGCCAGCAGGCTGGCGGCGGCCGCCAGCGCCGTGGGGCCCCCACCAAACTTGTTGTGTCCGAAGGCACCCTCACGGGCACCACGGTCGCCCTGCAGGGCCAGACCATCACACTGGGCCGGGCGCACGACTCCACGATCGTGCTGGACGACGACTACGCGTCCAGCAGGCATGCCAGGATCTACCCGGACCGTGACGGCCAGTGGATCGTCGAGGATCTCGGGTCCACCAATGGCACATATCTCGACCGGACCCGACTCACCACCCCGACACCGATTCCGCTGGGCGCGCCGATCCGCATCGGCAAGACCGTCATCGAGCTGCGGAAGTAGTACGACAATGAGCGAGCGGAGCGAGCGAGCCGCAGCGGTCCCGACAGCGGACCGGGACGGGCTCCCGACCGGAGGGTGGGCAGTGTGGCTCGAGACCGGCTGTACCCCGAGCCGACGGGCGAGGTGCGCATGAGTCTGTCTCTGCGCTTCGCCGCCGGATCGCACAAGGGCATGATCCGGGAGGGCAACGAGGACTCCGGCTATGCCGGCCCCCGCCTTCTGGCCATCGCCGACGGCATGGGCGGCCAGGCCGCCGGCGAGGTCGCCTCCTCGGAGGTCATCTCCACGCTCGTCACGCTCGACGACGACGTGCCCGGCTCGGACATCCTCACCTCGCTCGGCAGTGCCGTGCAGCGCGCCAACGACCAGCTGCGGCTGATGGTCGAGGAGGACCCCCAGCTCGAGGGCATGGGCACCACGCTCACCGCCCTGCTCTGGACCGGCCAGCGCCTCGGCCTCGTACATGTCGGCGACTCGCGCGCCTATCTGCTCCGCGACGGCGTGCTGACGCAGATCACCCAGGACCACACCTGGGTGCAGCGCCTCGTCGACGAGGGCCGGATCACCGAGGAAGAAGCCACCACCCACCCGCAGCGCTCCCTACTGATGCGCGCGCTGGGCAGCGGCGACCATGTCGAGCCCGACCTCTCCATCCGGGAGGTCCGCGCCGGCGACCGCTATCTGATCTGCTCCGACGGACTGTCCGGCGTGGTCTCCCACCAGACGATGGAGGAGACCCTCGCCAGCTACCAGGGCCCGCAGGAGACGGTCCAGGACCTGATCCAGCTCGCGCTGCGCGGCGGCGGCCCCGACAACATCACCTGCATCGTCGCCGACGTCCTCGACACCGACTCCAACGACACCCTGGCCGGGCAGCTCAACGACACCCCGGTCGTCGTCGGCGCGGTCGCCGAGAACCAGCTCCAGCTGAACGACGGCGGCGCCATGCAGACCCCTGCGGGACGCGCGGCCGGCCTCGGCCGCCCCTTGCCCCCGCAGGGGAACGGCAGCTTCGGCCCGCCCGGCAGCGGCGACGGCATGGGATACGGCGGCATGCCGCCCGAGGGCAGCTTCGGGGCGTACTCCGACGAGGACTTCGTCAAGCCGCGCGGCAGCCGCAAATGGCTGAAGAGATCCTTCTACATCGTGCTCGCCCTGGCGGTTGTCGGCGGCGGTCTGTACGGCGGCTACCGCTGGACTCAGACCCAGTACTACGTCGGCTCCCAGAATGAGCACGTCGCGCTCTACCAGGGCATCAGCCAGGACCTGGCCTGGGTCTCGCTCTCGAAGGTCGAGAAGGACCATCCCGAGATCGAACTCAAGTACCTCCCGCCCTACCAGCGCAAGCAGGTGGAGGCGACGATCACCGCCGACAGCCTCGGCAAGGCACGCGCGAAGATCGACGAGCTCGCCGTCCAGGCCACCGCCTGCAAGAAGGACGAAGAGCGCCGCGAGGCGGCCGACCGCGCGAGCACCCCGCCGCCCGGCGAGGGCGAGGCCGGTGGCACCACCGGCAAGCCGACCACCCAGAACGCCAAGACCAAGCCGACCGCAGCTACTCCCTCTCCGGGTCCCACCCTCTCGGAGGAGGAGCAGAAGCTGGCCTCGAACTGCGGAAAGCAGTAATCGGCCGTAGGGGGCCTTCTCCACCATGAGCGTTGTCACCAACACCACCACGATCGGCGCGATCGAAGCACCGAGCCGCCGCAACACCGAGCTGGCGCTGCTCGCCTTCGCAGTCGTCATCCCGGTGTTCGCGTACCTCAACGTCGGCCTCGCCCTGAACGGCGAAGTACCGGCCGGACTGCTCGGATACGGGCTCGGCCTCGGCCTGCTCGCCGGCGTGGCCCACCTCGTGGTGCGCAAGTTCGCCAAGTACGCCGACCCGCTGCTGCTGCCGCTGGCCACCCTGCTCAATGGCCTCGGCCTGGTGATGATCTGGCGCCTCGACCAGTCGCCCCGGCTGATCCAGCGGGCGACGACGCTCTTCGGGGGCTTCAGCCCCGACGCCCCCAAGCAGCTGCTGTACTCGGCGATCGGCATCGCCCTCTTCGTCGGCGTACTGATCCTGCTCAAGGACCACCGGATCCTGCAGCGCTACACCTACATCTCGATGGCGGTGTCGCTGGTCCTGCTGATCCTGCCGGTGTTCTTCCCCGCGGTGAACGGCGCGAAGATCTGGATCAGCCTCGGCCCCTTCACCATCCAGCCAGGTGAGTTCGCAAAGATCATCATCGCGATCTTCTTCTCGGGCTATCTGATGGTGAAGCGGGACGCCCTGGCGCTCGCCAGCCGCCGGTTCATGGGCCTGTACCTGCCGCGCGGCCGTGACCTCGGACCCATTCTGGTGGTCTGGGTGATGTCGATCCTGATCCTGGTCTTCGAGACCGACCTGGGTACCTCGCTGCTGTTCTTCGGCCTGTTCGTGATCATGCTGTACGTCGCCACCGAGCGCACCAGCTGGATCGTCTTCGGTCTGCTGATGTCCGCGGTCGGCGCGGTCGGCGTGGCCACCTTCGAGCCGCACGTCCAGCAGCGCGTCGAGTTCTGGCTCAACCCCTTCGCCGAGAAGACCTGGGCGCAGAGCGAGCAGATCGGCCAGGCCCTGATGTCGTTCGGCTCGGGCGGCACGCTCGGCACCGGCCTGGGCCAGGGCGACTCCGACCTCATCGGCTTCGCCGCCAACTCCGACTTCATCCTCTCCACCTTCGGCGAGGAGCTCGGACTCGCCGGGATGATGGCGTTCCTGCTGATCTACGGCCTGATCGTGGAGCGCGGCGTGCGCACCGCCCTCGCCGCCCGCGACCCCTTCGGCAAGCTCCTCGCGATCGGCCTCTCCGGCGCCCTCGCCATCCAGGTCTTCGTGGTCGCCGGCGGTGTGATGGGTCTCATCCCGCTGACCGGTATGACCATGCCGTTCGTCGCGTACGGCGGCTCGTCCGTGATCGCCAACTGGGCCCTGGTGGGCATCCTGATCCGCATCAGCGACACCGCCCGCCGTCCCGCTCCCGCGCCCGCCCCGTCCCCCGACGCCGAGATGACCCAGGTGGTCCGACCGTGAACAAGCCCCTGCGCCGGATCGCGATCTTCTGCGGGCTCCTCGTGCTGGCACTGCTCGTGCGCACGAACTGGCTCCAGTACGTCGAGGCCGAGGAACTCAACACGCACTCGAAGAACCGCCGTGTCCTGATCGAGCGGTACGCCAACGAGCGCGGGAACATCATCGTCGACGGCAAGCCGATCACCGGCTCCGTGGAGACGAACGACACGGACTTCAAGTACAAGCGCACCTACGTCGACGGCCCCATGTGGGCGCCGGTCACGGGTTACGCGTCGCAGGCCTTCGACGCCAACCAGATCGAGAAGCTCGAGGACGGCATCCTCACCGGCAACTCCGATCAGCTCTTCTTCGACCGCACGATGGCGATGTTCACCGGCGACAAGAAGAAGGGCGGCAACGTCGTCACCACCCTCAACGGCGCCGCGCAGAAAGCCGCCTTCGAGCGCCTCGGCTCCAAGAAGGGCGCGGTCGCAGCGATCGACCCGCAGACCGGCAAGATCCTCGCCCTGGCCTCCACCCCCTCCTACGACCCCTCGACCTTCGCCGGCTACTCCGGCAAGGATGAGAAGGCGTGGCTGGCACTGGAGCGGGACAAGGACAAGCCGAAGCTGAACCGCGCGCTGCGCGAGGTCTACCCGCCCGGCTCCACCTTCAAGGTGCTCACCGCGGCAGCGGCCCTGGAGCACGGCGTCGTCGACGACATCAACGCGGCGACGGACACCCCGGAGCCGTACATCCTGCCCAACACCCGCACGCCGATGGTCAACCACGCCAACGGCTGCGAGAACGCCAGCCTGAACCAGGCGCTCAAGGTCTCCTGCAACTCCGTCTTCGCCAGCCTCGGTGACAAGGTCGGCCGGGACAAGATGGTGGAGACGGCCCAGAAGTTCGGCTTCAACAACCCCGAGATCGACACCCCGGTGCGGGCCGCCGCCTCCGTCTACGACAAGACGATGGACCGCCCCGGCAATGCCCTGTCGTCCATCGGCCAGTTCAACACCGCCACCACCCCCCTCCAGATGGCCATGGTCACCGCGGCGATCGCCAACGACGGCAAGCTGATGAAGCCGTACATGATCGACCGGCTGGAAGCGCCCAACCTGGAGGTCATCAAGAACAACGAGCCGCAGGAGATGAGCCGCCCGCTCTCCCCGAAGAACGCGCAGCTCCTCCAGGAGATGATGGAGAACGTCGTCAAGCAGGGCACCGGTGGCAACGCCAAGATCGACGGCGTCGAGGTCGGCGGCAAGACCGGTACCGCCCAGCACGGCGAGAACAACAGCAAGAACCCGTACGCCTGGTTCATCTCGTACGCGAAGTCCGCCGACGGCGGATCCCCGGTCGCTGTCGCCGTCGTGGTCGAGGACAGCGAGGCCAAGCGGGACGACATCAGCGGCGGCGGTCTCGCCGCCCCCATCGCCAAGGCCGTGATGAAGGCGGTACTGGACAGCAAGAAGTGACGCGGATCACGTCTGGCGTCCATACCTGCACATTGCGATACCGGTCGGGTATCAGGTGACGGTCACAGGCGGATCAGGTGCGGCGTGCCCGGTAGCGTATGCGCGAACAGCACACCGCCGGACCACACACGGGTGCGGTCGGGACTGACGGAGAGGGCTGGAACAGTTATGGAAGAGCCGCGTCGCCTCGGCGGCCGGTACGAACTGGGCTCGGTGCTCGGCCGTGGTGGCATGGCAGAGGTCTACCTCGCCCACGACACCCGGCTCGGCCGCACCGTCGCCGTGAAGACGCTGCGGGCCGACCTCGCCCGCGATCCGTCCTTCCAGGCCCGGTTCCGCCGTGAGGCCCAGTCTGCCGCCTCGCTCAATCACCCGGCGATCGTCGCGGTCTACGACACGGGCGAGGACTACGTCGACGGGGTCTCGATCCCGTACATCGTCATGGAGTACGTCGACGGGTCAACGCTCAGAGAGCTGCTGCACTCCGGGCGCAAGCTGCTGCCCGAGCGCACGCTGGAGATGACCATCGGCATCCTCCAGGCGCTCGAGTACTCGCACCGCAACGGCATCGTCCACCGCGACATCAAACCGGCGAACGTCATGCTGACGCGCACCGGTCAGGTCAAGGTGATGGACTTCGGCATCGCCCGTGCGATGGGCGACTCCGGCATGACGATGACGCAGACCGCGGCCGTCATCGGCACCGCCCAGTACCTCTCCCCGGAGCAGGCCAAGGGCGAGCAGGTCGACGCGCGCTCCGACCTGTACTCCACGGGCTGCCTGCTCTACGAGCTCCTCACCGTGCGTCCGCCCTTCGTGGGCGACTCCCCGGTGGCGGTGGCATATCAGCATGTGCGGGAGGAGCCGCAGCCGCCGAGCAACTTCGACCCCGAGATCACGCCCGAGATGGACGCCATCGTCCTGCGGGCCCTGGTCAAGGACCCCGACTACCGCTACCAGTCGGCCGACGAGATGCGCGCGGACATCGAGGCCTGCCTCGACGGCCAGCCGGTCGCGGCGACGGCGGCGATGGGCGCGGTCGGCTACGGCGGGTACGCCCCGGACGACCAGCCGACCACGGCGCTGCGCCAGGCCGACCCGGGCGGCCAGACGTCGATGCTCCCGCCGATGAACCCGGACGACGGGGGCTACAACGGCTACGACGACCGACCGGACCGCCGCCGCCAGAAGAAGTCGAACACCTCGACGATCCTGCTGGTGCTCGCGGGCATCCTGGTGCTGGTCGGCGCGGTGCTGATCGGCAAGTCGGTCTTCAGTGGCAATGACGGCGGCAACAGCGATGTGCCGGTGCCGCAGCTGGTGGGCAAGCCGTTCGAGCAAGCCCAGAGCCTCGCGACCAACGCGGGCGTCAAGGTCGCGCAGTCCGATACGCAACGCTGTGACCAGCCCAAGGGCAGCATCTGCAGCCAGACGCCGGCCGAGGGCAAGATGGCTCAGGGCGAGACGATCCAGGTGGTCGTCTCGGAGGGTGCTCCCAAGGTCGAGGTGCCCGATGTCACGGAGAAGTCCGTGGCGAACGCCAAGGAACAGCTGCAGGGCAAGGAATTCAAGGTCGAGGTCAAGGAAACCGAGTCCGACGAGGAACCGGGCACCGTGCTCGAACAGGACCCCAGGGGCGGCACCCAGGCGGAGAAGGGTTCGACAGTCACCCTCACCGTGGCCAAGCAGTCCAAGATCAACGTGCCCCGGGTCGTGGGCCAGCAGTTCGATGCCGCCAAGGCTCAGCTCGAGACCCTCGAGTTCACTGTCGCGCGGGTCGATGTGGACTCCAACCAGCCTGCGGGCCAGGTCATCGAGCAGTCCCCGTCGGGCGACTCGCGGGCGGCCAAGGGCACGCAGGTCACTCTGAAGGTCTCCAAGGGCCCGCAGCAGACGCTGGTGCCGGTTCCCGAGATCAGGACCAAGAAGGTGTCCGAGGCCAAGCAGATCCTGGCGCAGAGCGGCTTCACGAACATCCAGTTCGCGCCGGGCAGCTCCCCGGACGACAACGCCTTCGTGAGCAACTCCGACCCGCAGCCCGGCACTCCGGTGGACCCGGCGACCACAACGATCACGCTCACGACGGTCGGTGGCAGCGGCGGGAACGGCGGCGGCGGGAACGGCGGCGGCGAGTTCATCGGCGGCGCCGGCGACTAGCCGACCGACAAGGCTCCGTACAGCGTGAAGCCCCGGCACCCACCCAAGGGTGCCGGGGCTTCTTGCGTCCGTTCGTACGGGCTAGCGCAGCTCCTCCGGCAGCGTACGGTCATGGTCGACCTTCTCCGTGCGCGTCAGCTCGCCCCACACGATGTAGCGGTAGTCCGACGTGTACAGAGGCGTGCAGGTCGTCAGCGTGATGTAGCGGCCCGGCTTCGTCTTCCCCGACTCCTTCGGGACCGGCTGCAGCACATCAACGTTGTACTTCGAGGTCTCCGGGAGCCTCTTGTAGACCTTGTAGACGTACCAGGTGTCCCGCGTCTCGAAGACGATCGGGTCGCCGTCCTTCAGCTTGTGGATGTTGTGGAACTTCGCGCCGTGGCCGTCGCGGTGCGCGGCGAGCGTGAAGTTCCCCTTGTCGTCCCAGGGGAGCGCCGACTTGACCGGGTCGGTGTAGTAGCCGGCGATACCGTCGTTCAGGGCCTCGGAGTCGGTGCCCTTCTTCACCAGCACCTCGCCGTTGTTCATGGCGGGTACATGGAGGAAGCCGATGCCGTCCTTGATGTCGAGGGCGCCAGGCCCGCGGCTCGCCCAGCCGTCGCGGATCTGGTCGCCCTGTTTGGAGGCCTCACGGTCGGCGAGAACGTTCGTCCACCACAGTGAGTAGACGACAAAGAGCCCCAGCACCACGCCCGCAGTGATCAGCAGTTCGCCGAAGACACTGATGACGCCGGCGATCCGGCCACGAGCACGTGCCACTGCACCTTTTCCCGTCTTGAAGTCTCACAGCGCTTCAGCGTCTCAGCCGACAAGCGCGTCCGGCTTTCCCTTGCTGCGCGGCCGTTCCTCGACCATTTTGCCCCACACGATCATTCGGTACGTACTCGTGAATTCCGGCGTACACGTCGTCAGCGTGATGTACCGGCCCGGCTCCGTGAACCCGGAACCCGGCGGCACCGGGCCGATCACGCCGATGTTCGACGGCGAGGTCTGGGGGAGGATGTTCGCCATCTTGTACGTGTAGTACGCGTCCTGCGTCTCAACAACGATCGGGTCCCCCGGCTCGAGACGGTTGATGTACCGGAAGGGTTCGCCGTGAGTGTTGCGATGGCCCGCGACCGCGAAATTACCCGATTTGTCCGACGGCATCGCGGTCTTCAGCTTCCCCTCGGCATAGTGCCCGACCATGCCGCGGTCGAGGACCTTGGGCTTGCTGATGCCCTCGGCGATCGGGACGACGACATCCAGCTTGGGGATGTGCATTATGGCGAAGCCCTGCCCGGGCTCGAACACACCGGGCTTGCGGCCGTTCGCCCAGTCGTCCTGGATCTTGTTCGTCGCCTGGTTGGCCTGCTGGCCGGCGCGGATGTTCGTCCACCAGAGCTGGTACGTGACGAACAGCAGCATCAGTACGCCGAAGCTGATGAACAGTTCACCTATGGCGCGGCTGGCGATGACGGCGGGGCTGTCCTTCGCCGCACGCGCGGCACGGCGGGCCTCGACCCGCGAAAGGGGCCTGCCGGACTCGGACGTCGTCGAGGGGGCGGGCTCAGGGCGCTTACGGCCCCGCGCCTTGGCCGCCCGGCGGCGCTCCGCCCGGCCGGGACCCGCGGGGGTCTCCAGCGCGCGACGGGTGTCAGCCGTACGCAGAGCGACGGTCTCGTCGTCCGGTACCGGAATCGGGCCGGACACCGGCGCCGGCTCGGCTATCTGCTGCGGCATCGGCACAGGCTCCGGCTCCGGCTGCGCTACGGCTACTGACCCCGGTTCCGGTACCTGCACCGCTTCAGGCTGGGCGTACCAGTCCCGCTGATAGTCCGCAGGGTCGTCTACGGAGTACTGGCGGTAGTCAGACCACTCCTGCGGGGCGGGCGGGGGCTGCTCCTCCTGCTCCGGAACGCTCGTCGCCCGGAACCACGGCGAGCCGCTCTCCCCCGGCGGCAATGGGTCCGTCAGCGGGTCGTACTCGTACCCGTCCTCAGGGCGTGGACCACTCACGCCACGGCCTTGCCCACCACCGGTGCGAGCCCCGCGGAACGCCCGACCGCCCCGGTGTCGCCGCACTGCTCCAGCCAGTTGGCCAGCATCAGATGCCCGTGCTCGGTCAGGACCGACTCAGGGTGGAACTGCACGCCCTCGACAGCCAGTTCACGGTGGCGCAGCCCCATGATGATGCCGTCCGCGGTCCGTGCCGTGACCTCCAACTCGTCCGGCAGCTCCGCCGGCTCCGCGGCCAGCGAGTGGTAGCGGGTCGCGGTGAAGGGCGAAGGCAGCCCGGCGAAGACGCCCTTGCTCTCGTGCGTGACCAACGAGGTCTTGCCGTGCAGCAGCTCGGGGGCGCGGCCCACCACACCGCCGTACGCCACCGCCATGGACTGCATGCCCAGGCAGACGCCGAAGACCGGGACGCCGGTGTCCGCGCAGTGCCGCACCATCTCGATGCACACACCGGCCTGCTCGGGCGTGCCGGGCCCGGGGGAGAGCAGCACCCCGTCGAAGCCGTCCTGGGCGTGCCTGGGCGCCACCTCGTCGTTGCGCAGGACCTCGCACTCGGCGCCGAGCTGGTACAGGTACTGGACGAGGTTGAAGACAAAGCTGTCGTAGTTGTCGACGACAAGGATGCGCGCGCTCATCGGGCCGCCCCCGCTCCGTCGACCGTCACATCGTTGAACGGAAGCAGCGGCTCCGCCCACGGAAAGACGTACTGGAACAGCACGTAGACGACCGCGAGGGCCAGCACGAGCGAGATGAAAGCCCGCACCCATGCGTTGCCCGGCAGATGCCGCCAGATCCAGCCGTACATGCTGTCCCTTTCCGTTCGGTACCGCACCAGACTAAAGGGCGGCAGGGGCACATGGGTCAGCTGCGCAAAGCTTCCGGTTTGCCGTCGGTCACAGGCTGGGTGGCGTCCAGATGCGCCCAGACGATCAGCCGGTGGCTGCTGCCCCACTCCGGGTCGCAGGTGGTCAGCGTCAGATAGCGCCCCGTCCCGTCGAAGCCGGACTTACGCGGGACGGGGTCGATGACGCCGACGTCGCTCGGCACGGTCCGGTAGGGCTCCTTCTCGATGCGGTACGTGAACCAGGTCGTGCCGTCCGTCAGCACCACCGCGTCCCCGGCGCGCAGCTTCGGGAAGTCCTTGAAGGGATCGCCGTACGTGCGCCGGTGGCCGGCGACCGAGAAATTGCCGCTGTCGCCGAGCGCGGCGGTGGAGGCGTAGTGCCCGAGGCCCTTCTTGAGGGTGCCGGTCCTGGTGCCTTCGAGGACCGGCCAGTCCCAACTCCCGCCAAAGCGGGGGATGTACATGACGGCGAAGGGCTTGCCATCCTCGTACGTCTTCGGAGCCGGCGACACCGTCCGTTCAGGCGCGGCGGCCAGGGCCGGACCCTGCGACCACTCGTCCTGGAGCCGGTCGATCTGGCCGTCCGAGACACTGTCGGCCTTGATACCGGTCCAGAACAGCACATACGCCACAAAGAGCACAATCAACGTGCCGACGGTGATGCAGAGTTCACTGAAGGTCCTGACGACCAGCCGCACCGACACCGACTCCCCCAAGCACTACCCAACGGGCTTCGCGTAGTGGAGATCCACTGTGCCCGAGTAGGCGGGGAGAGTCACCGCCTCACGCTCGCCGACTTTCCAGCCGAGGCCGTACGCCTTCACATACAACTGGTAGTTCTGGATCGCCGGAGAAGCGGCGATCGCGTTCTTGAGCGCGCCCTGGTCACCGACAGCGGTGATCTTGTACGGCGGGGAGTAGACACGGCCCTGCAGGATCAGCGTATTGCCCACACACCGCACGGCGCTGGTGGAGATCAGCCGCTGGTCCATGACCTGGATGCCCTTGGCGCCGCCCTTCCACAGGGCATTGACGACGGCCTGCAGGTCCTGCTGGTGGATGACCAGGTCGTTGGCCTGCGGCTCGGGGTAGCCGGGGGCGGCCTGAGCGTTCGGCGGGGCGTCGTTGAGGGTGACCGTGAGGGCGGGGCCGCTCAGCTTCTTGGTGCCCGCGGCCCACTCCAGGGCGCCGAGCTTCTCGTCCTCGGCCCTGGTGGAGCCGTCGTCGCGCTGGGCGAGGGCGTCAATGTCCCCGCGCAGCGCCGCGGTGGACTCGTTGAGGTCGCCGTTCTTCGCGCTGCGCTGCTGGATGAGGTCGGAGAGCTTCAGCAGCGAGGCGTCCGTACGGATGTTGGTGCCCTTGGCAGTGTTGAAGCTGGTCACGAAGATCAGCCCGGCGAGGGCGAAGACGGCAGCCGTCAACAACCGGACAGTCCCGCCCGCCAGTCGGCCACCACCCTTCATCGGACTTCGCCCACCTTCCTGTCCTTCGAAGCGGTTGACCGGCCCTTGGGGGTGGTCGGCAGAATTGCTCAACGTACCCTTATCTCCTCAGGCGCCGCGGAAGCACTACGCTAACGGACGCCCGGGGGAGGCAGTGGCCCCCCTCGCTCCACCCCCCGGCGCCAGCCACAGTTCCCTGCGCGGTCACGCAGCGCATCGACAGGAGAGTCCCTCGTGCCGAAGTCACGTATCCGCAAGAAGGCCGACTTCACGCCGCCGCCGGCATCGAAGCAGGCGACGAGCATCAAGCTGACCAGCCGTAGCTGGGTGGCACCAGTGATGCTCGCGCTGTTCCTGATCGGTCTTGCCTGGATTGTCCTCTTCTATGTGACCGAGGGCGACCTGCCGATCAAGAGCTTCGGCAACTGGAACATCGTCGCCGGCTTCGGCTTCATCGCCGCCGGCTTCGGCGTCTCCACCCAGTGGAAGTAGCTTTTCCGCAGTCCCGCCGTCAAGCCCTGCCCTGAGGTTATCCACAGCGTTGTCCACAGTGGGGAAAAGGTCAGACGATCTGTGGATAACCCTCGGAGCATTGACGCCGGTGTGACTGCATCGGCCATCTTGGTGAAGCGACCGGCCCCTTGCCCTTACTGGGGAAACCCAGCTCAGCGACAAGGGGCACGCTTGTTCCATACAGCATGCACAAGATCCACCACACGCTGTGGACAACTTTGGGGAAAGGTCTCGCTCAGGTGAGCGAGGCGGTTCTCGCCAGCACGACCACGACGGTCACCAGGAAGACGAGTGCACAGGTCCCGACCTGCACCAGAGTCCGGTGCTCGCGCGGCGCGTAGACGAGGCCGAGGGTGACCAGACCGCCGGCCACCAGGCCGCCGATGTGCCCCTGCCATGAGATGTCCGGCCATGTGAAGGTGAAGAGCAGGCTCAGCGCGAGCAGGGCGACGACCGGCCGCATGTCGAGGTTCGTACGCCGTACGAGCACGGCGAACGCGCCCATGAGGCCGTAGATCGCGCCGGAGGCGCCCAGCGAGGGCTGGTTGGGCGCTGCCAGCAGATAGGCGAGAGCGCTGCCGGCGAGGCCCGAGAGCAGATAGACGGCGAGATAGCGTGTGCGGCCGAGTGCCGGTTCGACGAGCCTGCCCAGGAACCACAGGGTCAGCAGGTTGAACAGGATGTGCGGCACCTGTTGGTGCAGGAACGCCGCGGTGATCAGCCGGTACCACTCGTCGTCCGCCACTCCGACGATTTCGCCGCCGAGCTGTGGACTGCGGGCGAGTCCGATCAGCTCCATCTCGGCGACGAACCGGTCGCCGAGCGCGAGCACCACGCCGTACACCGCGATGTTGACTGCGATGAGGATCTTGGTGACCAGGAAGGGGTCCGCCTCGACGGTGCCGCCCGCGAGCGTCCGCGGCTGGTTGGCGGTGGGGGAATGTCCCGTACCGGATCCGGTACGGACGCACTCCGGGCACTGGAAGCCGACCGAGGCGCTGACCATGCAGTCCGGGCAGATCGGCCGCTCGCAGCGGGTGCAGCTTATGCCCGTCTCGCGGCCCGGATGCCGGTAGCAGCTCGGCAGGCCGTGCGTGCCCTGCGGCTCCTGCGGACTGCCTGGCGCCTGGTCCATGAGGTCCCCACAATCTCTCCGGCTCATCACACCGCCCCGCCCATCCATACGGACGGGCGGGGCGAAAAGGTTCCCTTGGGATCACGCGTGGATCACGACGTGGGATCACACGGGTTCACACGGGATCACACGGGTTCACACCCGGGGATCCGGGAATCAGCCCTCACGGGTCTCGACGACGACCGACTCGATCACGACGTCGTTGACCGGGCGGTCGGTGCGCGGGTTGGTCTGGGTGCCCACGATGGCGTCCACGACCTTCTTCCCGGCCTCGCTCGTGACCTCACCGAAGATGGTGTGCTTGCGGGTCAGCCAGGCGGTGGGCGACACGGTGATGAAGAACTGCGAGCCGTTGGTGCCCGGGCCGGCGTTGGCCATGGCCAGCAGGTACGGCTTGTCGAAAGCCAGGTCAGGGTGGAACTCGTCCTCGAACTCGTACCCCGGGCCTCCTGTGCCGTTGCCCAGCGGGTCGCCGCCCTGAATCATGAAGCCGCTGATCACGCGGTGGAAGACCGTACCGTCGTACAGCTTGTCCGTGGACTTCTTGCCGGTCGCCGGGTGGGTCCATTCACGCTCACCCTTGGCGAGCTCGACAAAGTTCTTGACCGTCTTGGGCGCGTGGTTCGGCAGAAGCCGGATCTCGATGTCGCCTTGGTTGGTCTTCAGGGTGGCGTAAAGCTGCTCGGCCACGATCTGCCTTCCGTAAGTCTTCTCTGACGTTCCCCGATCCTCGCACGGAAGAGCCGCCCGGGGAGAAAGGGCGCCGAGTCGTCGCGCGACCGGCGCGCTGAAGGGCGAACCGTGGCATCGTCGTCCGCAAAGCTCCCTTCATGACCCGGATGCCCGCCCCGCATGCCGAGGCGGCCGTCAACAGGCATGATTTTCAAACGGGTGGAAAGGCGAAACTGTGCCCAACTGGGGATGAACCCCAGCACCCCAGAACGCCACCGAGGAGGAGGATCCCGTGACCCGCATGGACAGCGTGCGCGCCGCGACCGGTACGGCGAAGGAGAGCGTGCTGCACGCCGCGGAAGTGGTGGCGCCCTACGCCGGCACGGCCAAGCACCAAACGGCGCATTATGCACACGAGACTCGCGTACGGCTCGCGCCCAAAGTCTCGAAGGCCGCGAATCAGGCCCGTCATCAGTACGACGCGCGAGTAGCGCCGCATGTGCCGCCCAAGGTCGACAAAGCCGCGCACCGAGCTGCGGTGAAGGCCCGTAAGGCCGCTCGTCAGGCGGCGGATTACACCGTGCCGCGTGTCGAGCACGCGGTGGCCGTCGCTCAGCCCATAGGGGAAGAGGCAGCGGCCCGCTCCACTGCCGCACTGGCCGCTCTGCGCGGGCAGGTGACGTCGAAGGACATTCAGAAGCTGGTGAGGAAGCGCGAACGGCGGTCCAGGGCCGGACGTCTCGCCAAGGGTCTCGCGATCATCGGCGTGCTGGCCGGCGGAGCTTTCGCGGCCTGGAAGTGGTGGGACAAGCAGGCCAACCCCGATTGGCTGGTGGAACCGCCCGCTGCCACGGAGGTCTCCGACCGCGCACCGCTGACGTCCGTAGACGGCACTGGACAGGAAGATCTCGATCCTGAGGTGCAGGCGAAGCAGGCCGAGGCGGAGGCCAGAGACCGCGACGACCGTCGCTGATCGCATACCGCCCCTGTGGCCGGTGGCGTCGGGAGGAGTGTGAGTTCCCGGCGCCTCATGCGGCGGCGAGGGCCAGATCCGCGCCGGGGGCGAAGGCGGTGCTCAGCGCACTGTAGGCGCTGTAGGCGCCGTAGGCGTCGACCACGGGCCGGTGTCTGGTGGCGGGTGAGGAGCCATGGGCCTCGGCGCGGATGCGCTGCTTGATGGTGGGTGGCAGTGACCTGCCGCGCGCGATGGGGCTCCATCGTGTAGTGGGGGCCACTGTCGCCCGGACACCCTGCGGACGCGTCTGCTTCGGCAGGTCCACTCGGCCCGGCATCCGCACGGCCGGCTGCTGAGCGGCGTTTGCGGCGGTGGTCAGACCCACCGACGCAAGCAGCGCAAAGAGCGCGGTGATGAACGCGGCCCACAGATTCTTGACCTTGAAGGCGGCCATGACCCCTCGCTTTCGGGTTGAGCGATCTACATACCTTCCTCATGATGTGTACGCATCTTGGGAAGTGGGGGACCTACGCCGCCGCCGTGCAGTTCTTCGGATGAACACCACCCGTACGGTCCAGTGGCGGCCGTCGCCCGCAGCGGCAAGGACGAGCGGGGGCGGCACACAGCGGTGCAATGACCCGCAGAAGATCGGCGAGGACAACTTCGACTGCAGGCTCCAGAGAGTCCTCGACAGCCTGGAGGCCCGGCCCGGCCCTGCGTACGGGCGGCCAGGCGCGCGGCGACCGGTGAGCCGTGCCCATCGTAAGAGAAAAGACCCCCTCCAACCGCGTTTCCACAGGTCAAAGGGGGTCTTGAAGCGTGGAGCCTAGGGGAGTCGAACCCCTGACATCTGCCATGCAAAGACAGCGCTCTACCAACTGAGCTAAGGCCCCGGAAAGGTGGATACGACCGAGCAGAGACGTGCCTCGGCCACCGCCGCAGACCAGAGTACCGGGTGACCCCCGTGATCCTGCAAAAGGATTAGGGCTCCCGGTCGGCGACCACGCTCCGTAAGATGCTCGGCGTGGTTCGCAGCAGCGAAGCCCGCTTGGGGAAGCGATGGGGAGACGCGATGGACGCCGCACAACAGGAAACGACCGCAAGAGCCAGAGAACTGCAGCGCAGCTGGTACGGAGAGCCACTGGGGGCGCTCTTCCGTCGGCTCATCGATGATCTGGGTCTGAACCAGGCTCGCCTCGCGGCGGTGCTCGGGCTGTCGGCGCCGATGCTCTCCCAGCTGATGAGTGGCCAGCGGGCCAAGATCGGCAACCCTGCGGTGGTCCAACGGGTGCAGGCGCTGCAGGAGTTGTCGAGTCAGGTCGCCGACGGCAGCGTCAGCGCGGTCGAGGCCACCGACCGGATGGAAGAGATCAAGAAGTCGCAGGGCGGCTCCGTGCTGACCGGCACCAGCCAGAGCACGAGCAGCTCCGGCGCGCCGACTGTGCGCCGCGTCGTACGCGAGATCCAGTCGCTGTTGCGCTCCGTCTCGGCGGCGGGCGACATCATCGATGCGGCGGACTCCCTCGCCCCGAGCCACCCCGAACTGGCAGAGTTCCTCCGGGTGTACGGCGCCGGGCGCACGGCGGACGCAGTCGCCCACTACGAGTCGCACCAAAGCTGATCGAGGCAGGACGCCTCACAAGGGAACGGGGAGCGGGCGCAGCGCGATGGGTGAGGTCTTCGCTGGTCGGTATGAACTGATCGACCCGATCGGGCGCGGCGGTGTCGGTGCGGTCTGGCGCGCCTGGGACCACCGGCGCCGTCGCTATGTGGCGGCCAAGGTGCTGCAGCAGAGCGATGCGCACACACTGTTGCGCTTCGTCCGCGAGCAGGCTCTGCGGATCGATCATCCCCATGTCCTCGCCCCGGCCAGCTGGGCCGCGGACGACGACAAGGTGCTGTTCACCATGGATCTGGTGAGCGGCGGGTCGCTGGCGCATGTGATCGGCGACTACGGCCCGCTGCCGCCCCGTTTCGTGTGCACCCTGCTCGATCAGCTGCTGTCCGGTCTGGCCGCGGTGCACGCGGAGGGGGTCGTGCACCGCGACATCAAGCCGGCGAACATCCTGCTGGAGGCCACCGGGACCGGACGGCCGCACCTGCGGCTGTCCGACTTCGGGATCTCGATGCGCAAGGGTGAGCCGCGGCTGACCGAGACCAACTATGTGGTGGGCACGCCCGGTTACTTCGCGCCCGAGCAGATGATGGGCGCGGAGCCGGACTTCACCGCGGATCTCTTCGCGGTCGGCCTGGTCGCGCTCTATCTGCTCCAGGGCCAAAAGCCCGACTCCCGGGCTCTGGTCGAGCACTTCGCCAGCCACGGCACTCCCGGCGCCCCCCAGGGCATGCCGGAACCGCTGTGGCAGGTGCTGGCCGGTCTGCTGCAGCCCGACCCGCAGGCCCGGTTCCGTACTGCCACGGGTGCGCGCAAAGCGCTCACGGCGGCTGTCGAGATGCTGCCGGAGGCCGGCGCCGGCGACGAGCCGGTCGAGGTCTTCGACCAGATCGGGCCGCTCCCCGCGGGGTTCGGCCCCACCGGTCCCGTAACCGACCCCCAGGCAGGCCAGCAGGCAGGTCAGCAGGGAGCGCAGGCTCCCGTGCAGCAGCCGCTCCCCCCGTCGGAGACCGGCAGTTTCCATCTGGCCCCGCCGCCCCAGCAGCCGCCCGTACAGCAGCACAACACACAACTGCCGTACGCGGCGCAGCCGTCCACGCCTCCCCCCATGCCTGCGGCCGCGGAGCCAACGCCGACCCCCACTCCGATCCCCGCCCCCACACCCGTACCAGCGCACAGCGCCTCACCCCCTTACGCCCCAGTGCCCGAGCAGCCAGCGCAGTCGCAGACCGCTCCGACCGCCCCGGTGCAGTACGAACAAGCTCTTACTCGTGCTTACACCGCTCAGAGACCGCAGGTTCCGCTCCCGCACGCACCGATTCCGACGGCGGCCACAAAGCGACCGGGACCGCCCCCGAAGGTTGCGGTCCCGGTGCTGCTCGTTGCTCTGCTCTGTTTCGCGGTCGGCATCTGGGCGCTGACCCAGTCCTGAGCCGCCAGTCCTGAACTACCAGGAGGGCGGCGGCCCGTACTGCCCCGGCCCGGGCGCCTGCCCCGGCCCGGGCGCCTGCCGCGGCGCTGGCGCCTGCCCGGGCACCTGTCCCTGACCAACAGGACCCGGCGTCGGCGCCGCCCCCAGCCCCGCGGTCGCCGTCGCCGTCCGCCGCCGTGCCAGCAGCGTCCACACCCCGAGTCCGAGCACCAGCACGATCCCGGCGCCGATCCCCGCGGCGGCGACCAGCTGCATCGTGTCGCTCTTCGCCGCCTCCGGCGCGCTCTTCCCGCTGTCCGCGGCCTCCTGGTCGTCCTTGGTGACCTCGAAGTCCCCCGCGGGCCCCGCGTACGCCGGAGCGCTCTCCGCCTCGCCCTCGACGTTCACCCGCAGGGTCAGCGGGATCGCCGTCTCGCCGAACTCCTCGCCGACTTCCGGGTTGAGCGTGACCGAGAGGTAGTACCAGCCGGCGAACCGCATGGCGCTGGTGGAGGGGTCGGAGTCGTAGCGGTTCTCGTACGCCACCGGCGGCACCGGATCCATCGCCAGCGACTTCTGCTTACCGTCGTAGTACACGCTCGACGCGTCCTGCACGATCCCGCGGGCCGGGTTGTGCAGAGCCAGCACGAGGGCGTTGCCGACGCCCTGCGCGCTGTCGTCCGCCGCGCTGGTGCCGAGGTCGGCGCTGGCGAAGATCTGCTGTCCCCAGTCCACCGGCACCCGGTAGAAGAGCGTCTGGCCGGGCGTGATCTTGTCCTGCCACTCGCCCTGCGTGAGGCCGGTGGCGTCGGTAAAGCTCGTGCCGCCGTGCCGCTTCTCCGGGCCGCCGCCGGGCGCGGCGGGCGATGCGGACGGCCAGCTCTCGGGCGGTGCCGTCGGGCCGGCGGACTTCAGACCCGGCTCCGAGGCGAAACGGATCTCCACGTCCCATGGCTCGGGCGTCGACGTGCCCTCACTGGAACGCTCCAGAAGCACGTAGTACGCGCCCGCCTCCTGGCAGCTGCTGCTGTCCTTGTCGATCGTCCGGTCCGCGTACGCGGCGACCGGCCTGACGTACGTGGCGGAGCCGAACTGGGCGTCGTCGTCACCGCACTTGGTGCCGGATCGGTCCTCGATACTCACCGTCAGCTTGTCCGCGTACCCGACCTTGGTGGCCAGCTTGGGGACGGCTACCGCCGAGACGTACGCATTGGTCTTGGCGTCCAGGTCGACACGGTAGTAGCGCTTCTCGCCGGGCCTGATCGTGTCCTTGTAGGTCGATCCGGCCGTCAGGGGCGGCCCATCGCTGTTGACCGCCGAGCCCCGCACCGCCTTGGCCTCGCTGTCGAAGGCGTACGGATTGGGCTCGCCGACCGCCCACGCCTGCCCGGGCAGCGCCGCCACCGCGCACATCGCCGCCATGCCGGCCAGCGCCACCCGGCCCCTGCCGCGCTGCCTCTTCACGCGCTTCTCCTTGGTGTGGTCGTGTCCGTGGCGGTGCCCGTCGCCGGCTTGCGCCGTACCAGTACGAGCACCAGGCCCGCGATCAGGATGACCGCCCCGCCTGCTGCTGCGGCGATCGCGGTGCCGGTCCATCCTGCCCCGCCAGTCGCATCGCTGTCTGCGCGGGCAGCCGAATCACCCTTCTTGTCCGCCTTGTTCGCGAGGGCTGGCGCGTTGTGCTGCGGCCCGGCCAGCTCGTCGCCCATCACCGCCACCCGCAGCACCACACCGATCTGCGGGTTCTCGGCGATCTCGGCAGCCTTCGCGCCGAGCGTGACGGCGATGTAGAAACCGCCCTTGGTGTGCACCGGGACGACATTGGGGTGGGACTCGTGGCGGTTGGTCCAGGCGACCGGCACGGTGCCCATCTCCAGCGCCATGGGCCGGCCGTTGTAGATGGCCTGCGGGCCGAACTCCCCGGTGCCGCCGCCGACCGGCGCCCGCCCCGGCGTGAAGACCTGCGTCGCTCCGTAGGACCACACCGACGAAGAGCCGTCCACAGTGGGCTCGTTGGCGAACTCCACGTCGTACCGCAGCTGCTGCCCCCAGCCGACCGGAACCTTGTACCAGAGCGTCTGCGACGGCAGCACCTTGTCCCGCCACACCCCCTGCCCGATCTCCTTGGCGTCGTTGAAGCCGGTGCCGCCCGTCACATCGCGCGGGTCCCCGGTCGGCAGCAGGGCGTCCTTGTCGCCCTTCCCGTACTCAGGCTGCGACTGAGCCGGCGTCACATCCTCGGGCAGCGGCTGCTCGACGCCGTACGTCAGCTCCAGCGGCCAGCGCGCGGCGTCCGAGTTCTTCTTGCTCTCCCGCTCGACGACCAGCCAGTACCGGCCCGCCTTGTCGCAGCCCCTTGTGCCCTTCTCGCTCGGAATCCTGGCTACGGCCGAGGTCAGAGGGGTCGCTCCCTCCTTCTGGAAGAAGTGCTCGGTGCTGGTGGCGCAGGCACTGTCAGTGCCGTACGCAATCCTGGTGCGCAGGACGTCGAAGGTGTCGACCGCCGCCCCGGGCTGCGGCACCGCCGTCGCGGAAAACTCCACAGTGGATTCGGCATCCAGGTCGACCGCGTAGTACCGCCTCTCGCCGGGTCCTATCGTGTCCAGATACTGCCCCGGTACGAGAGAGGGCGCCGCGTCCCGGCGCAGCGCGCCCTCGACCCGCTTGCCACGGAAGCGGTATCCGTCGGCCGACAGCTGGGCGGAGCGCTGAAGCTGGCGGGCGAGCGCCTTGGCGTCGGGTGCGTCGTAGTAGCGCCCGTTGCCCGCCTTCGCGATGCACTCCAGCTGCTGCCGCGCCGCGCCCCGCACCTGGAATCCGACCGTGTCGACGCGCAGCCCGACTCCGTCCCTGGAGAGCTGCTCGGCGACCTCACAGGGCGGCGGAGAGCCGCAGTTGTCGTCACCGTCGGAGATGAGCAGGATCGTACGGGTCCCGATCGCGCCGTCGGCGGGTTTCGGGAGGTCCTCGGCGGCCTTCTGCAGCGAGAGCCCGATGGGGGTGTCGCCCTTGGGCCGCAGTGCCCCCACGGCCTGCTTCATGCCCGCACGGTCGAGCGGCTCGACAGGCCGGACCAGCCGGGTGTCTGTGCAGCCCTTGGGCCGATCGGCGCCGTAGACCCGCAGACCGGTGGGAAAGCCGTCGGGGAGGGCGTCGACCACGGTCCCGACGGCCGCGCGGGCGGAGGCCATCCGGGTCTGCCCGCTGCCGTCGTCGTCGGCCATGGAGCCGGAGGAGTCGAGCACCATCACCAGGCCGCTTTTGCCGTCCGGCGCTTCAGTCTGCCGCGCTTGCCCCGCCCGACTCGCCTCCCCCGCCTGCCCGTTCCGCCCCGCTTGCCCGACCTGCGCAGCCGCACTCGCCGCCGGCAGCGGGCCCGCAGCCAGGGCGAGCAGCGCCGCGCCGATCATTGCCACCGTCGTACGGCGGCCCAGTCGTGCCTTCACCCGTGTTCCCCTCCCCAGCCCCCGAAGTTTGCTCTTGCAATCTAATGATTTGCTTCGGTGAATTCAAGAGCAAGATTGTCACGGTCACGCCACAGCGGGGGAGGTTGTGTGCAGCGGGCAGGCTGCGGGCAGCAGGAAGCCCCGGCCGCTTCAGCGACCGGGGCTTCGTACCAAGACTGCTGCGTCTCACACACCCGAACCTGCGGGTACGGAGTCGGTCGCCTCCGTCCACAGATCCTGCTCGGCGCGATCCGCCTGGATCTGGCGGTACACGAGGAGCCCGCCGATGGCGGCCAGTGCGACCAGGAGAAGCTTCTTCACCGCGCGACCTCGTCTTTCCTTGACGTATGAGGACTTCTGGCGCCCGACTATACACACCGACCGATACCGATCGGTGACCTACGTACGACGTGCGAGGGACCGCCGAACGCCCCAACTCGAGCCCCGGACAAAGCGATCGGCCCGGACGGAGAAGCTCCGTCCGGGCCGAATCACAACTGTGGGGCTAACAGGATTTGAACCTGTGGCCTCATCCTTATCAGGGATGCGCTCTAACCAACTGAGCTATAGCCCCGCCGCGCTGCGCGCTGACCTCTGAAGATTAGCGCACGTCCGGGGCAGTACCAAAATTGCTTACTCGTCCTCCGCCAGGGTCAGCTCCACGCCACCGACGAAACCCGCGGACAGGTTGTAGATGAACGCGCCGAGCGTCGCGAGAGCCGTGGCCAGCACCACATCGATCACCGCGATGACCGAGGTGAAGATGAGCACCCGCGGCAGCGAAAGGAACGACTGAAGGTCGAAACCATTGCTCTCGTTGGAGCCGGTGGCCTCGCTGATCGTCCCGCCGACCGTGGAGAAAACGCCCATCGCGTCCATGACCATCCACAGCACCGCGGCCGCGATCACCGTGCAGATGCCCAGCGCGATGGAGAGCAGGAAGCTGACCTTCATCACCGACCACGGGTCGGCCTTGGCCACCCGCAGCCTCGCCTTGCGGGTGCGCGGCGTCGTACGCGCCCCGGTCCGCGGCCGGCGCACAGCGCCACCCGCCTGCGGCACGCCGCCACCGCCCTGGGGCGAGGGATACGCCTGCGGCGGGTGGTACGGCTGCCCGGCCTGCTGCGGCGCCGGCTGCTCGCCGCCAAATCTCTCGTACGGGGGTGTGTGCCCCCGGGTGTCCGTCACCGTAACCCCTTGGGAGTCCGCGGCAGGGCCACGAGCACCGTTCGCTCCGGAATCGGCCGATCCGGCGCCCGTGGCTCCACTCACGCTTTACTCCTCGTGCTCCCCGGTCGAAGGCTCCGTGCCCTCGACCACCGCCTCGACCGCCTCACCGTCGGCCTCTTCGGTCCCGTCGACCTCTTCGGCCTCGCGACCCGCCTCGGCGTTACGCGCGATACCGACCACGGCGTCGCGCTTGCCCAGGTTGATCAGTTGGACGCCCATGGTGTCACGGCCCGTCTCCCTGACTTCGTTGACTCGCGTACGAATCACACCGCCCCCGAGGGTGATGGCGAGGATCTCATCCGTCTCCTCGACCACCAGCGCACCCACGAGCGAACCACGGTCCTCCACAATCTTGGCGGCCTTGATGCCGAGGCCGCCGCGACCCTGGACGCGATAGTCGTCGACGGCGGTCCGCTTCGCGTACCCACCATCGGTGGCAGTGAACACGAACGTACCGGGCCGGACGACATTCATCGAGAGCAGTTCGTCGCCCTCACGGAAACTCATGCCCTTCACACCCGACGTCGCACGCCCCATCGGACGCAGCGCGTCGTCGGTCGCGGTGAACCGGATCGACTGCGCCTTCTTGCTGATGAGAAGCAGATCGTCCTCGGCCGACACCAGCTCGGCGCCGATCAGCTCGTCGTCGCTGCCGTCCTCCGTCTCACGGAGATTGATCGCGATGACGCCACCCGAGCGGGGCGAGTCGTAATCCTTCAGAGACGTCTTCTTCACCAGACCGCCCTTGGTGGCGAGCACCAGGTAAGGCGCGGCGTTGTAGTCGCGGATCGCCAGGATCTCGGCGATCTGCTCGTCCGGCTGGAAAGCCAGCAGGTTGGCGACATGCTGACCGCGCGCGTCGCGGCCGGCGTCGGGGAGTTCGTACGCCTTGGCGCGGTAGACACGGCCCTTGTTGGTGAAGAACAGCAGCCAGTGGTGCGTCGTTGAGACGAAGAAGTGGTCGACGATGTCGTCTTCCTTCAGCTTCGTGCCGCGTACGCCCTTGCCGCCGCGTTTCTGCGAGCGGTAGTCGTCCGTCTTCGTGCGCTTCACATAGCCGCCGCGCGTGATGGTGACGACGATGTCCTCCTCGGCGATCAGGTCCTCCATGGACATGTCGCCGTCGAAGGGCACCAGCTTGGAGCGCCGGTCGTCGCCGAACTTCTCGACGATGACGGCCAGTTCCTCGCTGACGATCCGACGCTGCTTCTCGGGCGAGGCCAGGATCGCGTTGTACTCGTTGATCTTCGCCTGCAGTTCGTCGTGCTCGGCGACGATCTTCTGGCGCTCCAGGGCGGCCAGTCTGCGCAGCTGCATCTCGAGGATGGCGTTGGCCTGGATCTCGTCGATCGTGAGCAGGCCCATCAGGCCCTCGCGCGCGACCTCGACCGTGTCACTGCGCCGGATCAGCGCGATGACCTCGTCGATCGCGTCCAGCGCCTTGAGCAGACCGCGCAGGATGTGCGCCCGCTCCTCCGCCTTGCGCAGGCGGAACTTCGTACGCCGGACGATGACCTCGATCTGGTGGTGCACCCAGTGGCGGATGAAGGCGTCCAGCGACAGCGTGCGCGGCACGCCGTCGACCAGCGCCAGCATGTTCGCGCCGAAGTTCGTCTGCAGGTCGGTGTGCTTGTAGAGGTTGTTCAGCACGACCTTGGCGACCGCGTCGCGCTTGAGCACGATGACCAGGCGCTGGCCCGTACGGGAAGAGGTCTCGTCGCGGACATCCGCGATGCCGCCGATCTTGCCGTCCTTCACCAGGTCGGCGATCTTCTGCGCGAGGTTGTCCGGGTTGGTCTGGTACGGAAGCTCGGTGACCACCAGGCACTGCCGGCCCTGGATCTCCTCGACCTCGACGACCGCGCGCATCGTGATGGAGCCGCGGCCGGTGCGGTACGCCTCCTCGATGCCCTTGCGGCCCACGACCAGCGCACCGGACGGGAAGTCCGGGCCCTTGATCCGCTCGATGAGCGCGTCGAGCAGCTCCTCGTGGGTGGCCTCGGGGTGCTCCAGTGCCCACTGTGCGCCGGCCGCGACCTCGCGCAGATTGTGCGGCGGGATGTTGGTGGCCATGCCGACCGCGATCCCCGCCGAGCCGTTGACCAGCAGGTTCGGGAAGCGCGCCGGCAGGACCGTCGGCTCCTGGTTACGGCCGTCGTAGTTGTCCTGGAAGTCGACGGTCTCCTCGTCGATGTCCCGGAGCATCTCCATCGACTGCGGCATCAGCTTGCACTCGGTGTACCGCATGGCGGCGGCCGGGTCGTTGCCCGGGGAACCGAAGTTTCCGTTGGAGTCCACCAGCGGCATGCGCATCGACCACGGCTGGGCGAGACGTACGAGCGCGTCGTAGATCGAGGAGTCGCCGTGCGGGTGGTACGTACCCATGACGTCACCGACGACGCGGGCGCACTTGTAGAAGCCCTTCTCGGGCCGGTAGCCACCGTCGTACATCGCGTACAGCACGCGTCGGTGGACCGGCTTGAGGCCGTCCCGTACGTCGGGCAGCGCACGCGAGACGATGACGGACATCGCGTAGTCGAGATACGAGCGCTGCATCTCGGTCTCGAGCCCGACAGGCTCGATCCGCAGCGTCGGCTCTTCTTCTTCAGTTGTGGCGGGAGTGTTCTCGTCGGCCATTGCTGGTCAAAATCCTTTCGAAGCGGTCAGCGACAGACCGACTCAGATGTCGAGGAAGCGGACGTCCTTGGCATTGCGCTGAATGAACGAGCGCCGCGCCTCGACGTCCTCGCCCATCAGCACCGAGAACAGGTCGTCGGCCTGCGCCGCGTCGTCGAGCGTGACCTGGCCGAGCACGCGGTGGTCCACGTCCATCGTGGTGATGCGCAGCTCCTCGGCGTTCATCTCGCCGAGACCCTTGAAGCGCTGGATCGAGTCTTCCTTGATCCGCTTGCCGTTCTGCTTGCCGAGCTCGACGAGCGCGTCGCGCTCACGGTCCGAGTACGCGTACTCGAAGTCGTCCCGACCCCACTTGATCTTGTAGAGCGGCGGGCGCGAGAGATAGACGTGCCCGGCCTCGACCAGCGGCCGCATGAAGCGGAACAGGAAGGTCAGCAGCAGCGTGTTGATGTGCTGGCCGTCGACGTCGGCGTCCGCCATCAGGATGATCTTGTGATAGCGGAGCTTCTCGATGTCGAAGTCCTCGTGGACTCCGGTGCCGAAGGCCGAGATCAGCGCCTGGACCTCGGTGTTCTGCAGGATCTTGTCGATCCGGGCCTTCTCGACGTTCAGGATCTTGCCTCGGATGGGCAGGATCGCCTGGTACATCGGGTTACGGCCGGACTTCGCCGAGCCGCCGGCGGAGTCACCCTCGACGATGAAGATCTCGCACTTCGTCGGGTCGTTGGACTGGCAGTCGCTCAGCTTGCCCGGCAGCGAAGCCGACTCCAGCAGGCCCTTGCGACGGGTCAGGTCGCGGGCCTTACGGGCCGCTACGCGCGCCGTCTGCGCCTGGATGGACTTGCGGATGATGTCCGCGGCCTCGTTGGGATTGCGGTCGAACCAGTCGGTGAAGTGCTCGTGCACGACCTTCTGGACGAAGGTCTTCGCCTCCGTGTTGCCCAGCTTGGTCTTGGTCTGGCCCTCGAACTGCGGCTCGCCCAGCTTGACCGAGATAATCGCGGTCAGACCCTCGCGGATGTCCTCGCCGGAGAGGTTGTCGTCCTTCTCGCGCAGCAGCTTCTTGTCGCGCGCGTAACGGTTGACCAGGCCCGTGAGCGCGGCCCGGAAGCCCTCTTCGTGCGTACCGCCCTCATGGGTGTGGATCGTGTTCGCGAAGGAGTACACACCCTCGGTGTACTGGGAGTTCCACTGCATGGCGATCTCGACAGAGAGCATCCGCTCCTTGTCCTCTGCCTCGATGTCGATGACAGTCGGGTGGATCAGATCGCCCTTGCGGGAGTTCAGGTACTTCACGAAGTCGACGATGCCGCCCTCGTAGTAGTACGTGACCGTCCTGGCGGGCGGCTCCTCGTCCGGCTCCTCGGGGGCGTCCGCGCCCGCGGTGGCCTTGGCCGACTCTCGCTCGTCGGTCAGCGTCAGGGACAGGCCCTTGTTGAGAAAGGCCATCTCCTGGAAACGGCGGGAGAGCGTCTCGAAGGAGTACTCGGTCGTCTCGAAGACGTCGCCGTCGGCCCAGAACGTGACCGTGGTGCCGGTCTCGTCGGTGGGCTCGTTCCGCTGGAGGGGGGCGGTGGGGACGCCGAGCTTGTAGTCCTGCGTCCAGCGGTAGCCGTCGCGCTTGACCTCGACGGAGAGCTTGGACGACAGGGCGTTGACGACCGATACGCCGACGCCGTGCAGACCGCCGGAGACGGCGTAGCCGCCGCCGCCGAACTTGCCGCCGGCGTGGAGAACGGTCAGCACGACCTCGACGGCCGGCTTGCCCTCGGACGGGACAATGTCCACCGGGATACCGCGGCCGTTGTCGACCACGCGTACGCCACCGTCGGCAAGGATCGTGACGTCGATGTTGTCCGCGTGCCCGGCGAGAGCCTCGTCGACGGAGTTGTCGACGACCTCTTGCACAAGGTGGTGAAGTCCACGCTCACCGGTCGAGCCGATGTACATACCGGGGCGCTTGCGGACCGCGTCCAGACCCTCGAGGACTGTGATCGCGCTGGCGTCGTACGAGGCGGATACCTCGCCGTTTCCACCGGCAGGAGTGGACGGAATGTTCTCGTTGGGGTTGCCGGAATCGGCCACGAAGCGCCCTTTCTGGCACAGCACAAGCCGTTCTCCGGGCAGGCGGGAGCGGCTGCGTCGTTCGACATGTTCCGCGAGTGGGCGGGATTGTCCACCAGTCTACCGGTACCGCCGACACGAATGGGGGTTTGCCGGTGGCTGAGTCCGCATGTGCCGCCCTGAACCGTGATGGTCCGACTCCCCATATCCAGGAAGGGGCTCCAGGAGGCTCACACGGGCGTTGAGCGCTTCGGCCTGTCAACCACTCGCTACGGTCTGACTATGTTCTGGCTGTGGTGAGAGACGCGTCACACAACTCGTGGGGGTTTCGCTCGTTACGGGTGGGCGTGGCCGCCGAAAATCCTGGCGGTCCGGGCGCAGCCCCGGTTTCGGGAAGGGGTGGGGGTGGGGAGAGACACCCCTCAGCCGTACGTGTCGCCCGGCCCCACACTCCCTGGCGCCCTCAGCGGCCCGTACCCACACTGCGGCCCCCCGGGCCCCAGCACCTTGATCAGCCGTACCGTCCCGTGCCCCAAGTCCTCGTTCAGCCGCGCCACCAGCCTCGGCGCCAGCAGCCGCAGCTGCGTCGCCCACGCCGTCGAGTCGCACTGCACCGTCAGCACGCGCTCGTCAGGATCTTCGTCGTACTTCAACGGCACACAGTGGTTCGCCAGGTCCTCGCCCACGATCTGTGGCCAGCGCCCCATCACCCCGCCCACCGCGGCCGGTGTCTCCCAGCCCCGCTCGGTGATCAGCCGGTTGATCGCCGCACCCAGCGGGAGCGGATCGCGGCCGTCCGCATGCGCCCCCGACCGCAGCCCCCCGCCCCGCCTGGCCTGCTTCTTCTGCTGCGCCGCCGCACCCCGCGCCTTCGCCTGCTCCTTCGCCGCGCGCAGCGCGACCCGCGCCAGGTCGACACCCGACGACTCGGGCACCTTCGGCATCTGAACGGGCTCGCCGCCGTGGTCCTGGCTCATACGCGTTCCACCGCACCGTCCGCCACCGCGTACCGCGTCCCCGCCAGCACCCCCGGCACATCGTCCTCGACCGCCGCGGTCACCAGCACCTGCTCACCCGGAGCCACCAGTTCCGCCAGCCGCTCCCGACGCCGCGCATCCAGCTCCGCGAAGACGTCGTCGAGCACCAGCACGGGCTCATTGCCCTCCGCCCGGAGCAGGTCGTACGAGGCCAGCCGAAGCGCCAGCGCGTACGACCAGGACTCGCCATGGCTGGCGTACCCCTTCGCCGGCAGCTGCCCCAGCTTGAGCACCAGGTCGTCCCGGTGCGGCCCGACCAGGGTCACGCCCCGCTCGATCTCCTGCTTGCGCACCTCCGTCAGCGCGCCGATCAGCTGCTCGTACAGCGCGTCGCGCCCCTGCACCCCGGCAGCACCCGCACCGCCACCGGCGGAGGAACGGTACTCCAGCGCTACCGGCCCGCCCCCCGGCGCAACCTGCTCGTACGCCTTCTCCGCCAGCGGCTCCAGCGCGGCGATCAGTTCGATCCGCTGCGCCAGCAACTCGGCGCCCGCCCGCGCCAGATGCTGGTCCCACACATCCAGCGTCGACAGATCCGCCCCGCCGGACTTCGTCCCGGGAGCTGCCCCCACGCGCCCGCCGTGCCGCCGCGCCATCGCCGCCGACTTCAGCAGGGTGTTGCGCTGTTTGAGCACGCGCTCGTAGTCGGACCGCACCCCCGCCATCCGCGGCGACCGCGCCGTGACCAGCTCGTCGAGGAACCGCCGCCGCTCGCCGGGATCGCCCTTGACCAGCGCCAGATCTTCCGGCGCGAACAGCACCGACCGCACTATCCCCAGCACATCACGCGGTCTGACCTGCGAAGACCTGTTGATGCGGGCCCGGTTAGCCTTCCCCGGATTGAGCTCCAGCTCGACCAGCTGGGAACGCTCGCCCTGCGTGACAGCGGCCCGGATCACCGCCCGGTCCGCCCCCATCCGCACCAGCGGCGCGTCCGAGGAGACCCGGTGACTGGCCAGCGTCGCCAGATAGCCGACCGCCTCGACGAGATTGGTTTTGCCCTGCCCGTTCGCCCCCACGAACACGGAGACGCCCGGATCGAGCGGGACCTCGACCCGGGCGTACGAGCGGAAGTCGGCCAGCGACAAATGCGTAACGTGCATGGATGGACGCCGACCTCCCCCGGCTCAGGGCTACTTCTTGTTCTCGACCGCGTGGCCGCCGAACTGGTTGCGCAGCGCCGCGACCATCTTCATCTGCGGGGAGTCGTCCTGACGAGACGCGAACCGCGCGAACAGCGACGCGGTGATCGCGGGCAGCGGCACCGCGTTGTCGATCGCGGCTTCCACAGTCCACCGGCCCTCGCCGGAGTCCTCTGCATAACCGCGCAGCTGGTCCAGGTGCTCGTCCTGGTCCAGCGCGTTGACCGCCAGGTCGAGCAGCCAGGAACGGATGACCGTGCCCTCCTGCCAGGAGCGGAAGACCTCACGTACGTCGGTGACCGAGTTGACCTTCTCCAGCAGCTCCCAGCCCTCGGCGTAGGCCTGCATCATGGCGTACTCGATGCCGTTGTGGACCATCTTCGCGAAGTGGCCCGCGCCGACCTTGCCCGCGTGCACCGAGCCGAACTCGCCCTCCGGCTTCAGCGCGTCGAAGACCGGCTGCACCTTCGCGACGTGCTCGGCATGGCCGCCGTACATCAGCGCGTAGCCGTTCTCCAGGCCCCAGACGCCGCCGGACACACCGCAGTCGACGAAGCCGATGCCCTTGATGCCCAGCTCTACAGCGTGCCTCTCGTCGTCCGTCCAGCGGGAGTTGCCGCCGTCGACCACGATGTCGCCGGGGGACAGCAGCTCGGCCAGCTCGTCGATGGTGGACTGGGTCGCGGATCCGGCCGGCACCATCACCCAGACAACCCGAGGGCCCTTCAGCTTGCCCACAAGCTCTTCGAGGCTGTGGACATCGGCGACGTCCTGGTTGCGGTCGTAGCCGATGACGGTGTGGCCTGCGCGGCGGATGCGCTCGCGCATATTGCCGCCCATCTTGCCGAGGCCGACGAGACCGAGCTCCATCACAAATTCCTTAAGCGTTGTATGCCGATTCGTACCCGGATCCGAGCCTACGCCCGGCCGGTACCGACGGCCCGACGGGCCCGCTCGGGCGTGAGCAGGCCCGTCGGGATCAGCCCTCGGGCGGTCCAAGCGGACTCAGCCGGACAGCCGCACAGGCATGATCAGGTACTTGTACGCCTCGTCCGCCTCGGCATCCACAGCCGGCTTGCCGCTCAGCAGCGCCGGCTTGGTGGAGGTGGTGAACGAGAGCTGGGCGACCGGCGAGTCGATGGCGCTCAGGCCGTCGAGCAGGAAGGTCGGGTTGAAGGCGATCGAGATGTCGTCGCCCTCGAGGTTCGCGTCGACGCGCTCCACAGCCTGTGCATCATCGCTGGAACCGGCCTCCAGGATCAGCACGCCCTGCTCGAAGCTGAGCCGCACCGGGGTGTTCCGTTCGGCGACCAGAGCCACCCGCTTGACGGCCTCGACGAAGGGCGCGGTCTCGATCACGGCAACCGAGTTGAACTCGGTGGGGAACAGCGTCCGGTACTTCGGCAGATCGCCCTCGAGCAGCCGGGTGGTGGTCCGCCGCCCGGCGCCCTCGAAACCGATGAGCCCCTCGCCCGCACCCGAGCCGGAGAGCGCGAGGGTGACCGTGTCACCGCTGGTCAGCGCCTTGGCGGTGTCCAGCAGCGTCTTGGCGGGCACCAGCGCGACAGCGGACGCGTCCGGGTTCTCCGGCTTCCACAGGAACTCGCGGACAGCGAAGCGGTAGCGGTCGGTGGAGGCCAGCGTGACGGTGTCGCCCTCGATCTCGATACGTACGCCGGTGAGCACCGGGAGCGTGTCGTCGCGGCCGGCGGCGATGGCGACCTGCGCGGCGGCGGAGGCGAAGACCTCACCGGGCACGGTGCCGGTCGCGGTCGGCATCTGCGGCAGCGCCGGGTACTCCTCCACAGGCAGGGTGTGGAGTGTGAATCGCGAGGAGCCGCAGACGACGGTCGCCCGTACACCGTCTGTGGAAATCTCCACCGGCCGGTTGGGGAGGGCGCGGCAGATGTCTGCAAGCAGTCGGCCGGAGACCAGGACGGTGCCGTCCTCGTCCACCTCCGCCTCCACGGAGACGCGGGCCGAGACCTCGTAGTCGAAGCTCGAGAAGCTGAGGGCGCCGTCCTCCGCCTTCAGAAGAAGGCCCGCGAGTACGGGCGCCGGCGGACGGGCCGGGAGGCTCCGGGCCACCCAGGCCACCGCCTCCGCGAGTACATCGCGCTCCACCCGGATCTTCACCGGAACCGCCTCCTGCTGTTGCTGGCTCGCCCTTGCTGGCCTTCGTCGTCGACTGTGTCGCCGGGGACCAGTCTGACGTACGGCACCGACAGTCGGTGCGGGTCGGGGTCAAGTCGTGGCAAGAGGTGTGGGGCGCTCCGGGCTCGAGTTGTGCACAGGGCCTTCTTCGAAGCGAATTCCCCGGTAACTCTAAGTGGGAGTAGTAGTAGGGCCTGTGGAAACGGTGGATAACACCATCCATGCAGGTCAGACCCATTTTTTTGTCCACCGGGCCTGTGGGCGGAGCCGGTGGAAAACCCGGTGGTTCTGTGGACGCCCGAAAGTTCTGCACATCCGGTACACAGCCCGGGGGGACTTCTCCCCAGTGCTGTCCCCAGCTTTACCCACGTTCCCCACAGGCCAACCGACCTCGTTGGTGTGACGCCTTTCACTCGACACAGTGATCCCGGGTGTTTCGTTGCCGAACAGTGGACAGGGGTGTGGGAAAGCTGTGGGCAACGCGGCGCTGCCTGTGGGCTGCCGGTGGACAACGTTGATCGAGCCCTGTGGAGGGCTTCTGTGTCCACAGTCTGTGGAGCACGGTTGGCCACAAATCCACAAGCGTCTGACCTGGTGTGATGAAGTCTCAGCAACGGCCCCTGTGGACGCAATCTGGACAACTTTCCAGTCCCCAGGCTGTGGACGGAAAGTCGTCCCCAGATCTGTGGAGAACACCTCCCGGTCGCCGACTATTCGAACACCGGACATCTGGAGGAGAGGTGCGGGAGGGGTGCCGCGATGCCTCTGGAACGACGAAGGGCGCCCCGGGACCTCGTCCCGGGGCGCCCTCGAAGGCCTCTTGGGTGGCTGCCTCAGCCGTTCTTGATGCGGTTGGTGAGCTCGGTGACCTGGTTGTAGATGGAGCGCCGCTCGGCCATCAGCGCGCGGATCTTGCGGTCCGCGTGCATCACGGTCGTATGGTCGCGGCCGCCGAATTGCGCGCCGATCTTCGGCAGCGACAGGTCGGTGAGCTCACGGCACAGATACATCGCGATCTGGCGGGCGGTCACCAGCACCCGGCTGCGTGACGATCCGCAGAGATCCTCCACCGTCAGACCGAAGTAGTCGGCGGTCGCCGCCATGATCGCGCTCGCGGTGATCTCGGGAGCCGCGTCCTCCCCACCCGGGATCAGATCCTTGAGCACGATCTCGGTGAGCCCGAGATCCACCGGCTGCCGGTTGAGCGAAGCGAACGCGGTCACCCGGATCAGCGCGCCCTCCAGCTCGCGGATGTTGCGCGAGATCCGGGAGGCGATGAACTCAAGCACCTCCGGCGGGGCGTTGAGCTGCTCCTGCACCGCCTTCTTACGGAGGATCGCGATCCGCGTCTCCAGCTCCGGCGGCTGTACGTCGGTGGTCAGACCCCACTCGAAGCGGTTCCGCAGCCGGTCTTCCAGCGTCACCAGCTGCTTGGGCGGCCGGTCCGAGGACAGCACGATCTGCTTGTTGGCGTTATGGAGCGTATTGAAGGTGTGGAAGAACTCCTCCTGCGTCGACTCCTTGCTCGCCAGGAACTGGATGTCGTCGACCAGCAGGATGTCCACGTCGCGGTAGCGCTTGCGGAACGTGTCGCCCTTGCCGTCGCGGATCGAGTTGATGAACTCGTTGGTGAACTCCTCCGAGCTCACATACCGCACCCTGGTGCCGGGGTAGAGGCTGCGCGCGTAGTGCCCGATGGCGTGCAGCAGGTGGGTCTTGCCGAGCCCCGACTCCCCATAGATGAACAAGGGGTTGTACGCCTTGGCCGGCGCCTCCGCGACCGCGACCGCCGCGGCGTGCGCGAACCGGTTGGAAGCGCCGATGACGAAGGTGTCGAAGAGGTACTTCGGGTTCAGGCGGGCATGCGGCTCACCGGGACCGGGCGCCGGCGAGGGCTGAGCGCCCAGCGGTCCGGGTGGGCCCCCGGGAATGCTGCGATGGGGTGCCTGCCGATCGGGAAGGTCGTGGCGCTCCGGGCGCGGCTGCTCGTACTGCTGGCGCTCGGACGGCTGCGGCTGCCGGTAGTCGTGCTGGGGCTGTCGCGGTCTGGCGGTGGCGTACGGGTCGCGGTCCTGGAAGCCACCGAGCCGCGGCTGCTGCCAGGACAGGTCCTCCTGTGTACGCGGCCAGGCGCCGGGCTCAGGGCGCAGCTGCTGATGCTGCTGGTACTCGGGGTAGGCAGGACGGACGTTCGGCAGCCGGTCGTCGTCGGGCCGGTGGCCGTAGTCGTCATAGGGGTCGTTCTGCCGCTCGTCGCGCTGCGGGCCGCCCTGATAGCGAGGAGCCTGCTGTTGCGTGGGGGGCGACTGCGGAGCCGGAGGTTCGCCCACGGAGTCGTCCACGGTGATGGCGATCCGGATCGGCCGACCGCACTCACGGCTGAGGGTCTCGCTGATCAACGGGGCGAGTCGGCCCTCGAGGACGCGCTTGCCCCATTCATTGGGCACGGCGAGGAGCGCGGTGTCGGCCACCAGTGCGAGTGGCTGGCAGCGCTCGATCCACTGCTTGTCCTTGGGCTCGATGCCCTGCTGGCCCTCCGCGAGGAGCTGTTCCAGCACTCGTGGCCACACTGCGGCAAGATCGGCAGGTACGTCAGCCACAAGGCACGCTCTCTCGCAGGTCCCACGAATGTGTGGTTCTCGGGACGGGATGGGAAGACAGGCAGGAAAGGAATTGGAGTTCAGCCACGGTAGTCAGGGCGACCCGCGCGGTTCAAGTTGTTGTCCACAGCCTGTGCACAGTGGAGCACGCCGTGACCCTGGTTTGACCGGATGGCGCAGCCGCGCGTACCGTAACCAGGTCGAGTTGTCGATGGCTGCTGCCGCCTGCCTCCGATGGGCAAAGATCACGGTCTGTGATCGTGAAGCGGTGCACTCGGGCGTAAACGCGAGCTACTCGTGGGCGCACGGTGACAGCCAGGCGATGTCCCGCCACCAACGAATCATTTCTGGAGCCCCCGAGTGAGCAAGCGCACCTTCCAGCCGAACAACCGTCGTCGCGCCAAGACCCACGGCTTCCGCCTGCGGATGCGCACCCGTGCCGGCCGCGCGATTCTCGCGAACCGCCGTGGCAAGGGTCGCGCCAGCCTGTCCGCCTGATCGCGTACAGGTCATGACGTGCTGCCTACCGAGAATCGGCTGAGGCGGCGCGAGGACTTCGCGACCGCGGTACGCCGAGGACGCCGGGCAGGCCGCCCGCTCCTCGTCGTCCATCTACGCAGCGGTGCAACGGACCCGCACGCGCCTGGGGAGAGCGCTCCCCCGACGTGTGCGGGTTTCGTTGTAAGCAAGGCTGTGGGCGGGGCGGTCGTACGCAACAAGGTCAAGCGGAGACTGCGCCACCTGATACGCGACCGGCTCGCCGAGCTGCCCCCCGGTAGCCTGGTGGTCGTACGGGCGCTGCCCGGCGCGGGCGACGCCGACTATGCACAGCTGGCCCGAGACCTGGATGCCGCTCTTCAGCGGCTGCTGGGAGGGGGCGCGCGATGAAGTACCCGCTGCTGGCTCTGATCAAGCTGTACCAGTGGACGATCAGCCCGCTGCTGGGGCCTGTCTGCAGGTACTACCCGTCGTGTTCGCACTACGGATATACGGCCATCGACCGGCACGGCGCGGTCAAGGGCACAGCACTGACCGCCTGGCGCATCCTGCGATGCAATCCATGGTCGCCGGGTGGCGTGGATCATGTGCCGCCGCGCAAGCGTCCGCGATGGCATGAAATGCTGCGCGACGCCTTGCGTGGCAGCAAGGGCGGGCACTCCGCCGCCGATGTGCCTCCCCGGGAGTCGACACCCGAACCCCCGAGTGCGGCCGCAGAGACCTCGCCCAATGCTCAAGGAGCCTGATTAGTGGACACGATTGCCAGTCTCTTCAGCTTTATCACCACACCTGTTTCGTGGGTCATCGTCCAGTTCCACACGCTCTACGGGGCGATCTTCGGCCCCGACACGGGCTGGGCCTGGGGACTGTCGATCGTGTCGCTGGTGATCCTCATCCGGATCTGTCTGATCCCGCTCTTTGTGAAGCAGATCAAGTCGACCCGGAACATGCAGGCGCTCCAGCCGAAGATGAAGGCGATCCAGGAGCGCTACAAGAGCGACAAGCAGCGTCAGTCCGAAGAGATGATGAAGCTGTACAAGGAGACGGGTACCAACCCGCTCTCCTCGTGCCTTCCGATCCTCGCGCAGTCGCCGTTCTTCTTCGCCCTGTACCACGTGCTCTCCAGCATCGCCTCGGGCAAGACCGTCGGTGTTATCAATGAATCGCTGCTGGACAGCGCCCGTCAGGCGCACATCTTCGGTGCCCCTCTGGCGTCGAAGTTCACGGACAGCACGGAGAAGGTCGCCGCACTCAACGCCTCGCTGACCGATGTGCGCATCGTCACCGCGATCATGATCGTCCTGATGTCGGCGTCGCAGTTCTACACCCAGCGCCAGCTGATGCAGAAGAACGTCGACCTGACGGTCAAGACGCCGTACATGCAGCAGCAGAAGATGCTGATGTACATCTTCCCGGTCATCTTCGCCGTGATGGGCATCAACTTCCCCGTCGGTGTCCTCGTCTACTGGCTGACCACCAACGTGTGGACCATGGGCCAGCAGATGTACGTCATCAACCAGAACCCCACGCCGGGCAGCAAGGCCCAGGACCACTACCTGCAGCGTCTGCTGAAGAGCGTCACCGCCCACAGCGAGGTTCGGTCGCGTCGCAAGCGCAATGTCATCCAGGCGATCGTGGCCAAGGGTGCGGACCGCAACGAGAACGAGCGTCGGTTCATCACAGGCCTGGCCAAGGCGGGCTTCGCAGCCCAGCCGGACGGCACGGTGGCCAAGAGTGACACGGCAGTCGCCGAGGCCGATGGCGGCCCCGCACAGAGGCGGCAGCAGCCCAAGCGTCAGACCAAGTCGAAGCGTCAGTCCGCCGCTGCGCAGCAGGGCGCAGCCAAGAGCTCCGAGTCCGCCGACTCCGAGTCGAGGCTCTCGCTCGAGAAGGATGCGCGCTCCGGGAGTGCCTCCGAGGCCGGAGGCTCTGGGGGAGACACCAAGCCGAAGCCGGCGGGGAAGCCTGCCTCAGGTTCCGCACGCCAGCAGCCCAAGTCCGGACAGCGCAAGGGCCAGCAGCGGCCCAAGCACCCGTCGTCCAAGAAGTAAGAAGGAGTCCATCCGTGACGGAAGGCACCATCTCCGCCGCCGCCGAGGGTGGCGACACCCTGACCCGCCTCGAGCAGGAAGGGGAGATCGCGGCCGACTACCTCGAGGGTCTGCTCGACATCGCCGATCTCGACGGTGACATCGACATGGACGTCGAGGCCGACCGGGCCGCGGTCTCGATCATCAGTGACTCGGGCAGCCGGGATCTGCAGAAGCTCGTGGGCCGTGACGGCGAGGTCCTGGAGGCGCTCCAGGAACTGACGCGGCTCGCCGTGCACCGGGAGACGGGGGACCGCAGCCGGCTGATGCTGGACATCGCGGGCTTCCGGGCCAAGAAGCGCACGGAGCTCGCCGAGCTCGGCGCCAAGGCCGCCGACGAGGTGAAGGGCACCGGTCAGCCGGTGAAGCTGGACCCGATGACGCCGTTCGAGCGCAAGGTCGTGCATGACGCGGTCGCCGCGGCGGGTCTGCGCAGCGAGTCCGAGGGCGAAGAGCCGCAGCGCTTCGTCGTCGTACTCCCCGCCTGACCTCCATCGTTCCGTCGGCCCCGTCTGTTCGCAGGCGGGGCCGATCTTTGTCAGCCTGATAGTCAGCCAGCCACCACAGTCCACAGTGCGACAGTGCGGTACGGAAGGACGGTTCCCGTGACGGAGGCAGCAGAGCTTCCCCAGGCGCCCGAAGAGGCGCGGACGGTATTCGGAGAGTTCTTTCCGGAGGCCGTGCGGTATGCGGAGCTGCTCGCGAACGTCGGAGTCAAGCGTGGCCTGATCGGTCCCCGTGAGGTGCCGCGGCTGTGGGAACGGCATCTGCTGAACTGTGCGGTGCTCTCCGAGGTCGTACCGGAGGGTGTCACGGTCTGCGACGTGGGCTCGGGGGCCGGCCTACCGGGCATTCCGCTGGCGCTGGTGCGTCCGGATCTGAAGATCACGCTCCTTGAACCTCTGCTGCGGCGCACAAACTTCCTTCAGGAAGTCGTCGAGCTGCTGGGCCTGGACCATGTGACCGTGGTCCGTGGTCGTGCCGAAGAGGTCCTGGGCAAGCTCCCGCCGGTGCATGTGGTGACGGCGCGTGCCGTGGCGCCGCTGGACCGGCTGGCGGGCTGGGGGGTGCCCCTGCTGCGTCCCTACGGAGAGATGCTCGCGCTCAAGGGCGACACCGCCGAGGAGGAGATCCAGGGAGCCCGGGCCGCACTGAGCAAGCTCGGCGTCGTGGAGACCTCGGTGCTGCATGTCGGTGAAGGCCTCGTCGATCCGCTGTCCACTGTGGTGCGCGTGGAGGTCGGGGAGAGCCCGGGTGGAGTGCGCTTCGCAGCGAAGCGGGCCAAGGCCGCCCGGACCAGCCGAACCCGTCGGCGTCGCTGATCCATAGCAGTTCGTAACTGTCTATCAGCGATGCTCCATACAAGCTGCCATACGTACCCATTTCGGAGTGTCGTGCACCCGTAGTCCCGCGTCGCGTGCATCGTGTTTCACGTGAAACGTCGCTCACTGCTGCAGGGAATCATCAGCCGCGGCCGTGCTGCCGCCCCGATGCGGGACCGCAAGCCCTTCGCGAGGGCTACGGAATTGTCCACAGAGGTGGATTCATCCACAGAACCACGGGCCTCGCTGGTTCACGACCCCGAAAGCATGGCAGGCTCTGCTTATTGCGAGCCTGATGTCGAGGAGAGTGAATCCTTGCGGTCCGACGCCAACATCGCGGGACCGATGACCGATCCGGTCCCCGGTCCCCGTACCGAGTCCCCGGGGGACGATGTTTCACGTGAAACACCGCCCCCGATGGACGACACCCCCATTGGTCGAGCTGCCCAGCTGGCCGTGGAGGCGCTGGGGCGTGCCGGTGAAGGTCTGCCCCGACCTGAGCAGACGCGCGTCATGGTTGTCGCCAACCAGAAGGGCGGCGTAGGGAAGACCACCACCACGGTCAACCTTGCCGCCTCGCTCGCGCTGCACGGCGCGCGCGTTCTGGTGGTCGACCTGGATCCACAGGGAAACGCCTCCACGGCGCTGGGGATCGATCACCACGCCGAAGTCCCCTCGATCTATGACGTCCTGGTGGAGAGCAGGCCGCTCTCCGATGTGGTCCAGCCGGTCCCGGACGTCGAAGGCCTCTTCTGCGCCCCCGCCACCATCGATCTCGCCGGTGCGGAGATCGAGCTGGTGTCGCTGGTGGCGCGGGAGAGTCGACTGCAGCGAGCCATCCAGGCTTACGAGCAGCCGCTGGACTACATCCTCATCGACTGCCCGCCGTCGCTCGGTCTGCTGACCGTCAATGCGCTGGTCGCCGGTGCGGAGGTGCTGATCCCCATCCAGTGCGAGTACTACGCGCTGGAGGGCTTGGGACAGCTGCTCAGGAACGTGGACCTGGTGCGTGGGCATCTCAACCCGACCCTGCATGTCTCGACGATTCTGCTCACCATGTACGACGGCAGAACTCGTCTTGCCTCGCAGGTGGCTGATGAGGTGCGCAGCCACTTCGGTGACGAGGTGCTGCGGACGAGCATCCCGCGCTCGGTGCGTATTTCCGAGGCCCCTAGCTACGGACAGACGGTGCTGACCTACGATCCGGGTTCCAGCGGCTCCCTGTCGTATCTTGAGGCGGCTCGTGAGATCGCGCTGCGTGGGGTCGGGATTCACTACGACCCGCAGCAAGCCCATGTGGGCAGTCAGAACAGCCAGCAGAACATGTCGGAGGGGATCCAGTGAGCGAGCGACGTAGAGGATTGGGGCGTGGGCTCGGTGCACTGATCCCTGCCGCTCCCCAGGAGAAGCAGGTGCCCCCTTCCGGGGCTTCGAGCCTCCCGGGAGCGGCTCCGGTGCTGACCGCGGAACGGGGTGTGGCAGCAGCCAAGGTGACGACGCTACCGGCGGCCGCCCCTGCTCCCGAGGTGATCACGCCGGCACCGGAGCACGAGGAGGCAGCGCTGCCCGCTGAGCCGGCCGGCGCGCACTTCGCCGAGCTGCCGCTCGACGCAATCACGCCCAACCCGCGCCAGCCGCGTGAGGTCTTCGACGAGGACGCCCTCGCGGAGCTGGTCACGTCCATCAAGGAAGTGGGGCTTCTCCAGCCTGTCGTCGTACGGCAGTTGGGGCCCGAGCGCTACGAGCTCATCATGGGCGAGCGCCGCTGGAGGGCCTGCCGCGAGGCCGGTCTGGAGCGCATTCCAGCGATCGTCCGGCACACGGACGACGAGAAGCTCCTGCTGGACGCGCTGCTTGAAAACCTGCACCGCGCACAGCTGAACCCGCTGGAGGAGGCTGCCGCCTACGACCAGCTGCTCAAGGACTTCAACTGCACACACGACCAACTGGCCGACCGGATCGGACGCTCGCGTCCGCAGGTGTCCAACACGCTGCGTCTGCTGCGTCTGTCGCCTCCCGTCCAGCGCAGGGTCGCCGCCGGTGTGCTCTCGGCCGGTCATGCGCGGGCGCTGCTCTCGGTGGAAGACTCCGAGGAGCAGGACCGGCTCGCCCACCGGATCGTGGCCGAGGGGCTCTCGGTGCGGGCGGTCGAAGAGATCGTGACGCTGATCAACTCGAGTCCGAAAAGCACGTCCAAGCCGAAGAGCCCGCGGGCCGGAGCGCGGCTGTCGCCGGCGCTCACGGACCTCGCCTCTCGGCTCTCGGACCGCTTCGAGACCCGGGTGAAGGTCGATCTCGGCCAGAAGAAGGGAAAGATCGTCGTCGAGTTCGCTTCGATAGACGATCTGGAGCGCATCCTCGGCACTCTCGCTCCAGGCGAGGGACGGGTCCTGGAGAAGGGACTCGCCGAGGAGTCCGAGGAGGACGACGAGGGCTGAGGCCCGCACAGTGTCGCAAAGGGCGGGTCGTCTCCGGTTGGCTGACCGGACACGACCCGCCCTTTGCCGTAAGACAGTATCCGTGCCAGGGCTGGGTGGATACGATGCGTTCTGGTATGACGCATCCACCTTGATCCACCTCAGAGGGACGGCGAGGGCAATGCGAACGGTGAGCCGCAGCCAACTGGTGACAGCAGGCCTGGGCCTTGGGGCAGTCGGAGGTTTCATCAGCAGCCTGCTCCAGGAGCGGAGCGCGCTGGCAGCCGCCCGTAGCGCGGCAGGTGAGGGAAGCGAGGAACAGCCTTCATGGGGCGTCGGCTTGTACCGCTCACGTTGGACAACCTTTCGGACCTTCCCAAGCGTTGTCGTGCGTGCGTCTTCTGGGAGCTTGATCCGGTCAGCGGCGAAGCCGCGGTAAAGGCGGGCACGCCCGAGCTGGAGAAGGAGGCCTGGATCTCCGCCGTGCTCCTGGAGTGGGGCTCTTGCGGCCGGGTTGTCTATGTCGACGAGGTGCCGGTCGGCTTCGTTCTGTACGCGCCTCCGGCCTATGTGCCGCGCTCCACGGCCTTCCCCACGAGCCCTGTCTCACCAGATGCCGTCCAGCTGATGACCGCCTGGATCAGTCCGGGCTATCAGGGACAAGGGCTCGGCCGGGTCATCGTGCAGACAGTGGCCAAGGATCTGCTGCGGCGAGGCTTCCGCGCGATCGAGGCATTCGGCGATGCCCGCTGGAAGGAGCCGGCCTGCGTGCTGCCCGCCGATCATCTGCTTGCCGTGGGCTTCAAGACGGTCCGTCCGCACCCGACGTATCCCCGACTGAGGCTGGAGCTGCGGACCACCCTCTCCTGGAAGGAAGACGTGGAGCTGGCTCTGGACCGGCTGCTGGGCGCTGTACAGAAGGAGCCGGTGCTGCGGCCGCTGTGACTCCGAACGCGAAAATGGGCTCATCCCCTGAGGGATGAGCCCATTCGTGTTTCACGTGAAACAACCGAGCTGACTGCTCGGACTACTCGCCGATGAACCCCTCAAGGTCGCGGACGATCGCGGCCTTCGGCTTGGCACCGACGATCGTCTTGGCGACCTCGCCGTTGTGGTAGACGTTCAGCGTCGGGATGGACATGACGCCGTACTTGGCCGCGGTGGCCGGGTTTTCGTCGATGTTGAGCTTGACGATCTCGATCTTGTCGCCATGCTCCGCCGCGATGGCCTCGAGGGAGGGCGCGATCTGACGGCAGGGACCGCACCAGGCGGCCCAGAAGTCCACCAGCACAGGCTTGTCGCTCTTGAGGACATCCTCTTCGAAGGTGTCATCTGTCACGTTCTTCAGGGCGCCGGCCACGGCGGCCTCCTTACTTCTTTGCGGGGTGGGAGGGGGATGGTTCAGGGGGTCAGACCGCGGGGGTCTTCTCCGGCTCGGCGATCTTCTCCGGCTTGGCCGCCTTCTCGCTGTCGGCGAGCGCGGCGAGGTAGCGCTCGGCATCGAGGGCGGCGGAGCAGCCGGTGCCGGCGGCGGTGATGGCCTGACGGTAGGTGTGGTCGACGACGTCACCCGCTGCGAAGACACCCGTCAGGTTGGTGCGCGTCGACGGCGCATCGACCTTCAGATAGCCCTCGTCGTCCAGGTCCAGCTGGCCCTTGAAGAGCTCGGTGCGCGGGTCATGGCCTACGGCGATGAACAGCCCGGTGACCGGAAGCTCAGAGGTCTCGCTGGACTTGGTGTTGCGCAGAGTCAGACCGGTGAGCTTCTGCTCGCCATGGATCTGGGCGACCTCGCTGTGCCAGGCGAAGGAGATCTTCGGGTCGGCGAAGGCGCGGTCCTGCATGGCCTTGGAGGCACGCAGGGTGTCGCGGCGGTGGACGATGGTGACGGACTTGGCGAAGCGGGAGAGGAAGGTCGCTTCCTCCATCGCGGTGTCGCCACCGCCGATCACGGCGATGTCCTGGTCTTTGAAGAAGAACCCGTCGCAGGTGGCGCACCAGGAGACGCCGCGTCCGGAGAGCGTGTCCTCGTTGGGCAGGCCGAGCTTGCGGTGCTGGGAGCCGGTGGTGACGATGACAGCCTTGGCCCGGTGGACGATGCCCGCGGTGTCAATGACGGTCTTGATCTCGCCGGTAAGGTCGACGGAGACGACATCGTCCGGAACGAGTTCGGCGCCGAAGCGCTCGGCCTGGGCGCGCATGTTGTCCATCAGATCCGGACCCATGATGCCGTCGCGGAAGCCGGGGAAGTTCTCCACCTCGGTCGTGTTCATCAGCGCACCGCCGGCGGTGACTGCACCCTCGAATACCAGCGGCTGCAGCGAGGCGCGCGCTGTGTAGAGCGCCGCCGTGTAGCCGGCCGGCCCGGAGCCGATGATGATCACGTTACGGACGTCGCTCACGGGTTTCTTCCTCGTCTCTGCGGACTGTCTGCTGCCTACGGGGGCCGGTCAATGACTCTCACCCCACCCAACGGATCCTACGGGGCTTGCATTCCCGGGATGTCCGAGCGGCGCAGCGGCGTGTGTCAGCGGCGAGGGTAGGAGTTGGTCAGCAGCAGCTTCCCGGTGGACGCGGGCGCGGTGTTGGTGCAGGCTGCATCGATCACATACGCCTGGACCTGCTCGCTGTCCGTGGAATGCGGCAGCACCACGAGGTAGGCATTGTCGCCCTCGTACTGGCCGCGCTCCGCGGCGATCGGAGCATCGGTCCGGCCGGTGCCCTTCTGGATACAGGGCGGTACCGCGACGTCCGGTGTGCGCTTCGGCGAATTGGAGTTGGAGTGGCTGTCGATGGACGGCCCCTTCTCCATTCGTGGCTCTGCTTGGGTCGGGCTCGTGGTGATGAGCGCCTGTACGCGATCCTCGAGACTCGCCGCAGAGAATTCGTGGGAGTCGCCGGCCGCGGAGCTGACGCTCGCATCCTTCTGGGCGGAGCTGTTGGTCGCGGACTGGAACGACTGGAGGAGCAGAACGCTCATACCGACTGCCGCCGCCCCGAGGACGGCACCCAGGACAACCTTGCGTCGCCGCCGGGTCTGGCGGCCGGGACCGGTGGCAGCGCGTGCGTGCCCTGCTGGCCGGTCGGCAGGAGCGGTCTCCGCCAGCTGTGCAGCGGGCACTGCAGCGGGCTCTGTTTCACGTGAAACATCCGCGCTCTGTTCGGGCGTGGTGGATTCCAGCAGAGCCTCGGCGGCCAGCGCGGCATCGATGCGGCCGACGACATCGGCGGGCATCCGGTGGGCACCGGGGAGCGTGCCGAGGAGTCCGCGGATTTCCTCGAGAGACGCACGTACATCGGCGCACAGCGAACAGCCGTCCAGATGCTGTCGAACGTCGGCTGTGCGGGACGGAGTGAGGAGCCCCTCGGTGAGGTCGGAGATTTCCGAGACGTCCGGGTGCTGAGTCGTATCGGCCGTGGATGTCACGCGCGCCCACCTCCGCCCTTCACAGCTGCAGGATCACTTGGCCCTGCGTCCCTTTGTCCCGACGCCGGTGGGACGGATGCCCCCGGCGTCCGGTTCCTTCCCATGCCGAGCTCGGTGCTATCCCCGGCATCACCGCGCAGATGAGTGAGCATCGGCAACAGCCGTGCCCGACCGCGCGCACAGCGGCTTTTGACGGTCCCGATCGGCACATCGAGGACGCTGGCCGCCTCCGCCACCGGGTAGCCCTGCATGTCCACCAGAACCAGCGCTGCCCGCTGGTCGAGGGGAAGCTTTGCCAGCGCGGCCAGGAGCTCGCGGTGCAAATCCTGACGCTCCGCCGGGGCCTCGGCGGATTCATGAGGCTCGAGGAGTTGCTCCAGGCGCTCGGTGTCGTCCACAGGGGAGGTCTTTCGCGAGGCTGCCTTGCGGGCCCGGTCGAGACACGCATTGACGGTGATGCGGTGGAGCCAGGTGGTCACGGCAGACTGGCCGCGGAAGGTGTGGGCGGCCCTGAAGGCGGACACCAGGGCGTCCTGAACCGCGTCCGCGGCCTCCTCGCGGTCCCCCAGGGTGCGCAGGGCGACAGCCCAGAGTCTGTCGCGGTGGCGCCGTACAACCTCACCGAAGGCATCCGGGTCCCCCGCGACGTGGCGGGCCAGAAGGTCCTGGTCGCTTGTGTCGCCGAGTGTCGCGTCGTCCAACGGTGAGCCCCCTCCCCTGATGCCGTCAGCTGGTGATCTTGATCTCCGAGACCTTGCCCCGGAAGTTGCCCTCGTCGGTCTGCGGCAGTTCGGTCAGCCAGACCAGAACGTACCGTGCCCGTACCGGCTTGCCGGGCTTGAGGGACACATTCGAACCGGATCCGTCGGAGACCTTGGTGAAGCCGTCGAGGGTCGTCGGCTCGGACGAGGCGTCCTCGGGCGCGGTCCGCAGTTCTACAGAGGTCTCGCCACCGAGGAAGGACACGTCCACGGTGCCGACCTGCTGGACCTTGCCGAGGTCCAGAACGATGCCTACGCCCGCCTTCAAACGGCCGAAGTCCGCGCTGAAGTAGCCATCGGTGTTCCAGTAGGTGCCCGGGTCGCCGTCGTAGCTGTTCTTTATCCCGGCAGGCTTCTCGGAGCCGTCACTTCCGAGCGGGTCGAAGTCATGGGCGCTGGTGATGGCGACCGGCTTGCCGGTCTGGACCCCGTTGTTCTTCTCGCCGTTGTTCGTCTGCGAGGTGCCCGGATCGACCGGGTCCTTGTCGCGGTCGATCAGCTTGTCGGCGACCTGCCAGCTGCCAAGTCCCAGCGCGGCGATGAGCAGAGCCGCCACCGTCCATTTGAGGACCTTGCCGGTACGGCTCTGGAGCGGCGCGGGCGGGCTGGGTACCGGCTGAGGGGCCGTGGCGTTCGGACGGGGGGCAGGACGGCCATACGTGCCCTGCTGGTACGTGGTGCGCTGGTACTCAGGCGGTGAGGTGAACGCAGGCTCCGGCGGCCGGATGCGAGGCATCGCAGCGACGGCCTTCGCGAGTTCGTCGGGGGTGGTGCACGGTGGCTCCTGGCGGGACGCTGTGGCGCCGTCGTTGACCAGAGCTCGCATGGCGAGCTCCGAGAGCCCGCGGTGGACACCGGCCCGCACTTGGTCGGGGGCGATGAGCCCGACGCCCTTGGGCAGCCCGGAGAGGCCGTATGCGTCGTTCTCGTATGGCCAGCGCTGAGTCAGCGCGGCGTACAGCAGGGCGCCGATCGCCTCGGTGTCGGCGCGCTGCGGACCATCAGCGGTGATCCCGCGCAGGGCGGCATTCACCGCGAGACCGCGGATCCGGTACTGCCCGGTCGAGGTCCGCAGCACCGCGCCGGGCGTCAGTTTGAGATGGGCCAGCCCCTCACGGTGCGCCGCGGCCATCGCCTGGGAGAGCTGGTCGACGAGCTGGTACGCGTCGTGCGGCTCCATGGGGCCCATGGCAAGCAGCGCGGTGAGCTCCGTCGCGTCCGGAAGCCACTCGTGGACGACGTAGACGAGGTCGTTCTCCTCGACGGCGTCGAGGACTTGTACGAAGCGAGGGTCGCCGAGAAGCGCCGAGGAGCGGGCCGCCGCGAGTACGGAGCGGGCTCGCGGATGGTCGGCAGGGAGTAGATGGACGCCGACAGCACGGCGCAATTTCTCGTCGACTGCGCGCCAGCTGCTGAAACCGTCCAGACGGGTGACGCACTCCTCGAGTCGGTAGCGTCTGGCGAGTTTGTGACCACTGTGCAGTTCGGGCGTGGCGATGGCGGGTTCGGTCTCCTGCCGTTCGCTGCCCGTGTCCGGTGCGGTCTTCTCCGCCGAGTCCTGGGATTCCGCCGCCCCGTCGGTCGTGGCCTTGCCCGCCTGGGCGGTCAGCGGATCGTCTCCGCTGTTGTCGGCCACGTCGACGGCAGCCGTGCTACGTTCCGCCACCGTCGCTCCTGCCTCCCCATCCGTTGCGCATATTCAACAGCCATGCCAATTGTGCCCACAGTCGGCCGCTATGCACGACACACAACGGCCGACGATGGTTGTGCGGGACTACGCGCCCGCTAGCGGCCGAGGCGGCCGCGCACCATGCCGACCAGGGTGTTGAGCTCCCCGATGCGCATCCGCTTCGCGGCGACGAAGAAGACGCCCAGCAGCACGATCCCGCCGCCGGCCAGCGCGGCGAGCGAGCCGAGGGCGCCGCTCCCGAGCCCCTTGACGATGACGAAGGCGACCGCGCCGGCGGCCGCCGCCGCGGGGACGGAGGCCAAGCAGAGACGTGCATACGTGCGCATGACGTGTGCGCCGTCCAGATCGCCGCCGAGGCGGTTCTTGAGTCGGCGCCAGGCGATGCCTACGCCGACGGCGTAGGCGAGACCGTAGGAGGCTGCCATGCCGACGACTGCCCAGCGGGCGGGCAGCACGACATAGCAGGCGGCGGAGGCGGCGGCGTTGACCGCTGCGACGATGACCGTGTTGTAGAAGGGCGTCCTGGTGTCCTCGTACGCGTAGAAGCCACGCAGCACGACGTACTGCACGGAGTACGGGATGAGGCCAAGGCCGAACGCCATCAGGATGAAGCCCATGCCGCGGGCGGCTTCCTGGCCGCTGGAGGCGAACAGCAGGCTGGACATCGGTACGCCGAGAGCCAGGAACGCGAAGGCCACCGGAACGATCGCGACTGCGGAGTTGCGCAGCCCCTGAGAGATGTCGTCGCGCACCGCGCCCGGGTCGTCGTCGTGGGCGGCGCGGGAGATCCGCGGCAGCAGGGCGGCCATGACCGAGACGGTGATGATGGCCTGCGGCATGCCCCAGATCAACTGGGCGTTGGTGTACGCGATGAAGCCCGCGCCGTCCCTGCCGGACGCCTCACCGGCGGCGGTGGCGAGCTGGGTGACGACCAGCACGCCCGCCTGGTTGGCGAGGACGAACAGCACGGTCCACTTGGCCAGCTTGACGGTCTTGCCGAGACCGTGGCCCTTCCAGTCGAACCGCGGGCGGAACCGGAAACCGGTCTCACGCAGGTACGGGATCATCGCCAGGGCCTGGACCACGAGGCCCAGCAGAGTGCCGATGCCCAGCAGCCGCACGCCCTCCGGCGGAATCGTCTGGACGCCCATCTGCGACTCGGCGGAGGTGCCGTACACCCAGATGAACAGGCCGAACGTGGTGATCATGACGATGTTGTTGAGGACCGGGGTCCACATCATCGCGCCGAACTTCCCGCGGGCGTTGAGGATCTGTCCCATGACCACGTGCACGCCCATGAAGAAGATCGTGGGCAAGCAGTAGCGGGCGAAGGTGACGGCGACACTGTCTGCCGCCGCATTGGAGGCGATGGTGTCCGACATGAGCTGGATCAGCAGCGGAGCCGCGAACACCGCGATGGCGACGATGGCGCCGAGCGCCACCATGACGAGCGTCAGTAGCCGGTTGGCGTAGGCCTCGCCGCCGTCCTCGTCGTTCTTCATCGCCCGCACCAGCTGCGGTACGAACACAGAGTTGAGGCCGCCTCCGACGGTGAGGATGTAGATCATCGTCGGCAGGGTGTACGCGACGGTGTAGGTGTCACCGAGCAGGGCGGCGCCGAGAGCAGCGGTGATCACCAGGCTGCGTACAAAACCGGTGAGGCGGGACACCAGCGTGCCGGCCGCCATCACTGCGCTGGACTTCAGCAGGCCGGAGGCCCGGCCGCCGGACTTCTTGGGGGCCGGTGCCGCCGGGATGGGTTCCGGGGGCGGGGTGGGGCGGCCGGAGGCCTGCTGGTCCCGGAAGAGGTGTGCGAACGCGTCGGGCTCCGGCTCCTCCTCGCCGGCCCGGGTGACCAGGTCATCCACGCCGGTGAACTGGGTGGTCCTGGCGTCGTCCCCGTATGGCAGAAGACGGGAGGGGCCGGCCGGCTCGGGCGGCGGGGTCTGCGCCCAGATGCGGGGGTCCGGTGCGTGCTGCGGTGTCGAGGGCTGCTGGTACAGCGGCTGGGGCTCCTGGTACGTGCCGGGGGGCGGCGGCGGGTGGGATGCGCGGTCGTACAGCGCCTCGGTCACGGGGTCCTGGGTGGACAGATCCTGCGCCCGGTAAGGATCACGGTCGTAGGCGTCCTGGATGTACGGATCCTGAGTGTATGGGTCAGGGTCCGGTTGTGGCGGCGGAGGACCCTGGCCCGGCAGCGGGGGATCGGGGGTCGGGCCCGGAGGAGGCACTGCTCCGTCCGCGCCCTGACCGCGGTCACCGTCGTACGGCGCGTTCATTGCAACCCCACCTCATCGTCCCCGGCCCACCGGCCACGACATCGCTCAACGGTCCACTTTCTCACCCGTGCCCGACGGGTCGCCGCTGCCCGGTCCGGTGTCCGGTGTCAGGTCACTCGCCTGCCCGGGATCGGGGCTGCTGATGTCACCCTCTGAACCTTCTGACGCGGAGCCCTCTGACTCTGAGCCCTCTGAGCCTTCCGTATCCTCCGCAGCCGTGTCTCGCGCAGCCGCGCGCTTGCGCTGGGTGTACATCCTGACGCCTGCCAGGACGAGCAGCAGCACACCGCCGGCGATGACGAGCATCACGGTGGGAGTGATCTCGGAGACCTTCACCGTGAACCTCATTGGGTCGCCGTACGGCTTTCCGTCCTCGGTGAAGAGCTGGGCCGTCATCTGCACCGGGCCGTTTGCATTGGCCGCCGCGGCGAACTTCACCGACTGGCTGTGGCCGCCCTCGACCTTGATCGGCTGATGGGCGGTGGCCTTGTCCTGGTCGAGGTTGAGGCGGGTGGCGTTGTCCGACGTCAGCCGCAGCACCAGATGGTCGATCCCCTGGACCAGTCTGTTCTGCACGGTGACCGGGATCGTCGCACTGCGCCCCGACAGGGTGATGGCCGACTTCTCAATCAGCTGCACCTCTTCGGTGAGGCTCCGCAGGTAGGCCCGCACACCGTCGCGGTACAGCTGGGCCCCCACCGGGTTGCCACGCCAGGAGGTGGACATCTCCCTGTCGATCGCCCTGCCGAACGGGGTCTCCACCCGGTCCTGCGCGGTGAGGATGACCTTGAAGTTGTCGAGGGTGTTCTGCGTGTTCCTGATGTCGCGGAACGCCTGGGGCGGCAGCTCCTGCTTGCGCAGCTGCTCGGGATAGCGAGAGCTGCCGGGCACCTTGGTCTCGGCATTGGCATCGGGCTTGGCGCCCGCGGCAGCGACCAGGTCGAGCGGCTGCGTCCAGCGCTGGGCTTCGAGAGCTTGCAGCGCGCGTGCCATGGACTGGGCCTGGGACGCGCTCGGGATCCGTTGCGGGGCGACGACGATGCTCCGCTGCTTGCTGGGGGCCTGGAGGTTCAGCGCAAGCGTCTGGGCGAGGAACTCCTGAACCGCGAGGGTGGAATTCCCGGTCTTGATCATGTCGCCCTGAAAGGCGGTGGAGAGCCGGGCGTCGGCGACCACTGCCGTTGTCCCGCCGCCGATGGGGCGCGCCGCGCTGGGCGTGTACGACAGGTCGTCCCGCAGGCTGTCGCTGCGGGAGATCACTTTGTGGGCGCCGGCCGAGGTGGCGACATCGACGATCGAGGAGTCGATGGCGCCGTCGACGGGCCACGCGAAGTCGATTGACGGCTTCACATGGAGGATCGTCTCCACGGTCGTCTCGGCGACCTTGGTGGCCGACTGCAGATGGCTGAGGGATCCGGAGATGTTCTTTCCGCGGTGCGCAAGGGACGCCAGATCAGGGTCGGCGAACGGCAGCGCGACCACCTTGCGGCCCTGGACGGCGGCCTCGACGGCGCTCAGCCACCGCTTGGCAACGGCCTGGTTCTTGCCCGGGACAATGGTGGCCCCACTCTTGACCTGATAGTTCCTGGTCATCGCATCGACGCTGGCCAGTAGATCCGGGTCGACGACCCAGGTGACGGGCAGATCGGTACCGAGGGAGACGAGCTGGTCCAGCCGTCCGCCCGGGGCGAGCTCAGTGGCCAGCGTCTCGTCCTCGAAAACCGGAGTCTGCTGCTCGTCCGATCCCGTCTCCGAGGTGAGGTGGGTCGAGGAGATCAGCGGCCAGAGATAGGTGAACTGGGTCTTCTTCTCCACAGCCTCGGGCTGCCACGGGAGGAGGGTCCGCTCGATGCCCAGGACCTGGTCGAACGGCTCGTCCGGGGTCTGGCCCGACAGGGAAACACCGAGCTGGTAGACGCCGTCGTCGTCGAGCTCGAGCTCATTTACCGGGATGGAGAGCGTGAACTCGCGGCTGATGCCGGAGACGAGCCTGGGGATCTTGACTGTGTACTTGTCGCCGACCGGCGAGCCATCGGTGCCCGGCGCATAGCCGGTCTGCTGGGCGACGCGGTCGATGGCGGCCCTGCTGGACAGCTTGGGCCCCACCCGTAGATCGAGTTCGGCATCGGTGATGGTCTGCTTGCCCTTGTTGATCACCGTGCCGGAGATCGTGAGCGTGTCGCTCTTGCCGGGGGCGGTCGGCGTCAGAGTGTCGAGAGACACATCGACTGTGTGGGAGTCCGAGGCGTTCTCGGCCGCTTGCGCGGCTGGCGCGGCCGGGCCGCACAGCAGTCCGGCCACAAGCGGGACGCCGAGGATCACGGAGGCTGTGCGCCGGAGCCACCGGCGGGCAGGAGAAGGATTCATCCCCTGGAAGTCTGCCGCCTCGGCCACGCGCTCGTCCGTCCTCGTTGTCTGCTGCCGTTGGTGGGTGTCGCTGATTGCGTCCACGCATGGTAACGAGGTGCGCTGTGTCGAAGTGCCGCGGAGTGCCCCACATGATCGGATCGGCGTCATAAACAGGGGCGCTGCGGTCGGCGGGGCACGTACCCTTTTCTGTTGTGCCGAACGCCAATGAAGACAACCCCACTGCACTGAGTCAGGTGCAACGCCGCGCGGTGAGCGAACTGCTGCGGGTGTCCCCTGTCGCCGACGACCTTGCCCGCCGCTTTCAGGAGGCCGGGTTCAGTCTTGCCCTGGTCGGCGGATCGGTCCGGGATGCGCTCCTCGGCCGGCTCGGCAATGACCTGGACTTCACGACGGAAGCCCGCCCCGACGACGTGCTGAAGATCGTCCGTCCGTGGGCGGACTCGGTCTGGGAGGTCGGGATCGCCTTCGGCACGGTCGGCTGCCAGAAGCAGGGCTACCAGATCGAGGTCACGACGTACCGCTCGGAGGCGTACGACAGAACTTCGCGCAAGCCCGAGGTGTCCTACGGCGACTCGATCGACGAAGACCTTGCCCGGCGCGACTTCACCGTGAACGCGATGGCCGTGGCGCTGCCGGAGAAGGAGTTCATCGATCCGCACGGCGGTCTCGAGGACCTTGCCGCGCGAGTACTGCGGACCCCGGGTACGCCCGAGGAGTCCTTCTCCGACGACCCGCTGCGCATGATGCGGGCCGCCCGCTTCGCTGCGCAGCTGGACTTCGAGGTGGCAGCCGAGGTCGTCACCGCGGTGAAGGAGATGGCAGACCGGATCGACATCGTCTCCGCCGAACGGGTACGCGACGAGCTGAACAAGCTGATCCTCTCCGCCCACCCTCGCAAGGGGCTGGCGCTGCTCGTCGACTCCGGCCTGGCCGACCATGTGCTGCCCGAGCTGCCCGCGCTGCGTCTGGAGAGTGACGAGCACCACCGCCACAAGGATGTGTACGAGCACTCTCTGACCGTCCTGGAACAGGCGATGGATCTGGAGGAGGACGGCCCGGATCTGGTGCTGCGACTGGCCGCGCTTCTCCATGACATCGGAAAGCCACGGACACGGCGCTTCGAGAGCGACGGCCGGGTCTCCTTCCATCACCACGAGGTGGTGGGCGCGAAGATGACCAAGAAGCGGATGACCGCGCTCAAGTACTCCAATGACATGATCAAGGACGTCTCGCGGCTGGTGGAGCTTCATCTGCGCTTCCACGGCTACGGGACCGGGGAGTGGACGGACTCGGCAGTGCGGCGGTACGTACGTGATGCCGGGCCGCAGCTGGAGCGGCTGCACAAGCTGACCCGCTCGGACTGCACCACACGGAACAAGCGCAAAGCCACCGCCCTCTCCCGGGCCTATGACGGGCTTGAGGAGCGCATCGCACAGTTGCAGGAGCAGGAGGAGCTGGACGCGATCCGGCCCGACCTGGACGGCAATCAGATCCAGGAGATCCTGGGTGTGGGCCCCGGCCCGGTGATTGGCAAGGCGTACGCGTTCCTGCTGGAGCTGCGCCTGGAGAACGGGCCGATGGAGCATGATGCGGCGGTCGCGGCCCTTAAGGAGTGGTGGGCGACGCAGGGCTGAGCGTGAAACGGCTCCATGTTTCACGTGAAACATGGAGCCGGATCGATGGGCGAAGGGGCGATGTTTCACGTGAAACATCGCCCTTCGGTGTATGCGACTACTTCTTGATCTCATCCAGGCAGAGCACGAACCGCTTGCCCGAGCTGCGCCGCCCGCCACTCGTCTGCTCGAAGTGGCCAAGGTCGGACTTGCCTTTGCAGAGGTTCCTGTCCGTCGTGTCGGGGTGCACCTCGACCACCTTGTACCCGACCTTCGTGCTGCGCGTACGGATCAAGGTGCTCGTACGCGCCTTGGCGCCCTGCTGCGGCGGATAGGTCATGCGGGAAGTCTTCCCGTAAACGTGTGCGATCCATTGTTTGACGCGTGCACGCTATATCACCGTGCCAATACGGCTCCAACGGGACATAGTTGCCGCGACGGATGCGTAGATGACCGCCACTACGACCACCAGGTGGACCGACCGGCCGTCAGGCGGCAGCATCAGCGCGGCGATGGCCGCCGCGCCCACGAAGGCGACGTTGAACAGCACGTCGTAGAGGGAGAAGATTCTGCCCCGGTAGGCGTCGTCCACCGATGTCTGCACCACCGTGTCCGTGGCGATCTTCGCTCCCTGGGTGATGAGCCCCAGGATGAACGCGGCGACCAATATCGGCTCGGGCTCGAACGGCAGCCCCAGAGCAGGTTCAAGAACGGCTGCCGCCGCCGCGCACGCCACCATCCATCCGAACTGGCCGAGCCGGCCGACCGCCCACGGGGTCACCACTGCCGCCGCGAAGAACCCCGCGCCCGAGATGGCGATGGCCAGACCCAGCAGGGCCAGGCCGTCCGACTCCTTCTCGGACCAGGCATACCGGCAGAGCATCAGCACCATGACCGTCAGCGCCCCGTAGCAGAAGCGCATCAGCGTCATAGCGGCCATCACACGGGCCGCCGCCCGGCGCTCGGTCAGGTGCCGCAGTCCGCCCACCAGTCCGCGCACGGTGGAGGCCAGGGCGGCGGCCAGTCGCGGCTGCACCAACTCCTGCTCGGGACCGAGTAGTTCACGTGGCATCCGGAGCGAGGCCAGGGCCGAGCAGAGATAAAGCGCGGCACCCAGCAGAACCACCGCGGCGTCGGAGTCCGCGGACACCAGCCGTACGGCGAAGGCGAGTCCGCCGCCCGCGGTCGCGGCAAGTGTGCCGGCCGTCGGAGACAGAGAGTTGGCCATGACGAGCCGGTCGGAGTCGACCACCCTGGGCAGTGAGGCGGAGAGCCCGGCCAGTACAAAGCGGTTGACGGCTGTGACGGACAGGGCCGAGGCGTAGAAGAGCCAGTCGGGTACGGAGGCGAGAATCAGGACCGCCGTCCCGCTCGCGAGGAGCGCCCGCAGCAGATTCCCGTACAGGAAGACCTGCCTGCGCTGCCAGCGGTCCAGCAGGACGCCGGCGAAGGGGCCGATCAAGGAGTACGGCAGCAGCAGTACCGCCATGGCCGAGGCGATCGCGGTCGGCGAGGTCTGTTTCTCCGGGGAGAACACGACGTACGTGGCGAGCGCGACCTGATAGACGCCGTCGGCGGACTGGGAGAGGAGCCGGACCGCCAGAAGTCGGCGGAAGTTCGTCAGGCGCAGGAGTACGCGCAGATCACGTACGACAGGCATGCGATCAAGCGTCACATACGAGGAGGGTCCCCGGGCGGATTACCAGGGGACCCTCCTCGGTCGAGCAGGCGAATGCTTAGCGCTCGACCTCGCCCTTGATGAACTTCTCGACGTTCTCGCGGGCCTCGTCGTCGAAGTACTGGACCGGCGGGGACTTCATGAAGTACGAGGACGCGGAGAGGATCGGGCCGCCGATACCGCGGTCCTTGGCGATCTTCGCGGCGCGCACGGCGTCGATGATGATGCCTGCGGAGTTCGGGGAGTCCCAGACCTCGAGCTTGTACTCGAGGTTCAGGGGCACCTCGCCGAAGGCACGGCCCTCAAGGCGGACGTACGCCCACTTGCGGTCGTCGAGCCAGGCCACGTAGTCCGACGGACCGATGTGGACGTTGTCCTCGCCCATGTCGCGGTCGCGGATCTGCGAGGTGACGGCCTGCGTCTTGGAGATCTTCTTGGACTCAAGGCGCTCACGCTCGAGCATATTCTTGAAGTCCATGTTGCCGCCGACGTTCAGCTGCATCGTGCGGTCCAGGATGACGCCCCGGTCCTCGAAGAGCTTCGCCATCACGCGGTGCGTGATCGTGGCGCCGACCTGCGACTTGATGTCGTCACCGACGATCGGGACACCCGCCTCGGTGAACTTGTCCGCCCACTCCTTGGTGCCGGCGATGAAGACCGGGAGAGCGTTGACGAACGCGACCTTGGCGTCGATGGCGCACTGCGCGTAGTACTTCGCAGCGTCCTCGGAACCGACGGGCAGGTAGCAGACCAGGACGTCGACCTGCTTGTCCTTGAGGGTCTGGACGATGTCGACCGGTGCCTCGGCGGACTCTTCGATGGTCTGGCGGTAGTACTTGCCAAGGCCGTCGAGGGTGTGGCCGCGCTGCACGGTGACGCCGGTGTTCGGCACGTCGCAGATCTTGATGGTGTTGTTCTCGCTGGCGCCGATGGCATCCGAGAGGTCGAGGCCGACCTTCTTGGCGTCAACATCGAAGGCGGCCACGAACTCGACGTCGGAGACGTGGTAGTCGCCGAACTGAACGTGCATCAGACCCGGCACCTTGCCGGCCGGGTCGGCGTCCTTGTAGTACTCGACGCCCTGCACCAGCGAGGCGGCGCAGTTGCCCACGCCGACAATGGCTACGCGAACCGAACCCATTCCGGTTGCTCCCTGTTTGATCTCGGTATTCCGGATGAAACCCTGCGGACCGCAAGGCATCACTTGGCGGTGTCCTCGGACGGATCCGGCGGGATGGAGTGCCCGGGGGGTGTTCCCCCGGAGGACTCGGCACCCCTGTGCCGGGGCAGGCCGCCCGTCTCTCCAGATGTGTTGTCCTGCTGAGGTGAGCTCTCGGAGGCGGGCTGTCGCTGATCCCGCCCCGCCCGCTCGCTCTCAATGAGCTCGTTCAGCCAGCGCACTTCGCGCTCCACGGACTCCATGCCGTGTCGCTGCAGCTCAAGCGTGTAGTCGTCGAGGCGCTCGCGGGTGCGTGCCAGGGAGGCGCGCATCTTCTCCAGACGCTCCTCCAGCCGGCTGCGGCGGCCCTCCAGCACCCGCATCCGCACCTCGCGCTCCGTCTGCCCGAAGAAGGCGAAGCGAGCAGCGAAGTGCTCGTCCTCCCAGGTGTCCGGGCCGGTGTGGGAGAGCAGCTCCTCGAAGTGCTCCTTACCTTCCGCCGTCAACCGGTAGACGATCTTTGCGCGGCGCCCTGCGAGTGACGCGGCGAGCGCATCCTCGGGAGCGCTACCCGGCTCCTCGATCAACCAGCCGTTGGCGACCAGCGTCTTGAGACAGGGGTAGAGGGTCCCGTAACTGAAGGCCCGGAAGATTCCCAGCGAGGTATTGAGCCGTTTCCGCAGCTCGTACCCGTGCATCGGGGCCTCACGGAGCAGACCCAGCACGGCGAATTCGAGGATGCCGGAGCGCCTGCTCATCGTCGCCTCCCTCGCCGTCCCGGTCGCTTATGTCGTGCTGATGTATCGACTCGATACATCAGCACGATAGAACGACGTTGCTGCTGCGACAAGAGGGGCCATGGTGAACGGCGTCACATCGTCAATTCGTAGCGAGCAAGTTGCCCGATTTGGGGTGAACTTTGGCACTAGGTGGGTTTTGACCGTGCGTAGTCTGTGCGCCATGCAGACCACCGGGAACCACGGGACGCCTGAGAGCGTCATCGCCGGGGATGCACAGCGGATGAGCCCTTCACGGGGCTGGTCCGTATCCATTTCGGGGGGACCGGAACTCAACTGCCGCTTCCAGGCGTCTCGCCTGCCCGAGGAGTAGTCGTTCGATGAGCGAGCACCGTCGCAAACCGCCGCAGTCGCAGGGTGGCGGACGTGCCGCGGCCAGGCGCGCCGCCCCGCAGCCGTCTGGCCGCCGCGCAGCCCCGTCCCGGGGTACCACCGCAGGGTCTCCTTCCGTTTCGTCCGACGAGGAGCGTCCGTACGGCAGCCGGGCCGAGGCCCGCCGCGCCGCACAGCGCAACGGCGGTGGTCGCCGGCGCGTGGACGAAGGCGCGGGCGCCGGCCACGGAGGCCGGGGAGGCGGCCGCCGCGGAGGCGGCGGCGGGGGCCACGACGGTCCCGGCCGTGGTCACGGCGGGCGGCCGTCCAAGAAGCGGATGATCGACTACCCGCGCCACAACAGGTATGGATGGCGCCGGTGGGTGCCGTCGTGGAAGCTGGTCACCGGGCTCTGTCTGGGCTTCGTCGGCAGCCTGATGGCCGCCGCGACGATTGCGTACGCCATGGTGGAGGTCCCTGACCCGGACAAGACGGCTCAGGCGCAGAACAACGTCTACTACTGGGCGGACGGCAGCCAGATGGCCGCCACCGGTGGAGAGATCAACCGGCAGATCGTGGGCATCGAGCAGATCCCCGAAGCCATGCAGAACGCGGTGATCTCGGCGGAGAACAAGACGTTCAAGACCGACTCGGGAATCGACCCGATGGGCATCGGCCGGGCCCTGTTCAACATGGCCAAGGGCGGGCAGACCCAGGGTGGCTCCACCATCACCCAGCAGTACGTGAAGAACGCGCGGCTCGGCGACCAGTCCCAGACCCTGAGCCGTAAGTTCAAGGAGCTGTTCATCTCCATAAGGGTCGGCACCGACATGGACAAGCCGGAGATCATGGCCGGCTACCTGAACACCTCGTACTACGGACGCGGCGCCTACGGCATCCAGGCCGCGGCCCGTACGTACTACAACAAGAACGCCAAGGATCTGGACGCCAGCGAGTGTGCGTTCCTCGCCTCGCTGCTGAAGGGCGCGACGTACTTCGACCCGGCCGGCAGCGAGGACATCGACCGCGCGGCGACACCGGCGGCCAACAAGGCTCGCGCTACCGAGCGCATGAACTGGATCCTCGACGAGATGGTCAAGGACAACCACCTCAGTGCCGCCGAACGGGCCAAGTTCACCAAGCTCCCGAAGATCGACCCGCCCAAGAAGAACGCACAGTTGGGCGGCCAGGTGGGTTACTTGGTGGCTCTGGCCAAGTCGAACTTCCTCAACAACAACGACAAGGGCATCAAGGCCGACGACCTCGCGCGTGGCGGCTACGAGATCCACACGACCTTCGACGAGGACAAGGTCAAGAAGCTCGCGACCGCGGTCAAGAAGGTTCGGGATGCCAACATCAAGCCGGACAAGCGCCCGAAGACCGACACCTTCGTCCAGTTCGGCGGCGCCTCGGTAGAACCGAAGACCGGCAAGATCGTCGCCATCTACGGTGGCGAGGACGCCACCAAGCACTTCACCAACAACGCCGACCAGACCGGCGCCCAGGTCGGATCGACCTTCAAGCCGTTCGTACTGGCCGCGGCGATGCGGGACGGCGTGCGCGACCCGCGTGAGCCCGAAGACCAGGGAGACGAGTACCGCAGCAAGATCGACCCTGACAAGACCGTGTACAACGGCAAGAACAAGCTCAAGATCAAGAACTACGACGGCACCGTCTGGCAGAACGAGGAAGGAAAGGAGTGGCTGCAGCGCAACGACGGCGATGAGTCGTACAAGAACATCAACTTGCGTGAAGCCATGATCCACTCCGCCAACTCGCCCTTCGTGCAGCTGGGCATGGACGTCGGCATTCCTAAGGTCAGGGAGGCCGCCATCAACGCAGGCCTGCTCGATTCCTCCCTGTCGAAGTCGGACGTCCCCTCCTTCTCGATCGGTATCTCGGACCCCAGCGCGATCCGGATGGCCGGCTCCTACGCGACCTTCGCGGCCAACGGCGAGCAGATGGATCCGTTCTCCGTTACCAAGGTCGACTACGAGGGCCGGACGGTCTACAAGCACGACGACAAGCCCGAGCAGGCCTTTACCAGTGCCGTCGCGAGCAATGTGACCGATGTGCTGAGGGATGTCGTCGACGACGACGAGGGCACCGGCAAGAACGCCCGGCTCCCCGGCCGCGAGGTCGCCGGCAAGACAGGTACCACCGACGGCAACAAGTCGGCGTGGTTCGTGGGCTACACGCCCCAGCTGTCGACCGCCATCGACATGTACCGGCTCGACGACAACGAGAAGAGCAGCAAGAAGCGCGAGTTCCTCGAGATGTACGGCACCGGTGGCCAGGACAAGATCCACGGTGCGTCGTTCCCGTCCGAGATCTGGCAGTCGTACATGTCGGAGGCGCTCAAGGGCGCGCCGAGGCTGACCTTCCCGGAGCCCGAGCCCCTCGACGCCGAGGCTTACTGGGGCGGCGGTGCCTCGAGCCCGCCCCCGTCGCCGTCCAGCACGCCCTCCAGCACCCCGTCCTCGACGCCGTCGGGCACGCCGTCCACCACGCCTTCGGGCAGCCCCGACCCGAGCCAGTCCTGCAAACCGTGGGAGGACTGGACCTGCGGTACCACGGCTGGCAATGGCGGCAATGGCGGAAGCGGCGACCCGACCGGCACCCCGTCGATCAGTCCGACGACAACGTCACCGGGAACCAACGGCAACGGTGGCGGCAACGGCAACGGAGGGTTCATCGGAGGCCCGAGCAGTTAGCGGCCGCCGGTCCAAGCTCCCGCAACGTCATGAGGGCCGCCGCACCCGGTACGCACAGCACCTGTGCGCTCCGGGGGCGGCGGCCCTCGCCGTATCCCAAACCCCGTACGGCAGGATGTGCACCATGCCCAGCGCAGAAGAGACGAGCGTGTACCAGGACCGACCGGGCCGACCGGAGCGGCCGGAGCGGCCTGATGTACGGCCCACACGGCGTGACTCCGTCGCCGCGTCCGGCAGCGAGCTGATCGGTGGTCCGGCCGGCCGCTGGGCCTGGCGAGGCAGCAGTGGCTGGCTCACTCCTGTACGTGTCATCGCATTGGTGGCAATCGGCATGTTTGCGCTCGGCATGGTGCAGAAGATGCCCTGTTACAACTGGGCCTGGTTCCGGGGCACGAGCTCCCAGTACACCCACGCCTGCTACTCCGACATTCCGCACCTCTACCTGGGGCGTGGTTTCTCCGAAGGTCTCATCCCGTACTTCGACCGGCTGCCCGGCGACATGGAGTACCTCGAGTACCCGGTCCTCACGGGTGTCTTCATGCAGGTCGCGTCGTGGCTCAATCTGGCCGGCGGCTCCATGCAGAACCAGGAGCAGATGTACTGGATGGTCAATGCGGGCATGCTGATGATCTGCACCGCGGTCATCGCCGTCTGTGTGGCCCACACACACCGCCGCCGCCCCTGGGACGCCCTGCTGTTGGCTCTGGCGCCGGCCTTCGCGCTCACCGCCACCATCAACTGGGACCTGCTGGCCGTGGCGCTCACAGCCGCCGCGATGCTCATGTGGTCACGCGGCCGGGCGCTGGCCTTCGGCATCCTCATCGGGCTCGCGACCGCCGCCAAGCTCTATCCCGTACTGCTGCTGGGTCCGTTGCTCCTGCTGTGCTGGAGGGCAGGCAAATGGCGAGAGTTCGCCACCGCGGCGCTCGGCGCGGCTGGTGCCTGGCTGGTGGTGAACCTGCCCGTGATGCTGATGGCGCCGGAGGGGTGGAAGAAGTTCTACACCTTCAGCCAGGAGCGGCAGGTCGATTTCGGCTCGTTCTGGCTGATCATCACGCAGCGCACGGGTGAGCCGCTGGAAGTCGACTCCGTGAACACCTACGCGACGCTGCTGATGATCCTGGCGTGCGCGGGCATCGCGGCGCTGACGCTGAGTGCGCCCCGGCGGCCCCGTTTCGCTCAGCTCGTCTTCCTGGTCGTCGCGGCGTTCATCATCACCAACAAGGTCTACTCGCCGCAGTACGTACTGTGGCTGATTCCGCTCGCCGCACTGGCCAGGCCGCGCTGGCGGGACTTCCTGATCTGGCAGGCCTGCGAGGTCATTTACTTCCTGGGGATCTGGATGTACCTCGCGTACACGACCAGCCCCAAGCACCAGGGGCTGCCGCCCGAGGGCTATCAGGTGGCGATCGCCCTTCATCTGCTGGGGACGCTGTATCTGTGCGCCGTGGTCGTACGGGACGTCCTGATGCCGGAACGGGACGGCGTACGGAAGGACGGCTCGGACGATCCGTCGGGCGGGGTTCTCGACGGGGCCGTGGACGTCTTCGTGGTGGGGCAGGCGGCGCATCCGCCGCGGCACGCGGCGCACGCGGTGGAGGGGCCGCGGGTGGAGTGGGGGGCGCAGCCCCATGGATCCGGCGGGGCGCAGCCGTCGGCTTAGCAGTCGGCGCTCGGGGTCCCGCTCGCGGAACCCCAGCGGGCCTCTCAAGGCGCCTCAGCAGGCCTCTCAGCGCGTCTCAGCGGCCGACTCCAGGCGGCCTCGGCAGGCCCCCTCCGGGCGCCTCCGGGCGCCTCAGCGGTCGACGAGCCGGTCGAACTGCGTCGTGGTGTGGCGCAGATGCGCCACCAGCTCGTCGCCGACCTTCGGCTCCTGCGATTCCGCCGGCACGAACAGGATCGACACCTGCATGTGCGGCGGCTCGGCGAACCAGCGCTGCTTGCCCTCCCAGACGAACGGCGACAGGTTGCGGTTGACGGTCGCCAGACCCGCGCGGGCGACACCCTTGGCGCGCGGCATCACGCCGTGCAGGGCCTTCGGGGCCTCCAGGCCGACGCCGTGGGACGTGCCGCCGGCGACGACAACCAGCCAGCCGTCGGATGCGGCCTTCTGCTGGCGGTAGCCGAAGCGGTCGCCCTTGGCGACACGGGTGACGTCCAGGACGGCGCCGCGGTACTCGGTCGCGTCGTGGTCGCCCAGCCACAGCCGCGTACCGATGCGGGCGCGGAATCGGGTCTGCGGGAACTGCTGCTGGAGGCGGGCCAGTTCCTCGGCGCGCAGATGGCTGACGAACATGGAGTGCAGCGGCAGCCGGGCCGCACGCAGCCTGTCCATCCACCCGATGACCTCCTCGACCGCGTCGGAGCCGTCCGTACGGTCGAGGGGCAGGTGCAGGGCGAAGCCCTCCAGGCGTACGTCCTCGATGGCGGCGTGCAGCTGGCCCAGGTCCTGCTCGGCGATGCCGTGGCGCTTCATGGAGCTCATGCACTCGATGACCACGCGCGCGCCGACCAGCGCGTGCACACCGTCGACCGACGAGACCGACCGGATGACCCGGTCCGGCAGCGGAACTGGTTCCTCACCGCGCCGGAAGGGGGTCAGGACCAGGAGGTCACCGCTGAACCAGTCCTTGATCCGGGCCGCTTCGTACGTCGTGCCGACGGCCAGCATGTCGGAGCCGAAGCGGGAGGCCTCGTCGGCGAGGCGCTCATGACCGAAGCCGTAGCCGTTGCCCTTGCAGACCGGTACGAGACCGGGGAACTGGTCGATCACGGACTTCTGGTGCGCCCGCCAGCGCGCGGTGTCGACGTAGAGGGAGAGCGCCATGGCCGGCCCGGAACCTTTCTGGTGGCTGCGGTGTATCAGAGGTATGTACGAGATTTACGAGGTTACGGCGTCGGCCGCGGCACCGTCAGCGGCGCGACATGTAGATGTCGAGCGCCTTGTGCAGCAGCTTGTTGAGCGCGAAGTCCCACTCGCCGACGTACTCGACGGCCTCGCCGCCGGTGCCCACCTTGAACTGGATCAGGCCGAAGAGGTGGTCGGTCTCGTCGAGGGAGTCGCTGATGCCGCGCAGGTCATAGACGGTCGCGCCCATCGCGTAGGCGTCGCGGAGCATCCGCCACTGCATCGCGTTGGAGGGCCGGACCTCGCGGCCGATGTTGTCGGAGGCGCCGTACGAGTACCAGACATGCCCCCCGACGACCAGCATCGTAGCCGCGGACAGGTTCACACCGTTGTGCCGCGCGAAGTACAGCCGCATCCGGTTCGGATCCTCGCTGTTCAGCACCGTCCACATGCGCTGGAAGTACGAGAGCGGGCGCGGCCGGAAGTGATCGCGTACAGCGGTGATCTCGTACAGCCGCTGCCACTCGGCCAGATCCTCGTAGCTGCCTTGGACAACCTCGACACCGGCCTTCTCGGCCTTCTTGATGTTGCGCCGCCACAGCTGGTTGAAGCCCTTGAGGACATCGTCGAGCGATCGGTTCGCCAGCGGCACCTGATAGACGTACCGCGGCTGTACGTCACCGAAGCCGGCGCCGCCGTCCTCGCCCTGCTGCCAGCCCATCTTCCGCAGTCGGTCCGCCACTTCGAACGCACGAGGCTCGATATGCGTCGCCTCGATGTCGCGCAGCCGCTTCACATCCGGGTCCTGGATTCCGGCCTTGATCGCGGGCGCGTCCCAGCGGCGGATGACGACCGGCGGGCCCATCTTCACGGAAAAGGCGCCCTGCTGCTTGAGGTGGGCGAGCATCGGCTGCAGCCAGTCGTCCAGGTTCGGCGCATACCAATTGATCACCGGGCCCTCGGGCATGTAGGCGAGATAACGCTTGATCTTCGGCAGCTGGCGGTACAACACCAGGCCTGCGCCCACCAGTTCACCGCTCTTGTCGAACCAGCCCAGGTTCTCCGAGCGCCATTCCGTCTTGACATCAGCCCACGCCGGGACCTGGCAGTGACTTGCCGCGGGCAGGCTCTGGATGTACGCCAGATGCTGCTCGCGGCTGATGGTCCTCAGGGTCAAGCTCATGCGGGGCGCTCCTCGGCAGGTGTGTCCCCATGGGTACAGGGGCTCCGGCTCTCGCGCCGAAGCCTACTGCGCTGGGGGAGCGCCCCGAATGGCTGCTGGGAACCCGGCCCAGGACTCCGCCTAGCCCAGGACCCCGCCGAAGAGTCCGCCGTGGGCCATGCCGAGGAAGAAGCCGAACGCAGAGGCGCCGAGACCGATGATCAACGCGAAGCGTTCGCGGGTCGTCACCGAGATGAACTGGCCGTAGGCGCCTGTGAGGATCCCCACCAGCCCGGTCCAGGAGCTGAGCAGATGGAGGCTGTGGAACATCGCCGAGACGAAGGCGATAACGCCGAGCACCAGAGTCACCGCGAGCAGGGTGTCCTGGAGGGGGTGAGGCTTGCCGTCTGTGGCGAAGAGGGAGACGGAGGAACGACGTCGCATTGCCTGTGCCATGGGGCACCTCCTGGCGTTGCCGGAAGGCGGCGCACTGTAGCGCCGCGCACACCCGATGTGTACAGATTGCGTCCCCAGGCCACCGGATTTCAACCGGAAGCCTGTCTGCGGGTACTCTGTACGGTCTGCACCGGTGTCTGTCCAGGCCAGAAAGCAATCCCCCCGGATTGTCAGTGGCGGCCGATACCGTTGCGTACGCATCACGACCCTCCTGCCACGGAACGACCGTGGCCGCTGAGTCCAAAGGAGGTGGGTTCCACATGCGTCACTACGAGGTGATGGTCATCCTCGACCCCGATCTCGAGGAGCGCGCTGTCTCCCCGCTGATCGAGAACTTCCTCTCCGTCGTCCGTGAGGGCAACGGAAAGGTTGAGAAGGTCGACACCTGGGGCCGTCGTCGTCTCGCTTACGAGATCAAGAAGAAGCCCGAGGGCATCTACTCGGTCATCGACCTGCAGGCCGAGCCTGCGGTCGTCAAGGAGCTCGACCGCCAGATGAACCTGAACGAGTCGGTCCTCCGGACCAAGGTCCTCCGTCCCGAGACCCACTGAGCGCCTAGCTCAGAAGTCATCGGGTTCGAGTAGCAGCAAGCAGCCAGAAGCAATCCCCGCCGAGAGGTTCACCCATGGCAGGCGAGACCGTCATCACGGTCGTCGGCAATCTCGTCGACGACCCCGAGCTGCGCTTCACCCCGTCCGGTGCGGCGGTCGCGAAGTTCCGCGTCGCGTCCACTCCCCGCACCTTCGATCGTCAGACCAATGAGTGGAAGGACGGCGAAAGCCTCTTCCTCACCTGCTCGGTCTGGCGTCAGGCGGCGGAGAACGTCGCTGAGTCGCTCACACGCGGCATGCGCGTCGTCGTGCAGGGTCGGCTGAAGCAGCGGTCCTACGAGGACCGCGAGGGCGTCAAGCGCACGGTCTACGAGCTGGACGTCGAGGAAGTCGGCCCCAGCCTCAAGAACGCCACGGCCAAGGTCACCAAGACCACCGGTCGCGGTGGCCAGGGTGGCTATGGCGGCGGTCAGCAGCAGGGCGGCGGCAACTGGGGCGGCGGCCCCAGTGGCGGTGGTCAGCAGCAGGGCGGCGGCGGTGCACCCGCCGACGATCCCTGGGCCACCAGCGCGCCGGCCGGCGGCGGCCAGCAGCAGGGCAGTGGGGGCAGCTGGGGCGGAAGCTCCGGCGGTTCCGGCGGCGGCTACTCGGACGAGCCTCCCTTCTAAGGGCAGCTCGTACCCCACTTCTTGATCACACAGGAGATACATCATGGCGAAGCCGCCTGTGCGCAAGCCGAAGAAGAAGGTCTGCGCATTCTGCAAGGACAAGACCGTATACGTGGACTACAAGGACACGAACATGCTGCGGAAGTTCATTTCCGACCGCGGCAAGATCCGTGCCCGCCGCGTTACCGGCAACTGCACGCAGCACCAGCGTGACGTCGCCACGGCCGTGAAGAACAGCCGTGAGATGGCGCTGCTGCCCTACACGTCCACCGCGCGATAAGGGAAGGGTGACCGAATCATGAAGATCATCCTCACCCACGAGGTCACTGGCCTCGGTGCCGCCGGCGACGTCGTTGACGTCAAGGACGGTTACGCTCGCAACTACCTGGTCCCGCGTGGTTTCGCGATCCGCTGGACCAAGGGTGGCGAGAAGGACGTGGCGCAGATCCGCCGCGCCCGCAAGATCCACGAGATCGCGACCATCGAGCAGGCCAACGAGGTCAAGGCCAAGCTCGAGGCCGTAAAGGTGCGTCTGGCTGTTCGCTCCGGCGACGCCGGCCGCCTCTTCGGCTCCGTCACCCCGGCCGACATCGCCTCGGCGATCAAGGCTGCCGGTGGTCCGGAGGTCGACAAGCGTCGCGTTGAGCTCGGTTCGCCGATCAAGACCCTGGGCTCGCACCAGGTGTCTGTGCGTCTGCACCCCGAGGTTGCCGCGAAGCTCGGCGTCGAGGTCGTCGCCGCCTGAGCGTGGCTCTCGACTGAGCAGCTCTGAGCAGTACGAAGGGCCGCACCCGTCGGGTGCGGCCCTTTCGCTTTGCCGTCCGGCTCTGCCCTGTTTCACGTGAAACATCGATGCTGAACATCGAACTGGGGTCAGCGCGTGGCGCCGGTGACGAGCCAGCGGCCGGAGCGCATACGGAGCCAGAGCGTCAGCATGCGGACCGTCATCATCAGCGTCATGGCCCACCACAGAGCCGTCAGTCCGCCGCCGAAGGTGGGGACGAGCAGAGCGACGGGTGCGAAGACCGCCAGCGTCACGAGCATCGCTCCGGCGAGGTAGGTGCCGTCACCAGCTCCCATCAGTACGCCGTCGAGTACGAAGACCACGCCCGCGATCGGCTGGGAGACGGCGACCACCAGCAGGGCGGGGAGCAGCGTGTCGTGCACGGCCGAGTCGCTGGTGAACAGCGGGATGAAGAGCTGCCGCGAGGCCACGATCAGGATGCCGAGCACCACGCCGGAGGCAATGCCCCACTGCACCATGCGGCGGCAGGCCTGGCGGGCTCCCTCGGCGTCATCGGCACCGAGATAGCGGCCGATGATCGCCTGCCCGGCGATGGCGATCGCGTCGAGCGCGAAGGCCATCAGGCTCCAGAGGGAGAGGACGATCTGGTGGGCAGCGATATCGGTGTCGCCAAGGCGGGCGGCGACGGCTGTGGCGATCAACAGGACGGCGCGTAGCGAGAGCGTACGCACCAAGAGGGGGGCGCCGGCCTGTGCGCTGGCTCGAATGCCCGCGGCGTCGGGGCGCAGAGAGGCGCCGTGGCGCCGTGCTCCCCGAACGACGACGACCAGATAGGCGGCGGCCATGGCGACCTGGGCGATGACGGTGCCCCAGGCGGAGCCCGCGATGCCGAGGCTGGCGCCGTAGACGAGCCCCGCGTTGAGCCCGGCGTTGGCGGCGAAGCCGCCGATGGCGACGTACAGCGGGGTCCGGGTGTCCTGGAGGCCACGGAGTACTCCGGTCGCGGCGAGCACGATCAGCATCGCCGGTATGCCGAGGCTGGAGATCCGTAGATAGGTGGTGGCGTACGGAGCGGCGGTGTCGGACGCTCCGAATGCCCCGACAAGCCAGGGTGCCGTGGGCAGGGTGACGGCGATGATGGCGACGCCGAGGAGCAACGCGAGCCAGATGCCGTCCATCCCCTGGCGGATGGCTGCCGCGAGATCACCCGCGCCGACGCGTCGAGCGACGGCGGCAGTGGTGGCGTAGGCGAGGAAAACGAAGATGCTTACGGCGGTCGTCAGCAGGGCGGCTGCGACTGCCAGTCCGGCGAGCTGCGGGGTGCCGAGATGGCCGACGATGGCGCTGTCGACCATCACGAAGAGTGGCTCGGCGACGAGGGCGCCGAAGGCGGGGACGGCGAGCGCGACGATCTCTCGATCGTGGCGTCGTCGGACGGCCTTCGGCGCCGCGGGTGCCTGTGTCATGGCAGCAATCTAGTCTTCCACAGGTAAGAGATGCAATGTCATTGCAGTCCTTACCGATCCACCAGTTGCACGTTCTGCTGTGCGCCCTTTGTTCTGATCTTGGTCCAGTTGGGAAAGTTTTTCTCCCCCACAGCCGGTGGACGGAAAGAGTCCAGGTCAGATGCCATGCGGTGGGGTGGCCATGAACTTGTCCACAGTGCTGTCCCCCGGTCCGTGCACAGGTTCTGCGGGGTTCTCCACAGCATCTGGTCGGTCGTCCACATGGCCTGTGGATAACCAGATTGGCTGACGGTGCCGACGGGCCTACCGTGGACCGTCGCCCGACCCGCCGGAAGCGGAGTCTGGCCGTTCGTTTTGTCAGTGCTGTGCCGTAGAAAAAGGGTGGCACGGCTAGGTCCGCGGAGCGGACGGGAGGAGGTGGCCCGGGTGAGCATTTCCGAGCCTTTGGACGACCCCTGGGCGGCCGAGGGCGCCCCCGGTGACCGTCTGCCCGTCTCCCGCCAGCGCCGCAACGACGGCCGTGGTGGCCGCGAGGACCAGCACGAGCGCGGCAGGGACAACGGAGGCTGGGACGGTGGCTCCCCCGGCTTCGAGCGCGTACCTCCGCAGGACCTGGACGCCGAGCAGTCCGTCCTCGGCGGCATGCTCCTCTCCAAGGACGCCATCGCCGACGTCGTGGAGATCATCAAGGGCCATGACTTCTACCGGCCCGCCCACGAGACCGTCTATACGGCGATCCTCGACCTCTATGCCAAAGGCGAGCCGGCCGACCCCATCACCGTTGCCGCCGAGCTGGTCAAGCGGGGCGAGATCACCCGGGTCGGCGGGGCGCCGTACCTCCACACCCTGGTCCAGTCGGTCCCCACCGCGGCCAACGCCTCGTACTACGCGGAAATCGTCCATGAGCGCGCCGTGCTGCGCCGCCTCGTGGAGGCCGGCACCAAGATCACGCAGATGGGATACGCCGCCGACGGCGACGTGGACGAGATCGTCAACTCAGCCCAGGCCGAGATCTATGCCGTCACCGAGCAGCGCACCAGTGAGGACTATCTGCCGCTGGGCGACATCATGGAGGGCGCGCTCGACGAGATCGAGGCGATCGGGTCGCGCAGTGGCGAGATGACCGGTGTGCCGACCGGGTTCACGGACTTCGACTCGCTCACCAATGGCCTGCACCCGGGCCAGATGATCGTCATCGCGGCCCGACCCGCGATGGGTAAGTCCACCCTTGCGCTGGACTTCGCCCGGGCCTGCTCGATCAAGAACAACCTGCCGAGCGTGATCTTCTCCCTCGAAATGGGCCGCAACGAGATCGCGATGCGCCTGCTGTCCGCCGAGGCGCGGGTGGCGCTGCACCATATGCGCTCGGGGACGATGACGGACGAGGACTGGACCCGGCTGGCCCGCCGTATGCCGGATGTGTCGCAGGCCCCGCTCTATATCGACGACTCCCCGAACCTGTCGATGATGGAGATCCGGGCGAAGTGCCGGCGGCTGAAGCAGCGCAACGACCTGAAGCTGGTCGTCATCGACTATCTGCAGCTGATGCAGTCCGGCGGTTCGAAGCGCGCCGAGAGCCGCCAGCAGGAGGTCTCGGACATGTCCCGAAACCTCAAGCTGCTGGCCAAGGAGCTGGAGCTCCCAGTGATCGCGCTCTCCCAGCTGAACCGTGGTCCCGAGCAACGTACGGACAAGAAACCGATGGTCTCCGACCTGCGTGAATCCGGCTCCATCGAGCAGGACGCGGACATGGTCATCCTGCTGCACCGCGAGGATGCGTATGAGAAGGAGTCGCCGCGCGCGGGCGAGGCGGACCTGATCGTGGCCAAGCACCGAAACGGTCCGACGGCGACGATCACGGTCGCCTTCCAGGGCCACTACTCCCGCTTTGTGGACATGGCGCAGACCTGATCAGGCGGTTCGAATTGAGACCTGTAGGGCCTCAAATCTCGCTGCACAGTCTCAGAGCTGGCTGCCATATCAGCAGCATCTATGTCGCTACCGTGAGCTCGCAGCTCAGAGTGCTAACCCTTTCGGGTGACGGTCAAAGAGACACGCACCGTTTGGAGTCCGGCACTGGATCCTCGGCTACGCGGGCAATTCACCGCGGGCTGGGGTGCACAGTGGCGATATTGAAGCAACTGTCAGCGTTCGTCGCCGATGCGGTCAGACGGTTGAAGACGGAGCTTGGAGTACAGAGGCTGCCAAGTTCTTGGCTTCGGCCACGCCGTGGCGGACGTTCCGCTGGTACAAGGCCAGAAACACTACTCCGGCACCTACTGGTCCGCGAGGAAGCGCGACCACGTGATCTACGAGTCTCGCCTAGAGCTATCGCGGTGACTCTTCGCCGACTTCGATGCCTCCGTACAGAGCATCACGGCACCGAGAAGACAACCTAGACCCCGGCCTCCTACGGAAGGCCCTCACCAGCCCCTATGCCTGGCAACGCGTCGAACGTTTCCTGGCTGCCTCCGCCTGTCCCACGATCGGTGAGGCCGCACGGGCCCTCGGCATCAACCAGCCGACGTTGGTGATCCAGATCAACCGGCTGGAAAGGGACCTGGGACAGCCTCTGCTTGAGCGCGCCGAACGCGGCAGAGCCATGAAGCTGACCGCCTCCGGTAAGGAGGTCGCCGCCGCAGCCGGGAATATCCGGGGACAGGCCAGTGGCAGGGTACTAAAGTCCGAGGCAGGAGAGGGGGACGATGGCGCTGAACAAGAAGGGGTCCCGGCGCATAACCGTTGATGGGCTCGAGTACCGCTGGCGAATCCGCAGGAAGAGCTCCTACATGCAGGGACTCTGCTGGACACCAATGACCTACGCGGTCGAGGTCGCCAACGTCGACCAGCCGGGCACGACCTTGATCGTCACCAGCGGCCAGGCCCATCCCAGTAACCGGTTGGGTGCGGAGGCTGAGCCCATTCGGCCGGCTCACGTCGCTGCGAGCATTCGGGAAGCGCGGAGCCAAGGCTGGGATCCAATGCCGGCCGGTTCTCCGTTCCAGCTCGACCGATCCGCGGGATTCATCCCCCAGCCATGAAACACAGTGGAGAAGCCCGGCGCACCCCGGATGAGCTCCCTCAGAGGCTCCAGACCTGGTTCGACGAGCACGAGGAACGCTTGCGATCGTGCGGAATCACAGGTGGCGTCCAGCGATCTCCCGAGGACGGTCGAACCAAGACCAGCACCTGGGTGACGCTGGAAACGGATGACCATGTCGCCGTGCTCATCGTCTGGAGCAGCGGTGAAGTGGAACTTGAGTGCGGGGACGTGGCAACAGGTCGGGTTCGTCGGCAGCATCGTGGTCTCCGCACCGTCGAGGAGCTTCTCGACGCCATCGAGACCATCCGTGAGTGGATCCAAACGAAAGGCGAGCGGCTCACGGAAGGGTGACCTGATCGGCCGAGTTGCGGAGCCTCTGCGGTTTCGAATTGCGAGCCGATGTTGTTCCACATGAAAGCGTCCCGCCAGTCACCCCTGCCGGCGCGGTGCTCTATGCCATGAGCTGCGAGATCCTACAAGACCCGTACGCGGGGGACATCAGCTCGTAGAGGGGCACAGCGGGTGATCGGGTCCGGCCGTTGTCGGGGGTGACTGGGTCGTTTCCGTACGGGATGGCGGCGGCCCGGAGGCGGGCGAGGACCGCGTCGAAAGTGGCCGGGTCGACGTCGAAGGCGAGATGGCTGCCGGGGGGCTCGGGCACGGTCAGGAAGTCCAGGGTGAGGGACTCGTTCACCCGCACGGGAGCGAAGTGCCGGTCGGGGTCGGTGTATTCGAGGCCCATCACGGTGGCGAAGAAGCGTGCGGCCCGCTCTCCTTCAGCCCGCCGCATAATGAACTCGACCGAGGCGGGATGGCACCGATAGACCTGCCTTATGACCTCACCTTTTGATGAGCTTCTCCCGGCCACGCAGCGCGCCCTACTGCATCGCATTGCGGTCGCCCAGTCCGAAGGGCGCGCACCCTCGTTCGTCGCCGGAGTGGAGCGCGACGGGCAGCTGGTCTGGACGGGCTCCCGCAGCTCGGTCGACGGGCATGGGCCGGACGCCGACACCCAGTACCGCATCGGCTCGATCACCAAGACCTTCACGGCCGTCCTGGTCCTGAGGCTCCGCGACGAGGGTCTGCTCGATCTGAACGAGCCCCTGGAGAAGCACCTTCCTGGCACGGGCGTGGGGGATGTGACCATCGCACAGCTCCTCGGCCACAGCGCCGGACTGAGCGCGGAAGCTCCGGCGCCCTGGTGGGAGCGGACGCCGGGCTCGCTCCGCCCCGAACTCGCCGATGTCCTCGGTGACCAGTCGCGGATGCATCCCACCGGCCGCCGTCACCACTACTCCAACCCCGGCTATACGCTGCTCGGTTCGCTGGTCGAGGCGGTACGCGGGGCGTCCTGGGAGGACGTGCTGCGCCGCGAGATCCTTGAACCGCTCGCCCTGCACCGTACGAGCGCGCAGCCCCAAGCTCCGCATGCCGGTGGCTGGGCGGTGCATCCCTGGGCCGATGTGATGCTGCCCGAGCCCTCCGAGGACCTCGGTCTGATGGCCCCGGCCGGACAGCTCTGGTCGACGGTGGCCGACCTCTGCCGCTTCGCCACGTTCCTTGCCGAGGGCGACGAGGGCGTGCTGAGCGCTGCGTCCGTGCGGGAGATGCGTACGCCCTCCGTGCCGCCAGAGGCCGGGGAGTGGGACAGCGCCTACGGCCTGGGGGTGCAGATCGTACGGAAGGACGGCCGCACCCTCGCGGGGCACACGGGCTCGCTGCCCGGCTTCGTCGCGGGTCTCTGGGTGAGTGTGGACGATGGAGTGGCAGCCGTCGCGCTCGCCAATGCCACCTCGGGGCCGCTCACGGGGGTCGTCGCCGCCGATCTCGTACGGATCGTGGCCGAGGCTGAGCCGCCCATCCCCGAGCCCTGGAGGCCGCTGCCGGAGGTCGACCAGGAGCTCCTGGAGCTGACGGGGCCCTGGTACTGGGGGACGTCCCCCTTCGTTCTGCGCCTTGACGCAGACCGCGGCGTGGAGCTGCAGCCGCTCCGAGGGAACGGCCGCGGGTCGCGCTTCGTAGCGGAGGCGGACGGGACCTGGACCGGTCTCGATGGCTACTACGCCGGGGAGACACTGCGCGTGGTGCCTCGGGAGGACGGCTCGGTGAGCCATCTCGACCTGGGGTCATTCGTCTTCACCCGTGAGCCGTACGAGCCGGGGGCACCGGTTCCGGGAGGTGTGGACAAGGAAGGCTGGCGCGGACTCCAGACGTGAAACGCAGGTGATGTTTCACGTGAAACGGGCGCGGCGTCGGTGGCGTGCAGGGCGACCACCGCATCGGCGGCCGCCACCGGCGAGTCCGCACGTACCGACGGGGCCAGCAGATGGCGGCGGACGAGCCGGGTGCGGCGCTGCTCGTCACTGATCCGGTGCACCCTGAACTCCCTTGGTCAGAGCTGGAGTTTGAAACCCACATGGGATGGCTCGAAGCCGAGCCGCTCGTAGAAGCGGCGGGCGTCGGTGCGGGAGGCATCCGAGGTCAACTGCACCAACTGGCAGTCGTGGCGGCGGGATTCGTCGATGGCCCATTCGATGAGCCGGGTGCCCAGACCGCTGCCGCGCTCCTCGGTGTGGATACGTACACCTTCGATGATCGAGCGGGTCGAGCCGCGCCGCGACAGCCCGGGGATGATTGTGAGCTGGAGAGTCCCAACGACGCGGTCCTCGCGTACGGCGACGGCCTGGATCTGGTTCGGGTCCCGGGACAGCCGCTCGAAGGCGGCGGTGTACGGGGTGAGGTCATCGGGCGATTCACGCCTGGCGCCCAACGGGTCGTCGGCGAGCATCGCCACGATCGCCGGAATGTCGTCGATTTCCGCGGGCCGTATTTCCAGGTCGCTCATGATCGGCAGATTACGCGGGGACCCGCAGTTCCTCGACAGTCCTGACCAGGGGAGCCAACTCGGGGTTCTTGGCGGCCTCGTCGAGGGCTTCGCGCAGCGCCGTGTCATTGGTCGGTCGGGCCTCCGCCAGCAGGGCAAGGCCGGACTCGGTCACGTCGGTGTAGATGCCGCGGCGGTCGGTGTCGCAGAGATAGCGGGTCAGTAGGCCGCGGTCCTCGAGGCGCGTGACGAGGCGGGTGGTGGCGCTCTGGCTCAGCATGACTGCATCGGCCACCTGCTTCATCTGCAGATGGCCGCCCGGCCCGTTGTGCTGGCGGCTGAGGACGTCGAGGAGTGAGTACTCGCGCATGCTCAGGCCGTGCTTGGTCTCGAGTGCGCGCTCGATGTGCGCCTCGATCTTCCCGTGGAGCAGGGAGAGGGCACACCAGCTCTGGGAGAGCGCGGTGAGTGCGGGGTCGGTCGCGGTCATCTGTCCTCCTCCTGCCGGAGCGGCTTCTCTCCAGGATAGACGACTAATGCAATATCCCGCGCTTGCAATTATCCCGCTCCCATTCAACGCTCCCACTCAAAGGCGACTAGCCTGCCGCGACCGACAGCGGGGCGAAGCGGCGGGTCCAGTCGCCCGGGAGATCCGGGATGCCATAGGTCATCACCGCATTGAAGGCGATCGTCTTCAGGCCGTGTCCCTTCACCCAGGCCAGCAGCTCCTCGTGCCGTACGTCGATGTCCGTACGGAGCGGCCTGCCGGTCCCGGCCGCCAGGGAGGTGATCAGAGCCTTCGCCGTCCGAGTGTCCCGGGCGATCAGCGGGCCGACGACATGGGTCTCCATGTTCGGCCAGGCCGCCGCGAAGCCCGTCAGGACTCCGTCCTCCTCCGCCACCCGGAACTGGTCGGCGAAGGCCGGCAGTCGCGTGATCATGTGGGTACGGTCCAGGCCGAAGACCTCGGTGTCCAGGCGCAGCACTGCCGGGAGATCATCGGCGGTCGTCGGGCGGGTGGTCACCCCCGCCTCGGCAGCCGGGACTTGGAGATGACCACGGACCATCTCGGCCCGGCCGACGTTGACGAAGCCCAGCTCCTCGTAGAGCGGCTGCCCGTACGGGGTGGCATGCAGCGTGACCGGGGTGTCCCCGGCCTCCGCCAGCGCGTGCTTCATCAGTCGGCGGCCGACGCCCTGGCGGGCGTACCGCTCGGCGACGAGCATCATCCCGATCGCGGCGAGCCCGCGTTCGTACGACGTCACTACACAGGCGGTCACCAGCCCCTTGCCCCCAGGGTCATCGATGCCGTACCCCGTCCCTGCCGCAAGAAGCAGGCCCCATTTGTGCTCCTCGCGCGGCCACCCCCGGTCCGCGGAGAGATCGGCGCAGGACACGAGGTCGTCCGTGGTCAGACGGCGGATGGGCAGCTCGGAGAGCGGTGTCGACATACGGGTCAGGCTGTCGGACGCAGTGATCGTTCGTCCAGTGCTTTCCGAGAAGTGGCCAAGGGGCGCAACCGCCGGCCGTGTCGCGTGAGACCCCATGGCTTGAGGACGGAGATGACCGTCATGAAGAGGTACGCCGAGAAGGAAACGACCGGTCCCATCACCAGGTCGAGGGGGTCTGCCAGAGGGGTGCCCGCTGCGACGGTGTCAACTACGTCATTGACAGCCGGACGCAGTGCAAAGATCGATGCGGTGAGGGTGATGAGAGTCAGCCAGAACTTTGTATAGACCCAGCGGTGCCTGGCAAGGCCCCACTTGGTGCCGAGCGACAGAAAGAGACCGCTGAGCAGAGTCGCCAGCCCGATGGGAATCACCAGCCAGTCCGTGAAGACCTTCATCGAGCGGCAGGCAGCCTCGATCATGGGTGCGGCTTCCGTGCCGACTGCGGTGAGGGCAAGCGCGAGCAGGCCGAGCGTGAGCCCGAGCCAGCCGGCGGACGCGGCGACATGGACGACGAGGAGGGCCCGGCGAGCGGGCCGCTTGAGTGGTTTCACGTGAAACACCGTGCCGGGCGGGGGCGCCGCACCGCGTCTGACGACGGGAGTAACTGCGGGTACTAACCTCGGCGTACATGGCGTACAGGGAGAGAACGCGCAGGCTGCATATCTTCGATCTCGACGGCACGCTGATCCGTGGATCGGCGGCGCCGGTGGAGATATCGCGGCAGCTGGGGCTGCTGGAAGAGATCGGCGAGCTGGAGCGTGACATGATCGCCCGTCGAATAGGTCCGCCGGAATATGCGGTGCGGGTGCACGCTCTCTGGAGCGACCTCACCGACGCGCATGTTGCGGCGGCCTTCGAGTCAGCGCCCTGGCTCGACGGCATCCAAGAGGTATGGCGGGAGATCCGCGAAGGCGGCGACTACTGCGCAGTAATTTCCCTCTCGCCGTCCTTCTTCGTTGAGCGGCTGCTGGGCTGGGGAGCCCATGCGGCGCACGGCTCACGCTTTCCCGAGTTGCCCTTCACTCAGCCCGTGGACCCATCGGGCATTCTCAGCGCGGCCGCGAAAGTGAAGATCGCGGACGAGCTCTGTGCAGAGTTGGGGGTTGGTCTGGACGCTTGTGTTGCATACGGTGATTCCATGTCCGACGCGGAGATCTTCACGGTAGTGCCCACAACGGTGGCGATGAATGCCGATCAGCATCTGTCAGGTCTGGCCACACACACTTATACGGGGGGCGATCTGCGCGAGGCCTATGAACTGGTGCGATTCCGCAGGTAGTTCAGGAGCCCGGGGGCGGTCCGGGAGTTCCGGACATGGACATGGGGGCACCGGAGCCTAACGGGAATGCCGGTTCGGATGCCCGGACTTTCCACTCTTTGTCACCTCCGGTGGTGCTGCCTGGCATGCTGCGACGACGGGCGCTGCGGGCAATGTCACATTCCGGGCCCAGTCGTCCCGATTCAGCTTGCGGTCATGGTTAGTGTGGGCTGGCAGTAGTCCTGAGGCAGAGCGGGGAATTGAGGCACGTTCCGAGCCAGCGGAAGTGCGTGGACCGACCGAAAGATGTTCGAGGCGAGGCACACAATGGACGCTCCGACCACCACGTCGGCCGACAACGGCACTTCCGGGGACAACAACGGGGGCGGATGGTTCACCCCTCGTAAGCCGCCGGGCCAGGGTCGGCCCGCCCCCGGTGAGGGGGCTTCCACAGGTGACGCAGATCAGGAACGAATAGCTGCCCCGAGGCGGTCAGTCGCCTCCATACGCCCGGTGGGCTCCGGTACGTCTCGGCCCGCCCCGCCGCCGGTCGGGGATGCGAGGGAGCCCGCGGCTCCCACGGACGAGACCCCGCTGGACGAGGCCCCAGCCGACGACCTGCCGGCCGAGCACGCGCCCGCCGAGCACCACCCGGCCGAGCGGGTGCAGGATCAGCGCCGTCGGTCTCAGGGACCCTACGAAGGGCACACGACCTACGAGAGCGCCGGTCGCCGTGAGGAGCCCGGCGGCCGCGAGAGTCACGAGGCCGCTCCTGGGGTACCGAGCCCTCGCGAAGCCGCTCACCTCAGCGAAGCCCCCTACCCCCGCAAGGCCGCTCACCGCAGCGAAGGCGCTCACCCCAGCGAAGGCGCTCACCTCCGCGAAGCGCCTTGGCCCCGTGAGGCGACTGGGCACCGCGAGTCGGCAGGACGACTCCATCTGGCGGGCCAGCCGCACGAAGCCGCAAATCCGCACGAAGCCGTAAAGCGTCCCGAACCCGCGGCCGGACCCCGCGAAGCCCTCGGGGCTCGCGAAACTCCGGCCCACCACGGCCCTCCCGGAGAGCACCAGGCCCACCACCCGCAGCCCGCCGCCCCCGCGGACGACGCGTCCCCCGACGCCATCCTCATCCGCCGCACCATGGCGGAGATCGCGCCGGTCGCGGACAAGGTCACCTCGTACTTCTATGCCTTGCTCTTCGTCCGCCACCCCGAGCTGCGGGGCCTCTTCCCCGCTGCCATGGACTCCCAGCGCGACCGGCTCCTCAAGGCGCTGCTCACCGCCGCCGAGCACATGGACAACGCGGCCGTGCTGACCGACTATCTGCAGCACCTGGGTCGCGGCCACCGCAAATACGGCACCCAGCCGGCGCATTACCCTGCCGTCGGCGAGGCCCTGCTCGGCGCGCTGACCCGGTACGCCACGACGACCTGGGACGAGGAGACCGAGGCCGCCTGGGTGCGGACGTACACCACGATCTCCCAGATCATGATCGACGCGGCGGCCGAGAACGAGCGGGAGGCGCCCGCCTGGTGGCATGCCGAGGTGGTCTCGCACGACCTCCGGACCCCGGACATAGCGATCATCACCGTCCGCCCGGACCAGCCGTACGCCTTCCTGGCCGGGCAGTACACGAGCCTGGAGACGCCCTGGTGGCCGCGGATCTGGCGGCACTACTCCTTCGCCGGCGCACCCCGTACCGACGGTCTGCTCTCCTTCCATGTCAAGGCGGTGCCGGCCGGCTGGGTCTCCAACGCCCTGGTCCACCACGCCCGCCCCGGCGATGTGCTGCGCCTCGGACCGCCCGCCGGCTCGATGACCGTCGACCACACCACCGACAACGGCTTGCTCTGTCTGGGCGGCGGGACCGGCATCGCCCCCATCAAGGCACTGGTCGAGGATGTCGCCGAGCACGGTGAGCGGCGCCCGGTGGAGGTCTTCTACGGGGCGCGCACCGATTACGACCTGTACGACATCGACACCATGCTGCGGCTCCAGCAGACCCACCCGTGGCTCTCGGTCCGCCCGGTGGTGGACGACCGGGCGCAGTTCCCGGACGCCGTGCGCGAGTTCGGCCCGTGGTACGAGTACGACGCCTACCTCTCCGGCCCGCCAGGCATGATCCGCAGCGGCGTCAACGCGCTGCGGGGCCTCGGCATCCCGTTCGACCGGATCCGCCACGACTCGCTCGAAGAACTCGTCGCGGCAGGCGACTAGGACGCGAGAGCGAAAGACGAGTCAGCCCAGGTCAGGGGCGTGCATCGCCCGAACGCCTTCGATATTGCCGTCCAGGTAGTGCCGCAGCGACAGCGGTACGAGATGGACGGCTGCGATCCCGACCCGGCTGAACGGCACCCGTACGATCTCGTACTCCCCGCAGGGCTCGTCGATCTCCGGGCCATGCCGTCGCGCGGGGTCCATGGACTCCAGTCGGCAGACGAAGAAGTGCTGGACCTTCACCCCCGTCACACCGCCGTCCGCGATGTGTTCGACGGTGTCGACGAAGCAGGGCACCACATCAGTGATCTTGGCGCCGAGCTCCTCGTCCACCTCCCGGTGGAGCGCGTCGACGACGGTGGAGTCCTCGGGCTCGACCCCGCCGCCGGGCGTGAGCCAGTAGGGATCCACGCCGGGTTTGGTGCGCTTGATGAGGACGAGGTCGTCGCCGTCGAGCAGGATGGCGCGTGCGGTGCGCTTGACCACTGGCCGTTCGGTCATGGCTAGAAAATGGCCCGCGACGGAGCTTCTGAAACTCCTGGCCGCCGGGCGGTCACCATTCGACGGCGGCGCGCAGCAGCCACTCGTGCGCCCGCGCGATGTGTGGCAGGGCGAGTGTGCCGGTGCGTACGACGAGAAAGTAGGTACGCAGCGGAGGCACCGGAGGATCGAGGAGCGCCACCACCCGTCCGTTCTGAAGAGCCTCCTCGCACAGATAGCGCGGCAGTACGGCGAGCCCCGCGCCAGAGGCCGCGGTCTCCAGGACGGCCCGCAGGTCGGGGGCTATGACGGCGCCAGCGGCGGCCGGCCGGGAGTCGAAGACGGCGGACCAGTAGCGCGAGACCAGTGGCAGGGACTCGTGGACCTCCACCACGGGCAGCTGCTCGAGCACCACATGGCCGGCGCGCAGCACTCCGGGCCCCAGCCGGGCCGCCCAGCGCGGGGAGGCGACCAGCACGTGCTCCTCGTCACAGAGCGGGGTCGCCGTGAGCAGTGAGCCGCGCGGCCGGGCCGTGGTGATGGCCAGATCGTGATGCCCGGCGGCCAGCCCCTCCAGCGTCTCCTCGGCGGTCCCGAACGAGGCCCGCAGCGCGAGCCCCTGCGAGATCAGCGGGGTGAGGGCGGGCAGGGCGCGCAGCGAGGTGAACTCCGGGGGACCGGCGAGATGCAGGGTCCGTACGCCCGACTCCTCGTCGAGGCCGCTCTCGGTGATCTCCACCAGGGCGTCCAGATGCGGCGCTGCCCGGTGCGCGAGCTCGTCGCCGATGGTTGTGGGGGTCACGCCGCGGGCCTGGCGCAGGAACAGTGGCCGCCCCAACTGTCGCTCCAGCGTGCGGATCTGACCGGTCACCGCGGGCTGGGAGAGACCGAGGAGCGCGGCGGCGCGGGTGAAGGAGCCGGCCCGGTGCACCGTGACGAATGTGCGCAGCAGGGCCAGATCCATGCCATCCCCTCTCGACCGACGATGCCCGCGGACTCGGACAACTATAAATATGTCGATAGGTCGCTGTCGCTACAGTGATTGGACACTGACGCAGAGTCAACTAGCCTTGGTCACACGGTTCTTCGTGTGGGGAACCGAGGGCGGTCCGAGCCATGAGGGGGGAGGCTCGGGCCGCCCGTTGTACGTAACCGGGCTCAGCGTCCGACGTACCCCGGCGTACGCCCCCGTCCACCGCGCAGCCTCGCTCCGCGCCCCGGCTCGCACCTCCCGACGGCCGGAAAGCGCCCAACCCGCGCGCCCCCAGCGAACGGCGCTACCGCGCCGCCTCGTCCAGCGCCCGCAGCACATCCGCCACCAGGTCCTCCGCGTCCTCCACGCCCGCCGAGAAGCGGATGAAACCCTCCGGCACCGCGTCGCCGCCCCAGCGACCGCGCCGTTCCGCCGTGGAGCGCACCCCTCCGAAGCTCGTCGCGTCGTCCACCAGTCGCAGGCCCTCCAGGAAGCGCTCCGCGTGCCCGCGATCGGGCAGCACGAACGAGACCACGCAGCCGAAGCGCCGCATCTGCTGTGAAGCGATCTTGTACGAGGGGTCGCTCGGCAGCCCGGGGTAGCGCAGCCCTGTCACTTCGTCGCGACCGCCCAGTGCCTCAGCGAGCGCCAGCGCATTGGCGCACTGCCGCTCGATCCGGAGCTGCAGCGTGGCCAGCGAACGGTGCGCGAGCCATGCCTCCATCGGCCCCGGAATCGCCCCGACGACCTTGCGCCAGCGCCGTACTCCGGCCGCCAACTGAGGATCACGGCAGGTCACATGGCCGAGCAGGATGTCGCCGTGGCCCGTCATGCCCTTGGTGTCGCTGGCCACGGAGAAGTCCGCGCCCAGGTGCAGCGGGCGCTGCCCGAGCGGCGTCGCGAGGGTGTTGTCGACCGCGACCAGCGCGCCGGCCGCGTGCGCGGCCTCCGTCAGCCGCCGCACGTCGCACACATCGAGCCCCGGATTGGACGGAGTCTCGATCCAGAGCAGTTGCGCCCCGTCCAGGACGGAAAGCTGTGCGTCGTCGCCGGTCGGGGCGGTCCTGACCTCGACGCCGTACGCCTCGAGCCGTTCGCGTACGAGCGGTAGCGCCTGATAGCCGTCATTCGGCAGCACCACCGTGTCCCCGGCCTTCAGCTGGGAGAAGAGCACGGCTGAGATCGCCGCCATCCCCGAGGCGAAGGTCACGGTCTCGGCGGGTTCCCCCGGCGTCTCCAGTTCGCCGATCGCCCGCTCCAGATGAGTCCAGGTCGGATTCTCGTCCCGCCCGTAGGTGTACGGCCCGGCGGGCTCGCCCGGCAGATGGAAGTAGGCAGCGAAGACCGGTCCCGGCAGGGTCGGTTCGTACTTCACCGGCACGGGCAGCCCCGCGCGTACCGCCCGGGTTCCTTCCCCTGCCTCCGCCGGGACACCGTTTCCTTCGCTCATGCCGCACGCTCCTCGACTGCCGTCCGTACCGCGTCGAGCAGACCCTCGCTCGCCGCCTCCACCATCTTCAGGCACTCCCGAAGCCGCAGACGCGATACCCAGACCTCACGCGGCGTTCAGTCCTTGTCGGGCAGGGCGACATTCATTGCCCACGAAACGACCGAGATGATCAGCCCGCCGAGCACGGCGGTCCAGAAGCCCTCGACATGGAAGTTCAGATCGACCGCGTCGGCCAGCCAGGAGGTCAGCAGCAGCATGAGGGCATTGATGACCAGCGTGATCAGCCCCAGGGTGAGGATGAACAGCGGTAGCGTGAGCAGCTTCACGACGGGCTTGACGAGGAAGTTGACCAGCCCGAAGAGCAGCGCCACCAGGATCAGGGTCAGCGCCTTCTTGCCGGTGCTGTCACCGGTCAGGGTTATGTCCTGCAGCACCCAGATGGCCACGGCCAGGGCTGCGGCGTTGGCGATCGTCTTGACTACGAAATTCTTCATGTGTCTGATCGTGGCAGACGTGATCGGACCAAGGGCAGGGGCGGGCGGACGATGAAGGCATTCCGACTGGACGAGCTGGAGGCGGAGCGCGCCGCCAATGACGGCGCGTATCTGCAGTTCCTTCGCGAACGGAATATGTCGGTCGGGCTGTACGCACTGGACGCCGGCGAGCTGGACCCGCAGCTGCCCCACCGCCAGGACGAGGTCTACTTCGTCGTCAGCGGCCGCGCCGCCATCACGGTGGGGATGGAGACGACGCAGGTAGGACGCGGCAGCGTGGTCTACGTCCCGGCCGGAGTGGCCCACAAGTTCCATCACATCACCGAGGATCTGCGGGTGATGGTGGTCTTCTCTCCCCCTGAGAGCTGACCGGAAGCACCGCCGATCCCTAGGGGTTCGGTCAGGGGAGATCGAGGGCTCGCGGGCCCCGCACACCACCCCCTCCCGCCTAGCATCGAGGCAGGAACCCAATGAAACGAGGTAAGGACGATGGCTGTGCGGGAAGTATTCGCGGGGATGCCGTGGTGGATCAAGTGGGTCGCGGTGCCCGTCATCGCCCTTGTCGTATTCGGAGGACTGATCACGAGCGTCGTCGGCTTTGTGATCGGACTGCTCTTCAAGATCCTTGTCTTCGTCGCCTTGGTCAGTGGACTCGTCTTCGTCGTACGGAAGTTCATGTCGTCATCGAGCTCACGAAGCGACTGGTAGCCCGTGCCCGTCCGGGCGTTAGCCCGGGCGGGGGAACGCCCCGACAAACCCCCACTGCCGCACGGGAACGGCCATTACAGTGACAACCCCGCTGCCGCCCCATGGAAAATCCGCCTTTGGGAAATACGCGCGGCGGGCCGCGGGGGCGGCCCCCGCAAGCGGGCGCGCTGCCCGTCACCATGCCTGGGGGTGACCTTTGGCCACGGCTACGAACGCTCCTGCCCCTACCCTGATCGTTTCGGTGCAACGGGCGATGAGGCTGCTGGAGACCGTGAGTTCCCATCCGGACGGGGCCCCCGCGAAGCAGCTCGCGCGCGAGGCGGGTCTTCCCCTTCCCACCGCGTACCACCTGTTGCGCACCCTGACGCACGAGGACTATCTGCGCCGCGAGAAGGGCGTGTTCATCCTCGGTGACGCGGTCGAGCGGCTCGCGATCGGCGGCGCTCTGCGGAATCGTCGCACCACGCTCGTGGACTCGCTCGCGCACTGGCGGGACGCCATCGGAGTCCCGGTCTACTTCGCGGCCTACCGCGAGGGCGAGATCGAGATCGTCGCCGTCGCCGACACCCCGTATGCGCCCGCCGTCGCCGAGTGGGCCGACTTCCGTGAGACCGGACATGCCCATGCGCTCGGCCAGTGTCTGCTGAGCCAGCTCGACGAGCAGGGCCGCAGCGACCATCTGGACCGCCACCCCGTGCAGCCGGTCACCCCTTGTTCCGTAAGGGACCGGCGCGCGCTGCTGGAGCGGCTCGCGTCGAAGGAGCGGATGCAAACGGTCGTGGAGCGACAGGAGTACGCGCTCGGTACCGTCTGTGCCGCCATTCCGATCACGGCCGGATCCGGTGCCGCCGCGATGGGCATTTCGCTCCCGCTCCACCAGGAAGAACGCTTGTTTGAGGCGGTCGAACAACTACGTAACGCGATCGGAGGACTTCTGGGCTCCATAGCGTTCTCTATCAGTATCTGAAAAATCACTCCTTGTGATCTACAAGTCCTTACAGGACGATTACGTCAAGAGGCCATGGGGATCGTTCCTGGCCGTTTTCAGCTGAGTTCTTCACTGCTTCATCTGCTGCGGGGTACATGATGCGCGAGTCGGTCCAGGCCGAGGTCCTGATGAGTTTCCATGTCTCCGAGGAGCTCTCTTTCCGGATCCCGGTGGAGCTCCGGTACGAGACGGGGGATCCGTACGCGGTGCGGATGACCTTCCATCTTCCCGGCGATGCCCCTGTGACCTGGGCCTTCGGGCGCGAGTTGCTGCTGGACGGCATCAATGCGCCGAGCGGCGACGGTGATGTGCACATCGCTCCGACCGGTCTCCAGGGGCTGTCCGACGTCACCATCCGGCTCCAAGTCGGCGCCGACCGGGCGCTGTTCCGGGTGAGCGGGGCCCCGCTCGTGGCCTTCCTCGACCGCACCGACAAGCTGGTGCCACTGGGGCAGGAGCGTACGCTCGCCGACTTCGAGGACAATCTGGACGTGGCGCTCGGGCGCATTCTCGCCGAGGAGAACGCCGGCTGAGCAGTCGACGCCGCTACTTCTTGCGGCGGCGGCCCCTGCCGCCCCGAACCGGTGATCCACTCCGTGCCGGTGATTCGTCCGCCGCTGCGATTCCCGGCCGGTCGGCGGAGACCACCAGGCTCGCGAGTGCGGTGGTCACCGGTACGGCGGCGACAAGTCCGATCGACCCCACCAGGGTCCGTACGATTTCCACCGCCACCAGCTCGCTGTTGGCCACCGTCCCCACACTGCTCTGCGCGATCGAGAAGAGCAGCAGCAGCGGCAACGCGGCGCCCGCGTAGGCCAGTACGAGAGTGTTGACGACGGAAGCGATGTGGTCCCGGCCGATCCTGATCCCGGCCCGGTAGAGCGCCCGTGGGCCCATGCCCGGGTCCGCCTGACGCAGTTCCCAGACCGCCGAGGTCTGGGTCACCGTCACATCGTCGAGCACGCCGAGCGAGCCGATGATGATGCCGGCCAGCAGCAGACCGCTCATGTCGATGTTCGGATACAGACCGTGAATCAGACCGGTGTTGTCGTCGGTGTTGCCGGTCATGCTCGCCCAGCCGATGAAGAGTGAGCCGAGCAGCCCGGTCAGCAGCAGCGAGATCAGCGTGCCGAGGGCCGCGACCGAGGTGCGGGCGGTGAGGCCGTGGCACAGATAGAGCGAGACCAGCATGATGGCGCTCGCCCCGATCACCGCGACGATCAGCGGATTCGAGCCCTGCAGGATTGCGGGCAGGATGAACAGGGTCAGTACGGCGAACGAGACGGCCAGTGCGATCAGCGCCATCACGCCCTTCATTCGTCCCACCAGCACCACTGCGAGCGCGAAGATCCCGGCCAGCAGCACCATCGGCAGCTCACGGTCCACATCGGTCACGGAGTACTGCAGGTCACGGGGCGCGTCGGGGGCGTACGCCACCACCACGCCCTGCCCCTTGTCCAACTGCCGCGACGCGTCCGGCTGGACGATCTCGGTGAACGTACGGCCCTTGTCCTTGCCGCTGGTGACCTCGATCGTCGCCTTTTCACAGCTGCCTCGCTGGGCATTGACCGCCTCGCGCCCCTCGGGCGTGGAGGTGTCGCCGGTCGGCGGTACCTGCGCGGCGTTCACGTCCTTGCAGTTGACCTTCTCGACCCGCACCACCTTGCCCTGCTCGGTCTGCCGGTCGAAACCGACACCTGTGCGCTCATGCCCGGGCGCACCGCCCGGCCAGAGCACGACAAGGCCCACGACGACCGCGGTGGCGAAAGGAATCAGCACCGCGGCGATGACCTTGCGGAGATGCTGCGAAACAGGCGCGGCGGGCCCATGGCTGTGCGAGTGGCCGCGGGGTTCGGGCGTCTGCGGCGAGGGGGTCGGCGAGTAGGTCACCGACCGATCATCGCAAGAACGAGGGGGGCCCACTGTTCAGCGCGCCAGAAATGACGCTAGCGTGGTGTCACCTTTGCACACGCGGGAGCTCGGAGCACCGGGCTGAGAGGGCGCTGACCTCCGCATTCGCCGACTGGCCGAAGCCAGTACGCCGTTTACGGAAGCCGCTGCGTCGACCGCCGAACCTGTTACCGGGTAATGCCGGCGTAGGGAGTAGGTCTCATGACCGTATCGGATGCACGCACGCCTGCCTCGAATGAGAACGACGAGGGCGGCAAGTCCATCGGCTGGCACAAGGGATACGTCGAGGGCTCGCGCCCCGACCTCCGGGTGCCGGTCCGCCAGGTGCACCTGACCAACGGCAAGGACGTGACGCTGTACGACACGTCCGGCCCATACACCGACCCCACCGTCGAGACCGACGTCCGCCGCGGCCTGCCGCCGCTGCGGGAGAACTGGATCGTCGGCCGCGGCGACACCGAGGAGTACGCGGGCCGCCCGGTCCGCCCCGAGGACGACGGGATCAAGCACACCTCGCCGAGGGGCGGTCTGCGCAACCTCGACGCGGTCTTCCCGGGCCGCCCGCGCCAGCCCCGCCGGGGCCGGGCCGGACAGGCGGTGTCGCAGCTCGCGTACGCCCGCCGTGGCGAGATCACGCCGGAGATGGAGTACGTCGCGATCCGCGAGAACGTCTCGCCCGAGGTGGTGCGCGAGGAGATCGCCGCGGGCCGGGCCGTCCTGCCCGCCAACGTCAACCACCCCGAGATCGAGCCGATGATCATCGGCAAGCGGTTCCTGGTGAAGGTCAACGCCAACATCGGCAACTCCGCTGTCACCTCCTCCATCGAGGAGGAGGTCGAGAAGATGACCTGGGCGACCCGCTGGGGCGCGGACACGGTCATGGACCTCTCCACCGGCCGCAACATCCACACGACCCGCGAATGGGTGCTGCGCAACTCCCCGGTGCCGATCGGCACCGTGCCGCTCTATCAGGCGCTCGAGAAGGTCGACGGCAAGGCCGAGGACCTGACCTGGGAGGTCTACAAGGACACGGTCATCGAGCAGGCCGAGCAGGGTGTCGACTACATGACGGTCCACGCGGGCGTGCTGCTGCGGTATGTGCCGCTGACGGCCCGCCGCAAGACCGGCATCGTCTCGCGCGGCGGCTCGATCATGGCGGCCTGGTGCCTGGCGCACCACAAGGAGTCGTTCCTGTACGAGAACTTCGAGGAGCTCTGCGAGATCCTCGCCTCGTACGACGTGACGTACTCCCTCGGCGACGGTCTGCGGCCCGGCTCGATCGCGGATGCCAACGACGAGGCGCAGTTCGCGGAGTTGCGCACGCTCGGGGAACTCAACTCCATCGCCAAGCGTTTCAATGTGCAGACGATGATCGAAGGACCCGGTCACGTCCCGATGCACAAGATCAAGGAGAACATCGACCTCCAGCAGGAGATCTGCGAAGAGGCCCCCTTCTATACGCTCGGCCCGCTCACCACGGACGTGGCCCCGGCGTATGACCACATCACCTCCGGCATCGGGGCGGCAATGATTGCCTGGTGGGGAACGGCGATGCTCTGCTATGTCACGCCCAAGGAGCACCTGGGCCTGCCCAACCGTGATGACGTGAAGACCGGCGTCATCACCTACAAGATCGCGGCGCATGCGGCAGATCTCGCCAAGGGGCACCCGGGTGCGCAGGAGTGGGACGACGCGCTGTCCGACGCGCGCTTCGAGTTCCGGTGGGAGGACCAGTTCAATCTGGCCCTCGACCCGGACACGGCACGGGAGTTCCACGACGAGACGCTCCCGGCGGAGCCGGCGAAGACCGCGCACTTCTGCTCGATGTGCGGCCCGAAGTTCTGCAGCATGAAGATTAGCCAAAGCATCACAGAGCGGTTCGGCGGGACTGCGGCTGACGGCGCGTCGGCTGAGGAGGTCGCGGAGGGGATGCTCCAGAAGTCGCAGGAGTTCGCCGAGGCGGGGAACCGGGTGTATCTGCCGCTGGCGGACTGAGGCTCACGCGCAGACGGCCCGTGCATCCGTGGTTCTCAGGCCAACTCGGAGGCGCGGGCCCTGCCCGTCTCGCAGACGAGCCGCGTCAGCGTGGTTCTATCTGGCGACCTCACGATGCCCCGGATACCAAACCACCCGCCCTGCCGAGCCGCGCCTGGAGCCGCTCTCGGCCAGACACCGCTGTGCCTTGCCTACGGGGCGCCAACGGGGAGTTCGCCTCGTAGGCACCTCTGGCTGGGTTGGGAGCGTCTGCTCCTGCACAACAGGGAGATAGGCCCCCTCGACCTCGCGCCGTGGTCGCTGATGGTGTCCTCGGGGCCGGTGTGGTCCCCGTGCCCGTCGCGGTCGGCGGGGTTGTACTTCTGGTCACCCAAAGGCGTGCGCCGGTTGATCGCGTGCGACTAAAGCGTGTTGCAGAAGGCCGTGATCTGGGCATTTCCCGTGTATGCGTGGGGTGTTGAGGGCTGAACCGCTGTGGGTGGAGACGTTCACCGGG
>NZ_JBIRYJ010000010.1:0-49312 GCF_044389785.1 Streptomyces sp. NPDC019443
TGGTGCGGGAGCGTTTGGCGGGGTTGCCGGTTGCGGAGCGGGACCGGGCCCTGCTGGACCTGGTCCGTACCCACGCCGCAGCAGTCCTCGGCTACGGCAACCGGGAATCCATGGAAGCCCGTTCAGCATTCCGGGACCTGGGCTTCGATTCGCTGACCGCGGTGGAATTGCGCGGCCGGTTGAACGGGGAGACCGGACTGCGGCTGCCCACCACGGTCGTCTTCGACTACCCGACGCCGGTCGAGCTGGCGCGCTTCCTGGGCGATGAATTGTTCGGGACCGGGACCGACGCGTCTTCCGATCTGCCGATGGTCGTCTCCACATCCGACGATCCGGTGGTGATTGTCGGGATGAGCTGCCGTCTGCCGGGTGGTGTGGCGGGCCCCGAGGACCTGTGGCGGCTGGTGGTTGGCGGCGAGGACGCGATCTCCGAGCTTCCCACCGACCGGGGTTGGGACCTCGACGCCCTTTATGACCCGACGCCGGGACAGCCAGGAAAGAGCTATTCGCGCCACGGCGGATTTGTCAGCGGAGTCGACCGGTTCGACCCGGCGTTCTTCGGTATCAGCCCACGTGAAGCGGTGGCGATCGACCCGCAGCAACGGCTTCTGCTGGAATCGTCCTGGGAGGCCCTTGAGCGCGCCGGCGTCGACCCTCAGGCACTGCGCGGCAGCCGGTCCGGGGTGTTCGTCGGCTCCAACGGCCAGGATTACCCCGCCCTTCTGCTGAGCACCCCGGAAGGCCAGGACGGCTACCTCGGTACGGGGAATGCCGCCGCGGTCGTATCGGGCAGGGTGGCGTACGCGCTGGGGCTCGAGGGTCCTGCGGTGACGGTGGACACGGCGTGCTCGTCTTCGTTGGTGGCGCTGCATCTCGCGGCGCAGTCGCTGCGGTCGGGTGAGTGTGACCTCGCGTTGGCGGGTGGCGTCACGGTGATGTCGACGCCGGGGGCGTTCATCGAGTTCAGCCGTCAGCGGGGACTTGCTGCTGATGGCCGGTGCAAGGCGTTTTCGGATGCTGCTGATGGCACGGGGTGGGCCGAGGGTGTCGGTGTGCTGGTGGTGGAGCGGTTGTCGGATGCGCGGCGGAACGGTCATCGGGTGCTGGCGGTCGTACGCGGCTCTGCGGTGAACCAGGACGGCGCGTCGAATGGTCTGACCGCGCCGAATGGTCCGTCGCAGCAGCGGGTGATCCGGCAGGCGTTGGCGGGCGCGGGGCTTTCCCCGTCCGATGTGGATGTGGTGGAGGCGCACGGTACGGGTACGTCGTTGGGTGATCCGATCGAGGCGCAGGCGCTGCTGGCGACGTACGGGCAGGGGCGGGATGGGGTCCGGCCGTTGTGGCTGGGTTCGGTGAAGTCGAACATTGGTCATACGCAGGCGGCTGCGGGTGTGGCTGGTGTGATCAAGATGGTGTTGGCGCTTCAGCATGGTGTGCTGCCGCGGACGTTGCATGTGGATGAGCCGTCGTCGCATGTGGACTGGTCGGCGGGGAATGTCCGGCTGCTGTCCGAGGCTGTGGAGTGGCCGGAGAGCGGCCGGTTTCGTCGGGCGGGTGTGTCGGCGTTCGGGGTGAGTGGCACCAATGCGCATGTGGTGATTGAGCAGGCCCCGGTGGAGGAGGTTTCTTCCCCGCCGGTGGCTGTTGTGGATGGTTCGGGTGTGGTGCCGTGGGTGGTTTCGGCGCGGAGTCGGGCCGGTCTGCGAGGGCAGGCGGAGCGGTTGCGGGCGTATGTGGAGGCCCGGCCCGAACTCGGTCTGCCGGATGTGGGGTTCGCCCTGGCCACGACGCGGGCACAGTTTGAGCACCGAGCCGTCGTACTCGGCACCGAACGAGATGAACTCGTTGAAGGACTCAGGTCTCTGGCCAACGGTGACGATGTCGCTTCCGTCGTGACTGCTCTGGCAGAACCCGAAGCGCGGCTGGCTTTGCTCTTCACTGGGCAGGGTGCGCAGCGGGTCGGGATGGGGCGGGAGTTGTATGACGCTTTCCCGGTTTTCGCGGAGGCGTTTGATGCCGTGTGTGCGTATTTCGATGGTGAGTTGGAGTTGCCGCTGCGGGATGTCGTCTTCGGCGATGACGCGGATGCGTTGAACCGCACCGGCCTCACGCAGCCTGCGCTTTTCGCGGTCGAAGTGGCGTTGTTCCGGCTGGTGGAGTCGTTCGGTGTCAGGCCCGATTTCCTGCTGGGGCATTCGATCGGCGAGCTGGCGGCAGCTCATGTGGCCGGGGTACTGACCCTTGACGACGCGTGCCGGCTGGTGGCGGCTCGCGGTCGGTTGATGGAGGCGTTGCCGGCGGGTGGGGTGATGGTCTCGCTCCAGGCGTCGGAGGCCGAGGTGCTGCCGCTTCTGGACCTGGAGCGGGTGAGTATCGCCGCGGTGAACGGGCCGCAGTCGGTTGTCGTCTCCGGTGAGGAATCCGCCGTCGCGGAGGTCGCTGCGTATTTCGAGGCCGAGGGTCGGAAGGTGAAGCGGCTGCGGGTGAGTCATGCGTTCCACTCGCCGTTGATGGAGCCGATGCTGGCCGAGTTCCGTACGGTCGCGGAGAGCGTGAACTACGAGCAGCCGCGTATCCCGGTCATTTCCAATGTCACGGGCATGTTGGCCACCACAGAGGATCTGACGTCCCCGGACTACTGGGTGGGGCATGTCCGGGAAGCCGTCCGGTTCGCCGACGGTATCCGTCGGCTGGAGGAGCACGGCGTCACCCGGTTTCTGGAGATCGGCCCCGACGGCACGCTGACCGCCATGGCCCAGGGCTGCCTTGACGAAGACATGGACCATGTCCTGATACCGGTTCTGCGTGGTGACCGTTCCGAGGTGACCGCGGTGCTCTCCGCCGCCGGACGGGCATTCGTCCACGGCATCGACGTCGACTGGCAGACATTCCTCCCCAACGCCAACGCCAACGCCAACGCCAACGCCAACACCGGCACCGCTTCCGCCCCCGTCGACCTGCCCACCTACGCCTTCCAACACCAGCGCTACTGGCCCCGCTTCAACGGTGTGGCGCCCGGAAACCTGGGCTCTGCCGGGCTGGTGTCCGCTCATCACCCCCTTCTGGGTGCAGCCGTCCTCCTGGCCGACAGCGCGGACGGCGAGGCCGGCGGCGCCATGGTGTTCACGGGGCGTGTTTCCGCGGCGACTCACCCCTGGCTCGCCGAGCATGTCGTATCGGGCTCGATCCTGTTCCCCGGCACGGCGTTCCTGGAGCTGGCGGTCCGCGCCGGGGACCAGGTCGGCTGCGGGCAAGTGGAGGAGTTGACCCTTCAGACGCCGCTGGTGCTGCCGGAGCGAGGCGCCGTACAGCTTCAAGTTTCCCTCGGGGCGCCGGACGAGTCCGGCCGCCGCACGCTGAGTGTCTATTCCCGGTCCGAGGATGCGCCGCCCGAGCAGCCGTGGGCGTGCCACGCAGGCGGCGTACTCGGCACGGGCTCCCCGGCTCCCGGGGCCGACCTGTCCCAGTGGCCGCCCGCCGGGGCGCAGCCCGTCAACGTAGACGGTTTGTACGACGGGTTGGCTTCGGCCGGGTTCGACTACGGGCCGGCCTTCCGCGGCCTGCGTGATGTATGGAGCCGCGGTGACGAGCTGTTCGCCACGGTCGAACTTCCTGAGAGCGCCGTCCCTGATGCGGCAGGATTCGGGCTGCACCCGGCACTGCTGGACGCGGCGCTGCATGCCATCGGACTTGTCCCCGCGGACCAAGAGGCGGACGGCCGAGGCAGGTTGCCCTTCTCCTGGTCAGGGGCGACCCTGCACGCGGCTGGAGCTTCGGTGCTGCGCGCACGGCTGTTGATGAACGGTCATGACGCGGTCGCTCTGGAACTGGCCGACTCCTCGGGCGGGCCTGTCGCGACGATCGACTCCCTGGTCCTGCGCCCGGTGTCGACCGACCGGATCGCGAGTGCAAGGTCAGGACAGCAGGACACCGCGCTGCATGCGATCGAGTGGATACCGCTGCCGGAGCCCGCCCGATCCGCCGTGACCGTCGATGCCGTCATCGACATGGCGGATGGCGCCGACCGACTCGATCTGTCCGCGATCGACGCCGCGAGCTACCCGGACCTCGGTTCGCTCCCGCAGGACGACGTGCCTGCCCACGTCCTGCTGCGGATGGGCGACGCCGCCGACGAGGGCGATCAGTCCGTCGCCGCGCACACCGTGACCCACCGGGCGCTCGCGATCGTGCAGGCATGGCTGGCCGACGAGCGGTTCGCCGCATCCCGCCTGGTCGTGGTCACGCAGGACGCGGTCACCGTGGACGAACGGCGACCAGATCCTGCGTTGGCCGCCATCTGGGGGCTCGTCCGCTCGGCACGTTCTGAGAACCCGGACCGTTTCACGCTCGTCGATGTCGACGGAGCGAGCGAGTCGCTCGCCGCGCTTCCCGCCGCTCTGGCCTCCGGCGAGCCCGAACTGGCCGTACGCGCAGGCCAGGCGTACGCACCGAGGCTCAGCAGGTACGTACGGCGGGCTGCGCTGTCCGTGCCCGAGCAGGCCAAGGCGTGGTGCCTGGACATCGTGGAGAAGGGCACTCTCCAGAATCTGTGTCTCGTGGAGTGTCCCGCGGCGAACGCCGAACTTGCCGCCGGGCAAGTGCGGATCGCGGTACGCGCGTCCGGTCTGAACTTCCGCGATGTGCTGAATGCGCTCGGGATGTACCCGGGAGAAGCGGGGGCCCTGGGCATCGAGGGCGCCGGTGTGGTAACGGAGGTCGGCCCGGGGGTGACTGGATTCTCCCCGAGGGATCGGGTCATGGGTCTGTTCACCCGGTCGTTCGGGCCGGTGGCGGTGGCCGACGAACGCACCGTCATCCGTATTCCGGAGGGGTGGTCGTTCGCGCAGGCGGCGGCCGCGCCGGTGGTGTTCCTGACGGCGTATTACGCGCTGGTGGACTTGGGCGGGTTGCAGGCGGGCGAGTCGGTGCTGATTCATGCTGCCGCGGGTGGTGTGGGTATGGCTGCGGTGCAGTTGGCGCGGCATCTGGGTGCTGAGGTGTTCGGTACGGCGAGTCCGGGCAAGTGGGGAACACTGCGCGGGTCGGGTCTGGACGAGGCGCATATCGCGTCCTCGCGTGATCTGGACTTCGAGCGGTCGTTCCTGGAATCGACCGGTGGCCGGGGCACGGACGTGGTCCTGGATTCCCTGGCGCGGGAGTTTGTGGATGCCTCGTTGCGGCTGTTGCCGCGGGGTGGGCGGTTTGTGGAGATGGGCAAGACCGATGTGCGGGATCCGCAGGAGGTAGCGGCTGAGCACGCGGGTGTCGCGTATCGGGCCTTCGACCTGTTCGACGCCGGTCCTGAGCGGATCGCGGAGATGCTGAGCGTGCTCCTCGATCTGTTCGAGCGGGGTGTGCTGGAGCCGTTGCCGGTCACGGCGTGGGATGTACGGAAGGCTCCGGATGCGTTCCGATTCCTGAGTCAGGCCAGGCATGTGGGCAAGGTCGTCCTCACGATGCCGGTCGCTCTCGACCCGGAGGGCACGGTACTGATCACCGGCGGTACAGGTGGTCTGGGCGCGCTGGTGGCCCGGCATCTGGTGGCCGAGCACGGCATGCGGCACCTGCTCCTCGCCAGCCGCCGGGGCCCGCAGGCGCCCGGCGCCGAGGATTTGCTGGACGAACTGACTGCCCTCGGTGCCGACATCGCTCTCACCGCCTGCGACGCTGCCGACCGTGACAGCCTGGCCACTGTGCTGGCGGGCATTCCCGCAGAGCACCCCCTCACCGCGGTGGTGCATACGGCGGGTGTGCTGGACGACGGCGTGGTGTCCTCGCTGACGCCGCAGAGACTGGACACCGTGCTCGCGCCGAAGGCAGACGCGGTCGTCAATCTGCACGAGCTGACCCGGGGCGAGGATCTGGCCGCCTTCGTTGTCTTCTCCTCCATCGCCGGTATGTTCGGCGGCTCAGGGCAGGGTAACTACTCGGCCGCGAATGCCTTCCTGGACGCCTTCGCCCAGAGCAGGCACATCATCGGCCTTCCCGCCACGTCACTCGCGTGGGGCCCCTGGGCTCCCGGTGCGGGCATGACCGGCGAGCTGGCGCATACGGATCTGCAGCGCATGGCGCGCGGTGGCATGGTCCCGTTCACCGCGGAACAGGGCATGGCCACGTTCAACGCCGCGCTCCGCACGGCCGACCCGGTTCTCGTCCCCGTCCGGCTCGACCATGCGGCACTGCGCGCACACCAGTCCGCGCTGCCGGCTCTCCTGCGCGGTCTCGTCACGGGATCCGGGCGCCGCTCCGCCGCGTCGGCGACAGACGGCGACCCCGTGGAGAGCCTGCGGGCCGGGCTGGGCGCCCTGCCGCCGGCCGAGCGGGAGACCGCGGTCCTGGATCTCGTACGCGCGCAGGCGGCGATCGTGCTCGGGCACGCCGGGCCTGAAGCCGTCGAGCCCGCGCGGGACTTCCGCGGCCTGGGTATCGACTCGCTCACCGCCGTGGAGCTGCGCAACCGGCTTGCGGCCGCGACCGGTCTGCGGCTTCCGGCGACGCTCGTCTTCGACTATCCGTCGCCGCTGGCACTCTCTCGCCATGTGCGTTCTGAGCTGTTCGGTGACGGCGAGGCGGCTGTCGTAGCCGTGCCGGACGCCGCGGGTGGCCGGGCTGCAATCGGCCAGGCGGCTGCCGGCGAGGAGCAGCTCGCCGTCGTCGCCATGAGCTGCCGCTTCCCGGGAGGGGTGCGCAGCCCCGAGGAGTTCTGGCGGCTGCTGTCCGAGGGAGTGGACGCACTCTCGCCGATACCCGCCGACCGCGGCTGGCGGACGGGCGGCGACGGGGCTGTCGGCCATGTCGAGGGCGGGTTCCTCCACGAGTGCGGTGATTTCGATGCGGACTTCTTCGGGATCTCGCCGCGCGAGGCGGTCGCCATGGACCCGCAGCAGCGGCTTCTCCTCGAAATCTCGTGGGAGACGCTGGAGCGGGCCGGAATCGACCCCGCGGCCCTGCGCGGCAGTAGGACAGCCGTCTTCGCGGGGACGAACTACCAGGGCTACGGCTCGGCCGCGCACGTCCTGCCCGAAGGGTCGGAGGGGCAGTTGCTGACCGGCCACGCCACCAGCGTGACGTCCGGCCGTGTCTCGTACGCCCTCGGCCTCGAAGGGCCCGCGGTGACGGTCGACACGGCCTGCTCGTCGTCGCTCGTGGCCTTGCACCTGGCCGCGCAGGCACTCCGTCTCGGGGAGTGCGATCTCGCCCTCGCGGGCGGTGTGACCGTGATGGCCACACCGGGCGCGTTCGTGGAGTTCGGTCGTCAGGGGGGCCTTGCGGGAGACGGGCGGTGCAAGGCGTTCGCCGAGGGCGCGGACGGCACCGGCTGGGGCGAGGGCGCGGGCATCGTCCTGGTCGAGCGTCTTTCCGACGCGCGGCGCAATGGCCACCCGGTGCTCGCCGTGCTCCGTGGCTCCGCGGTGAACCAGGACGGTGCGTCGAACGGCCTGACGGCCCCCAACGGCCCCTCCCAGCAGCGTGTCATCCGGGCCGCGCTAGCCAACGCGGGCCTTGCGGCCCGTGATGTGGACGCGGTCGAGGCGCACGGCACCGGAACGTCGCTGGGCGACCCCATCGAGGCACAGGCGCTCATCGCCACCTATGGACAGAACCGCGAGAACGAGCGGCCCTTGTGGCTCGGCTCGGTGAAGTCCAACATCGGGCATACGCAGGCCGCGGCGGGCATCGCCGGTGTGATCAAGATGGTGCTGGCGCTCCAGAAGGGGGTGCTGCCACAAACGCTGCACGTCACCGAGCCCTCCTCGCACGTGGACTGGTCGGCCGGAGATGTGCGGCTGCTGACCGAGGCCGTGGAGTGGCCGCGGAGCGAATTGCCGCGCCGGGCCGCCGTGTCCTCGTTCGGGATAAGTGGCACCAACGCGCACGTGGTGCTCGAACAGGCCGAGGCGGCCGACAGCGGGCCCGCCGGGAGCAACTCCACCGACAGCACTCCCGTCAGTACTCTCGCCAGCGCTCCCGCAGACACCTCGCGAGACGAACACGACCGGTCCGACGAACACGACCGGTCCGACGAACACGACGGGCCCGTCGTGTGGCCGTTGTCCGCCCGCTCCGCGGCAGCACTCCGCGACCAGGCGAAGCGGCTGCGGACGCATGTCACCGACCATCCCAGTCTGTCCGTACACGATGTCGGGTACTCGCTCGCCACCACCCGCGCCGCCTTCGACCACCGGGCGGCGCTGGTCGCCGAGGACAGGGAGGCGTTCCTGACAGGCGTCGCCGCGCTGGCACGCGGGGAGGACTCGGCGGGGCTGGTGCGCGGGCAGGCGGGCACCGGCGGGAAACTCGCCTTCCTGTTCAGCGGTCAGGGCTCCCAGCGTGCCGGCATGGGCCGCGCGCTGTACAAACGTTTCCCCGTATACGCGCGGGCGTTCGACGAGGTCTGCGCGGATTTCGACCGGCACCTCGAACGGCCCCTGCGTGACCTGGTATTCGCGGACGAGGGTTCGACCGAAGCCGCACTGCTCGACCGCACCGCGTACACACAACCCGCGCTGTTCGCTGTGGGAACGGCACTCCACGCCCTGGTCGGATCGTGGGGTGTCAGGCCCGATTTCCTGATCGGCCACTCCATCGGAGAGCTGACCGCCGCGCATGTGGCCGGGGTGCTGACCCTCGAGGACGCCTGCGCCCTCGTGGCGGCCCGCGGCCGGTTGATGCAGGCTCTGCCGGAGGGCGGTGCCATGATCGCCGTTCAGGCTTCCGAGGAGGAGGTACTGCCCCTGCTGGAGGGTCTCGCGGACCGGGCGGGCATCGCCGCGGTGAACGGGGCTTCGGCAGTCGTCGTGTCCGGCGAGCAGGACGCGGTCACCCGCATCGCGGGGCAACTGGCCGAGCAGGGGCGGAAGACTAGGCGTTTGCGGGTCAGCCATGCGTTTCACTCACCACTGATGGAAGCGATGCTGGCGGAGTTCGGCGAGATGGCGCGGGGTGTGCGGTATGCACCGCCGCGTATCCCTGTCGTCTCCAACCTCACCGGGGAACCGGCCGCCGGAGCCGACCTCGCTTCGCCCGAGTACTGGGTGCGGCACGTGCGGGAGGCCGTCCGTTTCTGCGACGGCGTCCGCCGGCTGGAGGCCGACGGCGTACGGACGTACCTGGAGCTGGGCCCCGATGGTGCCCTTGCCGCCATGGCATGGGAAAGCCTGCGCGAGCCCGGTGAGGACACCGCCGCGCTCCCTGTACTGCGGCGCGAGCGGCCCGAGTCGTCCAGCGCCCTGCTGGCTGCGGCAAGCCTTCACGTACGAGGTCTGGGGTCGGGTCCTGCCGCCCTGTACCGCGAGGGGGCGCGCCGTGTCGAGCTGCCCACATACGCCTACCAGCGCCGCCGGTACTGGCTGGAACCGGCCGGGCCGCAGACCGGAGCCGACCCGACGCAGACGGTGGACGAGCAGTTCTGGGCCGCTGTGGAACGGGCCGACCTGGGCGAGCTGGCCGAGCGTCTCCATCTGGCGGGTGATGCCCCGCTGAGCGAGGTGCTGCCCGCTCTGTCCTCGTGGCGCCTCAAGCAGCGCGGGCGCACCGCCGTCGACGGCTGGGAGTACCGGGTCATCTGGCGGCCGGTCGGCGACGCCTCCGCTCCCGTCCTGTCCGGCACCTGGCTGCTTCCGCTGCCCGCGGGACGTACCGGCCGGGTCTGGGAGACGGCGATCGCGGCAGGGCTGGCCGCCCATGGGGCGGCCCGGGTCGTCCCCCTCGAGGTCGACTGCGGCGTGGTGGACCGAAAGTCGCTCGCCGAGCAGCTGACCACGGTCCTGGACGAGTTGGGCCCCGTGGACGGGGTGCTTTCACTGCTGGGCACCGATGAGGAGCCGAACCGGACGCAGCCCGCCACGCCCGGCGGACTCGCCGCGACCATGGCCCTCGTACAGGCCCTCGACGACCTGGGCTCTGGTGCGCCGCTGTGGTGCGCGACCACCGGGGCCGTCGCGGCGCGGGAGCGCGAGGCCGTGCCGTCCCCCGTACAGGCCGCGGTCTGGGGCTTCGGGCGCGTCGCCGCGCTGGAGCAGCCGCAGAGCTGGGGAGGCCTCGTCGACCTGCCCGCGGAGCTCGACGAGCGGGCTGTGGAGCGGCTGTGCGCGGTGCTGGAAGCCGGGCAGGGCGAGGACCAGGTCGCCGTACGCGGCTCGGGCACATTCGTACGGAGACTGGTGCGGGCACAGTCCCGGGACGACGGCACCGGAACCGAACAGCCGTGGGAGTGCACCGGAACCGTTCTGGTCACCGGAGGCACCGGAGCACTCGGCGCACACGTGGCTCGCAGGCTGGCCGACCGGGGGGCCGGGCACCTGGTCCTGGCGAGCAGGCGTGGCGCGCAAGCCGAAGGCGCTGCCGAGCTGGCGGCCGAACTGACCGCCCACGGCACCCGGGTGACGGTCGTCGCGTGCGACGCCGCCGACCGAGAGGCGCTGGCACGGCTGTTGGCCGAGCATCCCGTCGACGCGGTGTTCCACACCGCGGGTGTGCTCGATGACGGACTGATCGCCGGGCTCGACGGTGAGCGCCTGGACGCCGTGCTGCGGCCCAAGCTGGCCGCCGCGGTGAACCTGCACGAACTGACCGGCGACCTCACGGCGTTCGTGATGTTCTCGTCCTTCGCCGGTACGGCGGGCGCGACGGGGCAGGCCAACTACGCAGCCGCCAACGCCTGTCTGGACGCACTCGCCCAGCAGCGGCAGGCCCTCGGCCTGCCGGCCACCTCGATCGCGTGGGGGCCGTGGGCCGGTAGCGGCATGGCGGCCGGCGCCGCGGGTGACGAGCAGCTGGAACACCGGCTCAGGCGCGGCGGCATGGACCCGATCGACCCGCAGCTCGCGGTCGACGCGCTGGAGCGGGCGCTGACCCGTGGCGACACCACGTTGGCCGTGGCCGACGTGGACTGGGCTCGGTTCGTTCCCGGCTTCACCTCGGTGCGGCCAAGTGCGCTGCTCTCCGATTTGCCCGAGGCACGGCGGGCGGCCCCGGAGCGCGAGTCCGCCGGCAGCGGTCGGGACGGCGGTCTCGCCGCGCTGCGCGAGCAGCTGGCAGGGCGGAGCGAGGCCGACCAGGAACGCGTGCTCGCCACCCTCGTCCGCACCCATGTGGCCGGCGTTCTCGGGCACTCCTCCGTGGACGCGATCGACCCGAAGCGTGCCTTCAGCGAACTGGGCTTCGACTCGCTCATGGCCGTCGAGCTGCGCAACCGGCTGGGTCTCGTCACCGGTACGCAGCTTCCCGCCACGCTGCTGTTCGACCACCCGACCGCCGTGGCCCTGGCCCGCCATCTGCGCACACGGGTCGTCGCCGGGGACACCGCCGCGGGACTGCCCGCGCTCGCCGAACTCGACCGGCTGGAGGGCGTGCTGGGAGAGGTGTCGCCGGACGATCCGCAGCGCGCCAGGATCGCTTCCCGGCTGCAGGCGCTGCTGGCGAGGTGGAACGAGCGACAGGACGGAGGCGGAGAGGCGAAGGACGACGCCGGGGTGAGCGACCGGATCAGCTCCGCCACCGCCGACGAGATCTTCGACTTCATCGACAACGACCTCGGCATGTCATGAGCCGCCGACCGCAAAAGCCCCGGAACCGCCGCGTGGATGAGGGTGCATGAACGAAGAGAAGCTCCTCGAATACCTCAAGAAGGTCACCAGCGACCTTCACCAGACCCGGCAGCGCCTGCACGAAGTCGAGGCCGGGATCCAGGAGCCGGTGGCGATTGTGGCAATGAGCTGCCGCTTTCCAGGCGGGGTGGCATCGCCCGAGGAATTCTGGCAGCTGCTCGCGGGCGAGGTGGACGCCATCAGCGCGTGGCCCTCCGACCGGGGCTGGGACGCCGACGCCCTGTACGACCCGGAGCCCGGTGTGCCGGGGCGCAGTTACACCCGTGCCGGTGGATTCCTCGACCGGGCCGCCGACTTCGACGCCGCCTTCTTCGGGATATCGCCGCGGGAGGCGGTGGCGATGGATCCGCAGCAGCGGCTGCTGCTGGAGACGTCGTGGGAGGCATTCGAGCGGGCAGGGATCGACCCGGTGTCGCTTCGCGGCAGCCGTACCGGGGTCTTCGCGGGCACCAATGGGCAGGACTACACCGCTTTGCTGCTCGGAGCCGTGGAAGGGCTGGAAGGGCACGTCGGCACCGGCAACGCCGCCAGTGTCGTATCCGGCCGGGTCTCCTACGCGCTCGGCCTCGAAGGGCCGGCAGTCACCGTCGACACCGCGTGCTCGTCCTCGCTCGTCGCCCTTCATCTGGCGGCGCAGGCGCTCCGCTCGGGGGAGTGCGACCTCGCGCTGGCGGGCGGTGTGACCGTAATGTCCACACCCGGGTTGTTCCTGGAGTTCAGCCGGCAGCGCGGACTGGCCGACGACGGCAGGTGCAAGGCGTTCGCGGACGCGGCCGACGGCACCGCCTGGGGTGAGGGCGCGGGCATGCTCCTCGTCGAGCGGCTGGCCGACGCCCGCCGCAACGGACACCCCGTACTCGCCGTCGTGCGCGGCTCTGCGGTCAACCAGGACGGAGCGAGCAACGGCTTGACGGCCCCCAATGGCCCCTCCCAGCAGCGCGTCATATGGCAGGCCCTCGCCGGCGCGGGCCTGGCCACGGCGGACATCGACATGGTGGAGGCGCACGGCACCGGTACGACGCTCGGCGACCCCATCGAAGCCCAGGCGCTCCTCGCGACGTACGGGCAGGACCGGGACGCGGAACAACCGCTGTGGCTCGGCTCCGTGAAGTCCAACATCGGACACACGCAGGCCGCCGCCGGTGCGGCGGGTGTCATCAAGGCCGTGCTCGCCCTCCAGGAAGGGCTGATGCCGAGAACCCTGCATGTCGACCGGCCCTCGTCGCACGTCGACTGGTCCGCGGGGAGGGTGTCGCTGCTCGCGGGGGCCGAACCGTGGCCCGACCGCGGGCGGCCACGCCGGGCCGGTGTCTCCTCCTTCGGCGTCAGCGGCACCAACGCGCACGTCATCCTCGAACAGGCCGCGGCGCAGGAACCCGTCCCCGACGTGGACGACGCGGACGACGTCCCCGACGCGGACGACGCACCCAGGACCGACGCCACCGTTGGCGAGCTTGCCTTCCTCGTCTCCGCGCGCACCGCGGAATCGCTGCGCACACTCAGCTCCCGGTTGCGTGAGCGGCTGTCCGCCGAGCCGCCGGTGCCGTTGCGCGACGCCGCCTGGTCGCTGGCCACCACCCGGTCGGCGTTCGAGCACCGGGCCGGCGTCATCGCCGTCGACCGCGACGAACTGCTCCGTGGCCTGGGCGCGCTCGCCGCCGACGCTCCGGCCCCCGGGGTGGTACGCGGCACGAGCGGCGGCGACGGCCGTACCGCCTTCGTCTTCCCCGGCCAGGGCGCCCAGTGGGCCGGTATGGCAACCGAACTGCTCGATACGGACGAGGAGTTCCGCGCCCGGTTCACCGAGTGCGCGCAGGCCGTCGAACAGTTCTCCGGCTGGTCCCTCCACGAGGTGCTCCGCGGCCTGGAGGGGGCGCCGTCGCTCGATCGCGTGGACGTCGTCCAGCCCGCGCTGTTCACCGTGATGGTTTCCCTGGCGGGGCTCTGGCGGGCCCGAGGCGTGGAGCCCGACGCCGTCGTGGGGCACAGCCAGGGCGAGATCGCCGCCGCCTGCGTCGCCGGGGCGCTCACCCTGGAGGATGCCGCCCGCGTCGTCGTCCTGCGCAGCCGGGCACTGACCTCACTCGCGGGACGCGGCGGCATGATGTCCGTACTGCTGCCGCTGCCGGCCGTGGAGGAGCGTCTCGCGCCATGGGGCGACCGTGTGTCGGTCGCCGCCGTCAACGGCCCCCAGTCCGTGGTCGTCTCCGGCGAGGCGGAGGCACTCGACGAGCTGTTCGCCGCGCTCGAAGCCGACGGCGCGCAGGTCAGGCGGATACCGGTCGACTATGCCTCCCACTCCGCACATGTCGAGGAGATTCGCGAGCAGTTGCTCGCCGAACTGGCACCGATCAAGCCGCGCAGCAGCGCGATTCCGTTCTTCTCGACAGTGACCGGCGACTGGATCGACACCGAGCGGCTGGACGCCGGCTACTGGTACGAGAACCTGCGCCGGACCGTACGCTTCGAGCACGCTGTCCGCTCCCTCGCCGAACAGGACTACCGCGCGTACGTCGAGACCTCACCGCACCCCGTGGTGACGGCGGCCGTACGCGACACGCTCGACGCACTCGACATCGCGGGCGCCGCTGTCGTCGGCACCCTCCGTAAAGGAGAAGGAGGCCACCGGCGCTTCCTCACCTCGCTCGCCGAACTGTCCGTCGCCGGGGGGCCCGTGGACTGGCGCACGGTCCTCAACAGCACCCCGGGAGGCAGCGCCCCCCAGCGGATCGACCTGCCCACCTACCCCTTCCAGCGGCGCCGCTACTGGCCCAGGCCCGCCCCCGAACTGCGCCCCGGCGGCCCCGGCGACGCCAGCGACATCCGCTTCTGGGAGGCCGTCGAGAGCGGCGACGCGGACACGCTCAGCGCAGCCCTGGGCTTGGACTCCGCAGCCGTCACCGGGATGCTGCCCGCGCTCTGCGACTACCGCAGGCGCAACCGCGAAGGGGCCGTCGCCGACTCGTGGCGCTACCGCGTCACCTGGAAGCCCGTCCCCGCCGGAGCGGCGCCGCCCGCCCTCCGCGGCACCTGGCTGCTGGTCGCACCCGGCGAAGGTCCAATGGTCAGCGCCATGGCGGAGGCACTCTCCGCCGCGGGAGCGCGCCCGGTCACCGTGATGGCGGAACCCGAGCAGGACAGGGCCTCACTCGCCGGGACGATCGGGGATGCCCTGCGCTGCGCGGACGCCCTGCGCTGCGGGGACGCCCTGCGCGACACGGCATCCCCAGAGGAACGGCTGCCCCCGCTCGCGGGCGTCGTCTCCCTGCTCGCCCTGGACGAGGACGACCACTCCGCACTTCCCGGCCTGCCCAGAGGCTTCGCCGCCACCGTCGGTCTCGTCCAGGCACTGGACGACATGGGTGTCCAGGCCCCGCTGTGGTTCGCCACCAGCGGCGCCGTGGCCACCGACCCCCTGCGGGGCGTTGCCGCGCCGCGTCAGGCACTGGTGTGGGGCTTCGGCCGAGTCGTCGCCCTTGAGGAGCCGAAGCGCTGGGGCGGACTGCTCGACCTGCCCGAAACCCTGGACCGGGCCGCAGCCACGGCCGTGGTCGGCGCGCTCGCCGGCATCGGCGACGAGGACCAGCTCGCGGTACGGCCAAGCGGTGTCCTCGCCCGACGACTGGTCCGCGCCGCGACCGGCGCGCTCGACACCGCACGCCCGTGGGCACCCAAGGGCACCGTCCTGGTCACCGGCGGGACCGGCGCGCTGGGGCGGCACGTGGCCCGCTGGCTCGCCCGAAACGGCGCACCGCACCTGCTCCTCGTCAGCCGACGCGGCGCCGACACCCCCGGCATCACCGAGCTGGCCGCCGAGCTGGCCGAGTTCGGCACCCAAGCCGAATTCGCCGCCTGCGACATCGCCGACCGGGACGCGGTCGCAGCGCTGCTCGAGGCGATCCCCGCCGACCGGCCGCTCACCGCCGTCATGCACACCGCCGCCGTACTCGACGACGGGATGATCAACTCCCTGACGCCCGCTCAACTGGCCGGGGTGCTCCGGGTCAAGGTGGGCGGCGCCTGCAATCTCGACGAACTGACCAGGCAGCACGACCTGTCGGCGTTCGTGCTGTTCTCCTCCACCGCCGGCACCATCGGCGCGCCGGGACACGCCAACTACGCCCCCGGAAACGCCTACCTCGACGCCTTGGCCCAGCAGCGCAGGGCAGCCGGGCTCCAGGCCACCTCCATCGCCTGGGGGCCCTGGGCGGAAGGCGGTATGGCCGAGGGCGCCGTGGGCAGGCGACTGCAACGGCACGGCGTACGTGTCATGGACCCGCAGTCGGCCGTCTCCGCGCTGCAAGGGGCCCTCGACCACGACGACACCACGGTCGCCGTCACCGACATCGACTGGGACACCTTCGCGCACGTCTTCACCAGGGCACGCGCCCGGCCCCTGATCGCCGACCTGCCCGACGCACAGCGGGCGATCGGCGCCGCCGTACCGGCGACGGAGGAACCGGCAGATGGGCCCACGCTCGCCCGTCGGCTCGCCGCCCTCGACGCAGCGGAGCTCCGCCAGGCCCTGGCGCAGCTCGTCCGCGCCCACGTCGCCGCTGTCCTCAATCACACCGATCCCGACGAGGTCGACCCCAACCGGGCCTTCCGCGAGCTGGGCTTCGACTCACTCATGGCGGTCGAGCTCCGCAACGCGCTCAGCGAAGCCATCGGCAAACGGCTCCCGGCCACGCTCATCTTCGACCACCCAACCCCGAGCGCCTTGGCCGCCAGACTGCGCACGGAGCTGAGCCTCGAAGAGGCGGCAGCGGAGCCCGCGCCGGTGCCGCCCACACCGTCGATCCACGAGGACGACCCCATCGCCATCGTGTCGATGAGCTGCCGCTTCCCCGGCGGAGTGACCTCGCCGGAGGAGTTCTGGCGGCTGCTGGCCGACGGGGTGGACGCCATCAGCGCGTGGCCCTCCGACCGGGGCTGGGACGCCGACGCCCTGTACGACCCCGAGCCCGGTGTGCCGGGGCGCAGTTACACCCGTGCCGGTGGATTCCTCGATGATGTCGCCGACTTCGACGCCGCCTTCTTCGGGATCTCGCCGCGGGAGGCGGTGGCGATGGATCCGCAGCAGCGGCTGCTTCTGGAGACGTCGTGGGAGGCATTCGAGCGGGCCGGGATCGACCCGCTGTCGCTGCGAGGCAGCCGTACCGGCGTCTTCGCGGGCACCAACTACCAGGACTACTCCTCCCGTCCGCTGGCCGCGGCACCGGACGCGGAGGCGCACCTCGGCACCGGGAACTCGGCGAGCGTCATGTCCGGCCGCCTCTCGTACACGTTCGGGCTGGAGGGGCCCGCCGTCACCGTCGACACCGCCTGCTCGTCGTCGCTCGTCGCCCTCCACCTGGCGGCGCAGGCGCTCCGGACGGGGGAGTGCGATCTCGCACTTGCGGGCGGCGTCACCGTCATGTCAACCCCGGGGCTCTTTCTGGACTTCAGCCGTCAGCAGGGTCTGGCCGCAGACGGTCGGTGCAAGGCGTTCGCCGACCGGACCGACGGCACCGGCTTCTCCGAGGGCGTCGGTGTCGTGCTGGTCGAGCGGCTCTTGGACGCACAGCGGAAGGGGCACACGGTGCTGGCGCTGCTCCGCGGCTCCGCCGTGAATCAGGACGGTGCGTCGAACGGTCTCACGGCGCCCAACGGCCCCTCGCAGCAGCGGGTTATCCGCGCAGCCCTGGCAGGCGCCGGCCTGTCCGGCACGGACATCGACGCCGTCGAAGCACACGGTACGGGCACGACACTCGGCGACCCGATCGAGGCACAGGCGCTCCTGGCGACATACGGGCAGGGACGGGAGACAGACCGGCCTTTGTGGCTGGGCGCGGTCAAGTCCAACATCGGGCACACGCAGGCAGCCGCCGGTGTCGCGGGCCTGATCAAGATGGTCCTGGCGCTCCAACACGGCGTCCTGCCACCCACCTTGCACATCGACCGGCCCACGACGCACGTGGACTGGTCGGATGGGAACGTACGGCTGCTCACCGACGCCGTGGAGTGGCCGGAGACAGACCGGCCACGACGGGCAGGTGTGTCCTCGTTCGGCATCAGCGGTACCAATGTGCACGCCATCCTCGAACAGGCCCCCGCCTCCGAATCCCCGGAGGACAAGGCACCGACCGTACCCGTATCCGTACCCGTACGCCCACCCGTTCCGGTTCCCGTGCCCTGGGTGATCGGCGGCAGCACACGCGATGCGCTCCGGGCGCAGTCCGGACGGCTGCTCGCGTATGTACAGGATCGGCCCGAACTCGGCCTGCGGGACGTGGGACTGGCGCTGGCCACGACCCGGTCCGCGTTCGAGCACCGCGCCGCGGTCATCGGCGAGGACCGTGACGAACTGCTGCGCGGCCTGAGTGCTCTGGCGGCTGGGGAGACCGCGGCGAACGTAGTCACCGGGGAGGTTCGGGGCGAAGGCAGGACCGCGTTCCTGCTCACCGGGCAGGGCGCGCAGCGGGTCGGTATGGGGCGCGAGTTGTACGACGCCTTTCCGGCTTTCGCGGAGGCGTTTGATTCGGCGTGTGCGTACTTCGACGGTGAGTTGGAGTTGCCGCTGCGGGATGTCGTGTTCGGTGATGACGTTGATGCGTTGAACCGCACCGTCCTCACCCAGCCTGCGTTGTTCGCGGTCGAAGTCGCGCTTTACCGGCTGATGGAGTCGTTCGGTGTCAGGCCCGACTTCCTGCTCGGGCATTCGATCGGCGAGCTCGTGGCCGCACATGTGGCCGGCGTGATCGCTCTTGAGGATGCGTGTCGTCTGGTGGCGGCGCGTGGCCGGTTGATGCAGGCGCTGCCGACGGGCGGGGCAATGCTGTCGCTCCAGGCCTCGGAGGCCGAGGTGCTGCCGCTGCTGGATGTGGAGCGGGTGAGCATTGCCGCGGTGAACGGGCCGCAGTCGGTTGTCGTCTCCGGCGAGGAGTCCGCCGTCTCGAAGGTCGCCGCGCATTTCGAGGCCGAGGGCCGCAAGACGAAGCGCCTGCGGGTCAGCCACGCTTTCCACTCACCGTTGATGGAGCCGATGCTGGCCGAGTTCCGTACGGTCGCGGAGAGCGTGTCCTACGAGCAGCCGCGTATCCCGGTGATCTCGAATGTGACCGGTGAACTCGCCACGGATCTGACGTCGCCTGACTACTGGGTACGGCATGTGCGCGGGGCCGTCCGGTTCGCCGACGGTATCCGCCGGCTGGAGGAGCACGGCGTCACCCGGTTCCTGGAGGTCGGCCCCGACGGAACCCTGACCGCCATGGCGCAGGGATGCCTCTCCGCCGACAACCGCACTCTGGTCCCGGCGCTGCGCAAGGACAGGTCCGAGACACGCGGTGTCATGGACGCGATCGGCAGGCTCCACACATCGGGCACCGGTCCCGACTGGTCTGCGCTGTTCCCCGATGCTCGCCGCGTCGACCTGCCCACATACGCATTCCAGAGGCGGCGTTACTGGTGGGACGCCGCGGCCGGGGCGGGCGACCTCGACTCTGTAGGGCTGCGCGCGGCCGACCACCCGCTGCTCGGCGCGGCCGTCACCGTGGCCGGCTCGGAATCCGTCGTCTTCACCGGGCGGCTCTCCCTGGCCACCCACGCCTGGCTCGCCGACCACGCGGTGCTGGGCAGCGTGATCCTTCCGGCGACGGCCTATCTCGACCTGGCCATCAGCGCCGGTGACCGGACCGGCTGCGACCATCTCGCCGAACTCACCCTGGAGGCGCCGCTCGTCCTTCCGGAGCGTGGCGCCGTCCACCTCCAGGTCGCCGTGGCCGCTCCCGACGAGGCCGGGCGGCGGCCGTTGACCGTGCACGCCCGGCCCGTGGAGGCGGACGACACCGCCCCCTGGACACGGCACGCACAAGGCACCCTGGCCACCGCTCCCCGGATCGAGCCGGACGTTCTGAGCAGTTGGCCGCCCGAGGGCGCCGAGCCTGTGGGACCGGGCGACTGGTACGACACATTCGCCGAAGGCGGGTTCACCTACGGGCCTGCGTTCCAGGGGCTCGGCTCCGTATGGCGGCGCGGTGACGAGGTGTTCGCCGAAGCCGCGCTGCCCGAGCCGTACCGGGCCGACGCCGCACGGTTCACGCTGCACCCCGCGCTGCTCGACGCGGCCGTCCAGACGCTTCTCGTCAGCGGCCGGGACGCGAGCGGCTCAGGTGACCGCGAGGCCATGCTGCCGTTCGCCTGGAGCGGGGTGACGCTCCACGCCGAGGGGGCAACGGCGCTGCGCGTACGTCTGGCGCCCGCCGAGGACCGCGCCAACGCCTTCTCGGTGCTGGTCGCGGACACCTCCGGCCGGCCCGTCGCCAGTGCCGACGCGCTCGTCCTGCGCACGGTGACACCCGAGCAGATGCCCGCGCCGTCGGCCGGGCCGGATGCCCCGCTGCGCCTCGACTGGCGTGCCGCCGCCTCCCCGCCCCCGCGACCCGAGGCAGCGCGGTGGGTTGTTCTCGGCAGCCCGGTCGGTCACAGCACTGCCGGCGGCGGCCCGGCGGACGGCGGGATAGCGGAGGTGCTGGACGCCGCGGGCGTACATGTGGAGTCGTACGCCGACCTCGACGCGCTGGCAGCAGCCGCGGCAATGGGGATGACGATGCCCGACACGGTGCTGCTGGAGTGCGGTTCGGACCCCCGCAAGGACGAACTGGACGTCCGGGAACTGCTCGTCGGCACCCTCGCCGCCTGCCGCCGGTGGCTCGCCGAGGAACGGTTCGCCGACTCCCGCCTGGTGTTTGTCACCCGGGACGCCGTCGCCGCCGAGCCCGGCGAGGACGTAGACGATCTCGCGGGCGCGGCGCTGTGGGGGCTGATCCGCTCCGCCCAACTGGAACACCCCGAGCGGTTGCGGCTTCTCGACCTCGACGACAGCGAGGCTTCCAGCAGCGCTCTTCCGGGAGCCGTGGCCGCCGCCCACCCGCAGGCGGTTCTCCGGGCGGGCGAGCTGCGCCTGCCCCACCTCGGCCTCGTCGCGCCCGCGGAGGTCCCCGCCTTCGTATTCGACCCGGACGGCACGGTGCTGGTCACCGGCGCCACGGGCGCGTTGGGGCGGCTTACCGCACGCCATCTCGTCACCCGGCACGGCGTACGGCACCTCCTGCTGGCGAGCCGCGGCGGGCCCGCGGCCGACGGGGCACAGGCGCTGCTGGCGGAGCTTGCCGAGGAGGGGGCCGAAGCGTCCCTCGTGGCCTGCGACATCTCCGAACGGGAGGCCGTGGAGGGGCTGCTCGGCTCGATTCGGCAGGATCATCCCCTCACGGCCGTCGTGCATATCGCCGGCGTCGTCGACGACGGTGTCCTGACCGCGCTCAGCGACAACCAGATCGAGCGGGTGCTGCGTCCGAAGGCCGACTCCGCCCAGCTGTTGCACGAGCTGACGAAGGACCAGAAGCTGTCGGCGTTCGTGCTCTTCTCTTCGGCAGCCGGCACCTTCGGTTCGGCAGGACAGGCCAACTATGCGGCCGCCAACGCGTTCCTGGACGGTCTGGCCCGGCACAGGGCGGCCCATGGGCTGCCCGCCACCTCACTGGCGTGGGGGTTGTGGGCAGAAAGCAGCGGCATGACGGCGGGGCTCGCGGACACCGACCGGCGGCGCATGGCCCGCAGCGGTATGCGGCCGCTCTCCGCGGACGACGGCCTCGCGCTGTTCGACGCCGCGCTTGCGACCGGCGAGCCCGCCCTGGTCACCGTAGGCCTCGGCAGGAGCGGACTCCCAGCGCTGCTGGGCACCTCGGCTCCGGGCCGTACCCGGCGTACCGTCTCCGCCTCCGGAAAGGACAAGGACGCCCTGCTCGCGCGGCTTTCGGCAGCCGGGCCCGCCGAGCGGGACGCACTCCTGCTGGACCTGGTACGGCGCCAGGTGGCGGGGGTTCTCGGCCACGGGTCACCCGAGGAGATCGAACCGGACCGTGATTTCACCGAGTTGGGCTTCGACTCGCTGACTGCAGTGGAGCTGCGCAACCAGCTCGGCGTGGCCACCGGCCTGCTGCTCCCGCCCACGCTCGTGTTCGACTTCGCCACCCCCCGGGACCTCGCGTCCCGGCTGGGCGAGGAACTGTCGGCGCCCGCTCTCCCGAAGTCCGGCTCCCGGCGATCCGACGACCCGCCCTCCGGGGCGGGGCGGACGGAGGACACGATCGGCGCCCTGTTCCGGACGGCCTGCGCGTCGGGGCGGGTGGAGGAGGGCTTCGCGCTGCTGCAGGCGGCTGCGGAACTGAGGCCGACGTTCGATGCGCCGGGGGAGTTCGGGGCCGATTTCGCGCCCGTGCGGCTCGCCCGCCGCGGCGACGGCACCTCGGACACGGGTGCTGCGAGCCTGATCTGCTTCAGCTCGTACGTGGCGCTCGCGGGCGTGCACCAGTACGCCAGGTTCGCCTCCGCCTACCGGGGCCAGCGCGACGTATGGGCTTTGCCGACCCCCGGCTTCGGCCGGGGAGAGCTTCTGCCCGCCTCCTTCGAGGCGGTCGTGCGGCTGCAGGCCGAGGCGGTGGTGCGGTGCGCGGGCGACAGGCCGTTCGTGCTTGTCGGTTCGTCGTCCGGGGGCATACTGGCGCTCGCCGTCGCGCACTACCTGGACAAGTCGGGGACGCCGCCTGCCGGTGTCGCGCTGCTGGACACCTACCTGCCGCGCGAGGACTCGCCCTTCACCCGCTTTGCCGGGGAGATGATCGGCGGCATGTTCGACCGCGAGTCCATGTTCGCGCACATGGACGCGGACCGGCTCACCGCGATGAGCTGGTACATCAGTGTCGTCGGCGCATGGTCGCCGGACCGCCTCTCCTGCCCCGTGCTGCTCGTGCGCTCCAGCGAGCCGCCGGTGACCGTCGAGCAGGCGGGACCGCTCGAACCGGACCAGTGGCAGGCGTCCTGGGACGGCGCGGACACCGTGGCCGAGGTGCCGGGCAATCACTTCACGATGATGGAGGCCCATGCGGGCTCCACCGCGAAAACCGTCACCGGCTGGATGGACACCATCTGAACCGTCGTAGCCGCAGGCAATCAACCGTCCGCAGATCCGAGGGGCCCATGCGCATACTGTTCGTCAGTCTGTCCGAGAAATCGCACCTGTTCTGCATGGCGCCGCTCGCATGGGCGCTCGGCGCGGCGGGGCACGAGGTGCGGGTCGCCAGCACCCCGCTGCTCACCGAGACGGTCACCCGGGCCGGGCTCACCGCCGTCCCGGTGGGACACGACCACGGCATCTACCAGGACATGACCAGCTACCGCGACTCACAGGACTACGAGACCGCGAACTGGAGCCGCACCGGGCCCGACGAGATCACCTGGGACGAGTTGCGGCTGCGGTACGAGCTGAGCGTTCCCTACGGCTTCGCCACCTACAACGACTCCATGATCGACGACCTGGCGGCCTTCGCGCAGAGCTGGAAGCCCGACCTGGTCATCCGGGACCCGCTCGCCTACGCCGGTGCCATTGCCGCCCGCACCTGCGGCGCGGCCCATGCCCGCCTGCTGTGGTGCGCGGATGTGTGGGGCCGTTCGCGCCGCACGTACCTGGAGCTGATGGCGCAGGTGCCCGAGGAAGAGCGGAGCGACCCGCTCACCGAGTGGCTGACGGCGCGCGCCGAACCGTTCGGTGTCACCTGCGACGAGGAGCTGCTGAACGGGCAGTTCACCCTCGACTCCCTGCCGCCGAGCCTGCGCCTGCCGAGCGAACTGCACGAGGTGTCGATGCGCTATGTGCCCTACAACGGCCCTGCCGTGGTGTGGGACTGGCTCCGCGAGGCGCCCAAGCGCCCCAGGGTGTGCCTGACCCTCGGCTCGTCCAACACGGAGGGCTACGGCGGCGACTACGTGTCCGTACCCGACATCCTCGACGCGCTGTCCGACCTGGACGTCGAGGTCGTCGCGGCGCTCGTACCGGCGCAGCACGAGAGGATCGGCGCGGTGCCGGACAACGCCAGGGCGGTCGACTCGGTCGCGCTGAACACCCTGCTGCCCAGCTGTTCCGCGGTGATCCACCACGGTGGGTACGGCTCCTACTCGACCGCGCTCGCCTATGGCGTCCCTCAGCTGATCCTGTCGACGTCCATCTCCGATCACGAGCTGCGCGGCAGGTCGCTCGAGCACGCGGGGGCGGGCATCTTCGCGCACCACCGGGAAGCGGACGCGGAACAGGTGCGCGGTCACGTCCAGCGGCTTGTCGGCGAATCCGGCTACGGCGAGGCAGCGGAGGGTCTGCGTGCCGAGGCGGCGGCCATGCCCAGCCCGCAGGCGCTCGTACCCGTCCTCGAACGGCTCGCCACCGAACGCTGAGAGCACACGCCGGATGTGGTCGCCGGCCTGCCGGCGCTCTCAGAACTCCCGGACCGGGCTCATTGTCTGGGCGATTCACCAGACCATGACCAGGGCGGTCGGCGACAGACCTCACAGCCGACACGATGGTCGCGAGCCAAGAGCTGAAGGGACCAGGATGAAGATCACGGTTGACAGGGACAGGTGCGTCGGCGCCGGGCTGTGTGCGATGACCGTAGGCGATGTCTTCGAACAGCACGAGGACGACGGCTGCGTCGTGTTGCGCGTGAGCGAGCCACCGGAGCACCTGACGGAAGCGGTGGAAGAGGCGGAGCAGCTGTGTCCCTCCCTGGCCATCACGGTGGACTCCACCGCACCTTGACCACACTCGCCATCGGGATGGAAACGTGAAGGCTCTCGTGTTGTCCGGGGGCGCGGGTACGCGCCTGCGGCCGATCACCCATACGTCCGCGAAACAACTGGTGCCCGTCGCCAACAAGCCGATCCTCTTCTACGGTCTGGAAGCGATCGCGGCAGCGGACATCGTCGAAGTCGGCATGATCGTCGGGGAGACGGCCAAGGAGATCGAGCAAGCTGTCGGCGACGGCTCCGACTTCGGACTCAAGGTCACCTACATCCCGCAGAGCGCACCGCTCGGGCTCGCGCACGCCGTCCTCATCGCCCGGGAGTTCCTCGGCGACGACGATTTCGTCATGTACCTGGGGGACAACTTCGTCTTCGGTGGCATCACCGACCTGGTCGATGAGTTCCGCAAGGACAAACCGGACGCGCAGATCTTGCTCACCCGGGTGCCCGACCCCACCGCGTTCGGTGTGGCGGTCCTCGACGAGCAGGGCCACGTCGTCGGTCTGGAAGAGAAGCCGGAGCGCCCCCGCAGCGATCTCGCGGTCGTGGGCGTCTACCTGTTCACCCCCGGTGTGCACGAGGCCGTACGGTCCATTGAGGTCTCCCGCCGCGGCGAGCTGGAGATCACCGACGCCATCCAGTGGATGATCGACCGGCAGCACGACGTACGGTCCACGGTCATCTCCGGCTACTGGAAGGACACCGGGAACGTCACCGACATGCTGGAGGTCAACAGGACACTCCTGGAAGGCCTCGAGCCGCGGATCGAGGGCTTCGTGGACGCAGCGAGCGAAATCATCGGCCGCGTCAGGATCGACGCGGGCGCCGAAGTGCGCGGGTCGCGCATCGTGGGCCCGGTCGTCATCGGCCCCGGGAGCGTGGTCATCGACTCCTACGTCGGCCCCTCCACCTCGATAGCCGAGAACTGCCTCATCCGGAACAGCGAGATCGAGTTCTCGATCGTCCTGCGCGACTCGTCGTTCGACAGCATCCGCCGCATCGAGGCATCGCTCATCGGACGCAATGTGACGGTGACGCTCTCGCCGCGCGTCCCCGCGACGCACCGCCTCGTCATCGGCGACCACGGCAGGGTGCAGATCTCCTCATGAACCGCACACGGATCCTGGTCACCGGTGGCGCCGGATTCATCGGCTCCCACTATGTGCGAACGCTGCTCGGCCCCAAGTCGCCCGGCGACGTCGAGATCACGGTGCTGGACGCGCTCACTTACGCGGGCTGCCCCGCCAACCTCGACGCCGTACGCGACCATGAGCACTTCGCCTTCCTGCACGGCGACATCTGCGACGCCCGGCTCGTCGACAAGGCCGTGGCCGAGCACGACGAGATCGTCCACTTCGCCGCCGAGTCGCACGTCGACCGGTCCATCCTCGACTCCGCCGCGTTCGTCCGCACCAACGTCCTCGGCACGCAGACCCTGCTCGACGCGGCATTGCGCCATGGCACGCGCACCTTTGTGCACATCTCTACCGACGAGGTGTACGGATCGGTCGAGACCGGAGCCTGGACCGAGACCGAGCCTCTGCGGCCCAACTCCCCGTACTCCGCCTCCAAAGCGGCCGGCGACCTGCTGGCGCTGTCCTACCACCGCACCCACGGCCTGGACGTGCGGGTGACGCGCTGCTCCAACAACTACGGGCACCACCACTTCCCCGAGAAGCTCATCCCGCTGTTCATCACCAACCTGCTGGACGGCCGGACAGTGCCGTTGTACGGGGACGGGCTCAACGTCCGCGACTGGCTGCACGTCGACGACCACGTGCGCGGTGTCGATCTCGTCCGCACCAAGGGCGTTCCCGGCGAGGTCTACAACATTGGCGGGGGCACCGAGTTGAGCAACAAGGAGCTGACGGCCCTCCTGCTGGAGGCATGCGGCGCCGGCTGGGAGATGGTGGAGTACGTCGAGGACCGCAAGGGCCACGACCGGCGCTACTCCGTGGACTGGAGCAGGATCCACGACGAACTCGGCTATGTGCCGGGCAGGGAGTTCACGACCGGACTCGCCGAGACCGTCGCCTGGTACCGGGACAACCGGCCCTGGTGGGAACCGCTCAAAAAGCACGTCCTGGTGCCTGCGCCCGCAGGACGGGCCGGGGGCCGCGGGTGATTCCCCTGCCCGAGGTCGCGGTTGTCAGCGGGTTGAGCGCGAGCCGCTACGCGCCGGGCGCGCGGTACTGGATTTCCTCGGCCTTGCGCAGGGCGTCCATTGTTTCGTCAACGGTCAGAAGGACTGTCGTTTCCAACGAGCTGAGCGCACGGCCGCCAGTAATCGCCAGCGCAACCGCGGCCATGGAAACGTTGTCGGGGGCTTCCCACAGGGTGTAGCCATCGTGTCTGCCAAATGCATACCAGAACCCATGGAGCTTCCCACCGACCGACTCGACATACGATTGAGCGGCCTTTCCGCGGTCCTCTGGGTTGCCAATCAGCCTGCCCCAGGTCTCCGGCGTGTAGCTGAACCTCGTCAGATAGAGCGGCATTATCTCTCCCTCTCATTCGCTGGTTCCGCGCGAGTTTCCGTCAGACGTCGAACTCTAACCGGCGGAAAGCGGCCTGAGGCGGCTGCAGCGCTTGTGCGTGTCATGCACCACCCCACAAATCGACGCAGCAGCCTCCGCATACTTGACTGCAGACAATGCTGGGCAGGGGCAGTGAGCCTTTTCCAATCTCAGCTTGAGGCGTTGAGGTGGAGGGTGAGGACCGCTTGGACGAGGCCGGTGATGCGGGTAGTGCGGCACCGCAGCTTGCGCAGCAGCCGCCAGTTCTTGAGCGTGGCCATGGCTCGTTCGCCGAGTGCACGGATCTTGGCGTGGGAGATGTTGACGGCCTGCTGGCCTGCGGACAGCTTGTCCCAGTGGCCGCGGTAGGGAACCCGCACGGTGCCGCCGGCGTGCTGGTAGCCCTTGTCGGCCCAGCAGCGGATACCGTCCCCAGCCGGGGCGTCGATCACGCCGTGATTGCGAGCGGCGCGGATGTCGTGCACCACGCCGGGCAGCGGGGGCGATGCCCACAGGATGTTGTTTGCGTGGAGTGACGTGTCGGGTACGAAGAGATCAACAGCCGTATGGAGAAGGCCTGTTGGGTCACCAGCCCAGGTCGTAGGATCGGCGCACGACCTGGGGGAGATTTCGTGCCTTACACGAGAACGTTACGGACCTGCTGTGCGGTGCTGGCGGGCGGACTGATCTGGAGCGGCTGCTCCTCCGCACCGGAACCGGCGGCCAAAAGGGCAAGTCCGACGACGACCGCGCAGCAGAAACCGAGCCCCAGCGTGACACCGAGTCCCACCGGGATGGACTTCACCCCCGACCCTGGGCGTGCCCCCAAGACCGCCGCGGACGGTGTGCGTCTCGCCCGCACTGTGGCCGCCGGACCCGAGCACTTCGGCCCCGGCTTCGTCAGACGCGCGCCGTACGAAAGCCATCCGACCGAATGGGCCGTCCTTGACGGGGACTGCCTCTGGCAGCAGGCCCCGCTGCCTTCCGGCGTGCTCGCCAGCCTCACCCGCCGCAGCGAACTCCCTGCCCAAGGCGGCAAAGGCCCCCTACGCGTCTCTGCCGTCGTGACGGTTCACCGCGATGTCAGCGGCGCCGACTGGGAGTTGGCCCGCACCCTCGAGGAGGCGCTGCGCTGTCCCCAGCAGCAGCTGAGCCGGAGTGAGAAGATCACCGATCTGCTTTCCCAGGGCACGGTGTTCGGCGCCGGCGGCAACCGCTACGCCGACGACGCGCTCGGCGAGTTGGGCGAGTACTACAGCGACGATCTCGGCGGCCCCCACCCCTACTACTGGGACCAGGCGCGCATCGGCCAGGTGACGGTCGCGGTCGTGAGCAAGGGATCGAAGGGCCGTACAAAGGAGGAGCTGGACGAGGCCACGAGCGCCGCGGTCAGCTCCATGCTGATCCGCCTTCAGAAGGAACTGGAGGCCGCTCAATGACAAGTGAGCTACTGCCTTCCGATCCTTCCCGCATCGCGGGCCATCGTCTCCTTGCCCGGCTCGGCGAGGGCGGCATGGGCGTCGTCTACCTTGGCCGTACGGACCAGGGCGCGCTCGCGGCTGTCAAGGTCATCCAGGCCGAGTACGCCGCCGAGCCCGACTTCCGCGCCCGCTTTCGCCGCGAGGTCGAGGCCGCCCGGAGGGTCACCAGCCCCTGGGCGGTGCCCGTCACCGGTGCCGACCCGGACGCGGATTCTCCCTGGCTCGCCACCGCTTTCGTGCCCGGGCCCTCGCTCGCCGAGGCGGTCGCGGCCTGCGGCCCGTTGCCGCCGCGGTGCGTACGGGTGCTGGGCAAGATGCTCGCCGGGGCACTCGGCGCGGTGCACGCCGCGGGCCTGGTGCACCGCGATGTGAAGCCCGGCAATGTGCTGCTCGCCCTGGACGGCCCGAGGCTCATCGACTTCGGCATCGCGCGTTCCGCCGACGACACGGCGATCACGTCGGCGGACATGATCGTCGGCACGCCCGGCTTTCTCTCGCCCGAGCAGGCGGAGGCACGCGGCGCGGAGACGGGAGGGCCGAGCGACATTTTCTCGCTTGGCTGTCTGTTGGCGTACGCGGCGACCGGGCGGCCGCCGTTCGGCGCGGGCGCGGTCGACGCGCTGCTGTATCGCACGGTCCATGACGAGCCCGATCTCGGCGGCGTGGACGAGGAGACAGCCGGGCTGCTGGCCCAGTGCCTTGCCAAGGACCCGGCCGAGCGCCCGACTGCCGCGGAACTCGACGAGCGCCTGGTCGAAGACGCACCCGAGGACAGTGTCGACTGGCTGCCCGACGACGTCGTACGGATGATCGCCGAGCGCTCCACCGAGATGCTCGCGCTGCCCGACATCGAGCCGACCCGGGCCGATGCCGCGAGCGACGAGGCACCGGCCGCGGAAGGTTCGGAACGTCAGGCGTCCGCTTCCCGGCGGAAGTTCCTGCTCACCGCCGGAGGGGCCGTCATCCTTGCGGGCGGCGGTGTGGGCGCCTGGGCAGCGCTGCGCGACGACTCCTCACCCGCCGCGGACAACACCGCGCAGGCCCGCGGCTGGACCATCGGTGTACAGGCCGATCTCAGCGGCGAGAGCAAGGCCGCCGGCCGCGCCCAGGAACAGGGCGCCCGCCTCGCCGTCGAGCAGTTCAACTCCCGCCCGGACAAGCCCTTCAACCTGGGGCTCAAGGCGCTCGACGACGGTGGCAGCCCCGCGCGCGCCCCGGCCGTCGCCAAGCAGTTCACCGCAGACCGCAGGGTGCTCGCCGTGATCGGCCCGACCGGTGATGAGACGGCCCGGGCGGTACTGCCCGCCTATGACGAGGCGCTGCTGCCGCTGATCGCCGTCTCGCCGGGCGCGATGGATCTGCCGAAGGCGGACAACCGTTCTTTTCTGGCGGCCCGGCCCGGAGACGCGATGGTCTCGGTGCCCCTCGGTCTCTATCCGGCGGCCGAACACAAGTCGGCCCGCCCCGGCCTGCTCCAGGACCGGACAGCGGGCCAGTACGCCTGGGAATCAGTCACCATCGCCAACTACGGCATGCGCGCCTTCGGGCGCGTCCCCTATCCCCGGGTCGTGCCCGCGAACATCGAGGACTTCAAGCCCGTGATCGCCGACATGCTCAAGGCCGGTGTGGACTCCTTCAGTTACTGCGGCTACGCGGAGGGGGCGGGCCGGTTCGCCCGGGATCTGGCGGCGGCCGGCTTCACCGGACCGCGCATCGCCCCGCAAGCAGTGCTGGACTCGCGGTTCGTGGAATCGGCGGGGGAGGCCGCAGAAGGCTGGATGCTCGCCGCGTCCTTCGTCGACCCCACCGCCGTGCCCGCGGCGAAGGCGTTCACCGCCGCCTTCCGCAAGCGGTACAAAGCCGCCCCCGGCTACTTCGCGGCGGAGGCGTACGACGTCGTCAACCTCGTTATTGAGCAACTGGTCGCACACCACAAGCAGCAGCGGAGCGTGCCTGACCGCAAGACTCTCATCGGGCTGCTGCGCAGGAGCAGCTACCGGGGCATCACCAAGCCGTACGCCTTCCGGCCCGAGGACGGGCGCTTCAAGGCGGGGGGCGTCTTCTACCACCGGGTGGAGGACGGCGCCTTCCGCCATGTCGGCCCCGCGCCCTCGACCTGGTGACTGTCAATGCAGCCGCTCACTGCGGGTGATCCGCCCGGTATCGCGGGCCATCGGCTGCTCGGCCGGCTCGGCGCGGGCGGCATGGGAGTGGTGTATCTCGCGCGCTCGTCGGGCGGCGCGCTGGTCGCGTTGAAGGTGATCCGCGCCGAGCACGCGGCCGACCCCGTCTTCCGGGCGCGTTTCGAACGGGAGGCGCGGGCGGCGAGCCGTATCTCGGGCCGCTGGACGACCACGGTCGCCGCCGCCGACCCGCAGGCCGATGAGCCCTGGCTGGCCACAGCGTTCGTCCCCGGACCCTCGCTTTCGGAGGCGGTGTCCCGGTACGGGCCCCTGCCGGAGCCGAGTGTGCGCGTCCTGGGCGAACGGCTGGCCGAGGCGCTCGTCGAGGTGCATGCCGCGGGCCTGGTGCACCGGGATGTGAAGCCGGGCAATGTGCTGCTCGCGCTGGACGGACCCCGGCTGATCGACTTCGGCATCGCCCGGGCGGTCGGCGCGACCGCGCTGACCGCCACCGACATGGTGATCGGCTCGCCCGGCTACCTCTCGCCGGAGCAGGCCCAGGCCGGCCGGGCGGGTGAGATCGGCCCGCCCAGTGACACCTTCTCGCTGGGTTGTGTCCTTGCGTACGCGGCGAGCGGCCGCCGCCCCTTCGGCACCGGCACTCCGGCGGCCGTGTTGTTCCGCACGGTGCATGAGGAGCCCGAACTCGACGACGTACCCGGCCCGTTGCTGTCGCTCGTGACCGCCTGTCTGGCCAAGGACCCCGATACACGGCCGACCGCTGACGGCATACGGGCCGAGCTGGCCGGTTCCGGCAGCCGGCCCGGCGAGTGGCTGCCGTCCGAGCTGCCCCGGCTGATCGCGGAGCGCTCGGCGAGGGTTCTCGAACTGCCCGACCCCGAGCCGCAGGAGCCGACGCGGACGCACAACCGCGTCGCGGCGGCTCCCAGTCGCCGCCGATTCCTTGCGCTTGGCGGCTCGGTGGCGACAACGGCCGCGATCGGCGGAGGCATCGCGGTTTATCTGGCGAGCCGCCCCGACCGGGGCGGAGACGGAGGACAGGTCTCCTCCGGCCCGCTGCCGCGTCACACCGTCGGCCTGCAGGCGGATCTGAGCGGCGGTGGCAAGGCGGTGGGCCGGGCCCAGGAACGCGGCGCGCGTCTTGCGGTCGAGAAGTTCAACGCCCGTAAGGACCGGCCTTTCGAGCTGACCCTCAAGGTCCTCGACGACGGCGGAGAGCCGACCCGGGCCCGGGCCGCCGCCGCCCAACTCGTCGCGGACCGCGCGGTGCAGGCGGTCATCGGCCCCTCCTCGGTCGGCGCCGCGGAGGCCGTTGCGGCTCAGTACCAGAAGGCGCTGCTGCCTGTGCTGACAGTCTCCGTCAGCACAGACCGTGTCTCGAGCGCCACCAATCGCGCTTTCTTCCAGCTGAGTCCGGACAGCAGCGTTCTCACCCTGGCCATGGTCCACTACCTCACCGTGGTGACGAAGGCGGACCGCACGGCGATAGTCGAGGATCTGGCGGCCGGGAAGGCGGGCTGGGAGCTGGCCAACAGGATCCAGGCAACGCCCCCGTCCGAGGGCGTCACCACGGTGCATCAAGTGGCGGCGGCGAGTGACGACTTCGGGCCGGCCGTGGCTGCTTTGACGGCCGCCCGCGCCCAGGGCGTCGTCTTCGCCGGCACCTCACCACACCGGGCCGCGCTCTGCGCGCGAGCGCTCAAGGAGGTGGGATTCAAAGGCGCCCCGATGGCAACCGGAGCCGTGCTGGAGCCGGCGTTTTTGACCGAGGCCGGCACGGCGGCCGAGGGCTGGCTCTTCTCCACGGCCTTTGTCGACGCGGCTAAGCAGCCGGGAGCCGAACACTTTGCCGCGGAGTTCAAGCAGCGCTTCGGGGTGATGCAGGTGGATCGGTACGCAGTTGAGGCGTACGACGCGCTGTTTCTCGTCGCCCAGGGTATGGGCGCGCTGGGCAAGGGCGGTGTGGAGCGCGGTGCGATGGTGCGCAGACTGCGGGAGCTCTCGTACAAGGGACTGGCGAAGACGATCGCCTTCGAACCGCTCACCCGGGTGATGCCGCCGGAGAGCGGCCAGTTCCTGTACCGCGTGGAGGGTGGCCGGGTGCGTTTTCTGGGGCACTACGCAAAGGTCAGGAGCGCGGGCTCCTGACCTTGAGCGCCGAGAGTCTGCCTGGCCCACAGCCGCTCGAAGCCTCTGCGGGGCCCACTCGGCCCCCCGCGCGTGCGCCCGTTATTCGCCTCGCCAAATGTTGTCGAAGGCCGCCCCGTCGATGGATCGCCGTTGCCGTTCGACCGCCAGTTCCGTCAATGCATCATTGACGGCGGCGAGCACTGTCGCCACCGCGTCGTCGGCCACGCTGGGGGAGTCTTCGGCCCGCTCGTCGCCGACCCCGACGGCCGCCGCAAGGGCGGCGAGGATGGGCTCATCCGATGTCCAGCGGTCCGCCGCCAGGCGACGGGCCGGCGAATCGGCCAGCACCATCCGGCTGGTCCCGAACAGCATCCAGCGGTGGCGTCGTTGTCGAGTGAGCTGCCCTTCCGCCTCAAGCGCGGCCAGATAGGCCGCGGACAGACCGCGGCCCCTGCGCCACAGCCAGTCGCCGACCGACTCGTACGGAGCTTGCCGGGCAAGCGACGACGCGGCCTCATCCAACAGGCGATCAGCTATTGCTTGCCCGTTGCCCGGCACGATGTGATCGCCGTCCAGTCTGATGGCTTCCGCGCCCAGGAGGTCGATCGCCTCGGCTCCCGCGAGCGCAAGCGACAGATCGCCTCGCTCCGGAGGGCTACCGGACGCCATGTCCATGGTGACGATCAACAGGTCTCGCGGTGTGGTCATGAATGGCTCCACGTCAGGGGCATCAGCAACCAGCCTGCCTCGGCGATTGTCGCTCGCGGTGACCACGCCTGTCAGTGAGGGACACGGCATTCCCAGGGTTGAACCTGTCCTTGCCGCGAGGTACAGGCGCAAGCCTGGCAAGTGCCGAGGCTCGGGCCGGGCAGCAGGCGAGCGCCGGCGACGCGTCGCTGAGCAGTTGGTCCTGCACCCGGTGTGACGCCGAGCGGCAAGGTCAGCTGCCGCTGTCGGTGGCCGCCGCGATCGCTGCACGGATTTGCTGCGCGTAGCAGGCGACCGTGAAGTCCGGCCCGACACCGTCAGCCAGGATGAGGTCACTGGCAGTTGTGGATGTGCCGCTGGGTCGGCACCACGATCCCGTCGAACGTCTCCTCATCACGGATACGCGTCCCCGGGCCTCCAGGGACTGACCGCCGGATGTCCTGAGGGGGCCGCCGAGCGGCCCTGCCCCCCGCAGCCATGGGCGGATCAGGACTGCTCGGATTCCGGGATCAGATGCATCGCCGCCTCCTCCGCCGAGGCGGCGCCGTCAATGCCGACATCGCTGGCGATCAGGTCCTTCTCCTGGTCGGAGTGGGCCCCCTCGTCAGGGGCCACAAGACGGCCGGCGCGGTCCGCCCCGACCTCGTCGTCGATCAGCTCGCCGTCGGTGTCCCAGGCGTCCCCCAGCCCATCGCCCGTGGGAACAGTGACGTCCGGTGCCTCCTCGGCCAGCCGCTCATCAAGGCTCTCGCCCCGGCGCTGCTCCGCTGCAGTGGTGCCTACCCGCTCCACGGCCCACGGCCTCTCCGGCGGGGAGTACCCGTCAGAGAGGATCTGCAGCGCGGGATTATCGAGCGTGTCCTCGGCGTCCAGCAGCCCGGCGTCGTCCTGTACCTCGGACCCGTCCGGCTGGTAGACCTCGTCGCCCATGGAGCTCTCGCTCATGTCTCCTCCTTACGGCTCCGTGCTTTCAGTTTCCGCCAGGCTGCGGCGCAGGGCGCCCCGTGGCGCCCAGGCAGCGATCTCGTGGTCCGTGGCCAGACGCAGGAACCCTGTTCGAAGCTCCTCATGGCCTGTCCTTGAAGAGGTGGAGGGTGCCTGGGCCGCGTTGGTGGTCTCCGGGGATTTCCGCGTTGCGTATGCGGTAGGCGTCGCGGATCAGCTGCTCCAAGGAAGCGTTGGCGATGCCGTCGGTGGCGGTGATCGTGACGGTGGCTCGGCGCGGCAGTTGCGGCTGCGACGCGGCGACAGTCGCCTCTCTCGCCCTTGCCTCAGGGGCTCATTTTGGCGTGCGGTCACTCAGTGGAATCTGAAATTCCAGATATTCCTCCTTTGCTAAAGCTTGATGCCTGCGCCCTTGCGGCCCGAGTGAACTGCCATCAAGGATATGTATGCGCTTACAGGAGGCCTTGCGTGTTCAGGGCTGCGGCGTTCCCAGGGTGCCGCCGTAAGGCAGCCCGTTGCGCGTGATTCGTTCCGCAGTGGAGAACTCAGAAGGAGAACAATGTTCGCCGTGCCGTCACTGGGGACCGATGGCCCCCTGGTCGGGCGGGAAACGGAGACGGCCCGGCTCGCGGGGATGGTGGAGGCCCTCGGGTCCACGCGGGGCGCTGTGCTGGAGATCGCGGGAGATCCTGGCATCGGCAAGACCCGGCTGTTGGGTGTTCTGGCGGAGCTGGCCGAGAGGCGCGGAGTTCGGGTGGCGCGAGCCCATGCCACGCGCCGGGGCACTGCCCCGTTCCAGGTGTTCCGGGACGCTTGGGGGGACAGGTCAGGCCTCTGCCGGTTTCCGGCTACCGCCGATGGTCTCGGCGCGACTCCACCCCCTCAGCGGCCGTTGGCCGTCAACGGATCGCTGTTCCACGCCACTCGAACCCTTCTTGCGGACTGGGCAGCAGAGGGGGAAGGAGGCCTGCTGCTGCTGGACGACTTCCACCTGTGCGACGAGGAGTCGGCGGCTCTCGCCGCCCAGCTCATCCGCACCCCCGTGCCCGGTCCCTTCCTCCTCGCCATGGCACACCGCCCCCGGCAGACCCCCGCCGCGCTGCTTGAGGCACTGGACTGCGGTGCGCAGACCGGATCCGTGGTGCGCATCGAACTGGCTCCGCTGGACCCCGGCGCGGTGGCCACGCTGCTCGAAAGCTGGCGGGTGGGCGTGGGCTCTTCCGCCTTGCCGGGCATGGTGTCCAGCGGTGAGGCCTTGGCGGGTGGCGGCGGCTCGAATGGGCGGCTCGACTCCAGCGCGTACGCCGGGCCGTTGTATGACGCTTCCGAGGGCACCCCTCGCAGTGTCCGGATTCTCGTGGCCGCGGGGTGGCAGCCCGACGGGTACCCGGAACGCCCTGGTGCCGACAGGGACGGGCTGCTGCGCGAGGTGGCGGGGCTGACCGCAGAACTGGATGCGCTCACTCCGGACGCAGCCACGGCCGCAGACGCGGCGGCCGTTCTTGGCGACCTGTTCTGCCCTGCGGACGTCGCGGAGGTTTCCGGACTCGGTCTGGACCGCACATTGGTTGCCCTGGCCGAGCTCAGCCGCGGCGACGTGGTGCGACCGCTGGCGTGCGGCGGGCAGTTCGTCTTCCGTGACCGCGTGCTGCGCCATGTCGCCCATGAGCGTGCGGAGCCTTGCGTCCGGCTTTCGGCCCACCGCCGGGCGCTGGAGTTGTTCACCCGACGCGGTGCCTCCGCCGCAGCGCGGGCCCGGCACGCCGAACATGTCCTGGGCGCGGACAGCACCGCGGCCCTGAACGTACTGGCCGAGGGCGCGGCAGAGGTCATTGCCGAAAACCCCGGTACCGCGGCCCGGTGGCTGCGCCTGGCGCTGCACGCCCTGCCGGGCCAGGCCCGCAACGGCCCGCCACGCACCACACTGATGCTCGCCTGCTGTCGCGCCCTGTCCGCCGCCGGACGTCTCGAGGAAGCCCGCGCCCTCGCCCATGAGTTGCTGCGCGACCCCTCGAACCTCCCCGCGGACCTGCGGTTGAGTACGTACGCTGTCTGCGCCGGGATTGAGCGGCTGCTCGGCCGGTACGAAGAATCAGAGGCCTTGGCACGTACCGCCCTCGATCGGCTGCCGCGGCCCCTGCCCGCCCAGGCTGCAGAACTGGCCTTTCAGTACGGACTGGTGCACCTTCTGCGCGGAACCTACCAGCGGGCACGCCCGACGGTCCGCGAGGCTGTGCGGGCAGCAGCGAAGACCGACGATGCCGCACACATGGAGCTTCGGGTCCTCGCGGCATGCGGCGACGCCTACCGCGGAGACCTGACCGCAGCCGCACCCGAAGCCACACAGTTGGCCGGGCTGGTCGACGCCCTGCCGGACGCCAGGGTGGCACGTCCCCCGGAACTGCTCGCCATGCTCGGTTGCTCCGAGCTCTACATGGAGCGCTTCTCGGACGCGTCCCGGCATCTGCGCCGGGGACTGACGATCGCCAGTGGCGGCGCGCAGCAGCGCATCATGATGCATCATCAACTGTGGCTCTCCACTCTCGACCAGTGGACCGGGCGACTGGACCGGGCCGAGCACCGGGCACGGGAGGCGGAAGGCCTCGCCCGCGCGATCGGGGCGGATGACGCGGTGGGGCTGGCCATGACCATGCGTGCCTCCGCGATGATGTGGGCCCGAGGACGACGGGAAGCAGCCGAGATCGTCGCACTCGCCGAGCAGGGCGCCCGCAATACCTTGCCCGGCCGGAACTGGTGTGTGAGCTCCGCGGCCGGACTGCTGGCCCAGATACAGCTGATGAACAGCGACCCCTCCGGCTGCCTGCGGACCTTGCTGGAGCAAGGGGGTGGTGAGAACCTTCCGCTGCTCCAGCGGCCGTTCCGCCCCTCGCTGCTGGCCATGCTGTCGACGGCGGCGCTCCAATGCTGCGACGTCGGCGCCGCCCGCCGCTGGGCCCGGCACGCGGACGCGGCGGCGGAGCAGCTGGGACTGCCCGTCCAGCAGGCGTACGTCCACCAGGCGCGGGCCCTCCTCCATGTATCGGACGGCGAGCACGACGCTGCGGCCAAGCTGTTCGAGCAGTCGTCGGAGGCTTTCCGGCTCGCCGGGATGCCGGTGCAGCACGCCTGGACTCTGGTGACCGGAGCCCGCTCGGCCGAGGCAGTGCACGGCCCGGCGACCGCATTGCAATGGCTGGACACAGCGATGTTCGTGTCCCGGACGTGCGGGGCACTGCGCGTCAGGGAGCAGGGGGTACGCGTACGGGGCAAGCTCGGGACGCGCGGGTCGTCCCGCTCCTCAGCGGCCGCCATGGGGCCGGCGGAGCTGGGCCTACTCACCGAACGGGAGCGTGAGATCGCCCAACTAGCGGCTGCGGGCAGACGCTCGCGGGAGATCGGGGAACAGCTCTTCCTCAGCCCCAGGACGGTGGAGACCCACCTGTCCCGGATCTACCGCAAACTCGACGTCTCCTCCCGCGCCGCCCTGGCTCGCATCCTCCACCATGCCTCCGTCGACCACTGATTCCGCGACGGCTCCGGCTCCGTCTCCTCGCGGAGCAGCCGCACACATGTGCCACCCATGGAGCCGCCCGGGCGTGCCCGCCTCACCGTAGGTATGGCCCAGCTTGCGGGCTTCCGGTTCGAGTTCTCCTGCAGGCGCTGCCCAGACCAGACGCTCGGCCTTCGAGCCGTTCTGGATGAGCCGGGCGGGCCAAGCTGGGTCAACAAGGGTGTGAACGGGGCCTGGAGCCTGTGCGGGGGGCTTTGCCACTGGCAATCCCCAATGTCGCCGAGGCGCGGTCGGCACGAGCTCGGGCGGCTCCCGGAGCACCGCCTTCAAACCGGCCGAGGTCCCACGGATCAGCAGGGCATCGGCAGGCTTCCAGGCCACGAGCGGCCTGTGACGGCGAGTGGATGACGACGAGTGGATGACGACGAGCCGGACGGCGTCGGCGGCAGTCGAAGTTGTGGGGTCTTCCCCAATGCTAAGGGCCTGGTTGGCAGAAGAGACTCTGCGTGAGCCCGGGCCGACCGCTTTCCCCGAGGCTCCCAATTCATGCCAACCCCCCAGGAGAGGTCTGTTCTGTGACCAAACGTCATGGGCGTCATGCCCGACCGAAACGCCACAACCCGGTCGTGCGTCGCGCAGCGATCGTCAGCGGCCAGGCGATCGGAGTCTCCGCCCTGCTCGGGTCGCTCGCCGGCACAGCCAATGCAGCGCCCGGCGACCCGGGGCACGTCCGCATCACCGTGGTCGGTGACTCATACACCAGTGGCGAGGGTGCTTCGGCGGGCACATACAAGACCGTACAGGTGACAGGAGCCGAAGGCTCGGTCCTGAATCAGATCGACCCTGCTCATCAGTCCGCGTCCGCCCCAACTCTCCGGGCCATCGACAAGATCGCGCAGGAGAATCCCAATGTGACGTTTGACGTGACGTTCGTCCCGGTCTCGGGAGCGACCCGCGCCTCGTTGTACGAGACGGTACGGCCGGGTACGGATTTCGAGCATTCGCCTCAGATCGACGCGGTCAACGGCGCCAACATCGTGATCGTCGGCGTCGGCGGCAACGACGCGGGGTTCGGCAACCTGGCGCAGACCGTGGTCACTTCCAGGGAGTCGACCACGGAGCAGAAATTTCCCGGCCTGATGGGACCGCTGCAGGACGGGACGTACCTCGAGGCGCAGGCGGCGGTGTACCAGGACATCGCCTCCCGGGCCGCTCCGGGCGCCACGATCGTCACCCTCGGCTACCCGAAGGTCATGCCCGACACCATCCCCGGCGGCTCTCCCTCGCCCGTGAGCGAGCTGCTGATCAGCAACCGCGAGGCCCAGCTGGTCAATGAGTTCGGGTCGACCATCAACTCGCTGAATCAGCAAGCGACCCAACTGGCGGCGCAGCAGACCGGTGCCAACGTCACGTACGCGGATGTGTCTCAGGCGCTGTCCGGGCACGAGCTGTTCTCACCGCAGGAGGGCCTGAACGGCCTCGACTTCCTCAACGTGCAGGGTTCGTACCACCCCAACGACCTCGGCCAGGCACTCATCGCCAACACTCTGACTCCGGCGGTGAACGGGGCGGTCATTCACGAGCTGGGCAACCAGGGCCTCGTCGGCCCGCCGGCCCCGGAGCCGGACCCGCTGCCACCCGTCGACCCGGCGCCGGAGAACCCTCCGGCGCCGCCTGACCCGGTGGTGCCGGACCCGATCACGGACCCGATCACGGACCCGGTGGTGCCGGACCCGATCACGGATCCTGTGGTGCCGGATCCTGTGGTGCCGGATCCTGTGGTGCCCGACCCGGTGGTGCCGGATCCTGTGGTGCCGGATCCTGTGGTGCCCGACCCGGTGGTGCCGGATCCTGTGGTGCCCGACCCGATCACGGACCCGGTTGTGCCGGACCCGATCACGGACCCGGGTTTCTCCGACCCGGGCTTCATGGACCCGATCACGGATCCGGGCGTCACGGATCCGGGCTTCACGGACCCGGGCTTTTCCGACCCCGGCTTCACGGACCCGATCACGGATCCGGGCTTCACGGATCCGGGTTTCTCCGACCCCGGCTTCACGGACCCGGGCTTCACGGATCCGGGCTTCACGGATCCGGGCTTCACGGATCCGGGTTTCTCCGACCCCGGCTTCACGGACCCGGGTTTCTCCGACCCGGGTTTCTCCGACCCCGGTTTCACGGATCCCGGTTTCTCCGACCCCGGCTTCTGACCCGGGAGCAGACGTCCCAGCGTTCTGACCTGATCCCGGCCCGCGTGCCATCCGGCTGCAGGGACGTGAGCTGAATACCCTGCGCTGCAGCCGTGCGCGGATCGCGTGTGAAAGTACGCGCGATCCGCGCCGACACGCAGGCGATCGTCAACCTGGCCATCCCCCTACGGGAGTTGCAGGACACCGCCGGTGCCGAGGAGGCGGCCGTCGACTGGTCTGTTAAGGCATTGTGCTGGATCGGGGCCGGAAGTAGGTGCCGGACGACTGTTCTCCGGTGACCGTGGCGACACAGCGGAATACGCGTAGACCGTCGGTGTATTCCGCCTGCGAGGGCGGGAGCACATCGACAGTCCACCCGGTGGGGGCGATCTTCAGTGCTTTGCCCAGCCGGGACTTCGTCATGACGTCGCGTGAGCAGAGCTTGCGCACGTCCGGGTGGTTCGCCAGTTCCTGCTGGTTGATGGTCGTTCCGTCCGAGGGCAGCGGGGCGATGGCAAACGTCTCCCACGGGTGCTCAACCGTGCAGTCCGAGCGGTTGACGCTGACGATTCCGGTTATGACGACCATGCCGCCCCAGCACTCGGCGGTTGTGGTGCAGCGGCCGTTCACACCCTCCACCGATGCCGCCGGGCAGTCCTTGGTGGTCGTCGACACCTTGAAAACGGTCTTGGCGGACGATTTCTGGCCTTCGGAAGTCGGGCCTGCTGTGGATGTGCGAGACGACGAAGTGGGCCCATTGGTCGACTGTTGGTTCTGGTAGGCCAGCACTCCGGCCGTGCCGAAAGCGGCCGCGACCAGTGCCAGGACCGGGACGACCAACCGCAGGCGGAGACGCTTCCTCCCTCGGCCCGCAGTCACGGCGGGCTGCGTCTCCGCGCCACGTCCTGAACGCAGAGACGGAAAACCCTGTGCCGCCTGCGGCAGCGGGAGATTCCCGCTCGCCGGGGTGGACTGAATGTACGGGGCGGCGGGCGCCGTGGTGTTGTGGAGGTCGAGGCCGGAAAGGGCGTCCCGCAATGCCTCGGCGCTCGGCAGGCGGTGAGCGGGGTCCGGGGCCATGGCCTGCCTGAGGACTTCGCTCAGCGCAGGGGGTGCGCCCGGCAGGTCGGGTATGGGCAGGCCGTGCCGCGTGATGAGTTCCGCGATGCTGAGGCTGCCCTCTTCGGGGAAGTGGGGCGGTCGGCCGAGCACAAGTGCGTAGATGGTCGCGCTGAGCGAGTACACGTCCCCAGCCGGCGTCGGATCGGTCAGGAGGAATGCCTCCGGCGGGGCGTACGCGGGGGTCAGCGCTTCCCTCGTCACCGACAGTTCGTGCCCCGGGCGCGGCATGGCCGCGAGCCCGAAGTCAGCGAGAGCGACCCCGCCGTACTGGTTGATCATGATGTTGCCCGGCTTGATGTCCCGGTGCAGCACTCCGGCGGTGTGCGCCGCGGCCAACGCGTCGGCGATGCGCACGCCGGCATCTCGCGCCTCCTGCACAGGAAACGGACCTTGTCGGTGGAGCCGGTCGCCCAGAGAACCGCCCGGGCACAGTTCCAGCACCATGTACGGGCGGCCGTCGGTGAGTACACCGGCGTCGTACACCGCGACCACATGCGGGTGGCCCGACAGCTGTCCGGCCGCGGTGACCTCGCGCATGAACCGTTGCCGGTCTCGGGCGGAGGACAGCACACGGCTGTCTATCTTGAGCGCGACCTCCCGGCCCACGGCGAGCTGGCGCGCGCGGTACACGGTGGCGAACCCGCCCTGACCGAGGACCTCGACGACCTCGTATCCGGGCAGGTCCACGTGTTCGGTCCGCATCTTCGTATCCCCCAAGAAGGCTCCCCCGGCTGTGTGGACGTGCGGTGCATCAGGGGGTAGAGCGAGACTCTAACCCACGCCGCCGACCGGGCATCCATTCCGGGCCGAGCCTCTCGATCGGTCCTTGTCGGAAGCATCGGTGGAACTACGTAGCCGGGTACGGAGGTTCGCCGACCGGCCACGGGTCAACTGTCATTTCCACCCGACCTTTGCGAGGCATCGCCGGCGCCCGGCCACCCGCTTGGGGGCGGCCGGGCACGGCGCAGGGTGTTCCGGGGTGTTACCGACGTTCGCCCATCGCGGGTGACGCGGGCCGGTGCGGCTGGGCCCGGTCAGCCAACGGTGTGCCAGGAGGCCCGCACCAGTGCGCGTTCGGTCGCCGCGAGGTGTACGGCCGTGCCGAGCCACGCCCAGGCGTAGCGGTCGGTGTCGGGGTCGGTGAGTCGGCCGAAGACGTCCCGGCCACGGCGGTCCGCCTCGGCAGCGAGCTGGGCGGCCAACTCGGCGGCGGCCTGGAAGCCCGCGCGGCGCAGCGGCGCGAAGCCGTCACCCCCGACGGTGCCACCGCTGCGTGCGAACTCGCCGACCGGCCGGCGGCCTCCGGCGACGGCCAGTTCCACCAGGTGGCGAAACCGCCACAGAGGGGCGTCGGCCATCGGCTCGGGCAGGGTATGCGCGAGTGCGGGCATGGCAGGACACGCCTCGCGCGGCGGGAGATGCGAGCCCTGGAGGCGGTCGTATCCGAGATCGGCACGGTCCAGCCAGCCAGCGGGCAGGCGCAGGGTCGCCTCGGCGTACGGCACCGGGCCGACGGCGAGCGGGCGCAGGGTCGTGGCCCGGTCCGGGTCGAGCCGTCCGAGCACGCGTATCCGGAGTCCGGGGCGGCAGGCGAGCTGCTGGAGGTTGGCCGTGTGGGCGAGATCGGGGTGCCCGCTGGCGGGCACCAGCCGGATCAGGGGACCGGTCGGCGCGGCCGGTGAGCCGTCCATGGAAGGAGCCTGCTCCTGACCAGGTTGCAACTCGTGCGCGAGGAGGTGATCGCCTGCGGCTCCGGCCACCACCATGTCGCAGCCGACGAGTTGCCCGACCGCCTCCGCCCGCTCCGGGCCGTCGCCGGGCGATGCGGACAGCAGCGCGGCGACTGCTTCGGCCAACGGGCGGGCGAACAGGGCGGTCATCGGCCCGGAGGACCAGGGCAGGCCCGCAAGCGGGGTGGCCCGTACGCCGCGGCCGGAACCCAGGCGGCCGTCCGGTGAGACGGTTGCCCCGGTGACCAGCAGGCCGCCGCGGGCGAGTTGGGCGTGGTCGAGGGTGGCCGCGCCGAGGGCGACGGTGGCGGTGGCTGCTCCGCGGGCGCGGGCGGGGCCGCCCGGCTTGACGTCGGCGACCGAAAACCACCGGCCGTCCTCGGCGAGGAGGTGGGTAACGACGCCGCCGTACCCGGTGGCGCTGATCACCGGTTCGCGGCAGACCCCGTGGACCCGGAGACTGCCGCCCGGCTGGTAGCCGCGGCGGGCCGTGCCGATCAGGGCCGGGTCGGGCTCGGACGCTGCCAGCAGCCCCGTGGTGAGCAGCAGTTCGCGCAGCGCGGAGACCAGGTCGGCCAGGCGGTGGCTGTCGTGCCGGGCGCGGGCGCTGCGCAGCCCGCGGACGACGCGCAGCGCGGCGGCCTCGGCCCGGTGCAGTCCGGCCAGCCGGGCGGTGTGGGCGGCGCGCAGCAGATCGGCCTGCGGCACCGCACCCGCGGCGGGGACCCCGGCAGCGAGCGCGGCCGCGGCGGCCGACCACAGCCCGGCTGCGGCGGCCACTTGGGCCATGGTGGGCCCTGCGTTCCCAGGATCGGCAGGCACGGTGCCGGCGCCCGCCCGGGACGCGGACGGGTTGCCCGCCGGTGCGTACGGAGCCGGGGTGTGGCCCGATGCCACGCCTCGGTCTGCTGCCACGCCCCGGTCTGATGAACCGTCATCCGGAGGAGCGGTCGGCGCCGGTGTGGTGTCGGGGTCGGCGACCGGGCAGGCGCCGAGGACGGCCGCGCGGTGCAGGCAGCGGGGGGCGAGCAGGCAGGTGCAGCGTGCCTGGTCCGCGTCGGTGACTGTGCCGGACGGTCCCGGTGCCAGAGTGACCACGGCGTCCTCGCCGCAGCTGATGCTGACCGTGTCGCCGTCGGCGGTGGCGGGGGCAGCGGCGTACAGCTCGATCGCCGCGTCCAGCCTCTTGCGCAGCCGGGCACTGAGGTTCTCCACGGCGGCGGCGGTCACGTCCGGGGCCACCGGAGGGAGTGGAGTGGTCATGGTGGGAGGTGTCATCGGGGTTCTCCGCGCAGGCGGTCGCCCACCCAGCGGGCGAGGGCGAGGGGGCTGAGGGCGGCCACGGGCATGCCGGCCGCGACGAGTTGCTGGGCGACGGGCACCGAGTACCGGGGGGTCCCGGTGTCGTCCAGGGCGGCGCAGCCCATGAGGTGGACGCCGGACGTGGCCAGGGCGCGGACCTCGCCGAGCAGACCGCCGAGCGGGTAGCCCTCCTCGAAGTCGCTGACGACCACTACGAGGGTGCGGCTCGGTACGGTCACCAGCGAGCGGGCATGCGCCAGTCCGGCGGCGATGTGGGTTCCCCCGCCCACGCGCACCTCCAGCAGCAGCGACAGCGGGTCGGCGACCCGGTCCGTCAGGTCGATCACCTGGGTTGAGAAGGCGAGGAAGTGCGTGGAGAGGGTGGGTACCCCGCCCAGCACGGCGGCGGTCAGCGCGGACCAGACGACGGACGCCTCCATGGAGCCGGACACGTCGACCACGAGGATCAGCCGCCAGTCGGCCTCGCGGCGGGAACGGGTGCTGAACACCGGCCGCTCCGGCACGACGACGGTCCGGCCGTCGTCGAGGCGGCGCGTGTGGGCGAGGTTGGCCCGCAAGGTGCGGGGCAGGTCGAGCCGGCCGCCGGGGCGGCGGGTCGGGCGTGGTGTGGCCAGCCCGGTCAGGGCGGGACGCAGGCGGGTTGCCAACTCCCTTGCCAGCTCGTCGACCAGGCGGCGGACCAGCGGCCGGAGCCGGGCCAGCTGCTGTTCCGGCATGCCTCCGGCCAGGGAGAGGACGGACGTCAGCAGTTCGACGGAGGGGCGCACCGAGGCAGGGTCGAGTTCGGCGAGGACGTCGGTACGGCCGGTGTCGACTGCCCGGCCGAGGACCTCCTCGCGGACCTCCGCGCCGAACAGGGCGTCGAGTTCCTCGGCCCACTCCCGGGCGGTGGGGAAGGAGCCTTCCTGTCCGCCGGCGTTGCCATCGGGTCCGCGCCCGATGTCGGCGGCGCCCTCGCCTCGGCCTGCGCCGTACAGCTCGTCGAGGGCGTGTGCATAGCGGCGTGCGCCGTCGGGCAGCCGCTCGGTCTGCCGTCCGAGGAGCAGCCGCCATCGGTCGGCCGGGTCGAGGCGGCGCGGCGCCGCCGGGGAGGTTGTCGCCTTCTTGGTGGCCGGACCCGCTGGAATAGGGGGCGCTGCCGTGTCGCCTGTTGCCGGTTCCGCTGCCGTCCCGGCGGCCGAACCATGGTGCGGCGGGGGTGCGGCGCAGGCGTCCCCCACGCCGCCGGACACCGGCTGACCGGATGCCGTGGCCGCGAGGGACTCCGCCAGGGAATCCGTGAGGGAGTCCGGAAGGGGGATCCGCAGGGCGCGCAGGGCGGCGAGCCCTGCGGTGTCCGCAGCAGTCCACAGGGCGAGCAGCTCCGGGGCCGCGGTCAGTGTCAAATCGAGCCGGTCGCCGAGGCGTTCGGTGACGGTGTGCAGCAGCCGGTCGCGGGCGGCCGGGGCAAGGGTGTCGAATCCGCCGCGCAACGCCGGCAGCCGATCGAGGAAGCCCTGGTCGGTGAGATCGTCGATCCGGTCCAGCAGCGGGCCGAGGGCGGCCGGGGCCGATTGGAGCAGCGGGCCCGCCGCGGTGAGGAGGCCGGTGAGCAGACGGGACATACGGTGGCGCCCGTCGGGGCCGGTTGCGGCGTCGACCCACCCGGCTGCGCGGGCGCCAAGAGTGTCGGGACCGTCCAGGTCCAGCAGGACCCTGGCCGCCAAGGCGGTTCCCTGGACGAGCGGGGAGCCGGTACGCGCGAGCGTGCCCAGAGCGCCGTCCAGCCTCAGGCCCAGAAGGTGCTCGCCTGCCCGGGTGACGAGGGCGACGAGGGCGGCGGCATCGTCCGGCTCGTCACTGCCGGCCAGACCGGGCAGCGCACGGACGGCGGCCTCCAGCAGAGTGCCGGCCAGTGCGACGGCCCGCTCCCGCCCCGTCGGGGTGGTGCCGGGCAGGTGCTGACGGCGCAGCGCCTCCAGCAGGTCCATTGCCTGCAGCAGTTCAGGGAGGGTGGCGCCGGCGGGCAGGACGTCGGCGGCATCGCCGAGGCGGTCGGCGACAAGGTCAGGAAGGTCGCACTGGGCCGCCGCGTGCAGGCCGTGGATGATCTGCGCGCAGGTGGCTCCGCCGTCGGCGCAGTCGCGGCGGAAGGCGTCGCGCAGCGTTCCGGCGGCGGCCTGGGCGGCGGTCACACCGCGGACGCCCGCCAGGTCCAGCCGTGCGGGCACGGCCGGGGTCCAGGAGAGCCGCCACCGGGTGGTGAGCGCGGTCGAGTCCCCGGTACCGGTCACCTCGACCTGCTCGCCGTATCCGGCGCCGCAGGCCAGCAGTCGCTGGAGCAGGATCTCGCGGCGGCGGTCGAGGTCGGAGCGGAGCGGGTCGAGGCGGACCTCCCGGGGCTCGGGTTTGTCCGGACAGGGCAGGCGCAGCGCGGAGAGTTCGGTCTCCACGGACGGGCCGAGCCCGGAACGCGGCGTGCCGGGAGCGGTCCTGCCGCGGTCGGCGCCGACCAGGACCACCTCCAGGGCACGAGCCAGTGCCCGGCCCCGGCCGAGCGGTTCGCCCTGGCTGAGCACGGTCGTCACGGCTTCCAGCAACTCGCCGCGGCCCGGCGCGGGCAGGGAGCGCAGCCGGGCCAGGTCACAGGCCAGCCGCAGGGCCTCGGCGGCCTCGCCGGTGCCCGCGGTGTGCCCGGCCGCGCGCAGTTCCCGGCACAGGCCGGTGATCGCGCGGGCGGCGGCAGTCCGCACCCGGTCGGGGTCGCCCCCGGCGGTGAACACGGCCTGCTGCCAGCGCGGGTCCCGGATGCCGGCGGGGTAGCCCGAGCGGGAGTCGAGCAGGTCGAAGGAGTACGGGACCAGCGAGGTGACGGGCGCAGGGGTGGCGTCCGCCACCGCCACGGCCGAACCCACCGCCTGCGCCCGCCCGTTGTCCGGTCCGGTCTCTGCGGTCCCGCCGGTTCCGGGCGCGGCGGGAGCACGGCCCTCGGCAACGGCGTGCCCGGGCGCGGTGCCGCCGGGCACCGCATCGCACCCGGCAGGATCCGGCCCGGTCCCGCGCGGCACCGCGAGGCCCGCGGTGGAGCCCCCGACATCTCCCGGATCTCCGCGCCGACCGCCTTCGTCGGACGCCGGACAGCCGACACCGTCCGTGTCGAGCCGGACCGCGGCAGGTCCAGCCAGTGCCGGGGCGTGGAAGGCACCGACCACCGCGGCGAGCCGCCGACCCCCGGCGCCGGCTCGCGCGATCACATGGCGCATATACGCCTCGCGGGCCAGGTCTGTTGCCGGTACGCCGCCGCGGGCCCGCGCGTCCTGGCGCAGCGCCCAGCCCACGCCGAGCGCTGCCCGCCGTAGCGACTCGGGCCCGCAGCCGGGGGCCAGCACCTCCACCGCGCGGTCCCACAGGTCGTCCCCGTCGCGGCCGGTTCCGGCTGTGGCGAGCCCGTCGGCGAAGGCGGTCCCGGAGCGGGCCGCCCGGTCCGGCACCGCCGTGTCCTGCTGGGCCGCATCGGTCGCGGACCAGCCGGGGTCCGACAGCGGGAGGTCGCAGCAGAGAACCTCTGCCCCGTGCTCGCGGGCCCAGCGGATGGCGGCCAGCTCCGGCGAGAAGTCGGCGAACGGGTAGAAGCCCAGCCGCCCGCCCTCACCGATCCCGGCAAGCGCCACCGGCGCGACCGTGTCCGGATCGGCGAGATACGGCAGCCACGGCTGGAAGTCCGCCGGCAGCTCGACGCAGACCACCTCGACGCCTGCGGCGTCCAGCAGGGCCGGGACCGCGGCGGCCAGTGCGGGGCTGTGGTGGCGCACGCCGAGGAGGTACGGACCTACGGAGCCCGCGAGGGCGGCCACGGCGTCCCGGGGGTCGGTGTCACCGGTGGTCGCGTCACCGGGCTCATGGGCCACGGCGGTGATTGTGGACTGATGGATCGTCAACGCAGGTTCTCCCGGAGGTCCCAGAGACGGCGCCACAGGGCGGAGCCGTCCTCGGCGCGGCGCCGCACCGGGCCGTCCCAGTAGCCGAGCAGTCGGCCGTGGTCGGCCGGGTCGTCCTTGCGGACGACCCCGAGGAGGTGTCCCGGCACCAGGTCGAGGACATCGCCACCGGGCAGGTAAGCAGTGGCCACGGCGAGCGAGGCGGCGACCTGCACCGCCTCGGCGGTGGACATCACCGTGCCCGGCCGCTCCACGTCCCAGCCCTCGGCGGACCGGCCTGAGCGCAGGTCGCGGAAGACGGTGACCAGTGCCTCCAGCACGGCGTCGTCCACGACGAAGGCGGCACCGGCCCGCTTCACGGCGGCTGTTGCCTGACCGCGTACCAGGGAGGTCTCGGCGTCGGCGTCGGCGATGGGGTGGACGGTCTCGAAGTTGAAGCGTCGCTTGAGGGCTGCCGACATCTCCGAGACGCCCCGGTCGCGCAGGTTGGCGGTGGCGATGACGGTGAAACCGGGGGTGGCCGCGACCAACGCGTCGGCGGTACCCGCGAGTTCGGGCACGCTGAGCCGCCGGTCGGACAGGATCGACACCAGGGCGTCCTGCACCTCGGGCAGGCACCGGGTGATCTCCTCGACCCGGGCGACCCGCCCCGTCCGCATCGCGGTGAGCACGGGCGAGGCGACCAGCGCCTGCGGCGTCGGCCCCTGGGCGAGCAGCAGGGCGTAGTTCCAGCCGTAGCGGAAGGCGTCCTCGGTGGTGCCGGCGGTGCCCTGGACGGTGAGGGCGCTGGTGCCGCAGACCGCGGCGGCCAGCAGCTCGGAGAGCATCGACTTGGCGGTGCCGGGCTCGCCGACGAGCAGTAGGCCGCGCTCACCGGCGAGGGTGACCACGCACCGTTCCACCAGGGCGCGTTCGCCGACGAACTTGGGGGCGATCGCCAGCCGGGCGGGCAGCTCGCCTTCGGCACGGCGAGATTTCGGCAACTCCAGGGTCTCACCGCCGCTGCCGCATATGAAGGTGACCACGGCGCGCGGGGTCAACGCCCAACAGGGCGGGCGGGGTCCGTCGTCATGGGCGGCGAGGAACGCGAGCTCGGCGGCGTACCGCTCTTCGGCAGGCAGCACCTGCCGGGCGGGTGGGGCCGTGGCCTGGTCGGCGGTCAGGGTCATGTGAAGTCCTCTGTGGTACGGGGTGTCTTACGTCGTGGTGGTGCGGCGAGGTGGTGCGTCGTGGTGGTGCGGCGAGGTGGTGCGTCGTGGTGGTGCGGCGATGTGGTGCAGCGAGGTGGTGGGGGGCCCGCCCGCGGGGCCCCCCCCCCAAAGCACGCACACCGGGCCCGGGGCCCGCCCCCCCCCCCCCCGAGTGACCGGCCACCGGG
>NZ_JBIRYJ010000010.1:49321-281011 GCF_044389785.1 Streptomyces sp. NPDC019443
GGGGGGGGGGGGGGGGGGGGGGGGGGGGGGGGGGGGGGGGGGGGGGGGGGGGGGGGGGGGGGGGGGGGGGGCGGCCGCGGCGGCCCCCCCCCCCACCACTTGCTCTCACAGGGTCAGCGGCGCCTGCCCCGCCGGACCTTGAGTTCCGCGAAGCGGGGAGCGTCGCCTTCCCGGATTCGCTGCCAGGCCCTGCGGTAGAGGTCGGCGGCGGGTTCGGTCGGGACGAGCACACCCAGTGGCGCACTCTCACCGCTGACCAGGTCGTACAGCGGCAGCTTCCACTGCTCCAGCGGCAGCCGCGGGGCCTTGAGGTCGACCCAGCCTCCCGGCAGGAAGAGCGAGCGCGCGGCGCGGGTGCGGCTGGCTTCGACCACCAGGTCGCTGGCGGCCAGTTCGGCGCGCGCGGCCTTGAGGCGGGCGGGCTTCCAGCCCGTCCACCTCGCGGTGTTGCGGTCGGTGGGGTCGGGCATGGCGAGCAGAGCCAGGTAGAGCGCGGCGGTATCCTCGCTGATGCCGAACTCCTTGGCTGCCTCGGTGACCAGTTCGGGCACCGACCGGGTGGGGTCCTGCGGCCACCAGGTGCCGTCCTTGCCCCGCTCTCCCGCGGCCGGGTCGCCCGGCTCGGCGAGGAACCCTTCGAAGCGCGGGTCGCCGGCGAGACGCAGAGCCACCTCGGCAGGGAACGGCTGCTGGTCGTCGCCGCGCAGGGCAGACAGGTAGGGGTCTTCGCCGGCCGCGTCCAGCAGTGCCGTACGGATTCCCGGCGCGGGCTGGTCGTCGTGGGTGGCCATGATGACGGCGCCGTAGCGCTCGTAGCCCTCGCCGACCTCAGTCGGGGCACCCGCCACCTTCCGGAAGTCGGGAAGACCGACGTACCGGCCCAGGTCGAGCATCAGCTCGGGGTTGGCCAGTCGGTCCCGTACAGCCGTCAGCGCGGTGGGCAGGGCAGCTCGTATCCGGTGGCCTGCGGGCAGCCGGTGGGCGAGCCAGGCGGCCAGGGCGACCGAACCGATCAGCGTGTTCGCGGTGAACCCGTTGGCGTCCTTGTCCTTGTCGGCGGGGCGGACGCGGTCGCCGCTGACCGCCCACGCCAGGTCCCGGCTCAGCTCCGGCGCGGCGGCCGGGTCGAGCAGGGCGGGCAGCGCGCGGGCCGACTCCCACCATGCGGGCCGCACGGCGCGAACCGCCTCCGCGAGCAGCCCTTCGGGGACGGCGACCCGCCTGCCCACCTTGCTGTTCCAGATGTCCGCCGCCGCGGCCACGTCCGGGCCGTCCTTCCACAGCCGGGCGGGTTCCGCGGGCAGCAGAGCCGCGACGACCGCACGCCGGATGTCGGCGCCCAGGTGGCGCAGCTCATCTCTGGCCACGGCCGATTCGGCCACCTTCACCCCGAGCGTCGTCCGCGCCTCGGTCGGCAGGAAGCTGCGCTCGTACGTGTCCACCCGCGGCATCCCGGCCACGACCAGCCGGGCCATCGTCTCCGTGACCCCGGTGAGGCGCGCGAACTCCTCGGCCGCCTCCGGGAACCAGGGCGCCGGGCCGCACCCGGCCGACTCGGTCAGGAAAGCCCCCAACCAGCCCGCTTCCCGGGTCTCACCGACGCGGGACGAGGATTGCACGGTGTAGGGCGCGGGAACGTCGAAACGCCCGGACGGATCGTGGAAGAGCGCCGTGAACTCGCAGCCGTTACTGTCCGAACTCCCTGTGTCCACGAAGGCCAGGAAGGCGCCGTCGTTCAGCTGAAGCAGCCCGCGCCAGGTGCCGTCCCGCCGTGCGCCATCGGCCTTGGTGAGCAGGTTGTCGTCGAGGTGCAGCCGGAAACGGCGCCAGCGGGCGGGCTCGTCGGCCGTGGACAGGCCGAGTGAGTCCAGTTCGCGGAGCAGCTCGTGCAGTGCCTCCCGGTGTTCCTGCTCGGCGACCACCGATGCGGCCCGGAATGCCATGGCGGCGCAGGTGTCGAGCAGGGTTTCCCAGTTCAGGACGGCCTGCGGGAGTTCCGGCCCGTCGAAGTGCAGGCGGACTGCCGGGGCGGGCTCAGGAGCGTCGCGCAGCGCCTGGCCGACGGTGCGGATCTGGCGGAAGGCGCTGTCGGACTCCCAAACGCGGGACCACCGGTAGCCGCTGGAACCACCGAGGCCGCTGATCGCTTCCTCGAGCAGCCCGTCGGCGGGGCCGGCCGGCGAAGCCTCCAGGTGCCCGCCCTCGAGGGCCTGGGTGAGCCGGGCCGCCGCCGAGTCGAGCGAGGCCTGCTGCGCGGCGGCGAACCGCACCACCCCGGCGATGCCCGCAACCAGCGCGTCATGGCTGACCTGCGGCAGCAACGTACGGATCAGGGCGGGCAGTTCCTCCTTCTCCCCGGCGTTGGCGGCCTTGAGCAGCGCTGCCGTGGTGTCGCGGTCGATCCGGCGCAGGGCCACGGAGCCCTGCGGGTCCCGGGGCTGAAGGCAGTGCCAATAGCGCAGTGGCGGGAGGATCAGAGTGCCTTCTGCGAACGTCCCCGGGGGATCGTCCGTCTTGGCCACCGCCGTGACGACGCCGTCCGGGTCGACCAGGCTGACCTTGTAGCTGCCCTGGACGACCGCCCGGGGCCGGTCGTCCCCGGGAAACACCACTGCACGGGACGGCCGTTCGGAGCCGCTCGCCATGGTGACGGTGTGTCCGGCCAGGTCCTCACCGCGCAGCGAACCGTCGGGCAGCTGCACCACCCGCCAGCCCAGCAGTCCGTTCACCGGGAACCCGGCGGGAGTGGCTTCGGCCGACGGGGCGGGCAGCAGCCAGCCGGAGTGGAAGGTGCTGCCCGCCGGGGCGTTGTGCAGCGCGTCGGCGAGGAAGCCGGGCATGCCCTTACGTCCGTGCTCCCCGGTGGCCGGGTCGTACTCGTACCACCCCGCGGTGTCGTAGTCCGACCCGTCCCAGGTCCACACCCAGTACGAGGTCCCGTCGGTGATCACTGACCGCTCGTCGGACAGTGCGGTGTCCCCGCGGTGCAGCACTCCGGTGCCGGTGGTCCGCCCGCCGCTGGGCAGCGGCAGGGTGGTCGCGCCGGTGCTGCGATACCAGTTCATACGCGTGCCTCGGGTACTGCTGCCGCCATCCATCGGCTGCAGGCGGTCGGCGGAGGTGTGCCAGTATCCGCGCAGCCCGTTGCCCAGTGCCCGGGAGTTCCAGTAGACGAGCAGTTCGCCGTCCACGTAGTGGAAACCGGGGTCCCCCCAGCCGTCCCCGGCCGGTATCCGCAGGTCGTGGGTGAGTACGGTGCCTTCGGCACCGATCACCCTGGCCTGCGAGGGGCGTGCGACGATCAGATGGGGCCAGGCGTCCGCGATGATGAGGTCGTCGACGTCCTTCGGGGCTACGAGAGCGGCTGCCGCCTCCTCCCACGCGGGCCAGCCCAGCTCGTCGAAGAGCCCTGCCCTCAGCGCCCGGGTGAGCACTGGGGCGAGGTCGGTTCCGGCAGCCTCGCGCACCTCGTCCTCGGCGAGCACCAGGGCCTCGCCCGGCAGCCAGGCCAGGCGCCGCAAAGCGTCGGGCAGTTGCGGCAGGCCGGCGGCAGACGACTGCTGGGCCACCTCGCGCGTCCACTCGGCAAGCATCGGGCGCCCGCCGGGGGACTGGGCCAGCACTCGAAGCGCCCGCAGCCCGTCCTGGTCGTTGCTCAACCTGTTCGCCCCGCGGTGGAACGCGGGCCGGAACCGGGGGTCGGCCTCCAGCGCGACCAGATCGCGCTGCCCCTCGTCCATCGCCCACTGCTCCAGGCTCAGCCCGGTGTTCTCCCCGGGGTCGGCAACCGGCACGCCCAGCGACAGCAGCAGGTCCAGCAGGTCTACGTCGTGGTTCGTGGCAGGCAGCGCCCGGCCCGATTCGGCGAGTTCGGCGCGCAGCTGGGCGGCCATCCGCTCCACCAGCGGGTAGAGCACCGGCAGACGGGTACATTGCCGCCAGCTGGATCTCCGGAACGGCAAGAACCGCCCGAACCAGCCCGCGGTGCCGTCCACGGGGCGCTCTTCCCCGGGCAGCGTGGCTTCGCAGAGCCCGGCGGTGGCGCCGGACTCCTCCAGCAACTCCAGCCACAGCCTGGGCATTTCATCGTCGCTACTGGCGGGCATCAGGTTCAACAGCATCCCGCGTGTCGCGGGTTCCTGCCGGGCCAGGGCCACCAGTGCTGGACGATGGGCCTTCCACCAGCCCGTCGCCGCCCGCAGCGTGGCGGGCAGGACCAGCAACTCGGCCAGGTACGCCCGCTCTTCGGCGTCCGCGTCCGTACCCGCCGCCCGCGCCAGCCGGCGCAGGTCGCCCGCCATCTGTGCCGACGGCTGCAGACCGCCCGCGGTACGCCGTACGCACAGCCTGCGGAACCGGCGGAATGCCTCCTCCGCGGGCACCCGCGCGGCCAGTTCCTTCGCGTACCCCGACAGCACCTTCACCGGCAGTGCGCCGGCCAGTGCGAACTCCAGGAACACCTCGTCCAGCCGGTCCTCGTCGACCTGCAGGCCGTGCCCGGCCTCGGCCTTGCGCGCCCGGGAGAACATCTGCGCGGCGTATGTGGCGTTCTCCACCGCAAGGAAGACTCGCCCGGCCTGCTCGTAGAAGGTCGGCAGGAAGTGCGGTACGGCGGCGGCCAGTTGACCGGCGAGCTGCTGGTATGCGTCCAGGGCCGCTTTCGGCTTCGACTTCGCCTGCCGGGCCGCCCGCTCCAGCTCCGGGACCACGGCCAGCGCGTGGTGGCCGTCCTCCGGGTGGTGCACCAGCACCCACTCCGGGAAGCCCAGCGACTGCCGCAGCCCCAGCCCGACGTCCGACGGCTCGGCGTCCTGCTCCAGGCCCAGGAAGCCGGCCGCCAGATCCTCCGCCGCGCCCAGTTCACCCGCGACCAACCGCACCACCACCCGGTCGTCCAGCCCCGGATGCCGGTACGTACGCGCCGTCAGCGGCACCGCCCGCTCGCCCGCACCCTCCGTACCCGGCGGCAGCACCGCCCCGGCCGTCAGCAACTCCACGGCCTCCCTCTGCGAAACCTCAACCGTGTTACTCATGCGTCCTTCCCCTCCTCGACCGCGCGGCCGGCGTACAGCGCCGCGGCCATGCGCATTCCCTCGGACCAGGCCACCGGGCTGACCTCCCGCAGGGGGAGCGACCGGCCGTCCGGGTCGTGCCAGGTCAGACCGCCGGTCTCCAACTCGCCGTCCCAGTAGGGCTCCCCGATCCACACGGCGGCTTCCGAGGTCCCCCCGGCGTCCCGCACCCGGTGCGTCGCGTAGCCCCCGGAGACCCGGTAGCCGAGCGAGGTGGCCCGAGCGGCGAGACCGAACCGCGAGGAGAACTTCCCGCCGGCGAACTCCCGTACCTCGGTGGCCTTCTCCGTGAGGTCGGCGTCTGCCGGCTTGGGCCAGGTGGCCCGGTGGATCTGCTCCACCCCCTGCACCACGCCCAGTTCGGCGGCGAACTCCCGCAGGTCGTCCAGGTCTTCGAGCAGCACCGGATGAGGCAGGGTCACCGTCATTGGCGAGAGCCGAACCGTCTCGCCGTCCAGGTTCACCACTCGCAGCTCGCCGGAGTCGGTGGCGTCCCGCAGGAAGCCCACCTCGTCCCGGTCGTCCCCGACCACGACCAGGTCGCGCAGCGCCGACTGCCAGGCCTCGTCCGGCCATACTCTGGCCAGCAGTCCGGTCGGAACGGGCAGCGATGACACCATCCAGGTGTCCACCTGCGCCAGACAGGTGGTGGCATGCCGGTCCAGCCACTCGGCGAACCGGCGCAGTCGGTCCACCTCCGGGTGCTCCCGCAGTGCCTTCGGAAGCGACTTCAACTGCCGCCCCGCAGCCCGGCCCGCTGTAGCCCTCGCGGCCACCCGGCCCTCCACCAAGGCGATTTCATAGCCGTCGCCGGCGGACAACCAACCCATCGGTCCTCACTTCTTGCCGTCAAGGAATCATCGGAATACGCAGGGGGAACCGGACCCCCTCGGTGATGTGCGGAACCATAGCCACAGCCACTGACAAGCGAACTCATGGCACCGGGACAGCGCATTCGGCACCGGCACCCCTACTCGTGTGTGCACACGATGACCAACGGCCGGTGGCGGGCGACGCTGTACGCACGAATGATGTCCGTTGCCGCGCCTACGGCCGCGGCAGCGGACCCTGTGTGCCATCGCGGCGGCGCCGGTCAGCCGCCGAGCGCATCCACGCCGTCGGTATCGTGACGCACCAGGCTGTCGAGAGGCCGACTTTCCCAAACCCTCATGCCGACGGCATCAGCGAAATTGCGTAATTCGTTACGTAGACACGCTGCCTGGCCGCCGTGGGCGCGGGGCTGTGGTGCGTGTTCACAGTGCCCGCGCGGTGGGTGGGGGGTGTGTCAGTGCCCCAACTTATGCTCAGGCTGAAGCTTGTAGAGGGCAGCCCACCGTTCGCTTCTCCGACACGGCTCACCCGGCCGAGGCGGGATGCAGAGACATTCTGCTGCTGGGGTCGGGGCGAGGCGAGGAGGAGCGCAGGTGTTCGTGGTGCCATCACAGGAGACGGATTCCCCCATGGTCGGGAGGGCAACGGAAGCCGCGCGTGTAACCGGCGTCCTGGAGGCTCTCGCGGCAGGACAGGGAATGGTCGTGGAGATCGCCGGGGATCCAGGGATCGGTAAGACCGGCCTTCTGGGCCTGCTGGCCTCTCGAGCCGCGGCGACCGGTGCACGAGTGCTGCGAGCGCACGCCGTACGAGACACGAAGATCCCCTACCAGGTATTCAGGGACGCATGGGACGGTCACGCCGCCTGCGGGCCCGGCGGAAACCGGGCGCCGGGGCTGCCGCCGTTCCCAGCACCGCCCTCTCCCGCACCGGCTCACTCCGACTTCCAGGTGGGCACAGAGGTGCGGAGCGCTTTGGGGCAGTGGGCGTCCGCGCGCGGCGGCGTGTTGGTGCTGGACGACCTGCACCATTGCGGCCGGCAGTCCGCAGCGCTCGCCGCTCAGCTCGTGCGTACTCCCGTGCCCGGCCCCTTCGTTCTTGCCCTGGCACATCGCCCCCGGCAGACCGGCTCGCTGCTGCTGGAGGCGCTGGAGCACGGTGTGCACGCCGGAGCCGTGCTGCGCGTGGAACCGGACTCACTGGATGTCGGCGAGGTGGCGGCGCTGCTGGACCACTGGCGCGCCAACGGCAGTGCCGCCACCGAGCGTTCACCCCACGCCTCGTTGCCAGTCCAGGAGTCCATCTCATGGGACGGTTCCTGGGAGCACCTCGGTCCTGAAACGTACGCGGAGCAGTTGCATGCCGCTTCCGGTGGCAACCCTCGCAACCTGCGGATCCTGGCTGCCGCGGGCTGGCATCCCGACAACTGGCCGGAGCGCCCCGGAGTGAATCCTGACGGCCTGCTCCGTGAGGCCTCGGCGCTGACGGCCGAACTCAACGCTCTCAGCCCGGACGCCACGACGGCAGTCGGCGTGGCGGCCGTGCTCGGCGACCCCTTCCTTGCCGGGGACGTCGCCGAGGTCTCCGGACTCGGCCTGGAGCGCACCCTGGGTGCCCTCGGCGAACTCGCCCGCGGAGACCTGATACGGCCGTCGCACTGGGGCGGCCGGTTCGCCTTCCGCCACCTCGTACTCGGCCATGTCGCCCTGGAACACGCGAACCCCTCGCTGCGGCTGACCGCCCGCAGACGTGCCCTCGACCTGCTGACCGAGCGCCGGGCCCCTGCCGCCGCACGCGCGCGGCACGCCGAGCACCTGCTGGGCGCGGACGGCGACGCAGCCCTCCAGGTCCTGATCGAGGGCGCGACGGAGGCCGCAACCGAAACGCCCGCTACCGCAGCCCGCTGGTTCCGCCTGGCACTTGACACCCTGCCGTGCGGCGAACGGATCAGCGCGTCACGGGCCAACCTGGCACTGGACTGCTGCCGGGCACTGACCGCCGCCGGACGCCTCCGGGAGGCCCGTACCCTCGCTCACGACGTGCTCGGCCATCGCTTTGACCTTCCCGATGAACTGCGCCTGAAAGCCTACGCGGTGTGCGGCGATGTCGAGCGGCTGCTCGGCCGGTACCAGGAGGCCGATGCGGTCGTGCACGCAGCCCTGGAACTGCTGCCGCACCCGCTGCCGGAGCCGATGCCCGACGCACCCGGCCGGCTGATCCTGGCGTACGGGCAGGTGCAGGTGTGGCGCGGCACCTACGGGCGGGCACGCGCCCTGGTCCGGGAGGCGGCGCGGACGGCGGGTGAGGCCGACCAGGCATGGGGGACGGCGGTGCGCGTCCTCGCCGCTTTCGGCGAGACCTACCTAGGAGACTTGGCGAAGGCCGCACCCGAGGTCACACGGTGCGCCCGGCTTGTGGACAGCCTGCCGGACACAGTGGCCGCGGACATGCCTGAGACACTGGCGCTGCTCGGCTGCGCCGAGATGTACCTGGAGCGGTTCGTGGATTCCTACCGGCATCTGAGCCGGGGGCTCGAGGCCACCAGCGGCGGCAGCCAGAAGCACGTCCTGATGAACCAGCTCATGGGCCTGTCCATCCTCGACCAGTGGACCGGACGGCTGGAGGACGCCCGGCGCCGGGCTCGGGAGGCAGAAATGCTCGCCCGTGCTCTCGGCGCGGACGACGGCGAGGGACTGGCCATGACGATGCGCGCCGCAGCCCTGATATGGACACGAGGGCGGCGGGACACCGCCGGGCTGGTCGCGCTCGCCCAGAAGGGGGTACGCAAGACCTCCCGCGGGACCGGCTGGTGGGCCAGTTCCGCGGTCGGGCTGCTCGCCCACACCCAGTTCGTCGGTGGAGACCCGGCCGGGTGCCTCCGTACCCTCCTTGAGAAAGGCGGCGGCGATGAACTGCGGCTGGTGCAGCCTCCGTTCCGCCCGTCGCTGCTGGGCATGCTGTCCACGGCGGCGCTGCGGTGCGGCGACACCCGTGCGGCCCGCCGCTGGGCCCAGGCTGCTGAGGCCGCCGCGCAGCAGCTGGAACTGCCGATCCAGCTCGAGTACGTCCGACGGTCGAGAGCCGCACTCCACGCCACCGACGGCGAGCACGACGCCGTGGCAGAGCTCTTCCACCGGTCGGCGGAGGGTTTCCGCCGTGCAGGCATGCCGGTCCAGCAAGCCTGGACGCTGGTGACCGGAGCGCGCTCGGCCCAGACGGCGCAAGGCCAGGACGCGGCGCTGACCTGGCTCGATTCGGCTCTGGAGGTGTCCCTCGGTTGCGGTGCGCTGCGAATACGCGAGGAGGCGGCACGGGTCCGGGCACAGGTCCAGGCGACGCGGGAGTCGACCGTTCCGGGTGCGAGCGCGACGGATCAGGAGGCTCCCGACCTGCTCACGACGCGTGAGCGCGAGATCGCCGAACTGGCGGCAGCCGGCAAACGTTCACGAGAGATCGCGGATCAGCTCTTCGTCAGCACCAGAACCGTGGAGACCCACCTCAGCCGGATCTACCGCAAGCTCGGTATCTCCTCCCGCACGGCCCTGTACCGGGCCCTTCAGCGGATGCCCGACGCCGACAATCGCTGAGCGGGCCGCGCCGGTCCGGCCGTACTCGCAACCCACCGGGGAGCCGCGCGCCAGGTTTACGTAGTTCTACGGATGTGTCATGCACAGGAGGCTGCGAGCCTGGGCGTTCACAGCCGATCGCGATGGCGCTGCCTCTCCGAAAGAGCACCCCTCATGAGCTTCCCGTTCCCGTTCTTCGGGGCAGGTGACGCCGCTTACGTCGAGTGGGCTGAAATGCACGTCCTGTTCAACCGCGAGCCATCGGCAGCGGAGCGGGCCGCCTACGCGGTACGCGGCATCCGGGACATGGCCGGCGGGCCGCGGTGAGAGGCGGAAGGAACGAGATGTCCCCCACGCCGCGTCCGGCGACGCCCCTGGCGGACCGGGAGCAAGAGGAGGCACGCCTGCGTCTCGCCGTCGACGCCTGTGCCGAGGGCCGGTCGACGGTCGTCGAAGTCACCGGCGACCCCGGACTGGGCAAGACCAGGCTCCTGACGGAACTCGCCACGCGGGCACGGGAGAGCGGGCTGGCCGTGCTGTCCGGCCGGGCCTCGGAGTATGAGCGGGAGCGCCCCTTCGGGGTGGTCGCCGAATCACTGCGTGCCTGTCTGGAGGACACGGAGCGCCTCGCGGAAGCGGCCGTGGACGATGGGACGCGGGAATTGCTCGACATGGCGTTGACCCATCCGTCCAAGCCCGCTCCCTCCGGCACGCCGCCGCTCGTCGTCGAACGGTTCCGACTGTTCGGAGCGGTGGCGCGGCTACTGGAGAGCACAGGCCGGGACAGAGGAGTCCTGCTGTGCCTCGATGATCTCCACTGGGCCGACGACGGCTCGCTGGAGCTGCTGAATTACCTGCTGCGGCACCCCCCTCAGGTGCCCGTGGTCCTCGCTTGCGCCTACCGGCCGCGCCAGGCCCGGCCGAGGCTGCTGACATGCCTGTCGGAGACCGCCGACGCCTACCGCGCAGAGCGGCTGCGGCTCGCGCCGCTGGGCCGTGAGGCCGCGGAACTCCTGTTCGGCGCGGCGCTGCCACAGGAACAGCGTGAGGCGCTGTACGCCGCCGGCGGCGGCAATCCCCTCTATCTGGAAGTGCTTGCGCGGCTGGCGGAGCGGCCGCAGGAGGTGGGCGCGGGGCGCTTCGCCGACCTGCCGCGTTCCCTGCGGGCCGCCCTGGTCAGGGAAGTGGCGCTGCTCGACCCGTCGCAGCTCACCGTACTGAGGGCCGCCGCCGTGCTCGGTGACCCCTTCGACCCGGAACTCCTCGCGTCCGTCGCGGACTTTCCGCGCAGAACAGCCCTGGAGGTGCTGGACATCCTGGCCCGGATGGATCTGGTCCGCCCTGGCGGGCCGTCCGGCGCGTCCGGGCGGGTGCTGGAGTTCCGGCACCCGCTGCTGCGGGAGCTGATCTCCAGTGAGTCGCCGCCCGGCTGGTGGCTGGCGGCGCACGGCAGAGCCGACCGGGCGCTGCGCGACGCCGGAGCCGGCCCGGTCGAGCGGGCTCCCTATGTCGCACGGTCGGCCGAGCCCGGCGACTTGGACGCGGTTCAGCTGCTGTGCGAGGCGTCCGAGCGAACCATGTACTCCGTGCCGGCGACCGCCGCGTCCTGGCTGAGGGCAGCGCTACGGCTGCTGAAACCCGCCGACGGACCGGACGAGCCGAGGTTCGGCGTGCTGCTCTCGCTGTCGCGTGCCCTGGGGCTCACCGGCGACCTCGCGGGTTTCCGGGAATCACTGGGGGAGGCGCTGGAACTGCTCCCGCCCGACCGGCGCGACCGACGGGTCCAGGTGGTGACCCTGCAGGCGCAGGTGGAGCGCATCCTGGGCAGCCTCGGCGAGGCACAGGCCGTGCTGGAGGCGGAGCTGGCCGCCTGGCCCGAGACCAGCGCCGTCGCCAACCCGTTACGCCTGGAGCTGGCGACCGTACGGATGGTCCAGCGGGCATACGGCGAGTCGGCGGCGTACCTGGACACGGCACTGCGTCACGCCACGCGCACCGGAGACCGGGGAACGAGGACCGCCGCCGCCGCGTGCCGGGCCCTGGGCGCCGCCTACAACGGCGAGACCGAGGCACTGCTGGCGCATGCCACGCGGGCCGCGACGGTCGTGGACGCCATGGAGGACGAGGAACTGACTGCCTTCCTCGATCCGTTGAGCCAGCTGGGCTGGGCCGAACTGCTCGCCGAGCGCTATGACGACACCGTGCGCCATGCCAGCCGCGGCATCCGCATCGCCCGGCGCACCGGGCAGAGCCATGTTCTGCCCTACCTCCTCCTCGGCCACGCGTGGGCTGTGCGTGAGGTGGGACAGCTCGCGGACGCGATCGGATCGGCGGAGGACGCCGAGGAGATGGCGTATCTGCTGGACCAGTCCGATCTGCTCGGCTATGCGCTGGCGCTGCACGCGAAGGCGGTTGTGCTGCGCGACGATCCGATGACCGCCGCGCCCCTCGCCGAGCGCGCCATGCGGACCGTCCGGGCCCGCGGCCGACTGTGGGGGCTGACGGCCGGAGTGCTCGCCGCCATACGTTTTGAGCAGGGGCGGCTGGAAGACTGCGTCACGCTCGTACAGGAAGTCATGGCCCGGCCGGAGCACTCCGGGCCGACGCACTCCGTCAAGGCGGCCTGGTACAGCACCGCCGCACAGGCCGAGGCGGCGCGTGGCCGGCCAAGGGCGGCACGCGCCTGGGCGGAGCGCGCGGCGGAAGCGGCCGCAGTCGTGGGGCTGCGAGGCCAGCACGGATACGCGGCCGTCGCGCGGGCGTGCGCCGTGGATGGAGACAGGGATGCCGCCGTCGAGTCACTGGCCTCGGCGGCGGTGGACTTCGCGTCCACCGGGCAGGTATTCGACGAATGCCGGGCCTGGCTGTCGCTCGCCCAAGTGCTGTCCGAGGTGGGACGGCTGGACGACGCAGTGGAGAACGTCCGCCGGGCCAAGCAGACCGCGATGGCGTACGGCGCGCGTCACTTGCATACGCAGGCGGTCAACGCGCAGCGCCGGATCGGGGCGCTGGGACCGCGGGCGCGTGACGCTGCACCGTCCGTACTTTCCCCGCGTGAGCGCGCGATCGCCGAGATGGCGGGCCAGGGCCTGTCCAACCGCGACATCGCGCAGGCGATGTTCCTGTCGGTCAAGACGGTAGAGGCCCACCTGACGCGTGCCTTCCGCAAGCTCGGGGTCGACAACCGGTGGGCCCTGACCCGACTCTTCGGCGACAGCGGCGCTGCTCAGGACGGGGACGTCAGATGACCAACAGCCCGCCCGGGCCCGCGGCCTCGGCCGCCCGTTGGTCGAGTTCGGCCATCAGCCGGCTTTCCTGGTCTCGGTCGACATCGTTGACCACGTCCCAGGGGACCGGCTCGTACGGATCCAGCCGCCGCAGATAGCGGCGGTGGTCGAGGCCGTGCGCGGCGAGGGCCTCCCGGAGCCGTTCGGCGGAAAGCCTGGCCGGATCCGTGCCCGCGTCGTGCAGCGTCTCCAGGACGTACCCGATCCTTCGGTCCCCGCGCAGGCAAACGCTCTCCAGGAGGAGCCGGCCCGATTCCCCCAAGACCCGGATGGTCCGTTCTTGCTCATGTGCTACAGGGGCGCTAGCTTGATCCTCGGGACGGTGAATGCGCTTACACCCTGGTGTGCAAGCGAGAGTGGATGGTTTTTCGGTGAGTGTGCCCACGGTGTATGACGTTGCCGAGCGAGCAGGCGTCTCGATCGCGACAGTCTCCCGTGTCTACCGCAATCCGGATGCTGTACGCGCCCAGACCCGGGACCGCGTCCTCGGGGCGGCTCGCGACCTGGGCTACGTGCCGAGCGGTAGCGCCCGCGGCCTCGCCAGCCGCTCCACCGGAGTGCTGGGCCTGTGCTTCCCCGACTACGCCGACCCAGAGGCAGAGAACGCCCAGGACGACGACGTCGAGGCGATGCTGTACTCCGACGAGATCATCCGAGGCATGGAGCGGGCGGCGCGTCGGCACGGCTATGCACTGCTCATCGCGGCGTCGCTCAGCGGAGGTCCAGAGGGGTTGGTGGCGAAGGTCGCGGGCCTGGTCGACGGCTTCGCCGTGCTGGCCGGGACGGTTCCCGCCGAGGATTTGGAGGTCATCTCGCGGCGGATGCCGGTGGTGATGCTCGCCGGGCCACGCGAGATCGACCACTTCGATCACATCGAGGTGGCCAACTTCGACGGCCAGGCGGAGCTGACGCGGCACTTGGTGAAGGACCACGGCCTGACCCGGCTGGCGTTCGTCGGCGGCATGGCCGACTCTCCGGACGCCGAGGCCCGCTTCCAGGGCTATCGCGCAGCCTGCCGCGAAGCGGGTCTGCCGGTGCCCAGCCTGCCCGATGTGCGAGGCAAGCTGACCCAGACCGAGGGGCGACTTGCGGTCGAACGGCTGCTGGAGCGGGGCGGCCGGCCACCGCAAGCCATGCTGTTCGCCAACGACCAGATGGCCGTGGGAGGCCTGCATGCCCTGGAACGGCTCGGCCTGCGGGTGCCGGACGACGTGGTGGTCACCGGCTTCGACGGGATCCCGCTGGGCCGGACGATCCGACCGGCGCTGACCACTGTGCGACAGCCGATGCGTCGGCTCGGCGAGGAGGCGGTGGAGCTGCTGCTCAAACGGCTTCGCACGCCGGACCGGGCGCCCGAGTCGGTGATCCTGCCGGTGACGCTGGCCCGGCGCGCCAGTTGCGGCTGCAACGTGGCCTGAGCCACGTCCTTTACCTCCCGCCTCCGCCTCCCGCCCATTGTCCCTTGCCTCAGGGGTCCCCTTTCGGGTCCCTTTCGGTGTGCGTCGCACAGCGGAATCTGACATTCCAGGCGGAGTCCCCGTTATCAAAGCTTGATGTTCGCGCCTCTTGCGGGGCTGAGTGGCCTGCCCCCAAGGTCTTGTATGCGCTTACAGGCAGCGCATACATTTTGCCGGACTCAAGGAGGAGTCCCATGCACCGCACCATTAAGGTCGCCGCCGGGGTCAATGCGCTCCTGGCGTTGTTCACCATCACCGCCTGCGGCAGCGATTCCGGGGGTGCCGGCGCCAAGGCCGATGCCAAGCAGACGCTGACGGTGTGGGCGATGGGCACGGAAGGGCAGAAGCTCGCGGATGTCGCCAAGGCCTACGAGAAGCAACATCCCAACATCACCATCAAGGTCACCCCCATCGGCTGGGACACCGTCCACCAGAAACTGGTCGCCGCAGCCGCGGCCGGAACGCTTCCCGACATGGCGCAGATGGGCTCGACCTTCATGGGTGAGTTCGCGGGCATGGGCGTGCTGGAGCCGGTCGACGAGACCTCGTTCAGCAAGGACGACTTCTTCCCGGCCGCGTGGAACGGCAACGTCGTCGACGGCAAGACCTACGGCGTCCCGTGGTACGTCGACACCCGAGTGCTCTACTACCGCACCGACCTTGCCCAACAGGCCGGAGTCACCGAAGCTCCCAGCACCTGGAGTGACCTGCAGAGTCTGGCGTCGGGCTACCGGAGGACCGCGAAGACCAAATGGGGCATCTCACTGCAGCCAAGCGGCCTGGACACTTGGCAGAACTGGCTGCCGTTCCTGTACTCGGCAGGCGGTGACCTGGTGAAGAACGGCAAGCCGACGCTCGACACCCCTGAATCGGTACGGTCGTTGACCGAATACCGCACCTACTTCGACAAGGGCCTCGCCAAGAAGAGCGTTGCGCCCGGCTACGACGTGGTGAAGGACTTCGGGAACGGCTCGGTGCCGATGTTCTTCTCCGGACCCTGGCAGATCACCAACATCAATACCCAGTTCCCCGCGTTGAAGGGCAAGTGGAAGGCCGTCGCCGTCCCCGGCGACAAGACCAGCGCTTCCTTCGCGGGCGGCTCCAGCCTCGTCACCTTCAACAAGAGCCCGCACAAAGCGGCCGCCACCGAGTTCCAGAAGTACCTGACGTCCGCCCGGCAGCAGGCCGATTGGTTCACCAGGACCAGCGATCTGCCCGCGAACAAGGCTGCTTGGCAGCAGGCGCCGCTCGTCTCGGACGCCGGTCTGAAGGTGTTCGGCAACCAGATGGCGACCGCCAAGGCAGTGCCGCCGCTCGCCAAGTGGGCAGAGTTCGGCGCGCAGTTGGACTCAGCGATCGAGAGCGTCACCCAAGGCAAAGCCAGCCCCGCGGAGGCCGCGAAGAAGATGCAGTCCGCGACCGAGGGCCTTGTGGGCTGACAGAGATGGGCGCCACCACTGACACCCCGATCGAGACCGGCGCTGCGCCGGGCCGTCCGGCGAGCTTCGTCGCCGACCGGCCCCGGCGCTCGAGGATGGGCGTACAGCATCTCGCCGGATGGCTGTTCTCCACTCCCTTCCTGGCAGTGTTCGGCACCTTCATGGCGCTGCCGATCCTCGCCACGCTCGTGATGAGCTTCACCGACTTCGGCCTCGGCAATGTGACCGATCCGTTCTCCGCGAAGTTCATCGGCTTCGGCAACTACACGAGGCTGTTCCATGACGCCACGTTCGTCGAGGCTCTGCTGAACACCGCGTACTTCGTCGTGGTCGGCGTACCGCTCACCATCGCGCTGGGGATGGCAGCGGCCATCCTGCTGAACTCGGGGGTCGACCGGGCACGTACGTTGTTCCGGGTCGGCTTCTACGCACCAGTGGTCACCAGCATCGTCGCGGTGGCGGTGGTGTGGCGGTTCGTCCTCGATCCGTCCGACGGCCTCATCGCCGGCGTCGCCTCCGAAGTGGGGCTGACCGCGCCGGACTTCCTCGGCAGTGAGACGCTCGCGATGCCCTCCCTGATCGCGCTGGCGGTGTGGCGGAATCTCGGCACAGTGATGGTGCTGTTCCTCGCCGGCCTGCAGGCCATCCCGGGCGAAGTGCGGGAGGCGGCCCGGCTGGACGGCGCCGGCGCATGGGACGAGTTCCGCCGGATCACCGTGCCGTTGCTGCGCCCCACCACGCTGTACGCCACGGTCATCACCACCATCGGATATCTCAATGTCTTCGAGGAGCCGTTCGTGATGACGCAGGGCGGACCCTCCAACAGCACGATGACGGTGTCTCTGGACATGTACCGGGAGGGCTTCAACTTCTTCCACATGGGCTACGCGAGCGCGATGGCCTATGTGCTCCTGGTCGTGATCATGGCCATCACGATGCTTCAGCTCCGCCTGCTGAAGGACAACACCACATGAGCCGCGCGGGCAAGACACTCACCCTGGCCGTACTGTGCACGGCTCTGGTCGTGATGGCCGCACCCTTCGTGTGGATGACGCTGTCCGCATTCAAGACCAAGCCGGAACTGGCTGCCTCACCGCCGGTGTGGATCCCCACCGAGTGGACCCTCACCAACTTCCGGGACCTGCTCGACCGTCTCGACCTGCCGCGCTACTTCCTGAACTCGACACTGGTGGCGACCTTGGTCACCGTCTGCAATCTGGGCTTCTGTTCGATGCTCGGCTATGCGCTGGCGAAGCTGAACTTCGCCGGCCGCAAGCAGCTGTTCGGGTTGGTCCTGGGTGCGCTGATGGTGCCCGGCAATCTGATGCTGCTCCCGCTGTTCGTACTGATGAGCAAGCTGCAGCTGCTCAATTCGTACGCGGGCCTGGTGCTGCCGTTCGCGGCAGGCGCGTTCGGGGTGTTCCTGATGCGGCAGTTCATGATGTCTGTGCCGGACGAGCTGCTGGAGGCGGCCCGCCTCGACGGGGCGGGGGAGTGGTACATCTTCTGGCGGATCGTGATGCCGCTGGTCAAGCCCGCGCTCGCGACGCTGTCGATCCTGACGTTCCTGGCGTCCTGGAACAACTTCGTGTGGCCATTGATCGCCACCAACGATCCCGGCAAATATACCCTGCCCGTCGCGCTGGCCACGTTCGCCACCGACCCGAACCAGGCGGGCGGTTCCAACGGGATGCTGATGGCCGGGTCTTTCCTGGTCATTCTTCCTGTCTTGTTCGTCTTCATCGTTCTCCAGCGCTACTTCACCCAGGGCATCGCGACCGCCGGCATGAAGTAGGCCGCGTTGCGAGCAAGTCCGCCAGCCATCGAGGAGCACTCATGATGGACCGTCGTACCTTCCTGTCCGCGAGCGTGGGCGCGGCCGCGGTCGTCGGCCTCGGCGCGGGCCCGGCCACCGCCGCCGAACGTTCCCAAGACGCCCTTCTGTACCGCTGGTTCCAGGCCACCTACCGTTCGATGGAGGCGCTCACCACGCCGCTCGGCCTGCCCGCCGACACCCTCGACCTCAGCGGCCGCACCCCCGTCGGTTCCAGCAACACATCCCCGACGAACGTCGGCTGCCTGCTGTGGTCCACCGTGGCTGCGGGCGGTCTCGGGGTGATCGGCCGGACCGAAGCAGCCCGCCGGATCGTCCGTACCGTACGCGCCGTCGAAGGCCTGGAACGGGCACACGGCTTCTGGTTCAACTGGTACGACCCGGCGACCGGAGCCATTCTCACCAGGTGGCCGGGCACCGGTGCACCCGTACGCCCCTTCCTGTCAACGGTCGACAACGCCTGGCTGGTGACGGGTCTGAGGATCGTGGCGGACGCTGTGCCCGTGCTGCGCGGGCGGATCGAGCGCCTGCTCGATGCCTGCGACTGGTCCTTCTTCTACACGCCGTACGACGCCGCCGACCCGGTCAAGGGCCCGGGCCAACTGCTCGGCGGTTACTGGACGGACGACAACACAGTCACCGGATTTCATTACGGAGCGCTCAACACCGAGCCACGGATGGCCAGTTATCTCGGGCTGGCCGACGGCACCCTGCCGCCCGACCACTACTGGCACCTGTTCCGCACCTTGCCGCCACAGTACGGACAGGAGCAGGTCCCACAGGGCTCGAACCGCACGGTCGACGGCGTCGAGTACTTCGCCGGGCACTACACCTACCGTGGGCGCTCACTTGTCCCCTCCTGGGGCGGTTCGATGTTCGAGGCGCTGATGGTGCCGCTGTTCGTGCCCGAGCCCGAGTGGTCGCCGCGTGCGTGGGGAGTGACCCACTCCCGCTATGTCCGCAGCCAGATCGAGTTCGGCCTGGACGAGACAGGTACCGGGTTCTGGGGCCTGTCGCCCAGCAATGTCCCGGAGGGCGGCTACCTGGCGTACGGCGTTCCCTCCATCGGCATGACGACCGATCACTACGCCTCCACGGGGGCGATCACCCCGCACGCCTCGTTCCTCGCTCTCCCGTATGCGGAGTCCGAAGCCGTCGCCAACCTCCGGTCGTTGGACCGCGAGTTCGGCGCGTACGACAAGACCCACGGTTTCCGCGACTCGGTCAAGACCGCCACCGGCCGCGTCTCGGACTTCGTTCTTGCACTGGATCAGGGGATGGTCCTCGCCGCCCTCGCACAGCGGCTGCGCCCGGGTCTGCTCCAACGGCCCTTCCGCAGTGGCGGGTTCGCTTCCCGCGTCCGTCCGCTGCTGGGCCGTGAGGACTTCCTGCTCGGCTGAGCCAACCATCGATCCGCCCGGCCGCTTGTTCCCGGCAATTCCGCACACCCCGCACACGAAAGGCTGGTCCCGTGACCGACACCACGGACAAGTCTGCTCGCTTCGACTGGGAGCAACGGATCGGCGTCCTCAGCGACCAGCGGCTGACCGGCATCGGCGCACTTCCCGCACCGCGGGGCCTGACCGCTGACCACGGCGCTGGGCTCGTACGCCTCGACTGGCAGCCGGTGGAGGGCGCGCTCGGCTATCTGGTGCACCGCGCCGACCACGCCGACGGGCCGTTCCGGCCGCTGGACCACCTGGGCGGCGACGTTCTGGCCGTGCCGCATCCGCCGTACGCGGACACACTGGTCGAGCCAGGCCGCACCTATTGGTACAAGGTCGCGACGTGGAGTGACGAGGGCGCGGGAGCACTGTCCCAGACGGTGAGCGGCACTCCCGCGGCGGGCGACGGGCGCCCGGCCGCCGTCACCGTCTCGGTCGACGCCGCTACTGAGCCCGTCCCCATGCCCGATGTGTGGCGGCGCATGATCGGCGCAGAGCACTTCTCACTGCTGGTCCGGGACGGGCCCGGCCCGGGCGGGTCGGATGTCGCGCAGGAGTACGGGCAGGCGCTGAGCATCGTCCGTGACGAGATCGGAGTTCGTTCGGTCCGGGCGCATGGCACCTTCCTGCCGGAGATGGTCAGGGTCCGCGCTGACGGGTCCTTCGACTTCTCAGGCCTGGACGAGGTCTACGACAGGTTCCTGGCCGGTGGTCTGCGGCCGGTTGTCGAACTCTCCTTCATGCCGACGGAGTTGGCCTCCGACCCGCAGTACACGGTCTTCTACTACAAGGCGGTGGTCTCCACCCCGAAGGACTGGGACCACTGGGGCGACCTGTGCCGCGACCTGACCGTCCACCTGCGTGAGCGCTACGGACCGGACGAGGTCGCGACCTGGGAGTTCGAGGTCTGGAACGAGGCCAATCTTCAGGTCTTCTGGAACGGCACCCAGGACGACTACCACCGCCTCTACGAGGTCGCGGCGCGCGCGGTGAAGTCCGTCGACGAGCGGATCCGGGTCGGCGGCCCCTCGTCGGCGGCCGCCGGCTGGGTCGGCGCACTGCTGGAGTACTGCCGCGAGCGTGACGTGCCGGTCGACTTCGTGTCCACCCACACCTACGGCAACGCACCGCTGGACTTCCGGCCGCTCACCAGGTCCTTCGCCAAAGCCACCGACAAACGGGAACCGGAGATCCTGTGGACCGAGTGGGGCGTCACGCCGACCCATTTCCACCGGGTCAGCGACGCCGCCTTCGCCGCACCCTTCGTACTCCGAGGCATGAAGAGCGCCCTTGCCTCGACCGATTGCCTCTCCTACTGGGTCGCCTCCGACCAGTTCGAGGAACTCGGGTGGCCGCCCAAGCTGTTCCACGGCGGCTTCGGCCTGCTGACAGTCGGCAATTTGCGCAAGCCGCGCTTCTGGGCGCTCTACCTGCTGTCCCAGCTGTCCGGGGGCCGGATCCCGGCCGTGGCGAGCGGGGACGGCGCCGAGGCGACGGTGGAGGCCCTGGCCACGCGTAGTGAGGACGGCACCACAGTGGACGTCCTGGTGTGGAACGGCACCCTGGATCAGTCGAAGATCGACGGGGCCACCGTACTGGACAGGTCGGTGACGATTTCAGTGTCCGGACTGCGCCCCGGCATGACCTACCAGGTGTCCTCACGGCGGGTGGATGAGACGCACGGCAATATCCAGCGCGTCTGGGACGGGTTCGGTGGTGGTGACTGGCCCGACGCCTCGCAGTGGGAGGCGCTGCACGCGGCCGACACCCTGCCGATCGAGCCGCTTGCGCAACTGACCGCCGACGCCGATGGCGCTGCATCGGTCACGATCACCGTTCCGATGCCGGGCATACGGTTCCTGCGCCTGGCGGGGCGCTGAACTCCGGGGGCCGGGTGGACCTGACACCACCTGGCCCCCGGGACCGGCAACAGGCGGTGGGCATGTCGACCTTCACATGCCGGCGCACGAGGGGTGCCGCGCAGCCCCGCGAGCACACGAAGGCGGACCGGATGATGTGTTACGACCAACCTTCCACCAACCTTGCTATGGCGCCTGAAGCTATTCCCCACAGCGAGAACTACGGGTCTCCTGTTGCGAATGCGGAACAACTTGAGCGCCGCCCACTCCCTGACCGAGCGCGCCGGCCAGACCCACCGCCCCCGTGCCTCGCCTCCAGTTCGATGTGGGCAGAAGACGGCACAACGCTGGCCGCCTGTGCCGTGACGGGCGACCCGCTCCCCGCGCACGCCGTCGAACTGCGCCCCGCCCTGTGGCCGTGCTCATCGACGGCCTGAGACTCAACAGCCCTGACAACTGACCAGAGTTCGCCGTTCGACCGCAGATGGGACCCCCACCCATGCCTCCCACCTTTGGATCGACATCAAGGCACTCGCGCCGTGCCTTGCCCGTCCTCCTTGCTCAAGGTTCCTGATGTTCAGAAGACTTGGTCAATCTCCCTCCACAGGCCTTGACACTCATCCGGCACGGGACGACGAGACGTTACGCCGTGTGTGCCAAGACACTGCGATGGGCCGCTGGGAAGCGGCCCGTGACCTGCTCCGAGCCACCGGTCAGGACTGGGACCGCCGGATCTTCCGGCTGCAGGTCCTCGCTCATGGCGCAGCCGGGCTGCGGTGGGCGGAAACCTGGGCCAACGCTGAACGGGCCAACCCGGATGCCCTTGTGATGCTTGCTTACGTCCAGGCCGTGCGCTCCCTCCTCGTCGGGCCGGAGCGTGGGCGGGAGCTGCTGGAGCAGGCATGGGCGACCTGTCAGGAGGCCGCCGACGCGTTGGAGAGCGATCCCTCCCCATGGGTGGTGCGGATAGTGCTGCTGCGCGTGCACTGCCCCGACCGGAAGACACTCATGGAGTTATGGAGGGAGGTACGCGCTCGCGACCCGTACAACCGGGAGGCCTATCACGAGCTGCTGACCTACGTCTTCGAGCGCCACCACGGCTCGAACGGAGAAATGCACAACTGGGCCCACGAGTTGGCCTCCTTGACGCCGCGCGGCACGCCCCTCGCGGTGCTGCTCCTCGTCGCGTACGCCGAGAGCCACCGCATTCGGCTGGAACGGAACAGCCGGACGTACGGGCTGACCATCCACCCCTGGCTGGACTGCCCGGACATCGATCGAGTTCTGGACGGCTGGTGGCGCTACCGGGCTCCGCGGCCGCACGCGCACTTCATGGACGACGCCAACTATCTGGCACACGCCTTGTCGTACGCCAACCGTCACGAGGAAGCATTCGAGGTCTTCGAGGCCATCGGCCCGTATGCCGCACGCCTGCCCTGGGCCTACTGCGGAGACCCGGCACAGCTGTTCCTGCGCCATCGAGCCTGGGCCCAGAAGGCGATCGACCCTCGCTGAGCCCAGGAACCGCCGACCCGGGTCGATTCGCGGAATCCACGTATCCATCCCTGCCTGAAAGGAATCCTTCCCCCGTGCCCTTCGACATTCCCGCCGTCTCGGACGAGGAACGCCTGCGCCAGCTGGGCTATACCCAGGTACTTGCCCGGCGTATGTCCGGTTTCTCGAACTTCGCCGTGTCCTTCACCATCATCTCCATCCTGGCCGGATGCCTGACGCTGTACGGGTTCGGTATGAATACCGGCGGCCCCGCGTTGATCATTTGGGGCTGGGTCGCCGTCGGCCTCATGACCCTCTTCGTCGGTCTGGCCATGGCGGAGGTGTGCTCGAGCTATCCCACCTCGGCCGGCCTCTACTTCTGGGCGCACAAACTGGCCCCGCCCCGTACGGCGGCCGCCTGGGCGTGGTTCACCGGCTGGTTCAACGTCCTCGGCCAGGTCGCAGTGACCGCTGGCATCGACTTCGGCGCCGCCTCTTTCCTCAACGCCTATCTGGACCTGCAGTTCGACTTCGCGGCCACCCCGGGGCACACCATGATGCTTTTCGCCGCGATCCTGGCTCTGCACGGGCTGATCAACACTTTCGGCGTGCGCCTGGTGGCCATCCTCAACAGCGTGAGTGTGTGGTGGCACATCACCGGTGTCCTCGTCATCGTCGGCGCGCTCGCGCTCATCCCCGAAAAACACCAGTCTGCGGACTTCGTGTTCGGGAGCTTCGTGAACAACACGGGCTGGTCTTCCACTTTCTACGTCGGCATGCTCTCCCTGCTGATGGCTCAGTACACCTTCACCGGCTACGACGCGAGCGCCCATATGACGGAGGAGACCAACAACGCCGCCGTGGCCGGTCCGCGGGGCATCATCCGCTCCATCTGGATCTCTTGGGCCGTCGGCTTCGTGCTGCTGGTCGGGCTGACCTTCGCGATCCAGGACTACGATGCGGCGCTGGGCAGCTCCACCGGCGTCCCGCCGGCCCAGATCTTCATGGACGCCGTCGGCGTGGCCGGCGGCAAGATCCTGCTGCTTATAGCCATCGGCGCCCAGCTGTTCTGCGGCATGGCCTCGGTCACCGCGAACAGCCGGATGATCTATGCTTTCTCCCGCGACGGCGCGCTGCCCTTCTCCCGCGTCTGGCAACGCGTCAATCCCAACACGCGTACTCCCACCAACGCGGTCTGGCTCGCCGCACTCGGTGCCCTGGTCCTCGGCCTGCCCTACCTGATCAACGTCACCGCCTACGCCGCCGTTACCTCGATCGCGGTGATCGGCCTGTACATCGCCTACGTCATTCCCACCTTCCTGCGCTTGCGCAAGGGGGAGGACTTTGAACGCGGACCGTGGCACCTGGGCCGGGCCAGCCGCCTCATCGGCACCATCGCGGTGATGTGGGTCGGCTTCATCACGGCCCTGTTCATGCTCCCGCAGGTCAGTCCTGTGACGATGGAGACCTTCAACTACGCCCCGATCGCTGTCCTCGTGGTGCTCGGATTCGCCGCCGCCTGGTGGCTGGTCTCTGCCCGTAAGTGGTTCCTCAACCCCGAGGGGGACCGCGGGCGTCGCACCCGCCACGCCATCGGTGTCCGCCTGGATTCGGCTGACTGATAGGTGCGCAGGTATGAGGCAGGTGCTCGACGCCCTCGATCCGGCCACAAGCTGATCGCGTGGCCGCGCAGAGGCGGGGGTCTGCCGACGACACTCGGCTGTTGTCTGCTCCGCCCCGGCTCTCGCCCGGATTTCCTGCAGAAGCCGCGGCAACCTTGCGTAAACGAGCACCAACAGTCGGGGATGACCGTCACCGAGCGCGGGCTTCCACGGTGGGCTGTCGCCGTGCGGGCCGGTCAGGGTGCGGGCTTGCCGGTCGATGCCCCTGTCACCCGCCGTGTTCCCGTCGAAAGGAGTACAAAGGATCTATGAGTGGGTTTTTCCGGCGAAGGCGATTTTTGCCGGATTCCCTGTCCAGCGACGAGTCCGTGCGCAGTCGGCAAAGGCGGCCGCGTTCGATGCTGAGCGGGCGCAGTGTCGTCGGCCAGATGTTTGTGCTGCAGGTTGTGGTCGTGCTGCTGCTTGCTCTCGGTGCTGTTGTCGTGCTGGTACTGGACGCCCAGCGGGACAGCCGGCGGGAGGCTGCAGATCGCTCACTCGTCGTTGCGGAGAGCTTTGCCAACTCCCCGGGGATTGTGGCGGCCCTGCATTCCCCCGATCCTTCCGCTGTACTGCAGCCGCGGGCCGAAGAGGCCAGGGAGCGCTCCGGCGTCGACTTCATCGTTGTCATGACTCGGGACGGAATCCGCTACACCCATCCCGTGCCGGACCGCATCGGGAAACACTTCATCGGCACCATCGCGCCTGCCCAGGCCGGCGGGACGGTCATGGAGACCTACGAAGGAACGCTCGGGCCCTCCGTTCGCGCTGTGGTTCCCGTCAAGGGGCCCACTGGCTCAGTGGAGGGCCTGGTGGCTGCCGGGATCACGATGGAGAAGATCGGCGGCGTGGTAACACAGCAGCTGCCGGTCGTGCTGGGCGCTGCGGCTGCCGCGGTGGCCGTCACCACAGGCGGGGCGGCGCTGCTCAGCAGACGACTGTGGCGTCAGACCCACGGCCTCGGCCCCAGTGAGATCACGCGGATGTACGAGCACCATGACGCGGTCCTGCACTCGGTGAAGGAAGGCGTCCTGATCGTCGACCAGGATGGTCGGCTGATGCTCGCCAACGATGAGGCGCAGCGCCTGCTCGATCTCGTCCCGGACTCCCAGGGCCGACATGTGGGCGAGCTCGGCCTCGGCTCGCTCACTACCGAGCTCCTGGCGTCGGGCCGTGAGGCCACCGACGAGGTGCACCCGGCGGGGAGCCGACTGCTTGTCGTGAACCAGCGTCCGATCGACCGGTACGGAGGTACCCCGGGCAGCGTTGCGACACTCCGGGACTCAACCGAGCTTCAGGCGCTGTCCGGCACAGTGGAGGCTGCGCGGAGCCGCCTCAAAGTGCTGTACGACGCCAGTGTGAGCATCGGTACCACCCTCGAGGTGACCCGGACCGCCGAGGAGCTGGCCGAGGCGGCGGTACCGCAGTTCGCCGACTTCGTCACTGTGGACCTGGCAGAGTCTGTGCTGCTCGGCGAGGAGCCGGGGGGTACGAAGCCGGAGCTGCGCCGTACTGCCACCACCGGTATCCGGGACGATCATCCGCTCTATCCCAGGAACGAACTGATCAGGTTTGTCTCCTCCACGCCGCAGGTGAGGGGCCTGACCATCGGGCGGGCGGTTGTCGAACCCGAACTGCGCAGTGCCCCCGGGTGGCAAGCTCAGGACCCCAAGCGTGCGCAGCAGATCCTCGATTACGGAATCCACTCCCTCATCACGGCCCCGCTTACCGCCAGAGGCGTGGTCCTCGGAGTGGCGAGCTTCTGGCGCTCGCAGAAGCCCGAGCCCTTCGAGGCGGACGACCTGTCCCTGGCCGAGGAGCTGGTCGCCCGCGCCGCGGTCTGCATCGACAACGCCCGCCGCTACACGCGGGAACACGCCATGGCGGTGACGCTGCAGCGCAGCCTGCTGCCGCGCGGCCTGCCCGAGCAGAACGGCCTCGAGGTCGCCTACCGCTACCTGCCCGCACAGGCCGGGGTCGGCGGCGACTGGTTCGACGTTATTCCCCTGCCGGGCGCGCGAGTCGCGCTGGTTGTGGGGGATGTGGTCGGCCAAGGGCTGCATGCTGCCGCGACCATGGGCCGTCTGCGCACCGCTGTCCTTAATTTCTCCGCTCTGGACCTGCCGCCCGATGAGCTTCTCGCGCGTCTCGACGAACTGGCCGCCCTCATCGATCGCGGTGAACCGACGGGGGAAAGCACTGACGAGATCACCGGGGCCACGTGCCTGTACGCCATCTACGACCCGATCGAGGGACGCTGCACCATGGCCCGGGCCGGCCATCCCCTGCCTGCGCTCGTCCGCCCTGACGGCACCGTCGAGTTTCTCGAACTGCCCGCCGGTCCACCGCTCGGCCTGGGCGGTCTGCCCTTCGAGGCGGCCGAAGTGGAGCTGCCCGAAGGCAGCAAGCTGGTCCTCTACACGGACGGACTCATCTGGAACCGGGAGCGGGACATCGGCAGTTGCCTCGAAGTCCTGAGCAGCACCCTGGGCAGCTTCGACGGAGGGCCGGAGGAGACGTGCGGCGCGGTGATGAAGGCCCTGCTGCCCTCTCGCCCGAGCGACGACATCGCCCTTCTTGTCGCCTGGACCCGCGTACTGCCGCGGGAACACGTCGCGCGCTGGGACGTGCCGCGCGACCCCGCGGCCGTGGGACATATGCGTGCTGTCGTCGCCAGTCAGCTGGCCGACTGGGACCTGGAGGAAACCGGCTTCATCACTGAGCTGATCCTCAGCGAGCTGATCACCAATGCCATCCGCTACGCCACCGGTCCGATCGGCGTGCGGCTGATCCTCGACCGGGAGCTGACCTGCGAGGTGTCCGACGGCAGCAGCACCGCGCCCCATCTGCGCTACGCGGCCGTCACGGACGAAGGCGGGCGGGGCCTGTTCCTCGTCGCCCAGTGCGCCGACCGCTGGGGCACCCGATACACCCCCGAAGGCAAGGTCATCTGGGCCGAACAGCCGCTTCCCGACCGGACAATGGACTGAATGGCCCGGCACCGGGTGCGCATCAACACCATCGTGCCGGGGCTCGTACCCTCTGCGTGAAGTGGCGGTTCCGGTCGTGTCGACCGGCCGGAATCCCCTATGCCTTTGCGCGACTTCGACAGGATCGCTGTCCCAACGAGCCGGGCGGTCTGTGCGTCTCTGCGCCCTGTCGTATGCTCTGCCGATGTCCCTATGCTGCCCGGGTGCTGTCGTATGACATCTGCCCCCGCCGGGGCGCGCTCGCAGCCGGCCGGGTGCTGACGACGGCGGTGCTCGCGGGCGTCACACGTCAGCTCAGGCCGCCTCAACCGCCGCGACGCCCGGTGCCCGTGCCGGTGAGAACACGGATCTCGGTCTCCGCGTAGTCCGCGCCGCCCGGCTGACGCCGGTCGAGGACCGAGCCGACCCAGCCGAGCAGGAATCCCACAGGAATGGAGATGAGACCGGGGTTTCTCAGGGGGAACACCGCGAAGTCCGCTCCGGGCAACAGCGCCGTCGGGTTCCCCGAGACCGCCGGGGACAGCGTCGTCAACAGCACAGCGACAAGCAGACCGCCGAACATGCTCCAGACCGCTCCCTTGGTCGTGAAGCCCTTCCACCACAGGTTGAACAGCAGCGCGGGCAGGATCGCGGAGGCCGCGATGGCGAAGGCGAGACTGACCAGGAAGGCGATGTTGAGATGCTGAGCCATCATCGACAAGGCGATCGCCGCCACACCGATCAGCCCCACGCCCAGCCGCGCCACGACAAGTTCACTCTTCTCCGACGCGGTGCCCCGCATGATCGTCGCACCGTAGATGTCATGGGCCAGGGGACGCCGCCGCGGTGAGCGTGAGAGCGGCGACGACGGCCACGATCGTGACGAAGGCGACACAGGAGACCATGGTGAGCAGGAACGACCCGCCCAGGTGCTCCGCCAGCAGGAGCACGGCCGTGTTGCCGGAGGGAGTGTCTGCGGCGATGGCCTTCGAGCCGACCAGTGCCGCGGCGCCCAGGCCCGTCAGCACCTCGGTCAGGGTGAAGAAGATGACCAGGCAGGCCGCCCACGCGGCCGACTTGCGGGCTCTGCGTCCGCTGGAGACCGTTCCGATACGCATCAGGACATGCGGCAGGCCGGCAGCGCCGAGCACGAACGCCAGTTGCAGGCTGAGCGAGTCGATCTTGCTGGTGCGGTCGTCGAAGCGAATGCCGGGTTCCAGGAAGGCGTCACCGAAGCCGCTGTGACGGGCGGCCGCGTCCAGCAGGTCCGCCGGGCTCCAGCCGAATTCCGACAGCACCGCCAGCACGACGAAGAGACCTGCGCCGAGGAGGACTATGGCTTTGACGCTCTGCACCAAGGTCGCCGCCCGCATACCGCCGATGAAGACGTAGAGGACCATCAGAAAACCGAGGCCGGCCACAACGATCCGCTGGGCGCCCGGTCCGTCCATGCCCAGGACTGTCGCCGCGAGCGCTCCGGCGCCGACGAGCTGGGCTGTCAGATACAACAGACAGACGACCACGCTTGTGAAGCCCGCCGCCAGATGCGCCGGCCGGGCGTGCAGCCGAAGAGCGAGAGAGTCGCCGATGGTGAACCGTGAGGTGCTGTGGAACGGCTCGGCGACCAGCAGCACCAGTACGGACCAGGCGACCATCGGAGCGAGCACGTAGGCGATGCCGTCGTAGCCGGTGAGCGCGATCAGGCCGGGATTGCCCAGCATCCCCGCCGCGGACATATAACTGCCGAAGATCGCCAGCCCGTTGACGAATGACGACAGCCGCCGCTGACCAAGGTAGAACTCGCTCAGTTCGTCTTCTCCGGAGGACGCCGCCCCGATCGAAAGGAGCAGCGTACAGACGACGCAGAGGACAAAGACAGTGAGAACGGGGAAGGCGCCGCCTGAACCGGAGAGCGCGAGGATGGGGTTCAACGGGGGCTCTCCAGGTGCGCGAAGGAGGCGCTGTGACGCTCGACCATGGGCTCCAGCGAGTTCCTCGCGTACCGTGCGTACCACACGACCGCCCAGCCGGTGATCACCAACTGCACCAGGACCAGGGTGAGTCCGATGTTCAGCGGACCTGCCCAGGAGTACGCCATGAAACCGGGTGCCTCGTTGGCCAGGCAGACGTCGGCTATCTGGACGCCGAGGACCGCGGTGGTGACCTGGGCGGGGCGGCGGCGTGCGGTACGCAGTTCGCGCAGCGCCGTGGGCTGCCTGGGTCTGGGAAAGGCCCCGGGCTCCGCCTGATGGGATGGTGACACGTCCGCGGACGACGCGTAGTCGAACGCGGGCGGCTCGGACACGGCCGTGACCGGGTTTCCCCAGGCTGCCGGCGTCGGCGAAGCGGCCAGGGGCCGGTCGTCGTCCCGGGCCAGGCGCGAGGCCATGCTCAGGGCCCATGATCTTCGTTCCGCCCGGACCTCGTGTTCGGCGGCATCGGCGCCGTGCACCGACCGCCGGTACAGGTCCAGGAGTGCGGCCGGTCGGTCGAAGGCCGCATAGGCGCGGGAGATGGCTCGCCGCAACTCCGCGGCGGAGTAGAGGTGTTCGTGGTCGAGAGCACTGAGATAGAGCGCGGCAGCCGTGGGAGGGTCTTGATCGGGGAAGAGATCGCGGGATTCCATGAGTCGTCCTCGGCAGGAGTGGCGCGGATATGAAGAGCGCGTCATACGCAGGCTTGTGGCCGCAGGGTTCTCCGGGCCCGCAGATGGCGGGCAGACGTCAGTGGCGAGGACGCTCGACAAGGACTGAGACTGATACGGGCCGGACTCGCCTCGAAACCATCTGCTCAGTCCGCGGGCCGAGCCGTTCCGGGATCTTCCGGCGTCCTCGTCATAGGCGCCAACCGTGCCGTAGCGATCAATGGCCGGCAAGGGCGTGAACAGCAACGATCCGAGGTACTTGCGTACGTTGCGTACCTAGCGCCGCGGCATGCCCAACGCTGCGCAGGGCGTTGTCCTCAGGCAGCGATCTCGGGCACTCCGAGCAGGGCAGGCGGCATTCACCTCCCCCTCAGGACGGGCCGCCGCCATAGAGTCATGGGCCTGAGCCAGAAGCTTCAACTGCCCGTCTCCCGGGTGCTCCAGTAGAGAAATGTGCCAACTGGATCGTGGTCGGGGTCCTGGACCTGCGCGAGGTCCCATGGGTACAGCGTCATATGGCGGCCGATGCGGCGGAAGGCCCGGGCCGCTTCGGGAAGGCGCTGGGTGCGGATCAGGACGAACGCCAGGAGGTTGAGGTCGGCCATCGCCTGGGCATGCGGCTGGGCGGGAGTGTCGAACCAGCGGGTCAGCGCGGTGTCGATCTCCTCGGCGACGCCGGGGCCGTGCCAGTGCGTGCCGGCGCCGAGGGCGTCCGGGCTGCCGGGGCGTAGGCGGTGGCCGTAGTGCTCTGTGCGGGCGGCGAGGGGGAGCAGGGCGAGGGGCGAGCCGTGCGGTGCGGTTTCCGCGACGCGTCTGGCGAACCCGGACATGCCGACGAGGGACCCGCATTCACGAGGGGAGATGTAGCGCAGGAGTTCGTGGTGCGCGCGGCGGTTCCAGGGATCCCGTACGGCGATCTCGTTCCAGACCGGCTTCGCATGCCGCACCGGTACGCGCATGGCGCGCAGCAGGGACAGCAGTGCGACCCAGGGAGTGGGGTCGGCCGGGCAGGCTTCGGCGGCGCGTATGCAGAGCTGTTCGGCGCGGGCGGCGGCTTCCCGGCCGTGCTCGGGGGCCCGGCCGGCCAGCACTTGGGCCTGGACGACCGCCGCGTCAGGCGAATCGGGGCGGACGGTGGCCCAGCGGTCGGCGACGGCCGGCGGCAGGGTCCGGGCGAGTACGGAGATCCGGTGCGTACGGCGGTCCCAGTCGTGGCCGGTCGCGCGGAGAAGATCGGCGACGGGCTGCCAGGCCGCGCCGGTGCGGTCGGCGCCGAGGCCGTGCAGCTGGTGGGAGGGACGGATCTCGGCGAGGACGCGGCGCAGGTCGCGGTCGTCGAGTTCGGGGCTGATGCGGACCTGGCGGATCCGGCCTCGGCGTCGCAGCATCGGGGGTCCTGGAGGTGAGTGGGGTGCCGTGCAGGTAGGTACGACGGCACGGCACCCCGGATCGGTCAGCAGCAGCGGCTGCTCGGATGGGAGTCTTGATGCCGGGTGCGCATGTGCTCATACTCCCGGCGAGTCGGGACGGGGGCGTACGGATGGTGGCGGCGGTGCCGTTCGCAGTAGCGGTCGTACGCGGTCTCGCCGGTGAACTCCCGTACGTACCAGCGCAGTCCGTCCAGCATGCGACGGAGCGTCATTCGCGGGCTCCGGCGAGCGCCTTACGGGGTTCCGGCACCTGCACGTCGATCTGCGAGGCGACGTACGGTACTTCGGTGGTCGGCAGCGGGGCGGGCGAGCGCAGGGCGCGGGCGCACACCACAGCCGCGTTGACCATCACGGTCACGACCAGCAGGAGGAAGAGGGCGATGAGGACGCCGTCGACGGTGGAGTTGGTGACCACCGTGTGCATGTCGTCCATGGTCTTGGCGGGAGGAAGGACGGTGCCGGCGTCGATTCCGTCGGCGTAGCGGGCCCGCTGGGCGAAGAAACCGACGCGCGGATCGTCGGAGAAGATCTTCTGCCAGCCGGCGGTGAAGGTGACCGCGACCACCCAGGTCAGCGGGACGGCGGTGACCCAGGCCCAGCGCCGTCGGCCGGACTTGACGAGGACGGTGGTGCAGACGGTGAGGGCGACGGCGGCGAGCAGTTGGTTGGCGATGCCGAAGAGCGGGAAGAGCTGGTTGATCCCGCCGAGCGGGTCGGTGGCGCCGGTGTAGAGGAAGTATCCCCAGGCGGCGACGACCAGCGCGCTGGTGATCCAGATGCCCGGCTTCCAGTTGACGCGGCCGATCGGCTTCCAGACGTTGCCGAGCATGTCCTGGAGCATGAAGCGGCCCACCCGGGTGCCCGCGTCGACCGTGGTGAGGATGAACAGCGCCTCGAACATGATCGCGAAGTGGTACCAGAAGGCCTTCATCGAGGCGCCGCCGAAGACGCCGGAGAAGATCTCCGACATACCGACCGCCAGTGTGGGTGCGCCGCCGGTGCGGGCGATCAGCGTCTGTTCCTCGACCGCCTTGGCGGCGGCGGTCAGCTGGTCGGGGGTGATGCTGAAGCCGAGGCCGGCCACGGCCTGGGAGGCGGATTCGGCGGTGGTGCCGAGCAGCCCGGCGGGGGCGTTCATCGCGTAGTACAGGCCCGGGTCGAGGACGGCGGCGGCGATCAGGGCCATGACGGCGACGAAGGACTCCATCAGCATCGCGCCGTAGCCGATCATCCGGACCTGGGACTCCTTCTGGATCAGCTTCGGGGTGGTCCCGGAGGCGACCAGGGAGTGGAAGCCCGACAGTGCGCCGCAGGCGATGGTGATGAACAGGAACGGGAAGAGGGAGCCGGCGAAGACCGGTCCGGTGCCGGAGGTGGCGAAGTCGCTCACCGCCTCGGCCTGCAGCTTGGGAGCCGCCACCAGGACACCGACCGCGAGCAACGCGATCGTGCCGATCTTCATGAAGGTGGAGAGGTAGTCGCGCGGCGCGAGCAGCATCCATACGGGCAGGACGGAGGCGACGAACCCGTAACCGGCGAGGCAGAAGACGAGGGTCGTCGGGCTCCAGGTGAAGGCGCCCGCGAGTGAGGAGTTCTCGACCCAGCCGCCGCCGACGATGGCGAGGAGCAGCAGCGCGACGCCGATCAGACTGGTCTCGGTAACCCGTCCCGGGCGCAGGATGTGCAGGTAGAAGCCCATGAAGAGGGCGATGGGGATGGTCATGGCGACCGAGAAGGTGCCCCACGGGGAGTGGGCGAGGGCATTGACGACGACCAGCGCCAGCACGCCCAGCAGGATGATCATGATGACGAAGACCGCGATCAGCGCGGCAGCCCCGCCTACCTTGCCGATCTCCTCGCGGGCCATCTGCCCCAGGCTCTTGCCGTCCCGGCGCATGGACAGGAACAGCACCACCATGTCCTGCACCGCCCCGGCGAAGATCACGCCGACAACGATCCAGATGGTTCCCGGCAGATACCCCATCTGGGCCGCCAGCACCGGCCCGACCAGCGGACCGGCCCCGGCGATCGCGGCGAAGTGATGGCCCAGCAGCACCCGGCGGTCGGTCGGCTGGAAGTCGACCCCGTCCTCAAGGCGTTCGGCGGGGGTGGCCCGGCTGTCGTCGAGCTTCAGCACACGCCGGGCGATGAAGCGTGAGTAGAAGCGGTACGCGATGGCGTACGAGCCCAGCGCCGCGACCACCAGCCAGACGGCGGAGATCTCCTCGCCACGGGCCAGGGCCACCATGCCCCAGGCGAAGGCGCCGAGCAGGGCGACACAGGTCCACAGCAAGATCGACTTCGGGTTTGCGCTGGTCATCCGGTTCGTACGGACGGATCCGGGCATGGCGGCTCCTCACCTTGGCAGGCGAATAGACGTGATCAACGGGGGAGAGGTGTGCGGGGAAACGGCTCGAGGGGTGTGCGGGACAGGGGCCGATCAGGGCTCGGGCGGGCGCCGGGTCAGCAGATACGCCGCGAGCATGGCGAGGCTGCACCCCGGCACCCAGGCGAGCTGGTACCAGTAGAAGAACGGCACCCCAGCCAGTTCCGGCCGGTCCTGCGCGTACCAGGGCACCCAGAGCAGGGCGACGACGGGAGCGACGAGGCAGGCGCCGGCCGCGACCCGGCGCCAGACGTGGTGGGGGAGCACGATCCGAACCACTGTGACCTCCTCATTCCTGTCGGTCTGTGCAAGAGTTGTCGGCGTCCGCGATTCGGTTGACAGCAAATTTCCAGAAGATTTCCCAGGGTTTCCTGTCATCGCAACCGGCCCCCCGCGCAACTCGTAGGCGACAGGGCTCGCGCACTCCCAGGACACCAAGGACGGTGACCGATGACCGAAGGCCCCATGGCCGCGGCGTTCCTCGCCGTCATCGGTGGTGCGTCCCTGCTCGCCGTCACCGCCCGCCGGCTGCACGCCAAGGACGACCTGCCCTCCCTGGAAGGCTGGGCGCTGGCCGACCGGAGTCTCGGCACCATCTGGACGTGGCTGCTGCTGGGCGGCACGATCTTCACCGCGTACACCTTCGCCGCCGTACCCGGCCTGGTATACGGCAACGGGGCGCCCGCCTTCTTCGCCCTCCCCTACACCGTGATCGTCTGCCCGCTGGCCTTCGTGCTGCTGCCCCGGATGTGGAGCGTGGCGCGGGACCGCGGCTACGTCACCGCCGCCGACTTCGTGCGCGGACGCTACGGTTCGGCGCCGCTGGCACTGGTGGTCGCGCTCACCGGCATCCTCGCCACCATGCCGTACCTCGCCCTGCAGCTGCTGGGCATCCGAGCGGTGCTCACCGCGGGCGGGCTCTACCCGAGTGCCGCCACCGGTGACCTGGTGATGGCGGCAATCTTCGCCGGTCTCGCGGTGGCGACCTACCGGCACGGTCTGCGCGCGCCCACTGTCATCTCGGCGCTCAAGGGCGTGGCGGTCTTCGGCTCGGTACTCGCCGTCTGCTGGCTCGTACTGGCCCGGCTCGGCGGCCCCGGTGCGGTCTTCGACGAGGCCGCCCGCAGGCTCAGCGGTCCGGACGCCGGCAATGCCTCCCTCGTCCTCTCTCCGGACCAGCAGCCGGCCTTCGCCACGCTGGCCCTCGGCTCGGCGCTTGCCCTGCTGATGTACCCGCACGTCCTCACCGCCGCCTTCGCCGCCTCCAGCCCGCGGGTCCTGCGCCGGGTCGCCGTCGCCCTGCCGGCCTGGACCGCGGTGCTCGCCCTCTTCGGACTGCTCGGCATCGCGGCGCTCGCCTCGGGCGTACGCGCCCCCGAGGGCGGCGCCGAGGCCGCGGTCCCTATCCTGGTCGACCGCCTCATGCCGGGGCCGCTGGCCGGTCTGGTCTTCGGCGCGATCACCGTGGGGGCGCTGGTCCCGGCCGCCGTCATGTCGATCGCGGCCGCGACCTCGTTCGTACGCAATGTGTACGTCGAGTACTTCCACCCCACCGCCACCCCAAAGCGCCAGGTGCGGATCGCCAAGGCGGTCTCCCTCACCGCGAAGGCGGGAGCGGTCGCGTTCGTCTTCGGGCTGCGGGATCAGGACGCCATCAACCTCCAGCTCCTCGGCGGCGTCTGGATCCTTCAGGTCTTCCCCGCGGTGGCCATCGGGCTCTTCACACGCCGGCTGCACCACCGGGCGCTGCTCGCGGGCTGGGCCGCCGGGATGGTGTTCGGCACGGTCATGGTCGTACGGGAGGGCTTCTCGCCCGTCGTACCGCTCGGCCTGCCTGGCATGTCCGGTCATCCGCCGGAGATCTACGCGGGGCTGGCCGCCCTGATACTCAACCTGGCGGTCGCGCTGGCCGGCACCGCGGTGCTGGACCGGATCGGCACACCCCGGGGTACGGACTCCACCGCACTGCCCCCTTGTCTGACAGCCAGGCACCGGCCCGGGACGGGAGCGAACAACCCATGAGACGCACCATCAGAAGCACGGCTGTCCCGCTGCCCGCGGGACAGCCGGTGGTGAACGGCGGCGCAGCCGCGGACAAGGCCCTGCCGCGCCAGGTATCGGCCGACCCGGTCGAACAGGAGCGGGAGGCGGCCGTCGCCCGGCTCTTCGACCAGCACTACGCCTCGATGCTCCGCCTCGCCGCGCTGCTGGGCGCCGACGACCCCGAGAACATCGTGGCCGAGGCGTACTACCAGATCTACCGGAAGTGGCGGAAACTGCGCGATGCCGACTCCGCGGAGGCGTATCTGCGCTCCACCGTCTGCAATCTGACCCGGATGCGGATACGCCATCTCCAGGTCGCCCGCAGGCACGCCGAGGCCCCGTCTGCCGACCCGGTCACCTCCGCCGAGAACTCGGCCCTGCTCCGCGACGACCAGCGGGTGCTGGTCGATGCCCTCCAGCAGCTGCCCGCCCGGCAGCGGGAAGCCCTCGTGCTGCGCCACTGGCTCGGCCTCAAGGAAAGCGAGATCGCCGCGGCGATGGGCATTTCGGCAGGATCGGTCAAGACCCACACCGCGCGCGGCCTCGCCGCTCTCACTCAGGCGATGGAGGCACGGCGATGAGCACCACCCCGGGTGCCCCCGGTACCGAGAAGCAGCTCCGCGAGGCCCTCGAAGCCCTCGCACATCAAGTGCAGCCCGCCCCCGACGCTTACCGCGCCGCCCGCGGCGACTGGCTCCGCAGGGAGCGCAGGCGCCGCCTGGTCCTGGCGGTCCTCATCACGGTCGTCTTCGCTCTCGCCGTACTGATCGGCCTCTGGGTCCTCAACCAGACGCCTTCCGGCTCCGGCGCGATCTTCAGCGGTGCCCACAGTCCGGTCGCCTCCGCATCCCACGCGCCGGTCCGGCCGGTCATCAGCCCATGAATGTCCCGTGCTGCACCGCAGGCGGCTGACGCGGTGGGGGTTGGTGCAGCGCTCACGGCGGCGGGGGTGTCGGGCGGGGTGCGACATCCCCGCCGCCGGGCGGGTGTCAGGCGCGTCGCCGCAGTCTCCTTGCGACGACGAACACGATCACGCCCAGCCCTGTCGCCCCGATCGCGGTGAGTGCGACGGGGATTGTCGAGCCCGACCCGGTTGCCGCGAGGTCACCGGAACCGCCGGTGGTCACGCCCTCCGTGCCCCCGGCCGTGCCGGAGCCTCCAGGCGTCCGGCCCGTACTGCCTCCGCCCGTACTGCCTCCGCTCGTGCCGCCGACCGCCGCGGTGGCGGTGACCGTCAGGAAGCCGAGGTTGTTCCGCCCGGGAGCCGCCCTCCCCTGACTGAGGAACACCACTCCTCGCGCTTCGTCGAGCGTCCGGGTAGCTGTGAGCGTGAAGCCGAGTACGGGCTTGATGCCCGGCAACAGCTCTCCAGGGACTCTGCACCGGTACAGTGCGCCCGTCGGTACGGGAGCGTCGTCCTCGGGACCGTCACCGAACGTGGGATCCGTGTAGTTCTCCCAGTGCGTGGTGTTGGGCGTCGCCTTGCACCGCTTGTCGAACCCCAGCACCTTCAATCCGCGCGGGATCTCCACCATCACGGCCTCTCCGGGGCCGCGATACGTCGCCCGGCCCCGGTTGGTCACTCCGACGACGGCGGTGAACCGCTCGCCGACGCGCGTCTTCACGGTCGCGCCCGCGGCCGCCAGATCGGCCACCTGGCCCGTGTCGAACCCGACGATCACGGAGTTGTCGGAGCCGTCGATCTCGCGGGGCGGCGGTGCGGCCTGCGCCGCCTTCTGCTGCGGCTTGGGCGCGAGCTTCAGCACGCCCGAGGTGCCGCGCACGCCGCGGGGCTGCTCCGGGACATTCGGCAGCACCATGTACTCCAGCCTGCTGAACTCCTCGTACTTGCCCATGCCGATCTTCAGCGGCGGGGACAGCACGTGCCGCGCCGAGTCGGCCGGGAGCGGGGTGTTGAGCAGGCACACGGCGCCGACTTTCGGGGACTTGGCGTTCTTGGGGTCGCGGGTCTGGTACCAGCAGTTGGTGTGGCTGCCGAGCAGCTCCGCCCGGTCGTCGCCGTCGAAGCCCCAGATCCGCAGATAGGTGCGCGGCACGGTCTGGCTTCCCGCGTTGGACACCTCCAGCGGCAACGGGACGCTTCCGCCGGCGGGCACCCGGATCCGGTACTGCGCCGGCCGAGTCAGTACCAGGTCGGCGGCCTCGGTGACCGTGACGGCCGTCGTGAGCCGGCTCTCCTTGCCGAGCGGGGTGTTGGCCGAGCGGGCGGTGTACGTGACCTGTCCCGTGGCGCCGTTCGCCGCGCCGGCCTTGGCACGGACTTTGTAGGAGTACGTGAAGTTGGGCTCGGCGTTCCAGCGCACTTCGACATCGCCGACCGGGCAGATGGCGACCGCCCCCGCCACAGCACAGTCCGCTGCGAAGCGGAACTCCGCGACATCCTTGACGCCGGTGGTGTCGATCACCAGCTCGACGTCCTCCACCAGATCCTGCTGGGGACGGACGTTGACGAACTGGATCTGTACATCCTTGAACCGGGCGTCGTTTGGTACCGCGCCTGCGCGGGCCACCTCGTGCTCCGGCGGTGCGTACACCGCGAAGTAGCCTTCCGGTGCGGGGTCGGCGGCAGAGGGCGGCGCGGCGGCCGGGCCGAAGCCCAGCGCCATCGCGGCGCACCAGACCAGAGCGGCACGCGCCGCCCCGGTGGTCAGTCTCGGTCTCATGGTCCGGCCTCTCAGCTGGCGCCGGGCTCGTGACTTCGGCCGATGGCCTCCGGTGGAGGCGGGCGTGTCCGTGGCGGCCCGTCAGGCGCTGTTCCTTGCACATTTGACTCCCCGTCTGCCCTTGAGGTTGTACGCGCGGACGGCCGGACACAGCCCCGAGCCTCGGGAGTCGGTCAACGTCTCGCGCGGCGGCCCACGCTGCGCCCCGATCATCCGCCGACAACCCCGAAGGCGGAAGAAAGCACCCCAAGACGTAAGGACGGGGAATACGGCTGCGGTGTGTCCGGCTGTCATCAGCATGAGCACTCTTGGACTGATCGGCAGTGGACACATCGGCAGCACCCTCGCGAGGCTCGGCGTAGCCGCCGGGCTCGATGTGGTCCTCAGCAACTCACGCGGACCTGAGACTCTCGCCGACCTGGTGGCGGAGCTGGGCCCCCGCGCGCGGGCCGCGACACCCGCCGAGGCGGCGGCCGCCGGCGACTGGATCGTGGTCACCGTCCCGCTGAAGAACTACCGCCAGGTGCCGGTGGCGCCGCTGGAGGGGAAGGTCGTTCTCGACACGAACAACTACTACCCCGAGCGCGACGGACGGATCGCCGAACTGGACTCGGAAGAGACCACCACCAGCGAACTCCTCCAGCGGCATCTGCCGGACGCCAAGGTCGTCAAGGCGTTCAACAACATCTTCTTCGCGCATCTGGCCGCGCTGGCCCGGCCTTCCGGCGCTGCCGACCGCTCGGCGCTGCCGATCGCCGGCGATGACCCGGAGGCGAAGGCCTCCGCCACCCGGCTGCTCGATCTCCTCGGATACGACGCTCTGGACGCGGGGCCCCTTGCCGACAGTTGGCGTTTCCAGCGCGACACTCCGGCCTATGTCGTTCCGTACGCGAAGAACCCGCAGGGTCGCGGCATCTCCATGGACGACCCGGGAGCGAGCGCGGACGCCGGAACGCTGCGCGCGGCCCTGGCCGCGGCCCAGCGCGGCTGAGGAGCGACCGAGCCGGCCTGAGCTCGTCCTACCTTCCAAGCGTAGGCCGGAGCTTGAGTTTTACGGCCCGTCAGATGCCGGGGTCCAGGTGAGCACCTGGCCGGGCCGAGGGCTCCGGGTGCCCTGACTCGTCTCGGCCACGTGGGCGGAGCACTTGACACTCTGGGCGTACACCACGGCCGCCGACGGGGGCCGCCGCGCGTACGGCCGCGCCGCGGCCCCCGTCGGCGGCCGTACGCGCGGCGGTTCTTGTCCCGCAGCAGATCGTGGAACTGTGGTGCCGTCCGCCTCCCGCTTCGCGCAGTAGTCGTAAACGGCCCTCGCTGTCTTGGTGGACCATGCTGTAGTCGTAGCCGGCATCCAGGCTAAGGTGAGGGTGTTCCGGCAGCGGGCCAAGGGCTGCTTCGAGCTCGGTGAAGCGGTCGAGGGCGGCGGGCAGCAGTGTGTGGTCGTGCGTATTGGCCGGTGCTGGGTCCGTGACCAACGGTATTCCTTGGCGGTCGGTCAACTGCGTGCGCTTGATGCCTAGTTTGGCCCGGTCGACGGGACTCTTGCCAGCGCATTCTCCGCCGGATGGTGCTTTGGGGATGAAGCCGTCTGCGGACAGCTGGTCGAGTTCGAGGCCGATCATCTGGTCGTAGGCGGCCAGCATGATCAGCCTCAAGGTCTCCATCACTCCGGCTGCGATCCACTCGTCGCGGCGGAGGCGCAGGGTGGTGGCGGAGCAGGAACTGTCGGCTGCCCGCTCGTATCCGCAGTCGAAGACCAGCGCGTCACTGATACGCGGCCGCCGGCACCGCAGTGCGCGGCGCCGTTGCCCGCGGTTGGCGGTCAGACGACGCCGATGTGCTGGACGTGGCCCCCGGCCGGTTCGTAGACGGGCCAGCCGGGATTGCCGGTCTCAGCGAACCGTATCCACGATTGGCGGATTCGGGCGGCGAGTGGGGCGGACGGTTCGGCGTTGCCGAGGAGCCCTCGTGGGCCGTGCAGCGATGGCAGGGACAGGCGGTCGAAGACGAACGGCAACTCCATGACATGGCTGGCGCCCAGTCGCCCGTCGATCGCGTCGGAGCGCCAGACGAATTCGTAGCAGTACGTTCGCCCGTCCGCAGCGCTCGCGTGTGCGGCGGCCATCTGCCGGGTGCCGGCTGTGAACAGCCCGTCACCGAGGATGGTGGTGCGCAGGTCGGCGGCTGAGGCGGACGGGTGCTGTGCTCGGTAGGCACGGACGGCTTCGTCGGGGTCGGGGTGGAACCTTGCCGCGGTGTCCCGGACGTCGGCATCGGTGGTGCTCGCCAGGAGTCCCAACGGGGCCAGGTAGAGACTGCCCTCGTCGAGATTGGCGCCGATCAGCAAGTCGACGTCGCCTCCCTGACCGGCGGCGACCGCGGTGGCAGGCTGCTGCTCGCTGACCAGGCTGAAGGAGGTGATGCCGCCGAGCGGGTCGTGGTGGGTGGACGTGCGCAGGTCCAAGCCGGTCAGGCCGGCCGTGACGGCGACGAGGCGCTCGTCGGGGATGTCGGCGAGGGTTTTGACGGTGGGTTCAAGGTCCAGCTCGCGTCCGACTGCCGCGGTGACGATGCCGGCCTGGTCGGGAGTGAAGGCGCCGGTGCCGCTGCCGCTCTGGATTATCGCCCGTCGGACCAGGCCGGAGGAGGCCGGGTCGGCGAGGACCCCGCCGACGATGATGGCTCCGGCGGACTGGCCGAAGAGGGTGACGTTGCCGGGGTCACCGCCGAAGCGGGCGACGTTCTCCCGAATCCAGTGCAGGGCGGCCAGGACGTCGAGCATTCCGCGATTGTCCGGAGCGTCGGACAGATGCAGGAAACCGGGGATGCCCAGGCGGTAGTTGACGGTGATCAGCACGACGCCGTCGCGGGCGAAAGCCGTTCCGTCGTAGAGCGGTGCACGGCCGGAGCCCGCGACGAACCCTCCGCCGTGCACGAACACCATGACCGGCCGGTTCGGCCCATCCGGCTGCGGGGCCCAGATGTTCACCGTGAGGTAGTCGTCGCCGCGCTGCCAGCCTGGGCCGAAGTAGGGCGACATGTCGAGGGTGCCGAAGGAGTCGCGGGTGGGCTGGGGCGCGGTCGGTCCCGGCCGCGTCGCGTCACGGACCCCGGTCCACCGTTCGTGCGGGCTCGGCGCGGCGAAACGCCTGCGTCCGACGGGCGGTGCGGAGTAGGGGACATCGAGGAAGACAGTCCCGTGTCCGTGGTGGCGACCGCGGATAGGGCCTGACGTAGTGGTGACGGTGGCGGGATCGGCGGGTGCCATCTCGGATCTCCTCGCTGCTGGTTGCTCACGTCGATGCCGCCGCTCCGGGGTGGCCGGAGCGGCGGCGGGGTGGAGCCGGGGTCAGTACCTCGTGATCGGCGCCCACTTCTTGATCATGAATCCGCTGCCCTTGTGCTCGACTTCGAGGGCGCTGTGGCCGCTGAAGTGGGCGGGCAGGACGAGGGCGTTGGCGTCGGCGGCCCAGCCGAGCAACCTGCGGCGGGTTGTGCGGGCCTGGGCCGGGTCGTGGCAGAAGCAGCTGTTGTGGTCGGGCTGCATGACCTGCAGGGGGGTGTGCATCAGGTCGCCGGCGAACAGGGCACAGTCGCTGCCGGAGGCCAGCTTGACGACGCTGGATCCGGGCGTGTGGCCGGGGGCTGCTTCCAGGCGCAGGTGCGCGTCGATGGTGTGGCCTTCCTCCCACAGCTGCACCTGGCCCGCGGTGTGCACGGGGGCGACGCTGTCCTCGAAGACGTTCTCGTTGACGCTGCCGGCGATGTCGGGGTTGTTCGCCGGGTTCCAGAACTCGAAGTCGGCCTTGGGCATCAGGTAGGTGGCGTTCGGGAACGTGGGCACCCAGGCGCCGTCGATCAGGCGCGTGTTCCAGCCGACGTGGTCGACATGCAGGTGGGTGTTGACCACGAGGTCGACGTCCTCGGGCCGCACACCCGCACGGGCCAGGAGGTTGCCGAGGTAGTCCAGCCGCAGATGGTCCCACGCGGCGACGGCCGGGCGGGTCTTGTCATTGCCGACGCCGGTGTCGACCAGGATGGTCCTGCCGCCGCTGCGCAGCAGCCAGGTCTGCATAGCGACGTGGACCATGGCGTCATCGGCGCCCAGGTGGTCGGGCACGAGCGTCCCGCGGTGGTCCTTCCATGCCTGCTCGGGCATGTCCGGGAAGAACTGGTCCGCGGGCATGATCGGCCCGTGCATCTCTTCGATCCGGGTGATGGTGACATCGCCCAGGATGATCTCGTGCATGTCCTGCATGGTGTTTCTCCGTACGGTGAGGGTTCTGGGAGAACTCGGGGCGGCGTGACAGGTCGGCCCGGAGCCGAGCCGACAGAAAACGGTCGGCCGGGGACGAGTCGGTGTGCCCCCTCGGGCCTGTGCTTGTGCCTGCGGTCCTAGTCGTTGACGCGGGCGAGGATCAGGTTGGGGTCCTTGCCGGTGACATAGGCGGCGCTCAGCACATAGACGGTGTCGCCGCGCAGTGCGATGGACGTGGGGTTCTGCAGGCCGTCCGCCGAGGCCAGTACGGTGGAGTGGCTGCCGTCGGGCTGGACGAGCGCGACCTCGCTCGGGCCATTGAGGGCGGCCAGCAACTGGTCGCCGCAGCCGGTGAAGGCGAAGTCGTCGATCCCCGGCAGACCGGTGGCCTCGGTCCGGACCGAACCGGCGCGCCCGTCCCGGAGGATGGGGATGCGCACGACGGTGCCCTTGTCGAGGTTGGTGGCCCAGACCGCCCCGTTGTGGATCTTCAGGCCGTTGGCGCCGAGAAAGCCAGCGGGGGCAAGTTCGGGGGCGGTGGACCAGGCGGTGGGGGTGCCGCCGGTGGTGGGCACGCTCCAGACGGTGCCGAGCACGGAGTCGGTGACGTAGAGAGTGCGGGTACGCGGGTCCAGCGCCAGGCCGTTGGGTAGACCGTTGGCGGGCAGTGCGGCGATCCGCTGCGGCTCGCCCCCGGGGCGCAATCGCCACACGCCGGTGAGGTCGGCGGTTCCGGTGGCGTACAGGAAGTACAGGGTGCCGTCGTGGGCACGGACGATCCCGACGGTCAGCGGGAAGCCCAGGACCGGGGTGTGGATACCGCCGTCGGATGGCAGAGGCAGGGTGGCCAGGATCCGCGTCGTGCCGTTGGGGAAGACCTTGGCGACCTGGCGGCCCTGGGCGAAGGTGACGTACGCGGCGCCGCCCGGTGCCAGGGCGACGTTCTCCGGCGTCTGCCCCTTGAGCCGGTCGAAGTGCGCGGCGATCCGCGCGCTGCTCAGCGGGGCGGACCCGGCCGACGCCGACGCCGGAGTGGGCGCTGCGGCAGCGGCCGCGACAAGGACGGCCGCTGATACAGCGGACATGGAGAGCTTCTTGAGCATGGTTCCTTCACTGGTTCGGGCATGCGGCAGCAACACGCCGACGCGGGGGTTGGGTAGGTGGGCTCTGCTCGGGGGCCATGTGGCCCCGGGGCTGCTCCCGGCGGCGGCCGGTCGTCGGCCGTGCCCGGGTGGGACGGGTGCTCGCAGATGCCGACCGAACGCCCGGTGACGTTGGGTGAGGTCAGGCGGTGTCGGCCTGGGGCCGCATCGGCGCCGGGCCGGCCGGGATGGTGTCCTGGGTGTTGGGCTGGGTGATGGCCTGGGCGAGGAGGGCCAACGCGGCCCGCGAGGTGGAGCCGGCCTCCGTGGTGGCGACCACGACGTTGGGGCCCTGCCCGTGGCTCAGGGTCTGCTGAACGACGGTCAGTGGGCCGACCAGCGGGTGCCGCATCTCATAGGTGGCGACGGTGCACGCCTTGACCCGGTGGTCGGCCCACATCGAGGCGAACTCAGTGCTCTTTGCGCTCAGTTCACCCAGCAGCGCGTGCAACGCGGTGTCCTGCGGATGCTGGGCCGCCACCAGGCGCAGGTTCCCCACCACCGCCCTGGCCTTGCTCGGCCAGTCCGCGTACAGGTCGCGGGTATGACAGTCGAGGAACACGAGTCTGGCCATGTTGGGATACCGCGCGGACAGGTCCGGGGCACCAGGGGCCAGGTGCCCGGCGAACAGCGCGTGACCCAGGCGATTCCACGCCAGGACGTCACTGCGCAGGCCGAGCACGATCGCGGGAACGTCCGCCAGCACGTCCATCAACTGAGCCGTCGCCTCCGTCACACGCTCCGGTGCGGGTCGCCGGCCCCGAGTGCGTTGCCTGTCCGCCCGGGCCAGGTCGTGCAGGTACCGCCGCTCGGAGTCGTCCAGCCGCAGAGCCCCGGCGATCGCGTCCAGCACCTCGGAGGACGCGCTCAGTGACTGCCCCTGCTCCAGCCGGGTGTAGTAAGAGGCGCTCACACCCGCCAGCAGCGCCAACTCCTCGCGCCGAAGCCCCGGTACACGCCGACGCTCCCCGTAGGTGGGCACCCCGACATCCTCGGGACGCAGCTGGGAGCGCCGCGCCTGCAGGAAGTCCCCGAGCTGTGATTTTCCGGTCATGGATCCGAGTATGGGCCGACTCGAAACGCACAGCCTGCCCCAGCCGTGGATAGGCACCAGCGGCTCTGGCTCCCCGGCAGGACTGGTGATGACGTGGGCGTCGCCGACCCGGCACCACCCCGCACGCACCCAGGAGGACACCTTGAGCGCCACCACCAGCGAACACGACCTCTTCGAGGCTCTGGACGCATCAGGCTTCGCCAGACGCGGATGGGTCGATGCCACACCCGCCCGGGTCTATGACCTGGTCAGTGACGTGTCCGCAATCGGCCGCTGGAGCCCCAACGCGACCGACGTCACGTTCGACCAGGGCGCCGGGCCTTGGGTCGGCGCCTGGTCCAGCGGCCGCAATCGGAAGGACGGCAGGGAATGGACCACCCGCTCCCAGGTCGTACGAGCCGACCCCGGCGGCGCCTTCACCTTCGTGGTCGGCGGTGCCGAAGACGGCATCGTGCAGTGGAGCTGGACCTTCCACCCCCAGGGACGCGGAACCGTTGTAGAGCAGTCCTGGCAACTCCTCCGCCTCGACCCGGTCCTGGGCACCACTCGCAGCGACCTCGACGCACTCCGCGACTACATGACGAACAGCGTCGAAGCCACCCTGATCTCCCTCGCCCAATGGATCGCCGAAGAGTGAGGTTCCCGGGCGTGGCTTCGTCGACTGTGGCAGGCGCTAGCGACGGGCCTGGACCCTCTACCCCTGGGACACCCGCCCACGAAACCCGTATCCGATGACCTACTGGCGGACGCCCTTACGGAACAAATGTGTGACAGTTCATCAACTTGTCGGCGGATCGCGCGCCAGGTCACCGAAGCCCGGAACCGTGTATGGATGGCTGCCCGCGCTCAGTAGGGGAGCAGCTTGCCGGGGGCACGCATTGGGTGCCTCGTAAGTGGGTCCCTTCGTACGCATGGAAGATGAGGGGCTCACCGGCGAGAACCACGTTGGTGAGCCCCTCATCACCTCGCTGCTGGGCGAACTGGTCGAGGCGATCGCCACGGGCCTGCCGACGAGCGGCGGCCTTGGTCGCGCGCGCCCAGCAATGACAGTTGACCGCTGCCGCGGCGAGCCTGACCGCCGCGGCCGAGCACATCGACCAGGCTTGGACACCATCACCGCTTAGCTCCGCACGGAGGAACCGGCCGTCCAGCGCTGGTCGCTGTCACCGTCGGCCGGGTCGAAGTCGAGCGAGCCGCCGGCCGAGCCGCCCAGCGGCTCCAGGGCGAAGCTCGGCGCGATCTGCGGGCGGATCGCTCCGGCCGCGTCGATGGTGAAGCGCAGGTTCGGACCGTTCTTGCCGTAGACGGAGGAGCAGGTCCAGATGCCGACGCCGCGGTCCGTGTCACCGCGCGAGTCCAGACAGTAGTCGGGGTCTGCCCTGCTGCGCAGGACGCCGATGGGGTCCAGTTTCCACCGCTGGGTCGCGGCACCGCTGCACGGGGCGGTGATCACCTCAGTACGGTTCGCCATCACGCCGTTCACGATGTCCAGGCACAGCCCGGAATCCGCGTTGACGACCTGTGCGTAGCCGCCGCCCGCGACGATCGGCATTGGACGGGGCGGCGCGATCGCCTTTGGCGGGGCAGGGGCCTTCGCGGTGGGTGCTGCGGAGGAGGAGCTGGGGCTCGGTGAGGCCGGGGGTGGCTTCGATGGCCGCCTGGTGTCGCTCGACGACGGCGTGGGGGCCGGTACGGCCGCTGGAGGCCATGCCTCCTGACGCCAGGAATCCTGTGGGGCATCAGGAGTGTCGGCGCTGACCGGGACGGAGTCCTCGAAGGCGGTGGCCAGCACCGTGCCGGCCACGACGACGGTCGTGGCCACCGCCACGAGTACGGCGAGCCGGGACGGCCACCCGGCGGCGCCCGTCCCGAGCGTCCCGCCCGTCCGCGACGTCCCGCCGTTTCGCGGTGCGGTCCCGGCACCCGGCAGCGTCCCATCGCTCCGCTGCGACTGCGCGGAGGCGGCCGGCGCCCGCAGGGCGGCCGTGGGCTCCCACCGGTCGGGCGTCTCCGGCAGGGTGCCAAGCGGGCCGCGCACGGGACCGCGGGCCACGTACTCTGCTCCGCGCCACCGCAGCAGACCGTCGGCGATCACGGTCCGAGGGCTGTCCGTCATCCGTCTCAGCTCCATGACCAGCCGCGCACAGCTGGGGCATTCCGCCAGGTGGAGCGCCAGGTCCTCGCTGCGCCGCCCATCCCCCGGCCGAGCAGCCGCCTCGATGATGCGGCGGTAACCCAGACACTTCCGGTCCCCGCCACGCTCCAGATATGCCTGGATATAGACCTTGCGCATGGCGTCCTGCGCCGTGGTCCGCAGCCCCGGAACCATGCTGGGAAGGACGTTGGCGAAGGTGGCGACCGTGGCGTCCGGCTCCTCGTCCACCACCCCGTACCAGAGGATGCCCCGCGTCTGCTCCGGCAGCCGGTGGAAGGCGGTGAGCATGGCGGACGTCAAGTCGAGGTGCGGACGCGGCGGGTCGGCGGGAATCACAGCGGTGTACTCGATGTTGTCGTCAATCCACGCGGCGAAGCCGGGTTCGAGCCGGGACCGGCGGCTGCCTGACGCCCAGGTCATGCCCACTCTTTGAACTGCCATCAGCAGATCGTGTCCCCAGTTCCCCCGGGGCTCGATACCGCGGCACGTCTCCTGGGTGGCGAGGTCGAGCGCCTGCACCGCGAGCTGGTTCCCGGCGAGCGGGGTGCGTCCGCAGAGCAGCGCGTAGGTGAGGACCGAGGGCATGTGGCGGCGCTTGAGCTCCTGTGTGGCGGGATACGCGGTCGGGGCCCCGGCGCGGATACGTTCGGTTAGTTTCGCATCCGGCAGGACGGTGTGGTCAGGGTTGTCGTTCACGGGGTTCGCAACGACCTTCCGGAGCTTGGGCACCCTCTCGACTCCTCGTTCAAATACGGCGCGACCGACCCGCCTGCCATAGGAAGACCAGCCAGCGTGACTGGCTGGAATGAAGAGTCATAGTGGAGCAGTCGGGTCTGGGGGGAAAGGTGTTCCCGCGGGTAAGGGCGCCCGGGCAGCACAATCGTTGCCTGCGGCGTCACCAGGCGTCGGCCGAGGACGTATGGATGCTTGCGTCAGTCCGCCGAACCGGACGCGCTAGAGGGACTTCGGAATTCCGATCTCGTCGGCCATCGCCACCATCTCGCCACCCTGCACACCGCCGTCCGGCGGCTGGAAACCCGTAGACCGGTCGAAGGTCACCGACAGGGCAAGCGAACGCGCCTTTCAACTCCAGGACGACGACGCGGGGTTCGCGAGCGGCTGGATCTACGAACTCCCCGCCCAGGGCTCCGGGCCGGCCGCCTTGGGCTCTGCGCCTTCCGCCTCATGCACCGGTTGCAATCTCGTCGTCGTTGTCCGGGCCGTGGGTGACGCGGATTTTGGACTGGCCGTGCGGCAGTTCCTCCCAGTCGGTCATGAAGCGGGCCGCCAGGCCGTGTTTCTCGGCGAGGGCGATGAGTGTCTCGGTGCGGTAGTAGAAGTCCTCCCGCAGCACCTGGTGCTCCTTGCCCTCGGTGCGGTCGAAGGTGAAGTCGAACCAGCCGCCCCGTGCCAGCACCCGGCCGACGTTGGCTAGGCACTCCTCGATGACCGGGAGCGGGGAGTGCGAGAAGACACTGTGCGCGTGCACCACGTCGAAATGGGCATCGGGCAGGGTGCCCGGCCCACCGCCCGGCATCTGGCCTGGCTGGGTGCAGTGTCGGCCGTCTGGGTCGTCCTGCTCGCCCTCGCGCCGAGCGCCACGTGGTGCGCGATGCCGCTGCTGTTCGCCGGCCTGCACACGCTGCCCGCGCGGATCGCGGTGCCGGTGGTGGCCGGGCTCACCGCGCTGGTCGTCGCCTCCCAGATGCGGGTGTCACAGGGCACGCTCAATCCCAACATGGTGCTCGCCCCGCCGGCCATCGCCGCGGTCGCCACCGCTGTCCTGGTCCATCTGCAGCGCCAGGCGGCCCGGCAGCGCGTCCTGATCGACGACCTGGTCCGCACCCGCCGTGACCTGGCTGCCACCGAGCGGCGGACGGGCATCCTGACGGAGCGGCAGCGGCTGTCCACGGAGATCCACGACACCCTCGCGCAGGGCCTGTCCAGTCAGCAGATGCTGTTGCAGGCCGCCGAGCGCATCTGGCGGGCGGACCCGGACACGGCCCGCGGGCACATTCGGGACGCGGCCGAGATCACGTCGCGCAGCCTTGCCGAGGCGCGCCGGTTCGTCCACGACCTGGCCCCGGCCGACCTCGCCGAGCGCACCCTGGCCGAGGCGTTGAGCACACTCGCAGACCGCGAGAGCGGCGCGGGGCTGACAGTGGTCTTCCGGCTCGACGGCACCCCGGGCCCACTGCCGGAGCGGGTCGAGGCGGCGCTGCTGCGCATCGCGCAGGGCGCGCTGGCCAACGCCCGCGAGCACGCCGCGGCGACGCGGGCCGCGCTGACCTTGACCTGCCTGGACGACCAGATCTCGTTGGACATCGCCGACAACGGCCGCGGCTTCGACCCGGACGTCCCGCCGGTCCCCGAAGCGGGCCGGGCGCGCGGGCACGGGCTGTCGGCCATGCGTATCCGGGCGAGGCAGTCGGGCGGCGCGCTCACCGTCGAGTCCACGCCGGGCGAGGGCACCGTCGTGTCTGCCGCCATCCCCCTCACCATCGACGCCCCCAGGGAGACCGCGCCGTGAGTCCATCGGAGTCCTCCTCGCCGATCCGGCTGCTGCTGTGCGACGACCATGCCGTCGTGCGTGCCGGGCTGCGTGCGCTGCTGTCCAGCACCGACGGCATCGAGGTGGTCGGTGAGGCGGGCAGCGGCGAAGAGGCGCTCGCCGTGGCCGCCCGTGCCCGGCCCGACGTCGTGTTGATGGATCTCCAGCTCGGTGGCGGCATGGACGGCGTGACGGCCACCCGGCACCTGTCGTCAGATGGCGGGGAGGGTTCCGACACGCCGAGCCCCCGCGTGCTGGTGCTCACCATGTTCGACACCGACGCCGACATCACCCGCGCCATCGAAGCGGGCGCCGCCGGCTACCTGCTCAAGGCCGAAGGGCCGGAGGAGTTGTTCGCGGCGATCCGCAACGCCGCGTCCGGCCGCACCGCACTGTCGGCTCCGGTCGCCTACCGGGTGTTGGCCCAGATGCGCAGTCCGCGCCCCGCTCTGTCCGAGCGCGAGCGCGACATCCTCCAGCAGTTGGCGCGCGGCCTGGGCAACCGGGAGATCGCCCGAGCCCTGTTCATCAGCGAGGCCACGGTCAAGACCCACCTGGGACGGATCTACGGCAAGCTCGGGGTGGAGACCCGAGCGGTGGCGGTGGCGGTCGCCAAAGAGCAGCGTTTGCTGCCGTGACGCCATCCCCGCAGCCTCTGCTTCTCCTTGCCCACGACCTCATGTTGACCCACTCGCGAAGGTCGGGCGATACGCCGTGGGAGCGAAGCTCGAGCGACGGAGGCATGCCCCCAGAAGGACTCGTAGGAGTCCGGCCCGCTGTTTGCCCAGGCAAGCGCCGCCAGCGCATGCCGTCGAGCTGGGCGACCGGTTCTCCTCACCGGATCCCCTTGCCGGAAAAAAATGCGGTGCTCCGGCTACCCCCAGTTCCATACACTCGCCACGAATCGCGCGCTACGACATCGCAGCGCGCGCCTTGACGAGTGAGGGGAGCCGGCCGTGCGTCACCGCACCGCTGTCGTTGTTCCCCAGTCACGGTACGAGGTGATCCTGGTGTCTTCGCCTGTCCGGCGTCGGCTGCGCGGCCGGCGCTGGATCTCCGCGACGAACGCCTGACCCCTGTCTGTCCGGCCTCAACCAACGCCTCTGAACATCCCGAGGCGTTGCGCCGCCTGGGGGTTTGGGCGTGGCCTGAGTGCAGGTCTCCGTCCGGGGAATCGCGCTGACTTGCTGTCGGTCATTGCGAAAGGCCAGAGTTGTGCGCACCGAACACCTTCATTGCAACAATCCGCTGACCGGCGTCCGTAATCTGGGCATCCTCGCCCACGTTGACGCCGGCAAGACCACCGTCACTGAACGGATCCTGTATGTCACCGGCGCCACGTACAAGCGTGGCGAGGTCCATGATGGTACGACCGTCACCGACTTCGATTCTCAGGAGCGCGATCGTGGGATCACGATCTTTGCTGCTGCGGTGAGTTGTGACTGGGACGGCCACAGGGTCAATGTGATCGACACTCCTGGCCACGTTGATTTCTCCGATGAGGTGGAGCGCTCGCTGCGTGTGCTCGACGGCGCCATCGCGGTGTTCGACGCCGTTGCGGGTGTCGAGCCCCAGAGCGAGTCGGTGTGGCGGCAGGCCGACCGCTACGGGGTGCCACGGATCGCATTCGTCAACAAGCTGGACCGTGCCGGTGCCGACCTGGACCTGGCGGTCGAGTCGATCCGGGAGAGGTTGCACACGGTTCCGCTGGTGGTCCAGATGCCGATCGGCCAGGAGGACGGGTTCATCGGCGTGGTGGACCTGCTGCGTATGCGCTCGCGGGTCTGGTCCGACGGCTGCGACACCTTCGAGGACGGTCCGGTGCCGGAGACCTTGCGGGAAGAGGCATGCCGGCGGCGCCGGCTGCTCGAGGAGGCGGTGGCGGAACTCCACCCGGTCGCGTTGGAGGAATTCTGTGCAGAGTCGACGGTCTCCGCGCGGACACTGGCCGCCGCACTGCGCGATCTGACACTCGCCGGTGACGCCGTGGTGGTGCTGTGCGGTTCTGCCTACCGCAATCGTGGGATCGAGCCGCTGTTGGAGGCTGTCGTGGCCTATTTGCCCTCGCCACTGGATGTGCCGGCGGTGCGTGGCACCGTCGACGGCTCGGTGCAGGAGCGGGTCGCCGACCCGGCGGCGCCGTTCGCCGCACTGGTGTTCAAAGTGAACTCGACCGCCAGGGGGCGGCTGACCTATCTGCGGTTGTATTCGGGAACGATCGGCAAGGGAGAGGCGGTGTTGGATGTGGAGGCTCGGCGCACCGAGCGGATCGGCCGGATCCTGCGTGTGCAGGCCGACCGGCACGCGGAGGTGGAGCGGGCCGTGGCCGGGGACATCGTCGCAGTGGTCGGAGTGAAGGCGGCACGCACCGGCGCCACGCTCTGCACACCCGCAGCGCCGCTGATCCTCGAACCGCCGAGGGTGGCCGATCCGGTCGTCTCCGTGGCGGTGGAGGCCCGCAGGAGCATCGACACCGACCGGTTGGTGTCGGCGTTGGCACGACTGGTTGAGGAAGACCCTTCACTGACGGTCCGGACTGACCGTGAGACCGGTCAGACGGTGCTGTCGGGCATGGGCGAGCTGCATTTGGAGGTCGCGGCGGAGAAGATGCGTCGCGCCCATGGGCTGGATGTCAGCGTCGGCCGGCCGCAGGTGGCCTACCGGGAGACGGTCGCCCGCGGGGTGTCCGGGCTGGTGTACCGCCATGTCAAGCAGGACGGAGGCGCCGGCCAGTTCGCCCATGTCGTCCTGGATGCGGAGCCGTTGGACGCCGCAGGGCTTGACGGCAGCGGCAGCGCGGTTGACTTCGTTTTCCACTCGACCGTTGTTGGCGGACGTGTGCCGACGGAGTACGTCCGGGCGGTGGAGGCCGGGTGCCGGGATGCTCTGGCTGAGGGCCCCCTGGGCGGTCACCCGGTCACCGGGCTGCGGGTCACTCTGACGGACGGGGCAACCCATCCCAAGGATTCCTCGGAGATGGCGTTCCGTACTGCCGGTCGGCTCGCGTTGCGGGAGGCACTGCGCGCCTGCGCGATGGTGCTGCTGGAACCGGTGGCTGAGGTCACGGTCACTGTGCCCGACGACGCGGTGGGCGGGGTCCTCGGCGACCTGGCGGCACGGCGCGGCCGGATCTCGGGCTCGACCGCCCGGGCAGGCACAGCAGTGATCACCGCGACAGTGCCGCTGGCCGAGTTGTTCGGCTATGCCTCCCGGTTGCGTAGCCGAACCCAGGGCCGGGGCACCTTCACCAGCCGGGCCACCGGCTACGCCCCGGTACCAAGCCGCGCGCCCAACGGGATGCCGTCACGGTAGACCCCAGTGATGGCCCCGCCCGTGTACGGGCGGGGCCATCAATGTGACGGAGGCGGACGAACACTTCACGGCTCTTTCCTCGTCACAGGCGATGTCATGGAATGACTCAGTGCGTGTTTCTAATCTGCTCAGGCTGCGGCATCACAGGATGCCCAGGAAGTCGGAGGCGCCGCTGCCCGCGCGTCTCATACCATCGGCCCGCACCGACCCGTCGAGTATCACCAAGGACTTTGTGAATCACTCCGATCTCCGCGCCAAGGCCCCCTCGCTCGCGGCCAGCATGGCCGCCGCCTATCACAGCCCGGACATCCAGCTGTCCCAAACTCGCCACCGCGCCACGCTCGTGGCGAGCTGGCACATCGCGCCAGGCTCAACTGTCCTCGAACTGGGCTGCGGCCAGGGCGACATGACCGCCGTCCTCGCAGAGGCGGTTGGGCCCAAAGGGCGCGTGGTGGCCGTCGACGTGGCCGAACCCTCCTACGGGGCGCCGGTCACGCTCGGAGAATCGGCAGCCCGGCTCGCGGCGGGCCCTCTCGGGCCGCGCATCGACTTCCGCTTCGGCACCGACGTCCTCGACCCATCAGTCGACTTCCCCGAAAGTACCTTTGACCACGTGGTGCTCGCACATTGCTCCTGGTACTTCACATCGCTCGGACAACTGCGAGACACACTGGCCCGGGTACGGCCGTGGGCGCGGCGACTATGGTTCACCGAGTGGGACTTGACGCCTGCATCTGGCGACCAGCTGGCGCACCTCCTCGCCGTGCTGATCCAGGGGCAGACCGAGGCCGCAGGATCGCATGGCCAGGGCAACGTCCGCACGCCTTTCTCCCGTGAGGGGCTGCTGCGGCTCCTGCCTGAGGCCGGCTGGACGGCCGACGGCAGCAGGTCGGTCGATACCGAAGAGCTCCAGGACGGCGACTGGGAAATCGCTGCTTGCCTCGACCTGTCCGGAACGGAGGAGCGTCTGGCCGCGCTGCCCGAGCCGGTGCGACAGCTCGTCCTGAGCCAGGCCGACGTTCTCCGGGCCATCGCCAAGCCGCGCGGCAACCGCGCGCTCGCCGCGTATTCAGTCACCGCGCGCTGACATACGTCCCAGCGGCTGGCCGGTCAAAGTTCAGTGAGATCGGCCAGCCTTCGCCCACCTTCGCTTCCAGGCCGTGGGTGTGGAAGGTGTCCGGCGAGCCCTCGGCCGGGCCGAGGTGTCCGTGATCGAGGTCCAGCAGAGCATGTACGGCCTCCGCGTCGCCATGGGCGACGTGGAGGAAGAGGAGGAGTAAGGGGCGGTCAGCCGTCGGCCGGCGCCGGTTTCCTCGGCCGGCTGGGGGTGGCCCCCTTCAGTGCGAGGCGCCTGCTCATGAGGGTGATGGCGGCCCAGGTGATCAGGGTCTCGGAGTGCTGGATGAGCCGTTCGTAGTCCCTCGCGTGGCGGCGGGCGTGCATCATCCACGCGAGACTGCGTTCGACGACCCAGCGGCGGGGCAGCACGACGAAGCCGGAGGCGTCCTTGGGGCGGCTGACGGGCTTGATGGTGAGGTTGAGGTGCTGTTTCGCCCAGTCGACGAGCCTTCCGGCGTAGGCCGAGTCGGCCCACACGATTGTGACCTCGGGGTGCATCAGGCGCAGGCGGAAGAGGACTTCCTTGGCCGCCGCGGCGTCGTTCCGCGTGGACCGAGGAAACCGTCCAGCGGATCACCACCGAGAACACCACCCTCAAGCAGCGACTCCGCCAGATCACCGCAGAGAATCGCACCCTCGACGAGCAACTCAAGGCCGCCCGTTCCAACCTCCGCTTCCAGGACCGACGCGTCGCCGTCCTCGAAGCCCGCCTCACCGAACCGGGACCCACCAACCTGATCCTGTCCGGCCGGGCCCGCGGATGTCAGTGCTGCGGGCCATACTCATGCCGCGGCGCCGCTCGGGCACCGCAGCACGAGGGGAGCAACATGGCTGAGGTGCTGGTTTTCCACCATGGGCACGGGCTGACCGCCGGCGTTCGCGAGTTCGCCGAGCAGCTGCGACGGGCCGGACATACCGTCCACGTTCCAGACTTGTACGAGGGGCAGGTATTCGACAGCTTCGAGGAAGGCATCGGCTACGCCGAGAACGCTGGGTTCGACACGGTCACCGCGCGCGGAACTGCCGCCGCCGAGGGGCTGCCTGCAGAGCTCGTCTACATCGGGTTCTCGCTCGGCGTCCTGCCGGCGCAGAAGCTGGCCCAGACCCGCCCCAATGCAAAGGGCGCACTGCTGCTCGAGGCATGCGTCCCGGTCTCGGAGTTCGGCGGAACCTGGCCCCAGGACGTCCCGGTCCAGATCCACGGCATGGACGCAGATCCATTCTTCGCCGGGGAGGGTGATGTCGACGCTGCCCGCGCGATCGTCGGGGCGGCTGCCGATGCCGAGCTGTTCCTCTACTCCGGCGACAGGCACCTGTTCACCGACAGCAGCCTCCCGTCCTACGACGAACAGGCCGCAACGCAGGTCAACCATCGGGTGCTCGACTTCCTCGACCGCATCAAGTAGGGGCATCAACAACCTGATCTTGTCCGGCTGACGACCTCGCGGCCCGTCCACCGTTCCTGCGGACGGGCCGTCCCACGAGGCCACCCGGACGAGCTACAGCGACGATCCCAACTCGCCGTCACGGACATGTAGTCTATGAATCGTCGCAGTTCAGAGCCGGTATCCGAGCCGTCAAGAACGCCCGCGACGGCCACCTCCTTATCGCCCGACTCGACGCGGCCGCCAGGATCCGCTTCCTGCTGGGGTTCTTGTTCGCCCTCAGCAATCGTCCGCGCCCCTATGACAAGTACCTGGAGTGCGAACTGGAGAGGTTTCCTCTGCCGGAATGGGAAACGACAGCTCTGCTCAACACAATCGGGCGGATCACGGAGACCGCCGACACGAACCTGCAACGACAGCTTTTCACCCAGGTCGAAGCCGCAGCACGAGAAGCCGGTCACGGGCCCACCCTGGATGGCTGGACTGAGGATCTGCTGCTGATGCGCCCCGGTTTCGACAGCCAGCCGTGAAAACGCCGGCGCCCTCACCTTCAATGACAACTGCCATCACGCCACCAGGCCGTAGTGCGGATAATCGTCGCCCATCGCCTTGAACGCGACATCGGGTCGCCGCAGCAGATCCGGACCCGGCTACGGACAACGGATGGAGGAACCGTTCACTCCGTAACCGGCAGTAACCCGCGTTCGGCGAAGACCCTCTTGGCGACGAACGTTGCGTTGAGAGCCTTGGGCATGCCGCAGTAGACGGCGGAGTGCAGCAAGGCCTCAACGATTTCGTTGGCTGTCAGGCCGACGTTGAGTGCGGCGTTGACATGGACCTCCAGCTGGGGCTCGCAGCCACCGAGGGCGGTGAGGATGCCGAGCGTGACCAGCTGGCGGTCGCGGGGCGCGAGACCCGGGCGGTCGTATATGTCGCCGAATGCCCAGGCGACGACCTGATGGCCCAGTTCGGGCGAGACATCGGCCAGCGAGTCGATGACACGTTGGCCCGCTTCGCCGTCGACGGCGGCAAGCACCTTCATACCGCGCTCGAAGCGGTCTTGCCTGGTCTCGGCCGGCATGCGCACTCCTTGTTTCGGCTTGTTCAGCGGGCAGGGCGTCCTGGTGATAGATCCGTTGCTGGCTGCGATTGGACGATAGGGCTTGGAGAGCGCTCGAAGTCAAGGCCGATCCAGCTCGGGAGCATGCTGGGGAGAGCATTGGGGCCGTCGGTGGGGCGGGTGGTGCTGCAGCCCGGGCGGCACCTACGGGGGAGTGACGACCCCAGGGGGGTCCCGGCCGATGCCGGGCTCCTGCGGTCAAGCCCAGATCGTTGCCGTGTACCGCCGTTGAGCCGGTCCTGTTCCGTAAGCTCCGCGCGGCTTGAGGCACGTGCGGGGGGCGAGAGTCGATCGAAGGACGACAGCGGATCATCCTCAGTCTGCGAAGCGGGATCAGAGGTCGCTCTCATGGATGTGACGAACGAGTCGAGGACTCCCGGCTTGGAGCCATTGGGCCCTTCCCGGTTCGCCCGCCTGCTCCTGGCTACGCCGGGCAGGCGGGCGTCCAATGGCGGTGGCGTCCGTCAACGGGGAGAACGCCTCGGCCTCGCGGCGACCGCTCTATGGCGAACTCGCCGACACCCAGTTCCTCACCGCCGCCGTTGACCGACTCCAGGCGCCGCACATCGTCGGCGGACCGGGAACTGCTGGAGTGCGGCCGCCAACGTCCCTTACTGGCCTGCTCGTTGATCGCTCGGGCAATCACTCCATCGGGATGTTGACCAGAGGGTAGCCTCGCCATGACGGAGCCAGGTCCTTGTGCCCTTGCGGGAGAAGCGGAGTGCGCGCTGTGGTCAGTGACAATCGGTCCGAGGTGACCTCGATACCCTTCGACGTGCCGACTTCGGCGCGGGCCTATGGCTGGATGCTGGGGGGCAAGGACAACTACGACATCGACCGGGAGTTCCTCCTCTCCACCCTGCCGGACTTCCCCGAGTGTGTGGACATTGCCAGACAGAACCGCCAGTTCCTGTACCGGGCAGTGCGCTACCTGGCGCGGGAGGCGGGGATACGCCAATTCATCGACATGGGGTGCGGGTTGCCCACTGACAACAATGTGCACCAGGTCGCCCAGCTCTTCGCGCCGGAGGCCCGCGTCGTCTATGTCGACATCGACCCGATCGTGCTGGCGCACGGCCAGGCGCTGCTGGCCGACGACGCCACCACCGCGGTGATCACCGGCGATATGCGCGACCAGCAGGCCATCCTCGACCATCCCGATGTGGACCGGCTGATCGACTTCAGTGAGCCGGTGGCTGTGCTGTTCCTGTCGGTGGTGCACCACCTCAGCGATGCCGACACTCCCCGCCGGGTCCTTCGGACGATCATCGACCAGGCAGCACCGGGCAGCTACTTGGGCCTGTCGCAGGTCGTCTCCGACGACCCGGCCACGTGCTCGGAAATGACCGCGCACATTTCTGGGCGCGGCATCCCCTGGCAGACCCGCACCCCCGCCGAACTTGACGGCTTCCTGGACGGGCTGGAGCCGGTGGAGCCGGGGTTGGTGAACCTGGCGGACTGGCGCCCTGACCCCGACCAGCCGTCGCTTGCCCCGGTGGACGCGGCCCTGACCTCCTACCTCGGCGCCACCAAGCTGAACCAGCGCGTTTACGAGTACGGCGGGGTGCTCCGCACGTCTTGAGCTCGGGTGACATGGCGATCGGGGTACGGCCTGTCATGCCTCCGCAGTTCGCCGAGGCGCGCTTCCTCCTTCGGCTGCTCGCCGCCCGCTTCGGCACCTGCAGAGTCGCGGCGCCGGACCAGCGGCCGGCAGCCACCGCTCTCGCAAAGCACTCTAGTCGGCGCCCACCAGCCTCGGAGATGGCCGCAGATTCAGCCTTGCCACCGCCTCCTGTACATCCTGCGGCCACAGCCACAGCCGATAGACCGGCGGCACCTCGAAGTAGTTCTCCGGCCCGTGCAGCACCCGGTCGCGCATGTCCACGCAGTACCGGCTCCGCCACGCGAACAGCTCGGGCGGAGTCAAGGGCCGTCCCTCGACCTTCTTCTTGGTGATGTCGTGGAGCTTTTCGACCGCGCGGTACTCGTACGCCAGCAGCGTCTCGTCCGACGCCCAGATGCCCTGCCCCTCCGCCACCGCCTTGTCGCCCGCGGCCAGCAGCAGCGGAAGGTCCAGCTCGCCCGGGATCGATGGGTAGATGATGAAGGGCGCCGCCCAACCCGCCGCGATCAGGTCGAGGTTGAAGGTCGAGCGCTCCTCCCTCGGCATCGTCTTGCGTTCCTGCGCCGAGAAGTTGGGGGCTATGTACGCCAGCAGGCGGTGGTTGTCATCGAACGGGGCGTCCGCCGTGTGGATGAACAGGCTCCGCGGGCGGCCGTTGGGGCGGGCCAGTCGTCTGGCGATGTTCTCCTTCGAGAAGTCGGACGCCTCCGTGCCCTGCTGGAAGTGCAGGCTGCCCGCGCGGCCCGTTTCCAGCTTCGGGAGGAGAAAGTCCGCGAGCCCAGGAGAGATCGGGGCGTCGCCCTGGCGGATCCACTCGGCGAGTTGCGAGAACTCCGCGTCGATCACCGCCGCCCGTTCCGCCGAGCCCGCCGTCACCTCAGGGGTGTCGACGGAGAGCATACGGATCGGCATCCGAATGTTCGGGGTGTCGCCGTCGTGGACGTCTGCCAGTGCGCGTGAGCCCAGCGACGGCAGCGTGGCACCGGCGGGTGACCACAGGATCTGTACGGGATCGATCACGAGGGACTCCCTCCGACTCGCGACCGCGGGAACAGGTCCAGCTCAACGAGGACCAGGACCCTTTGTGATCGTCAGTCAGTTGAATGGTGGAGTTCTACGGCTGCGACATGGCCGCGCTGCCAGCATCACGCGACAGGGACCGGCCCGCAAGCCGGAGTTCCTGCTTCCGTATAAAAAGTCCCCGGCACCTAATAGACGGCCGGGGTATTCATCTTCATACATCGGGTGGTTGTAACCTCATGCATTTAGCGCGCATGAAGAGGTCAACCGGGGACGGTGTATCGCGTCAGGGGCTGAATCGTCAATCGCGGAATTTTCAGAATGAACAGCAATTCGTCTCCCTTGTCCACGAATGCCTCGATGCACTCCGGGCGCAGGCCGAAGCGTCCGTCCGTACCGCGACCGGCCAGGTCGGCACCGGTCTTCAGGCCCGCGTCGGCAAGGAGATCGCCACCAGCCCCGGCGTGCACGCCGCTATCGACGCAGTCCGGCCCTCCCCGCTGCCCGCTCCCGAACTCCCGCCGGTGCCCCTGAAACCGCGGGGACGAGTACGTTGACCTGGGATTATCGCCCATGCGCTGCTGCGCTGTCCGGCCGATGCCCGCGACGCCACTGAAACCACGCGGCCGGGTGCGCTGAGCCGACGACGTCACGGTGGAGCGCCTGTCCATTGCGGACGAGAAACGACTCACCCGTTCGGAGTAATCCGGTTGTGCCCCAAGTCGCACATCACCCGATTGGAGTGGTCAATGGTGGTGAGTTGACGCGAGATCTCCGTTCCACCTTCAAGGGGCACCTCCGCCCCATGGACAAGGAAAGGACTGGACGGGCCACAACTACCGTCACCGCGAGGGGTTGATGCCATGGGAACCATCGGCTCCACTGACGCCCTTGCAGATGTTCACGCCGGCGACCCGTATCCCGTGTATGAACGACTGCGTGAGACGGAACCGGTGTACCTGTTCCGGACCGGCTCCTACGTGCTGACCCGTTACACGGACTGTCAGCGTGTTCTGGTCGAACGGGAGTGCTTTCGGGCGCCGGGCGGCCACGGGCCCTCCGGCCGGACAGTGCACCATCCGACGCCTGTTCTGTCGCGTGTCATGAGCTCACAGAACCCACCCCGGCACACCAGAATGCGTACCGCGGTGGCCAGGCGATTTGTCGAGCATGTGCGACGTCAGCAGCCGTGGCTCAGCAGGCTCTGCGACCAACTGCTCGAACCTGTGGTCGAGACCCTCCATAACGGGGAGGCCGACATGACCGCACTTGCCGAGGCATTTCCCCGCGACACGATCATGCACTTGCTCGGGTTGTTCCCGGGTGATCGAGACCTTGTGTCGATGCTCGTCGCCGACATCTTTCCCACCTCTGGGCCCTTGCCCGGACAGGACCGTGCTGGTGCTGCGGCGATGCGGCTGCTCACCGACTACCTCCAGGGGGAAGTGGTTCGCCGGCGCCGCGCACCTGGCGATGATCTGATGTCCGAACTCGTCCGTGCGCACACCGACTGCCCTGAGGCTCTGCCTCATGACGAACTGATCAGTGTTCTCACCGGACTCATGGTCGCCGGGTACCCGCAGATAGCTGCGGGGATCGAGACCGGGGTCGTTCTGATGATGCGCCACCCGGACCGGGCGGTCTTCCTCGACGACCCCGTCCGCGCCCGGCTGTTCGTCGATGAGGTGCTCCGCTACGACGCGCCCGTACAGTTCACCCCCGCCCCCCGAGTCCCCACGAAAGCGGTGGTCTTCAGCGGAGTGACGATACCGGCGGGGGCACAGGTCTGGCCGGTGCTGGGTGCCGCCAACCGGGATCCCGGAGTGTTCTCACAGCCGGATGAGTTCAGGCCGGGGCGCGACGGCCCACGTCACCTGAGCTTCGGCGGAGGTGCGCACTACTGCCTGGGCGCCGAACTGGTGTACCTGGAGATGTCGATGCTGCTCCGGCGGCTGCGGCACCGTCTTCCGGATCTCGCGCCGGCACAGCCCCCTTGTCAGCGGTTCGGGCGGCTACGCGGTTTCACGTCTGTTCCTGTCATACGTGGGGAGCGCTGATCGTGATGAACGGTAGTGATCCCAATGAACACGCGGACAGCGTGCATGTCTTCGTGGAGAGTGCCCCTTGCTCCACGTTCCTCGACGCCGCTGTTCGTGTCTATGAAGCGATCAGGCCGGGCTTCCCCTACTCGTGCTTCGGTGTGCTGGTCGGCTCCATGCGTGGCGAAAATGCACGCATCGAGCGCGTCGAGTTCGGCCGTAATGTCCGGGCCACCGACAGTGCGGCCCTGGGGGAGTTCTCCGAATCCATAGTGCCCTGTTTCGGAACGGCTTATAAAAACCCCCATCGCGGATACTGGTGCGATTCCACCGACCTGCTTCGTATCATGCGGGACGCCGAAGTCGACGAGCTTGACATCCTCGGGTCCATACACCTGCATCCCGACTGGCACAACATCGACTCACCGGGCGGCAAAGGGCTACCGCTGAGCGAGCACCCGACGCGGATGGACAAGTATGCCTTCGCCAATACCGGGTGGCCAGTCAATCTCATTTGTTACCTGGAGCGCCGGAACCGCAGCATCTATCACTCGTGGGGCGCCTGGACCCCACGTACCTCTGATCCCTCGAACCCGCATTGTGACGCGTTGCCAGTGCGCCTGGCCCTGCCCGCTCATGCACGAGTCCGCCGGACACAGACTCCGCGGTACATGGAGGGCCCGTGAATTCAGAACAGGCCGACAACACCGTCAACTTCCGCATGCCACCCGAGCGTATGGCCCCCGACGGTGCCACCGATCTCATGGAGCAGAAGAATTACGTCAACGCCCCGTATCCGCTGCTCGCGCAGCTGCGGGCCGAAGGGCCTGTACGGCGCGTGATGTTCGCCGGTGTTCCCGTGTGGCTCGTCACGCGCCATGAGGACATCCGGGCAGCGAGCAAGGATCCACAGTTGAGCAACGATCCGCGGCGCGGTAACAGGGCCGTGCAGTCTGCTCCGTGGGCTTTCGCCACCGAGACCTACACCGTCACGCGCAACATGCTCCGCTGCGACCCTCCGGACCACACCAGGCTTCGTGCACTGGTGGCAGGTGAGTTCACCCCGGGCCGCATCGAAGCCCTGCGTCCACGCATCCAGGAGATCACGAACGATCTCATTTCCCGGTTCCTTCCGCTGGGACGCTTCGATGTCATCACCGACTTCGCGAAGCGTCTGCCGCTCACGGTCATTTCGGAAGTGCTGGGCGTGCCTGCCGAGGGACGGGACACCTTCGCGCGGCTTGCGGGCGTCTACGTCGAGATGAGCGAGGGCGACCACAGCCGCATGCCTCATGCCGCCTCCGAGATGCGGGACTACCTCAGCGGACTCCTGAGAGCGAAGAGGGAGTCACCCACCGGCTCCGACGACCTGCTGGGACGACTCCTCGAGGCCGATATCAAGGAGGACGAGGTGATCAGCATGTCCTTCCTCCTCCTGGTGGCCGGATTCGAGACGACCGCGAATCTCATCGGCAGTGGGGTACTGGCACTGCTGGAGCACCCCGGGCAGCTGGACATGCTCCGGAAGGACCCGCACCTCATGGGGCAGGCGATCGAGGAAATCCTGCGCTACAACGGCCCCATCAAAATGGCGCCCGTACTGCGGATCACGACCTGCGACATGCAGATCGGAGACGTTACCGTTCCCGGGGGCGGAGAGGCTGTACTGCTGTCCTACGGCGCCGGCAACCGGGATCCGGACCGCTTCGCCGAGCCCGACCGGTTCGACATCCTCCGCGACAGCCGAGGACACCTCGCGTTCGGGCACGGGATCCACCACTGTCTGGGCGCGCCGCTCGGCAAAGTAGAAGGCGCGATCGCACTCCTCGCCCTCCTGGAACGCTGCGACGAACTTGCCCTCGCTGTCGATCCCTCCGAACTGACCTGGGGACACAGCCGGTTCATGCGTGGACTGACAAGCCTGCCGGTCACCTTCCGGCCCGTTCCGCGAGGTACTACGCCATGACAACTCCACGACCGCGCGCACTCGTGACAGGAGCCTCCCGCGGCATCGGGGCGGCCATCGCCCGCGCACTTGCGCCCACATACGATGTGCTCCTCGGCGGCCGCGATGCCCGGTCACTCGAGGTGCTCGCGCGCGACCTGCCAGGAAGGGCCCGTCCATGGGTGGCCGATCTGGCACACCCCGGCCAACTCGCCCAGGCCACGGGGGATATCGACCGTCTCGACGTGCTCGTGCACAATGCCGCCGTCGCCGAGCCCGGCACGATCGCCGATGCCTCACTGGACGTGTGGCAGCGAATCTTCGCGGTCAACCTCTTCTCGGCCGCCGAACTCACTCGGTTGCTCCTGCCATCGCTCCGCCACGGTCGAGGACACGTGGTTCTGATCAACGCGGGATCCGGACTCCGGATCAAGTCGAACCGTGGTCCCTATGCCGCCAGCAAATACGCGTTGCGAGCGTTCGCGGACGCCCTTCAGACCGAAGAGAAGTCCAACGGAGTCCGAGTGACTTCGATCCACCCGGGCCCGACCGACACCGAGCTGCAGCGGAAGGCAGCCGAACGGGCGGGCCACGAGTACCGCCCGGAGCAGTTCCTGCGGCCGGAGTCGGTGGCGGCCATCGTGCTGAACGCGGTACGGGCGCCTGCAGACGCGACCGTGACCAACACCGTCATCGATTGAACACTGCCCCTCAGTCGGCAGAAACAATGCGATGACGAACTGCCTCAACCGTTGACGTAGGGCTGGCCGCGCTGCGGCGATGGCGTTGGTGACGTTATGGCGACCGTAGATGTGACCGAGCACCACGTTCCCCTCCCGGTCGGCGTGCCGGAGAACGAACGTGGGGTGCCCGTCCGGGCTGACGCTGATACAGCAGGGCAGCGTCGCGGCCTGGGTGCTCGCTCACCCTGGCTCGCAGCTCCAGATTGCCGCCTTCTTCTGCGGCATGCCGGGCTTGCTTGTTGCCTTCTCCACGGTGCGGCATGTCGGAGTCCCAGCACTCCGCCGTAGTGCGGCTGCCTCGGCGGCAACGTCCTCGGTAGCGCATTGGGCTCGGCACGCCAGGTCGCGCTGTCGCGCCGCATGCGCCAGGACCGGCGGCGGATCTCCGGGTCGGCCATGCAGTAGCCGTACGTGACCAGCTTCTCGGCTTCCGGGTCGCGCCGCCACAGGCCGTTCGGCCCGTGGTAGTCGGGGATGCCGGAGTCGTAAGGCAGTTATGGATGTACACGCACACGTGAACTTCGAAGCGGGAGCGCTTGGCGAGTTGAGCGAAAGGAGCTCGGGCAGGGCGGTGCCGATGGGCTCGGGGACCACCTCGTCGGCTCGGTCGTCGTACGGTGTGGGTTCGGCGTTGACGATGATCAGACGCGCGCCGTGGTCGGCTGTCAGGCCCGCGAGCCCGGCGGCAGGCTGTACCTGGAGGCGGTGGTTGCGGGCGTCAGTAGCCGGTGCCGCGGTGGACCTGGGCCCGCTCGACCTCGGTGGTCGCACCCTTGTGGTCCAAGGTGCTACACGCGTCGGCGATGTCCTGGGTCAGGCGCTCGATCTGCTCGCGGCTCAGGGTCTCCTTGACCAGGGCACGCAGGATTTTCACCCGCTCGGCGTTGGGCGGGAGCGTGTAGGACGGCACCATCCAGCCGCGCTCAGCAGAGAGCTGCCAGGCGATGTCGGACTCGTCGTAGGCGTGCTTGCCGGCGAGGCGGAAAGCGACCAGTGGCAGCTGTTCGAGGTCGCTGCCGATCACTTCGAAGTGGCCGCTGCTCCGCAGGTTGTCCGCCAATGCGCCGGCGTTCTTCTGCATCGTCTCCATGACGTAGGTGTAGCCTTGGCGACCCAGCCGCACGAAGTTGTAGTACTGGGCGAGCACCATCGACGCGCCGGTCGAGAAGTTCAGCGTGAACGTCGCGTCGGTCTTGCCCAAGTAGTTCTCGTAGAACACGAGGTTCTCGGCCAGGTCGGACTCCTCGCGGAAGACCAGCCAGCCGATGCCGGGGTAGACCAGGCCGTACTTGTGTCCCGAGACGTTGATCGAGCGGACCTGCTCGAGCCGGAAGTCCCATTTCGAGTCCGGGTAGAGGAAGGGCCACACGAAGCCGCCGCTGGCGCCGTCAACGTGGATCGGGATGTCGAGGTCGCGCTCCTTGCGGATGTCCCGCAGGAGCTTGTCGATCCCGACGACGTCGTCCTTGTGGCCGGTGAACGTGGTGCCGAGGACGGCGACGACGCCGATCGTGTTCTCGTCGAGGTGGGGCTCCACGTCCTCCGGGCCGATCGTGTACTTGTCCTCGGCGAGCGGCACGATCCGCGGCTCGACGTCGAAGTAGCGGCAGAACTTCTCCCACACGACGTGGACGTCGCCGCCGAAGACCAGGTTGGGCCGGTCGACAGACAAGTTGGCCGCTTGGCGGCGCTCCCGCCACTTCCACTTCAGCGACAGCGCGCCGAGCATGATCGCCTCGGACGAGCCCTGGGTCCGACATCCGATGGTCTTGCCCGGCGCGTGGAAGAGGTCGGCGAGCATGCGCACGCAGCGCCGCTCGATCTCGGCGGAGATGGGGTACTCCGCGTGGTCGATGAAGTTGCGGTGGAGGTTCTCGGCGATGATCCGTTGCGCCTCCGGCTCCATCCAGGTGGTGACAAACGTGGCGAGGTTGCGCTGCGGGTCGCCCTCCATGACGAGGTCCTCATCCAGCAGCCTCATGGCGTCCGTCGCGGTCATGCCCTCCTCGGGGAATTTCTCCGAGGGAGCGGGCGCGGTCAGGAAACGGTTGCCGAACAGAGCCGCGACGTCACTCTTACTCATGCCGACGACTCAACCACGTCCGGAGCGGGAGCCATGCTCAGAACCTGTGGACCGGTCTCAGCATGCACGCGATCGGCGTACCTTCCCGAGTGATCGACTCAAGTCACCAGTCCGGGAGCGGCGAGTTGTGGAGACTCAGCGGCACGGACCTGCGAAGTGGCGATGGGGCGACGATGCCTGATCCGGGGCGGACTCCGGGATCGGGCACGGACCGTCGGCCGGGACATCGGCGCGGAGGCGTGGGCCGACCCGGTGGCCGATCCCGGTATTCCACGAAGGAAGCGCGCGGTGCTCCGACAAAGCCGGTTGACTCCCACCTGTCGCCCGGCGATCGAGGAGGGAAGCGGCTGTGACGGACGACGAGATCCTCCTCGGCATCGCTTTGACGCTGGTGCTCGCCACCGGATCGCAGATCCTCCTGAGCCACGGAGCCACGGAGCCACGTAGCCACGGAGCCACGGAGCCGCGGAAGTCCGGGGCTCCGCGGCAGCGGCGCGCGCCGGTCAACCCTTGCCGCCGGCCGGTCCGGTGACGCACATGCGGTCCGAGCGTGGCGGAGTGCTCCAGGCAATCGACGCGGCGGGGCTGATGGCCGCCGCCACCCGCCATGACTGCGTCTTCGTGATGGTCCACCCGGTCGGCGACTTCGTGGCGCCCGGCGCGACCCTCGTCGAGGCCCATGGCGACACGTCGGCGCTCGATCCGCGCGGGGTGACCGGACACGTCGCCCTCGGCGCGGAGCGGACCATCGAACAGGACCCCCTTTGCCCTGCGTATCCTCGTCGACATCGCCATCCGTGCGCTCTCGCCCGCCGTCAACGACCCCACGACCGCCGTTCAGGTGCTCAACCCCATTGAGGCCTTCCTGCACACGGTCGGCCGTATCGGACTCCGCAGCAGCTACGTGCTCGCCGACGACCACGGCCGGCAGCGCCTCGTGGTGCCGGGGCGCACGTGGGAGGAGTACCTCCAGGTCGGTGTCACCGAGATCCGTGAGTACGGGTCGACATCCCTCCAGATCTGCAGACGGCTGCGCGCGCTGCTGGACGGCCTGCTCGAGACCCTGTCGGCCGAGCATCTGCCGGCGGTCCGCATGGAGCTCGAGTTCCTCGAGGAGGCGGTGGAACGCCAGTTCACCGACCCCCGCCGCCGCGCCATGGCACGCACGGCCGACCCGCAGGGCATCGGCGGCGGGTGACGCCCGGAAGCCGTACCTCCGGGCACTGATGCCATGTGCCGACCGCATGGACGGCATCAGGTCGTGGAGTACCAGTTGGGAAGACGCCGTACGTGGATGCCTGCTGAGCTGCGATGGCCTGTGGTGCCGTGGTGCTGTCACTCCCGTTCCCCGTGGTCCCCCTCGCCTCCGACCGATTGGGCACCCAGGGGGCACGACTGGTCTTCTCCTCGCGGCAATTCCCGCATCCGATCAGTCTCGGGGCCGACAGCCGCCCCGGGCAGATGGCCGGTTTCTCGTCATGAGGGGTGTGTGGCAAGGCCGAGGTAGATCCTGGCGGTCCGGTCGTCCATGTAGTCGTTGGCTTGGCGGCCGGTCGCGGTCCTGGGGGCAAGATCACGTATGTGCCCGGTGTACTTGGTGTCCAGCGCGATGGCGACGCCCAGCAGATACTGGCCCAGCGGCGGGAGCGGTTTGTCCAGCGGGACGAGGGTGCCGGCCAGCCGGGGCGCCGGCCGTGGCGTGACCTCGGGCCAGTCCTTCTGAGCCCGGGGGTGGTTCGGGAAGGGACAGGCGCGACGCTGGGAGCCGTCGCGCCTGTCGGGCGGTCAGCGGCGACCCGAGCGACCAGCGTTCCCGCAAGGTGGCGATCAGGGAAGTATTGCGGTACGTGTCCGTGACGACGGTGCGCGGGCGGACTCAGGCGGACCCAGCCATGGGGATGCGGATCACGGCCTGGTCGAACCGGAAACCCATCTGGCCGGGCAAGGCTGCCGGGTCGGCCTGGGGCGGTACGGCGCGCGAAGTCCTGCTGGCTCTACTACGAGTTCGCCTTCTGTCGGCGAGGACTTCGTTGGGGCAGCTGGCCAGCGTGCCCCGGTTGATCGTATCGGCGGTGCTGATCGAGGCGAGGTCACCGGTGCGCGGGTCGCGGTGGTACGGGGCCAGTCCGCCGACAGAGACCGCGCGGCTACACCTGATATCCGCTCCGACCTGCTGAAGACGGGTCAGGCCGGACCGGCGCCGCGAGTGACGCGCCAGCCACCTTGGGGGTGGGGCCGGCGCGCCGCTGCCCGTTCAGGCCTGCTGCTCGCTGATGTTGACCAGCCAGGTGATGCCGAAGCGGTCCGTACACATGCCGAAGACGTCGCCCCACATCTGCTTCTCCAGCGGGACCGAGACCGTGCCGTCGCCGGAGAGTTTGTCCCAGTAGCCGCGCAGTTCGTCGGCGTCCTCCCCGCTCACGCTCACGGAGATGTTGTTCCCGGGCTTGTGCTCCATCCCCGGCGGGGTGTCTGCGCCCATGAGCGTGAAGCCGCTGTCGGTCTCGAGCATGCTGTGCATGATCTTGTCGGCGGCGTCTCCGGCCTCCTTCTCGCCGAAGTCACCGAATGTGTTCACCGTCAGGGTGCCGCCGAAGATCCCCTTGTAGAACTCCATGGCTTGCCGGGCGTCGCCGTCGAAGCTGATGTACGGGTTGAGTCGAGAAGGCACGGGATGTTCCTTTCATGGTGAGGCGTCGGTTCTGGCAGATTAGGCGGTGGACTGCCGGTGATCAGGGCGACTCCCCGGCCGTCGAACGTTGGCCTGATGCCGCCTGCTATGCCGTCTGGTAGGGCAGAAGTGCGATCCCTGAGTGGAACGGCCAGGTCTCCACGATGCTTAGCGTCGGGACCTCGGTCGCGTACTCGAACAGCCGACAGCCGACAGCCGACAGCCGAGCCCGAGGGCGACCGGCGCGCGGAGACCGATCTGCAGTCCGGCACATTCCGTCGGTTCCCCTGTGGGCAGGAGAGAGCTGCGAATGCCTTGGATGGGCAGTCGACGGACGCGGTCGACACGATAGCCCGGCGACAGACGTCTGGCCTGCGGAAACGGCCATTGGAGCACCTGCTCTTGGTCGCCCCTTCGGCTTCCCGCGCTGGTCCACGTACTGGTGAAATGCCTGCTTGGGATCGGCGAGGGGCAGTATTCCGCCGCTTCCGGGGAACGGGCCAGGTCAGGTCCGCGGGTGGGTCTCGTACATGCGGACCGCGACGAGGAGGCCGGATGCGGCGGTGAGGGCGGCAATGGCCCAGATGGCGGTGGTCAGGCTGTAGGCGTCGGCGAGGGCTCCGGCGAGGAGGGCTCCGACGGCGAAGCCGCCGTCGCGCCACAGGCGGTAGACGCCGACGGCGCGGGCGCGCCAGGCGGGGTGGGCGACGTCGCCGATGACGGCGAGCAGGGTGGGGTAGACCAGGGCGGTGCCGATGCCGAGGAGGATCTGGGCTGCGGCCCAGACGCCGAAGGTGGTGCCTGCGGCGACGAGGGCGATGGCTGCGGCCTGCAGCATCATTCCGGTGGTGATGAGGTGTTTGCGGCCGATGTGGTCGGACCACCAGCCGGTGAGCATCTGGCCCGCGCCCCAGACGGCGGGGTAGAGGGCGGCAAGGACGCCGATCTGCGCGATGGACAGATCGTGGGCGGCGAACAGCAGCGGGAAGATGCCCCACGCCAGGGCGTCGTTGAGGTTGTTGACCAGGCCGGCCTGGCTAGCGGCGGAAAGGGCTTTGTCGCTCAGGCTGGTGAGGCGGGCGATCTGGCCCGTGGTCAGATCTCCGTCGTGGACCCCGTCAGTGGGGGAGTTGTGGCGCGCGGCTTCGAAGCGGGCGTGGTCGCGGGTCTCGCGTACCACGAGGGTGGACAGGCCCAGGGCCAGGACGACGTAGGCGGCGCCGAGGAGGAACGGCTCGGGGCGCAGTCCGGCGTGGTCGGCTATCGCGCCGGTTGCCATGGCGGTTGCGGCCACGGCGACGTATCCGGCGGCCTCGTTGAAGCCCATGGCCAGGCCGCGTCGTTCCGGGCCGACCAGGTCGATCTTCATGATGACCGTGGTGGACCAGGTCATGCCCTGGTTCATGCCGAGCAGAATGTTGGCGGCGATGATCCAGCCCCAGGAAGGGCCCCAGGCCAGCATGGCGGGAATCGGCAGGGCGATCAGCCATCCGGCGATGAGGACCGGTTTGCGGCCGTAGCGGTCCGACCAGGTCCCGGCGAAGAAGTTGGTGACGGCCTTGGTGGCGCCGAAGGCCACGATGTAGGTGAGGGCGGAGGTGTAGGCGGACAGGTGGAAGACGTCGTCGGCGAGCAGCGGCAGGACGGTGCGTTCCTGGCCGAGCACGCCGCCGACCAGGGCGTTGACGGCGACGAGCAGGGTGAACTGGGCGAGGTTGGCGCGTAGTCCGAGCCGTATGCCGGAGCTGGCCTCGCCGGTGGTGTGGGTGGTCACGCGGTCTTCTCCAGGGGGCTGCCGGTGGCCTTGGACCAGTCGTTTGGTCCGCCGTCGAGGACGGCGAGATCCTGGTGGCCGGCACGCTGAAGGAGGCTGGCGGCGGTCATGGCGCGTTCGCCGTGCCCGCAGGCGACCACCGCGTCGTGCGGTGCGTCCGCAGTACGTAGGGGAAGGTCGCCGAGCTCGATGTGGACCGCGCCTGCGATGTGACCCGCGGTGTGCTCCGCCGTCTGCCGGATGTCCAGCACGGGTCGGCCTGCGATGCGGTCGGCGGTGAGCAGTTCGATGGTCTGCTGCGGCCCGCCACCAGAGATCCAGGCAGCCATACCGCCGTTGAGATGGCCGGCCAGCCGCTCGTAACCGATCTTCACAGCCTGCCACGTGACTTCGGCGAGGTCCTGCCCGGGTCCGGCGAGGAACACGATCGGGGAGTCGTCGGGCAGCAGCCAGCCCAGCCAGGTGGCGAACTGGTCGCGGAGCGGGATGGAGACGGCGCCGGGGATATGGCCGCCTGCGAAGTCCACCATCGGTCGTACGTCGACGAGCTGAGCGCCCTGGCCGAGCAGGGTACGCACCTCGGCCACAGTGAGAGGGGCAAGGGCGGGAGCGGTGGCAAGGACCCCGGGTCCGCGTCGGTTGATCTCGCTCAGCCGGTCGAAGTACGCGGGGTAGGAGCCGAGGCTGCCGATCAACTGCCGTACGAAGGTGGCTTCGTCGGGCGCGGCGAGCAACGCATTGGCCCGCTTCTGGGCGCCGATGGTGGTGGTCCGCTCGGCGCCGGGCGGCGCGGAGCAGAAGGATCCCTCGCCATGAGTCGGCCACACCGCTGTCGTGTCCGGGAGTTCGGCCAGCCGCTTGAGCGAGCGGTACTGGGCGCGGGCCAGTTCCTCCGCGCGGTCGGCGCCGAGCAGATCCGTACGGGCGGCGGATCCGACGATCAGCGAGCCGCCGGTGAACACGCCCAACTCGCGGGAGCCGTCCAGGAGGAGGTAGGACAGGTGCTCGTCGGTGTGGCCGGGGGTGGCCAGCGCCCGCAGGGTCAGGCCGCCCAGGTCGGTCTCGTCGCCGTCGGCGAGCGCGCTGTGCGGGAACGCGCGGCGTCCGGCGACGGAGGCCAGCACTGCTGCGCCGTCGGCGGCGAGCTGGAGCGCGCCGGTGAGGAAGTCGGCGTGCAGGTGGGTGTCGGCGGCGAAGGCGACCGTCAGCCCGCGCCGCTCGGCGACGGTGCGCAGGGCGCGCAGGTCCCGGCTCGCGTCCACGGCCAGGGCCCGGCCGTCGCCGAGGTCGACGAGGTAGGCGCTGTTGCCAAGACCCTCGTCGATCAGCGGTATCAGGTGATCGTCGGCGAAGCCCATCAGGTCCTCCAGGTGTCACGGTAGGGGCTGAGTGGTCACAGCACCTGCCCACAGATACAATATTCCATGGATCTATGGAGGATGCCATGGGAGATGCCGCGTGCAAGTCAGCGCTGTACGACGCCTTCGCGCACACCGGTAAGGCTCTGGCCAGCGGAAAGCGTTTGGAACTGCTCGATCTGCTCGCTCAGGGCGAGCGCACGGTCGACGCTCTGGCGAAGGCTGCTGGGCTGAATCTGACCACCGCCTCGGCGCATCTGCAGACCCTCAAGCAGGCCGGGCTCGTGGCCACCCGCCGCGAAGGGGTACGCATCCACTACCGGCTGGCCGGGGAGGACGTCGCCGCCCTCTACGCACTACTGCGGCAGGTGGCCCAGACTCATCAGGCGGGCGTCGAGGCTGCCCGTACCGCCTACCTCGGCGACCCGGGCGAGGCAGCGGAGGTGGGCCGAGAAGAGCTGCTGGCTCGCGCGCGGGCGGGCGAGGTTGTCGTCCTTGATGTCCGCCCAGCCGAGGAGTACGCCGCAGGGCACATCCCCGGCGCACTCTCCATTCCGGTCGAGGAACTCGCCGAGCGGATCGCCGAGTTGCCGGACGACGCCGAGGTGGTCGCGTACTGCCGGGGCGCCTACTGCGTTCTCGCCTACGACGCCGTGCGCCTGTTGCATGAGCGCGGCCGCAGGGCGGTCCGGCTGAGCGACGGGATGCTGGAGTGGCGGCTGGCCGAGCTGCCCGTGGACAGGGGGGCCGCCGCATGATCCCCGCGCACCCCGGGCTGCAGGGTGAACCGGTCTATCTGGACTACAACGCCACCACCCCCCTCGACCCCCGGGTCGCCGAGGCGATGCGGCCGCATCTGTCGGACTGGATGAACAAGACAGCCGACCTGTGCGACCGCGCAGCCGGTACGAGGAGGCACCCCATGACCGACGCCGAGAATGCAAACCCCCATCCGCCGGGAGACATGACCGCAGCCCAGACTTCCGTCACCCAGCTGGAGCTCCTTGCCGAGAAGCTGGGCGGCCGCGCCTTCGTAACCGCCGTCTATGGCGAACTCGTGGTCAGCGAGGGCGTCACCATCATCCCGGTCGCCAAGGCCGGCTTCGGTTTCGGCGGCGGAGCCGGCCGTGAAGTCGGTGCCCGCTGATGGCGAAGGCTCCACCTCTACGTTCAGGGTGGAGCCTTGTGCCGTACCGGCTCAGCAGCAGTCGCAGCCGGGGCGGCAGCCACACGCGTCCGACTCCGCGACGGCCGGAGCGGTGTGGGCGGTGGGTGCGCAGCAGCCTTTGCCCTGCCAGGCGTCGCGGCCTTCCTTGACGGCAATGGCCGCGATCACGAGGGCGGCGATCGGGTCGGCCCAGGACCAGTCGAGTGTGGCGTTGAGGACCAGGCCGACCAGCAGGACCGCGGACAGGTAGGTGCACAGCAGGGTTTGCTTGGAGTCCGCGATCGCGCTGGCGGAGCCGAGTTCCCGTCCGGCCTTGCGCTGGGCGGCGGACATGAACGGCATGACCACCAGGGAGAGTGCGGCGATCACGATGCCGGGGATGGAGCGGTCGGCCTCGCCGGTGCCGGTCAGGGCTCGTGCGGCGTCGACTGTGACGTAGGCGGCGAGGGCGAAGAAGGAGACGGCGGTGATCCGCAGCGCGGTTTTCTCCCGCGCCTCGCGCAGCGCGTGGTCGCGGGCGGAGAACTGCCAGGCGACCGCCGCGGCGGAGGAGACTTCGATGACGGAGTCCAGGCCGAAGCCGATCAGCGCGGTGGAGGAGGCGATCGTCCCGGCGGTGATCGCAACGACTGCTTCGATGACGTTGTAGGTGATCGTCGCCACGACCAGCAGTTGTATCCGCCGGGCCAGTGCGTCGCGGCGGGCCGGTGTCGGGCCGAGGGATATCGAGGCCATCTCAGCAGCAGCCCTTGGTCTCGGCATCGCCGCAAGTGCGGTCGGTCTCGACGGCGACGACCGCGGTGCGCAGGTCGTCGAGTGCGTGACCAAGGCGCGGGTCGGCGAGTTCGTAGCGGGTGCGTCGGCCGTCGGGGACAGCCACGACCAGGCCGCAGTCCCGCAAGCACGCCAGGTGGTTGGACAGACGGGTCCGGGAGACGCCGATCTGGTCGGCCAGATCGGACGGGTAGGCGGGGGCGGCTCGGAGAGCCAGCAGTAGCTGGCAGCGGATGGGGTCGGCGAGAGCGCGGCCGAAGCGCGCGAGCACCTCAGCCTCCGGGGCGATGGTCAGCACCCTGCCAACGGTACACGGAATCGTGAATTCATAAAACCTTGGATCATTCGCGAGGGGGTCCGCGGTGCTGTGTAATCTGCGGTCACGCCAGAATTCGGGCGCTTTGTCCTTGCGTCGGCACCCAGAGTCCCGGTCCTGGACGCGATCTGGTTACGGACAGGCCGTCCTGGCCCTGCGCTTGGGTCTGTCGGTGCGGCCCGGCTCAGCCCACGATCAGGCGCCCGACCTCTGCTCAGTGACGCCGAGGAAGATGCCGCCTGGCGTGTTGAGGTCGTCGTTGTAGAGGTGGAATGCGCGGAGCGACCTGGCGACCTCTCGCTGGGAGATGAAGGCGTCGCCGTCCAGGTCCAGCCGCTGGAAGATGATCGTGGCGTCAGCGCTGGGGATCTCGCAGAAGGCCAGGTACCGGGCGAACTCGTCCCTGTTGATCCGCTTGTCGCCGTCGACGTCCAGGACATTGAAGATGGCCTGGGCAATGTCCTCCAGCAGGTGGGACGCATTCGTGCTGTCACCCGCAGCGCGGTGCGCCGCGACGAACTCGTCCTGGGACAGACGGTCCTGCCCGGGGTTCGCCTGCGTCAGGAGTCCCAGCCATTGCGCCCAGTACGCCTTCTCCAATGACTTGATCCTGTCGTCGCTCCTCGCCAACGCATAGCCGGTCATGTACTTGTCCACGATCCGCTGGTAGTCACCCCACGTGACGAAGCCGTCAACGTCGGTGTCCAGGACCGAGAAAAGTCGCCGGAGTCGACGGGTGATCGGATCGAACGTCGCCATGCGTTCCGTGTCCTTCCGATAGAGCTGATTGACGATGGGGCTTGCACACGGCGATAAGGCTGGTCCATGCCTGCTGCATGCTGTCCGCCCTTCCCGAGAGCGAAGAGCGAACGTCGAAGTGTTAGACGTCCATGGGCCGTCGGAGGTTCACCGCCCGCCGAACAATCATGCAGAAGACCTGGGTAAGCAGATGACCCTGGGTAAATGGGAGCTTCTACCGAGTTCATTCGTCCTGCTGCCCGACCCCTTCCTCACCGACCGCCAGGAAATCAGGGACACGCCCGACTTGCCGCCTGGGACGCGCTGCGGGCTCGTTTCCTCTCCCTGCCTGCCGACCCTCTCGCCCGCACTGGCAAAGGCTTCAAGCACAGCCTCTGACCGGTACCCGGGCGCCCCCCTCACCCGGCAATCCCGCCAGGCCGGGAAGCGCCCTGAAGACCGCCTCCTCAGGAAGGGCTGGGCGGAAGCGAGGGCACTTGCCGGGCGGCTGCGACCAGGTTCTCCAACGATGCGCGGACTTCGGGCCGGCCGCGGGTCTTCAGGTCGCAGTCCGGATTGACCCACAGCCGCCCCGAGGGGAGAGCCTGCAGTCCCTTGCCGAGCAGGGTGGCCATCTCAGTGGCGGCGGGTAAGGCGGCCGACACATCGGGGACGGCACGCCAACGGGCGCGGAGCAACCTCATCCTTTGCTCCGCGCCCGCTCCACAGCAGCCCGGGCCCCTCAGCCCCGGCGGTAACCCGGGCCCCTCAGCCCCGGTCGTAGGTGTGGAATCCCCGGCCCGTCTTACGGCCGAGCAGCCCCGCCTCCACCATTCGCTGCAACAGCGGCGGCGGGGCGTACAGGGGTTCTTTGAACTCCTCGTACAACGACTCCGCGATGGCCGCGACAGTGTCCAGGCCGATCAGGTCGGCGAGCTTGAGCGGGCCCATCGGGTGGGCACAGCCCAATTCCATACCGGCGTCCACGTCGGCAGCGGTGGCGAAGCCGGACTCGGCCATGCGGATCGCGGAGAGGAGGTACGGGATCAGCAGGGCGTTGACGACGAACCCGGCCCGGTCCTGGGAACGGATCGTGGTCTTGCCAAGGGCGTCGCGGGCGAAGTCCTCGACGGCTGTGACGGTCTCCGGTGCGGTGTGGAGGGATGCGACAACCTCCACCAGTGGCAGGACGGGCACGGGGTTGAAGAAGTGCAGCCCCAGAACCCGGTCGGCGCGGTGTGTAGCCATGCCCAGGCGCATGATCGGGATCGACGAGGTGTTGGTGGCCAGAATCGCCTCCGGATCCTCGATTGTCTTGTCCAGAGCGGCGAATATTTCGGTCTTGGCGTCGGTGTTCTCGACGACGGCTTCGACGACGAGTTGCCGGTCTGCCAGGTCGTCGAGGCTGCCGGTGAAGACGAGGCGGGCAAGGGCGTCCTCGGCGGAGATACGGTCCAGTTTGCCGCGCTGGACAGCGCGTTCGAGGGAGGTGGTCACACGCTCCCTGGCTCCGCGGGCCGCGGTGGCATCTGCCTCGCAGATCACCGTGTCGAGCCCTGCGCGGGCGCAGACCTCTGCGATGCCGGCCCCCATCTGGCCGCCGCCGACCACGCCGATCCTTGTGATGGACCCGTTCATGACTGCACTTCCGATCGGCGGACGAGGTGGCGGACGTAGGCGTCGGGGGTGAAGAACGCCGGCAAGTCCCGTGCCAGTGCCGTGCGTTCGAAGACAGCTCGGACTTCGTCCACTCTGGCCCATGGATACTCCGCCCCCAGGGCTGCTGTCTCGTCGTCCAGCAGCTCGACCACGGTGTCGCGCTCGACTGCGCCGTGGCGTATCCACTGCCAGATCTGGCAGCGGGCGATCTCGGCGGTGGCCGCGTCCTCCATGAGCCCGTACAGGGCGACGGCTCCGCTGCCGCGCAGCCACGCGTCGAAGTAGCGCAGGGCGACGGCGATGTTGGCGCGGACGCCCTCGGGGGCGGGCGGGCCGGCGGTGCGGCGGACCGCGACGAGGTCTGCGGCGGTGACGTGGACGTCGTCGCGGGTGCGCTCGATCTGGTGGGGCCGGTCGCCCAGCACGCTGTCGAAGACTTCACGGCAGACGGGGACCAGACCCGGGTGGGCGACCCAGGAGCCGTCGAAGCCGTCCTCGGCCTCGCGTTCCTTGTCGAGCCGTACCTTGGCGAGCGCCGCCTCGTTGGCCTGCGCTTCGCGGCTGGGGACGTGGGCGGCCATGCCTCCGATGGCGTGGGCGCCGCGCTTGTGGCAGGTGTGCACGAGCAGTTCGGTGTAGGCGCGCATGAACGGCGCGGTCATGGTGACCTTCGCCCTGTCCGGGAGGACGAAGTCGGGGCGGTGCGCGAAGTTCTTGATCAGGCTGAAGAGATAGTCCCAGCGGCCCGCGTTGAGACCCGCACTGTGTTCGCGGAGCTCGTGGAGGATCTCCTCCATCTCGAAGGCGGCGGTGATCGTCTCGATGAGGACGGTGGCGCGGATGGTCCCGCGCGGGATGCCGAGGAGTTCCTGGGCGAGCACGAAAACGTCGTTCCACAGGCGGGCTTCGTAGTGGTTCTCCAGCTTGGGGAGGTAGAAGTACGGGCCGCGGCCGGCGTCGATCTGCCGCTCGGCGCAGTGGAAGAAGTACAGCCCGAAGTCGACGAGCGAGGCCGGGACGGGGCGGCCGTCGATGACGAGGTGCTTCTCCGTGAGGTGCCAGCCCCGTGGGCGGACCATGATGGTCGCCAGGTCGTCGCCGAGCCGGTACTCCTTGCCCCCGGGCGTGGTGAAGTCGATACGCCGGTCGATGGCGTCGAGCAGGTTCAGCTGGCCGCCGATGATGTTGTCCCAGGTCGGCGACGTGGCGTCCTCGAAGTCGGCCATCCACACCTGTGCGCCGGAGTTGAGGGCGTTGATGGTCATCCGACGCTCGGGCGGGCCGGTGATCTCCACCCGGCGGTCGGTCAGGCCCGGCGCGGGCGGAGCGACCCGCCAGTCGGTGGCGGTGCGGACGGCCGGGGTGGCGCGCGAGAAGTCGAGCGGGGTGCCGGAGGCGAGTCGCTCGGCGCGGCGGCGCCGCTCGGCGAGGAGTTCGAAGCGTCGGCCTGCGAAGGCCGCGTCGAGGCGGCCGATGAAGTCCAGAGCTGTAGGGGTGAGGATCTCGTCGTGGCGGTCACCCGGTGCGCCGAGGACCTGGACTGGGCTGGTCAGAGCAGTGGTTGACATGCAGGTCTCCTCAGCGGAGCGGTGAGGACCGGACGGAGACGGACGTCCGGCCCTGGCCTGGACACGGGCTGACTGGACGGGGAGGGGCGAGCCGGGGCTGGGTCCCGGCTCGCCCTTCCCGGTGATGCTTAGTGGAACTGCTCTTCCTCGGTGGAGCCGGTCAGCGCAGTCGTCGAGGAAGCGGGGTTGACGGCGGTGGAGATCAGGTCGAAGTAGCCGGTGCCGACCTCGCGCTGGTGCTTGACCGCGGTGAAGCCGTGCTCCTGGGCGGCGAACTCGCGCTCCTGCAGGTCGACATAGGCGGTCATCCCGTGCTCGGCGTAACCGCGGGCCAGGTCGAACATGCCGTGGTTGAGCGAGTGGAAGCCGGCCAGAGTGATGAACTGGAAGCGGTAGCCCATCGCGCCCAGCTCCCGCTGGAACTTCGCGATCTGGTCGTCGTCCAGGGCGGCCTTCCAGTTGAAGGACGGCGAGCAGTTGTACGCCAGCATCTGGTCCGGGTATTGGGCATGGATCGCCTCGGCGAACTCGCGGGCCTGCGCCAGGTCCGGCGTGCCGGTCTCCACCCAGATCAGATCGGCGTACGGGGCGTAGGCGAGGCCGCGGGCGATGACCGGGGCCATGCCGCTCCGCACCCGGTAAAAGCCCTCGGCGGTGCGCTCTCCGGTGACGAACCGAGCGTCGCGCTCGTCGACGTCGCTGGTGAGCAGGTTCGCGGCGAGGGCGTCCGTGCGGGCGACGATGACGGTGGGGACATCGGCGATGTCGGCAGCGAGGCGGGCCGCGTTGAGGGTGCGGATGTGCTGGGCGGTGGGGACGAGGACCTTGCCGCCGAGGTGGCCGCACTTCTTCTCGGAGGCGAGCTGGTCCTCGTAGTGGATGCCGGCCGCACCCGCGGCGATCATCGCCTTGGTCAGTTCGAAGGCGTTGAGCGGGCCGCCGAAGCCGGCCTCGGCGTCGGCGACGATCGGCGCCAGCCAGTCCGTGCCCTCGTCCGAACCGGTCGCGCCGCCCTCGGCGGTCGCGATCTGGTCGGCGCGCAGCAGCGCGTTGTTGATCCGACGGACCACCTGCGGCACCGAGTTGACCGGGTAGAGGCTTTGGTCGGGGTAGGTGTGGCCGGCCTGGTTGGCATCGGCGGCGACCTGCCAGCCGGAGAGGTAGATGGCCTGCAGCCCGGCCTTGACCTGCTGCACTGCCTGGCCGCCGGTGAGGGCGCCCAGCGCGTGGATGTAGTCCTGCTCATGCAGCTGCCGCCACAGCCGCTCGGCGCCACGCCGTGCCAGGGTGTGCTCCTCACGGACACTGCCCGACAGCCTCACGACCTCCTCCGCGGCGTAGGTGCGTTCTATGCCCTTCCACCGCGGGTCCGTCGCCCACCGCTGTGCCAGCTCTTCGGCCGTCGCCGTCGTCGTCCCTGTCTGCGCCATGACCGTCTCCCGGGTCGCGTGAAAACACACGGTTTTTGTGAAGTGTGCGTAAGGCATGTCACTGAGTGACGTGCTACTGATGCGGCCCGCCGCCGTCCGGGTGGGTGGAGCGGTGAGCAATGCGCCCGGATCGCCGGGCCAGCAACCCAGATACACGACGTCAGGGCTTGAAATCGCGCTCGGAGTTCCGGCTCGGCTGTCGTGTCCGGCGGGCCGCATTAAGACTCTTGCAGTGGCACTCGGTGCCATCAACCTTGGCGACTTGCCAACCTCTGCGAGTCTTCCCCTGGCGTTTTGCCAATCTTGCGAAGGTTGGAGTCACTGTCGCGCGCCTAGACTCACAGTCGTACTCGCGAGTAGATCGACCCTGATCAGGGGAAGGCCGGACGGGAGTGAAGGGTGAGCAAGACCTACGCGGGGGCGCGGCTGCGGCGGCTGCGTGAGGAGCGCAGGCTCAGCCAGGCGGAGCTGGCACGGGTGCTGGCCATCTCCCCGAGCTATCTGAACCAGATGGAGCACGACTCACGGCCGTTGACCGTGCCTGTGCTGCTGCGGCTGACCGAGGCGTTCGGCGTGGACCCCGGCTTCTTCTCCGAGCGCGACACCAGCCGGGTCCTGGCCGACCTGCGGGAAGCGCTCGCCGACGAGGTCGCGAGCGCCCGGATCTCCCCCTCCGACCTGTCGGAACTCGCCTCCCGACTGCCCGCTGTCGCCACGGTCCTGCTCGACCTGGGGCGACGCAACCAGGGATTGACCGAGCAGCTCGCAGAGGCCTCCGAAGGCCGTGTCGGCGTAGCCGGTGCGGCTGCGCCGCGCACCCCGCACGAGGAGATCCGCGAGTTCTTCTACCGGCGGCAGAACTATGTGCACGACGCGGACCTCGCCGCCGAGGACCTGGCCTCGGAGCTCGGCATCCGGCCCGGCGAGGTGCTGCGGGCACTCGCAGCCCGGCTCACCGACCGGCACGGCCTGCGCCTGGTCACCGACGGCCCGGACGGCGACCGGCTGCACCGCTACGACCCGGCGACCCGGGTCCTGCATCTGTCGAGCAGGCTGCGCCCGGGCCAGCAGGCGTTCCGGATGGCCACCCAGATTGCCCTGCTCGAGTACAGCGAGGAGCTGTCCCGTCTGGCCTCGGAAGATTACGAGGAGGACTCCGCCACCTGGTCGCTGGCCCGGATCGGCGTCGCCAACTACTTCGCCGCCGCGCTGATCCTGCCGTACCGCGCCTTCCATAGAGCCGCGGAGGAGGTGCGCTACGACGTCGAGCGTCTCACCGACCGTTTCGGACTCGGCTACGAGACCGTATGCCACCGACTGAGCACCCTCCAGCGGCCCCGCATTCGCGGAGTCCCGTTCTCTTTCGTACGGGTGGACCGCGCGGGCAATATGTCCAAGCGTCAGTCCGCCACCGGTTTCCACTTCTCCCGGGCGGGCGGCACCTGCCCGCTGTGGAATGTCTACGAGGCGTTCGCCGCACCCGGCCGCATCCACGTCCAGATCGCGGCCATGCCGGACGGCCGGCGGTATCTGTGGACCGCGCGCACTGTCACCCGCCATCGTGGCGGATGGGGAGAACCTGGCAAGACCTTCGCCATCGGCCTCGGCTGCGAGATCCGGCACGCCTCCCGGCTCGTCTACTCCACCGGACTCAACCTGGACAACGCCTCCGCCGCCACCCCGATCGGCATGGGCTGCCGCATCTGCGAACGCCTGGACTGCCCGCAGCGGGCCGTGCCCCCACTGGGACTGCCCCTCGCGGTCGACGAGAACAGCAGCACCTTCGTGCCGTACGCGGTCGAGGACCCCGAACCGCGGTAACGGGGCCGCTCAGGACTCAGTCTGTGCCGAGTACGACGAAGTCCGGCACCAAGCGGGGGCCTGCCGTCGGCTTCGCTGCCCACTCCTTCGTGAAGCAGCTGGACGTCATCGGCCCGATGCTGGGCCTGTCCGCGACGGTCACCGCGCTGTTGCTGTCCCCGATCGCCACCGAACTGCCGGAGATCACGAACGCGGTGATCTGGGTGCGGCAGGGCAAGACCAAGCCGGCGCTGGCCAACATTTCCGGCGCCATGATGAGCCGGGCCACTGTGCCCAGCGGCATCGGCCTGCGCCTCACCCGCCGGCACTTCGACGGCGCCCTGCTTCGCACGGCAGGCAGGTGGCCGAGCATGTCAGGGCCGGGCGATGAGGGCGCACCGTTGTCGGTCACCGGCCCTCCTCAAAGAACCACATCACGCTGAGGCCCCAATGCTCAGGTCGGTGACCATCCGTCTCGACCCCGAGGCGCTCCCGGCCGTGGAGAACGGCACGGGGCGGGTGGTGCCGTGTGGCGCTCACCCGCCAGGTGCGTTCGGCGCGGCCGTGGATCTTCACAGTGACTGCTGCTTGCGGTGGTAGCGCTCGGCGAGTCTGGCGAGCGCGACTGCGCCGAGGAGCAGTCCGAAGTCGCGCAGAGCAATGTCGTAGTGGCCCGGGATGGTCAGCAGGTTGACGATGATGCCGGCGAGCCATCCGGCTACCAGCCAGCCTCCGAAGCGCGGGGCCAGGGCGACGGCGATGCCTGCCACGATCTCGATCACACCCACTGCGTACATGGCGGCCTGGGCGCTGCCCGGAACGAGGCCGTTGATCCACGGCGCGAGGTAGGTCGGCCAGTCCACGAGCAGGTTGGTGAACTTGTCCAGGCCGAACAGGATCGGGGCAAGGGTGAATCCGGTGCGCAGGATCAGGAACGCCTGGTAGCCCGGGTCGGTGAGCGCAGGCCGCCGGGCGGTCGCGGCGGTGGTGTTGGTTGCGGACGACATGGCGCCCTCCTTCTATCGACAACTCTCATTAACGATAGAAGCACCGTGTTCTCTCTTTAGTCAATGGCTGTGGGTTTTACACTGGTCTTCGTGGACCACCCGAAGGAAGCGCAAGACGCTGATGTCTCCGCCGTCGCCGCTCTGGACGAGCCGACGCGCAGGAGGCTGTACGACCATGTGGTGCGCCAGCCGGGCCCGGTCAGCCGGGACGAGGCGGCGGCGGCTCTCGGCCTGGCGCGGCAGACCGCGGCATTCCACCTGGACCGGCTGGCCGACGAATCGCTGCTCGACGTCGTCTACGAGCGGCGCAGCGGGCGCTCAGGACCGGGTGCGGGCAGGCCGGCCAAGCTCTACCGGCGCTCGGCGAAGCAGGTGTACGTCAGCCTGCCGGACCGGCGCTACGAGCTCGCCGGTCGGCTGCTCGCCCAGGCCGTGGAGGAATCCGAGGCGACCGGTGAGCCGGCGCGGACCGTGCTGCACCGCAGGGCCCAGGACCTGGGCAACGATCTGGGCAAGCAGGACTGTGCTGGTGTCCTCGACCTGCTGGAGCGGTACGGGTTCGAGCCACGGCTCGAAGGCGACGCGATTGTTCTCGCCAACTGTCCCTTCCACACGCTGGCCCGTGAGCACACCGAGACGGTGTGCGGCATGAACCTCCGCCTGCTGCGCGGTGTCCTTCAGGGGCTGGGCGACGGCGGGTATGAGGCGTGCCTGGCGCCTGGCCCCGGCCGGTGCTGCGTCCGTCTGGAGCCGGCCGCCTGATCCGAACCCGCGGGCCGGCTGTGGCTCGGCGGATGCTCTGCGTCGGGACGATGCGAGGCCCGCACCGGATGCCGGCGGTCTGCCTGCCGTGGTCCAGGAGTCGGGCAACGCGGCGGGTGTCAGTGAGGCAGGTGCGCAGGCCAGCACTTGCCAGAGCGGGGCGCTCCACTGTCCTCGCCGCTTGGATTTCCGCTCCGGCGATGAAGAACGTTGGGACCCGGTCGACGAGTTCGCTGTGTCGGACAGGGCGGAGTCGCGATGCACACAACGGGCGCCCAGAGCCCGGGTGGCCGTGCCGAACAGGCAGTGGTATCGGCGATTCTGGCCGGCACCACCTGGACCGTGGTGTGGATACCGATGGGCGCGGTCCTGCTCGGGACGGCGATCCCGTTGGGCGTCTGCCGCCCCTCAACCTGCTGCTGGCCGGGGAGGAGGCCGCAGCGGCCCTCGGTCTCGACGTACACCGCTTCCGTGCCGCATTGTCGCGTCGAGTGGATCGGAAAGGAGTGATTCCACATACGGCGGTGGCGCTGAAACCGCGAGGAAGGGCGTTGAACTGCGGTGATGTGCCCGATGCGAGTCACCAAGTCACCATCTGCGGCTGTCCCGAATGGCTCGGTGCATCCGCATCACTCGGCGATGTAGGTGCGGTAGGTCCAACGGTAAACAGGCATTGTTTCACCGTGCAGGGTGCGGTACTCGTGCGTGAACTCGAAGTGCTCGTAGGCATTGTGACGCAATATCTTGACCGGCTCTCCGCATCCTCCGGGTGGCAACGCCCAGACTTGAGGAAGGTCGTCCGGGCCTCCTTGAAGAAGCACTAGATTCGATTGGTGCATGGCTCATGCCTCCAGCAGCCTGGGATGAGACGGAGTGGATCAGCGTTGAAGGGCGAGCCGGGCGGACGAGCCGTCAGCGCGGCTCGCCTGCGGGCTTATGAACCCGCAGGGTCCTGGAGGGTGAGGCCCATGTGGTCGGCGAGACCTGTGGCGAGTGCCGCCAGCGTCGGGTGCTGATAGACGAAGTTGGCGGCGATTTTGATGCCGAGACCGGTTTCCAGACGGGTTCGCAGTTCCAGGGACAACAGCGAGTCGAACCCCAGTGACTTCAGCGGAGACTGCGGGTCGAGGGCGGTGTTTCCCAGCCGGAGCACCGCGCGGATGTGGTCGGCGACGTAGGCCTCGAGGGCGGTGCGTCGGGCAAGACCCGCCGGTATGGAGCTCAGCTCGGTGCGAATATCGATGCTGTCGTCCTGCTCGGTGTTTCCGGACGGTTCCTCTGCGAGGAGGCTGAACAGGGACGAATGCCGAACCGCCGGGAGGATCCAGGTGTCCGGTTTCCCGGGGATCACGGCGGTGCGTGTGCGCTGGTGTACGAGGAGCGCGTTCAGCGCCTGGAGTCCCTTTTTCGTGGGGATGGTGTGGTACCCGCGTTCGGCGAAGTCGACGGCGGCCCCTGTCTCACCCCATGCGCCCCAGTTCACGGAGAGTGTCGGCATGCCGCGGCCCGTCCGCCAGGTGGCGAATCCATCGAGCCAGGAGTTGGCGGCGGCGTAGGCACCTTGGCCGGGATTGCCCAGCAGGGAGGCCATGGACGAGAACACGACGAACCAGTCGGGGGCGTGAGTGGCGGTGGCTTGGTGCAGCTGCCACGCGCCGGTTGCCTTGGGCTGCCACACTCGTAGGAGCTGGTCGTCGGAAATGTTGGTGACCGCGGCGTCGTCGAGGACCATGGCCGCGTGTATGAGGCCGCGCAGGGGCAGGCCGTTCGCGGTGGCGGCGGTCACGAGGCGTTCGGCGGTGCCCGGCTCGGCGATGTCGCCGAGCGCGACGGTGATCCGGGTCCCATGGGCGCGCAGCTCCTCCAGGGTCCGTTCGGTGGACTCCGAGCCGGGCGAGCGGCCATTGAGGACGATGTGACCGGCGCCCTGTTCGGCGAGCCAGCGGGCTGTCGCGAGGCCGACACCCCGCAGTCCGCCGGTGACGATGTAGGCGCTGTCCGGGTGTACGGCGGAGGGTTCTTGGGGGATCACGGCGGTCGTGTCGCCCCGGTCGGGGACGGTCAGGATCAGTTTGCCGATGTGGCTGGCGCCAGCCATGAAGCGGAATGCCTCGGTGGCCTCGGCCAGTGGGAAGCTTCGGTGGGGCAGCGGCTTCAGACGTCCCGAGGTGATCTCGCTGAGCACCTCGCGGAGCATGGCGCTGAAGAGCTCCGGTCGCTTGTGCTGGACCTCGATGAGGTCGACCGTGCTGAGGGTGATGTTGTGCCGGAACGGCGACAGCCCGACGGATGTGTCGGAGAGGATGTCGCGCACCCCGAGTTCGACGAAACGGCCGAAGGGGCGCAGAGTTTCGAGCCCGGAGCGAATCGCCGCGCCGGACAAGGAGTTGAGGACGACATCGACGCCCTCGCCCCCGGTGGCGGCGCGGGTCTGCTCGGTGAAGTGCAAGGACCGGGAATCCATGACGTGCTCGATTCCCATACCGCGCAGATAGGCGCGCTTCTCCGGGTTGCCGGCTGTGGCCAGTACCTCGGCCCCCAGCATCCGGGCGACGCCGATGGCGGCAAGCCCGGTCCCGCCGGTCGCGGAGTGGATCAGAACACGTTCACCGGCGGTGAGTCGCGCCACGTGGCGCAAGGCGTACCACGCGGTGACGTACGCGGCGGGGAGCCCTGCCGCTGCGGTTGCGTCGATTCCGGCCGGTACGGGCGCGACGGCATGGACCGGCACGGTGACGAACGACCCGAACGCCCCGCCCCGCAGGTCGACGGCCAGCACCGGGTCACCCACGCGGACGGCCGTGACGTCCGGCCCCACCGCCGTGACCGTCCCCGCGCACTCGAAGCCGATGCGGTACCTCGCGTCCTCGTCTGCGGAGAGGAGGCCCATGGCTGTGAGCACGTCCCGGAAGTTCACCGCTGCGGCGCGGACGCGGAGTTCGGCTTCCCCCGGCCCCGGGGCGGGCCTGTCGGTGACGGCGAGTTGGAGGGACCCGAGGTCGCCGAAGCGGCCGACTCGGAGCCGGAAGCGGTCCGTGCCATAGCGCACGGTGCGTGCGGTGGCCGTGTGGCGCTCGGTCTCCGTCAGCGGGGCGTAGTCCAGCCGGGCGATGTGGCGGGTGCCGCCGCGCAGGGCGACTTCGTCCTCGGGACCGGCGTTCAGCAGTTCGGCCGCCACCTCGTGCAGTGCCGCGTCGGCCGGGTCGGCGTCCAGATGGGTGGCACGCACTTCGGGGTGCTCGTAGGCGAGGACGCGTACCACTCCGCGCAGTGCGCTCTGGCCGGGGTCGGCCGGCTCCGCGGGGTCGACGGTCTGGGCGCCACGGGTGACCACGAACAGACGAGGAGGTTCGGGGCAGCCGGATACGGCGGCTTGCGCGGTGTCGAGCAGCCGTCGGGTGCGTCGTAGTGCGTGCGCTGCCGGATCCCCGCCGTCGGTGGGTGGCGCGCAGAGCAGCACCACGGCGTCCGGGGGTCCGGGGTGGTCGGCCCAGCGGTCGACGAGTGCGTCTTTGAGCAGCCCGAGCGGGTGGTCGCCCACGGGGGTGTCGAGCACGTCGGTGGTCGCCCCTGCCATGTGCAGAATGACGGCAAGCGCCTGGGCGGAACCGTCCGCCTCACCGATGACGAGCCAGCTTCCCTGCGGGGTCGTTCCTTTCGTCTCCGGGCGCGCAGCACGTTGCCAGCGAGTCTCGAGGAACCAGCCGTCGACACCGGCTGCACCGGGCGCGCCATGGCGTACCAGCTGCAGGCTGTCAATACTGAGCACGGGCTTGCCCGCCTCGTCCAGCAGACGGACGTGTCCGGTGACGCCGTCGGTCTTCTCCTCCACGATGCGGGCGTGACAGTACACGGCTGTCGTGGGGTCGCCGAGGATGCGTACTGCCTTGACCTCGACCGGAAGGACCAGGCTCTGGCCGTGCTCCCGGATTCGCCCCGCAACCAGCGCTTGCGCGCAGCAATCGACAAGGACCGGGTGGATACGCAGATCGTCCGGCGCCGGTGTGGCCGCCGCCGGTAACTCGACGCGGGCCCATACACTCTCGCCGTCGCGTGAGACCCGCAGGTTCGTGATGCCGGTGAAGGCCGGGCCGTGTTCGATGCCGCGGGCGCGCATGCCCGCGTAGAGCGAGGCCGGGTCGAGGGCGACCGGGTGCTGTGCCGGCAGCGCCGTCAGCTTCGCCGTCAGCTTCGCCGTCGGCGCCATCGGCGGTACGCCGACGTGGTGCAGCTCGGCGGTCGCCTGTCGTACCCAGCCTCCGTCGGCACCTCGGCCGAAGATCTCGCACTCGGCGCGGTCCGGCGCGGTCACGGTCACGCTGGTGACCATCTCGGTGTGTGCGGACAGCTGCAGCAACTCCAGAAACCGGACGTCGGTGACCTCGATTTCCTGCTCAGGGGCACCGAACACCTCACAGGCAGCCGTCAGGGCGACGGCGCAATAGCCGGCACCGGGGAACACCGGATCCGCGTGCACCCGGTGGTCGGCCAGCCATGGCACCGCCACGGTGCCCGCGTCTGCCCGCCAGTAGTGACGGATCTGTTCACCAGGGACCTCGGCGTGTGTGCCGGGCAGGCCGCCGCCAGTTCCCGCGGGAGCGTCCGCGAACGGGGCGACATCCACCCAGTGAGGTTGCCGGTCGAACGTGAGGAACGGTACGTCGGAGAGCGCCGCGTCCAGGTAGAGCTTGGACCAGTCGACATCGACGCCCGCGCAGTGCAGAGCCGCCAACTGGGTGCGGAACGTGGTCAGTTCCTCCTCCTCGCGGCGCAGTGTGGGCAGAACCACCGCGTTCTCGACGAGACGGGGCAGGCTGTCCGTGACGGAGCGGGTGACGACCGGGTGGGGAGAGACTTCGACGTAGACGTGGTGCCGGTCCGCGGCAGCTGCGGCGATCGCGGACGCGAACCGGACGGGGTGGCGCAGGTTCGCGCACCAGTAGGCGGCGTCGAAGTCGGGGATCCGGCGTGGGTCATTCAGAACTGTCGAGTAGAACGGCACTCGGGGCTGCTCAGGTGCCAAGTCCGCCAGGGCCGTGCGGAGATCGGAGAGCAGCGGATCCACTTGGGGAGAGTGTGAGGCGACGTCCACGGCGATCAGATGCGCGGGGACGGCCCGCGACTCCCAGGAGGAAACCAGCCGTTCCACCTCTCGGGTCTCACCGGCGATGACCGTTGAGCCGGGGGCGGCGAGGACTGCGACCGAGACAGCTCCGGTCGCGCAGGCGGTGTCGAGTTCAGCTTCCACCGCCGCCCGGTCCAGGCTCACGGTCGCCATGGCGCCGGCCCCCGCGATCCGGGTCAGCAGCGAGGACCGGCGGCAGATGACCCGGACGCCGTCGGCGAGCGTCAGCGCTCCGGCCACGACCGCGGCCGCGACCTCACCCATGGAGTGGCCCACGACGGCGGCCGGTTCGACGCCATGCGCCCGCCAAAGGGCCGCGAGCGCGATCTGTACGGCGAACAGCAGGGGCTGCACCCGTGAGCATTCGGTCACCGGATCTCCCCTGGACACCATGTCGAGTACGGAGAACCCGGCCTCGGCTCCGATCAGCGCGTCGGCTTCGGTCAGGGCCGCGGCGAAGGCCGGTTCGTACTCCAGCAGAGTGCGTCCCATGCCGGCCCATTGCGAGCCCTGCCCGGAGAACACCCACACCGGGCGCCGGGAGACTCCGGCAGCCACTGCGCCGGACACCAGGCCCGGGTGAGCCTGTCCGGCCGCGAAGGACCTCAGGGCGCGGACGAGGTCATGGCGGGAGGCGGCCACCGCACCGAGGCGGCCGCGGCCCGCCGAGCGCCTCAGAGCGAGCGTGTGGGCGACGTCGCGCAGCGGCACGCTCGATCCGTCTCCCTCGAGCCAGTCGGCGAGCCGTTCGGCCGCCAACGGGAGCACCCTGGCGGACCCCGCGGGTACGAGAAAGACCTCGGGCGTCGTGCCCTGCGGGCATGTGACAGGCCGATGGCTGGAGGCGGCGGCCGGTGCCTGCTCGAGTACGACGTGGGCATTGGTGCCGGAATATCCGAAGGACGAGACCGCCGCGAGCCGGGGGCTCGAGCGGGTGGGCCACTCGGTCAGCCGGGTGGGCACGAAGAAGCGGGTTCCTTCGGCCGCGATGGCCGGGTTCCACTCCGTGAAGTGCAGATTGGGCGGGACGAGTCCGCGCTGCAGGCACAGCACGGCCTTGATCAGGCCGGTGATTCCGGAGGCGGGTTCGAGATGTCCGAGGTTCGTCTTGACCGATCCCAGCGCGCACCGGTCCCGGCCCACGCCGTAGACCTGTGCCAGGCTCGAGAACTCGATCGGATCCCCGATCGGCGTGCCCGTACCGTGCGTCTCGATCATCCCCACGTCCTTGTGGTCGGTCCCAGCACGTTCCAGTGCTTCCCGGAACAGGGCTTGCTGGGCGGCCGCCGAGGGGGCGGCCAGCCCGTCGGACCGACCGTCCTGGTTCACGGCCGAGCCGCGTATCACGGCGAGCACACGGTCACCGTCCCGCAGGGCGTCGGCCAGGCGTTTGAGTACGACGACACCGCACCCCTCACCGCGCACGAAGCCGTCCGCGGCGGCGTCGAACGTATGGCAGCGTCCCGTCGGCGACAGCATTCCCATCCGCGCGAAAGACCTCATCGTCCTGGATCCGAGGATGAGCGTGACGCCGCCGGCCAGGGCGAGGTCGCACTCACCGGACCCCAGCGCCCGGCATGCCAGGTGGAGTGCCACGAGCGATGAGGAGCAAGCCGTGTCCAGCGCGACACAGGGACCGTGCAGCCCCAGGAGATAGGAGATCCGTCCCGCGGCGACGCAGTGACCGTTCGTCAGGAGCGAGCCCTCCAGCTCCAGCGGCTGCCCGGCGAGACCCTCGTAGAAGTCGTTGTAGCTGATGCCCAGGTACATCCCTGTGGAACTCCCGGTCAGCCGGTCGGGCGGCAGGCCCGCGTGTTCCAGTGCCTCCCAGGCCACCTCCAGAAGCAGTCGGTGCTGGGGGTCGAGCACGTCCGCCTCGCGACCGGAGACGCCGAAGAAGTCCGCGTCGAAGCCGGACACGTCCCGCAGGTAGCCGCCCTGTCGCGCCATCGGATTCCCGTTCCCGGACCCGACGCTGCCGTGATGAGCGCCTGATGCCCCGGACCCGGTACGACCGGCAGGAGGGTTCCCCACCGCATCCCGTCCGTCGGCCAGCAGTCGCCACAGTGCGGCCGGCGAATCGACATCGCCGGGGAGCCGGCACCCCAGTCCGACAACGGCGATGCGCTCGTGCTCTGCGCTCGCAGGGTGATCACGCTGGACCATGGGAAACCTCCCCCTCCCGTCCGTCAGACGGGTCCGGATCGAAACACACTGTGGAATGGCCGTGCACAGGTCGGGTTTCTCAGCGCTGCTGAGCGGCGTTCAGGCTTCCCAGCAGGACTGCGCTCTTCACACCGCCGATCTGGTAGGTGAAATTCAGCGCATGATGGAAGTCGAGGGAACGGGTGCGCACACCAGGGACCGGATCGAATACGAGACCGTCGGCCGGCTGCTCACAATTCGCCGTAGGACATACCTCGCCCCGTTCCATCATGAGGAGGGTCAGCGCCACTCCGAGGCATCCCGCCGGGGCTCCGTTGTGGCCGAAACAGCCTTCCTGGGACGTCATGAGCAGCCCGGCCGCGGCCGAGCCGTACAGGTGCCTGACCGCATTGACTTCAAAGGCGGTGACGACGGCGTCACCGTCGCTGCCGCCGTGAATATAGGGCACCTGCTCGATGGACCATCGGTCCCCGAGGCATGCACGGACGGCGGCAACGAGCCCCATTCCACTCTCGTCGCTCGCCAGTGGGTTGGCGAGCCCGTCGCGGGTCGTGGCCTGTGCGAGAATCTGGCCGTACGCGTGAGCGCCACGCCGATGTGCGTGGTCCCGGCTTTCCAGGACCAATGTCACTGAACCCTCGCCGTAGTTCACGCAGTCCGCACGCCGGTCGTACGGCCGCATAAGGCGGTCGAACGACGGAAGGAGCGCGGGTTTGCCGGCGGACTGGATGGACGCGTTCGCTTGCTGAGCCACGCGTAACAGGCGCTGTGCGTTCCGGACCAGACCGACGTTGAAAACGTCGACGCCTGTCACCACCGCAATGTCCACCACGCCATCGGCAATCATGTGGCGGGCATTTCCGAGCTGGACGGCGGACGACGCACAACCGCAGGACACCGTGTAGCAAGGACCGGTGGAGCGGGTCACCGCTCCCTGCACCAGGGCGACATCGGATGGAGAAACGGCCAGTTCGGTGCTGATGAAGAGATCCATCGCCTCCAGGGCGCTGATCGTTTCAGGGTCGGCCCGGAGGACCGCCTGGTAGCTGCCCACTTGGGCATCCACCCCGCCCCGCCCGGCCAGAATTGCCGCGGCTGTCAGGTCTCCCGCGTACGGGTTCAACTCGGCATCCACGCACGCCTCTGCCAGTGAGACCAGGCCGAACCGATGCGCGGCGGTGAAGTGAGCGGAGAAAACCCCCGGGAATTCGGGCAGACGTTCCTCGAACATGGCGTCGGAAAGGTGCACCGGGCCGTGATAGACGCCGTCACGTAAGAGACATGAACGTCCGTGTGAGGCGATGTCCCAGACTTCCTCCGCGGTGAAAACGGGCCGGCCCTCACCCGGCAGGCAAAACCCCATGCCGGTAACCACGACATCCCGCGCACTCGCTCCCGCACTTGCTCGAGTTGCCATAGCTCGACCGCTCATGTCACACCTCCGCACGCTGGACGGCATGGCGAAGCACCACACCACTGCCAGGGACTGGGCCGGGTCAGGACCCGGAATGCCGGACGCACCGGTGAGCGGCCCGGCTCGCAGCCGAGACCCGCTCGAACACAACTGGCGCCTTTTCACGGCGAGATGAAGGCCCGGTGTACCTGCCGACCGCCGACCGCCTGAACAAAACCGACTACGGTTTCGCTCTGTAAGGACTGTCCTTACCTTAGGGCCTGACGGGCAGCTACCGATCGGTCGGTGCCACGGCGCTCGAAGCACTGATAACGGCATAACGTGCGCCCGAACTCCACCGGCGTATTCTGCTTTCCCGAAGGCCCGGTTCGATTGCCGAGAAAGTCGGAGTCTCTCCGCCGTTTGCCCCGAACGCAAGTGCCGGGCACGCTCGCTCGGGCGCGGGGGCAGGGTACCCCGGACGCTCCCGGCCGTGGATTTTCGACTGAGAGGCAGGAGTCGAACGAGTTGGCGCTACGAACACGGGCCTGACACTTTCCTCGGCTTCTCGTTAGCGAGTCGAGAGTGGATCTTGGTCGTGAATGATCGCGAGCCATGGACAGAGGTCGCGCGGGAACCCTCAGGCCCCGATGCTGACTCTTTGCTGACTCCCAAGATGTACTAGGGCGCGTATCGAGTCGTGATCAATTTGCGGGATGTGCCTTCGTGGTACGGTCCGGTCCGATAGACGGTCTTACGTGACGCGAGTGCAACTGACCGATCCGGATTGGGAGTTCATCGAGCCGTACCTGCCGATCGGCGAGTACGGCCCGTACCCCGAGCGACTGCGGCAGCAGTTCGAGGGCGTGATCTGGCGGTTCAAGACGGGCGGGCAGTGGCGGGAGATGCCGACGGAGTTCGGCGCCTGGTCGACCGTCCACAACCGCTTCCGGCAGTGGCGTGACGCCGGCGTCTTCGAGGCCCTGCTGGAGGGCCTGATCACGGAAGCCGCGAAGCGGGGTGAGGTGGCCCTGTCCCTGGTCAGCATCGACTCCACCACCGCCCGAGCCCACCACGACGCGGCCGGGATGCACCTCGACGAGGACGTCGTCACCGCCCTGGAGAAAGCCGCGGCCGAGGAGGAGAAGGCCAGGTCAAAGGGGGCGGCCTCGAAGAGCAAAACGGGCAAGAGACCGAAAGTGATCCCGCGCTGGAAGAACGACGACGCATCCGGCGTCGGCGGAAACTCCGGCTGAAGGCCGCCCTCCTCGGACGTTCCAGAGGCAGGCAGACCAGCAAGGTCCACCTCGCCGCCGACCGCAAGTGCCGCCCGCTGGCGTTCATCCTGACCACAGGCCAGGCAGCGGACAGCCCGCAGTTCATCCCCGTCCTGAAGAAGGTACGGGTACGCGGGCTCGTCGGCCGACCCCGCATCCGGCCGGACGCGGTCGCCGGGGACAAGGCGTACTCGTCCCGCGGAAACCGTGTCCACCTGCGCAAACGCCGTATCAAGGCGGTCATCCCGGAGAAGAAGGACCAGGCCGCCAACCGGAAGAAGAAGGGCTCCAGAGGTGGCCGACCCGTCAGCCACGACGCCGATCTCTACAAGGAGCGGAACACCGTCGAACGCCTGATCAACAAGCTCAAAGCATGGCGAGGCATCGCCACCCGATACGACAAGACTCCCGACAGCTACCTCGCCGGTCTCCACCTGCGCGCCTCGATGATCTGGATCAAGGACCTCACCAGGACCACCCGATGATCACGACTCGATATGCCCCTGGGTGACGCGCTGAGGTGCCGGACGCCAAGGGCGGGCAGGAGTTGAGTCAACGGTCAACCAGCCGTGGACGCGGGGCCTCACCCGTGGATTCCGCGTCGGTGTCGTCGGTGCCGACCGGGCCGCGGGGAAGCATCCGGTCTAGCCACTTCGGCAGCCACCAGTTGGTCCGGCCGAGGAGTGTCATGGTCGCCGGTACCAGCACCATGCGTACGACCGTGGCGTCGATGAAGATCGCGGTGGCCAGGCCGAGCCCGAACATTTTGGTGGAGGGGTCCTCGGCGACGGCGAAGGACAGGAAGACCGCCACCATGATGAGGGCGGCCGAGGTGATGATCCGGGCGGTGCCCGAGACGCCCTCAACGATCGCCGTGCCGTTGTCGCCGGTGCGCAGGTACTCCTCGCGTACGCGGGAGAGGAGGAACACCTCGTAGTCCATCGACAGGCCGAACAGGATGGCGAAGAGGAACATCGGGATGAACGACACGATCGGAACCGTCGCTTCCAGCCCGATGAGTGCGCCTCCCCAGCCCCACTGGAAGACCGCGACCATGATGCCGTAGGCCGCGCCGATGCTCAGCAGGTTCAGCAGTACCGCCTTCAGCGGTACGAGTATCGAGCGGAAGACCAGCATCAGCAGCAGGAACGACATCGCCAGCACGGCGGCGACGAACACCGGCAGGCGTTGGCTGGTGCGTTGGCCCACATCGGACAGGCTCGCGGCGGCGCCGCCGACGTGGGCCCTGGCCGGGCCGTGCCCGATCGCCGTGGGCAGCACGTCGGTGCGCAGCCGGGCGATGGTGTCGGCCGTGGCCTTGTCCTGAGGGCTGGTGGTCGGGAACACCACGAGGGTCGCGACGCCGGTGGCCCGATCGATGCGCGCCGGCGCGACGGACGCGATGCCCGGATCCGCCGCGACCGTCGCGACGAGACGGTCCACCACTCCCGGATCACCGGCGGGGTCCGCGGCGATGACGAGGGGACCGTTGGTGCCCGGGCCGAACCCCTCGGCGACGAGGTCGTAGGCACGGCGCTCGGTACGGCTCTGCGGCAGTGAGCCGTCGTCGGGCAGGCCGACGCGCAGGCCGAGCACGGGCAGCGTCGCCGTCAGCAGCAGCGCCGCCGCGCCGACCGCGTACGGCACCGGGTGCCGGCCGACGTGCCCGAGCCAGCGCCGCCACCCGACGGCGGGGACGGCGCCCGCCGCCGTGTCCCGCCGTCGGCCGAGGCGGCCCGACCGCCCGGCCCGAAGTGCCCGGCCGATCCGGCCGGCCCGGCCCAGCCGCGGGCCCGCCGCGCCGAGGAAGGCCGGCAGCAGCGTCACCGACGCGAGCACCATCGTCAGGACGACGATCGAGACGGCAACCCCGCCCACCGTCATGAACGGCACGTTCGCGACCGCCAGGCCGAGGATCGACACGACGACGGTGCCGCCGGCGAAGACCACCGGCCGCCCCGCCGTTGCCACCGCTCGTCCGGCCGCCGCCTGCGGATCGAGCCCGCACGCGAGGTACTCCCGGTGCCTGGCGAGCACGAACAGCGCGTAGTCGATGCCCACTCCGAGCCCGACCATGCTGCCCAGGACCGGTGCGAAGGTGGGGACCTCTGTCACCCCCGCCAGTACCGTCATCGTGGCGACCCCGACGGTCAGCCCGAAGACCGCCATGCCGATCGGCAGCGCGGCGGCGACGAGCGAACCGAACGCCAGGAACAGGATCGCGGCCGCGGCGAGGAGGCCGATCAGCTCGCTCGCGCCGCCGTCGGGGTCGGAGAAGACGTAGAAGAGGTTCCCGCCCATCTCGATGCGCAGCGGCAGCTCGGGGCGCAGCCGGTCGCCGAGATCGACGAGGGCGTCGAGGTCTTCGGCCGACAGCCGGCTCTGGTCGGGGTACTGCACCCGGACGACCGCGATCCGCCCGTCGGCCGAAACGAGGCCGCCGCGCACGGCGGTGTCCCCGCCCGCGTCGAGCGCCCCCGCCGGGTCGCTCGTGCCGAGCACGTGCGGCAGCCGCTTCACCTCGGCCCGCAGCCGCGTGAGAGCGGTGCGCGCGCCGTCGTCGTCGAAGAACGTCGCACCGTCGTCGAGGGGGGTGACGACCACTTGGGCGGTCATCCCCTCCTGGCCGGTGCCTGCCCGCTCGATCAGTTCCGCGGCCCGTCGGGAGTCCAGTCCCGGAGCGGTCATCGAGTCCGCGGTCCGCCCGCCGAAGGCGACGGCGGCGAGGACGGCGAGCGTGGCGGCGATCAGCCATGCCGCGATCACCCGCCAGGGATGGCGGGCGGCGCTTGCGCCCAGGCGCAACAGGGCTTTCGAGAGCATCGGGTCCTCCAACCACCTCGTCGGCCGTCCTTGTACGGCCGCCGATGCCGAGGCTCGTCGCCACGGCGCTCCGCGGCATCGGCCCGCGGGCCGCGGATCCGTCGGCCCCGGGGCGGAGTGACGACCCGTCCTTTCGGCCGATGCGCGGCACGCCGCGGTCCCTAGGCTGAGAACCGTGCTCCGAGACGACCTGCGAACCCTGTGGACCGAACCCCGGCCGCCCGACGCGCCCGCCCGGGTGCGGCGGGACTGGGCGCTGCTCGCCGCGGGCCTTGCCGGTGTGGCGCTGGAGGCCACCCTGCGCGAGAACGTCGTGTGGCGGCCGGTGGCGGTGGTGTTCGCCGTATGGCTGTGCCTGCTGCCCCTGTGGCGCCGGACCCGCCCGCTGGCGATGGTGACGCTGGCGTTCGGCTCGGTGATCCTGCTTCCGGTGGCCTCGCTCGTCGCCGCACCGCGCGAGCCCGTCGGCCTGTACACCGGCGCGGTCGTGCTCGTGCTGGTGTACGCGCTGCCCCGGTGGGGATCGGGACGGGAGATCGTGCTGGGCGGCGCGGTGATCCTCGCGGCCGGCGCGCTGTGTGTCGTCACGGACGAGACCCCGGTCGTCGAAAAGGTCGTGGGCTTCGTCTTCCTGCTGCTGCCCGGCGTGGTCGGGGCTGCCGTGCGGTTCCGGGTGACCGCTCGCGAGCGGCAGTTGGAGCAGGTGCGCTCCCGCGAGCGCGAGCAGCTCGCCCGGGAACTGCACGACACGGTGGCCCACCACGTGTCGGCCATGGTGATCATCGCTCAGGCGGGCCGGGTGCTCGCGGGCACCGACCCGTCCGCCGCCGTCGAGGCGCTGGAGGGGGTCGAGGAGGAAGGGGCGCGCACGCTGGAGGAAATGCGCGCCATGGTCGCCGCGTTGCGCGACCGCGGGGTCGGCGCCGAGCTGGCGCCGCCTGCCGGTGTCGCGGATCTGGAGCGCCTGGTGCGCACCCCGGGTGGTCGCATCAGGGTCGACCTGGGGCTCGACGGCGAGCTGGACGTGCTGCCCCCGGCCGTGGACGCGGCCGTCTACCGGATCGTGCAGGAGTCGGTGACCAACGCGCTGCGCCATGCGGTCGACGCGACCGAGGTCGTCGTTCGGGTCGCCGCGGAACGGCACATGGTGCGGGTGAGCGTGCGCGACAACGGCCGGCGCACCGGCCGGGGTCGCGACGGATACGGACTTACCGGACTGCGCGAGCGCGCGACCCTGCTCGGCGGCACACTACGAGCCGGCCCGGGTACTGACCGGGGCTGGCATGTCGAAGCCGAACTGCCGAGAGCGAGGAGCGAGAGCGGTGTCCATTCGCGTCCTCGTCGCTGACGACCAGACGATCATCCGCACCGGGTTGCGGATCATGCTGAACGCCCAGCCCGGCATCGAGGTGGTCGGCGAGGCCGCCGACGGGCGGGAGGCGGTGCGTCTGGCCCGCGAACTGCGCCCCGACGTCTGTCTGTTCGACATCCGCATGCCCGTACTCGACGGGCTCGAGGCCACCCGGCTGGTCGCCGGCCCGGGCGTCGCCGACCCGCTGGCCGTGGTCGTCATCACCACGTTCGACCTCGACGAGTACGTCTACGGCTCACTGCGTGCCGGCGCCCGCGGATTCCTCCTCAAGGACACGGGACCGGACCTTCTGGCGCAGGCCGTACGGTCGGCGTCCGGCGGTGAGGCGCTCATTGCGCCCAGCGTCACCGTCCGTCTGCTCCAGGCATTCGCGGACCTGCCCGCCGGCCGGCCCGTGGCCCAGCCGGTCTCCCCCGTCACCGCCCGCGAGGAGCAGGTGCTCCTCGCCGTCGCTCGCGGGCTGACCAACACCGAGATCGCCGATGCACTGCACATCAGCCTCAGCACGGTGAAGACGCATCTGGCCAGCCTGATGGCCAAACTCGGCGCCCGCAACCGGGTCGAGATCGCGATGTGGGCCTACGAAACGCGCCGTATCCTCCCCGGAACCTGAGCCGGGTGCCGGGCCATGTCCCATGAGTCCCCGCCCGGACATCAGTGCACCGGTCGGCTCACGTCGGCTCCACGTGCCTCACCCGCCCCAGAGCGTGACGTACCAGGAGGCCGGAACTGGGACGGTGAGACACCCGATACGACAAGACTCCCGACAGCTACCTCGCCAGTCTCCACCTGCACGCCTCGATGATCTGGATCAAAGACCTCACCAGGACCACCCGATGATCACGACTCGATACGCGCCCTAAGTCGTCTGACCTGTGGAAACACTGAAGTTGCTTGAGATGTGGTGGAGCTTCGGTGGGTTCGGCGTTGCCGGGTGTGCTACCTGGGGATCGTCGCAGTGGTCGGGTTCACCATGGGAGGCCGGTTCGTGGACAACGCCGTATTCGCCGTTCTGTAAGGCGTGTTCATCTCTTCGGTGAACCTGCTGTCGTTATCCGGCGGTTTTCAGGGACTTGTACAACACCGCGCAGGGGCGGCCGAGTTGGCGGTCTTCGCGGTGACCGATCACCAGGTAGCCGAGCGCGGTCCAGAAGGCGAGGGTCCTCGGGTTGTTCTCGAGTACGGCGAGCTTGGCGCCGGGCGTTGCTGTGCGGGTCGCTCAGCGCATCCTCGCCAGGGCTGCCGCCATCAGGCACAACCACACGACTGGCGCGCCCCGGTCATGCGGGCGCTGATCGCCTATGACCATTAACGAATGGTCTGGATTCGTGCGGTCGCGGTCGCCGCAGCCACCGGCCTGTCGTCGGGGCCGATGAGCTCACCGGCGAGAAAGCACACGTCCTTGCCGCGCTGCACGATCCGTCCGCGCCCCAGAAGCCGTCCGGGGCGGGCGGGACGGAGGAACTGAACATGGAGATCGAGCGTCGGCGCGAACTGGTTTTCCGGCAACGTCGCGACCAGCGCCGGACCCAGGGTGTCATCGAGCATCGCGGCCAGGAACCCGCCCTGGATCACGCCGACAGGGTTCGCGAACTGATCGCCAGCCTGGAACGCCACCTCGATTGTTCCCTGCTCCGGATCCACGCCGACCAGTTCCCAGCCGAGGAGTACCGCTGCAGGTGGCGGTGGGACCCGCCCCGCCTGCACATCCCAGAACAACCCACGCCTTTGCGTATCCATCTCCATGAGCCACATTGAACAGGCCGCCACTGACAACCTCGGCAGACGGCTCGCACCTAGCAGGTCAGCCGCATGCCGTCGGCGACGGTCAAGCGCAACTGGGCGCCGGAATGGGGTCGTTCCCTGCGGACGATCAGACGTATGCCCGTCGGCCAGCCCTGCAGCACATCCCCGGCGAACTCGGCCACCCAGGCGCCGTCGCGGATCTCGCCGTCCGGCTCGACGGCGCGCCACATCCAGCAGGAGCTCGCCCGGGTCGTGCACCGCCCGCGGCTTGCGCCACGGCTCCAGCGCCGAAGAGATCGCGCGATACAGACCGGTCTTGCCGGCAGTCTCGACGAGCAACCCCGCGCCGCCCTGGCCTACGACGCCGCGGCCGACGCCCTCAACGCGGACACGGGGGTAGGACCCGACACGCTGCTTCACCTGGAAAGTGCCTCCGAACCACGCGCGAACAAGGACCTCGACAATCATCATTCCCGCTGGTCAGAGGCACTTTCCCGCGTTCGTGATCACGATCCGGACAGCCCGCCGCGCGAAAGCCCGCAGGTAGAGCCCGGTGTCGGGATCGGTCGGTCGATGCAGGGTTTGCCGAACTCTTCGATCAGCACGGGATACTGCTCCCCACCGTGTCCGGCGGCGATCGAGCGGTCGGCCATCGCCTTGATCAACTTCGGCAGTTCGGCGTTGACACCCAGCGCCTCACTCTCCTCGATCAAGTGTGCCATCGCCCGCGCGTCGGTCTCCAGGGCAGACACCTCGGCCGGGAAGGAGTCGCTGTCGATCTGCTCGGCATACCCAGGCAGCCATTCGGCCACACCGGCAGCAATCTGCTGCGCAAACGGCGCATACGTTGCGGCGTCAACACCGGCCGTCCTGAGCAGGGCAGTTCCCTGAAGCCAGGCGTTGAGGACGCTCCACATCATGGCTAGGCCGGCCACGTCGTACAGGGACGCCAGCCCATGATCCGCACCGAGGTAGGTGACGGTGCCGAGCGCATCGAGTGTTGACTTGTGTGCCTCGAAGTCTGACTGCGGCCCGCTGTGCAGAATCACCGCTTCGGCGGTCCCGATCGCCGACGGGATGGCCATGATGGCGCCGTCCAGGTAACGGGCGCCGCGCTGCTCGGCCCAATGGGCGGCTTCCGGGCTTGGGCCGAGTTGCCCGAGGTCAGGTTGATCAACATCGTGCCGTCCAGCTCGATACTGCTCGCGCCGAGCAACTCGTGCATGGCCTGGTAGTTGGTGACGCAGATGATTGTCAAGGAACCTGCCTTGAGCGCGTCGCCAACCGTTGGCGCCAGCCGTGCCCCTCGGCCACCAGCTGGTCGGCCTTGGAGGTCGTACGGTTCCACACGGTTGTGGGGTGCCCGGCTTTCAGGAACGCGCCGGCGAGTGCCTGGCCCATCAGTCCGAGTCCGATGACTGTCACGGGTGTATCGGTTTTGTTGTTCATGGCAGGATCGTCAACGTTGATGCCGGTGTGAAGGTCAAGCGGGGGTTCGATGCGGATCGGGGAACTGAGTCGTCGGACGGGCGTCAACGCCCATCAGTTGCGCTACTACGAGGCCCATGGCCTGCTGGAGGTAGACCGCGGCGCGAACGGTTACCGCGAGTTCGACGAGAACGCCGTGCTGCGGGTGAAGCAGATCCGGCACCTGCTTGGTGCCGGTTTGTCCTCCGAGGACATCGCGTACCTGCTGCCCTGTGCGGTCGGAGAGGCCCCGGAACTGCCCGGGTGTCCCGAGTTGCTGGCCGCGATGCGGTCACGGCTGCAGCGACTGGACGCTCAGATGGACAGGCTCGCTCAATCCCGCGACGCTCTTGCCTACTACATTGATGCGGCCGAGCGAATGGGCAACGAGAGCTATCCACCCTTTGACGATGCTGACCTGGAACCCGTCCCCGCCTGAGCAGCCAGGGTGCCCCGTCTCGCGGACTGTCTCGACCAGCAGCACCCCGTCGGCCTGCGAGACCACCGCCGACGCCCCCGCCTGGACACGAACACGCGGATACAGAGCAGCACGCTTCACCGGGTGAGTGACTTCTTCCTACGGTGGACGGAGCCTTCGACACGCCCCATCTTCCCAGGTCAGGAGTACTCTCCACGCATTCGATCAGCATCCGGGACGCCCAACACCGTGAAAGCCCGAGGCTAGAGAGTTTCAATCGCCGGGGTTACGTGCCCGATTGCGCCAATGACACCTGACGTTGCGTCGGCTACGCCCGTGCGCTCAGCGACGGGCTCATCGACGCCTTCCTCACCAGAACCGGCCTCTACTTCGCCAAACCCCGGCGATCGAAGCTCTCTGGACACCGGCGCGTCGGCGTCGCCACACTCATCCATGTGTGGGAAATCATGATTGGTGCCCTTGCGTGCATAGTTGGAGCTGGCGCAGCGGCGGTCGCCTATGCCCAGTATCGGCATCAGAGGCGCCAAGGAGTCCGCCTCGCCGAGAGGGAGCGCCAACTCCTGGAGAGGGAGCGCGCAGCCGATGAACGCGACAGCCTCACGCAGGCTTCCCGTATCCATGTCGGCTTTATTCGCCAACACTCACCCTTCGTGCAGAGTGCGACGAGTTGGACGCTCCGAGTGATGAATGGCAGCAGCCAGCCGCTCCGGGGAGTTACAGCTCAGTATGACGGTGAGCAACTCACGTTCGAAGAATCCGCTACTGGCCACCTGAGCCCGGGCGTGATCCGACACGCAAGGGTTCCCTCGAGTCTCCTCACAGACAGGCCACTCCATACGGCCACCATCATCGAGTTCACTGACGCCGCCGGACTGAGGTGGCGCAGGCTGGGCGATGGCTCACTCCAGTGTCAGAGACCGGACTCCAACGGCAGCCTTGGATGGGGACCCAAGCGGACGCCCATCATCGAAACTGCCGTCGCGGACGTCTGGATAGGACCCGAACACTTCAGATCCCAATCACTATCCGCCGACGACTTACGCTTCGGCGAGGGCCGTTGGGAGGGCCTGGGTGACGCCCAGTAGGCTGCATTCCGCTAGAGAGCTTCACTCGCCGGGGTTTGGGCGAAGTCGAGGCGGGTTCTGGTGACGAAGGCGTCGATGAGCCCGTCGCTGAGCGCACGGCATAGCCGGCGCAATGTCAGGTCACCGGCGCAAGGCACGTAACCCCGACGCCTGAAACTCTCTGGCGGTGGTTGTTGACGGCCGGTTTGTGCGGGAGTGGACCGCAAGGTGGGTAGGTCAACTACGGCCTGGGGAACCTGAGATGACGATGCGACTGCCGTTTCGGCCCCCTTTGACCCAGCGGGGGCCGGCGGCAGGCCGGTGCGGGGCGCCGGCCGCGTGCTGATGTGCCCGCACAATGGTGGAGTCACCCGCACCCTGACGGCCCTCGCATTACGATCACCGGAATCCCGCTGGGAATCGCCGGCTTCAAGCTGATTCCGGTCTCACTGATGCCGTTCGGCAGAGATCGTCCCGACGGACACGCCCTTCGCAGCGAGGTGAGCCCGCACGTGCAGTTCCGGATAACCGGCGAGACCGAGATCGGGGACGACCCCGAGGAGACGCTGGCCCTGTGCGCGGAGGCTGACGGGTACTACGTGGACTCGCCGCCTCTCGCGCGCCACCACTACGAACTTCGAGACTCCGCTCCTGAGGGACAACTGGCGAGTGCGGCGGCTCAGGCGCAGGAGAACGGGTCTGCGCCGCTCGGACTGCTGACCGTGCACGCCCTGGACCGGAACGGGACGCCCGTCGAACCCGCCTGGGACGTGTGGTGCCTCACGGACGTGCGGGTGCTGAGCGTTCGCCCGAGCTTCGCCGACCCGACCCTGGTCGACATCACTGTCGAAGGACGCCTGGACGGTGTGGCGACTGGGGTGGACGAGCAGCCGGAGATTCCCGAAGTACCCCCGCTGTTCCAGGGCTTCCACCTCTACGGCAGTGACGAACGGTCCTGGGGATCGTGCAGGCAGGTGGCACTGATCGACAAGCGGCCTGAGCCCGACCCGGTACCGCTGCGACTGCTGGGGTGCGAGCCGAGCGGGCGGCTGCTTGTCGCACTGGAATCAGGTGACAACCAGTTCGACCTGGGCGGGGTTTATCTGTGCCCGCTCGACCGCACGGGCCGCGCCATCGAGGAACACTGGATATGCCTGCACGTCGAGTCGTGGTCATACTCCACTCCCGGAACCGGCCAGGTGGACCTCACGCTGAACGTCTCGTGCGACGACTTCCGGACCGCAGCGGCTCGCGAAGCCCATGAGCTCTGGTCGGCAGGACCGCCGACCGAACCCAATCTCTGGGCCCGACTCGGCACGGCCGGCCGCGCCGCGTGGTCAAGGGCGGCGCAGAGCAATCTGTCGGCCCGACGTACGCCCGACGCGCCACCGGGCGCCACGTATCACCTGGACGGCAGGTACATCACCGACGTAGTGGGCTTCAGCCTGGCCCTCGGCGAGGCCATGAACGGACCGGGCGGGTACTTCGGCACATGCTTCGGCACAATCGAGTACTGCCTCGAGAGAGGCCACGGAATCCAGCGGCCGTTCACCCTGGTTTGGCACGACCACCACATCGCCCGCACCTGCCTCGGTCGGAACCCGCTCACATACGACGTAGCCCCTTCCTTCGAGCAGATCCTCGAGTTCTTCGCCGAGCATCAGATCGAAGTCCTCCTGGCCTGACTGTCGGTGCCGTGATCGACGATGAACAGGTGACCGGTTGGGGTTCCCGATCTCGCTGGGGTGTACACGAGCGGGGTCTGCTCGTGCACCACCTTCGACTTCCGCCCACGGTACGACGCTGCTCATGGAGCACCGGCCATTCCTCCACCGGCAGTTGGCGCAGCGCGCGCGGCGACACCAGTTGGTCGCGGCCCATGTCGTCGCGGTGACGAACCTGCACATCCATACGGCCGCTCCCTCCGTCCCGCGCGCAGTGATTGATGTCGGCTGCGGGCAACACGTTCATCAGCATCACGGCCCCATAACGACGAGGCGCTCAACGCAGGCGTTGATCGGTTCTCCGCCAGCCGACGCCGAAGTCGATCGCGGCATCCTGCACAGCATTCGACGGCACGTACGGCACCGGCTGCTTCTACGAGCCGGGCTTCTTCCCCGATTCCTACGCCTCGCGGGTCAACCCGCGGCCGGGCGGACTGCGCTGGCCGGCCATGACCGCAGCCCAGGAGAAATCCTGGAGCCGGTACGACGGCGTGGGCATCGTTCCCTGAGCCCGCCACCGATCTGGGCGCAAGCCCGCTGCCGCCCATAAGCAGCGGGCTCCCCACACAGACCTCACAACCGACGAGCAAGCAGGGGCCGGTGGGGGTTGACACCGGCCGCTCTCTTGCATCACGCTTCCACTACTCAATTAGTGAAAGGGTGGTGCAGCATCGTGGTCGAGTTCCGTATCGATCGGCGCAGCGGCGTCGCCACCTATCTCCAGATCGTCCAGCAGACCAAACAGGCCCTGCGCCTGGGCCTGTTGGAACCGGGCGACCGGCTGCCCACGGCCCGCGAGGTCGTCGAAGCGACCGCGATCAACCCGAACACCGTGCTCAAGGCCTACCGAGAACTGGAACGTGACGGCCTCGTCGAAGCACGGCGCGGCCTCGGCACCTTCGTCACCCGCACGCTCGGCGGCGGCACCCAGGCCGACCACGCGGCCCTGCGCGCCAACCTCACCGACTGGGTGACCCGGGCCCGCGACGCCGGTCTGGAGAAGGACGACATCACAGCGCTCTTCACATCCGTAATGGAAGAGATGGAAGAGCAGGACAAGGGGGACCACGCATGACAGTCGCAGCCATCGAGGCAAGGGGCCTCGGCCGGACATACGGCAGGCGGCGCCGCCCCGCCCTGCGCGAATGCTCGTTCCGGGTGCCCATCGGACGGGTCTGCGCCCTGGTCGGCCCCAACGGTGCCGGTAAGTCCACCCTTCTCGCGCTCGCGGCCGGGCTGCAGCGCCCGAGCGAAGGCGTCCTGCGCGTCCTCGGCACCAACCCCGCATCCGTACGCGAGAAGTTCGCGTACGTCGCCCAGGACAAGCCGCTCTACCCGCAGCTGACCATCGGCGCCACCCTGCGCCTGGGGCACGAGCTCAACCCCGGCCGCTGGGACGCCGCGATCGCCGAACGCGTTGTCGCGGAGGGCGACTTGGACCATGACACCCGCGTCCGGTCCCTCTCCGGCGGCCAGCGCACCCGCGTCGCCCTCGCGCTTGCCCTCGGCAAGCGTGCCGAACTGATGCTGCTGGACGAGCCGATGGCCGACCTCGACCCGCTCGCCCGCCACCGCCTGATGGGCACCCTGATGGCTGAGGCCGCCGAGTACGGCACCACCGTCGTGATCTCCTCGCACGTCCTCACCGAGCTCGAGACCACCTGCGACTACGTCCTCCTCGTCGACGGCGGCCGTATCCGACTCGCCGGCGAGACCGAGGACCTGCTCACCGCACACACCCTGATCACGGGGCCGGTCGCCGACCTGGACCCGCACATCGTCGTCGAATCGCGGACGACGGGACGTCAGCTGACCGCGCTGGTACGGGGGTCCGGCGCGGTCAGTGACGTCTGGCAGAAGGACCGGCCGTCCCTGGAGGAAGTGCTCATGGCCCATCTCCGCAGTCCCGGCGCCCCGGCATTGCTCACCCCGAGCGCGGAGGTGGCAGCGGCATGAGCGCCCCCGCCACCCCCGCAGTCCCGGAGGCCTCCCCGGCCCCGGCGGTCCCTGCCTCTCGTGGTCTCCACGGCCTGCCCTGGGCGGTGCTGCGGCTGCACCGTGGCGCGCTGCTGGTCGCCCTCGCCTTCGTAGCCGCAGGCACCGCCGCCCTCGTGTGGCTGCACGCCGCAGGGCCGGAGGCCGTACGGTCCCTCTCCTGCGGATCGCCCGACAGCGGCCTGCGGCCGTGCCTGGAGTCCACCACCACCTCTGCCGCCGCCGAATACGGCGGCAGCATGAGTACGGCGGCCACGCTGATCGCCTGGCTGCCGTTCGCCGTGTCCGTGTACGCGGGCGCCGTACTGATAGGCCGCGAGCTGGAGCGTGGCACGGTCGCCCTGGCCTGGACCCAGTCAGTTACGCCGACCCGCTGGCTGGCCGCGAAACTCCTGCTCCCCGCAGTGCTGATCACCTCGGGCATGGCGCTGCTCTCACTGCTGTACCGCTGGGCGCGCAGCTCCGGCACGGAAGCGCTGGTCGACGAGTGGTACTACGACGACGTGTTCCGTGCGCTCGGGCCCGTAGGCATCGCGTACACGCTCTGCGGCCTTGCCATCGGTGCGCTCGCGGGCCTGCTGCTCCGCCGCGTCCTGCCCGCCGCCGGGCTCGCCTTCCTCGTCACCGCTTTCCTGGCCGTCCTCGGCGACCGGCACCGCGGAGAACTGTGGCCGGCCACAGACCGGACAACCACCGGTTCCGCCTCCGAGCTGACCAACGGCGTCTGGCAGCTGGAGAACGGCGTGCTGAGCACCTCCGGGCAGCGCATCGCGGAGACCCCGTGCTGGGACCAGTACGGCGAGGCTCTGGCACAGTGCCGGTCGCAGGAAGGCATCACCGGCGCCTACGCCGTCTTCCACCCCTCCTCGCATTTCTGGCCGCTCCAGCTCGTCGAGACCGGTGTCGTCCTCGCCCTAACCGCGGTGCTGACCGCCGCGGCGTTCGTGGTGCTGCGCCGCCGCCACACCTGATGGAGAGCAACCGGGAGAATTCCGGGAGAAAGACGCCGCAGACCAAGGCCCGGGACGTTCCTCAGACTCACTGGATCGGGGAGTCGGGCGGGGGGAGGTGGATGGTGCGGTCCCTGTCGACGGATTCGACGCCGGCGACCGCCTCCAGGGCCGGGATCCGGTCCTCCGCGATGGTGCCGGAGAGCGTGCCGAGGATCTGCTGCTCGCCCGTGACGGTCAGCCCGGCCCGTCGCGCGGCCTCGACCACTTCCGCGAACCGGTCGGGGTCGACCGCGAGGATGACCCCGACCGGCTCGGACCGGGACGACTCGCTCACGGTGCCTGGAGCAGACCCGAGCCGACGTCCCTGACGGGTTGCGTCAGCGGGAATGCACTGGACAGCAGACTGGCCTTGAGATCCGCCGCAGAAGCGTTGGGGCTGGCCTGGGCGAGCAGCGCGAGGACACCCGCGACGTGCGGCGTGGCCATGCTGGTGCCCGACATCGACTGGTACCCGCCGCCAGGGGCGGCCGAGCGCACGTCCCTGCCGGGCGCGGCGATGTTGACTTCGCCGCCCGCGCCGTTGATGCCGCCGCAGGAGAAGAACGACGACGTGAGTGCCTTGTCGAGCGAGCCCACCGCGAGGATGGAGGGGCAGTTGGCGGGTCGGCCGACAGGCTCGATGGACTGGGGGCGTCGGCTCTCGTTGCCCGCGGCGGCGATGATCACTGTCCCGCGCTGGAGCGCACGCTGGGCCAGCTGCTCATATGTCTGGGGGAAGAGCTCACCCGGCCGGACCCGAGCGCCGAGCGACATGGAGATCACCAGTGCGCCGCGGGCGACGGCCCAGGCCATGCCCGCCAGGATCTGGCCGTCGGTACCGCTGCCCGCGTTGCTGAGCACCTTCGCGGCGAGTACCCGGGCCTCGCTTGCCACGCCGTAGCGGGGCTCCTGCTGGGGATTGGCCGGACCGGCAGCCGTGCCGATGCAGTGCGTGCCGTGGCCATGGCCGTCCTCGACGGTCTCGCCGGGCACGAAGGAGGCCGTCTCCTCTATGCGCCCGACCAGGTCCGGGTGGTCGGTGTCCACGCCGGTGTCGAGTACGGCGATCTTCACACCGCGTCCGGTCAGGCTGGACATGTTGGCCCGGATCGCCTGGAGGCCCCAGGTCCAGTTCTGCTCGTCCCAGGCCGGGCCCTGGCCGGCGGCGATTTCGGCCTTGGTGTGGCGTTCAACCACTTCCTCGTCGCTGCGGTAGGCCGGGAAGAACTCAGTCGGTGCCTGCTGGGGGGCGGTGATCACCGAGGCGTAGACCATGCGCTCCGGCTCGGCCGCGATGATCGAGGGCTCAGCCTCGGCCATGGTCACCAGCGCGTGGCGCTGGTCGGGCCGCACTTCGACGACGGCGGCGCCGAGTTCTTCGAAGAGCACCGAGACGTCGGGGCGCTCAAGGAGTTCGGCGACGTTCGCGGCCTCGGTTCCTCGGACACGCTCTACAGGCGCGATGTCGGCGGCTGAACGCAGTGCGTTCAATCCGCTCTCCTGGTTGCTCGGGTCGAGCAGGACCACGTACCGGCCGGTGTACTCCGCGCCCTGGCCCGCGAGGGGGCCACTGGGCCGATCCGGCTGCTCGCCGAAGGCGCGCCTGTCCATGGGTCCGTTCGCCATTGAATTCCCGCTTTCTGTGCGCTTCCCCGGTTCGTGGACGCGCGCCGATTCGCGGAGTTCAGGCGCCAAGGATGGTGGGGCGCGGTTCAGCCGCGTATCGACGCGTGATGCCGTCGCCTGCAAGGCTGTCTCTTGCCAGGCCGTTACCTCGGCAACGCCCCCTCGTACACCGTCGCACTGGGCACGGGGGCCCGCAACACAGCGCCGTCGACGCCGCAGCGCGCCTGTCTGTCACAGCCGCACTCGCCATGCCGATCAGCGCCTGCCTGCCGGCCCAGTCCGGCTGGTGGTTGTTGCCGGCCCTGGCACCCGCCGCGGTAACAGCGGCCGCCTGCCTGGGCGCTGTCCAGGCCGCCCTCGCCTACGGGGAATCAGTGCACAGTGCCTTCGACCTCCATCGCTTCGATCTTCCGAAGGCACTGCACCTGCCGCTTCCCGCCAATCGGGAGGCCGAGATCATCCTGCACACGTCGCTCTGCAACGAATGGCGTCAGGGGCAGCCCTTCATGCCGACGTACCGCAACCCGAACCATGAGCATGACCAGCCAGTGGTTTCCGCTCGGTGTGCTCGAGGTGACTCAGGACCTTGCCGGCGATCAGACTCGGCCGAATATGAGTACGTCAGGACGAACGAGCTGAGTACATCGTTCGATTCGCGCCCGCGTCGCTGCTGATCGAATGAGCACCATGATTCCTGAGGCACCGCGGAAGATCCGCTTGCAGCACGTCACCACCACCGGCTGGGCCTTGGCCTCGGCCCTGCTCCCGCTGGTGGCCGGCGTACTGCTGGCCAAGACGATGGCCGCGGATCCGCTCACGCCGGTCAATGCGATGATCACGCAGCGGGGGCAGCGTGTACGTATCTCACCGTCGCAGTGGCGCAGTTGCGGCCAGGATGCGCTGCGCAGGGGAAAGGCCGCTGCTGCGCAGGTCGGCAATGCGCCCGGCTGCCCGCATGCCGAGTCCCGTACCTGGCGATGCCGGATGTCTCGTATGCGGTCCGTCCCAAGGACGGCACTGGGCTGCTTCTGTGGTTGCACTGCCGGGAGGCCCCCGGGACCGCCGATACGTTGATCAGGCATGCTCGCGCGGCCTTTTCACCTGTTCCACTTTGCCCCGGCTCTGTCCCGGGAGCTGGAAGCGCTGCTGGTCCGTCACTTCCCGGCCATCGCAAGGGCGTTGAAGCGCGCAGGATTCTTCGGAGAGTGGCTGCCGTAGCCTGGAGCAGGCCAAGGCCGCACTGCGGGAGGTCTTCCCCGATACGCACGAACAGAGGTGCTGGGTGCACAACACCGCCAATGTCCTCGATGGCCTGCCGAAGTCGGCTCAGCCGACGGCCAAGAAGGCGATTCAGGACATCTACAACGCCTGGCACCGCGAGCATGCGGGCACGGCTGTCAAGACGTTCGCCATCGAGGCCGCCTGACCGAGCAAGCCCTGGCTGCCGGGCCGCTCGACGACGCCGGGGATGTGCCGCTGGATCGTGTCGGTGAACGGCTGGGAGGCCACGGTGCGGTGGATCCAGCCCATTCCCCGCCACCCCTCAGGCAGAGGCGGGTCGGCTCGTAGGAGACCCGTCGGCGGCCCAGGACGCTCACCTCGAGCGCCCGTCGCCGGGCGTCGGTGGTTGGTGTCGGCGTCGGTGGGCTTCCCGGAGGGAGGCAGTCGCGGTGTGGTGCCTCGGCTGCGGCCCGGGGACGGTGACGGGACGTGAGTGGCTGGTGGCCGGCTGTGGGATCGGGGTTGGTTTTGATCAAGCAGTTGTGTGGGTCAGTGGATAGAATTTGGGTGTGGGTGAGTGGCCTGTTGGTTCGGCTGCGCCGGGGTGTGTCTTCGGGGCCGGTTCGGGTTGCGCGGCGATGGGTTCGAGCGGGCACCGCGGGGTCGGCGTGTGGGATGTCGGGCGGGGGAGGGTCGTCCGCTTCGGTGATCCGGCTGGTGGTCGGTGTGTCTGTCCCGCGGCTGTCGCACGGTTGGGTGGTGGTGGCGTGTGATGGCGGCGTCGGATGGGATGAGTCTGTATTCGGGTCGGGCTTCAGGTCTGATCGGGGCGCAGATTGCTGGTTACCGGGTGGAGCGTGAGATCGGTCGTGGGGGTATGGCCGTTGTGTACTGCGCACGGGATTTGCGTCTTGACCGTACGGTTGCGCTGAAGCTGCTTGCCCCGGAGCTGGCCCGTAATGACACCTTCCGTCGCCGTTTCACGCACGAGTCGCGTGTGGCTGCAGCGATCGACCATCCTCATATCGTGCCGATCTTTGAGGCCGGTGAGATGGATGGTGTCTTGTATATCGCCATGCGTTATGTCTCGGGGCTGGACCTGCGGGCATTGCTCGACCGGGACGGTCCGTTGCCGGTTGCGACTGCGCTGCGTATCGCCGCTCAGGTGGCGTCGGCACTTGATGCGGCCCATGAACACGACTTGGTGCACCGGGATGTCAAGCCCGGCAATATTCTGGTTGCCCGGGGCACTGACAGTGATCACCCTGAGCATGTCTATCTCACGGATTTCGGGCTGACGAAGAAGTCGCTGTCGCTGACCGGGTTCACTGAGGTGGGTGAGTTCGTCGGCACGCTCGACTATGTGGCACCGGAGCAGATTTCGGGCCGCCCGGTGGATGGCAGGTGCGATCTGTACAGCCTTGCCTGCGTCGTCTACGAAACCCTCGCGGGTGGGCCGCCTTTCCAGCGGGATGAGGACATGGCGTTGCTGTGGGCGCATCAGTACGATCAGCCGCCTGCCCTGAGCGAGAGACAGCCGGGGATCTCGTCGGCGGTGGACAGCGTTCTGGCAAAGGCCCTGGCGAAGGTTCCCGACGACCGTTACGGCTCCTGCCTGGAGTTCGTGGCGGCTCTGCGTGCCACCGCGAGCGGTGTCGGCAGGGGTTCGCATCCGCCGACACAGGTGGATCCCAGGGGTGTCGCAGCTGCGCAGCACCCCGGGCCGGCCCCGGATCCGCCTGTCTGGGCACGGCCGGTCTTTGGCCGTCCTCCCGGTTAGGTTCTGTCCGGCGGACCATGCCGGGTCTGGTCGTGTCGCCCTGCCTGTATGCACTTCTGTTGGGGTTCGGTGCAGGTCTTGGGGAGCGGCGGCCGGCCTGTCGGCCACAGCCGGTGGAGCGTTTACGGTCTCTCTTCGTACCTGCGGTGGGGGTGTGAGCGACACGCATTGAGCGCCTAATCCCGCAGGCACTCCTGGTCCGGCGGCTTGGTCGTTACCGGTCCTGGAATGACCTCGACCTCGTTCGCACGCCGCAGGCTCGGACATCGTCGAGACCGCGCGCGTTCGTCTCCAGATCCGACCCGGTCTGCTCGTCGGCCGTCTCGAGTACCACCCGGACGCGGGCGCCATATTCGTCGGCCTCGACGGCGTGGAACCCGTCGAGGCCGACGAGCTGGGCCACCGACGAATGCGCTGATCAGGGCCAGCACCGAGCCATCGGAGATCGTTTCCCGCGCACTTCAAGATCTTTTCCCACCGCCCAGGTGAGGCCGCTCGAGTCGGATCCGCACTCAACGACATCCGGCGTTCCCAGTACGGAGGAGGGGTATTCCGAAGCCGGCCAGCGGGGCGGCGAGCTCCTCGCACAGCGGCTGCCCGGCAACCGCGCTGACGCGGCAACGGAGCTCCTGGACCGCGTTCCTGGAGGCGATCTGCTCGGCGTCTTCCTCGGACATGTCCGAGGTGTCGACGTCGACGGGCACCTCGTGCACGGCATGCCACCGCTCGCCCTCGCGGCCGCCGGTCACGGTCCCGCCGTCGACGTCGAACCGCACCTGCCGGGCGGCCTGCTTTTCGGGAGCGATCGTTCCCCCGATGCGCTGCTGCCAGGCGAGGGCGGAGGACGGTGCTCCGCGCTGGCCTGCTCCTGCCACTTGCGGCCGTGCCGGTCCGCGAGATCCACGACCCACGCGACGAGGGCGGCGGAGTCGGCCCCGTAGTTGCCGGTGGCGAACTCGGTGAGCTCCTCGCCGTAGGGCCGCCGCTCGTTCTGCATCCACTGCCCTCCCATATGCTCACCGCCGTCGCCGCGGCGCGCCCGTACGTACGCGAGATCGCGACCCCCGTCGCCGACGAGAACGGCCCGATGCTGACCGTCAACCAGCAGCTCCGCTAACGGCGCCAGCGGGCCGTCGGCTACTTCCAGGCCGTGCTCCCACCCGAACGCGCCGAACGGCCGGCGCCTCAGGCGGACGGGGACGGCGACGGCGAGGACGGCGCCGACGGCGGCAGGGCGTAGACGTTGTCCGGGGTCACGATGCGGGTGATGGCCTGAGCGAACAGCGTGCTGTTCTCGGAGCCCTTGTAGATGAAGTCCGCGTTGGTGAGGATCACCAACGTCGCCTTGGCCGAGGGCAGATAGACTGTCACCGACTCGTAGCCGGGGAGCGAGCCGTTGTGCCCGATCCACCCGTTGGTGGTGAAGATGCCGAGCCCGTACGCGGTTCCCGGGTAGCCGGTGGGCAGCATCCGCAGGCGCTGCCGTTGCGTGGCGGGCTCGAGCAGGGTGCCCGTCGCGAGGATCGGCGCCCATTTCCGCAGGTCCTGCAGGTCGGAGATGATCGCGCCGGCGGCCCAGGCCCAGGACGGGTCCCAGTTCGTCGCGTTCGCGACCTCGCCGTTCGGTGTCTGCACCGTGTAGCCCTGGGCGTGCGGATCGGGGAACTCGGTCCCCTTGGGGAAGACCGTGTTGCGCAGGCCGGCCGGTTCGATGACCTGCTGCTTCAGGAAGTCGCCGAGGGGTTGGCCGCTCACCTTCTCGATGACCAGGCCGAGCAGGATCAGGTTCGTGTTGGAGTAGTTGAACTTCTGCCCCGGGGCGAACAGCGGAGGGTGCTTGAAGGCGTAGTCGAGCAACTGCTGCGGTGTGAATTTCCGGTCGGGGTCGGAGAGGAAGGCCTTGTCGAAGTCCGGGTCGTCGCTGTACGAGAACAGTCCGCTGCGCATCTCGGCGAGCTGGCGCAGGGTGATGCGGTCGCCGTTGGGGACGTCGTCCACGTACTTCGAGATCGGGTCGTCGAGACCGACCCGTCCCGCGTCCACCAGCCGCAGGAGCCCGGTCACCGTGAACGTCTTGGTCCCGCTGCCGATCCGCACGTGCAGGTTCTCCGACATGGCGGCACCGGTGTCCTTGTCGGCCACACCGAACGAGCGGACGTACGTGCCCTTGCCCGGCAGCCACAGCCCCACGGTCACCCCGGGCACGCCCGCCTGCTTCAGCGTCTGCTGGACGGCCTTGTCCAGCTGCGACGACAGTGCCGGGGTAAGTTCACGGACCGAGGTGCTGGGGGAGGGCGTCGGGGCGGCGGCCGCCGGCGGGGCGTGCGTCGTGGTGCCGGTGCACGCCGTCACTGTCAGGAGCCCGGCGGCGGCGCATGCCGCCACCGCGAGTCTGCCTTGGGTTGTTGCCGCCGACCACCTGCGGTGTTCGGAGCTGCGCGTCATCCCGGATGCCTCTTTCCGCCGTGCGGTCAGTGCGGCGGCACGCGGAGACGGAAGGTCGCGAAGGGGCGCGTGCCGTGCCCAACGTAAGTCCGGCGCACATCCCCGAAGAGGAAACGGGGCCCGGCACTGACCCGTTCGCAGCAGGCCGGAACGGGCCATCCGGGAGCGGGCTCCTCGGGACCGGCCCGGAGCTACTGGTGGCGCGGCTGTGTCGGGGGGCGGTCATCTGGTGGTGCGAGTGCCGGGCGCGGGTAGCGGTTCAACGTAGCTCCGGTGGAACTGGTTGTACTGGCGGCGTGCGGATCTACCGCGCTCAGCCCTACAGCTCCAAGGAGCTTGCCGACCTATGGGGATGGGCCGGAGGTCAGCCCACCGACGAACTTCGCTGGGGCTGCAAGACCCTTCTGGCCCTGGGCGCGGGCGTGGGTCTCGACTCTCCGGAAGTCATCCCCCTCCGGGCCCCCGACGTCCGTCACTCAGCGCGGAGTCTCGTTCCTCTGCTTCAGGAGTTCATGCACCTTGGCAAGGGACGCCCCCGCAAGCTCTCAGTCCGGACCCTGTTGATCGGCCTGCATCTGTGCACCCAGATCAACGCCGGCCGAGTCGTCCTGGAACGCGTCACCGGCATCCTCTTCCTGGACACGCCGTGCGGCGGCGAGGAGCGGTCGGCCGGCGGCGAGCACCCTGGCGCGGTTGTCGCTGAATGCGGGGTTGCTGCTGTCCAAGTGCGCCAGCAGCTCGGAGGCGATGTGGCGCTTGCTGGTCGAGAAGGCGAAGAACCGGTGCAGCCAGGCCATGAGCACCGCTCCCGGCGTCTCGCCGTCGACAGTCTCGGCGGCCTCGCAGATGGCGTTTACCTCGTCGGTGTAGAGGGCTTCCAGGAGCTCTCGGCGGCCAGGGAAATTGCGGTAGAGCGTCGCCATGCCGACCCCGGCGCGCCGCGAGATCTCGGCCATCGACACCTGAGCGCCGGGGTTCGGCGAATGCGGCGCGAGCGGCCGTGAGGATCTAGTGTCGGCCCCCTGGGCCCCTCGACTGTTGCCATGTCCAACCGCAGGTCGGAGGCGCGAACGGTCGGTCAGTGACCTTATGTGCTCGTCTGTGGCCCGGTCCATGCGCGCAGGTATCGCTTAGGATCGGTCGCTTCTGCGGTGGCGTGCCTGAACGACAGCGCCTGCTCCAGCACCGGGGACCGCGCAGTCGATGCATGGGGGGAGGCAAGTCATGGACACGGTACGCAGGTTTGTCACACGGGATGACCTGGAAGGCGTCGCGCGTGCAGCTCTGGGTGCCGAGCATCGCCTCTTGGGCATATCGCGACTCCGGGGTGGAAGCAAGAAGGGCGTGTACCGCCTCACTTTCGACGATGAATCCACTGCGATCGTCTACATCTGGGACGACGCCGAGAGCTACTGGCCCACCATGCGGGCCGACGACGCCGACAACCATGCCGACCCGTTCTCGCCCGCCTCCGGCATCGAACTCTTCGAGGCCGCCCACCGGCATCTGGACACCCTCGGAATCCGCACGCCCCGGATCCGGCTGACAGACCGAAGCAAGAGCCACTACCCGGCGGACGTCGCCGTGGTCCAGGACGTGCCCGGCGACAACTTGGAAGCACTGCTCCGCCAGGACCCGCGCAGCGTGGGACCGACCATGGCGCGACTCGCCGAGGCACTCGGTGCGATGCAGCGGCACCAGGGTCCACGCTTCGGCAAGGTCGCCCTGATCGACAAGGGCGGCGCCTCTGAGGGCAGCTCATGTGAGCAGGTCGTCCTGGACCGCGCGCTCGACGACCTCACCGAAGCAGCGTCTCGCGACACGCGGATAACGCGTTCCCGCGACCAGCTGGAGACTGTAGTTCGCAAACAGGCTGCGGCTGTGCGCCCACGCTCGCAGTACGGGCTCATCCACGGTGAACTCGGGCCGGACCACGTGCTGGTGGACCGGCGTGGGCAGCCGGTCCTCATCGACATCGAAGGACTGATGTTCTTCGATGTCGAGTGGGAGCACGCGTTCCTGCGACTGCGCTTCGGTGAGCACTACCGGTGGCTGGACCACAGTGACCTCGATGAACAGCGTCTGACGTTCTACACGCTGGCGATGCGCCTGTCGCTCGTCGCCGGACCACTGCGGCTCCTTGACGGGGACTTCCCCGACCGCGAGTTCATGAGGGGAATCGTCGAGCACAACATCCAAGAGGCGCTCGCCTTCCTGCACATGGGCGAACGCTGAACCCCTTGCAACAGATCATCTGGTGCGGTTCCTCCTCCTCGGGGCCGACACGCAGTTGGAGCACGCGTAGTACCGGCCGCATCCGGCGCCGGAGCGAGCGGGGGGCCTGGTACCACCGGGAAGGACGGCGGCGCGGCACGGTAGCCCACCTCGCCCCGGCTTCAACCGTGCCGACGGCGCTCATGAACCGGCGCGGGCCTGCATGCGGCTCACGACGCGCGCCAGCCGCTCCAATTCAGGACCGAGACTTCGATCACCGGTCCGCCGGGTGGCCGGTCGGCATATTGTGGGTATTTCGCCGTGAGCAGCCGGATGCAGCGGGCGGCCTCGGGGGACTGGTCCGGTGACGGGAGCACTCGGGCTTTGCCTTCTGCCCGGGCCCACCACAGGCGGTCCCAGTCCTCCTCGTAGTGGTCCGTGAGCAGGCAGACTGACGGGTTGGCGGCGATGTTGGCGAGGCGTTTGAGTCGCGTCGTCCGCTTCGGTTTGTGGTCCACGGCCAGCATTACCGTGTCGCCGTCCAGGGCGAACACCACCGGCACCAGGTGCGGGCGGGCCGTCGTGTCCGCCGTGGCGAGGTGGGCGATGCGCGCCGCTGCGAACCGCTCCTGTGCCTCGGCGCTCGTCAGAGCGGGCATCGAACCCCTTTCGGCAGTCACTGCGGTTATGGCGGTTACGGATCTTCGTATCGGTCCCGCATTCCCGGGGCGCAGCGGTTTCAAGCGTCTCAGCGGTACCGGGCAGCGACTTGGGCCAGCCGGTCCAGGTACTCCAGCGTCTCCCGTTCGGGCATCGTCGGGACGTAGAACAGCAGCCGCTCAACCCCCAGTCGGCTGTAGCCCTCGATCTGCTCGGGATCGTCGGGAACCGCGTACACCGTCACCGGCACCTCTCGATCGGCAAGGGCGCGCAGCCGCTCGATCTTCGGACCGAGCTCCTGCGGCGGCAGGCTGTTGGCCAGCCACGCGTCTCCGAGCCGCGCCACCCGGTGGAACGCGCCCTCGCCGCCGCCGACGTAGATCGGCGGATGGGGGCGCTGCACGGGCTTGGGCCAGGCGTAGACCGGATCGAAGTTCACGAACTCGCCGTGGAACTCGGCCTTTTCCGCGGTCCACAGCTCTCTGATGGCGCGCAGCCGTTCGTCGGTGAGCCGGCCGCGGGTGGAGGGGTCGGTGCCGTGGTTCCTCATCTCCTCACGGTTCCAGCCGACACCGACGCCGAAGATCACGCGGCCGCCGGAGATCAGGTCGAGGGAGGCCACCTCCTTCGCCGTGATGACCGGGTCGCGCTGCGGGATGAGCGCGATGCCGGTGCCCAGCAGCAACCGCTCGGTCACCACACCGATCGCGGTCAGGGCGACGAAGGGGTCAAGGGTGCGGTAGTACATCTCCGGCAGCTCACCACCGCCCGGGTAGGGCGTCTGGCGGTCCACCGGGATGTGGGTGTGCTCGGCGATGAACAACGAGTCGAAAGCACGATCCTCAAGCGCGGTTCCGAGCGAGGTCGGGCTGATGCCCTGGTCGGTGATGAAGGTCGAGACTCCGAGTTTCACGACGGCTCCGTGGAGGGGCGAGTACGGGAAAGGACGCGTGGCACAGAGGTGCTGACTACCCACCCCGGGCGATCCCGCTCCCATGACCACCCGGGAGAACCATCGCGGAGCACGTTTCCGGGCCCGCGGTCGCAAGAACGCGCCGGGGTTGCCGGCGGACGTGCGGTCCGCAACCCCGGCGTGGCGTCTCCCGCAGGGCCGTGCGCCGACGCCCGGGCGGGCCGAGGACGGGCACGTTCTCGGGTCCGGCAGCCCGGCATCCGCCCCTCGGACGGGAAGCTGATGGGCACGCAGCGCGATACGCGGCTGGCGCGGAGCCTGGCGCGGTACTGCGGACAGTGTCTCGTGGCGGGACCTGCCCGTGCGGTTCGCTGTCGGTCTTCCACGACCACGCCAGGGTCGCAGCCGTCGAGCGCATGGTTCCTGAACGCCCTCACCGGTGCCCCTCTGCCGTACGGAGTCCATCGCACGGCCGCCGACGGTGACCCGCTGATGACCCTGTGCACGGTGGTGGCCGATGTGGCCGGCAATCGCATCGTCGTGGCCCCCAAGGGAAAACCGCCGAGCTGCCGGTGTCCGACTTCGCCCGGGGTATCGCGCCCGGGGTGATGTCGCGGTCGGCCGCGGTGACCCAGGAGGGCGGCCACGGCGGCGATGCGGCGGGTCCGATCGTGGCGGCGGTTGTCCGCGCGGGGGCTGAGGGCGGGGGCTGAGGAGCGGCCGCACATCTGCCGCCCCTAGTGTGGGGGACCTCTTGGTGAGGAGCTGGGGGATCGGCGAACGGCGGAGGACTTGTGGGCAAGAGAGGGCGCGCCGCGCGCAGGAGAACGCACCCTGCGCTGATCGGAGGCGTGGTCGCGGTGGTCGTGGGCGGCGCGGGGCTCGCCGCGTACAGCATGTATGGCGCCACGGCGGACGAGGACACGACGGCCGGCGGCACTGCGACGACGTTCAAAGCCGGCCCGGTGACGGCCGCGGAAGTCCGGGCCACGGCCGACGGATTCCTCACCGCGTGGCAGGGAGGCAACGCCACGCAGGCCGCCGCGTACACCGACGACACGGTGGCGGCGCAGACCGCGCTGACCGGGTTCCGCAAGAACGCGCACATCGACGATGTGACGCTGGCCCGCGGCGAGGCGTCCGGCGCCACGGTGACGTTCAAGGTCTCCGGCACCGTCTCGTACAAGGGCAAGAGCAAGCCCCTGGCCTACGACTCCCAGCTCACGGTCGTCCGCCGGGCGAAGGACGGCAAGCCACTCGTCGGGTGGCAGCCGTCCGTCGTGCACCCGGACCTGAAGCAGGGCGACACCCTGGTCACCGATGAGGCCGGGAACCCGCCCGTCAAGGCAGTGGACCGTGACGGCGCGGAGCTCACCGAGGCGAACTACCCCTCGCTCGGCACCGTCCTGGACGGGCTGCGGGAGAAGTACGGCAAGAAGGCCGGGGGTACGGCGGGGATCGAACTGCGGGTGGTCCGCGGGGACAGCGCGGACGCCTCGCAGAAGGACGACGGCTCGGGGAAGAGCGGGGAGAGTGACGACGAGACCCACGACAAGACGCTGCTGACGCTGTCCGATGGCACGCCGGGGACACTGAAGACCACACTCAGCGCGACCACGCAGGCCGCCGCCGAGCGGGAAGTGGGTGAGCGCAAGCGGGCGTCCATAGTCGTCATTAAGCCGTCGACCGGTGAGATCCTCGCCGCCGCCAATTCGAGCCATGGCTTCAACACGGCGCTCCAGGGGTCCCTGGCACCCGGCTCCACGATGAAGATCGTGACGTCGTCGATGCTGCTGGAGAAGGACCTCGCGTCGATCGACAAGTCGCATCCGTGCCCCAAGTACGCGTCGTACGGGGGCTGGAAGTTCCAGAACGTGGAGAAGTTCGAGATCAAGAACGGTACGTTCCGTTCGAGCTTCGCTGCCTCCTGTAACACCGCCTTCATCACGCAGGCCGAGAAACTCGACGACGACGATCTGACCAAGCAGGCCCAGCAGGTCTTCGGGCTCGGCCTCAACAACTGGTCGATCGGGGTGTCCAGCTTCGACGGGGCCGTGCCGGTGCAGAGCAATGCGCAGATGGCGGCGTCGCTCATCGGGCAGGGCGGGGTACGGATGAACCCGCTGAACGTCGCATCCATCATCTCCACGGCCAAGACGGGCGTCTTCCGGCAGCCGTACCTGGTCTCGCCCGACGTCGACGACCGCACGCTCGCGACGGCCGCGCGCAAGCTGGACGCGTCCGCGCAGACGCAGCTGCTCGAACTCCTGAAATACACCGCGACCTCGGGCTCCGCCGCGGAGGCCATGGCGGGCGTCGGCTCGGACATCGGCGGCAAGACGGGCTCCGCGGAGGTCGACGGCCAGACCAAGCCCAACGGCTGGTTCACCGCATGGCGTGGCGACCTCGCCGCGGCGGCGGTGGTCCAACAGGGCGGCCGGGGCGGCAAGTCGACGGGTCCGCTGGTGGCGGCGGTGCTGAAGGCGGGCAGCTGACGGCCGCCCACAGCGGGAACGGAACTCACTCGCCTGCTCGGTACACCGACCGCTCCGCCAGCGCCGCGCACCAGGCGTTCCGTCCATGACGAGGCCGCCGTCGAGCGGTTGTGGGGCGCCGTGGAGGAGGTCGGTCCCTCCGACGGGCACGTTGTCGACGGAGTACCGGGACATGGTCTTGGGCGGCCCGGCGGCACCGCCACCGCTCACCGGGTCCGTATGGTCTTCCAGCTCCCACAGCAGTCTCAGTTGACCGGTGCGGTTGCGCTCCTCAGACAATGATTTCTCGCTGGAGTGCTAGGGCACCAGGTCCGATACCACGGCAAGTGGCAGCGACGGGTTGGCGGCCGCCGCTTCCACCACCTGCCAGTCGGCGTCGGCGAGCAGCTCTACGATGACCGGCGGGGGGAGTGCCGGATGGCCGGCGGCTATTGGCCTCGCCTGTTTGTCCGCCAAGCAGGCGAGCAGCGCCGGGGCCGTCGCATTGCGATGCCGGGCGACCTCGCGGAACGCTTTCTGCACCGATGGTTCATGCCGGGTCAGGTCCTCCAGCAGCGCCGGAGTCGCGTCCGGGTTGGCCGCCACCTTGGAGACGACCCGGACTCCGTGCCGGTCGACCATGGCACGCAACTGTGCTTCGGAAAGGCCCGGGTGCGGAGCGATGGACTTGACCACTTTCGCATCGGGGTCGGTGGCCAGCGCGTCGCGGATCTCGGCCGGCAGATTGCGTCGTTGGGCCAGGAGCATCCGCGTGTCAGGGTTCGGCGACTGAGCCAGCTCCTCAACCTCGGCGGGAGATGCGGCGGCGATCCGCGGCAGCAGGGTGGCGCCGATCTTGGTAGCGCCGGCCAGGTGGGTGAGCACGTCGAGTGGCACGTGTGGGTTGTGTGCAAGCCTGCGCTGCACGTCGTGGCCACGGTCGCTGGCCAGCGCGCGGATCAGGGCGTCGTCGATCGCGGGATTCTCGGCGAGGTCGGCGCGGACACCGGGAGCGGCATCTACGGCGAGCCGTCCGCACACCTCCGAGGGCAGGTCGGGGCGGGCGGCGAGCGCCCAGCGCAACAGCATTGAAGGATGGTCGACGAAGCCGACGACGGCTTTGGTGGGTGTGGCCGGGTTCCGCAGTGCCGCCTGCTGCATGTCGTGCATGGTGGACTCGTGGGCGCCGTCGCAGGAGGCACCCGGCGGCAGATCGCAGTCGAGCCGCGGACATTGCGGATCGTGCACGAACGGCGTTTCTTCGCGGTCGCAGACCAGGCACCGCTGCGCGGGAGGCAGCCCCTCGCCGGTGATCAGGGCCGCCAGTACGGCCGGGGGCGTCGCCTCGTTGGCCGCCACCGCGCGGCGGACCTCGGCATGCGGATGCCCCGCAAGCATGGCGGCCACTTCCGGCGTGGTCCACAACGCGAGCTCCGCGACGACCCGTACGTCCGAGTCCGCGGCGAGCGTCTCCACCACATCGAACGGGAGGCCGGAGCAGGCAGCCAGCTTCTCCCGGCGCTCAAAGACCGGATCTGCCGCGAGGAGGCGCGCCCACTCCGGGCTGCCGGCACGGTCGTAGAGCAAGGCGAGGGCGGCGTGCGGCTGTGCCGCGGGATCGATGTCGGCGGCGGTCAGCCGGCCCTCGTACGCAAGCCGTACAGCGCTCTCCTCGACGCGCGAGGCCAACGCAACCGCCTGCGCATGGCTGAGGTCCCCGCGACCAGCGAGGTCCGCGGCGATGTCGGCGTCCGCGACCGCGATCAGCCGGTCGACCAACTCGGACGGCAGGGCAGCATTGGCAGCGAGCCCGCACAGAACATGGTTCACAGAGGGCATCCTGCCTGGACCCTGGCCGCATGGCTCGTGGATTTCGACGTCAACGAGTTGCTGGCGGCACCCGGGCACGTCCTTAGCGCGGCACTTGGAGATGGACCACCGGAGCTCGCGGTGCGTGCTCCTCTGCTGCCGGGGCAGGTCGCTTGCCTTCGAGCTTGGCGTTGATGACTTTCTCGAGAGCGTCGGTGTTGTGGTCGGTGCGGCCGCCGAGGTCAACGGTGGTGAGGGTGTCGGTCAGGTCGAGCGCGCTCTGGAGCTCGTCATCGGGCACGCTCCCTTCCGGCGGAGCGACGGCAGCGGGGGAGCGGACCTCGTTGGCGGCGCCAGCAGCTGGTGGAGGATCAGGACGCCGTCTTTCACCCGCAGGAGCCCGAGCCGCTCGCGGTCGCGGAGCGAGTACCGGGCGATCGCCGCCTTTGAGTTGCGCTCCAGCGCCTTGACGATCAACGAATCAGGCTTGGCTGCAACAGAACCGTGGGCCGCCAAGTAGTACGCCTTGCCGATGCTGTTGTGGCCACTGTTTGAAGGTGACCGCTGACCACGTTGTGTGGAGTGTCAGCAGCAGTCGCAGCGGGCGCAGCGCGACGCCCGGGCGTGTTGCGATGCTGAAATGCCACCTCTAAGGCGGCGTGCCACACCACCTTGAGAGGCCGTGTCGGCTCAGAGCGAGCTGCAGCGGTGGTGTCATCGGCGGCGTGCTAGGTGCCGTGCATGCGTGCGGCGAGCTCCGCCCAGCGCTCGTGCGGCGCGACGACGAACTCCATGAGAATGGCCGCGCTCTCGACGACGTTCGAGTCAGCCTTGCTGAAGAGGGTGAAGAACCAGGCCCATGGGAAATCCTCCTGGACCGCCGGCATCGCCGTACGCGGCGCGTCACCACTTCGGGAGGAGCTTGTCCGTCCACAGCGGACGACAAAAGACAAAGGCAAGGAGGTTACCCACTCCTTGCCATGTCTAATTTATGGCGCGCCTGGGGCCTTGCGGCAAGACCCGGGTCGTGCTGCAGAATCTCCGGCCGAAGCCAGAACCTGCGGAAATCAGGGATTCGCGACGTACGTGTGCTCTTGTCGACGTGGGTCTCGCGGGACATCGAACCGCCGGTGGGACTCGCGGTGCGGTTGCGGGCACTCGGCGCGGAGGTGCGGATGTGCGCGCCGCCGGACTGCGCGGAGCAGCTGGCCGAAATGCAACCTTGTTGAGTGGGGGGTTTTCATGATCGACGTGATCGTTGCCGGCGGCGGACCGACCGGCGTGATGCTGGCCAGCGAGTTGCGGCTGCACGGCGTGGACGCGCTCGTGCTGGAGAAGAACGCGGAGCCGACCAGGATTGTCCGCGCGCTCGGCCTGCACGCGCGCAGCCTCGAGGTTATGGACCAGCGCGGTCTGCTGGAGCGCTTCCTCGCGCTCGGCAAGCAGTACCCGGTCGGTGGATTCTTCGCCGGCATCACCAAGCCGTCACCGGACCGGCTGGACACCGCACATCCGTATGTCCTCGGCATCCCGCAGACCACCACCGAGCGCCTGCTGACCGAGCACGCCACCGGGCTCGGCGTCGAGATCCGGCGCGGCTGCGAAGTGGTCGGGCTGAGCCAGGACGACCACGGGGTGACCGTCGAGCTGGCCGACGGCACGCAGTTGCGCTCGCGGTACGTCGTCGGCTGCGACGGCGGCCGCAGCACGGTGCGCAAGCTGCTCGGCGTCGGCTTCCCCGGCGAGCCCACCCGGGTCGAGACGCTGCTGGGCGAGGTGGAGGTGACCGCGCCGCCGGAGACGCTGAACGCCGTAATAGCCGAAGTCCGCAAGACCCAAAAGCGGTTCGGCGCCGTGCCCCTCGGGGACGGGGTCTACCGCCTCGTCGCGCCCGCCGACGGGGTGGCCGAGGACCGCACGGTCCCGCCGACCCTGGACGAGCTGAAGCAGCAGGTGCGCAAGCTCGCCGGTACCGACTTCGGCGCGCACTCACCGCGCTGGCTCTCCCGCTTCGGCGACGCCACCCGGCTGGCCGAGCGCTACCGGACCGGCCGGGTGCTGCTGGCCGGCGACGCGGCTCACATCCACCCGCCGACCGGCGGGCAGGGCCTCAACCTCGGCATCCAGGACGCGTTCAACCTCGGCTGGAAACTGGCCGCCGAGGTCGGCGGCTGGGCACCGGAGGGGCTGCTGGACAGCTACCACACCGAACGACACCCGGTGGCCGCCGACGTGCTGGACAACACCCGCGCGCAGATGCTGCTGCTGTCCACGGAGCCGGGTCCCCGGTCAGTGCGCCGGCTGGTGTCAGAACTGATGGACTTCGAGGACGTGAACCGGTACCTGATCGAGAAGATCACTGCGATCGGGATCCGCTACGACTTCGGCGAGGGGCATGAACTGCTCGGCCGGCGGATGCGGGACGTGGGGCTGAAGCGGGGGCGCCTCTACGCGCTGATGCACGGCGGCCGCGGACTGCTGCTCGACCAGACCGGCCGACTCTCGGTCGCCGGGTGGGCCGACCGGATCGATCACGTCGTCGACGTCAGCGAGGAACTGGATGTGCCCGCCGTGCTGCTGCGGCCGGACGGCCACGTGGCGTGGGTCGGTGAGGATCAGCAGGATCTGCTCAGCAAGCTACCCAACTGGTTCGGCGCTGCCGTCAGCTGAGCGGTGTGTTTTGGCCCGAAAGGGTGGGGCTTCCCTGGTGCCGATCCTGCCCCGCTGCTGGACCCCGACCGCTTCCTCGACGCCCCAGCCCTGCGAGCTCACCTGTTCGACCACCTCGTCGGCAGCCTGATCAACACCCGTCCGCCCGGCGAAGACCCCACCGAGGTTTTCCGCCCGAGCACTCGCCATGACCCCGACCAGGTCCGCCGATGGCTGGGCTTCCTGGCCCACTACCTCCACACCAGTAGCACCCGCGACCTCGCCTGGTGGCAACTGGCCCGCAACACCAACGCTCTCGCCCCCAACACCCGTATCGCCTTCGGCGCTTTCACCGCGCTCGCCTTCGCGGTCCTGATCGTGCTCCTCACCGCGCTGACGGGGGTGGGCGCGTCCATGGAAGGACAGATATTCGAGAACGGGCCGACGGCCGTCGTGTTCGCGGGGATACCGATCGGATTCGCCGTCGGGCTCCTGGTCGGCCCCGCAGCCGCGGTCGCGGCCGGTGCCTGGGCGCGGGAGGAACCGGGCTTCCTCAATCTCCGCCTCCGCGGCCGTCTGAACCTGCTGCTCCGGAGATTCGCCGTCGAGATCGCGTCGGGCTTCGCTTTCGCCTCCGTGCTCGGGACCACGGTCGTGTTCGTGACCGAACTGCCGGACTACCTCTTCGAGTCCGGAAGCGCGCCCGGCGAAAGACTCGGCGACGCGCTGGTTCTCGGAGGCGCGGTCGGACTCTGGGCCGGTCCTGTGGTCGGAATCGCGAGAGGGGTGGTCTCCTGGGCAGAAACCCCGACTCCGGAAGCAAGGGCAAGTACTCCACCGGTCAACTGGCGGGCCGACCGCGCCCTGAACCTCCTGTGCGCCGGTATGTCCGGCATTGCGGTCGGGATCTCGACCGGGGTGCTGTTCGGAACCGACTACATCGGGATCGCGTATCAGGGCGGGTTCGAAGAAAGACTCTGGATCGGCCTCATGTTCGCCTTCGTGTTCGGATCCGTCTCCGGGTTCGTGAACGGGCTGGTGTTCGGAAGGCACCGGGCGTGGTTTGCCTACCTGGCGGCCACCCGCCGTCTGGCGGCGACGGGCCGGCTGCCCCGTCGGCTGATGGCGTTCCTGGACGACGCCCATCGCCTCGGCCTGCTGCGGGCCGTTGGACCGATCTACCAGTTCCGGCACGCCGAGATACAGGACCACCTGGCTGCCTGGTACACGGGGCAGGCGTCCCCGGCGGCCGCAGGTGACAACGCCGGTGTCCCGTCGGTTGCCGTCCCGTGATCGATCCCCGGTCCTGCCGGGTGATCAACGGGTCACCGCCGCAACCCGCTGGCTGAGATCCGCGCGATCAGCGTCGTGCGCCGCTCCCACGAACTCGTGCAACTCGCGGGTGCCGTACGTGCCTCCGCGGCCCAACAACTGATCAGTGAAGTACGGCCGCCGGTTCTGTTCGAGCACTGGGCACACGCCGCCTCGCTCATCCCGATCAGTCTGTGGCCGGTCTTCGGCTTCCGAAGGCGCAACTAACAGGCCAAGAGATGGAACGGCCCGACAGTCGGCCCCACCGGGGTTGATCACGCTACCCGTGCAGCAGCCGCGACAGTGCGGCGAGGAACACCCGGTCGGTCGGTTCCGGCTTCGGTTGAGCGGCCAGGCCCGCGTCCGTCCCGCAGCGAGCGCCGCGGATCAGGGGTCCAAACCCGGGTTTCCGCGCGGGACGGGCTTCAGGGGAGGAGTCGGTCGGCCAGCTCCTTTCGTGTGGTGAGGCCGAGCTTGGCGTAGATGCGTTGCAGGTGGTTGTCGACGGTACGGACGGAGATGGTCAGTTTGGCAGCGATGTCCTTGCTTAGCATGCCCCGGGCGGCGAGCAGCGCGATCTCGTGTTCCCTCCCGGTGAGCCGCACGACGTCCTCGCGCGCCATGAGAGCGGGGGTCCTGGCTCCTTCGCAGCGGGCCGCGAGGGCCTCGGCGCGGACGGCGGCGGCGTTGGCCAGGCGGGTCTGCCCGGTCTCCCTCAGAAGTGCGGCAGCGGTGCTTGCCGCGTCGGCCGCCAGCAGGTCCGCTCCTATCGCCTCCAGCGCGTCCGTGGCGGCGAGCAGTCCGTCGGGGTCCTGTGCGGCCCATGCGGTGGCCAGGTCGGCGCGGGCCTGGTGGAAGTTCCCGGTGCACTCGGCCGCGATCTCCGCCAGCCGCCCGGCGGCCTCGCGGGCTCCTCCCAGCCGAACGAGATCGGTCAGCAGGATGGCTTCGAACGCGGTCTGCCCATGCTCGAACGCCTCCTGGGCGGCCGCCTTCAGGACGGTTCGGGCGTGGGTCAGCTCACCTCGCGCGACGTGCAGCCACGCCTGGCCCAGCTCCTCCTCGGGGCAGTACACCGGGCACGGGAGCCGGCCGCGTTCGGTCAGGGCCGCTTCCGCCGCTTCGAGATCGCCTTGCACGGCGGCGGCGGCCGCCAGGCCCGCCAGCGCCATCGGCAGGACGACCGCGGTGTGGGGGCGTGAGGCCCGGGCGACCTCCGCGTACCAGCGGCGGGCTTGCGCAGGGTGTCCGGCGAGCCATGCGCCACGGCCCAGATGGAATGCCAGCAGCCGGCGTTCGGTGTTCACCTCCGCGTCGACGAGGCCCGCGAAGGCGCGCTCGCCCACCGCACGGGCCTCGGCCAGACGGCCGCTCTCCGTCAAGGCCAAGGCGAGGATGGACTGGTGCGCTGCCTCGTGCGTAACGGCGACGTACGCCTGGTCGGCGGCGGCCGCACTGGCCGCGATGGCCCGTCGGGCCCAGTCCTCTGCCTCCTCTCCCTGGCCCAGGAAGGCAAGCGCCGCCGATCTGGTCGTGGCGGCCATCGTCCACATCTGCGCGTCCGGTGCCTGCGCGGCGTCCGGTTCAAGGCCCGTGCACAGGGCGAGGCTGTGCCCGAACTGCCCGACGGCGAAGGCGCCGGCGGCTTCGTTGACCGCCAGGGCGCGGAGGCCGAGGGGGCTGCTGACCCGGCAACGAGCGGCCTCGATGACGTCGAGAACCTTCTCGTGGGGTGCCCCCAACCCCCAGATGAGGTTCTGCGTCCGCACCAACACTGCGGGCAGGACTTCCTCCTCGTCTGTGGCCATGGCGTCGGCCTCGGACAGCACATCCTCGGCCGCCTCGAAGTCGCCTGCTTCATACAGCGTCTTCCCCAGCAGCAGCTGGATCTGGAAGCTGCGGTGCTCCTGCGGGATCGCCCGGAGGAGACCGAGCGCGCGCGGGTACTCACGGGCGTGCGCGGCGAGGACTGCCGCGCGGACGAGTAGAGCGGGGTTGGCCGTGCCGGTAGCCGCGAGCTTGTAGGTGGCGAGGTGGATCGCGTCCTCCCGGCGGCGAGCACCGCTCTTCTGCAACACATGGACCTGCCGCAGCAAGGTGTCCCTGCGGCGCTGTGCCGTCATGTCGGCGCGCAGGACCTCGCCGTAGAGGGGGTGGGCCAACCGGACGGCGGTGCGTCGTTCCTCCTGGACGACGACGATCAGTCCCGACTGTTCCAACTGGTCGAGCACCCAGGGTTCGGCGTCCATTTCCAGACGGCCCAGGGACAGCGGCTCGCACAGCGACAGGACGTGCAGCACCTGTAGGCCGGCAGTTGGGGCGACGGAGAGCCGGGACCGGATCAGATCGGTGAGGCGCCGCGTGCCCGGCAGCCGGTCCGTGGTCATATCCCAGATCTCGCCGTCGCAGGTCAGCACTCCGGCGCCCACCGCCCCCACCACCAGCTCGCGCAGGTAGAGGGGGTTGCCACCACTGGTCGTGAACAGCTGATTGACCGCGTTCGTTCCGACAGGCCCCTCCAGGACCTGTTCCAACAGCGTCTCGACCTGCTCGCGGCCGAACCCGGCGAGGTCCGCCTGCCGCACAGCGTCCCCGTGCCCGAGCGCGGCCACCGCCACCGCCTCGCTGTTCCCCGACCGCACCGTTCCCAGTAGGAAGACCACCCCGGCATCCATCAGCTGCCGCAGCAGCATGGCCGAGGTCGCATCCAGCAGGTGGACGTCATCGACCAGGATCACCATGCGGGATCGTGCCGCTCCCGGCCGCGACAGCAGCCTGGCCACGCTGGCGAACCCCGATACCGGGTCGGACAGGTCGGCACCGTCGGGCAGCAGATGGGCCACGGCTCCCAGGGGAACCGAAGCCGCTGCCGCGGTGGCAACCGCCCGGCCGACGCGGTGCCCAACTCCGACCGCACGGTCCAGGCACTCTTCTGCCAGCCGGGACTTGCCCACCCCGGCCGGCCCGAAGACCAGGAATCCGGCGCTGCGGGGGTCCTGCAGGACCTCGTCGAAGTCTTTCAGCTGGGTCTCGCGCCCCACCAGCGGCCAACGCCGCAGCGGGCTGTTTCGGCTCATCCCGGTCGCCCTCCGTTGATACTGGGACGTCGGCGGATGACAGCCCCCGAGTTACGCGGATTATGGCAGAGGGGAAGGACCGCTGCCCTCCGCTGCATGCAGCGCATTTGTCATCGTGTGACGGCATCTCAGCGCGGCACATCAACACGGCAGGACACCAGCACGGCGTCGCGGGTGTTCTTGCGTTGGTGTTCCGCGAAGGACGGCGCCGCAGACAGATACAGGGTGCGGCCGTCCTCACCCCCGAGGGCACAGGCGAAGACGCCGAGATCGCCTGTGGAGATATCGGCCACGATGGCTCCACCGTCACGAACACGGATGACGCGCTGGTCGCGCACCTCCCAGCGGCAACCCATGCCGGGGCGATCGGCAGCCTGTGCATCCATCTTCTGTTGCCGGCTGAGCACTCCCCAGCGGCGCTCGCACTGCTGGCGCACAGCAGGGCGACTCCGGTGTAAGGCAACCACTGGCTGGGTGATCTGGCGTCGTCAGCACGCGTCGACGTGCTGGGCCGGCTGCACGCGGGGGACCTTCAGCCCTAGATGAATGAGTCCGATGTTTGTGCCGGCCGCGACCATGGCGAAGGGCGCCCGTTGGCCTGTGTGTGACTACCGGCCTGGACGCCCTTCTGGCGGCACTGTACGCGTCGGGCAAGCACACTGTCCTTCATGCCTGACCGGCGTCCGCTTCGGTCGCCTTGACGGCTACGGCGGAGCCCTGCGACAGGACGCCGGCGCGGGCGGCGGCGAGTGTGATCCGCACGGCCTGGTCGGCGGTGCCCTCCTCGACCGGATCGGCACTGACCAGCAACCGGAAGTAGATCGGAGCGGCCAGCGTCTTGAACAGCTCGACCGGATCGGTCCCTGCGGGGAGTTCGCCCCGCTCGATGGCGCGGGCGACCACGGGCTCGGCTCGCCGGAACCGGTCGGCGAAGACCCGCCGCCGCGCCTCGGCGACCTCTGGCAGCCGGCCGGCGTCGGAGTACATCGCGGTCTGCACCGCCCTGCCCACCGGGCCCGTCATGCTCTGCACGAGCGCCCGCGCGAGCGCTTGCAGGTCGGTCTCAACGGCGCCGGTGTCCGGAGTGGGGATGTCGGTGGCGAAGTGCTCGGCAAGCGCGTCAACGACCAGGCTCTCGCGGTCCTTCCAGCGCCGGTAGAGCGTCGTCTTGTGCACCCCGGCCCGCTGAGCCACGCCCTCGACGGTCAGTTCGGCATATCCCCGGTCCAGCAACTCGGCGAGGGTAGCGGCGCGCACCGCCGCCTGCGCCTTGCGGCCGCGACCGACCGGGCGGGCGGGTCCGGAGGAACCCAACTCCATTGCAACTCCTAGTTGCGTTAGCAGCATTCACGTGTCATGCTCCAGCGTATCGCAACCTGAAGTTGCATTGGGTAGTTCCTGCCCAGCTGCGCGCCGGACGCCCTCAACCTAAGAGAAGGAAGGCCATGCCCAGCGCTTCCCGTACTTGGACCCTCGACTCCATCCCCGACCAATCCGGCCGCCTGGCGGTGGTGACCGGAGCCAACAGCGGCATCGGCCAGGTCACAGCAGAGGCGCTCGCTCGCCGGGGCGCCCATGTCGTGCTGGCCTGCCGCAGTCCCCAACGGGGGCAGGCCGCCCTGGATCGGCTGCTCGCCCAGGCACCCGGCGCCCATGCCGAGGTGCGCCTCCTCGACCTGGCCGATCTTGCCTCCATACGCGCCTTCGCCGACGGCTGGGACCATGACCGGCTCGATCTGCTGGTCAACAACGCCGGCGTGGCGATGGTGCCGTTTGCCCGGACCGCCGATGGCTTCGAGTCGCAGTTCGGGATCAACCACCTGGGCACCTTCGCCCTGACCGGGCTGATGCTGCCCCATCTGCTCGCCTCGCCCGATCCGCGGGTGGTCGCCGTCAGCAGCGAAGGCCAGCGGTTCGCCCGCTTCGACCTGGACAACCTCAACGCCGAACGCCGCTATCGCGCCGTGTTCGCCTACCTGCAGTCCAAACGCGCCAACCTCTACTTCGCCACCGAACTGCAACGCCGCGCCGACGCCGCCGGCCTGAGGCTGCGGAGCGTAGCCGTCGCCCCCGGACTCACCCGCACCAACGTTCTCACCGGCGGCGCCAACGGCAACCGCGGTCGACTCTATGGAGCGTTGACCCGGCTGCTGCTCCGCGTCGCCTTCCGCCCCACCCCCCAAGGCGCCAAGACCTCGCTGTACGCCGCGACCGTCCCGGACCTGCCGGGCGGAGCGTATGTCGTGCCCGACGGGCCGCTGCAGCTACACGGCGAGCCCATCCTGCGCAACCGGGAGCGCGCCATCCGCGACACCACCACCGCACGCCGGCTGTGGGAACTGTCCGAGAAGCTCACCGGCGTTCCCTTCCGGCTCTCCGAGGATGCCGCATGCCCCGCCTACCCAAGAAGTCCTGAATGAGTGAGTCCGATGCTCAAGGGTCATACGCGATCAGAGATCGTTTGACCTTGGCGCCGATGTTCCAGTTGTGCCAGATGCCGGCTGCCAGGGCGAGGAGGCGTTGGCCGGTGCGGGTGAATACGCCAGCGGGGGTCTGCCGCCGTGCTGGGCTGACCTTTGAGAGTGTCGAACAGCGCCTCGATCCACTGACGGACACGGGCAAGTCGGTCGTGCCGGACGGGCTCGTTCTTCCGGTCCGGACGCACCAGATGGACGCCCAGGCGTTCGGTGAGAAACGCCTCGAACTCCCCCCCGGCGAAGCCCTTGTCCGCGAGGATCACCTGGCCGGTGCGGACGAGGTGTGGTCGCGTTCCAGCAGTGCGGTCATCCACCCGCTCGCCGAGTTTCGGGTTGGCCAGGCACGAGGAGACCGGCGTCAACTCACGGACTTTCCCGGCGTCGCGGGGACGAATTCGTAGTTCACCATGAAAAAGATCAAGAGCGCCCCGGGATTCCCCGCAGCCCCGTAGGGTTACACGGCGCACGCACCGTCAAGGTGCTCTGCGGCACCCGTAGACTCGGCCTTCGCGTGCCCGGGCCCTCAGCGGCCGATGGCTGCCCCTACGCTCCGAGCCGAGGGCAAGCAGTAGACGCGACCCGCAGCAACTCTGATCCCAACGCGACGGGGCGCGCGTAGAACCGCATGACGCCGCTCGAGATGCAGCTACGGGCTCGCCAGCCGACATCGCAAGACCCCCTCACCAGGAGAGACATGAGCGCACCTTGCGACGTCGACTTGGGCCACACCGTCGCGGGATGGACGGGACGTCGATAGCCGTAGTTGGCTTCACCATGGCCGGGCATTCCGTCTGCCTGTCGCCCGGCCAGTGGTCCCCACTCTCGCTGCCCGGCCGGTCCCTGTAGACCAAGAACAGAATGGCCGTGTGTGATGGCGGTGAGCTGTCTGCAGCTGAGTGGCGGGGTGGGTTTCAGGAAGCGGCGTCGATGAGGGCCTGGAGCAGGCGCTGGGGGTCTTCGGCGATTCTGTTGCAGACGTAGAGCCACCATTCGGTCCCGAAGACGACGTACTCGCGGGTGGGGTGGTCTTGCTTGGCCATGGCGTTGAGGCGGTCGGGTCCGAGTCCGAGGAGGGTTTCGAATTCCCAGGGAGCGGTCTCGTGGCCTTTCCCGCCGAGGTGGTGGTCGATGCGGTGGATCAGGTCCCAGTCGTGGGTGGCGAAGGAGCACAGGTGGCCTGAGTCGGCCAGTTTTTCTGCGTAGTTGAGGTAGGCGTGGGTCAGGGCGGGGGCTTCGCGCGAATAAGCTATGGTCTGGGGTTCGAGGAAGGCGCCCTTGACCAGGCGGATGCGGCCGGGAAGGGCGAGGAGTTCCTGCAGGTCTTCGGCCGTGCGGTGCAGTCGCGCCTGGACGGTGATGCCGACGTGGTCGAACCGTTCACACAGGGTGCGGTGCAGGGCCAGCACGGCGTCCGTGCGGTCGGAACCCTCGGCCGAGATGACCATTTCCCGGCCGGTCTCGGCAGTGGCCTGTGCGATGCGGGAGGCGTTGGCCAGGGCGAGTTCTTCGTCGACGGCGAGACCGATGTGGGAGAGGTCGAGGGAGATCGAGCAGCCGGGCGGCAGGAGTCGGGCAGCGTCGAGGAACACGTCTGTTTCCGCCGTGGCCTGCTGCGGGTCACGGCAGCTTTCCCCCATGTACTCGATATTCACGCGGTGGCCGTCGGCGAGGATGCGCTGCGCGCGGTCCAGCGCATCGGTCAGCCTTTCGCCGGCTACGAAGCGCCGGGCGACCTTGCGGGCCAGGGGGCCCAGGACCGGGTCTTGCGGGATGCGCCACTTCAGCTCCTCGTCGAGCGCGAGCCTGCGCAGGACCTGCGCAGCCTGTGACGAAAGTGCGGTGGTACCGGTGGAGGGGACGTGCGTGGTCATCGGGCGCCTAGCTGTCGGTGTCGCGCGTGGAACGGGAACGGGAACGGCTGCGACTCTTCCAGGACCCGGCATTCAGCGGGAGTGGCAGAAATGTCAGGTAGGCTGAAATTCCCGCCATCCTCGTCGGTCGTGAAGGAGAGTGGGAGTTGATGCTTCGCGATGTCGCCGTCCTGGCCCTCGAAGGCAGCCACGCCTTCGAGCTGGGGGTGTTCTGTGAAGTCTTCGGCATCGACCGGAGCGACGACGCGCTGCCCGTCTACGACTTCGCCCTCGTCTCGGCCACGGGCAACAGCGTGCCCACTCGGCACGGCTTTGACGTGCGGTCCCCACATGGCCTGGAGCGGCTCTCCTCCGCAGACCTCGTCTGCGTCCCGGCCTACGACCTGGGGGTGCGGCAGCCGGACCGCCTGGCCGATGAGCTGCGTGCCGCCGCCGAGCACGGTGCCCGTGTCCTGAGCATCTGCACCGGCGCCTTCCTCCTGGGCGAGGTGGGCCTGCTGGACGGGCGGCGCTGCACCACTCACTGGCGCTACACCGAGGAACTCGCCCGCCGCCACCCGCGCGCCCGGGTCGAGTCGGACGTGCTGTATGTCGACGAGGACCCGGTCATCACGGGCGCCGGCACCGCCGCCGGCGTCGATACCTGCCTCCACCTGGTCCGCAAGGAACACGGCAGTGCCGTTGCCAACTCGATCGCCCGCCGCATGGTCGCACCCCCGCACCGGGAAGGCGGCCAGCGCCAGTACCGCGAACGCCCCCAGCCCCGGGAAGGAACCGGCTCCCTCACCCCCGTCCTGGCCTGGATCGAAGCCAATCTCGACCAGAACCCGCCCTAGCGGCAGGTGTAGGTGAAGGTGGCCGCAGCGTCCGCGCGGTTCGGCGACAGCACCTCGAGTACGGCGGTGGCTTTCACGGTTCCGGGCCCGTGGAAGGTCCAGCGGAGCGTGACATCGGTCAGCCGGATTCCCCGGCTGATGCGCTGCCGCAACGGGCCGGTGACCGCGCCGTCACTGCGACGCCAGCGGTAGCTCACCGTTCCGCCTTCCCCATTGGTTCGGAGCGTCCCGAGCACGGTCACGGTGCTGTCGCAGCCGATACCCGCGGAGTTGGGGCGTGCGGTGGCTCCGGTCACCGTCAGCGGTTCGTCGGCCCACTGCCAGGCGAGGAGAGCCACCGCCGCGAGCGCGGCAGCTACCGCCGTCGGCAGCCATCCCCGGAGAGGGCCGCGTCGGCGTCGGTGCCGGCGCCGGGCACCGTCGGTGTACGGCGCGCCTGGATGTGCGGGGACAGTGCTACGCCACACCGCCGTGAGGTCCCCCAGGTCGGTGGACGGAGGGCCGGCGGAAGGGGATGCGGTGGCGGTGGCGGTGGAGTGCACGCCGTCCGTCGCGGCGGGCATGCCCCAAACCGCATCGTCCAGGAGGGTGGCACTGGTCGCCTCGTCGGCTGGGTGCGAGTGGGGGAGGAAGACGGTCAGTTCGTCGTCGTGCGGTTTGCGTTCCACGGCCGGCTCAGAGAATCGGGTTGCAGTCGTCGGCGTACAGCACCTTGTACGTGCCGGTGCCCGCCGCTGCCGCCGGGTCGCTCGACACCTGGACACCCCAGTACGGGTACGGGTCGCTGGGCCCGAACGTGTGGGCGTACCGGCCGCTGAACGCGGTCTGCCCGGTGGGGATGGTGATTCTGTCCGTCGCCACGGTTGGGCCCACGCCGCGGGTGTTGCTGTGGAACCAGGTGAGGATCAGCGTTCCGGCGGCGGCTCCGTCGGATTTCACGGACGCGACGCTCTGGGTGCCGAACTTGCCGGAGCAGCCGTACTGGGAGAGGGACACCGCGAGCACGCGGAGGGTGGGGGGCGTGGTGGGCGGTGGAGCCGGAGCTGTCCCAGGGGTCGCGGGTATCGCGGGGGCCGTCGGCGAAGGTGCGGGGTCCGTGGACGTGGCCCTTGTGTCCGGAGTCGACGACGAGACCCCAGTCGTTGCGGAGCCTGGCAGTCCGGTGTTGGTGCCGGACTGCCCAGGACCGGGTGCGGCGGTGGAGTGGGGCCCCTTGGTGCCGGTGCTGGTGCTGGTGCCGGCCGGAGAACCGGGCTTGGCGGGCGAAATGGCCGAGCCGGCGGCGTCGTCAAGCGTGTCGGCCGAGGGCGGGGTGGAGCCCGTGGCGCGGGTCTTCATGCCGTCGTCAGCAGCGATGGCCGACAGGGTGAGGGCCCCGGTGAGCAGAAGGGCGGCAGACGCGGCAAGGATGGTCAGCTTGCGTCGGCCGACAAAACCGCCTCTGGCCCGCGGCCGACCGGATGCCGTTGCCGCGGCATTTGCGGTTGTCGTTCTCGTCGTGGCGAGGGTGGTGTCCGCAAAGGCCGTCGAGCCGCTCACGACGTCGTTCTGGGGGCGCGCCAGCATCGGCAGGAGGGCGAGAAGCGCGGCCATCGTGCGCTGCCCACGCGTCTCCCAGTCCTCGCCGTACGCGGTGACCGCCACCGCCTCCAGTTCTCGGGCGAACGCGTCCGCGCTCGGCGGCCGTTCCTCGGCCCGTTTGGCCAGACCGCGGCGGATCAGCGGCCGCAGTGCCTCAGGAACTCTGTCGTCGGGTATGGGCGCCTCGATGTGCTGCACCGCCAGTTCGAGCGCCGTCGTGCCCGGGTACGGCTTGGAGCCGGTCAGGCACTCGAAGAAGACGGCCGTCGCGGCATAGACGTCGGTGACGGGGGCGACGGGCTGCCCGGTCCACTGCTCGGGAGCCATGTAGGGCGGGGTGCCCGCGACGTGGGAGGCAGCCCCGCTGGGCACGGCGATCCCGAAGTCCACCAGCTTGGAGCAGCCGTCGACGCTGACCAGAACGTTCTCCGGCTTGTAGTCCCGGTGCACCACTCCTGCCCCGTGCGCTGCGGCGAGGCCGAGCAACGACCCCTTGAGCACGGTGAGGGCCGCCTCCGGGCCTGTGGGGCCCTCCTGGCGGAGCAGGACCCTGAGGGAGACGCCGTCCACCAACTCCATGACGATGGCGGCGCCTTCGGCATGCTCGACGTAGTCGTGGATCCGCGCCACGTACGGCGACCGCAAGCTCATCAGCAGACGGGCCTCGGCGCGGAATGCGCTGCGCGCGCCATGGGACAGGTACTTGATGGCCACAGGGGTGCCAGAGGCCTCGTGCTGGGCTTCGACCACTCGCCCGCAGGCTCCCGCGCCCAGTTCCCCACCGTGGGTGTAACCGGGTACCTCCCAGCGTCCGTTCTCGCTCATGGCCCCGTCGTTCATTACTGCCCTCGCATGCATCGTTGCCGGTGCGCGCCGTGGGATCAGGCCCCCTCGCCGCACCGGCAGCCGGGTGGCCGGCTGCCGCGGCACAGTCAACCGGTCCGCCGTATCGCGGCGCATGAGCAGCTGCTACTCACCCGGGGTCCCGGGCCCTCGGACGCATCCTGGAAATGTTCGGGCCGGGGAGGGTCCGCTTAACCCCGCGCGCCGGCCGGCCCCGAATACACGGCGGTGTCCTCACCTTCGCCAAGCCCGACACCTGGCACACCCCCGGCGTGACCACCAACACCGATACCACCCGCTGAGGAAAGGCCGAGGCGCAGGCGTGGGACCGGATGCACCCGCGCCTGCAGGCCCGCGGACCCTGGCCGGACCACCACGGCGAACTCCCGCTGGTCCACGGCGCCTTGATCCGTCTGAAGATCGAGCACCTTCTCGGCGACCGCGACCCCAAGCCCGTGTGGCTGTGGTCCGCACGCACCGGAGCCGACGCCACCCACGTCGATCGCTCTGGCAGGCGTTCCTGCGCCGGTTCGATCTGGAGCTCCCGTGCGGCCCCACGGATCGAAGCACCGCACGATCGCACCCCGCCACGACGTCGGCCCACCACGCCGGAGCCGTCCGCGCGGGTGTCATGCTGCTGCCCGGCGCCGGCTTCGGCGTGGTGCCCACCGACTGCCTGGCCGCACACCTGCACCGCCGACTCCCCGACGCCACCCACCTGGAACTCGCCTTCCAGACCATCGGCGGGCTCTCCCGCGGCACCGCAGCCACCCTGCTGCGCGACCTCGCCCACCCCGGCGTACATCGCCGAGACGGCCGGCTCACCCAACAGCGCGCGGCAGCACACCGCTTGAAGGTCGACTTCGGCCAGGGCCGGACCACCACGGTGACCACCAACCCCTGGCGGGCCGACCTGCTCACCGCCGCCCACTCCACCGGCATCCCTGCCATCGACACCTACACGGCGCTGCCCGCCCCGGTAGCGAGCCTGATGCGCCTCGCACACCGCTTGCCCGCACTGTTCGACTCCGCTCCCTGGCACGCGGCCATGAACGCCCTCGTCCGCCGGCTCCCCCCGGCCCCGCCGACCGGCAGCTCGCCCAAGGCGTCAGCCACATCTGGGGCCGCGTCAGCACACCGGACGGCCGCACCGCCACGGCCACCCTGCACGGACCGGAAGCCTACGAATTCACGGCCCAGACCTCCCGCCTACTCCTGCAAGGCATCCTGGCAGGACAGACAACCCCGGGCTTCCAGACACCGCCACGGCGTACGGCCCCGACCTCGTCCTCGAAATCGACGACGTCCGCCGAATCGACACCGCCCCGTGACCGCAGAGCCGACTGACCACTCCAGGAAGCAACCGGAGACAGGCCCTGAACCCCTGGCGAGGGATACCCCCACACCCCACACGGCGCGTGCAGAGTCCAAGATGTCGGCCCGCCCTTCTCGCCACCACGTACAAAGCACGCATCGCCGCGATCGCGCGCGAGTCAAGCCGATCGACGAGTCGCCGCCCGACATGACCGCGGCGGTAGGGGAGAGCCATCACCCTCTGCCGCTCTCGGTCCGCATTGCCCTCGCTGCCGACCTGCTGAGAGATCGTTAAGCGAGAAGAGGTAGGTGCCCGGACAACTCGCTCGGCAATGATCAATAACCGTGCGAGCCACGCACGGAAGTGGTCTTTTCCGGTTCTTCGTCGCCATTTTCAGCCAATTTCGGTCCGCTCTACTGATCCATTTCGCATGCTGGACGCCGGTACGTCCTCAGTTTCCGTGAAACTATTCGAAGCCACGCGGACTTGGAATCGAAGATCCACCTGGTAAAATTTCCGTTTCGGCCATAGAAAAGTCGAAGTGTGGATTCCGGCTGGGGGGCTCGATGGGTGACATGCGCGATCTTTTAGGCCGGTTGACGGGGTCACCCACGCGGGGCACCAATCGCAGGAAGGTGTTACTCGCCGTTGCGATCAAGGCGGATACGCAGGTCGGCATCGCACGCCGCACCCTGCTGTCCCAGGCCACGGTATCGGCCGCAGTGCGGGACCTCGAAGCGGCCGAACTCGTGCACGGCGTCAGGGCGGAGGGGAAGGGCCGCGGCGGCAAGGTCTGCCTTGTCCCCGTCGAGAACGTCGGTGTGGGCGTACACCTTGGGTACAACCACGTCACGGTGGTCGCCCGCAGACTCGACAAGGAATTCGATCAGGTGGCCGTGCGGGTCAACGCGGAAGGCGTCAGCAGGGGGTGGCACAGGGCGCTGCCGGTCGTCAAGGACATGATCATCGACGCGGTCGACGCGACGGGACAGCGGCGGAATGATGTGTTCTCGCTCGGTATCGCCGTGCCCCGGATGATAGACCCGCGCACCGCCGCGTTCACTCCGCCGATCCTGCATCCGTGGCGGGCGGAGGACGACCCGGCGGGGGACCTGGGAGCCCTGCTGGGCGTGCGTGCGGTCATCGACAACGACGCCAACCTCGGCGCACTGGCGGAACAGACGTACGGCACGCGTGAGAACGCCGAGACGGTGGTCTACGTGAAGGCGTCGACGGGCGTCGGGGCCGGGATCATTGTGCACAACAGCGTGCTGCGCGGTCATCGCGGGATGGCCGGGGAGATCGGCCACCTGACCGTGGACCCGGACGGCGCGGTGTGCCAGTGCGGCGGGCGCGGCTGTCTGGAGACGGTGATCGGCGCCGAGGCACTGATCGCGCAGGTCCGCGCCGCGCGCGCCAGGAACAGCGCGGCCGGTCCTGAGCAGCTGGAGGACATCATCCGGGCGGCCAACGCGCAGGACGCGGTCTGCATGCGGGTGATCCAGGATGCCGGCCGCACCCTGGGCCGCTCCCTCGCCCAGTTGTGCAACATGTTCAACCCCGACCTCATCGTGGTCGGCGGTCAGCTCGCCGAGTGCCAACACCTGCTGCTGGAGGGCTGCATGGAGTCGCTGCGCCGCTTCGCGCTGCCCGGCGCGGTCGCCAGCAGCTCCCAGTTCGACCTCACGCTCAGCGAACTGGGCACCAAGGCGGAGGCGCAGGGCGCCCTCGTCCTCGGACTGAGAGGCCAGGAGAGCGCGGAGAGCACGGAGAACACGGAGCCGTAACGCTCCCGGGTCCTGGGGCGCTCCGGGCCTGTCGTGTGGGGGCCGGAGAAGGCGCCTAACGTCCGGGCCCCCTTTTCGACCAGCCACTTCTTCGACGTGATGAAGAAGTTCCCGGATTCACCGCGTTACCTCTTCGAATGAGCAGGCGCCGTTCGTCAATTAGGGAAACCGGTGTGTGGCCTGGTGTGGCGCTGAGTAGGGACTCTGCCGGCCGTTATGGCGACGGGGGATGAACTCCCAGGCCAACACGCTGCGCCTGCGGTCCAGTTCGATACCTGCCGGAGCGCGGAGGTGGTTAGAATCCGTTGTCGCTCGAGTGGAATGGCGTACGCCACTCATGCACCTATTTTCCGGGGCAGTTGCCTGCCCCCGACCCGAGGCGGCCCGATGGCTCATGACTCTTTCGCCGAATTCCTGTGCGGCGATTCCGAAGGCGAGCGGCAAGCGGCGAAGCCCGGTGTGGTGCCGTCCCCCTGTGAGCAGGCGGCCTACGAGTCACCGTTGCTGGTAGATCTCGGCCATGTCCGCGAGGTGACGCTTGGCAGCTCGCCCAGTGGTAACGCCGACGCCAACGCGCAGTACTACTGGTAGCACTGCGGATCGCCGTCATGCCTGCCCTTACGCCTGTCACCCTCTCGGACCGCCGCGGCCCCCGCCTTGCTGTCCGCCTCCCTCACGGCCCCGCGATCGCCGGGTTCCTTTCGCCGACGTGGCCCCCGCTGCCGGAACCGGCCGTCAGGGTGTGGCCCGCTGAACGCCGGCTGTGGTCTTGGGGACCCTGGCACCCCGGTGAGGTGAGCACTGCCGAGTGCGCGCGCGCACGGCTGCTCGCGGTCGGCCAGTGCCTCGCCGACGCACGAACGATGCGGGAGGACCTGGAGCGTGCGACGAGCGACGGCCGCTGGGAACGGCTGACGCAGTGGCCGGGCGCGTATCTGCTCGTGGTCATACATGACGGTGACCGCCTCACCGCGTACGTCGACCCGGCGGGTCAGTTTCCCCTCTACTACGCGCAGCGCGGCGACCGTACGGCCCTCTCCACGCGGGCGACGGCCGCAGCGGTCCTGGCGGGGACAGGCGGCGCCGCCGACACGACGGCGCTCGCCGCGCACATCGTCTGCCCCGGAGTTCCCGAACTCACCGAAGGGCGCTCGGCGTTCGCCGGTGTGCGGCGGCTCGGCGGCGGGGAGGCGCTACGGATCGAACCCTCCGGCGCCCTCACCCACTGGACGTACGAACGGCTCAGTCCAGACAGCGACGCCGACTTCAAGGAGAGCGCAGCACGACTGCGGTCGTCGCTGACGCGCGCGGTCACTCTGCGCGCCGGCGGCCCCAAGCGGGTCACCTCCGACTTCAGCGGGGGAATGGACTCCACCTCGCTGGCCTTCCTTGCCGCCCGTGGGGCCCCCGAACCGCTGGACGCGTTCGTCTACCACCACCCCGACGCGTCGGCGGGCGACCTCGAGCACGCACTGCACTACGCTGCGCAGACACCCGCGATCCGACTGGATGTCACCCGGGGTAGCCTCGCGTCGCTGCCCTATCGCGGCCTGGAGTCCCAGGGCCCTGTGGACCAGCCTGACCCGGCAGCCGTGACCGGCTCGCGGCTGCGGTTGCGCCTCGCGCACATCGCGCGCGACGGCGGCAGCGTCCACCTGACTGGGGAGGGCGGTGACGCTCTGCTGGCCGTGCCGCCCGCCTACCTCGGTGACCTGGCGGCAGCCGTGGGACTACGCCGACTCGCTCACGACGCACGCGCCCTCGCCCGGCTGCGCCAGCTCTCCCCTGCGAGAGTGGCCTTCCGGGCGCTTCGCCTGGCGCATACGCCTGTGGACCGGGCGTTGCGCGAACTGGCCGTGCTGCTGGAAAATCCGGTGCAGCATCCGACACAGTGGCTGGACGCGGTCGCCTGGTGGTCGCCCCCAGGGCCGGAGGCCGCCTGGCTGACCACTCGCACGCGCCGGCACCTCGCCGAACTGGCCCGGGAGCGTTCCGAGTCGGCCTCTTGTGATCCGGTGCTGTTGACACCGGGCACCCGAGCGGTCCTTTGCGATTTGCGCAACTCCGCTGCGGTGCAGGGCCAATTCACATCCACAGCACGTGCGTTCGGTGTGTGGCCCCAGGCACCCTTCCTCGACAGTGAGGTCGTACGGGCTTGTACGAGCCTGCCGTTGCCTCTAAAAGCCGATCCGTTCACCGTCAAGCCGCTGCTGGCTGCCGGACTGGCCGGACTGGTCCCCGACCCCGTGCTGCGGCGGCGGACCAAGGGGGACTACGCGGCCGAGGACTACTGGGGCGCCCGCCTGTCCGCTGCGGAACTGCGAGCACGTCTTGTCCGGTCGCCACTGGCCGACCTCGGCATCATCGAGCCGTCGCGGGTGATCGCTTCACTCGACCGTGCCGTCGCGGGGCTATCGGCGCCGTTCCCGGCGCTCAACCGCCTACTGGGCGCGGATATGTGGCTGGCGCGCTGTGAAAGCGGCGAGGAGCTGCCATGACCTGGTTGAGTGTGCCCGAACACGTCCGTGAGAGTTTCGCACCGCATGGCGGGAGCGTGCTCCTCGACGTGCGCTCCGGTCACTGCTTCGCGATGAACCCCGTTGCGCGTGCCCTGTGGCAGGAGTGGCGCCGCAGCCGGGATTTCGACTCCGCGGTGCACGTGATGGCGAGCCGCTACCCCGAGCCGCACCATGACCGGATCCGCCAGGACGCTCGGCGGCTCGCGGACGATCTGATCAGCCGCGGTCTTCTCACTGTCGGCGGCCCGGAGGAGGAGACCGAAGAAACGGGGATCCCGGAGCGAGTGATCTCGAGACCAGTGAACCCGGCACCGGCAACCCTCCAACTCGTTCCCGTCGCAACGAAGTTACAGACGCGCGCGCACGGCAGGTCCGGCGGCCGAGATGCACCACGACCTGTGATCCCCTCGGCCGCTGCGGAGATGCTGATGGCCGCGACTCCGGTGCGCTCGGCAGGTACCCGCAAAGGCCGCGGCGCGCCCGCGGTGGTCGTCGGCCTGCTCGGTCTCCTGCTGGCGCTCTTCCTGATCCGGCTGCCGTTCCGGATCGTCTTTCGCGTGGTGAGGTGGACCGCACGCGGGTGGTGCCGACGGGAGGCGACCCCGCGTCAGGCGGCGGCCTCGCTCGCAGCGGTGCGGCGCGCCGCTGGGCTGTACCCGGGGCGGGCCGCCTGCCTGGAGGTGTCCCTCGCCACGCTTGCGGTCCTGGCGTTCACCGGGCGGCGGGCGGTGTGGTGTATCGGCACGGCCGATGATCCTTACCGCTTCCACGCCTGGGTCGAGGCGCAAGGAGTCCCGGTCACGCCGCCGGACGAGTACGGCAACGCCGCTTTCCGCCGGGTCCTTTCCCTATGATCACGTACTCCGTGGTCGGGAACCGGGCGCGCGTCTGCGTCTCCGCACCCCTCCCGCCCCGGTGTATTCAATTCGTATGGGTGTGACACCCAGAGCGTCTGCTACCGGATAGTTCCAAGAACGCTCTGGGGGTATGGCGCAGAAACCTCTTCAGCGACGGGTAGTTGTGCGCTAACCTGAAATGTGAAGGGGCAGCCACTGGTCTCCCGGCAACCGCCCCCACTTGAGGGATCAGCGCTTCCCTCAGACGCGCGGCAAAAGCGCGTCGAACAGTGTCGTGTCACCGTTTCCATGAGTCAGCACACTCAGGATCACGAGGACGACGACAATGATGACCACCCGCACGTGCTTCCAACGCACGGAGATCGAGCAGCGGGTAGTCATCGCAATGTTCATGCCCATGTGTCTCGTCACCTCCATCCCCACGCGAGCCCGGCCCCCGTTTCGGAGGAATACGGGAATGCGGCATCGGTTCCGTGTAGATACAAGTGTTGTCCGCAACTCGGGGGAAATCAACGGCTATTGAATGGGCCGTCGACAGGACTCATACGCCCCGGCCAGGGGCATTCACCGAACCGAATGGTTCAATTCGCAGAGGCTCGCTGATGCTGTGGGTTCCCGGCCGGTGAACCGAACGCAACCGATCGCCAGAAGCGGCGCCCGCATGTGCTGACGTTGTCGAAGTGGACCCTCGCCCACGGCGGGCGGTGGTGACTGCCCGATATCGTCAGGGCGGCGCGCCGAGCGTGCCGTTTCGTCCGAATCGAAGGTGATCCGCGGGTCGGTGTCCGCCTGATGCCTCGAATGGAGCGGCCGGCGGCCTGCGCAGACGGCCTGTCGCGTACGGACGGGCGTCCCGCACTCCCTCGATTGTGACGCACATCACAAGAAGTTCAGATCCTGGTGCAGCACCAGACGGCGGAAGCCATGAGCACGGTGGCGTCTGCGTGCCTGTTTGCGGAACCGCCAGACGGCTCCCTCGAACTGCTGCCGCAACCGCTCGGGGTACGGGCCGAACCCGCCTATTGGCAGGAACGGCTCGATCAACTCCCATTCTTCATCAGTAAGTTCCGCTCGCGCCAGGCTGGCCTTCTACCAGACCGTCCAGCGGCCCGAAGCCGGATCTCACACTGAGGGGTTCCCCAGCTCGAGGGGCACGCTCCCATCCATGCCGCCGGTACGCGCCCCCAACCCAGGCGTCAGCCTCGCTCAGGAGAACGCCCCGCCAGGAACTGCTCGAACGTGACCTTGCCCACGGCCCGCTCCGGCGTCAGATGCCCGCCCGCCCGGAACCCGTGGTAGGCCTGGCCGGCCAGGCGCACGTTCAGCAGGGAACGGCGCCGTCCGCTCGCGTGCAGATAGGCCCGGGCCAGCTCCGGAAACGTACGGACCTCGGGGCCTCCCATGTCCGGCACCCGCCCCGCGGGCGCCCCGGTTGCGAGCTCGGCCAGCCGGGCGGCGACCTCCGCCACCTCGATCGGCTGGTCGGCGACCCCCGCCGGGAGCAGCATGACCGGCAGCTTCGCCGAGCCCTGCAGGAGCCGCAGCACCAGGTCGTGGAACTGTGTCGTGCGCAGCACGGTCCAGCCGAGCCCCGATTCCTCGATCAGCCCCTCGACGGCGAGCTTGGTCCGGTAGTAGCCGAGCGGCACCTGGTCGACGCCTACGATCGAGATGTACGCCAGATGACGCACCCCGGCCTGGCGGGCCGCCTCGATCAGATGGCGTGCCGCCTGCTCGTCCCCGCCGCGCGGCGAGCTCGCGCAGTGCACGACCGTGTCCACGCCCGCGACGGCTGCGGCCAGCCCCGTGCCCTCGCGCAGATCCACGGCGTACGGCCGCGAGTGCCGACTCAACACGCGCACTTCGGCCCCGTCCGCGCGCAGTCGCTCGGTGACGAGCCGGCCGAGCGTTCCGGTGCCGCCGGTCACCAGGATCGTGGTCATCGCAGTTGTCGTCCTTTCGGTGGGCGTGCGCTCCCCGTGGAGCGCACGTCATCCGCTGAGAACCGACGAGCACCCGGAGATGTGACAGCCTCCTCGTGACCGCACTCACTCGTGGGTCAGGCCCCCGGGGGACATTGCGGCGAACTGTCGGCCCGCGAACACGAGTTTGCCCGGGTTCACGACGACCCGCGCCTGGGCTATGACGCCGTCGCGCAGTTCGAAGGAGGCGACGGCGATGAGCTGCTCCGCCGCGTGCGCCACCAGGGCCGGTGCCCCATTGACCTCGGCGACCGTGAGGTCCCAGCCGCCCGCGAACCGCTGCGCGCCGCCCACCAGGAAGCGCACAACCGTCTCCCGGCCGAGGAGTGGGCGCCGGGCCGCGGTGACCTTGCCGCCGCCGTCGCTCCACCAGGTGACGTCCTTGGCGAGCAGCTTCTCCAGTCCTGCCAGATCCCCCTCGCGTGCTGCCATGACGAAGGACTCGACGAGCTCGCGTTGCCGCTCGGCTGCCGGCGTGAAGCGAGCCTCGGGCGTCGCCACCCGCTGGACCGCCCTGCGGTACAGCTGGCGGCAGTTGGCCTCGCTCAGGTTGAGCACCCCGGCGATGTCCCGATGGCCGTAGTCGAACGCCTCGCGCAGAACGTAGACCGCACGCTCCGTCGGCGTGAGCCGCTCAAGCAGCACCAGCAGCGCCGTCGACACGGCGTCGCGCTGCTCGGCGGACTCCATGGGGCCGAGCGAACCGTCCTGCGTGAACACCGGTTCCGGCAGCCACGGCCCCACGTACTCCTCGCGCTGCACACGGGCCGAGGTGAGCCGGTTGAGGCAGAGGTTGGTGACGACCCTGGCGAGCCAGGCCCCCGGGTGCTCGATCGCCGCACGGTCGGCGCCACTCCAGCGCAGATACGCGTCCTGCACCGCGTCCTCCGCCTCCTCGGCGGAGCCGAGCAACCGGTAGGCCAGGCCGAACATCCTGCGGCGGTGGGCAGTGAACTCCTCGGCGGTCCTTGACGTCACGCGCCCAGCCTGCCAGAGGCGCGGAAGCATCCAGCACCCGGCATGTGCCCGTGGTGGAACATCGGCTCACGTGTGGACCATGCGGATAGCGGATATCTGGCAGCCGCAGCGGTGGGCTACGGCGCCGACCGGAGCCCCGGCGGTCAGGTCGATGAGGGCAGCCGACGGACGCCCGAGCTCAGCCAGTTGGACCTGTCTGCCAGGCCGAGTTCGTGCGCGTAAGGGTGCCCGATTCCCCGGGTCCGGGCTTGCTGCGTCCGTTCATAGCAGCGGATCTTGCACGACGTCGGCGATGACCGTGGTCACGACCTTGTGGACAGCTCCAGGCTTCGGCGGGGTGCCTTTCCGGTCGGCGAACAGCATGTGCACGGCCCCGATCAGCGTGGGAGCGAGCGGTCGACGTCGGCATCCGCCACGACGCGGCCCAGTTTCCGCTCGGCGGTGAGGTAGGAGGCGATCATGGCCGCAGCTTCCGTCAGGACCGGGACGCCAGTCGGCCTGGCCTGGCACAGCCGGGCGCGCAGGTCGTCCCGGGAGGTGACGAGGTCGACGATCGCCACAGCGACCGACCCGAACAGGGCCGTCAGCGCGCCGGTGAGGTTGCCGGCGACGGTGCCGGTCCCGGCGGCGTTGCGCAGGGCGGCGGCCTGGTTGTCGATCCGGGCGATGCGGTCCAGCACGAGCTCGGCGAGGAAGGCGTCGAGGTCGGCGAAGTGCCGGTGCAGGACGCCCTTGGCGCAGCCTGCCTCCGTGGTGACCGCCCGGCTGGTCAGCGCGCTCGGCCCGTCCCGGAGCAGGACGCGCTCGGCGGCGTCGAACAGCTGGTCGCGCATCCGAGAGGTGGGCGCGTTCAGCGAGCCGGAGCGGTGGCGATTCGACTGGAAGCGCATGTCAGTGAGTCTCGACACCGCTTCGCCATCAGTGGGGTGGGAAATGCTGGCGAGTTTGGGCAGCACCCCGGCATGCCGGCGTCGTTGCCTTACCCGCCAATTCCGAAGGGCAGCCCCTTATGATCATTGCCCAGTGAACGTCGTATGACGTTGACCAGCGTCACCTGCGCTTGGGCGGGTGCTTGCCTGGCCTGTTCGAACTCCTCCGGACTTAGCGGGTCGCGTAGCGGGGTGCGTTCGCCTCGCTCCACCTGGTCCAGGAAGGAGTTGATGGCGCGGCCGAAGTTGTCGATTTCCGTCGCAACTTCCCTGGGGGCGACCAGGCTTACGCGTATCAAGGCCGCGCTCCACTCGCCCCAGTCGTAGTCCCAGCCGCGCCGGTCACCATGCGCTCGCCTGAGTTCCATCGTGAACTTGGCGTAGTGGCTGAACAGCTCCTGGTAGGCGGCAAGCTGCTGATCACGTGTCCACTGACGATCTTGAGCACGGCGTGTGACGATACCGCCGACCAGCACACCCGCTGTGGCGGAAAGTGCACCAGCGGCCGTTGTCACCAGCGTGTCCAGCATCAAACCCCCTGAGGCCCCGACGTACCAACCTTCGGTGGGACGAACATACTGATCATCAGTCCTCGGCGACAATGATCAGTCTTACAACGGCTACCACAATGAGTTGATCTGCCGGTGGGTGATCAGAGAGCAGGCGAGCTGTAGGAAGGCTTCGTGGATGTCGGCTCGCCGTTCCCAGCGGATGCGAGGCGTTTGAAACCGTGAAGCCAGGCGGTCCGCTCAACCACCCATCGGTAGATGCCCAGTCCCGTGCCGTGCCGGGTTCCGCGGCGGGCGATGGCTGGCACAATCCCGCGTTGACGGACGCGGTAGACGTCGTGGTCATAGCCAAGGTCGGCGAAGAGCGAGTCGGGCCTGCGGCGGGGATGGCCGACCCGGCCCATCGGACACGATCCACGGTGATGTCCCCACTACGCGAAGAATGCTCAACTCGCCCTACGGTCACGCCCATCAGCACTGATTCATTTCATTGGGTCAACCGCCGGCTGATCACTAGTGTGCGCTCGTGCTGACATACGACGAGCTGACGCCGACGGAACGTGAGTTGTGGGACGCCTTCCCCGAGGGACGCTGGGTGGACCTGCGTACCGGCATCTCCGCTGAGGACGATCCGACCGGGGGCGACGGTTGGGGAACGGATCGTTCAGTGCGGGCCACCGTGGTGACCGGGCTATTGCTAAGGGGCAATGACCGTTCCACGCATGCGGTTGCCGCGCTGCGGCTCGCAGGGGCGCGGATCACTGGACGCATCGACCTTGAGGGGGCAGAGGTCCTGAGCCCTCTATGCCTCGACGGTTGCTGGCTCGAAGAGCAGGTCCGGCTCTCCGGGGCATCGACCCGGATGATCCGGATGACTGGTACTCGGGTGCCGGGTATCGACGCCCGGTCGGCCCGGATCGACGGACAGTTCGATCTCCGTCGCGCGCTGGTCGAGAACGGCAGGGTCACTGTCGTCAACGCTCGGATAACCGGCGAGTTCGACCTCTGCGGCGCGAGTCTGCGGCCACCGGAGAACTCGGAGGCCTTGAACGTCAGCGACGCCATCGTCGAAGGCGCCCTCCTGTGCAGGGACGGGTTCGTCGCGCGCGGGCAAACCGTGCTCCTGGGCGCTGAACTGCGCACCGGCATTCTCATGGAAGGCGCGCGGCTGGAGAGTCCTGACGGCAGCGCCTCCGTGCTCGCGGACCGTGCGACCTTCGGGTGTCTGCTCGCCACCGGAATCGTCGCGGACGGCACGGTACGCCTGCGAGGCGTTCAGGTCGGGGACCTGATGACGTTCGAGGGCGCCACCCTTGCCGATCCCGACGTGGCCCTGGATTGCACACGCCTCCAAGCCGGTGACCTCGACATCCGGTTCGGCGTGCTGCCTTCTGGAGCACTGGATCTGCGGGACGCTCGTGTCGGGGTTCTGCATGACACCGAGTTCAGCTGGCCGCAGGAGATACGGCTGGACGGCTTCACGTACAACGCCATCGACACCACGGACGGCGCCGTCTGGGACACCGTGGCCGGCCGGATCACCTGGATCCGCCGCTCCCGGGGCTACGCCCCGCAACCGTACGAGCAACTCGCGGGCTGGTATCGCCAGGTCGGCCATGACGCCGACGCGCGCCGGGTCCTGCTGGCCAAGCAACGCCACCGACGGCGCACCCTGCACCCGGCCGCACGGGCGTGGGGGTACCTGCTGGATGCCACGGTGGGTTACGGCTATCGCCCGTGGCTGGCGGGGCTGTGGCTGACGGCACTGATCGCGCTCGGTTCGGCGGTGTTCAGTACGCACTCACCGGCCGCGACGAAGCCGGGAGAGGGGCAACCGTTCAATCCGGTCGCCTACACCCTTGACTTGTTGATTCCCATCGGCGGCCTGGGCCAGCGGGAGGCGTGGCACTGGACAACCCCCGGCACACAGTGGCTGGCGTATGTACTGATCGCCGCAGGCTGGATGCTCACCACGGCCGTCGTCGCAGGCGTGACCCGAACACTGAACAAGAACTAGCAGGCGGACCAGGGGCCCCGTCCACCGATAACCCTTCTGTGCCTCGAAGGCTTCTTAACCTACTTGGGGCGGCACGCGTCATTGCGTTAGGAGTTCTAGTCATGGGCAAGTTGTACGTCCTGCGCCGCAGCGACGACATGAAGGGGTGTCCCCAGGGCACCCGGGGAGCGACGAACGCTGCCGGCCAGGCGCAGCCTCGGCCCGTCCCGTGACAACGTCCTTCGGCTGGCTTGCCACGCCGGTCACGCCACCCACCTGACCCGTAACACCTCCCGGCAGGCCGCGCACGTCACCTAATGGGCGTCAGCCCTGGCATGCGCGCTGGTCGAAGCCGACCGAAGCAGGCCCGGGACAACCGAGCACATTGCGGCTCCGCCCGGCGTCACGATGAGCTGGACCGGCCCCGCCGCCGACCGCAGTTCATGCCCACCCGCTGTGGGGGCCTGCACTCAACTGCCCTGTCGGTTAGGGCAGTCTGGGAGGAATTCGCTCAGGCCGGAGCGGGGCATGTTTCGCGGAGTGGGGTCGCCTGTGTAGTCGTCGACGGTGTACCTGTCGCGCACCCGGTTCGTTGCGTCGGCGATCCCGTCGCTCTGGCTACCGAGGCGCGCCTCCGTCTCGTAGACGCCGTCGCCGGCGTAGGTGAAGACAGCCAGGTCGGGATAGCGGTCGTGGTTGTAGTCGGCGACGGCGATGCCGCGCGTCTCACCAAGGTCGAGGTCGCGGGTGCGCTGGCCGCCGCCCGCAGCTGAGAACGGCCCCCACCGAACCTGGGCGACGCGCGGGTCGATCGGATCATCGCCGCGCCACTTTCCAGTGGCCACCACCACAAGGTCGGTCCACCCGTCTTGGTCGAAATCTGAGACAGCGGCCAGGACATCGTGCTGATCTTTCCCGGCGCTGCCGACCAGTTGCCTGGCCCCCACTGGTGTGCCGTAACCGGAGTCTTTGCCGAAGGCGATGGTCAGCCGCTTTCCGACACGTGACGGATCGGAGACGCGATCGGCGTGGCCATCGCCGTCCACGTCCACGACGAGATCGTTCGATGGCGTCAGACAGGGCTCGATCGAGGGCTTTCCGGTGGGGCGCGGGGGTGCGGGCGGGTCGCTGGCGCACGCGGAGATCGGCAGCAATGCCACTCCCATGGCCGCCGCCATGGTCCCCCGCGTGATCCGGATCCGGACACGCGGGTGCGTGTGGGTCTTCATACGGGTTCAGACGCCGGTGGGACACGAACAGTTGCGTGCACGCTGGCTACTCAACTTGATTGGGTGATGTCGGGTGGCGTGGGCCCTCGGTCACCTGCGCCGGTGGCCGCCGACCCACATGGGCCGACCCTCGGTGTGCATACTGTGACCGGCAGAGGGGCCGTCGTCCGACCAAACGGCGATGGGCGGGGCCGACAGGCCACGGGTCGGGCCGGACGATCAAGGAGACCAGCGATGGATGTCAAGGAAAGCTTGCGCCGCTACGGGCTTCGCCCCGTCGGCGCGGATCTCGACGAGGTCCGCGCACTCCTCAGAGAGCACACGGCGCGTGAGCGACGCGCCCAGGGCGAGGGCGACACCGAGCTGATGAGGCTCTGCTGCTTCCAGCTGTTCAACAGCGGCGACGTCGACGACGTGCTCCTGGTCTGGAGTGCGAAGCAAGCCAGCTTCGACGCAGCGTGCTCGATCGACATCGAATTCCTGCTTGGGCACGGGCTCGACGCGACGAAGGCCCACCTCTCAGCCAACCGTGCACCTGCTGCGGCGGCGGCGCTGGATCGACTGCGCGAGCTCGAGGCGGACGGTGAATTCGAGAGCTTCTCAGTGGAGGAGCGCTCCGCCTCCTACGACCGGTACTACGGCGACTGACGATTCTGCAGCGCAGCGCCGCTCAGTCGTGATGAGGCCGGTGCCCGCAAGGCAGCTGTCGACGAAGTCCGGGCGGTACTGGATCTGCTTGAGCCTGCGCTTCACGGCCCTGGTGATCTGGCCCAGGTCGGCTGCGGCGAGGTTGCCGATGTCGCGCTTGACCAGCGACCAGATGCCCTCCTGCGGGTTCAGGTCCGGCGCGTAGGTGGGCAGCTGGAACACGGTGAGCCAGGCGGCATTCGCGGCGATGAACTCCCGCATCCCGGCGGTCAGGTGGAGGCGGACGTTGTCCCAGACCAGCACGATCGGTCCGCCGAGTTGGATGCGGGCACGCACCAAGAGGTCGCGGAGGTCCCGCCAGCCGAAGCCCTTCGGCTCGCCCTTGCGCACTCGGTACTCGCGGATGGCATAGATCAGCCGGGACCGCTCGCCCGGCTTGTAGCAGGTCATACCCGCCATCGACACCCGTCCGGAGCCCCGGCCGCGAACCCGGACGACTGGGGTCCGGCCGATCCGCCCCCAGGTTCGAGAGCGCGGCGGCGTCATCGACTGGCCGGCCTCATCCTCGAAGACGATCCAGCCGTTACACGCCGCCGCACAGCTCTTACCCGCGGCCAGACCTCCTTCTTCCACAGCTCAACCGCCGCATCGTCGCGCTCGATCGCCCGGCGGGTGGGCTGCTGCCACGACCAGCCGTGCCGCTTCAGCAGCCGCCACGTGCCTTCCACCGTGTACGAAACGTGGAACAGCCGACCGATCAGCGTCTTGACTCGCGCCAGCGTCCACCGCTGATCGGCCCAGCCGTGGACGAGCGGTCCACGCTCCAACTCCCGCGCCAGTCTCGCAATCTGAACGGGGCTGAGCCTGGGGCGTCCCGGCGATCCCTTCGACAGGATCCCGGCCTCGCCTCGCTCGCGCCAAGCCCGGCGCCACCGCTCCACCGACCGCTCGCTCACCCGCAGCGCGGCAGCGATCTCCCGGTTCTTCTCCCCGCCCTCGAAGCGTTCCACGGCCTGCAGCCGGATCCGCTCCCGCGCGGCCCTCTCGGCGTCGGTCAGCCCGCCGCCCTGCGCGTACCTCACAGCCCCACAGCTACCGCAGCCGACAGGCCGGCGTCAGGCAAACATCCCCGACATCACCCAATCAGGTTCAGTAGCACACCGGGGTTCACCGCGATCACTGGTACCCGGTGTCACCGCACCGCCCGTGAGGGAACCTCCGCTTCAGTGACAACTACTCACAGAACACGATCGTTGCGGAGGCGCCATCACGGAGTCCTATTTCCAGGCAGGCGGCACCACCTGGGCCGGCCAGCGAGCGGATTACACGGACGTCCGATACATAGATTTCGAGTTTTGGCCGCGTCTGTCCCATCTCAAATGATCTGGTCCATGGTTATGGCTGTGACCTGCGGCGACCGGATGATTTGAGACGCTGGACTGGCGGATTTCTCAATTGATCTGGTCCGGCGAGTGCGGATACGGGCCGCCGTCTCAGACGATGTGGTCCGGATCCGTCGCTTTGGACTGATACCCGAGACGGTCGGACTCGGGGTTTCTGGCGGTGGTACTGACAGCTGCAGGCCGGGCCGGGCTTCGCGGCGGCTTCGGTTGGCGCACAAGGTGCCTTAATGATCGAGGTACCAGAGGCGTTCGCGCGGAGCACCATTGAGGGCGAAGGAGAGCCGGACTCACCGACACGGCCCCGATGTCGTCAGAGCCTGAAGTCGGGCAGGTAGCTCGTAGATCGAGTGGAGGGCTTCAGCGTCCCTGGGGAGAGCGAGGCGCGCTCTTCCCAGAGGTCTCGGCGTTTGGGGTATTACCTGGGGGGGGGTCGCGTTGCCGGGAACGTTGCGTCGCAGTGCTGCTCCACCGTGTCCGCGAAGGTACGCGCTAGCGGGGAGAGCGCGTTCCAGCGGCGGACGGCCCAGCCGGTCCACAGGGCGGGTAGTTCGGGGACGGGGATGAGGCGCAGGTCGGGGTGGGCGGGGCCGTGCCAGGCGGGCAGGTCGGGGACGATCGCGTGGCCCAGGCCGAGTTCCGCCAGGAGGATCGCGGTGTCCCAGTCTGCGACGCTCGTGTCCGAGCGCGGCGCGATCCCCGCCTCGGTGAGCCAGGCGTCCAGACGGGACCGGGAGATTGCGTTCTCGGGTAGGGCGATCATTCGGATGTCGGCCAACTCGGCCAGGTTGAGGCGGGACTTGGAGGCCAGGGGGTCGTCCGCGGCGACGGCGAGGACCCAGGGCAGTTCGACCACGGGGCGCTGCTCGATGCCGCGCACTGGTTCGTCGAGAGTGATCCACGCGAGGTCGAGTCCGCCGGCGAGGAGTGCGTCGAAGCAGCTGCGGCTGGAGTGAGTGGTCTCGAACTCCAGGCTCACCTTGGGATGTTGGCGACGGAAGGCGACCACGGCCTCGGACATGAAGTGGCGCACGGTGGTGGCGCCGGTGGTGACGCGGACCGAACCGCCTTCGCCGTGCACCAGGTCGCGCAGGCGGCGCAGGGCGTGGTCGATGTCACCGAGTCCTCCGGCAGCGGCGGTGTGCAGGAGCTGTCCGGCCGGGGTGGGTATGACGCCGCGCGGGTGGCGCTCCAGGAGGGCGACGCCCGTTTCCCGCTCCAGGCGCTTGATGTGCTGGCTGACGGCGGACTGGGTGCAGGACAGGTCGCGGGCGACGGCGCTGAGGCTGCCGGTGCGGCAGACGGCGACGAAGACGCGCAGGTCGTCGAGAGTCATGAGGGGTGAAGTTACAGCTTTGGGGAGGGTAAGGAAACCCGAGGATTGACTTGGCACTTGGTTGGACGGGACGATCTTGCCGGGCCCAGGGCGGCAACCCGGCCGAGCTCAGCGCGTCGCTCCGGACGGTGTGCTGGGCGTGCGCCGGGTGCCGACCCTCCCCGTACGCCAAGCCCACCTCCTACATGCGGATCCCTCGCGCCCCGGCGCTGGACCGTGCCCGGAAGGCGACCCGTGCAAGCTCTCGAAACAGCCGCCATCGCGGCAGGCGGCATCAATACCGTCGTGGGCTCCGGCACCCTGATCACCTTCCCCACGCTGCTCGCCTTCGGCTGGCCGCGCGTCCTGGCCAGCGTCTCGAACACCATCGGCCTCGTGCCGGGCGTCCTCGGCGCCGCCTGCGGCTACCACCGAGAACTCAAGGGGCAGCGGCCGCGGCTGCTCAGACTCGGTGGCGCGGCACTCATCGGCGGACTCGCTGGCGCGCTGCTCCTCCTGACACTGCCAGGCGGCACGTCAAGGCCGCGGTGCCCGTGCTCATCCTGTTCGCCTGCGCTCTGGTTCTGCTGCAGCCCCGCCTCACCGGGTGGCTGCAGCAGCGCAGCGGATACGGGAGCAAGGACGGGGGCGTGCCGGTGTGGGGCGGAGTGCTGGGGACAGCGGTCTACGGCGGCTACTTCGGCGCGGCCCAAGGCGTCCTGCTTATGGCCTTGTTCGGCACGCTCCTGCCCGATGACCTGCGGCGCCTGAACGCCGCCACGACCGTCCTCGCCGCACTAGCCAACGGCGTCGCGGCGGCCGTCGCCTTGGCCATATGACGATCGAGCGGCTGAAGGAGCCCTTCCATGACCCCGACCAGCGATCCGAGCCACGCGGCACGCCGCCTTCTGCACGAGCTGGGAGCAGAAGAGCTCGACCACCCCGGAGGAACCCTGTTGGCCCACCTCGACCGGGTACGGCACAGACTCGCCCGTTGGAGCGCCCGCCCCGCGCTGCAGCTCGCCGGCCTGTGCCACGCGTTCTACGGCACCGGCGGGTTCGCCCCCGTCCTGTTGCTGCCTCGTCAGCGCGCAGTCCTGCAGGACGTCACCGGTGCGGAGGCCGAGTCCATCGTGTACCTCTACGCGAGTTGTGACCGGCAAGCGACGTACGCAACGATCACCGACCACTCGATGCGCTTCCACGATCGATTCACCAGCCGCACCCGCACACCCACCTTGCAGGAGAAGAAGGACTTCGCTGAACTCACCGCGGCCAACGAACTGGACATCGCACACGTCGACAGCGCTTTCCGCGAGCGGCGGGGCGGCGACCTGTTGGATCTGTTCACCAGACTCCGCCCCTTGCTGAGCACTGCCGCCTGGCAGGACTGCGAGTCCGTGCTGGGTGGTGCTCCGCGGTCGACCGCTGGGGAGCAGGTATGAGCAAGAGCTACCGCCTCGGGGCGACAGCTGTGGCGGCTGTGCATGCCGCCTAGTCATTTTCCGACGTCGTGACCAGGCGTCGCGGCCCGAGGGTCGACCAGCAGCGGGAGATCCGCGATCGGAGGAAATCCGTGACCGAGGGACCACCTGTGAAGCACCACGCGGCGATCACGGGGTCGCAGATCGCGCAACCGAAGGAGGAGTGCTCCACGAACGGGACAATCGGGTTTCCCTGCAGGTGGTGCAGCAGGTCCCAACCGGTGTGCAGCAGCCACGCAATGCCGATGAACGTCCACGACTCCAGGCCACGGTACGCGCAGTAGGCGATGACGGTCGTGATAACAAGTTCCCAGGGGCCGAAGCCCCCACCACTGATGTACGCGGCCCCGGCCCCGGCCACCATGACCGCATTAAAGCGGCGCCGGTGCGGCGCGCGGATGAGGGACATGAGGCATACGTACAGAACGCCGATCAATATCGGCGCGACGACGGTCATGGTCGGGATTTGCCCTTCTCTGGGAAGCCACTTGGCCCGGCGGCGAAGTAATTTCCGCGATGACGCTAATAGGCAGTCTTCCCCCGCAGAAGTGGCTGGAGTGACATTCACCAACGGGATTTCGCCAGACGCCGAGGGTTGCGCAAGAAAAGGTGGGATCGCACACAGTGCGGTCGCTGCTCTGGTAGGGCCCGGCGGGGCCCGTGAACCCAGGTGCCCGGGCGGAGAGCGTGGCGGCCCACGCCCGGGCACCTGGCGTCTACCGGACCCGCTCGTAGCCGTCGTCGTCCGCGTCCCAGCCGTCCTCGCGGGGCACCGCCTGCGGGGCGCCCGCCCGGGCACCCTCGGCATAGGGCCGTGACAGGTCCCGGCAGATGACCTCCACGTCGACGATCTCAAGGCGGAGATGTTTCTCGGCCGCCCGCGCCGACCTCGCAGACCGTGGGCGACAACAGGGCCTCGATCAGGGCCAATTCGCCGTCGGCGTCCCTGCCTGATGCCCCCACCCCTGGAGTTCCACCGCGTCCCGCACGATGGGCACTCCGCAGAGTCCCGGACGTCCCGCAGGGCCGCCACCATCGCCCACACCCGGCGGGCCTGATGCCACTGCCCTGGAACGACGCACCGCCGATCAGAACCGGACCCTCGGGCCGGCGTCTGGCCGAAGCCGTTCAGCACAGGCCGGGCAGTACCGGGCAAACACCTGGCCATCACCATCGTCCATATCGCCGGGCTAGGCCTCGCGAGAGGTCACTTCAGCGATTTCGGAAGCAGGCACTTGTGGATGTGCCGCTGTGTCAGGCAATCGCATCGGCCACCTCCCGGTGATCGTGCCAACAACCGCCGCCCCGCTTCGGAGTCGGTCCGGCAGCAACGGCCCTGTCCGTTCGCCCAGTGCATCGGTCACTGGCACACCCGTAGTGCTCGGCGCAGGACTGCTCGTGGGCGGCGGGGTGCTGATACTGCCGGTGGGACTTGGGGAGGGGGTCGTCGGCGGCGAGGCCGAGTGGCTGGGGCGGACACTGGAGGGGCGGGGCGTCGGCTTGACCGTCACGGGTGGACTGGTGGAGGCCGCGGGAGTTTGCGAAGCCGGTGATTGCCTGTCAGTGGCCCTCGCGCGAGGGCGCCGAGTCGCACTACTGCCCCGGTCGCTCCCTCTGCCCGGGTGCGTGGCCGCACGTTCCGGCGAACGTGAGGCCCCAGGTGAGTCGGTGACGGTGACATGTGGCTCATCGGGAGATGCCTGTTCCGGGCTCGGCGCCGCCTGTGGGGGGCCGGCCGCGGAGTGCTGGGACAGCAGCGATGCAGCGGCGATGCCGCCGAGCACGGCGAAGGTGGCCGCGGCGAGGGCCCGACCGCCCTTCTTCGGTCGCGACGGACGGCGGCGCCGGGCTGCGGGCGCATCGGCTGGGGGAGTGGGGGACCAGGAAGCGTCGGGGAACTCGAAGAACCCCGGTCCCTCGATGACGAGGGCATCCGGCACCGCCGGGTGGGCTGCCGCAGCACTGCCGCTCCGGTCGCTGGCTGTTGCCATGTCGGAGTCGTATGAACCGCACTCTGGGCACGTCACGGCGCCGTTGAGGGCGCGGCGGCAGGGGAAGCAATAGTCCATGGCTTGCCCCGCTCAGTGCGTGATGCGCTGGAAGGAACCGTGGTCGGGGGACCAGGCTGGGCAGCAGCCAACGGCCGGAAGGCGCTGCTCGGTGTCTTGCGGAAGGATCTTTGGCATGTGCGAACCTCACTCATTCACCGGTCTTCAGGCGTGGCACCGGTTACCGAGGTCAACGGGCCGGAGAGAGCCAGTGCTCAATCCATGGCTCAAACGTGGCGTACGCAACTCCCGTTGGGGTTGTCGCTGGTCACACGAGCGCCCCGCTTCGCTGAGCCTATTGGCCGTGAACCGGCTGATCGCCGCCGGCTCGCTGATTGCGCTGGAGCCCTCCCAGCTCAGCGCTTTGCGTTGGCGGGTGGCTCAGGAGTCGATTGGTTCATCGTCCCAGCTCACTTTCGCGTTTCCTCCCTCCCGCCTCATCCCAACCGAAACGGCGGGGGGCTGGGCGTGCCGGGGTCCGGTGAATGCCGCGAGCTCACCCTTGTAGAGGACCACCAGCGCGTCACAGGTGCACCGGCAGTACTCGACTTCGCCTGCGGACGTCGGGTGGCTGGACAGCAGCTGCCACGAAGGCTGTCGCTGAGCGGCCAGGCAGCCCCAGTCCTTCAGGGGGCAAGTGTCCTGCGACGACGTGCTCGACGAGCCGTTCAAGTCCTGGGCCCGCTGGGGCCGTCCGGCCGCCGGACGTGGAGGTTGGTCAGCGGTGATCGCGCCCGGGAGAGAGTTCGGCATTCGTGTCGTCTCCGGTCTGCTGCGCCGCCGCCGTGGGCTTCGGCGCGGTGGGTTCGGGCAGTGTGCGGAACAACAGCCAGCTCAGGGCGGGCATCAGGATCAGTGGTGTCAGGGCGGTACGCAGGGAGGTTGCGTCGGCGACGCTGCCGATGAGAGGGCTGACCAGGCCGACGATGCTGACGGTCAGCCCGAGGGTGATCCCGCTGGCGGTGCCGACGCGCGTGGGCAGGTAGTCCTGGCCGAGGGTGACCTGCAGTGAGAAGGGGACGTACAGGCCGGCGGAGGTCAGCGCCACGAACACGTAGATCGCAGGGCCGGGTATGAACACGATTCCCGCGACTGCGGCGACCGTGACGAGGTACGACCAGCGGGCGACAGTGACCCGGTCCCAGCGGTTGGCCAGGCTGCCGCCCAGCACAGAGCCCACCGCGCCGCCGAGATAGAGCACGAACAGCGCCGCAGTGCCCGCTGCCGTACTGCCTCCCGGACGCTGCTGGGTGTAGAGCGAGATGAACGTGCTCAGGCCGATGAAGACGATGGACCTGCAGACCACGGCCAGCGACAGCCTCACGAACGAGGCCTTGTCGTCGGCGCCCGTCGCAACTGCGGTGCCGGAGCCGCCGCGTACTGTCTTCTCCAGTGCGCGCAGGACGGGCAGGCACAGCACGCTGCCGGCGAGGGCGGGCACCACAAGCAGCGGTGACAGGTGCAGACCGCCGGAGGTGACGACGGCGGTGACCATGAGCGGCGCGGCGGCGAAGCCGAGGTTGCCACCGAGGGAGAACCAGCCCATCGCGGTGTGGCTGCCATCGCTGACGAGCCGCGCGACGCGGGCGGACTCGGGATGGTAGGCGGCGACCCCAACACCGGACACCGCCACGAACGCCAGCGTCGAAGCGTAGGAACCACTCAGGCCGCTCAGGGCGATACCCAGTCCGCCGAGGATCGTACTCACTGGCAGGAGCCAGTGCATCGCCCAGCGGTCGGTGAGCGCGCCGAACACCGGTTGTGCCACCGAGGACAGCAGAGACGCGGCGAGCACGATGCCCGAGACCGCGGCGTAGCTGTAGGCGCGCTCGGCGACGAAGAACGGGACGAGCGACGCGACCGCGCCTTGGTAGATGTCCACGCAGGCATGGCCGACCGACAGCATGGTGATCGATTTATTCCTTGGCACATCGCCATGGTCATCGCTGAGCAACATGTCGCGCTTCCGATAAACTGCCAATCAATGACGGAAATCCGCCACGAGCCCGTAGCGCCGACTCGCACCCAGTGGCTGGCGACCGGAGCCGCCATAGACGCCCACCGCCACGACGACCACCAGATCGTCTACGCAGGCCGGGGAGTGCTGGCCGTGACGACCAGCACGGGCTCGTGGATCGCGCCGGGTACTCGCGCCATCTGGGTACCGGCCGGCACCGTGCATGCCCACCAGGCCCACGGCGAACTCGAACTGCACCTGGTCGGCCTGCCCGCGAGTGACAACCCGCTCGGCCTGGACGAGCCGACCGTGCTGACAGTCGGCCCCCTCCTCCGTGAACTGATCCTCGTCTACACGCACACCCCGCACGACGACGGCCCCGAACGCGGGCGGTTGCGGGCCGTGTTGCTTGACCAGCTGCGGGCATCAGCCCAGCAGCCCCTGCACCTGCCCACCCCAACCACCCCTCAGCTGAGGGCAGTGTGCGAGATCCTGCGCACGAATCCGGCCGACAATCACACCCTGGCCGCACTGGGCAGGGAGGTCGGCGCCAGCGACCGCACCCTCTCCCGCCTCTTCAAGGCGGATCTCGGCATGACCTTCCCGCAATGGCGCACCCAACTGCGCCTGCACCACGCCTTGGTCCTGCTTGCCGAGAACATGCCGGTGACCACCGTGGCACACATGTGCGGTTGGTCGTCCGCCAGCGCGTTCATCGACGTCTTCCGCCGTACCTTCGGACACACTCCAGGAACACATCAGCCCCGCTAGCGGACCCGGTGACTGTCACATCGATCCCGCCAGGCGCACCCACGCCGGCAGTCGGTGGCCGAACAGATTCTGTTTCGCCAGATGCAGAAGTTTCCTAACCTCGCCGTTTCGGTTGGTGTGGTGAGCATCGCTGAGGGGCAACTACTGGGGGGCCGACACACAGCATCGTTGGCAGGTGTCCATGCCGTACGCCAGACGTCATCGAGGTCGGCACCCCTTTGAGTTCGATCACCAGTCGGTGAGGTCCACCACGACGGAGCAGTGTGGATCAGCGCGGTCCTCGTTCATCCGCCCCCTCTCTGTGATCAAGGAGGGCAGGGCTGCGAGCAGGGCGGTGATGGCGCCGGACGGTCGCACGTCGGCGGCGATTACGCCGGGGGCCTCCTCGGTATCGAGGTAGAGGCGCAGCCGGTCCTGTTCCAGGAAGAGGAATCCGCGCAGGCGTGGGTCTGGCTCCTCTTCGGTGAAGGGATGCACGATGCTGCGCAGGATGGTCAGGGCGTTGTCGTCCCGCGTGGGGGCATCCACATCCACGGTCGCGGGGTCCACGTGGACGAGAGTCATGCCCATCACGCTGCTGACGCTGTCGCTGGGGTAGATCCGTGTGCCGGTGTGCAGCGTGCGGAGGATGCTGGTGACGTCCTCTGCGGTGACCAGGTCGTCGTTTGTGCGCAGGGGGATCTCGTAGGCAGTCAACACCTCCGGCGTATGGGCGGTATTGGCACCGGTGGCGACGCGGATGGCTGCGGCGGGCGGCGGCACGGGAAGGATGCCCCGGATGTAATGAGTGTCGATGAGGGGTGCGTGCACGTGGTGGAGCAGCAGGCGGGTGATGTCCGCCTGCTGCTCCGCGATCTCTTCATGCATGAGTATCACTGGTTGACCCAATTGGGGCACTTATTCCTGGGCACGTTCGCGCAGTAGGCGGTGATGACACCGATCTTGTTGCCCCTGCCTGCGTCGTACCGCCCGTCGGAAGTCTTGCGCGCGTACTGAACTATGACGACGATCTTCACCTGGCGGCCGCCGTTGATGGCGTAGCCCCAGTATTCCAGGCGAGCGCCCTGCTGCTTGTCGGGCTTGCCGTTGAGAGGGCCGTTGACGACCTTGCATTTCTTGATGTTGTGCTTTCCGGAGAAGTGGTTCCAGCCAAGTTCAGGATTTCCGACGCGTGTGGGTATGACCCTGTCATCCCAGTCTTTCTGTTTGCACTTCACGCTTTTGTTCCAGTAGGGCGCGGCTGCGTGCGCGGGAGTGGCGGGACCGACGAGAAGGGATGCTGCCCCGATGGTTGCGGCGGCTAGCAATGCGGTCTTCGTCATGACCAGACCATGACATGCATGGTGACTGCTTGTCCCATTGGTTTTACTTCGGCTGATAACTTCCGGCCATCGACGCCGGCCCAAGGTGGGCATAGAGACTGCGAGTTCGTGGGATACAGATGAACGATGTGTGCGCTCGAAGGGGCCATGAGGATAACTACGAGGCCCGCCAAGTACAGTTGCGCGAGAACCGGCTGCAGCCCGGTCCTCGCTCAACCCTGTCTGGTGTCGGCGACCAACTGTCCGCAATCCACTCCTCAGGGACGCGGCGGGTGGACCCGCATCGGTTCGTCGCTTCGTAAACCGAAATAGAGGCATCGCCATTGCGGGCCTGCCTCGGGCGGGCGAAAACGACGCAACTGCTCGTTCAGACTGCGTGGTTGCCTCGTTTGTTCAATTCTGCGACGACGGAGTCACCAGGGCGACAGACCCCGTGGCGGCGCCACGGCTCTGTCTGGCCGGGAGTCTCGTAAGGCGCGCTCGTTCAGCCGGGCAGCGCCGATGCCGGGCCCGGCTGAGGGCCGTCACCATCGTAGGCGGCCAGCGCGGCCTGACGGGTTTCCAGCAGCTCGCGCAGGTCTTCGGGGGTCAGGTGCTCGTGCGCCAGCTTCACGCTTGCCCTGCCCTCCAGGTCCGCCCACGCCTGCCGGGCGCGTTTGTTGGCCACGCGCCTGGCATCGCTCTGCAGGAAGCCTGCCCCGGCCGTGAACCCGGCAGCGGCCAGGGCGAGCAGCGCCGCGGGGACGCGTGCGTGCGCCGTGGCCAGTCCGGCGGCGCCGGCCACGCCGGCGAGCAGAGCCGCGGGGAAACCCAGCACGATGTGGACCCTGTTCCAGAATTCGGCCCTTCGATGGGCCAGTGCCTTCTGCTGCGCCGCTTCGTCGTGCAACCGCGCGACCTCGGCGCGCAGGCGACGCGAGGGCTCGTCCGGGGCGAGTCGCGTGGATCCGTCGGCAGGAGTGACCATGCCTGAAATTCCAACACGGTTGAGTCTGGGGGGACTTGGTTCGGAAGTGACAGGCTTGCCAGGCGCGAATGGTGGGCTCTCGCCAGAACCGTCCGCCCCCGAACGCGGTCACCTCAGCCTCGCCACAGCGTGAACCACAGCTCCATCCGTACGTCCGCGTCGTCCAGGTCCTCGTCGAGGGGCGTCTGGCATCGGGCGATGCGCTCCCCACTCTGTCCCCTGCCGCCCCTCGTCTCGCCCGGCAGCGGTCCCGGTCATCGGTCCATTCCCGGGGCAGATACAGCTGCCAGTTGGGGGGCAGGAAGCGGTGGCGGTGGCCGCGTGGACGCTGACGGCGACCTGGCAGTTGGCCCGTTTGCCCACCGCGTAGGCTTCGCTCCGAGTTCGTGTGCGGTCTGCGGCGTCCGTCGCGCCCTCGTCACCCTCCGGTGCAGGCCCTGGCCGCAAACGCCGGGGTTCTCCACGGCCGGCCCGGTGTCTCACCTGCGTACACGTGCTGTGCGGTGGAGTTCGGCGGTGAGGACCGCCAGCTCATCGAGCCTTACGCCGTGGCCTCTGGTCGCGGCCACCGTACTCTGATCCGCCCAGACACAGGTCGCATCCATCCATGACACGATCTCCGTCTCGAAAACCTCGCTGTAGCTGCTGTCCCGGCAGATCATCACAGCACCAGGGGCACCCTCGATTCGGAAGTCCCGGGCGGGGCCTGACCATTCCGTGTGCGAGCCCTGCCGGAAAGGGACCTGTTCGTTCCGCTCGATCGACCGCATCATGCGCCGGGCCACCCCCTCGGGGTCCGGGATCTCACCCTGCAGACCCCTGAAGACGAGTACGTTCTGTGATTCCGGGACCTCACTCCGCCGTACGTAGTCGGCACCCGTCCCGGTGGCATTCCTGACGATCCTGTCGGCGTCCTCGGGCGTGATACCGGGACCCGTCACATTCGACCCAGTCTTCCGGAGGCAGTCCGAGTCCGCGGGCTCGCCGACGCATTCCACCACCCCGACGTACGAGTCCTCGTACCGGTCAGTCATGCGGAAGTCGGCGAAGGTCACAGGAGGATCCAGCCGGAATCCCCTGGTGTCCATCACCCCAGACGGACCCGAGGACCGGCTCCCCGCCGGCACAGCGAGCACACCCGCGCCCACGGCGAGCAGCGCCAATGTCCATCGTCTTCTCCGCACGGCCGGATCCTTTCGTCATCCTTTGGTAAGCCGCCTGTTCGACCGGCCAGGACCGCGAAAGGTTGCCGCCCCGCCCGCCACGGTCCGCGTCCTTCACGCGCTGCTTCCCGGGCGCCGGATGCGGCTGTCCACCCGCATCGTCAAGTGCGGAACCTCCCGCTACAACAGCTGGAACCGCGACGGACGCCCTCGCGACAGTACGCCGACCACCAGATCACCGTGCATCCACCAGCCCTCCCCAGCGCGCACCATCCAGGCCGGGCCCCCGCGGGCCGCTGGGGCCAGGTCTGCCAGATCCTGGCCGCGAACTCCAACCAGGCCATGCACATCCGCGACATCGCACGGCACCTTGGCCTCGCCGCCGCGGGGCGCCCTCTCAGAAGCCACACCGCGCAACTCTGCTACTGGGCTCGCAATGGCACTCGCTGTCAGGCGTCCTTCTCCATCGTCGCTCGCAAGCGTTCCAGCAGGGCGTAGAGCGTCGTGCTCTCGGCTTCGTCCAGGGCGTCGAGGGCGCCGTGCGTCTCCTGCATTTCCTCGCGCACGCAGCGGATGATCTCGCGGCCCGCGTCGGTCGCGACGACGTTCTTCACCCGGCGGTCCACGGGGTCGGCTTCACGGCGGACCAGTTCGCGGGCTTCTAGGCGGTCCACGATCCCCGTGACGTTCGACGCGTCGCACACCAGCAGGGCGGCGAGGCCGCGCATCGGCAGCGGGCCATCGAGCTGGGCGAGGACCTTGGCCTGCACGGAGGTGAGGCCGTGATGGGCGGCGGTGGCCGCGAAGTCGCGCCACTGGGCGGTGCCGATGGCGGCGAGCAGTTCCAGCAGCTGGAGCTTGGTGGGTGCCTGCGGGGCGGTGGCGCTCATGGCTGGAGCGTACTTAATTTGGTTCATATTATCAATTGTTTACTTGACTACCTTAACTATTGAGGTCTACCGTCTGCAGGTGCTTGATGTCATTAAACATCTACGATCTGAAGCATTGAGAAGGTCCCGCCAGCCATGAGCCACGCCGCATCCGCCCCCGCCGCCGGGCAACGGAACGAGACGGTCATCGTCTTCGCCCTGAGCCTTGCCGCCATGGTCGTGTCGATGATGCAGACCCTGCCCGTCCCGATCCTGGGCCTGATCCAAGGCGACCTCGGCACCTCGACCGCCAACGTCAGCTGGGTGACCACCGCCACCCTGCTGTCCGCCGCCGTCTTCACCCCGCTGCTCGGCCGCTTCGGCGACCAGCACGGCAAGAAGCCCACCCTGGTGGCCGTGCTCGTCGTCATGGTCGCGGGCTCCGTCATCGCCGCGGTCGCGAGCTCGCTGCCGCTGCTGATCCTGGGCCGGGTGCTCCAGGGTGCCGCCACCGCGATCTTCCCGCTGGCCCTCTCCGTCCTGCGTGAAGAGGTCCGGCCGCAGAAGCTGCCCGGCGCCATGGCCCTGGTCAGCGGCACCCTCGCGTTCGGCAGCGGTCTCGCACTCGCCGCCACGGGCCTGCTCACCTCCGGCGCCGGCGCCGACTACCGCAACGCCTTCTGGATGGCGACCGGCTTCGCGGCCCTTGCCCTGCTGGCCGTCGTCTTCCTGGTCCCGGCGACCCGGCACAAGACTGGCGGACGCACCGACTTCCTCGGCGCCCTCACCCTCGGCATCGCCCTGCTGCTGCTCCTGCTGCCGATCTCCCAAGGCCACGAGTGGGGCTGGACCTCCGGCCGCACACTGGGCACCTTCGCCGGCGCGGCCGTCATAACCGTGGTCTGGGTCTTTACCGAGATCAAGGTCCGCGAGCCCCTCGTCGACATGCGGATGTTCATCCATCGCCCGGTCCTCATGGCCAACCTCGCCGGCATCCTCGTTGGCTTCGGCATGTTTGCGAACTTCCTGGGCGTCTCCTACCTCGTGCAGATGCCCGAGGCGCTCACCGGCTTCGGCTTTGACGCGTCCATCCTGCGCGCATCCGTCCAGTTCCTGCTGCCCGGCGCGATCGTCTCCCTGCTCGTCTCGCCCATCGGCGGCCAGCTGGTGCGCCACCGCGGCCCCCGGTTCGTGCTCGGCATGGCCGCAGCATTCGGAGCCGTCGGCTTCGGCTGGCTGGCCCTCGACCACGCCCACACCGCCTCGGTGATCGGAGCCGGCCTCATGACCGGCGCGGCCGTCAGCTTCGGCTACGCCGCCATGCCCGCCGTCATCATGGCGAGCGTCCCGCACCACCAAAGCGGCATCGCCAACGGCATCAACTCGATCTCCCGCTCCACCGGCAGCGCGATCGGCAGCGCCATCGTCACCACGATCCTGGCGTCCAAGACCATCGAGCACCTGCCGGCGGGCGTTCCGCCGCTGCCCGCCGAATCCGGGTTCACCCTCACCTTCGGCATCGGGGCCGTCGCCTTCGTGCTGGTCGCGGTGATCAGCTGGCTCGGCCTGCGCGGACAGCACGGCCCCCGGGTCGTCAAGGCGGGCAAGGCAAGCGCGGGCACCTCGTCAACTCCGGCCGTGGAGACGGCCGTTGCTGATCCGGTTACGGAGCCTGCGGTCCAGGCCGATGCTGTTCAGGCCGGGGCCGGGTTCCACGGCCTGGTGCGGGACGCCGACGGCGAGGTGCTGGGCGGAGCCACCCTCGCCCTTGTCTCGCCGGATGAACGGCAGGTGGGCCGCACGGTCTCCCAACCCGACGGCCGGTACGCGCTGGACGCCCCCACCAGTGGCCCGTACGTCCTGATCACGGCCGCCGACGGCCATCGGCCGCAGGCCGCCACGGTCATGGCGGCGGCCACCCCGGTCGCGTACGGCATCAAGCTCCCCCGCGCCACAGGACCGGCCGGTCTGCAGGTGCGGGGCACCGTATGCGCCGGGGAGGGCGGCCGTCGGCTGCGCGATGCCCCGCTGACGCTGGTGGACGGCACCGGGAACGTGGTGCGCACCACGATCACGGACGTCGACGGCGGGTACGCCTTCACCGATCTGACCGCGGGCGAGTACTCGCTCATCGCCAGCGGCTACCCGCCCGTGGCGTCGACGCCGGCCGTCGAGGGTCGCGGTACGGACGGACATGGCGCCGGCGCACCCCGCGGCGCAGTAGGCGGCGGTGTCCGGGATCACGGGGCAGCTCGCCGGACAGGCGGAATGCCGTGACCGCCCGGACGGTCACCCCCTACACGTATTCAATGCGCGTTGCACATATCTACTGATGCTTACAAGGAGCACCCCATGACCGTCACTAAGTCCTCCGCCTCCCGTGCGGCCGAGATCCTGTCCCGGCCCGTCGTGCTGAACGGCCTGACTGTCCCGAACCGCATCGTGATGGCGCCGATGACGCGCATGTTCTCCCCGGGCGGCGTCCCTGGTGAGGACGTGCGGTCGTACTACGCCCGTCGCGCCGCCGCGGGTGTGGGCCTGATCGTCACCGAGGGGACCTACGTCGGCCACGAGTCGGCCGGGCAGAGTGACCGTGTGCCCCGGTTCCACGGTGAGGAGCAGCTGGCGGGGTGGGCGAAGGTCGCCGAGGCCGTTCACGCGGCGGGCGGCGCGATCGTGCCGCAGCTGTGGCACATCGGCATGGTGCGCAAGCAGGGTGATGCGCCCTACGCCGACGCCCCCGCCGTCGGCCCCTCCGGCATCCGCGTCGACGGCACTGAGAACGCCGGCAAGGCGATGACCCGGCGCGACCTGGACGACGTCATCGGCGCCTTCGCCGAGGCCGCCGCGGCCGCCGAGCGCATTGGCTTCGACGGCGTCGAACTGCACGGCGCCCACGGCTACCTCCTCGACCAGTTCCTGTGGGCGGGGACGAACCGCCGTACCGACGCCTACGGCGGCGACCTTGTGGCCCGTACGAAGTTCGCGGCCGATATCGTGGCCGCGGTCCGCGAGACCGTCTCGCCCGACTTCCCGGTGATCTTCCGCTACTCGCAGTGGAAGCAGGAAGCCTACGATGCAAGGCTTGCCCAGACCCCGGAGGAGCTGGAGGCGATCCTGACCCCGCTCGCCGCGGCCGGCGTCGACGCCTTCCACGCCTCCACTCGCCGCTACTGGCTCCCGGAGTTCGAGGGCTCGGACCTGAACCTGGCGGGCTGGACCAAAAAGCTCACCGGCAGGCCCACCATCACCGTCGGCTCGGTCGGCCTCGACGGCGACTTCATCCGCGGCTTCATGGGCGAGGGCGCCCCGGTCCAGGACATCGACAACCTCCTCGACCGCCTGGAGCGCGATGAGTTCGACCTGGTCGCCGTCGGCCGCGCCCTGCTCCAGGACCCGCAGTGGGCGGCGAAGGTCCTGGGGAACCGGTTCGAGGAGCTGAAGCCGTACGACGCGGCGACGCTGAAGACACTGTTCTAGTTGTACTGCCCAGGCAGGTTGGTCGAGTTCGTGCGGCGACACGGTCTGAATCTGTGAGATGACGCAGGCCTCCGGTTGTGGAGTGGAGCTGTCTGGGAACCGCTCCGTCAACCAGGAGGCCTTCGTGTCTCACGCTAACGCTGCCTTGACTCCTCGTGCCCGTCTGCGCCTGGCGCGTCTGATTGTCGATGACGGATGGCCGGTCGCCCGTGCGGCCGAGCGCTATGACGTGTCGTGGTCCACCGCGAAGCGGTGGGCCGACCGTTACGCCGAGTTCGGTGCCCAAGCCGTGGCCGACCGGTCCTCACGGCCGCACCGCAGTCCTGCACGAACGCCGCAGCCGCAGGTCCGCAAGATCGTGCACCTGCGCCGGAAGCAGCGTCTGGGCCCGGTCCAGCTCGCCGGACGGCTGGGCATGTCTGCCTCGACCGTCCACGCGGTCCTGACCCGGATCAACCGGCTCTCGCGCATCGACCGCGCCACCGGCGAGCCGGTCCGCCGCTACGAACACGATCACCCGGCGCGATGCTCCACATCGACGTCAAGAAGCCCGGAACGTTCCCGACGGCGGCGGCTGGCGCTACGTAGAGCGCGTCCAGGGCCGCAGGAACCGCGGCCGCGACACCCGACAGGCCCCGCAAAGCACCCGTTGGACTCATTCACAGACCTGCAGGTCGTAGCGCACGCCTCATCACTTTCATACCTGTGCCGTGAGTCAGGCCAGTTGTACCGGTTACCTCGAGTTCGACTTCTGACCCGGCCGTGACGACGCGCGCCCCGACCGCCGGTCCGGGGCGCGCTCACCGATGTTGCCCGTCGGAGGGGCCGCCGCGCCGGTCCGTCGCCAGGGCCCCGGACTGTGTGTGAGACAAGGGCGTGGCTGCGCTGTCGTACCCGGCCTCTACGGACCCGTATGTCGGGTGCCGCCCATGGATCGGGGCACGGCTGCGGCGGTGTCGGCCAAGGTGCGCAGAACGGTCGTGCTGGCGAGCACCAGCGCTGAGACCGGCAGACTGGCCCATCGCGTCAGGTCTCGCTGCAGGTCCGGGTCCACTTCGATGATCATCCGGACGTATCTGCTGTTCAGCGTGATGATTTTGGAGGACCGGGCAGCGATGTCCCCTCCGCGCTGCAATGCCGCGCGGTACCTGTCCTTGCGCTCCTTCATGCCTCTTCCTGACGCTTGATGAGTTCATCGGCGAGGTCCATGTACGCCGACCCCTTGGCCCGCACCGGACTTCCGAACGACTGGGCGTACAACTCGAGGCGCGCAATCTGGGTGTCCAGCACCACGAACCCCCACTCGGTGACCGCCTCACGAGCGTCGGCATCGGGGCCGGTGCGTGTGGCGTCGGGACGATTGGTCCGGTTCAGGAGGACTGCAGTGCGGGCCGGCTCGGCGCGCAGGGACTGGACATCGTCCATCTCGGAGCGGATGGGTGCCATCCGGTCCAGTTCGATGGGAGCGGGCGTCACCGGGACGATCCACGCACTCGCGTACCTCATGATGCTGCGGGCGATGCGAGGATGGTCCTCCAACTGCGGCGCATCGAGCACCACAGCCTGCCGACTGCCCAGGAAGTCGTTCACGCGGCGGTGCACGTCACCCACTGGCAAGGCGATGACGGGAAACGGAAAGCCGTCGGCCAATTCGCTCCAGCGCAGCGCGGAGGAGGCTGGGTCGCCGTCGACCAGAAGCGGCGAGTAGCCCGACTCGTGAAGCGCGTGGGCCAGCCATACGGCACTGGTCGTCTTGCCGACTCCAGGCTTGAGATTCACAAAGGCAAAGCTCAGCGGCATGGGAGCCGACGATAGCGGGCATGATCGAGCGGATGGGTTCGACGCGAGTGCGGAGCTCCATCGTTCACTCGCAAGCAGTCAGGAACCGCTCTTCGGCTGGTGGCCGAGCAGCACGTGGAGTGCCGCCCAGCAGGCGAGGCGAGCGTCGCAGGGGTCCGATTCGCGGTCGTGGTGCCCGATCGTTGGAGGAGCCGGTACCAGGTGCTGACGCGCAATCCCTTCGGTTTCACGTACACGCCCCTGTTCATCAGCGCGCTGGAGGGCCCCCGGCGCCTTCACCCTCCAGCGCTACCAGGCCGAGGGCCCCCTTCGAGCCGCCACGCCGACGGAGAGAAGAGGACCGGGACTGGATCGCCGGGCAGGCGGTGCTGAAGCAGGTCCAACAGCAGGCGGATGAGGAGCGTCCGGCTCGCCAGCTGGGACCCCTTTCTGCGGGCCCCAGCCGCATGCTGGTGGGCCCGCACGATCGTGGAGTCCACCGAGACCGCCCAGTTCAAGTCCTCGTCCGCGTCGACCTGGGCCATCAGGGCGGTGAACACCCGCTCCCACGTGCCGTCGATGGCCCACATCCGCAGCCGGTTGTAGACGCCTCGCCAGTTCCCGTACTTCCCCGGCAGGTGGACCCACGGCGTTCCGGTCTGGAACTTGAAGGCGATCGCGTCGATCACCTCGCGGTGATCTCGCCATCGGCGGCCCCGCTTTGGCGTCCGGTCCGGGAGTAACGGCTCGATCCGCGCCCACTGCGCGTCAGTCAACGGCACGTCCGGGCCAACGACCGGCTGATCCAAACGAAACTGCCTAGCCCCCAACGGCCCCGTGGGGCGGCATCCGTGCCGTCCCACGGGCCGCCGTTCTCACCTACGAAGCCACGCCCCAAGAACCCACCGACAAGCCCTCCAAACCCCTGGTCCGCTAAACCCCGGCCCTGTCCACGTTCCATTCCTGCGGCAGTGCCCCATCGCAGAAGACGCAGACGAAGTCCTCCTCCCGAACGATGTTCAGCCGGCCGCAGGCGGGACAGCGCCGGAACACCACCTCGTGGGTGAAGCCGGAAGGGTGCTCGATCCCGGCTGCGTCCAGAGCCTTCGCGACGGCCGGCCACGAGGTGATGTCCGGGCAGTATCCGGTCGACTGGTTACTCACCTCACCGACCACCCACCGCCCGGGCTCCTTGCGGAAGCTCATCTCCCCGGCACCCAGAACGGGGCCACCGCCAGCACACACCACGTGCTCGCTCCGGCGCGGCGCGAGCCGCAGCACACCCGCCGAGTCGACAACGAACGTGAACGGCTCGGCCAGCTCCACCGCTGCCAGAGTCGAAGCCCAGTCGTCGAAGTCCGCCACCGAGTGGATGCTGCGGCCCTCAGCCCCCGGCCGGACAAGAGCCCCCAGATCAGCCGGCCCCACATACCGATAGCTCCACCCCAGCAAGTTCACGCTGGCCAACCTAACGCCCGCCCGAGGTCAGGGCCTGGGGAGTTACGTGAACTTGCCCCTGGAGAAATAACGCGAACGTTCACACTTCACTGATGCCCTTCGCGTACCGGCGATGGCGGGAATCGTGGCCAGGGCAGTGGCGGGCGCGGCGCTCCGGGCTCGTGAGGCCGCCGTGGGGCGGCGAGATGGTGCTGCAGGTCGATGTGACGGAATTGGTGGACTGTTCCTACCTGGCGCAATACTCCGCGTCGTTCATGGGCGTCGGTGAGGAAGGCGGTCAGGTCCCGGGGGAGGCGTCGGCACGCCGCCAGGTGGTAGCGGGTAAGGGTGTAGTACCACCAGGCGTTGTGGCCGAGCGCCGCCGCGAGGCCGACGGTGAGTCCGTAGGCGAGACCGCGGTCGAGGATGTGGGGCGGGCTCATCGAGATCGCCTGTCCGCCCGTGGTCCCCCGGCCCAGTCCGTAGAGAAGCCCGCCCTGTACGGCGTATTCGACGCCGTAGCACAGAAGGAACGCGGCGCCGACCGCGAGGCCGACGACAGTCCACAGCCTGCAGAAGATCCTTCGGTCCTGCTTCAGGAGGGCGGCCGGTCCGACCGAGGTGGCGAGATCGGCCGGTTTGCCGGCGAGTCCGTGGGCGATTCCGACGGCAAGCCCGAACGCGCATGAGAAAGAGAGCATGGTTGTGAAGGTGTAGGGGGGAGTGCCGGTGAGGAGCGACTGGATCCTGAGTACCCCCCAGTGGGTGACGCCGATGGTGGAGCCGCTGGCGAGGCCCACCGAAAAGCCCCGCCAGTTCCAGGCCCACAGCGTGCGCACGGTCGGGATGGCGTGCGGGCGGCGTGCGGACAGGCTGCTTGCCCGAGCACCGATGGCTCCGCCGGCCAGTGCGTAGACCGCCCCGTTGACGAGCGCACCGACGGCCGCGGCCGTCGGGCCGTAGTTTAGGCGGAAGGAAAACCAGAGGACGGCCCCGGCGGCGAAGCCGAGAGCGCACATGCGCCAGTCCCAGAGCCGGCGGTGTGGGTGCCCCGAGGGCGTCCCGGGCCGCCGAACCGCGAGTCTGCTGGACAGCGCACCGACGATTCCGCCGGCGAAGCCGTAGGCGAGTCCGTAGGCCAACGTGGTCGGTAGCCATCCCGGCTGCCCGGTTGTGAGCACGTGGGTCACGCCCTCGGCGATGCCCCCGGTCACCCCTGCGACGATGCCGCAGCCGATGCCGCCTGCGATCCCTCCGGCCAGGCCCGCGACGATGGCTGCGGGCGGGCCCGTCTGCCACCCGGAGTCGAGGCCGGCAAGTAGCGCCGTGAACCTGCCCACCACGCCGGCGGCGGTCCAGGCCACGACACCCAGGACAACTCCTGTCACCACCTGGGCGATACGGGGCGGCAGCGCTCGGCGCACCTGCCACCAGGCCAGGTCGGTAGTACCGCCCAGGGTGTGTTGCAGATGTCGCGCCAGATACTGCAGGGCGTGCTCGGCCTGCTGGGGAGACCAGCGGCACGGATACCGCGGATGCGGCCGGTAGGCGGCGGGCACGTACGCGTCGAAGAGATGGGCCCGGACAGCTGCGGTGTCGGGGAAGCGGGTCGGATCGCACATGTCCGCAGGAGTGGGGAGGACAGTGGCTTGTTCCCCCGGCCGGGGGTTGTACACCGTCCTGGCCAGAAAGAGCATCAGTGGTGTGGTCAGCGCGCGTGCCACGGGGGCATCGGTGCCGAGCAGGCGAATCACCGGATCCCAGCGGGCAGCCGCCGCTGTGTGCTGGCCCCCGGCGTCCCGTTTCAGATAGTCGGCGATGTCCGGCGCATCCACGGGGCGCAGCTCCACGGCGGCGGCACCGCAAAGCCTGACCGGTACCCCGCGGGCCGGGGCCTGCGTGTCCCCGTACTCCGTCACGCGGCTGGACAGCACCAGCGGCTGGCCGAGAGGCAAGGCGGCGTTGATCGCATCCAGCGCCATGGCGCGGAACGGTTCGGGAATCTCATCGAACCCGTCCAGGACCGGCAGGATCAGCTGGCGCTCCAGTAGTGCTCGGGCGTGGCTGACCTGCCCAGGGTGTTCCGCATGCCCCACCTCTGGGGCGCCAAGACCGCTGTAGTCACGCGCGAGCCGTTCCGCCATCCAGGATTCCAGCGTCTGCTCCGCAGGATTCCACGAGGCCAGCGGGAACAGCACCGGAACCGGGCTTCCTTCTGTGCGCTCGGCGGCCAAGGCCAGCAACAAGCGGATCAGCAGCATCGTCTTCCCGCTTCCCGGGGCGCCGAGGACCACAAGGCGGCGTGTCGGCACCCGTTCCAGGAACACCTCGGTGATCTCCCCGCCTGTCCCGGCCAGCCCAGCAGGCCCAGTGGCCCAGCCGGAGGGAGGAGCCGACCGGCCGGACGGCCAGTCCCCGGCCATCTCCCGCAGGAGGGACCACGACTCGCCGAATCGCGGATCGGCTGCCTGCCAGGAGACCGGGAGCGGATAGGGGTCGTTCAGCCGCCGCACCCGGGCCTCGGATTCCCACTGGCGCCGCACGGCCACCGCCAGCCGATCGGCGATCTGGGCCACGCCGTACCCGTCGGCTGCCTCCCGCCGATCGGCCCGGAAGGTTGCCCAGGACAGGTACAGGCTGCCTACGGACGGAAGCAGAGCCGCTACCGTCTCTGCCACCCGCAGGTCGAAACGGACGGCAATGCACACGGCACCGGCTATGCCGCCAACTGCCAACACGAGATAGAGCACACCAACCCGCCGTGTCCGCCTGCCAGTCCCCATGGCCGGATTTTCCAGCGGCGGGAACGGGAGGCTTGCCGGAACAGCGGCCCCGCCCCACGTACGAGTGACAGGTTGCCGGCCTCGCCCGGGGATTACGTCATCCGACCTGCTGAGATCCGCTGTTTCCGGGGACATGTGACGCCGCCGTCCTCCGCGCTTCGGGATGTCGAGTAACGAAGTGTGTAGGGACGGCCGCTGAGTAGAAGTCAGCACGCCCCCGTTGGGGCCAACGGCCCCAACGGGAAGCGCGGTCAGCGCCGCAGGCGCCAGTTGCCGTGCCGCATGGCGGGCTCGATCATCGCGGCCACTGCGGAGGCGGTGCAGTTGATCAGCTGGGGGTGGATGGCCAGGGACTTGCTCTGGACGAGCACACCGCGGCTGCCGTAGCGCGAGTGCCGCTCGGTGAACAGGTTCTGGTCGTACGCGCGGACGTGGGTGGAGTCGGAGGCGACCGCGGTCGAGCCCTGGCCCCACAGCTCGGTGCTGCGGGCGGCGAACGTGGCGTTCGCGATCTGGATAGCGACGGCGCGGGCGGCCTCGGCGGACAGGTACCGGCGCCGTACGTAGCGGAGTTCGTCCTCGGTATGGCTATGGCCACCGGACGCCACCCTTGATCCCTGCGTTCGTACCGTACGCGTAGATGACCAGCAGCAGACGCTCCGCCAGGACCTCCGCCGAGAGGCTGCTGCCGCCGGAGACGGAGGTGAAGGCGTATCAGGCAGCCGGTCCGCAGCCCCGCTTCCTTGAGCATGTCGATCGTCTCGGACGGTGATCGTCGTGGGCGCGATCTGCTCCCCACACCCGCGGGGATAGGCACCCGGGGGCCCTGTCCATCACCCAACCCGCCACACGCGCCGCTCCACCACCGTCACACACCCACCACCCAACGACCCCGAACGACGCAAATTAGTCATCTTCATCACATGATCCGCCCAGCACCCAACCCCGTCACGTGAAACGCCCTCCTCACTCATGCGCAGCACAGGAAAGGGCGTTGAGGTGATAGACGAAAAAGCGGGGATGTCGCGGCGGTCGGTGCTTCGCACGGCTGCTGCTGTGGGGCTGGGCGCGAATGCTGCGCCCGCGGCCGCCCTGGTGGCCGCCGCGACCAGCCGCAAGCGGGCTCACGAGGGATCCGACAACGGGGTGCACGCTGCAGCGAACTTCCCCCCGGTCGATGCCGTAACCGCGACCGGGCGCCCGTTCATCTGGTTCGAGCCGCACCAGGACGACGGCCTGCTGTGGGCATGGAAGATCCTCACGCATCATGCGCTCGCCGGGCGCCAGGTACATGTCGTCCTCGCCACCGACGGATCCGCCTCACGCGTGCGGCGCGCGCTGAACGGCGAAGTATCCAACAAATACTGGGGCCGCCACTACCCCGAACGCGAAGGCTACGGCAACCTCACCCCCATGAGCCCCAACGCCTTCGCCAAAGCTAGGGACAGGGAACTGAAAGCGGCCTGCGGCCCGCTCGGCATCCTCCCGGACAACCTGCACCTGGAACTGGACTGGCGGCAGCCGAAAATCGACGTCCCCAGAGCACGGGAACTGATCACCCGCTACGCCGACCAGTACCCAGGCGCCGGACTGTGCACCATGTGGTGGGGCGACACCGACCCCTGCCACTCCGCCCTCGGCCAAGCCCTGCGCCAGCTCCACCTCACCAACCCGGCACGCTACGGCGACTGCCGATGGGCGGTGCGCCGCCAACAAGGCCCCACCACAACCGGGGCCGTGCAGTACCAACTCCCTGCGCAGTACGCCGCCACCGCACATCAGATGGCGAAAAACGCCTGCCACGCCTACAGCTCCTGGGCACCCGGCCAAACAGAAGACGACGGCATGTACGCCATCGGACTCCACTCCGTCGGCACCGACCTCACCGCAGTCAAAAACGGCCAACCCAACTGGATCATCCACACCCCATAACCAAACACCGGGCGGCCCAGGAGTACGGGGGCGCGTGGGATGACGTGTTCGGCTCCCGCCCCGCCCAAGCACCAGCGAGGCCTGGAGGTAGGGCATCGATAGGTGCCGGTCATCGAGTTCGGGCGGGGCCAGGCTGGGCACCGTCCAGGAGCAACACGTCAGGCAGTTGGAGCGCTGGCCGGCGACCGGGCTCCAACAACACGGCCACCACCTGGAGCTCGCGCACGGGGGTGCACCGCTTCGAGCTGGAGTGCGGCCGGCACATCCTCAATGAGCAGTGGACGAAGGACGTCACGGCGGCCGAGGCCGCAGCGCTCGTACGGGCCTTCGTAGACGCGGCCGTGCCGCGCGAGCGAGCCGGCCTTCCCCCGGCGCTGGGACCAGGGAGGGGGTAACCCGTGCGCACGGAAGTCGTTGGACACGGCAACGCGTGTATGAACATCCGTCCCCCGCGGATACGCGAGTGAGGCCCGAACCAGGACGGTTCGGGCCTCACTGCTGTCCGGGGGAGCTACAGTTCGAATCGATCGCCTGGGCGAGCTAGTCAAGCAACATATGACCAACGCGAGACGCGGCGGGTTTCCCAACCGAGTGCTCAAAACCTGCCCTGACCGCCCACACCTTCCTGAATGCCCTCAAGTGACGGACGCAGCTCCTCCTGTAGGGTCTCGAATGCAAGAGCGGCTCTTCGCCGCTTAGCTTGTTCTTATGGTCTGACCTCGAACGATGCCCCGAACTGATCGCCCGTACGGGGATTCCGGGGACGTGAACACGGCCTTCGTCTGATCCTGTGCTCCGACCAAAGAGGCACCTGATCAGGAAGAGGGTCGCCCCGACGACTGCGTGCCGGAGCTCGGTGCAGGTTACGGATCTCCCGCACCGTGCTGGTCTGGCCCCTGTGGCTGTCATGCGGGGTGCTTTGGGTTGAAGTCTTCGATCTGCGGGGTCTTCGCCCAGACTCTCCATCAATGCGGCCGGGGTGGTGCGAAACCGCTGCCGCGGTCCAGCCGGCACAGAGCTCCGGAGAGAAGGTGCGATCACTCCCGCCACTTGATGGAGCAGCCCAGGCTCGGCCGGTGCGGCTCGGGTACCGCCTCGCCGGCCAGAACGTGAGTGATCGCATCCTCCAGCAGTTCAGCGGTGACCGGCTTGCCGCTCCCCGGCGTGGAGTCGTCCATCGCGCCGCGGTAGGCCAACCGCAGCTGGGCGTCGTAGAGGAAGAAATCCGGCGTGCAAGCGGCCTCGTAGGCCCGGGCGACCGTCTGCTCAAAGTCCACCAGGTACGGGAAACTCCAGCCTGCCCGCCGGGCCTGCTCAGCCAGATGCTCGGGCCGGTCATCCGGATACGCGTCGGTGTCGTTGGCGCACACGCCCACCACCGCCAGGTCCGGGTGGTGAGCGAGCATCCTTCCGAGCCCGGCCTCGACATGACGCACGTAAGGACAGTGGTTGCACAAGAACGCGACCAACAGCCCAGGCGCAGCAACGAAGTCGTCGCGGCGGACAGTGCGACCCGCCAGATCGGGCAGCGCGAAGTCCGGTGCGGGCGTACCCAGGGGCACCATCTGTGACGAGACAGCCATACGGGCGATCCTAGAGACCTTTCATCGCCACAGCATTCCGGCTCGCCCACCCCTGGGCGAGCTGCTCGCCTTGCGGAGCCCGGGTCCTCGGCGAAGGCCTTGTCCCGAGCTTGTATGTTGCCGAGGTTCACAGCTGCGCTGCACCCTGTGCCGCGTCGTTGTGCGGGACTAGGATCCGGGCGCATCTGAAGTGGGGGTCTTCCGATACGGGTGTGGGAGCGGCCCTCGTAGTACCGCTCTTCGACGGCGTCGCCGGCCTCGTGCCTGCCGCAGCGTGTCGGCGGATACCACGCCCGAGGCAAGCTCAGACCGTCGGCAGAGGCTGTTCGCCCGAAGGCACCGGGCCAGACGGCGCGAACCCGGCCGCATGGTCGGTCGCATCACGTACCTCGCCACGCTCCAATTCGCGGCGGTTGGCGCGCCGTCTCGGGCGAGTGAACCGACGACACGACCGCGGTGCGTAATCACCGGGATGGGTCGGGCTCTACGGCAGCGACCCTCACGTGGTGATCCGACTCATCGAGGAGAGGGCGTTCAGTCATTCGGCCTCGCACCGGGTGATGGAGTGGGGCGACCATAGTACGAATGGGAATGAAGTACTCATTCAGGTGCCCCAGGGGCGGCAGACACGGCACACCAGCCGCCGCCGTTCTCCGACACATCGCACGTAGCCCCCTGCAGACGTCGCTCTCGAGTGAGATAACGACGGAACGAGAGGCCATGCCGCATGACCACGCAGCCACCATCCGGTTACACCTATGGCTCCACTCCGCCCAGCCCCGTCTCGACGGATGAACTGGCCAAGCTGGAAGCCAGTGTTCTGTTCACCGCCGATGACCAGGACGCCCTGCGCATGGCGGGCGAAGTACTGAAGGACCAGGTCGACGACGTCCTGGACGTCTGGTACGGATTCGTCGCCTCGCAACGGCACCTCGTCGCCTACTTCGCGACCCCCGACGGCACGGTCCTGGAGGACTACCTGGCACGGGTTCGCGGCCGATTCGGCCAGTGGATCATGGACACCTGTCGCCGGCCCCACGACGAAGAGTGGCTGTCCTACGCACACGAGATCGGACTCCGTCACACCGAGGCCAAGAAGAACCAGACCGACGGAGCCGACTCCGTACCTCTCATTCCTCTGCGCTACATGGTGGCGTTCATCTACCCGATCACTGCCACGATCCGCCCCTTTCTGGAGGGGAAGGGCCACGACGAAGCGGACATCGAACGCATGTACCAAGCCTGGTTCAAGGCCGTGACGCTGCAGATCGCCCTATGGCTCCAGCCGTACGCCGCCGACAAGTGGTGACCGGACCGCCACGCCGGACGTTCTTGTACGCGGCTCGCACCGCACTTGACCAGAGCGGCGGGCTCTTGCCCCACATGCTGACGCCCCTTCCGCAATAGGCGAGCATGCGACCACGGTGCCGGCCCGGCAGGTCTCCGAGGCCGGAGAGCCGACTGCACGCGGGACCGGGTGGCGCTGCCGGGGAACCTGGATGGCCACGCTGAAGACCCCGGAGGGAAAGCGGTGCTCGGAGCTGGAGCGGCTACGCCCGCCGCCGACCAAGATCCCTCCTCGACGAGCGCGGCGTCGAGGACGTCATGGTCGACGGGTTGCCCACGCATGTGGAGTACTTCGACAAGCCGCGCCGGACCATCGAATGTGGGGCCGACACCGTGATCCGAAAGGCACCACGGTCACCTGCTCCGTGGACACGCGAGGGGCGTGGCCGGCACCTCAGCACCGGCAGCGAACGGCCAGAATGCCGACTCCAGGAGGAGCAGTCCGGCACCGGCAGCCGCTACCAGGTCCCCGCGCGAAGATGTTGCTTCATGGCCACGTTGATCGACGTCACTCCGCCCCGCCATCCCGAGTGGCCAACGTTTCGCATACACCAGGCGGAAGGCCGAAATGCGCTGGTAGGCACACCGAACCTGTGGTCGCAGGTTCACCAGGGCGTCGGTGACGGCGCGCGAAACCGTCACTTGTCGGGGCGCACGACTCCGAGGATATGCATCGAGCCGGCATCAGCGACGGTGACGTTCCGCCCGGGCCGGGGTGCGTGCACGATCGAGCCGTCGCCGATGTACATGCCCACGTGGCTGGCGTCCCGGTGGTAGATGATCAGGTCGCCGGGGCGCATGTCCTTGATGTCGATGCGGGCAAGCTGGCGCCACTGCTCCTGCGACGTACGTGGGATGGGGCGCTTCGCGGCGGCCCAGGCTTCTGACGTGAGTCCGGAACAGTCGAACGAACTCGGTCCCTCGGCGCCCCACTCGTAGGGTTTGCCGATCTGCACACTCGCGTAGGCGACGGCCTTCTCGCCCTGCGGGCTGGCCTCTCCCTTGATGTCCTTGATGATGCCGGAGCTCAACCACGTCGATTGTGCTTCGGCTCCGGTTTTCCGTTCCATCGCGAGGAGCCGTTCCAACTCCTCCTTCTTCAGCTTCGATTCGAGTTTTTCCGCAGCGGAGATACGTTCTTCGATCTTCGTCTGAGCATTCGCCTTGGCCTTGCGACTTGCCTCCAGCTTCCGCAGCTGGTTCGAGGCGTCCTTCGCCTTTTCCCGTAAGTCCTTCTGTGTTGTCGTCAGCGCGACCAGCACCCCTTTGGTGCCCTGCTGGACCTGGCGCGCCAGACTGACGTCGTTCAGAACCTGGTGGGGATCGTCGCTCAGGAACAGGTGGGCCTCGGGTGGCAGGCCCCCGCTGCGGTACTGGGCGCGAGCCGCCGCGCCTGCGCGCGACTTCAGTTCCTCCAGCCTCTTCTCGCCGTCGGCGACATCCTCGGCCAGCGCGGTCACGCGCGTGGACTGTTCCTCCGCTTTCTCCTCCGCGGCGTTGTACGCATCCGTGGCGACCTCCGCGTCGTGATAGAGGCCGTCCAACTCCTTGCGTATTTCGCCGAGAGATGTGGGCCGGTCCGGCTGCGGCTCCGGGGTGGGAACCGCGAACGCCGCGCCCTGCGCGGTTGCGGTAATCGCACAGACCAGGGCCACGGCTGCTGTCGTCCGGCATCGGTGGCCGGTCACGCTCCGCCTCATATTGGCTGATGCTCCGTCATGCATTGAGGGCCATGGATGTTGTGCCGCCACACGGCACAACAGACAGAGGCAGGAACCCATTCGTCCCGCCCGCCCCTACAACGGGCGTATTCCTACGGGCGGTTCAAAGAGAGCCCGGGCACAATCGCGCACGCCGACGAGTGAGGATCAGGCTGAGCGAGCCGGCTCCGTGGAAGTTTGTCCCGGAGCTCGCCGGCGTCCTCGGTCATGCCTCGTTGCACACAGATGTCGTGCGCCGCGAGACGCTCGGCTCCGCTGCCACCTGCGGCTGGAAGGGCGGCGAGCCTGGACCGGCGCGTCACGGCGGCGGGCGCACCTACCCGAGCCGGGAAGGAGTGCGCCCTGCAGGAGGGTCTCAGAGGCGCTCCTATTCGCTCGGCCACTGATGCATACGACGCGTGGGAACAGGGGCGTCCGCCTCCTGTGCCGGTGCGGCGCCCAACGCCACGAGGCGTCGCCGTACTTGCCGCATCGCTTCGGTGCGTGCGGGCGTCATCAGGCCTTTGCCCTCGAGGTGGGTCCACAGGTCCAGGAGTTCGCGGCCGTGCGCCGCGGCAGCCCGGTCGTCGTGCAGCCGCTGCCACGCGGCCGTGGCCCGCATCACATCGTCCGCGGCGCGGGTGTCGTCCAGTCCGCAGCGGATCCGTGCGACTCCCAGCGACAGCACCGTGGCCAACCGGTGGTCGCCGCCGACGTGCGCGACGTACGACTCCATCGCCCGGGCCTCCAGGGAGTGGGGATGATCGGCTCCGAGATCGCTGGTAAGGCGCTTGTGCAGCGCGGCGGCGAGGACAGAGGCGTGTTCCGTGTCTCCGTGTGAGACCGCTTCTTTGATCCGATGCACTCGGTCGGCGAGCGAGGTGGGGACCGGGGTTTCCTCGGTGGTCTCCCGTGCGGCACCTGAGGCGACGACGTCATGGTGCCGGCCCGTTGGGTTGTCGGCGCCGACAGCCGCGGTCTCGTCCGCGGCCGGTTCGGGGATGCGGCTGGAACCGTCGGGCGCCACCTCGATACGGAAGGTGCGGGCATCCGAGCGGTCGAAGACCGTCGCCTTCACCGGCTCCTGGCGGGCGCGCGCATGACGCTGGAGCAGATCGAGGATCACTTCGTGGATGGATTGCCCCGCGGCAGCGGCGACTGGTTCGCCGTTGAGGACGGCCGAGCACTCATCGGAGACGTACACGTCGAAGAGGGCAGGTGTCAGGGCGGGTTCGGAAAGTGTCATGTCTGCTGTTCTCCGTCGTCGGGCGGATCAGGGTTCGCGCGTTGTGAGCTCGGGCATGCGCAGATCCCTTCGCCAGGCGTGAACGGGGCTGCGTTCATGCCTCTCGACGGATTCGGGCCGGTGCCGGTTCAACGCGCCTCGTCGAAAGAGCGGGCGCGAGGAACGCGTGAGGTAGACATACGGTGTGGCTTCCTGCTTGCGCCGGGCGCCGGGTGCTGCTTCGTGGGGGCGAAGTGGTCACACCGTTCGTTGTCGCCGCCGGGAGGCGATGCGCGGGGTGGGATCGGTCACCCTTCCCGGGTGTGTCACCCGGTGCATTCCGGCCGTTGTCGTTCGCCTTGCTGCCGTCCCCGTGCTAGCGGTTCCGGGCAATTCGCCAAGCTCGACCCCGGTTGCTGTGCTGATCACCATCGCCAGAATCGCGCAACTGCCCGGCCGGGGGGCCATGTTTCGGCCGTGTGAAAGGTCGTGCCGGACGCCGAGTCGGCAGACCCTGGTTTCGGACGACCCACTAGGGTCCGGCAAGTGGATGCAAGTAGTGCAGATGATGTGAAGTTTTCTGTCCTGGGTCCCGTGCGGGCGTGGCACGGCAAGACGGAGGTGGGCCTCGGCTCGCCCCAGCAGAAGGCGGTGCTTGTCGCGCTGTTGCTGCGACGGGGGCACCCGGCTGCGGCCGGAGAACTGATCGACGCGCTGTGGGGCGAGCACTCGCCGCCGGGCGCAGTGTCGGTCCTGCGTACGTACGTCTCACGCTTGCGCAAGATCCTGGAACCGGACCGGGCGGCGGGCCTGAGCCCGGGGCTGGTGGTCTCGGTCGCCGACGGCTACGGGCTGCGCATTGCGCAAACCGCCCTGGACCTGGGCGTCTTCGAGCAGCGAATGGCGCGGGCCAGGCAGCTGAGGGCCGCGGGCGATCTGCCGGAGGCCGGGGAACTCCTGCACATCGCTCTCGACGCCTGGTCGGGCACACCGCTGGCCGGGATACCCGGGCCGCTCGCCGAGGCCGAAAGGTCCCGGCTGTCCGAGCAGCGGCTGAACGCGCTGGAGATCAGGATCGAGGTGGATCTCCAGATGGGGCACCACGCCGAGCTGGTACCGGAACTGAAGGTGCTCTGCGGCGATCATCCGCTGCGGGAGCGGCTGTGCGAGCTGCTGATGCTGGCGCTGTACCGCTGCGGACGGCAGGCGGAGGCGTTGGAGGCGTACCGGGCCACCCGGCGGAAACTGGTGGCGGAGCTCGGCATCGAACCCGGTCCCGCGCTGCGCGAGACCCATACGAGGCTGTTGGCCACGGACCCGGCGCTGGTCGCGTCCGGCCCAGCCACCGATCTGGTCACGGCGGTTGGGCCGGGTCACGTCGGAGGCGGGGTCGCCGCTCTTCCCGCGGGGCCCCGGGCGGCCGATGAGGCGACCGCCGGTGCGGATCCTGATTCCGGTGCCGATCCTGATTCCGGTGTTGATTCGGGTGCCGGTTCGCGCGCGGCGGCCGGGGCGGTCGGAGAGCGGACCGGAAGTTCCGGAGTGGCCCGAGCCGGGTCCCCCGTCGCGGGGGCCGTTGTGGACGGCCTCGATGGAGCCGACGGGGACGTTGCGAGAGCCGGGCCGGGCGGGATGGCGGCGGCTGCCGATGAGTCCGCCGCGGCGGTGGCGGCCGATCCGGCAGGGAACATGGCACCGGCTGGTGACAACTGGGGGGGCGGTGAGGAGGAGGACCGGGACGGAGCGGGACACGTGGAACGGGCCGCGTCCGGTGCGGCCCCGGCCGCCGGGCTGCCCGCCGCCTTCTCGCCGCTGCCTTCCCAACTGCCCGCCGATCTGCCGGCATTCACCGGACGCCTCGCCGAACTGACCAGGACGCGTGCCCTGCTCCCGGAGGGCGAATCCCCTTCCACCGTGGTAATCAGCGCCATCGGCGGGATGGCGGGCATCGGCAAGACGACACTGGCTGTGCACTGGGCGCACGAAATCGCGCCCCGCTTCCCCGACGGCCAGCTCTACATCGACCTCCGCGGCTTCGATCCCGGCGGCGCCGCCATGGACCCCGCCGAGGCCATCCGTGCCTTTCTCGGCGCACTCGGCGTCGCTCCGCAGCGGTTTCCTGCCGGGCTGGACGCGCAGGCGGCGCTCTACCGCAGTCTGCTGGCCCGCCGACGGGTGCTCATCGTCCTGGACAACGCCCGCGACACCGAGCAGGTCCGGCCGCTGCTGCCCGGCACGGCAGGTTGTCTGGTCATCGTCACCAGCCGCAATCAGCTTCTCGGCCTGGTCGCCACCGAAGGCGCACACCCCCTGACGCTCGACCTGCTCTCGCCCACCGAGGCCAGGGAACTCCTGACCCGCCGGATCGGGCAGGCCAGACTGGAGGCCGAGCCGGAAGCGGTGGACGAGATCGTCGAGCTCTGCGCGCGGCTGCCGCTGACGCTAGCCATCGTGGCTGCCAGGGTCGTCACTTACCCCGAATTTCCGCTGTACGCCACCGCCGAGGAACTGCGTGAGAGCCACGGCAGTCTGGACGCGTTCACCGGTACCGACGCGGCCGCCGACGCCCGCGCCGTCTTCTCCTGGTCGTACCACGCCCTGCCGCCTGCGGTGGCCCGGCTGTTCCGGCTGCTCGCGCTGCACGCGGGACCGGACATCACTGCTCCCGCGGCGGCCGCTATCGCCGGACTGTCCCTGCGCGAGACCCGCTCGCTCCTCGCCGACCTGGCCCGCGCCCACCTCCTCACCCAGCACACCCCCGGTCGCTACTCCTTCCATGACCTGCTGCGCGCCTACGCCGCCGAAGTCGCCGACACCCTCGACACCGAGGCCGAACGGCGCGCGGCGCTGCACCGGGTGCTCGACCACTACCTCCACACCGCGCACCGCGTCTCCGCGCTGCTCACTCCCTGCCGCGAGACGATCTCCCTGCCCGAGGCCGAACCCGGTTCCGGTGCCGAGACGTTCCGCGATCCGAGGCGGGCGAAGGCCTGGCTGGTCACCGAGCGGCTGGTGCTGCTCGCCGCCGTCGAGCGGGCCGCCGAGGCCGGTTTCGCCGCGCACGCCTGGCGGCTCGCCTTCACCCTGGACCTGTTCTTCGACCGGCTGGGTCAATGGCACGACCAGTTCGTGATCCAGCGTGCCGCGCTGGCCGCCGCCCGGAGCGTCGACGACAAGCTCGGACAGGCGCATGCCGAGCGTGCGCTCGGCTTTGCCTGCTTCCGGCTGGACCGCGCCCAGGATGCCGCCCGTCATTTGCGCAACGCGCTGGACCTGTTCGCTGCGCTCGGCGACACCTTGGGGGAGGCCCGGACGCACCGCTCGTTGGCCTTCCTGGCCAACCACGATGGCGAGCGCTTCCACGACGCGCTCGACCACTACCGGCAGGCCAGCATGCTGTACCACGGAGCCGGCTACCGCAGCGGGGAGGCCAGCGTCTTCAACGAGGTCGGCTGGACGTACATTCTGCTCGGGGACCACAAGGAGGCACTCGCCCGGTGCGCGCGGGCCATCGCGCTGCACCAGGAACTCGGCGACCTCAACGGGGAGGCCGCGGCGCAGGACAGCCTCGGCTACGCCCTGCACCATCTCGGGGAGTACGACGAGGCCATCGACTGCTTCGTGCGTGCGTTGGAACTCTACCGGGAGCTCGGCGACCGTTATCTGGAGGCCGACACGCTGGTACACATCGCCGGTACCCGGCATGCGGCGGGGGAGCGGGATGCGGCCCGCACCGCATGGCAGCAGGCCGTAACCATCCTGGAGGAGTTCGACCACCCCGACGCCGAGCAGGTCCGCGACCGCCTTCGCCGACTCGACGAGGAGGAGGAGACGGCCGGCCGGGCCCCTGAGCCGGAGCCCTCGGTGACAGCGCCGGATTCCGGACGGTCCGGCGCCGCAACGGAGCCGCCGCGGCCCGCCGGTGGGCCGTAGCGGTAAGGACTCGGTGGTGGCCCCGGCCCGCGGCGGGCCGGCCCACCGCGGGCCGGGGTGGAAGCCGCCGCCGGCCGGTCGTGTCACACCCGCTCCGGCCGTACCGGCCGCGACGTGTCCATCGCGACGCCGCGTTCCTCCAGGGCCAGACGCAGGGCCCGAAGGGCGTAGTAGACCCGGGACTTCACGGTGCCCAGCGGGACACCGAGAGCGACCGCGGCCTCCTTGGTCGTCCTGCCGACGAAGTACGTCTCGTACAGCACCTCGCGGTGTGCGAAGGACAGTGCCTGCAAGGCGTCGCCGAGCACCACGGAGGAGAGCAGTTCCTCGATCTCGTCCGCCTCGTTGGACAGTTCGCCCAGCCAACTGCTGCCGTCTATCTCGCGCGGACGTGCCAGTCGACGCCGGTGCCCGTCGATCACCAGATTGCGGGCCACCCGGAACAACCAGGGTCTGAGCTGCTGCCCACCCACGTTCAGGTCCTGGCTCCTCCAGCACCGCAGCAGGGCCTCCTGGACGATGTCCTCGGCCCGGTGACGGTCCCCGCCGAGCAGGCGCACCACATAGGCATAGAGCGGGTCCGCCTGCTCCTCGTACAGTGCGCGCAGCGCTCGTTCCCGTGCGTCCCGCGCGCCGGCCGATCCCATGACGGACCATTTCACGACGTACTCCCTCGGTCGTCCGACCCCCGTGGGCCGAGAGCGGTGAGGGCCGCCGACTCGGCTGCCCTCGCTTGCTCGGAGTCTTTCGGGACCGGGTCCACGTCGCGTTGACGGTCGATTGACGTCTCATACATCGCCCAGTGCGTCCAGGTGCCTTTCGACCAGGCGGAACAGCTCGACGTCCGCGACTGTCGTGCAGCCCCGCTCGACGAGGCGCTTCCACAGGGCGAGCAGCCGGAAGCCCTGCTCGACCGCCTCCCGATCGTTGTCGAGCCGGCGCCAGGCGGCCGTGGCCCGGGTGAGGTCCTCCCGCGCACGCGGATCGCCAAGTCGGCATCGTGCCCCGGCGAGTTCCAGGGAGAGGTCCGCGCAGAGGGAGTGGTCGCCGCAGAGGTGAGCGATGTACGCCTGCATCGCGAGCGCTTCGAGGGCGTACGGGTGCTCGGCGCCACGGGCCCGGGCGATGCGCCTGCGCAGCGCGGCGGCGAGCCCCGCCGCACGCTCCAACTCGCCTGAGGAGACAGCCTCGTTGATACGCGCCACCGGCTCGGCGAACTCCCCGGGCACCGGTGCCGGGACCGCACGGCCGGACGTCGTATCAGCGGCGGGCGGTCGCGCTCCAGCATGCGGACGCGGCCTGTGGCGCGGTCCGCCTCGTACTCCCATGGTGTCCGCCAGGGGGGCTCCGGCTTCGTCCGCCACGAGGGCCGCCTCGTCGTCCGCCGCCGGTGTCACCTCGTCGAGGAGTCGGCTCGAGCCGTCGGGCGCCACCTCGACACGGGTCGCGCGGCCGTTGAGCCGGTCCAGGATCGTCGCGCCCACGGGGGCGCCCAGGGTCAGGGCACGTCGTTGCAGCGCGTCGAGCACCGCGCTGTAGACCGTCTGTCCGGCCGCGTCCGCCGGGACCGGTTCGCCGTCGAGCATCACGGTGCCGTGGCGGGAGATGAACACGTCGAAATGGGACGCCGTGGTCCGGGACATCGCTACTGCTCTCCGTCGTCGGGTGTCTCGGGGGACTCCTGTGGTGTTCCGCTGGGGGAGGGGGTGGGGCTGAAGGACGGCGGCGGAGCGCCGAGCCCCTGGTACTTCGCGAACAGCGCCCTGATGCCCACGACATAGCCCTGGGACTGATTGGTGGTCGGGATGCCTCCCGCTTCGCGTACCGCCTCCACGCCCGCGTCGTAGGCCACGAGGGTCAGGTCCAGCACGCTCCCTATGGCCTGGCCGCTGTCGAGGAGCCCTTGGACCTCGTTGGCCAGGGAGCACAGGTAGCGGCCCTGGGCCATGATCGAGTCGGGTGCGTCGAAGGCCGACACCTTGTCGTTGTCGTCCTCGTCCTTACCGAACTCGTCGAATACGGCCGGGGGCAGCTGCGAGATCCCCTCGGAGCCGTCCGGGCCGACCAGCGTCGCGTTGAAGTTGGACTCGCGCTCGATCTGGGCGGCGATCACGATCGGACCGATGACGTCGCAGATCGCGCCCGCGTTCTGAATGGGTTCCACCAGATCCGACGGCACCTGGTCGGGGTCCAGTTCACCCTTTCCCTCCCCTTCGAACACCTCGAGGACCTCGTTGGCGTCTTCGGCCGGGTCCGAGCCTCCGCCGCCGCCCCCGAACAACAGGATGAGAGCGATGAGCGGGGCCAGGAGCACCCCGAAACCGCCAATGATGATGATCACGATGACCCCGCCGAGCAGCACGGCGGGCGACATCAGACAGCCGAGACCGCCCGCCGCGCCCAGGGCGATTTTGGTCGCGTTGGCGTTCCCCGACGAGCCGTCGGACTGACCGCCCACCCCTGTACCTCCGCTCATGAGCGCATCACGCTCTCCCCCTTCTTCTCGCTTGTCGTGGCTTGTTCGAAATAGGTCGCCGAAGTCTTGAACCGGTGCGGGTGGGCAACCCGTTGTGGCTGTCTGACGGATCACGACGGACTCGAAGAACGCAACGGGACTCGGAGTGAACCGGTTCAAAAGATGGATTTATCGATAGTCAAGAGAGGGGGTGGGACGCGCATGAGCGTCCCCTCAGCGGCGCCCACCGGGCCGCAGATGTGGGTGCGGGGACCGACCGCCCAGCAGCCCGCCGGGGAGCAGACCGCTCCCGCGCCGACAGGCCCACCGCAGGAAGTCGCGGAACGGGTTCTCTACGCGCAGCAGCCGGAAGTCCTGGACCGGCCCACGGTGATGATGCAGCCCGTATCCACCGAGGAGCCGGGGGAGCCCGGCCGGGGCGGGAACCCCAACCTCCAGCAGCAGCCGAGTCAGCCGCAGCGCCCGGTCCGGCCCCGGCAACGGGCGCTGTCCGGCGAAGGGGTCTGCTGGGTCGGGGCGCACGGCGGTGCCGGCACCAGCGTTCTCGCGAACGTGCTTGGCGGCACCGACATCGGGTGCCGGTGGCCCGACGCCGCCCGGGGCGAGCCGGCCCGGGTGATGCTGGTGGCGCGGACGCACGCCTGCGGAATGCGGGCCGCGTCCAGGGCACTGGACGCTCTTCGTGAGGGGCGGCACCCCGACGGCATGGAGCTGGTGGCCCTGGTGCTCGTCGCCGACGCGCCCGGCCGCCTTCCTCTCTCGCTCGCGCGTCGTGTCCGGGTACTGCGCTCGGTCGCACCGGTGCGACGCGTCCCGTGGATCCCCGCCTGGCGGATGGGCAAGCAGACGAAGAACCTGCCCAAGGAGGTATTCCGGCTGGGCGCCCTGGCCGGGACGCGGCCCGCCGAGGCCAGTGAGCCACGGTGACGGACCTGGTTCCCACAGCCGGAACGCTCGCCGCGACCTTCACGCCGGGCCCGGAAGCGGATGAGCTGCTCGGCATCCTCGCCTGGTGCTCCTCGGCGGCCGGGGTCGCCGGCGTGATCACGGTAGGCATGATGATGGCGCTCCAGCTCCGCCGCGGAGACCCGGGCGAAGGCGGAGAACACTTCCGAGGGCTCTTTTTCGTCATGCTCGCATGCGTCCTGGCCAGCACCGCGGGACCGATCGTGAACTTTCTGGGCCCGCTCTCGCTCTGAGGGGACTGCAGGGCCCGCCGGAACGTCCGGGACCCCGGACGTTCCGGTCCCGTACCGCACGCACCGTTCGTCCGGCCTCTCGAACATTCCGGACCGTGCGGGGCTCCCGGACGTCCGGGGCCACTTTCCCTTCTCTCTTTCCTCAGCCACGCGTCAGTGGCGAACGACCTCGCAGGAGATTCCCATGAAGATGCTCACCCCTTTCGTGATCAAGGCCGCGGTGCCCAATCCGGCGCGCAAGGCACCACCCGAGCTCACGGGCAAGGTGGACACGGTGCTCGGCATAGCCGCCTGGGCCGGCACCGCCGCCGGTGTCGCGGGCGTTCTGATCACCGGCGCGATGATGGCCATCTCCCTGAAGCGCGGCGAGAGTTCCGAGCATATGGGCCGCCTCGGCATGGTGCTGGGCGGCTGTGTGCTGGTTGCCACCGCGGGCCCGCTGGTCGGATTCGTCTTCAAGTGACCGGAGAGGTCGGACATCGTGTTCAGACGCAATCGGAGGAATGCCGGGGCGGAGTCACCGTTCTGGAAGCAGCAGGGATGGATCCTGTCTGCGGCCTTTCTCGCCGTCGCTCTCGTCATGGCGGGGGTCACCTGGCTGACGGGCGACGACGAGCAGGCCGACCGGGACAGGGCGGACGGAAAGAAGGGGCCGCTGTCCTCCGCCGCCGCGAAGGGCGGTGAGGGGCAGCACGGCGACGGCCGGCCGGACGGCTGCCGCACCGACGACAGCGACAAAGCGAAGCCGACGGCGTCACCCGACGACATCGAGTGGCGGCTGCTCAACATCGCGAGGGTTCCCGTGTCGTCCTCGGCGGGCCCGCTCCGCTCCAGTGGTCCGGTCATGTGGTGCTTCGCCCGCACACCCATGGGTGCGGTGATGGCCGCGCACATCATTCCCACACAGATGAGCGGCAGCGACTGGCGCACCGTCACCGAGCAGCAGGTGGTGGCGAGTCCCGGGCGGGACATTTTCGTGGCACAGCGGTCCACAGTCTCTGAGTCGGCTCAGAACGGGAGCGCCGTCGGCTCGTACGCGGGCTTCGCGGTGACCTCGTACTCCCCGGACGCCGCAACTGTGCAACTCCTCATCAAGAACGGTTCAGGCGGCTACGGATCGACCTTCGTCGCCGTGAAGTGGGACGGCGGTGACTGGAAGGTCAAGGCCAAGTCGAACGGAGCCCTCTACACGTCGATGACGACCGTGTCGGGGAACGCCGGATTCACCATGTGGAAGGCGTGACATGGCTTGTCCTACGGGAAACCCGCTCGTCGATGCCTTCAAAGGCTTCTTCGCCTTCCTCGGCAACCCGATCGGCACCATCGTCGAGGGCATCGCCAACGCGGTGCTCGCGGGCGCGATCGCGGTCTTCGGTGAGCTGACGACCGAGATCCCCACGCTCTCCTCGACCACGACGTCGCAAGAGGTCGACAGCCAGACACAGTGGGTCGTTGTCTATACGGCGGTCGGCTCACTGATCTTCGCCGCGATCCGGATGGCTCTCGAACGGCGGGGGGAGGCAGGGACGACCGCGCTCAAGGGCCTGCTCCGGGTGATCCTGGTGGCGGGCGTCGCGACCACGGTGGTGACTCTTCTGGCGCGCCTCTCCGACCGGTACGCCGACTACCTCTTCAAGAAGGGTGCCTATGAGCAGCTGACCAGCAACGTCGAATGCCAGGACGGCAGCGGAATTGAGGCGTTCCTGCTGCTCGTTCTCGCCTTCCTGCTGCTCATCGCCGCCATCCTGCACACCATCCTGCTCTACATCCGCCTCGGTGTGATGATCGTGCTGCTGGGCACGCTGCCGCTGGCCGCAGCGGCGTCCATGACGGACTGGGGCAACGGCTGGTGGCGCAAGCACATCGGCTGGATGATCGCCTGGCTGCTCTACAAGCCTGCGGCCGGCCTGGTCATGTACGCAGGCTCGGCGATGATCTCGGACGGCCCCGACAACAACATCCACGAACGGATCGCCGGTATCGGCGTGATGCTTCTGTCAGCCGTCGCCCTGCCCGCGCTGCTCAAGCTAGTCGTGCCCGCGACCGCGGCGCTCGGCGGCGGAGGCGCCGTGGGCAAGGGAATGGCGACCATCGGCGGGGCCGTCGCCTCTGGGGCCAAATCGCTCGGCACCAGCTCCTCCTCCGCCGGCCAGGGCGGATCCGCGGGAAGCCCCGGGCCTTCGGGTGCTTCGGGCGCTTCGGGCGCTTCGGGCGGTTCGGGTTCCTCCGGCGGTTCGGGTTCCGCGGGCGGTGCCGGCGCGGCCGGTCAGCAAAGCGGTGCGTCAGGAGGCGCTGCCGGCGCTGGTGCGGCAGGCGGAGCCGCCGGAGGTGGTGCGGGAGCGGCGGCGGCCGCCGCGGGTCCCGCCGGTGCGGCCCTGGGTGCGGCGATCGGCGTCGCCCAGGGAGTGGGGCAGGTCGCGGCCGGCGCCCTGGACGGAGCCGACGGGAACGCGGGCCACAACCGGTAACGCGGGCCACGACAGGGCGGCGGTGGCTGCGCCGGCCCGTACTGCCACCGGGCGGGAGGGCGGGGCCCACCAGGGTCCCGCCACCGGGCCCGGTCCCGTCCGTCGGCTCAGCTCGGCCCATTGCCGCATTGCCATTACCGCATTCCCGCGCCCGGCCATCGGGCAGTAGGTCCGCACACGCAACAGATGACCCGGCAGTCAACGAAGCAGATAAGGAAGGAAGCAGAACCATGGCTACGGAAGCCGTTACGCATCCCACCTACGGGAACTGGCGCCGGCCCAGGAGGCCAGGGCTCGGCCCGCTCGGTCTGATCGGCACTTTCGGAGTGTTCGGCGGGCTGGTCCTGGTGCTGCTGGCGTCGCTGGTCTCACTGATCGCAGCCCTTGTGGTGCTCGTCCCGCTCGTCGTCGTGCTCACCCCGCTGACGCTGCGGACCCAGGACGGGCGCAACCTCTACCAGTTGATCGCCCTGCGCATCGGCTGGATGCGCCGTAAGTCCAAGGGGGCACACGTCTACGTCTCCGGTCCGCTGTCACAGCGTCCCGGCGGCCGGTTCCGGCCCCCCGGCCTGCTGAACCGGGTGACCGTCAGCGAGGGCCGGGACGCGTACGACCGTCCCTTCGGCGTGCTGCACCACCGCAACCGCAACCTCTACACCGTCGTCCTCGGCTGCGAACCGGACGGTGGCTCCCTGGTCGATCCCGACCAGGTGGACGTATGGGTGGCGATGTGGGGCGAGTGGCTGGCCCGGCTGTCCCATGAGCCGGGACTGCGCGGCGCCGCCGTCATTGTCGAGACCGCCCCCGATCCGGGTACCCGGCTGGCCACCGAAGTGCTGCCCCGGATCTCGCCGGACGCCCCGCCCGCCGCACGCGCGGTGATGGAGGAAGTCGTCCAGCGCTACCCGTCCGCCTCCTCCGAGATGCACACCTACATCACCCTCACCTACGGCGTCCCGCCCGGCCAGAAGCGCAAGCAGGAGGACATGATCACAGACCTGGCGATCCGTATCCCGGGGCTTCTCAGCGGACTTGTCGGGGCCGGCGGCGGCGCGGCGTACCCGCTGTCCGCCGAACGGATCGCCGAGGTCGTACGGGTGGCCTACGACCCGGCCGTCGCGGCGGACGTCCTCAGCGCGCGGGCCCAGCACGGCGGCACCGGGCTGGAGTGGGAGGACGCGGGACCGGCTGCCTGCGTCGAGACGGTCGACGCGTACCAGCACGACTCCGGGGTCTCCCGCAGCTGGATGCTCACCCTCGCCCCCCGGGGCACGGTGCGCTCCGGTGTGATGCGCGGCATGCTGGAGGCCGCCCCGGGGACCCGCCGCAAGCGAGTCGCTCTGCTCTACCGGCCCATCGACCCGGCGACTTCGGCGCGCATTGTCGAGGCGGATCGTCGCAGTGCCCAGTTCATGGCCACCTCGGGGCGCGGCATGGTGCAGGCCCGTGCGGCTTCCGAGGTGCGGGCGGCCGAGCAGACAGCCGCGGAGGAGGCGTCGGGTGCGGGCCTCGTGGAGTTCTCGCTGATGCTCACTGTCACCGTCGACTCCCCGGACCAGCTCAGCGATGCGAGCGTGACCGTACGCAACCTCCTGGCCACCTCGCGCATTTCGATGCGCCCGGCAGACCGGATGCAGGCCGCTGCGTTTACCTGCACCCTGCCCACCGGGATCCTTCCGTGGGAGCAGACGCTGGTCCCGCACGAGTTCCAGGAGGCGCTGTGAGCGGGAACCGTTCCAAGGAGCGTGTTCTGGACCTCGGCGCGGGCTGGGCGCCGGGGGCGTCCGGTGGCACCACCGCGCTTAGCGGCATCACCGTCACGGACGTGCAGGACGACACCAAGAAGAAGAGCCGGAAGAAGTCCAAGAAGGAAACCAGGAAGGAGGCCAGAAGGAAGAGCGCGAAGGAGGGCAGGGGTGGGGCCAAGGACCGCTCTGCCCGACCGGTCCGTGAACAGTACGTGCCCCCCCGCGGCTGGGTCGGTCCCGGCGGCGGCCGGGTCGGCTATATGGATCCGCCGACCATGTGGCGCGCCACCACCGTGCAGGCGTGTGGGCTGTGGCCGTTCGCGGCCGGTTCCGGTGCGCCGATGACCGGTGTGCCGCTCGGGCAGCACCTGTTCACCGGGGCGACTGTGTGCGGCGACCCGCTGTCGTGGTTCACCCGGGCCCGGTACATCTCCAACCCGTCCCTCTTCATGCTGGGCATGCCTGGTCTGGGAAAGTCGACCCTCGTCAACCGGATGCTCATCGGGCTGTCCGCCACGGGCGTGGTGCCACTGGTGCTGGGCGACCTCAAGCCGGACTACGCGGACACCGTACGTGCCCTGGGCGGCCAGGTGATCTCCATCGGGCGCGGCCTGGGCGGCATCAACGTCCTCGACCCGGGCGCGATGGGAGCCGCCGCCGCACGGATCGGCGGCGAAGCCGGTCAGATGCTGATCGCCGAGACCCACGGACGCGTCCTCAACATGGTGGCCGCGCTGATCACGATCGTGCGCGGGCGGCCGATGGACGACCACGAGCAGTCGGTGCTCTCCGCGTGTCTGCATCATCTGCGCGAACGCACCCCGCAGGGCCGCACCTTGCTCCTGCCCGACCTGCTCAGGGTCCTCAACGAGGGGCCCGACCGGGTACGCGCGGTCACGCTGGACCGTGGTGACGACACCCGGTACCGCGACGCGGTCGATCCGCTGCACCGCTCGCTGCTGGGCATCCTGGACGGGCCGCTGGGCGGCACGTTCGCCTCGGAGACTTCGACCCGCATCAATCCCGATGCCCCTGCCGTGTGCATCGACATCTCCCGTATCGGCGAGGCAGACACTCAGCTGACGGCGGCCGCCATGCTCGCGGCCTGGTCGGACGGGCTGGGTACGGTCGCGGCCTCGCACGCCCTGGCGGATGCCGGACTCGCGCCCCGGCGCTGGTTCTTCACCGTCCTGGACGAGCTGTGGCGTCCGCTGCGGGCCGCCTCCGGCATCGTCGACCGTATCGACGCCCTGACCCGGCTCAACCGCTCCCTCGGCCTGGGCGATGCGAAGATCACCCATACCTTGAAGGACGCCGAGGCACTGGGCACCGATTCGGACCGGGCCAAGGCCCGGGGCTTCGTCGAGCGGGCGGGCATGGTGGTGTGCGCGGGCCTGCCGCGGGCGGAAATGGAGGACTTGGGCAAAATCGTGGGCCTGTCCCGTCGGGAGATCGAGCTGGTCTCGTCCTGGTCCTCGCCGCCCGGCTGGGCGAGCACGGGCGCGAACGAGGAGCCGCCGGGGCGCGGCCGGTTCCTGATCAAGGTCGGCGGGCGGCCCGGTATACCGATCAAGGTCGCCATCACCGACACGGAACGGGGGCTGCACGACACCAACACCCGCTGGACCTCCAACGGGTACGCCGAGGAACGGGCGGCCGAGCGTGCCGCGGCCGAGGCAGCCGCGGTTGCCGCCGGTCCCGGTCCCGGCCCCGCTCTCGAAGACCTCGGCCCTGCCGTGGACCTGTCCCGTCCCGCCGTGGACCTGTCCGATCCGTCGAGCAGGTGGACCGCGTGAGCCGGAACCCCGGTGGCCTGCACGGCAGCGATCTCGCACCCTGGGCGATCGTGGCCGTCGCCGCCGTGAGTCTGGTGCTTTTCGGTGTGACCTGGCTGGGCGGGACCCTGGGCGCGGCGGCGACGGGTGCGGGCTGGAATCCGCCGCCCTTCGTCCTGTCGACCGTCGCTGCCCTGGTCACGGACGGCCCGGGCCGACTCTGGCCGGGCGCCTCCCCGTACGGGGTGTACGGGGGAGTGGTGGCCCTGTTCGCCGTGATCGCCGTCCTGTTCGCCCTGGTCGTGATGAGGGTACGCGGGGTGCGCTCCCGTCCCAAAGGCCTGGCCGGCAAGCGGGAACTGGCGGCCATGGCACCCAAGGGCATCGCCGCCCGCGCCCGTGAACTGCGCCCCTCGCTCAAGGGCGTGGAGGAGCTGCACCCGGACGAGACGGGCAATCTCCTCGGCGATCTGGAGCCGTCCGGGCCCGAACTGCGGTCCTCCTACGAGGATGTGGAGCTGGACGTGATGGCGCCACGCGCCGGAAAGTCCACCGGTATCGCCATCCCGCGGGTGCTGCGGGCACGCGGGGCGGTGCTCCTGACCTCCAACAAGTCCGATGTGTACGCCGTCACCCGCGCCGAACGGGCCAAGGTCGGCACGGTGTGGACGTTCGACCCCCAGGGCATCGCCCACACCCCGCGCGGCATGTGGTGGGACATGCTCGCCGAGTGCGTCACCATCGAGGGCGCCCGCAGGCTGGCGGGACACTTCGTGGCCTCCGTCAACGACGACGCGTCGCAGAAGGACTTCTGGATCTCGGCCGCGCAGAACACGCTGACCGCTCTCTTCCTCGCCGCGGCACGCGGCAGGGCCCCGGTGACCGACCTGCTGGGATGGCTCGCCGACCCGGCCGACCGGTCGCCGATCGACCTGTTGCGCGAGGCCGGGATGACGGCGATGGCCGAGCAGTTGCAGGGTACCGTGCGCGGTGCGGTGGAGACTCGTGACGGTATCTACGAGACGGCCCGGCAGTGCGTGGCCTGCCTGCTGGACCCGGAGATCCTCGCCTGGGTGACCCGCGACCCCGGCCTTCCGCAGTTCCGGCCGGAGCAGCATGTGCTCGGCCGTGACACGTTGTACCTGCTGTCCAAGGACGGTGGTGGCTCGGCGGCCGGGGTGATCGCCGGCATCGCCGACGCGGCGATGCGGGCGGGAGTGGTCGCCGCCGAGCGGATGGGCGGCCGGCTGGACCCGCCGATGACGGCGGTCCTCGACGAGGCCGCGAACGTCTGCCGTATCTCCGATCTGCCCGACCTCTACAGCCACTTCGGCTCCCGGGGCATCAACGTCGTCACACTGCTTCAGAGTTACCGGCAGGGGGCGCGCGTCTGGGGCGATGCCGGCATGGACGCGCTGTGGAGCGCCGCCACGGTCAAACTGCTGGGCGCGGGGCTGGACGACGCCGACTTCGTGGAGAAGATCTCCAAACTGGTCGGCCAGCACGATGTGAGCACCGTCAGCGTCTCCAAGAGCAAGGACGGATCCTCCCGCTCCGTCTCCTACCGCCAGGAACAAGTGCTGCCGCCCGACCGCATACGGGCGCTTCCGAAGGGCACCGCCCTCCTGCTCGCCACCGGTGTTCGCCCCGCGCTGATCCGGCTCCGCCCGTGGTACAAGGAGCCGAACGCGGGCCCTATTTCGGCGGCGGCGAAGGCGGAGGTGGAAGCGATCACCGAGCGGGCGGCGCAGGCGTGGTCGAAGGTGACCCTGGCCAAGGAGGCGGGCGATCCGTTGGAGTCGGCCTGAGAGGGGCCGGGGGCGGGCCGGGAGAGGCCCGCCCCGGGCGCGTACGTACGGATACGTGGGAGGCGCCCGGAAGGACGCCTCCCACGTATCCGTACGTACGGTGTGATTCGGGCTAGTGCCCCCGGGGGCTTGACGAGCCCGGGGAGCCGGGTGCGTTCGGGGGACTGGGCACGCGAGGCGTGTACGTCACCGGCAGCCGGGGAACGTCCGGAACACCAGAGAGGTTGGCCGGCGCGCCAGGGCTCCTCGAAGCAGCTGCCGCGGCCATCGGGTCAAGTGCCGTAGAGGCGGCGCCGTCAACGGTTGTTTCCGGGGCTCCTCCGCTGGAGCTGCGCGTCCGTGCGACCGAAGACATGTCCTGCGAGAAGTTCCCGTTGCCCAGGCCGCGCACGCTGTCATCGCTCAGGAAACTGTCGCGACGGTCGTCGAGGCTGGGGTCGAAGTAGCTGAGGACGCTGTCGCGCCACGTGCCGATCGTCGTCGGGCTGCGGAGCCCGGCGATCTCGTGTTCGGCTTCGGGGCTCGCCTCGTCCCGCCTCGCGCCCCGGACGTTCTCCTTGGCTTCTCCAGTGGCGTGCCCGGCGCCCTCCGCGCTCGCGGCCTGGGTGAGCGTATCGGCGTACTCGATCAGCCCCCGGGTCCTGCCGAGTTGTCCCTGCTCGTACATCTCCCGGAGCAGACTGTTCCCGGACAAGGCAATCTCCATCGCCTGGGCCATGGTTGCGACCTGGCCCTCGTGCTCGTTCTCGTACCGGCCCAGAAACCTGTCCTGCGGGCGCTCCGGTGCGTACCGCTCCTCGGGCGCATGCTGCGCGGGCTCCCGAAGGAACTCCCGTATCATGCGGGCGACAAGCTCTTGGACGGCGGACAGCGACCACGGGTCGCCCTGCGCCTGCCCCATGCCCACGCCGTTACCAGGACCGTCGCCCGGCCTGCCGGGTATCCCGGTGGTTTCCTCGTAGGCCGAGCGGGACAGGGCATCCCCGGCGGGCCCCATCCCGGGCCGTGGGGCAGGCACGCTCGGTTCGGCGGACGGTGAGTCGAGTCGGGCGACGTAGTCCCGCACTGCTTCGACGTCCTTCGGGGACGGGCCCGAGCCGTTTGTCGCCCTCAGGGCGTCGAGGTCTTGGAGGATCAGTTCTCTGGCGAGTGCGACAAGTTGCGGATTGAGCGAGGCGATGTCCTCGCTCCTGCCGGGCAGTTCTCCCGGCCGGCTGATCGGGGGCATGACGGCGTTCCCCTTCTGTCGTGTACGTGGATGTCCGTGTGGAAGTAATTTCGGACGCGGAGTCCGTGCGGCTCGACAGGGAATTCCCCCGCACGCGCCCGGTCTCCGGGATGAACCGCCGTGCGTACCCAGCCTCAGAACGACCACCGGGACCGGAACCCCATGGAGTGCCACGGCCAAACTGGCCTATGCCGAACTCACCGAACTCCTCCACGAGGTGGCTGAGGAACTGTCGGCGTCCCGCTGACCGGCGGGGCCGTGCGATCACGGAACCCCGGCGGCGCGCACGGGGTGGTGGGGCCCGGAGCATATTTTCCCGGCCCCACACCGCTGTGCGCGACCGTCACCAGGCCGGCCCGTGCGCGCTCACTTGCGCAGTGCGGCCTGCTGACCGGGAGCACCGGGGCCCGGGGGAGGTGTCGCCGCCGCGGCACTGCTCGCACTGACGGTGGCACCTGAGGCCCTGATGTTCGCCGCAGCGGCCGCCATCGTCTGCTGTTTTTCCGCACGTACCGTCTTCGCGTCGTTGATGAGGGAGTTCATACCATCGATGAACAGGTCCCTGTACTTGTTCTTCATCTGGGGCCAGTTGACGGAACTCTGCGAGGTTCCCTGGGCCGTGGCCGTCCGGCCCGCATCGTTCCCGGCCGCGGGCGACGGGTTCATGCGCGGACTGTGCTCGGGACTGTTCTGCGGGCTGTTGACCGGACTCACGTCCGGGGTGCGCGTGAAGGGCTTGTCGGCATCGATGACATGAGCGAAGTCGATGAGCTTGGCCTCCACCACCTGGCCGTCGTTGTGGGTCCCTTGAACCGAGAAGACGCTTGACGCGACGAATCCGATGTCGGTCTGCTGAGCGGCGTCCCTGATCCCCTCCATCTTGCCGATCAGCTGGTCCCACACTTGGGGTTCGTCGGAGAATTTCCGCAGGATGCTCTGGGACTCGATGCCTGAGCGCAGACGGCTGTCGCGCGCATCGTCCCCGCCGACGACGCGCCATCCACGCTTGACACTTCCGGTACTCAGATCGGCGATCGAGAGCTTGATCGACTTGAGCGCGGCAGCCGCGCTGCTCATACCGTGCTGCGCCTTCAGTTCCCGGAAACTCGACGATTGGGCGCCGATCTTCGTATCGAGCTTCTTCACGTCCCCTTGCGCGATGTTCTCGAAGAACACGTGTGTCCGGTCGTCCACGATCGCCACCTCGTCAGGGGTGAGCTGCTGATGCTCCCTCACCTGGTCCGCCGTGTACGACGCGGGCACGACGGCGGTCAGTTGCGGATAGTCGTTGGCGCGAATCCGTGAGTAGAACTCGTTCTCGATGGAGCCCTGTGGGGCTGCCTTCGCAAGAATGCTTCCGTCGCCGATCGGCCGGATGGCGCCGTGCCCTCCTTGGTTCACTGCTGCGTCCTGGTTTTCACCCGATGGTGTCGTCATGGCTGCTGCCGCCTTCCGTGTGATGCGTGACTGAGCGGTGAGGGGATCGCCGCTGGTGACCACAACGCGTTCGGGCAACGGGGGGTTCAACGGACGGGACGGGCGCGTCCGTGGCTCTCGCCGATGCCGCGCCGGCGGACGCGAGCGCCGGTGTCCCGCCCCGGAACGGAGAGCTGAACCGCTTCGGGAGTCCCCCGCGTAGTGCCGGTACCGACCACCAGTGAGCCGAACTACGTGCGGGAGCGGACCCGAGATGACCAGTGCCGTCGAGAGCGCCGAACCGACCGGGAGCACACAGCAGCAGGAGCCGCAGTTCATCCTCTATCTGGACGGCCCGCTGCACGACGAGGCGCTGCGTCGTCTGAGCCTCTGGGTGCGCCATCTGCTCATCCCGGTCTACGGCAGGGAGACGACGTCCACCGCCCCGTGGTGCCCCCGGTGGTGGGAGCACAAGGAGGCCGTGGCCCAGTTGTACGGGCTGTGGATGGCCTGGCAGGAACTCACCGACCCGGGGGCCGGGATGACCGGCCCCGCCGTCTGGCACCGGGACTACCTCACGCACGTCATGGCCGCGCTGCGGGATCCCTCCGGGCCTTTCGCCGGCTGCAAGCCTGGGGCGCACCGGGCCAAGGAAGCACCCCACACGGACGCGTACGACGGCTGAATCCCTGCCTACGACCCGCGGGGGACTCCGCCCGGTCGTGGGGCGGCCGGCGCGTCTTCGGCGCGTCGGCTGTCGTCCGCCGTCGCCCCATGTGTCCGTGGGAGGCGGCCCCGAGTGGCACCGCGCAGCAGGAACTCCACGGGTCCGTATCGGGTGTGGCGCAGCAGCAGGACGCTGAGGGCCAGTTGGGCGGCGTACAGGACGAGACAGCCTGCCAATACGACCGCGGTGCCGACGCGGTCGTACAGACCGAGGCCGTAGCCCGTGAAGACCAGCGCCAGCACGAGGGACTGCGTGAGGTAGTTGGTGAGCGACATCCGTCCGGCGGGCGCGAGCGCGTCGCCGATCCGGCGGCCCGCGCGGGTTCGTACGAGCAGCAGCAGACCGCAGGCGTATGCGGCGGTGAGGGCGGGCGCGGTGAGGACGCCGGCCGCCCTGCCGATGTAGAACCAGCGGTTGTCCAGCGGACCGTAGGAGCACACCGCCATGAACACCCCGCCGACCAGCCCGATGGGCAGCCCGCGGCGGATGATCCGCTTCATCCGCGCGCGGTGGCGGTCCGGGTCGGCCAGCGCCCGCCACCTGCCTGCGGCGAGGCCGGTGAGGAAGGCCGCCAGCAGTTCGGCGGCGGCGAGCAGATTCCCGGCGAGCGCGTGGGGCAGCAGCCGCACATTCGCCGTGATCACCGAACGGGGACCGCCTCGGTACGTTGCCACGGTGTCGGATGCGACGGCGGCGAGGTCCTCGGGCCGGACCGGCTCGGTCGTGGAGATGAAAAGCAGGCCGTAGGCGAGGAGTAGGACGGCGACTGCGCCGAGGAGGCCGGCCGCTACCCGCAGCACGGTCCTGGGGTGCGCCGTGCGGAACGCGTACAGCACGAGTCCGAGGACCGCGTACGGCATCAGGATGTCGCCCGGGTACAGCAGTACGGCGTGGGCGAGACCGAGGAAGAACAGTACGGCCGAGCGCCGCAGGTGGCGCGGTGCGAAGGCGGCTGCCGCGCGTTCCGCCGAACGCTGCTGGAGGGTGAAGCTGTACCCGAAGAGGAACGAGAAGAGGAGGTAGAACTTGGTGGCGACCAGCGCGGTCACCACCCAGGCGGCACCTTGGTCGACGGCCGAGGCGCCCGAGCCGCCGCCGAGACCGGCATAAGGGCCCGCCATGAGCTGCGCGTTGACCAGCAGGATGCCGAGCAGGGCGAAGCCGCGCAGTACGTCGATGGCACCGATCCGTGTCGGCGTCGCGGCGGTGTCGGGGCGCGGGGGAGTGGACACGTGCGTCGCTCAGGAGGCGAGAGGGGCTGTGGTCCGGGCGTCGGAGCCACGGGAGGGCATCGGGGCCTGGGTGTTCTCCTCCACGTGAGCGGAACCGGTGTCCGCGGACCTGCGAGTGGCCATGGCCGCCAGCGCCCCGTCCACGGCGAAGAAGCACAGGGCGGCAGCCGCGAACAGGACACCGGCCAGAGCTGATGTGCCCGCCACGACCGCACCCGTCGGGGCCCCCGGCCACAGTGCTTCTGTCCTGCCGCCGACCAGGGCGGTCAGGGAGTCCAGGGAGAATGGCGGAGGGTTCCACCCGTAGCCGGCCAGCGCGACACCCAGGCTGCCGCCCAGCCAGACGGCGGTGAGGGCCAACGGGGTCAGGGCAACCAGGGTCATCAGCCAGGGGACGAAGCAGGCCGTTCCCGGCCGGTCCACCCGGTCCGCTCTATCCTTCAGGACACTCACGACGCCTCCATGTCTCGGACTGCCAGGGCCGTACGGCCTCCGTCGGCACCCACCACGGGATCGTCCGGGAAACGGTTCAAGGTCTCGGCACTCGCCCGTCGTGCAGCCATCGAGGCGGCGCTGGACACTCTGATGAGACCCCGTCAGGACCGCTCGGGAGCATGTGATGTGCCCGCGCGCCCATACTGGCTGCGGTCGAACTCCGACGAAGGGCGCCGCGAATACATTTCCGGCAACAAGGAACTCATCAAGGCCGCGGCAGCGGACTCGGGCCTCCTGCCCGAGATGGTCGCAGGTATCGCCTGGCAGGAAGTCCCGGGCGACCCCGGGGTCCTGGATGATCTGGCCTACGAAGGACGCAAGATCCTTCCGGGCAGCGAGGACCTCGATGGGTCCCATGGCGATCCAGGTCCGCCGGGCCGCCGAGGTACTCGGCTACGATCCGCACAACCTCACCGACATGCAGCGTAGTGTCATCGTGGATGCGGTGAGGGACCCCGCGAAGAACATCTTCATTGCCTCCGAGTACCTGGCCCAGCTCAAGGCCGAGAGCGGGTTCGCCGACGTGCCGCCCGAGCAGGTGACCCGCGCGCAGATGCAGGAACTCGCCGCCCGCTACAACGGCGGCCCCTACTACGCCAGTGACGACGCCCAGGCGTACGGTCGAGGCTTCGACACCCGAGCGGACCAGGCCAAGGAGGCCCTGAGGTGAGCGGCACGAGCTCTTCGACTCAGCCGCGTCAGGCCCCGCGCCCGAACGCACCCAGTCGTGCCGGCACCGTGGTGTGTGCCGTGTTCCTCGCCCTGGGACACCTGATCACCGTCTACGTCGCGTTCCTTGCCTACGCGGCCGAGCCCGCAGGACCCTGGGACAGAGAGACCGTCTCCCACTCAGGGTTCGCCGCGGGCCTCGCCTTGGCCCTGTGCGTTGCGACATCGCTCCTTACCGCCCTGTTCGTGAAGGCCAGGTGGCTGCGCGCATGGTGGTTCATCCTCCCGGCCGTGCTGGCCGCTGCTGCGTTCCTGCGACTCACGCTTCTTGCCCCCGAGCTCTGACGGCGCCTGGTCACGGACGGGTGCAGCGCCGTGCGACGATCAGTCACTCGCCCACCCTGGCAGGGAGGTTGCTGGTGGGCGGCGTTGTCCGGGGCGCGGGAATGCCCATTGGAGCTCTTCGGTGTGCGGGTCGCAGGCCCAGGCTCTGATCGTCCCGGCCGTGACGAGCTGATTGAGCAGTGGGCCCAGGTCTGCGGGTGTGGTGCCGCATGCGCGGCTGAGCCGGTCGGCTTCGATGCCGGTGCGTGCGTGGTCGGGGGTCCGGTGCGCTGCGAGGGCCAGTGCGGTCAGCCGTGCGCTGGCCGACGGAGCTTTGAGCGGTGCTGCGGCGGTGGCGCGTAGTGCCCGGAGCTGAGTGCGGTTTACGCAAGCGTCTCTGAGGTGTCGCCGCGAACGGCCCGCAGCTTGCACTTGGCTCCGTCCCGTAGTGGAGCGGCTTCGCCGGCCACTACCCCCGGCTCGTTTGCGGCCGCATTGTCAGAACTTGTCATACGCCGGTTCTGGTGTACCGCCGTGCCCTCGCGGGCCGTCCCTAGGCCGGCGAGGTAGTCGCCGGACGTCTGGCACTGCCGGCTTCTTGCGCCCGATCCTCCCGCAGGAGCATCTGGGCCGACAGGTCCACGAGCTGCCGCAGCACCGTCGAAGAGGCACCGTCACCGCCAAGCCCGCCCAGAATGCGGTACGCCTCGTCGCGGAATGCCGTGATGTCCTCGTGGTAGCGGTGAAGTACGACAGGTGCCAGAAGGAGCTTCGTGAGGTCCTTTCTCGCCCGGGCGGAGGTCCTCGATGCTGCGTGCAGTCCAAGGAGGCGCTCCCTCGACCGGGGCAACTCCTCAAGGGCGCACGCGAGCAGATAGGTCACCGTGCCGTTCCGCAGGTCTTCATGACGCCCGGTCAGTATGTCGTCCTGGTCGTTGAAGATCTGCCACAGGACTCCGTAGACGTGGCCGAATTCGCGCCACAGCTCGCTTTGCCGGCGTTCGACCCCCGCCAACTTCGCCGCCATGGCCGTGATCATGCCGAAGGGCGCACCCGACTTGCCGCGGTACGTCGCAACGACCGACTCCCGCGAGGCGGCGTCCACGTCCGCGCGCATGTCCCGGAGCTGCCCTTCCACAGCGCCCGTCCAGCAGGCCGCGACCTCGGCCACCAGAGCATCTCGCACCGGTGCGGGAATCCGCAGCGACCGAAGGACGTGCAGGGGAAGCGCATTGCCACCGACGACGGCCGCGAGTAGCGCCTCGTGCTCACTGAGGTTACCGGCCACAGCGGCCGCACCGTCCCCATCGGCGAGGTCGTCCAGGTAGCACGCCGACGTCCACCACAGCACGTGCACGGCGGACAGCGGAACGGCCGGGGCCATCGTGCCCGTCTCGACGGCGTGCACGAGCAGCGGTAGCACGGACAGGGGGTGCTTGAATTTACGGTTCCGTACGAGTTCCGCAACCGCTTTCCTGAGAGTGCTCGACGGCGGGCCGAGGTGTTCGAGAGCGGCTTCGATCTCGGCGTCGACATCCGATGAGACGTCACGGTGCAGGTCCAGGTACGAAAGGGAAGGCATGGGCTCGATTTGATCATTTGGCCGAGGGGCGAACCAGAGCGACTTTCGGCCGCGGGACCGGCGGCCGGCGCCGCGCGAAGGCTGCCCCCACATCCCGCAGACGCCGAGATCACGACCAGTTTCGACGGACGATTCGAGCGCGGCAACATTCCGCGGCCGACGACTACACCCCCGAGCAGCAGGCGGCGAACAAGCGGCACGCTGACGACCTCATCGACTCCGGCGCCATGATCACAGCGTACGCGCTGCAGTCCACCGACACCGCCACCTCGCAGCGCGGCGACGTGGTCACCGACGGCCCCTTCATTGACTCCAAGGAAGTCATCGCCGGCTTCTGCATCATCGAAGCTCCCGACCTGGACGCCGCCTGGAGCTGGCCCGTCGTAACCCTGCCGTCCAGTGGGGCCGCGGTGGTGTCGAGGTGCGGCCCGTCCGCGGGCGGCATCCAGCCCTCGCCCGATGACGGCTGCGACGGACGCAGGACAGGCGGTCGTCGACGCGCACCGGCGCGAGTGGGCCTTCGTGCTCGCCGCGACGGTACGCGTCGCACAGGGTGCCCCTCGGACTGAATGCGGCTCAGGGCATGCTGCATCTCTTGCTCCTGCTCGCTGCTGAAGCGCCTGGCCATCTCCGCGTAGCCCTGAATTGACGACAGCGGAGTGCGCAACTCATGGCTGGCGTCTGCGACGAACTGCCGTAAGCGCTGATGAGAGGAGTGCATTGATGCCGGAACCAGGCACCGCCCCGGCGTCGCACAGCCACCCCGCGGCGAGTTCACGGACGCTATTCCGCACAGTCGAACATCCGAACCTGCCGATACTCGCCAAGGTCGCCGGCAAGGCAGAGTTCTATGGCCTCGGAACCGACACCGTGCACACCACCACCAGCACCTACGGGATCACTGGCAAGCACGGTACCGGCGCCTACGCGCTCGACCTTCTCTGCACCACGAGGGGATGTCCCGCCAAGTTCGGTGTGCTCAGTCGGTGCCGGTGGCCGTGGTCTTCAGGTGCTTGACGGGGTAAGGGTAGTGCGTGACAGATTCCTCAGCCATCGTCTCCCTTGCCAGTGGCCTGGGCGGCGCTGTGATCGGAGCAGCAGCCGCCATCTACGTACCGGCGCGTCAGCGACGCCACCAGTCACGGGAAGAGGAGCGGGCCCATAGTGAGAGCCTCGGTCATGCGGAGATCAGCAAGCTCACCCATCTGCGTAGCACGGGTCGGGCATGGTTCGAGGTACTACTCCGTGCTCACCAAAATCTGCGAGCCGGGGTTGACGTCGACCTCAACCGTTTTGACGATGACAACACGAAGACTGGTAACAGAACGGCATTTGTGGGTTATCAGCTGGCTTCGTTGGTGCAGGTGAATCGAGAAGTCGAGAGTCTGTCCGCGCAGATCTTCGATGAGTTGCAGGATCTTTCGTGGAAACTCCGGGAGCGGATAGTTGAGGGCTCTGGCAGTCGGCCCGACATGCCTGACTTCTCAGGGCAGATAGATCGAATCAGGGAGCTTCGTGCGGCCCTCAACGTGAAACTCCTTGAACGCATCGAGCGGATCTCCAGGGAACTACGGTGAACCGAACACCCTGTGAGTGATCGCGCGGTTCTTCTCTGCGCTAAGTAAAAGAGGGCTGTGCCGGCTATGGCTGTCGGAATCGAGGCGCCCAGGACGGCAAGCAGCTCAGGCCAGTCGCGCTCGGCCTCGCACCGGCCGCCACCCGCGGCCAGCTCCCAGGCTCGCAGCCAGCGGCCCCTCATCAACCCGGTGAGGGAGGGCAGATGCTCGGTGTAGAGGGCACGCCGTTCCCAGTCCTGTCCCGCCTGGGCGAGGAGCTCCGCGGCCGGTTTCCAGGCGCCGAGGGAGGCGGCGACGAGCGCGCGCCGCAGGGCGGGATCGGGACCGGCGAGCTTCCCGTTCTGGAGCCGCAGAGGGAAGAGCCCGAACCAGATCAAGGTGTCGGCTATGAGTAGGTAAGCGGCGATGTCGCTTGTCACGTCGAGATTCCTGTTCCGGTGTGAGACATCCCCATCGGCGGCCTCACGCTTGCCTTGCTCAACCTGTTCGCGGTCAGCACGGCAGGGGTGGGTGACACCTCCCGCACGTCACAGCCATTCACCGATCGCGGCGACCAGGACGGTGGCCTCGAAGCGGACCGCGAGTGGTTTCAGGGCCCGATCTCGAACTCAGGCGGCTCGAGGCTGTTCAGGCATCCGGTCTTCGGCGCGGCCGGGGTGTCGAAGAACGAGACGGTGATCTCCTGGGCGCACTCCGACGAGGCGAACACCACATGCGGCTCGTAGGGGACCGTGACGACCTTGGCCCGGCTCAGCGTGCGGGCGACGTACGGCCCGTTTTCCGCCCCGGTCTGGGAGTCGAACCCGCCCGACAGGGCGAGGGTGGGGATGTCGCCGCGCGTGACGTCCCGGATCGTGCGCGGCGCCGCGGGGACCTTCCAGACGTCGCAGTCCGGACGGAGGAAGGTGAGCTGCGGAGCCTGGGCCAGCACCGAGCGGGGGAACGACGGGAACGCTTCCTGTCCGCCCTGGAGCGCCTGTTCCTGGCTCTCGTACGGCGTCCACTCGCTGCAGAAGATGCCGTAGGCGAGACCGTGCGAAACCCTTCCCATGGCCTGGGGGTTGAGCTTGCCGCCCGCCCACTGCTGGGCGATCCGCTGCGGCTTGCCGTGCGCCAGCTCGTCGAGGGCGCGGGGTACCTGGGGCGCCACGTGGGTGGCGGAGGTCATCCAGTTCACCAGGGCTCCGCCGTCCAGCACGACCTTCACCGGCTTCGGGTTGCCGGGGAGCGTGACGGTGGTCGTGACCGGATGGGCTTCGAGGTCACGGACGAGCCGGTCGAAGGTGGCCGACAGGTTCGGATAGCGCCGATTGCACGCCGGCTGCTCCGCGCAGGCCTTGAACAGGCCGTCGAAGCCCTGCCGGGCGCTGCTCCAGGTCAGGGCCGACCCGGCACTGGACGGCGGCAGTATGCCGTCGATGCCCACCGAGCGGAGCCCCTCGGGGTGCAGGCGCGTGTAGACCAGCGCCAGGTGGGTGCCGTAGGAGATGCCGAACATGTTCCACTGCTCGATACCCAGCGCGGTGCGCAGGTCCGCGTAGTCGGCGGCGCTCTCGGTGTCGTTGTAGGCACTGAGGTCGACCCCACGGCCCGCCAGCTGGTCGCGGCAGGCCTTCGTGGCCTCGACGTGCAGGCGCTCGGTGGACGGAGCGCCGTAGACGAGGCCGACCGCGCGTGCGTTGAACTGGTCGATGTTGGGGCAGAGGAGCGCCGGGTCGGCCGAGTACGTACCGCGCTGGGACATGAAGATCACGTCACGGTCGCGGTTCAGGCCGCCGTCGATCGCCATCTTCGCCTCCCCCACCGAGTCGTCTCCGGGTCCGCCCGCGAGCCACACGATGGGGTCGGGTTTCGGTGTGTCGGCCGCGGCGGGCACGATCGCGACACCGAGTTTGATCGTTCGACTGCTTGGTTTGGCGCGGTTTTCGGGCACGGTGAGCGTTCCGCAGCGGGCCCCTTGGAGCGCCTCGATCGGTTCCGGCGTTTTCGGGCAGGGGCCCGGTTCGAAGCTGGCTGCGCCCACTGTCCGGGCGGCCGTGCCGATCGGCGCTCCGGTGCCGGTGTCGGTGCGGGACTGCGCCTGAGCGGGCGCTGCGAGCAGCCCGGTGACGAGGAGACCGGTCGCCATGCCGGCCGACGTGGCCTGGAGTCGTCGTACGGTGCGGCGACGACTGGGCGCTCGGTGACGTGTCATCTGCCCTCCCGGTCATTTCGGGATGATCGTGAACGGTTGGGGCTCGAGGCCGTCCACGCAACCGGTGTCGGGCGCGGTCGGGCGAGCGAGGAACGAGGCCAGCACGCGTTGCGCGCAAGGCGACTGCGGGACCACCCAGTGGCCGATTCCTGGGACCTGCACGGCGGTCGAGCGGGACAGGTTACGGGCCACGTCCTGCGCCCAACTCGCCCCGGTCTTCACGTCGAACGTGCCGGAGACTACGAGCGCCGGCACCGCGCTGGCCGTGGCCACCCGCTGGATGGACGCGCGGTCCGGAACGTTCCAGACCCGGCACGCCGCGTACTGGAAGGGAAGCTGCGGCGGCTGGGCCAGGACCGTGTCCGGCCACCCCGGGAACGCCCGGCGCCCTGCGTTCAGCACGTCGGATTCCGAGTACCCCGGCGCCCACTCGCTGCACGCCACCGACTCCGTCAGGCCGTGCGCGAACGCGCCGACGTTCTGGACCGAGCCGGCCGCGCGGGCCTGCGCGAAGCGCCCCGGGCGTCCGTGGCTGAGTTCCTCGAGCGCCGCCGGGACGTCCTTGGCCGGGACGGCGTTGCCGACCACCAGGTTCAGCAGCGCGCCCCCGTCGAGGACGACCTTGACCGGCTTTCCTCCGCTCGGCGCCGGGACGTTCAGCGTCAGGGGCTGTGCCTCCAGCCTGCGCACCTGCTCCGTCAGCGTACGAGGGAGGTCCGGGTACCGGTCGTTGCAGCGGGGCTCCGCCGCGCACGCCTCGAAGATGTTGCGGATCCCCTCCTGGGCGCTGCTCCATGTCCACGGCAGGGTCGCGGTCTGGGGAGGTGCGAGCGAGTCGAGCGCCACCGCGCGGATTCCCCCGGAGTGCCTGCGCAGGTACGTGAGGGCCAGGTCGGTGCCGTAGGAGTACGCGTAGACGTTCCACCGGGGGATGCCCAGCGCCTTGCGCAGGTCGGCGAAGTCGGCGGCGTTCTCAGTTGTGTTGTAGGCGCTCAGGTCGATGCCGTCGGCCGTCAAGCGGTTCCGGCACTCCTTCACCGCCTTCAGCAGGAGCTGTTCCGTCGGCTCTGCGTCATAGCGCAGGCCCACGGCCTGCGCGTTGAACCGGTCGACCTCCGGGCAGGCGAGGTTCGGCTGTGAGTAGAGGTTTCCGCGCTGGGCCATGATGATCAGCTCGCGGTCCTTGTTCAGGCCGGAGTCGATGAGGAACGGGATGTCGTCGATCGCGTCGGCACCGGGGCCGCCCGCCATGAACACCACAGGGTCCTGTGCGGGCTTCGCCGGGGTGACAGCCGGAATGATCGCCACGGCCAGGTTGATGGTCCGGCCGCCGGAGCGGGAGCGGTTCTCGGGGACCTCGAGGAAGCCGCACCGTGCGCCGCTCAGCGCGGCGATGGGCTTGGGCGGCTTCGGACAGGGGCCGGGCACGAACCGGGACGGGGCTGCCGCGCTGGGCCCCGCGGACTGGGCGGGTGGTGACGCGGCGCTGCTAGGTGTGGGGCCGATTGCTGCCAGGCAGACCAGAGCGGCCGCGGCAGTCATCGCGTGGATGCTGTGCTGTGGCATGTGATCTCGTTCCTCTGCCGACATCGGCGGCGGCCCTGCCGGCCCAGGCCCCAGCGGTTTGGGCGGAACGCGCGTTTTCGACGCTACCGGGCGGCGCGTTCGCGCGCACGCGGAGCGGTCGCAACCCGTGGCCCGGGCCGTTCCCGGCCGTCCGGCCACCTGGGAGGCACGGCGTCCCGACGGCGGACGCGTCGTAGTGGCATGGGGGACGAGGGAGCGCGATGATCGTGGATCTCGTCGTGGACGGTGCGAGGTTCACAGTGACCGAACGCCCGGGCAGCCGGGGCGTTCACGACTTCGTGTGGCAGTCGGGCCCCAACCCCGGCTGCGGATTCACGATGGCGGCGCACGGAGTGGGGCCGGTCGGCAAGGCGGGACCTCGAACAGGCGGCGCGCGACTTCCTTGCCGGCGCCATGGAGCGCGATGTCTACGGCTCCGTTCACTTCAAGGCCGGCGTCCTGCTGCAGACTCTGGCGAAGCTGCCCTGCCTCGAGCATTCGAACGAGGCGTTCGCCTGGCGCTCGGCCGAGGCCTACCTCGCCCTGAAACAGCCATCGGCTCGACTACCCGCCCAAGGCCGCCGTCGCGCTCGTGCGCGACGCGGCCGCAGGGGCCCTCGGCGTGGCCCGGATAGCCCGCCAGCTCCGCGACTGGACCACCAACTGAACCACTCCTCGCACCACCGCATCAGGAGCGTTGCGCGTTCTGCAACCGCTCGACCTGCCGGTTGACCAGATCGGCGGGGAAGGACGCGCTGCCGCCGATATTCAGCTTCCGGAACGTCACGACGGTGTTCCCGGCCCGCACTACGGTGAACTGCTCGTTGCGGTCCCCGGGGTACTCAGGGCCCATGGGGATGGTCTCCCGGAATCGCACGGCTTCGTCCCCCGCCCCCGGGGCCCGTTCCATCGTCAGCGTGGCCTTGAACTTCCCCACCCAGCCTGTGCCCTCATACGAGCGGCAGGCGCCAAGTGCCTGCTGGAGCTCTGCGAAGACCTGCTGGGCCTTCCCATCCTCGTAGGCGGCAAGCGTCGAACCGCCACCCCAGCTACCGGCACGGGCCGGGGCTACAGGAGCGCGGAGCGCCCGATGTGCCCGGCTACCGACCTTCTTCTTTCGCCTTGCGGCTGCGGTAGGTGCGCATGGCGACCTGGGCTCCGCATCGATTCGGGCTGCAGTAGGCCGCGGAGGAGTTGCGCGTGCGGTCGTAGAACCCGAGGTGGCACGGCGGGTTTCGGCATGCCTTGAGTCGCATCCAGGAGCCGCGCAGGGCTGCTTCGGATGCCGCGGCGAGCATCTTTGCGAGCGCGCCCGGTACTCCGTTCTGGGTGGGCGCGAGGTGTACTCCGGAGGCGGTGATGACAGGAGCGAGAGGATACAGCTCCGCACTGCGGCGCAGATACTCCTCGGCTCCGGCTCGGCCCTGGTCGTCCTGCTCGCCGGCATGGGCGAGCAGGACGAGGACCAAAGCGTCCCTCAGCTCACGGGCGGCGGCGGCATCGGCATCGGTGACCAGCGACGCGGAGTCGATCAGGTCCTCCTTCCGCAACCACCGCGAGAAGGCGGCACCGTCGAGGAGTTCCTCACGACTGCCGTCGATCGCACGGGTGTTGACGAAGGCGAGTACGACTTCAGCCGCCGCCGAAGGGCTGAGTGTCGTCCGGTTTGCATCCATGGCCATGAAGCCCACAGTACCCGAGAGCGGAGAGGCGTCACCGCTGAGAGGCATAGACATTTGCGTGCCCCTGACCTTGCTAGTTATGAGCTAAATGCTTATGGTCATAACCATGACGAATGACAGTGACACCTCGAACACTGCCCGCACCTGGTTCATCACCGGCTCCTCTCAAGGCCTCGGCCGCGCACTGGCGATCACCGCCCTCGACCGCGGCGACCGCGTCGCGGCCACTGCCCGCCGGACGGAGTCGGTCGCCGACCTCGTCGACCGTTACCCCGGCCAGGCCATCGCGCTCGAACTCGACGTCCGAGACGAAAGTGCGGCCCGCCGTGCCGTCGAGCAGACCCTCACCACCTTCGGCCGCATCGACCTGGTCGCCAATATCGCGGGATACGGACTGTTCGGCGCCGTCGAGGAGGCGACCGACGCACAGGCCAGGGCCATCTTCGACACCAACGTCTTCGGCCCGCTGAACGTGCTGCGCGCGACGCTGCCCGTCCTGCGAGGGCAGCGATCGGGCCACATCCTCCAGGGATCCTCGCTCTACGGGCAGTCGGCACACCCGGGCGTCGGCCTGCTCGCCGCCGGCAAGTACGCGCTCGAAGGACTCTCCGACGCCCTGGCTGCCGAGCTCGCCCCCCTGGGTATCAAGCTCACCCTGATCGAGCCGGGCTACATGGGAACCGGTTTCCTGTCCCACCTGGTCTTCGCCGAACCCACCCCCGACTACGACCGGACCGTGCGCGCCGTCCACAGCTCGCTCGGTGAACTGTCCCCCGAAGCGTTCCTCGATCCCGCTCGAGTCGCCGCGGCAGTCATCACCGCCGTCGACGCAAAGCAGCCGCCCCTGCGCCTCGCCCTGGGACGCGCGGCGCAGGACGGCATACGCGACGCTCTCGCCGCACGCATGCGCGAACTGGACGACTGGTCCGGCGTGACCCGGGGCGTGGACGGCGCTCCCCACGGGTCCTGACCCATCGGGCCACGATGCGGTCGGGTTGCCGGAGGCCGGCCATGGACTCCGGCAGCCCGACCGCAAACGCCGGGCCGACCTGCAAGCGGGAGACGCTCCAGGGCCGCAGAGCCTGGGGCGACGAGCGCGAGGCCCGCCTCGACCTGTTCCGCTGGCTGCACCGCTACAACACAGGGCGCCGCCACACCGCGCTCGGACACCGCAGCCCGATCCATTACGAGACGGCACTCAACACACCGTCAACTACCCTGGTCCCAGCCGCATAAGCCGTGTCCAAGATTAGGGGTCAAGCCCCGTGCTCGACATGGGAGGCCTGTCCTGGATTGAGACTCAACCTGCCGCGCCCGTGTCATCGTCACCACGGCAAGCTGCACGTGACACGGTTCAGCCAGACTGTCGGCCTTTGAGCTGACGCGTGTATTCCGGGACGCCGTGGGACATGTTCCAGCTTGTGAGGCCGGGTAGGAAGCGCGCTGGGATGCTGGCACTCTCCGCTGTGCTCTTCGTCGGCTATTCCCTGTTGCTGTGGCGGGGACCGTGGTGGCTGGACGGAGGGCACCTGCGCACTAAGAATCTACAGCCTGCGGACGGTGTGGTGATCACAGGGGTTCGGACCGCTCTGGTCGCCCTTGGCGCTGGAGCCCTTGCGGTCGGCGGCCTGTACTACACGGACCGCACGCTACGGCACACGCGTGAACGGGACCGTGAGCAGGCCGAGTTGTTGCGGGAAAGCCAGGTCACCGACCGGTATGTGGAGGCCATCAAGCTGCTGGCCTCCGACCGGACGGTGGAGCGTCTGGGCGGCATCTACTCGCTGGAACGGATCATGCGTGACTCCCCGAAAGACCATCTGACCGTCGTCGAGGTCCTGGCCGCGTTCATCCGAGAGCACACGCTGTTGCCCGACGGTGCCGCGCAGCCGGACAACCCTCTGCCCCGGCCGACGGAGTATGTACAGGCAGCCCTCACGGTCCTGGGCCGACGTCCTGTGCTGGAGGAGCCCTTCCGTATTGATCTGCGGCTGACCTACTTGCGGGGCGCGGATCTGAAGGGAGCCCGGCTCGACCGAGTGCGCCTGGCGGCCGCCAACGTCGAGCGAGCGGACCTGACAGAGGCCCACTTGGAGGAGGCCTGGCTGCAGGAGATCCGACTCAACGGAGCATGGCTGGATCGGGCCTCCCTGGACGATGCGAAACTCAGGGGGGCCGACCTGCGCGGTGCCAGTGTGGACGCAACCCGCTTCAACGGCGTGCAGCTGAGCGAGGCTGACTTGTCAACGGTCCGAAAGTACACCGCGCAGCAGCTGCGCCAGGCCGTGCTGGACGACAGTACGAAGCTGCCGTCCGGCATCGCTCGCGAACCGCACGCAGGCGAATAGTCGACTTCGCAGATCTAGCTCCCCTCAGCGATCCGAAGCGAGTTTCATCTATGCCGCGGACTGTCCCGAGTTGGGTCCGGGATGCGGTGGGTCGGCCCAGCCAGCGCGTGGGGCCGCCACTCCAGACGACGTAGATGACTTCGAGGCCGGTCGTAGACGCGATGAACCCGTTCGTCCGGTGCACGGCCCTCTCGGTTGGGCCCGGATGCTCGCTCTCGCAAACCCGGAGAGCTTTGCTGGTGACCTGGAGTGGTGAGTTGTCCGGTGAGCGCACTCGCCACGGGTCGCTCCGAACTCACCACGGCTGTCGAGGCGGCTCGGTCCGCGCATTGCGCGGCTGTCCAGTACGCACTTGCGTGCGCACTGGCCCGGGTGGTGTGCACTGCACGGAGCCGGTGCGCAATCTCTCCGCTGCCCCCTTGACCGCCTTCGCCGTCCGGTACGGGCCGTGAACGGGCGGCCCCTTGGCCTGGCATGCCTCGGTGCTGCCTTTTCCCTGGACCAAGCTCGTCGGCTCTGGCGAACAGACCGCGGACAAGGGAGCCCTGTTGACGATGGCCGCCGGCTCGCGCCGCCGGGTTCGGTGGCGGGCTGCTGGCCGCCGCGGTGGCCTTCGCGCCGTCGTTCCTGCTGGTCGGAGGGTCCCGGTTCGGTCGGCTGCGCAGCAGTGCGGCGGTGCAGGGTTTCTTTACTGGTGTCGGGCCGGCGGTGATCGGCGCCATCGCCGGATCTTCGATCCCTCTTGCTCTCGCGCTGCAGCACGGCTGGCAGTTCGGTGTACTGGCCGCAGCGGCCGTCTGGCTGCTGGGGCTGAAGCGGGGCGTAGTGAGCGCCCTGCTGGGAGCCTGGGCGCTCGGGATCGTAGCCGCGCTGGCCGGCTGGCCGGTCACCTGACCCGTCTCCGCCGTCGTGAAGTCGGCAGCACCGCTGCCCCGATGTCAGAGGTTGCGCGGGGCGACCAAGCCGGACTCGTAGGCGAGGACCACGAGTTGGGCACGGTCGCGGGCATGGAGTTTGGTCATGGCCCGGTTGATGTGGGTCTTCGCGGTCATCGGGCTGATCACCATGTGGTCGGCGATCTGGTCGTTGGACAGGCCCTGTGCGACCAGGGCGACCGCTTCGCGTTCGCGGCTGGTCAGCTCCGTAAGTGCGGCGCCGGTGGCGGTGGGTAGGGGCTGGGTGACGTACCGGTGGATCAGCTTGCGGGTGATGGACGGGGCGAGCAGGGCGTCGCCGCGGGCGGCGACCCGGACGGCGTGCAGGAGGTCCTCCGGCACGATGTCCTTGACCAGGAACCCGGCGGCGCCGGCGCGCAGCGCTTCGTAGACGTACTCGTCCATGCCGTAGTTGGTCAGCATGACGACGTGCACGCCGGCCAGGGCCCGGTCCGCGGCGATGCGCCGGGTCGCCTCGATGCCGTCCATGACCGGCATCTGGATGTCGATGAGCGCGACGTCGGGCAGATGCTCCTTGATGAGCGCCAAACCCCCTTCGCCATCGGCGGCTTCGGAGACCACCTGGATGTCGTCTTCGAGGTCGAGCAGCGCCCGGAAGCCGCTGCGGATGAGCGGCTGGTCGTCGACCAGCAGGACACGGATCATGATGCTCGTTCCACAGGGAGTTCGGCCTGGACGGTGAAACCGTGCTCGGTGCGTGGCTGCGCGCGCAGCCGGCCCCCAAGGGCGGTGACGCGTTCGCGCATGCCAAGCAGCCCGAGGCCGGGGGCCGGGGCGTCATCGGGGGTGGCCTTGCCGTCGTCGTCCACCTGGATGGACAGCGCGTCGGGCCGGCATTCAATCCGGACCGTCGCGGTGGTGGCACAAGCGTGCCGGGCGGTGTTGGTCAGTGCCTCCTGGACGAGGCGGTAGGCGGTCCGGCCCACCGCGGCCGGCACGTCGTGCCGTTGCCCTTCGATCGTCAGCGTCGCGTCCAGGCCCATCGAACGGGCGCGCTCCACCAGTTCCGGTACGTGCGCGAGGCCCTGCGGCGGGGTCGTGTCGTCGTCGCGCAGGGCCTCCAGAGTCGCGCGCAGCTCGCGCGTCGCCGCACGTCCGGCCGCCTGGATCGCCAGCAGCGTCTCGGGCACCTGCTCGCCGCGCCTGCGGGCTACGTGGACGGCGACCTCGGACTGCACCTTGATGATCGAAATCTGGTGGGTGAGGGAATCGTGCAGCTCCCGCGCGATGTGCAGCCGCTCCTCGTCGGCGCGGCGCCGAGCGGTCTCCTCCCGAGTGCGCTCGGCTTCGTCCGCCCGCCGCTCGGCCTGCCGCAGCGCCTCCCCAGCGGCAAAGGCGGCGATCAGCCAGGCGATTTCCAGTACGTTCCGGGCCTGCGCGAACGCCTCGCGCGCCGGCCCGTCGCGGAAGACCAGCGCCGCGAGAGGGAGGACGACGAGCAGAGACACGGATGCCGCCACCGTCAGGGCACGGTGCTCGGCCCGCACTGCGCCGTACACCGCAACCAGGTACGAGACAGCGAGCACCTCAAAACCGGCTGCCTGGTACCCCACCGCGCACAGGCCGGTGACAGCCAGCACGGCAATCGGAGCCCTACGACGCGCGACCAGTGCCAGACCGCCCGCTGCCAGTAGCACGGAGCCGAGCAGCTCGCGCTCCCCGGCCGGGTGCTGCCCGGACGACCCGGTGCCCAGCAGCAGTGCCGCCACGCTGACGGCAATCGCCCAGTCCATGGCACCGGCCGGGACACGAAAACGCCCTGTGTCCATGCGCGCACCCTAGCCGGACGCCGCCGCGGGCGAGTCCCGCCCGCGGACGAGCGGCCAGCTACCGCAGCCGCAGTACCTGCACGGCGCCTGCCGCATCCGCAGCAGTCAACTGCCATGTCGACGGCAGTCCGAAAAGACCGCACCCGCCGGACGACCAGCAGTGCGGTCGGCAGGCACGCTCAAGGCACAGCGAAACCGCGGAATTCGCCACGCACGAAGGAGGAGAGTGGCATGAGCGCAACAGATGTCCTGACGGTGGCCGCCGAGGGCGGAGTCGTCGGCGACGGGCGGACGGGGGCCAACCTGGCCCTCGGGGTGGGGCTGATCGGCGTGGCCCTCGGCTGGCAGGCCCTGGCCCGCGTCGCCGGCCGTATCAGCACCGGCAAGGCGCGCACCGGCGCCATGTCGGCTATGGCGGTGGGGCTGGTCGGCACGGCCCTCGCGACGCTGCATCTGGCCACCTCCAGTGGTGGCCCCGGCACCGGCAACGGGATCGTGGGAGCCATCGGGGCCATCCCATTGGGGCTGATCGCCATGGCCCTCGGCTGGCGCGCTCTCGCCCGCTCCCGACGCACTGAGCGGACCGCCGACCGCTTCGAACACGAGCGGGAGTTCGGGTCCACCTCATAAGCGCCGCCGGGCCCACCCTGACGGTCCGGCCGGACACGTGAGTTCGGGGCGCTCGTACGCGGCCCGCGGCTCAGTTGGTCCAATAGGCCGCGGTCACCCGACTTTGCACCCCGCTCCTCAAACGCGGCGTTGAGCGCCACGCGAGCGTTCCGGCGCCGCCGAGGCTCGAGACCACCTCGTCTATCAGCCGTCGAAGTGACGAGCCATCGGCGGCGAGGGGGCCGGAGGCCGCGGTCAGGACGACATCGATACAGGAGCGCGAGCCGAAGAGCGAGCGACGCACCTTTCCTCCGGTCTCGGTCCCTGCGTGCCGGACCATGCTGGACATTCGCAACGGCGAGCACGCATTCAGCGTCCTGTATCAGGATTTCAATTGGAAGGGCGACATTTGGGGAGGCGGCTCAACGCTGGCGGCCTACGAGGACAGGCAAGGCCCGGCAGGCCTTCCTCCAGCTCAAGGAGGCACTCGGCTCCTGCCACTCCTTTGAAGGCGAAGGCTGGGTCGGTAGGTTCGCGTCGACGCTCACGCTGGAGCAGGCCCCACAGGTCGGGGACGAAGCCGTGCGTTTCCGCGAGATCACCCCTCTGCCCGAGTATCGCCAGCCCGTGGACCGGAACGAGGAGTTCACCGTGGTGCGGACCGGAAACATCATCGTGACGCTCCAGAAGCTGGACGTCGGTGCCGCCTCATCCTTCCCCATCGACCTGATCAGCAAGCAGGTCGAGCGGCTGCGGAATGCACAGCGCCTTTGAGCGCAGCGGCGCCGCGCCAGTCGGCTTGCCGCGGGTCGGATCTGCCGGGCCACTTCGGCGGATGCTGAGGCTGCCGGACGCAACCGATGGAGATTCCGGAACACGGCGCAGGGAGTCGATCCGTTCCCGCGATGTTGTAGAGGACTTCGGCGGGTGCCGCAGTGGCTTCGATGTCCTCGAGGAGAGCGAGGCGCGAGGCGGCTGAGCGCAGGTCGAGGGACAGCGAGGCCGCGTGATCGGGTTCCGGGGTCGTCATGCCGTCGAGGCTACGAGACAACCGAGGGCGGTAGTCAGGGATGCGCCGTCCCTCACCGCGGCAGCGTCCGATCCCGCAGTGAGCAGGGGACTGTCAGTGGGCAGGACTACGGTCGCGACATGACCATCCCCGACCCCCGCCGCTCCGGTAGCGCCTACCTCCTGGAGATCACCGTCGCATCCGCGCCCGCCGGGCCCGCCCACTGGGAATAACTGCGCCAACTGCTGTACAGGGTTGCCGATTTCGACCCCGCGTCGAAAACCTGGTGAACCCCGCTCGGTGCGCTCGATGCCCGCGCGTTGCACATCCTGCAGCGTCTGTACGACGCTGCCCACACCTTCGGCACCCAGATACGCCTCGAGCCCGTGACCGCCCCAGCCTCCTGGACGGGACCGGTGTTCACCGGCGATGTGGAACTCGCTGCCCTTGCAGCCTCCCGCGCCGACGCCGGACGTCCGATCGGCCACCTGCCGCGCGCGTAGCGGTCGCCCGCTCATGGGGTACTGAGAGCCAGGCGACAGGGAGCGAGAGCTACCCACGAATGTCGTACTCGACATACGGTAGGCGTGATGGTTCACTCGTGACATGGCATCAATTCGTCTGACACGCCCAACACTTGAGGTGATCAAAGTGTTGCTGGCGTCCACTGCCGACGATCCCGCGTGGGGTCTCAAGATCTGCGAGGTAGCCGACCTCGGGTCCGGGACGGTGTATCCCATTCTTGAGCGCCTGGTCGACGCGGGGTGGGTCACCCGGTATGAGGAGACGGGTGAGCACCCGGGGCGGCCGAAGCGGTACTACTACGAACTCACGGCTGTCGGGCAGCATGCAGCCTGCCAGGCCAGGGAGCGGAAGCCTCGATTCTTCGGGCTGCACGCAGCAGTTGAAGGGGGCACCGCGTGAGCACAGATGAGCGGCGCGCTGAGCCCCCTGGCGCCGGTTGGCTGGCCGTTGTCACCGTACTGGCACCTGTGCTGTTCGGCACCGCTGCAGTGATCTTCCTGCTGGTCGGCTACATCCTGAAGATGCTCAGCCCCACTCCTTCGTTCGCCGAGCCCCTGGTCGCCGCTGGCTGGTTCTTCGGTGCGCTCACGGCGGCCGCGATCCTGGTCGCCGCCATCGGACTGCTGATCACCGCGCTGCGCAAGGGCGTGACGCAGGCGGTGGAGGAGGAGCGTGAGGCCCCCAGGGCAACGTTTAACCGGGGCAACAGGGCCGCCCTTCGGACTCTGGACTTCGCTTCCTTTGTTGCCGGAGACCGTAGGGCACATCTCCGGGAGGAGTGGGCCGCAGTCCTGGCTGGCGATCCCGGGAACGGCATCGTCCTTTCTTCACGCCGCAGGATGCGGTACGCCATCGGCTTTCTCTGGGCGGCCCTCCGAATGCGGCTCCGCGACCTCGCTGCTCCACTGTGGATGCCTGTGGACTGGCTGCTGTCGGCGGAGTCGCGCACGAACGGGTTCATGGCGCTGGCCGTCGGTGCGCAGGTCGTGTACATCCAGTACAAGGACGGTTTGCACGCCCTTGTCACCGAGGGCTGGGGCTGGTGTGCCGGATGCGGAATCGCCCTCCGGCTGTTCGTCAGCTGGCTCCGCAGAATTCGCAGCATCGAGCTCGCGTCGACGCACAGCAACTCTAGAGACCGGTAGCGACCCATGAACGGTACGCAGCAACTTCCACCTGGGTAACTACGAGACCTTCGCGACCGGCCCGCGCCCATGGGCGCACCGGGCAGTCGCCGGGCTGTAGGGCACCTGGCGCATGCGGCGCTGATGTACGCGGGTCAGAGACGCCGGGCTTCGCCACACACCCCGGCTCTCTCGGAGGGAGCACGGGCTTCGGGGGACCCCTGCGGTGGCCAGCAGCAGCGCCCCGTCGAGCGGCACGGCACGGTGCCACCAGTCCGGGCCGAGCGATCGTCGCCACAATTCCGAAGCGCTGGGAGGGCAGCCGGTCCGCGTTCTGGACCTGAACCGTGAAGGGCGCCTGCGCAGGTCAGGCTTGCGGCTGGTTTGCAGGGCGCCCTATCCGGTCCGCTGCGGCGAGGGATCGTGGTGCTGATGTCCGCCCAGGGCCAGACGGTCAAAGACATCACCTCGCTGATGCAGGTCGGCGAGGACTATGTGCGCGATGTCATCCACGCGTCGACGAGCGGGGGTTCGACGCGCTGGACCCAAAATGGAGCGGGGGACGCCCGAAGGCGATCGGTGAGCGGGTGCGCGCGCACATCCGCCTGATCGCCCGGACCTCCCCCGCCGACTGGAACATCGCAGCTTTCTCCACCTGGAGCCTCGCCAAGCTCGCCAAGCATCTGGTCGAACGGCACGTGGTGCCCAGGATCAGCCGGGAGACCCTGCGGCGCATCCTGCGCGAGGGCAACGTCTACTGGCAGTCGACCACGACGTGGAAGACCTCCACCGACCCGGACTTCATCGCCAAGATGCACCGGGTCCTGGCCCTGTACGACACCCGACCGGCGGACGGGCGGGTGATCTGCGTCGACGAGTTCGGCCCGCTGAACCTGATGCCACGCAGGGCAAAGCGTGGCGCGCGGCAGGCAGGCCCCGCACCTACAACCAGTACGGCGGGATGATGCACATGCTCGCCGCCCTCGACCTGGCCACCGGGAAGATCTACTACCGGATCCGCCAGCGCAAGCGGTGGCGCGAGTTCCTCGGCCTGCTCAAAGCCCGCTCCCGGTGGCCCGGCGAGAAGCTGTACATGGTGCTGGACAACTCTTCGCCGCACAAGCACACCGAGGTCCGTACCTGGGCTGCCGACAACGACGTCGAGCTGGTCTTCCTGCCGACCTACGGCTCGTGGCTGAACTGGATCGAATCGGAGTTCGCCGCCCTGCGCTACTTTGCCCTCAACGGCACCGACCACCGCACCCACACAGAGCAGAACGCCGCCATCGGCGCCTACATACGTTGGCGCAACGCCCGCGCCGAACCGAAAACCAACTTCGCGCCCGAATCACCCGTCCGCAAGTGGACCGAAATACCCAGTCAGGGCCGCCTGACACAGCTCTACGATCTTCGTATGAGCGACCGGAGCCTGGCAGACGAAGAGCTACAGACCGCCCGACTATCACTGCGGCGTCCGATCGAAGCCGACATCGATGCGATCTTTGCGATCCACAGCGACCCCGGAACCTGCCTGCACAATCCCTCCGACGCCCTCGGCCAGCTCGAAGAGGCTGGAGAGCTCTATCAGCGCTGGAACGACCAGTGGCACAGCTGCGGATATGGCTACTGGGTCGTCCGACGCCACAACTCTGCCCTGCAGCTGGGATTCTGCGGGATCAAGCCCATGGAACTGAACGGCATGAAGGTCCTCAACCTCTTCTACCGCTTCGCCACCTCTGCATGGGGCCATGGCTTCGCCAGCGAGGCCGCGACCGCGGTCACCACCTGGGCATCCCGGCGCATTCCCGACCTCCCGCTGATCGCCCGAGTCCGGCCGACCAACGCCGCCTCCCAGCGCGTGGCGGTACGTGCCGGCCTGACCCGGGCGGAACACCTCGACGGAGCCGGATACGACGGCTTCGACTGGATCTACGCAGCGAAGCTGCGGAACTGAGCAGACCCCGAGCACGTGCGTCCCTCACCGAAAGCTACATATGGCCGCCAACGTTCCGAGCCGAACCACTAGCTGGTTCTCTGACGCGTAAATAGGGAGTCGAGTAGGACCCGCGATCACTGCTGAGGGGCTCCGGTGAGGCACTCGGGCGGGCTGCCGGAGGCCGCGTGCAGACAGGCGCGGGCCGAGGCCGGGTCCTCGGCCGCGGCCATCGGCGTAGAGCGGTACGCGGCGGAGTCGCGGGGTCCGGCGACCACGCGCTGAACGGGTCTGCCGGGAACGGTCAGCTCGACCCTGTCCCCCGTCCGCAGTCCCGTCGCCCGCACCCACACCGCGCCGCAGGACTGCGCGTACCGGATCTGCAGCCGCTGTCCGCCCGTCGCGGTGCGGGCGCCGGCCGGGGTTACCATTCCCGCGCCGCCGCAGGCCATGCGCACCGGGTCCTGCCCCTCGCACGCCGGGCCGGAGCAGCCGGGCAGACGCGGCGGGGAGGACTCGGCCGACGGCGCGGAGTCCGCGGACGCCAGGGGTCGCGCCGAGCCCTCGTCTCCCCGCGCGACCAGTGCCGTCGTCACGGCGCCGGCCACCACCGCACCAGCGCACACCAGGAACACGGCGGGCCCAAGGCGCGGCGCCGTTCGCCACGTACGGCGGGGCGGTACGGGAACGTCCTTGGCCACCACGGCCGTTGCCGGTGCCGACCGCCCGCTCCACGCGGCGTCGGCCAGCTCCCAGAGCGCGAGCAGCCGTTCCACCGGCTCTCCGGCCAGCGCGCACAGGGCCTGCACCGCCTGCCGCGGCACCGGCTGCTTGCCGTTGAGGTAACGCTCCCAGGACGACTTGCTGTACGGGGTGCGCGCCGCGAGCGCGGCCAGACTCAGCCCCGTACGCTCACGCAACTCCCTCAGATGGGCCGCGAGTTCGCCGCACTCCACCGCCTCGCGCGCGGTCACCTGCGCAACTCCCCCCAGGTGTCGGGCCCGACGATCCCGTCCTGGACCAGCCCGCGCTCCTTCTGGAACTTCCGTACGGCGGCCTTGGTTCGCTCCCCGTACACACCGTCCTTCGTACCGGGGTCGAATCCATTGCGTTCGAGCAGGCACTGGGCCTCGACCACGGTAGCTCCGCGGCTGTCGATGTCGAGCAGCGCCTCGCGGGTCACGCTGTGCCCCGCGTACGGCATTCCGTCCTTCTCCCCCTTCTCGCAGCTGTACGTCACCGGCGCGGCGGGCTCGTTCTGCCACAGCCGCGCTGTCGCCAGCCCGGCGCCGAACGCGAGGACGAGAGCGAGGGCGAGAACGGTGAGCGTGGCCGCGCCGCGGGCTCCGGAAGTCCGCACGGGTGCGCCCTCCCTGCTCCCTGCGGCCTCGGGGGGCACGTCCGCCCCGTCGTCCACGGGCGCCGTCTCTCCGGACTCCTTCGTCCGTGCCGCCACCTCGTGCAGGACGAGCAGCCGTGTCGGCGCCGTGCCGGTCACCGCCGCCAGCTCCTCGACGGCCTGACGCGGCACGGGCTGCTTGCCGTTGAGATACCGCTCCCAGGACGAGCGGCTGTACGCGGTCCTGGACGCCAGCGCGGCGAGGCTGAGGCCACTGTGGTCCTTGAGCCTGCGTAACTGGACGACGAGTTGGCGCTCACGCTCGTCGAGCGCGGCGGGCAGTTCCTTCCATCGGGTCATGTGAGATTCCCCCTCCTTCATTTCAGGGAGCTCCGCCCGCGCGGGACGGTTCCCTCCGGCGCGCGCCTCCACTCGATCCGGACACGTCCCTTCGTCCCACGGCGGCGTCTTGGGACGCCATGTCTCAGCAGGTCGGCGAGGAGTTCGTCCCACAGCGGCCCGTACCGGCCGGCTCCCCTGGCACGGCCCGGAGTTGGCGCAGGACAGTCGTCGCCGTGCCGGGCGGCAGTGCCCGGCCGACAACGGAGGGAACCGATCCATGAACGCACGCAAGAGCCTCGCCCTCGCGACGGCGACGATGGCCCTCGGCGGCGGGCTCGCCCTCGCCCCCGCGGCCGGTGCCGCCGAGGCGGGCAGCGGTGACTCGGCCGCTGCCGCAGCCCCCACGTGCCGGCAGGACAGCATCACCGTGCCGTCCGACCGCGGCGCGGTGGCCTATTGGGAGTGCCGGCGCAAGGTCAACAACAAGTGGCAGTCCAGCGTCCAGATCTGGGTGTACGACAAGAAGGCCGACGGCAAGTGCGTCTACGGTCACGTCAAGATCGGAGGGTGGTACAAGGCCTACAAGGCCTGCCCCAAGGGGAACAACGTCAGGGGAGCCCGCACCGGCTGGCACAACGGCTACGACGCCCAGGTCTGGATGACGATCCGCTGACAACCACGGCGGCAGGTACGGCAGTGGCCCGCACCCTCACGGGGAGATGCGGGTCACCGCCTTGCTCACGCACGGCGGGGCTGGGCAGTCGGTCGCGGGGGCGCCGCGCGCTTGGCTGCCTCGCTGTGCCGAACGCACCGAAATCACCGGTCCGCCGCGATCAGACCAGCTCAACCACCCGAAGCGAAACAGCGAGGTCAACTGCGGCAGCGGGTCCGCTTCTCGGCCCTCGCCTTGGCCAAGGCGGCGGCGTGGGTGCCGTCGGCGGTACGCGACGCGGGCAGCTCGATGCGGTGGCGCTCCTTCAGCTGCTGCTGGTGGAGGCCTTCGGGCTGGCGGGCCCAACGGTCCAACCCCCACCGCTCGTACCGCTCGGCGCGCTCGGCGGCGGTGGCCGAGCGGCGGGCCGCCCTCGTACGCGGGGGCCGGAGGCAGGGCGATGCCGCCCCAGCGCTCCTGGAAGGCCACGGCCCGGTCGATCTCCGCAGCGGGTATCCCGTGGTTGAGCCATACGTCCCGATAGGGCCTGATGTCCTGGCGGGGAACACGCAGCCCGTGCACCTTCACGAAGTACCGGGCCCGGCGGCTCAGGCCTTCTGGCGCCTGCGGGGTCAGCGGCACTCGTGCGTCCGCCATCACGGCTGCCGCCCGTCGCGGGATGGGTGCAGCACTGCCTCGGCGATCTCCCGTAGGCGATCCCAGGTGATTCCCGTGCGCTGTTCGACGGCGAGGGGGTGGTCGGTGGGTTCGAGTTCGACGAAGGGTCGCTCACCGACTGGGCGGGTATGGACGTGGGTCTTCAGGTTGAGAGTCGAGGACCAATAGACCGAGAGGTCAGTGGTGAGCCAGCCGAAATAGGGCTTCTCCGCCTCTCGGCCAGGGGTGTCCCAGAGGTCCACCGCGCGGGAGAAGTTCTCGCGGCTGAGGGAGACCCAGACAGCCCAGGAAAACACCTCGTCGCTGCCGATGACCGGTATCTCGATCAGGCCCTTGACGAAGTAGTGCTGCGCATGGATCACGCACTGGTCCGACGAGAGCAGGCAGTCGTCGGCGTCGGCGAAGGCCGGATCCCACACGGCCGGGGCCGCGGCCGTGTAGTTCATGGGCAGCTCAAGGTGGTGCGCCCCACAGCATGAGCAGATGAATCCGAGATCACTGGTCATGACGTGGAGCCTAGTGATCGGCTTCGCCACCCTCGGTCGGCACCCACCTGCACCACCGGCGGGCCCATGCGGGGCACCTACAGCGCTCAGGCGGGCCAACTCGAAGGTTGTGACCGCGCTTCCGTGATGGTTACGACCGCTGACGGAGTTGTGTCGGGTATTCGCGGCGATAGAAGCCGTCACGCAGACGGGACCGGAGTCTCCGGCGGGGCGGGAAGCGTTCGTCCCAGGCGGGCGAGTGGGGACAGGGCCATCAGTGCCGGCGACAGCAGCATGCCTGCGGCTGTTACCAGGAGGCTGGTGCGCGTCCCCCACACTTCCGCGAGAAAGCCGCCGAGCAGCGAGCCGAGCGGGGTCAGCCCCATGCCGACAAAGTTGATCGTCGCGGCCGCGCGGCCTTGCATCCCGTCAGGAGTGACGGTCTGCCGGACGGCCATGACCGTGACATTCACCAGCTGGCTGAAGGTCCCGAAGACGAAGTTGACCGTAAGGAGCGGGGGAACCGTCACCACAGGGGAGCCGTGCAGTGCAGGCACAAACAGGAACACGCCGTCGCCGAGTGCTGCCGCGGACACGAGCACAGTGCCATATCCGAAGCGGCTCGGTAGGCGGGCGGCCAGCAGCGAGCCCAGGAGTGCGCCCGGCCCCGTCGCCGCGAGTGCCAGCCCGACGGCGGTGCCCGACAGGTGCAGGTCCCGTGGCAGGAGCAGCAGATAGACGGTCATCACAGCCGCGAAGAAGAACTGGAAGGCGGCTGATGCGAGGCACACCGTCCGCAGCGAGGTGTCGCTGGCGACAAAGCGGAGGCCCTCATGGATGCGCCGCCAGACCCGAGGAGGACGTTGCGAGCGTTCCGGGATGGATTCGCGGCGACCGATCCGTCGGATCGACAGGAACGACAGCGCGAAAAACAGCGCGCTGGAGGCGGCAGCGATCGGCGCCGACAGCACAGACACCAACGCACCGCCGAGGGCGGGACCGCCGATCTGCGCGGCGGACCGACTGCCCTCGAGCGCGCTGTTGCCCCGCACCAACTGATCGCGTTTCACCAGCCGTACCAAAGACGCCTGGTATGCCACGTCGAAGAACACGGACAGAGCCCCGACGGCGAAGGCAACCACGAACAGCGCTGGCAGGCCGAGCCCACCGAGGAGGCCGGCCACGGCGGCGGCGCCCAGTGCCAGGGCCCGACCGGCGTCCGTCAGCACCATCACCGTACGGGTCCGCCACCTGTCCACCCACGCACCAGCGAAGAGTGACAGCAGCAGGATCGGCGCCTGCCCCACCGCGCGCAGGGCGCCCAACTGGCCCGCACCGGCGTTGAGCGTCAGGACAGCGAAGAGCGGCAGAACCACCAGAACTTGCATGTTCGCCCAGTTGGGAGGCCGTCTGGCCCACCCAGAGCCTGCGGAAGTCGCCGTCCCGCCACAGGCTTGACGGAACAGGTCGACCGGAATCGGATACAGCGGAGGAAGAGGACGGCACAGGGACCCCTCGGATGACCGAAGACGAGACCCGCCAACCGGCGCACGACAGGTGCACCGACCATTTCAGGCAGCGGGAAAGGAAGGCTCGCTATGCCGCGCATCAAGGGCAGCACGCGATGACAGGCCCGCTCACGGCCTAAAACGTCAACGCGTGCTCGGACGACCGACCATGTCTTCGCTCCTCGTGAGTCACTCGCTGCGCGAACACTAGCTCCCGCCCGGCAGGGCACGAAAGGCGTTTAGGGGCCGGGCAGACGGCGGGAGGAGCGCGGCTGTTCGCGCCGGGTCACGAGTGTGGGGCGGCTCAACTGGTCGCTCGGGCCCCGAGGCCGCATGTGACCCCAGAGCCCTGGACTGGCACCGCCTGGACTGCAGGACCGTTCCGCCAGGGGAGCCCTCTGGTATGCGGGTGGAGACACTTGAAGACGTTCTGTTGCCGGGTCTGAGCCTCAAGGCGCGGCAGCTCTTCGCCGTCGAGGGCTACTTGGTGGTCGACGCGGCAGGGTGCAGCCCGCCCGGCAGGTGTCCTCGCTGTCCGGACGCGCCGCCTTCGCGGCGTCCGGACCAGGCTCGGGATGAAGCGGCTCTCGCCCTTGGCGGGCCTGCGACCTGGACGAACTCTTCGCCGCTGGCGCCCGCCCAGCCCCCACTGGACCTGTTCAAGTCCCACCTCCAGCAGCGCCGGTCGGCCGTATCAGCGCCCTGCCCACGCCAAAGTCTCGGCATGGACTGGTCCTGGGCAGCCTTCGAAGCCTCGATGCCAGCGCGCGCACCCCACTTGGCACTGTGCCTCCGCGACAGTCCAGATCGCGGCAGCGCACCTCTCATTGCGAACGAGTGTTCTCGGCTATCGGTGTTGGGGGAGGCGCGCTATCGTCGGCGCGTTGGACTCCTGCTCAGTGTCCGGGGGACGCATGCCATTTCGGGCCGGGCGGCTGAGAGTTCAACTTCCATGTCGCGGGTCGGGCTCGCTCATCGATCTGGACCCCTTTGGCTGCCCCGGAGGGGCATCCGGCCCACCCCCTGGCTGCGATGCGGGGACGTCCAGCCCGCCTCCGGGATGCGACGCCGGCACGTCGGGTCCGCCGCCCGGCTGTGACGCGGGGACATCGGGTCCACCGCCGGGTTGTGACGGGGGGACGTCCGGTCCGCCTCCGGGGTGCGACGCCGGGACGTCAAGCCATCCCGCGCCTCATTCGGCATTCTGCCCGAATCCGCCGCCACCGACCTGCGACGCGGGCACTTCTCCGGCGCCCCAGCCAGCCGAGCGCGACGAGGAGAAGATCGCTGCGTGGAAGGACGAGCAGTGGCCCGTCATAAAAGGACGGCGGCGGACCTGGGGGCCTGGCTCTGTTTCGAGGACGAGGCCGGTCAGGGTCTGAGGCCGCCCAAGGGGCGCACCTGGAGCCGGCGCGGCCACACGCCGGTGGTGCGGGTCACCGCCGCGGGCACCAAACGCGTCTCGATGGCGGCGCTGATCTGCACCAAGCCCGGCCACCCGCCCCGGCTGATCTACCGCATCCACCTCGACCGCGGCCCCGCCAAGGGCCGACGCAAAGGCTTCACCGAGACCGAATACGCCCGTCTGCCGGATGCGGCCACCAGCAGCTCGGCTGTCCGCTCGTGCTGGTCTGGGACAACTTGAACACCCACGTCAGCCGCACCATGCGGGAGCTGATCGCCTCCCGATTATGGCTGACAGTCTACCAACTGCCGCCGTACGCACCGGAGTTCAACCCGGTTGAGGGGGTGTGGTCGCTCCTGAAGAGGTCTCTGGCCAATCTCACCAAGCACAGCCTCGAACAGCTCACAGCGTTGGTGAAGACCCGGCTCAAACGGATGCAGTACCGACCTGGTCTCATCGACGGCCTCATCACCAAGACCGGGCTCGACCTTCAACCGCCGTAACCCAGCCATTGAAGATCTCTAGGGGCCCGTCCCGGATGTGATCTCCCTCTGCCCTCACTGTGCCTGACGACATGAGTGGGCCGCCCAGTCCTCAGGGCCCGCGATGAGGGTGGTCGCCGCCAAGCGGGATCACTTCTTGACGCGGGAAGTCCGATAGAGCTCGGCGGTGAGGTCGGCCAGCTCCGGCGCAGTTGCGTGCCTGAGTTCGGTGGCGGCCACGGTGCTGTGGTCGGCCCAGATGCAGACCACGTGCGGTGTCCTCGTCACGGTGCCCTTGTACACGTTCTTGACTGTGTGCAGGCTCTTCCGGCACTTCATCACGGCGCCCTTGAAGTCCTCCAGGTCGAACGTCTTGGGGCCGCCGACCCACTTCGTGTCGCTGAAGCTGAAGCTGAAAGGGAGCTGCTCGCTCTTCTCGATCGAGCGGAACATGCGGGCGACCGCTTTGTCGGGGTCAGGAATCCGGCCTTGGAGTCCTCTGAAGACCAGGTAGCGGGCACCTTCCGCGTTAACGTCGCCCAGCACGTAGTCGGCGCCCGTGCCGGTCGCTTTCCCGACGATCCTGTTGGCGTCCTTCGGTTCGATACCGATACCCCAGACCTCCGTCTGGGCCGCATCGCAGTCCGCGTCGGAGGGCTGGCCCGCGCAGTCCACGATCCCGACATAGGTGTTCCCGTATCTGCGGTGCTCCTTGTATTCGCCGACCAACCGAGGCGGGGCAAGCTTGTACCCGCTGGTGTCGGCTCCCTCGGACGCCGCCGTGCAGCCCGAGCCCGCGAGCACGAGGAGCGCCCCTACGCCCACGGCGATCAGGGCTGTTTGCAGTTGTCCGGTACGCATGGGCTGTGTTCCTCCGTCGTCGGTTCAGGCGGTTCGACCACCGTGAGCCGCAGAAGGTTGCTTTGAGGCACCCGGCGTACGTACAAGCGCAGCGGCCTGTCTGACGCGGCGAATGGTCCGTCAGCCACCGGTGACCACACCACGGTCGATCTTTCGACGGCCTCATCACCAAGACCGGGCTCGACCTTCAACCGCTGTAACCCCAGCCATTGGAGATCTCTAGACACGTCGAGCGTCCCCCTCATCGGCTTCAGGCCGCAGCCACTTCTCAAGGAGGATCTCCTCCAGCTCTCGCTGCTGCTTTTGCTGCCGTTCGATAAGCAGGGCGGCCTCCGGCGGCTTGGTGATCTTTGCCTTGTATTGCGTGTTGGCCGACAAGTGCCAAAGGAGGAGGGTCACGCCGCCAAGCCCCAAGGCGGACCAGTCACCACTCCGGATGCTCAGGAAGATGAGGCACATCGGGGTCAGGTACAGCGCCAGGCGGGCGACCGCCCGCGCGACATGAACGGCAAAAGTGCCGGGGTGCCTTCCGGTCATCTGTGACGTCTCGTGCTGGGTGAAGCCGTACATCTTGGCCGCCACGACCGCAGCGGCCTGCTGCTGCGGCAGCTGGCGAACGCCGTCGCGGACCATGACGCGATCGGTGACGAGCACTCCCACGTCCCGGCCGTGCGCGGCGGAAGTGCGCAACTGCGCCAGGCGCTTGGCCTCCCATTGCCGTTCCTGGTGAGCCTCTCCGCCCAGTGCGCGGCCTCGCGCCGCAGCGTCGTGTAGATGTACGCGCGCGGCTCGCGCAGCTCATCCATGCTGCGCAGCGCCCTCTCGAACGCCGTCTGCACGAGGTCCTCGGCGCCGACCACGGCTTCGGGAACGTCGCGTTCTCGAAGCAGCCGGGCGGCCACCGTCGTCATCTCATCCCGGTATTCGCGGTACACGACGGCCAGAGCGTCGGCGTTTGGCGACCGTACCGCCTCGGTGTCAGCCATGGCGCTTCCCGCGAGAGCCGTGCCGGCTTCAACGACCGCGGCAGCGACGGGTCGCCACCAGGACGGAGGCGGCCTCGGGACTGGTGAGCTCGCATGTTGAGGTGTCGCGTATTCGCGGCTGAGGCCCGCAACTCCATGACGCTGTGTGAGCGGTCAGGGGTGGTCGATCGCAGTCTGGGATGATCGCGCGGTGAGTGATGCGAGGCTGCTGGCCGCGGAGGCTGTTGAGTCACACGTCCGGGCGTTCTTCATAGGGCATTCCGTGGAGGTCGTCGACTACGACCTCGGGCCAGAACGGCTGGAGGTAGTGCCCGATCTGCGAGTTCTCGTTGTGAGGCCCGGCCCCCGCAGCGACAGCTGGGCATATGTGACCGCCGGGTGCTGGGCCCCGATGGAGAAGGACGGTCATGGTCTTGAGTTCGTCATGACCGCGCACGTCCGCGACCAGCGGTTCATCGAGCTCATGGCGATGATCGCCTACTACCACTGCGGAGGGCATCAACTCGACCTGGAGCACAGCATGCCGATCGGTGAACCGTGGGTGCCGGGTTCGACCTGCGACCACCTGCTGATCAGCCTGCCCTATCTCCACGGACCCGACCTTGAACACTGTCCGCTTCCCGGGGGACACGCCCGCATCCTGTGGACACTGCCTGGGACGACCGCCGAGATCGAGTTCCGCAGGCGTCACGGACACGAGGCGTTGGTATAGGACCGCCACCCGCCTGGTCGCTTCCGCTTCAACGAGCTGCGCCGCCGGGTCGACGGCGTGAGCGAGAAGATGCTGTCCCAGACCCTGCATGCCCTGGAGCGCGACGGTCTCGTACAACGGGAGGCGCAGCCGACGAACCCGCCGCGGGTCGACTATGAGCTCACCCCACTGGGGCACGAGGTCGCCGAGCGGCTACTGGGCCTCATCCGTTTCCTGGAGGGCCGGATGCCCGAGGTGCTGGCGGCGCGGGAGCGTTACGACGAGATGCGCGAGGGCCTCGGCAGCCGCTGACAGCGGGGGTAGCTGGAATGATTCGTCCAGGCGCATCGGGGTGCCGCAGCGGCGGCAGGGCTCGTCCTCCCGGCCGTAGGCGTCCAACGAGCGGTCGAATAGCCTTGTTCGCCGTTCACGTTCACATGCAGGCTGTCGAAGCTGGCGCCGCCGACAGCCAGGCCACGTTCATCACGTCCCGTACGTGACCGAGCAGTTCGACCGAGCGGGGCGGGGGATG